>CAWDLC010000028.1:0-306542 GCA_963803045.1 Binataceae bacterium (SeqCode) | reverse complement strand
TTTGGTTAACCGGGTTGGCGTCGGGTGACCTGTGGTTTGGGTGAGCAATTTGAGGAGTCGTGCTTCGGCTCTCGGTGGGATTTTGCTTTTACTCGCCGCAGTCTGCGGGGTCGGCCGGCTCGCCGAGGCTGGCAACCGGCCCAAGCTTCTGTGGAAGTTCGCAACGAACGAATGGGTAGTTGGGCTGGCGCTGGGACGCGACGGCGCTATCTACACCGGGACGTGGACCGGTGCCATCATTTACGTGCTTGCTCCCGACGGCACGCTGCGGCGTCAGGTTGCTGTGGGAAACTCCCGTAACTACGGCGTCTATGAGTTGGCGGTGGGGAATGACGGCACCATCTATGCCGAGTCGGCGGACGAACGACTTTACGCGCTGGCTCCCGACGGGGTGCTCAGTGGAAAGTCCTGGACGGGGGGGGCGTTGTGGCGGTGGGGCGAGACGGTGCTATCTACGCCTATTCGTTCGCGCTCGATCCCAACAGCGGCCAGCCCAGGACCAAGTTCCCTGGCCTTGTGCTGGCGGTGGGAGATGACGACACGATTTATGTCCAGTACAACGGGATTTGCGCGTTTGATCCCGACGGAGTGCTCAAGTGGAAATCCCGCGCGAGCGTCAGTGCCGCCCGTATCG
Source organism: Binataceae bacterium (SeqCode) (assembly GCA_963803045.1). GTDB lineage: Bacteria > Desulfobacterota > Binatia > Binatales > Binataceae > Binatus. The sequence continues at coordinate 305,908 of CAWDLC010000028.1, read as the reverse complement.
TTGTGGGGAACGACGGCAACATCTACTTCGGGTCACGCTATGAGTACAAGGTTCGCGACCCCATAACCGGCGTGATCAAGTACGTCCCCCCGCCGCCGGGCGCTCCAACGTACCGGGTCGTTGCGCTCGATCCACAAAGCGGTTCCACCAAGTGGTCGTTCAACGTAAGGGGAGCGGTATCCGCTGTGATGAAGGGACCGAACAGGCACGATCTACGCCGGGTCCTACAACGGGCACGTTTATGCGCTCGATCCTGACACCGGCGCGCTCAAAATGGAGATTCTGGACCGGCGGAGACTGGGGAAAGATGCCGGTTCATGCGTTGGCTCTTGGCAGGGACGGTACAATCTACGCCGGAGCAGGGAGCTTTGTTGAGGCAATCAGGCCTCCGTAGATCTTAATTTCGTGCGGACGATTTTCTTTGGTTAGCAGCTCGTCCGCGCGCGGACGGAACCGGATTCGTCGTCAATGCGAGCCGAAGCCTGATGTACGCGTATCAGAAAAAGGACGGCGCCAAGCCCGTCGAGGCGGCCGCCGCCTACGCCGAGGCGATGCGCCTGGAACTGAATGCCGCGCTCACCGCACGCCGCACGGAAGGGCTGGCGCGGACCGCGTAAACTTTTCGCGCGCGGAATTGTCAGTAAGGGAGGACGTGCCCGTGGCGGAACAGAAAAGACTTTCGGGCGCGGCAATCGGCCTGCTGGCGTTCCTGCCCTTTGTCCTCTATGGCTTTGCTTCCGGCGCCAATCACTGGCGCGTGGCGACCGGCGGCGGGTTAATCCTCTGTCTGGTATTTCTGGCCGTGCGGCTGCGCCGGGGCATCTCGATCAAACTGATGGACTGGACCACGTTGATCGTGTTCGTGATCGGCTCAGTCCTGATGATAGTCCTGCGCTGGGCCGTGTTTCCGGCCTACAACATGGTCGTCATCTGGTCGTGCTTCGCCGTTGCCGCGTGGAGTTCGGTTCTGATCGGCCATCCGTTCACCGCCGCGTACGCCCGCGAAAACGAGCCGCCCGAGTTTTGGGATCATCCGGTTTTCGTCCGGCTCAACCTGGTGATGACTCTTTCCTGGTGCGGACTAATGACGGTCAACGTCGGCATCGCTGTTATAGGTGTCATCGTCGGCGGCACCTTCGGCAAGGTAGTACTCGGACTTGTGTTGCCGGCGGTATTGTTGATTTGCGGGTTCATCTTCAACAAGCGCTTCCCCGCCCGCTACCTGTCGCGATTGGCATACCAAGGCGGCGGCGCAACCCCGACGGTTTCCGGCGCGTAGCTCGATCGTAAAGAGAAGCGACGGGGCCGCAGGGGACCCTGCTAGGAACGCATCAGCTCGGCCTCGTCGGCGGCGAGGGTGGCGTAAACTTCGCGATCGATCTTCCGGTAGCGCTCGAGCGCCTTTTCCGCCTGCTCTTCGTTGCCCTGCTCTCTGGCAATTTCGTGCATCTCCTTTTCGATCCACGACAGATGCCACGGTTCGTCTTTCATGACGGACTTTAGGACTTCCATCGTCTCCGGATCGACGTTGGGCAGCGCGATATGCGCGTTGTAGCGGCTTTGCGCGCGCTCCTCGACCACGACCGTCAATGCGAGCAGATCGATAATCGTTTTGGGCACGCCGGTGCGAAGCCCGAGCCGGCGCTGGTAGCCGTCGTCGATAAGGACCGGAGCGCCGCCCAGATCCGCGATTCGCTTGGTCCATAAATAGGCATGGCGCGTTTCATCCGCGAGATGAGCATTCATCTTGAGCAGCGACTCGCCTTTTTTCATGTGTCCCAGGAGATTGAAGAGTAAACGCGCGCCGCGCAATTCGGCGTCGCGGTAGAAGCTAAAGATGAGAATCTGCTTCTCCGTCGCGGACATTCCAGAGAAATCCATCGTTCCAGCTGATATAGCGCCCAATATCTCGTCCTCCGTCAACCGTCAAAGATACGACGGCTAATGCGTAATAGTAGCAAACGAGACGGTTGTGCGTAAATTATGCGATCCCTTTCGCACATAAAACGCGCCCGCGACGCCGCACGCGACCGTTGCTCGGAATACGCCGCGCCCATGATCGGGTTGCGAATCTTCGGCGTTAAGAACAACTTACTTAATATCACAGCGCGAAATTTGCGGGATGTCCATCGAGAGGGAGCCGCGATTGTCGCGGGTGGTGCGCGATGCCGTCACCAGACGTTTATTGGCTCGCATTGAGACGGGCTCACGGAGTCGGTCCGCGAACCTGCAAGCTGCTGATCGAAAAGTTCGGCTCGCCCGAGAAAATATTCCAACTCAGTTCCGACGAGATCGCGGCCGCCGGGGTGGCGCGCAACACCGCGCGCAATATCGCGGAGTTTTGCGACTTCGAACCGCTCGAGAAAGAGCTGTGCGAGCTGCCGAACATCGGCGCGCGCCTCGTCAAATGGACTGACGCCGACTATCCACCAAATTTGCGCCAAATCCCCGACCCGCCGCCGTTCCTGTTCGTGCGCGGCACAGCCGACCTGGCCGACACCAACTGCATCGCAGTCGTCGGCGCTCGCGCAGCCAGCGATATCGGGCGGCGGATGGCGCAGAGGCTCGGCCTCGAGCTGGCCGCCAAGGGCTTCAGCGTCGTGAGCGGCCTGGCGCGTGGAATCGACGGCGAGGCGCATCAGGGAGCGCTCGACGCGCACGGCAAAACGCTCGCCGTGATGGGATGCGGCGTCGACATCATCTATCCCGCCGAGCATCGCAAGCTGGCCGACGCGATGCTCGCGGGCGGCGGCGCCCTCATCAGTGAACTCCCGATTGGGATGCAGCCGCTGGCGGAAAACTTTCCGACTCGCAACCGCATCCTGTCGGGTCTATGCCTGGGCGTCGTAATCGTCGAGGCGGCTGAAAAGAGCGGCTCGCTGATCACGGCGCGGATGGCGCTGGAACAGGATCGCCAAGTGTTCGCCGTTCCCGGCAGCCCGCTTTCCGGCAAAACGCGCGGCAGCAACCGCCTGCTGAAGCAGGGCGCAAAGCTGGTCGAATGCGTCGAGGATGTGATCGAGGAGCTGGCGCCGCAGATGGCCAAACCGCTGGCCACAGAGAGAATCCTGCCCAAGGAGCCGACGGAACGGGCCCCGATGCCGGCAATGTCCGACACGAAAGCTGAAGTCCCTCCCATTGCAGGCTCGGCGGAAGGCGCCAAGACTGTCGAAATGGCGACCGACGCTGCTACGACAATCTTAGAGAATCTAAAAGAATCCGAAAGGCTCCATGTTGATTCGATAATCGAGTCCTCCGGACTAAATGCCCAAACCGTGCTTAGGTTATTGCTGGAACTGGAACTGGAGGGTCGCGTTACCCAGCATCCGGGCAAGCTTTTCTCGCTTGCATAAGTCTGGCAGGGTGTAACTCCTGCAGCGTAGCGTCGGGGGGATTGGCCCCTCGCACGAAGCGTGCGTCAGTGGGAAAGGTGGGAACGGGAGCTGGAGGCGCCTAAGCCGGTGGCAAAAAATCTCGTAATCGTCGAATCGCCCGCAAAGGCGAAAACGATCAAGCGTTACCTCGGTAGCGACTACCAGGTCATGCCGTCGGTCGGCCATGTGGTGGACCTGCCCAAGAGCAAGCTGGGGGTTGATGTCGAGCACGATTTCACCCCCGACTACGTCGTAATCAAGGGCAAAGAGAAAGTAATCGGCGAGATCAAGAGCGCCGCCAAGGGCAAGGATAACATCTACCTCGCCAGCGACCCCGACCGCGAAGGCGAGGCGATTGCGTGGCATATCGCCGATCATCTCGGCAAGACCAAGTCCAACGTCCGTCGCGTACTGCTCCATGAAATCACGCCTGGCCGCGGTCAAGGAGGCGGTCGCCAATCCCCCGGACCTCGATCACAACCTGTTCGATGCGTACCAGGCGCGCCGGGTGCTCGACCGGCTGGTTGGATACAAGATAAGTCCGCTGCTGTGGGACAAGGTCAAGCGCGGAATCAGCGCCGGGCGCGTGCAATCGGTTGCGCTGCGGATAATCGTGGATCGCGAACGCGAGCGCGAGGCATTCCGCGCCGAAGAGTACTGGACGCTCGACGCCCGCCTTACAGGCAAGAATCCTCCGCCGTTCAAGGCGCGGCTCTACAGCTACAAAGACGACCGCATCGACAACAAATCCTACAAGCTGCCCGAGGCCGAGGCCCGCGCGATCATGGCGGCCGTCGAGGCTGCGCCCTTCAAAGTCAAGAAGTGTCGAGCGCAAGGAAGTGCGCCGCAGTCCGACGCCCCCGTTCATCACTTCGCGGCTCCAGCAGGAGGCCTCGCGCAAGCTCTACTTTCAGCCGCGGCGCACGATGCAGATCGCGCAGAAGCTGTACGAGGGTATCGAGCTTGGCGAGCAGGGCGCGGTCGGGCTTATCACTTATATGCGCACCGACTCGCCGCGCGTTTCCGACCAGGCGCTCGAGTCCGTCCGCAACCATATCGGCTCGCGCTATGGCAAAGAGTACGTTCCCGACCGGCCGAACTTTTATCGATCCGGCAAGCAGGCGCAGGGCGCGCACGAAGCTATTCGCCCGACTGCCGTCGAGCGCGATCCCGAGTCGATCGCCCGCTACCTCGACAAGGATGCGCTCGCGCTCTACACGCTGATTTACAATCGCTTCGTCTCGAGCCAGATGACGCCGGCGGTGTACGACCGCACGACCGTGGACATCGAATCGGCCGACGCCATCTTCCGCGCGACCGGGCAAGTGATGAAGTTCGACGGCTTCATGCGCGTGTATATCGAGGGCCAGGACGATACGCCGGGCGATGACGAAGAAGGCGCCTTGCCGCTGCTCACGGAAGGCGAGACGCTCAAATTGCTGGGGCTGGACCCGGAGCAGCATTTCACGCAGCCGCCGCCGCGCTTCACGCAGGCCACGCTCATCAAGGAGCTCGAAGAGCAGGGCATAGGGCGTCCTTCGACGTACGCCGCAATCATGACGAGCATCCTGAAGGTCGAGTACGTCGAAGAAGACGAGAGCAAGCGGATGCGTCCGACGTCGCTCGGGCGGGTCGTCAACGACATGCTGGTCAAGGCGTTTCCCGACATTCTGGAATCCGGCTTCACCGCGCAGTTCGAAGAGGATCTCGACAAGGTGGAAGAGGGCGCCGAGAACTGGGTGAAGACGCTCAGGCGCTTTTACGGCCCGTTCGCGAAGGACCTTGCCGAGGCGAAGAAGAAGATGCCCGAGGTCAAGCGCAAGGGCCTGCCCACCGGGCTCAAATGCGAAGCTCGACGGCGGAGACATGGTGATCAAATGGGGGCGCAACGGCGAGTTCCTCGCCTGCTCGAACTACCCCAAATGCACCAACACCGGAGAGATTCGCGCGCGACGACCAGGGCAATATCACGCTCAAGGCTCCGTCGGCGCCCGTGCCCACCGACGAGGTCTGCGAGAAGTGCGGCAAGCCGATGGTCAAGCGCCGCTCACGCTTTGGCGAATTCCTGGGATGCTCCGGGTATCCGGAATGCGACGGAATCAAGCGCCTGCAGTCGGCGGCGCCGGTCAAAACCGGGGTCGCGTGTCCGGAGTGCAAGGAAGGCGAAATCCTCGAGCGTCGCAGCCGGCGCGGAAAAATTTTCTACGGATGCGGCCGCTATCCAAAATGTAAATTCGCAGCCTGGGACAAAGTCGTCCCGCATCCATGCCCGTCTTGCGGCGCGAACTACATGGTCGAGAAGAACTTGAAGCGCACCGGCATCACCTGGCAATGCGCCAACAAGGAATGCGGCTACAAGGCCCCCGCCGCCGCCGAGCAGCCCGCGCCTGCGCCAGCCTCGACGCCTCCCGCGTAGGCCCTCCGTTTCGCTGCCTCACCATGTCGGATTCGTAGCGGCGCCCGCTAATTTCACATGTCCCAGAACTGCTCGCTGTAAGGTTCGAACTTGACCGGCGGCACTTGCAGTTCGTGGCCATGTCTCATGATGCCGCTGACTTCGAACTCGTACCGGCCACCCGGATCATACGGCCACTCGAAGGAAAATCGGAGCTCCGTTCCTTTCATGGATTTGGATTGTTCGACCTTGGGTTTGACGGATGCCTGCCGGCCATTTCCCTGAAGTGCGCCAGTTGCGCGGTCGAAAGTGTCAACACCCTCCACATAGACATCGAAAATCATTGGGCAGGTTGCGTTTGCGGGGCGCGGCGGGTTGCTGAAACGTGCATTGTGACACGGATCAACGTGGGGGCTATTGAAAATGAACCCGGCCCCATCCACGGTAAAGCAACTGGTGGTCCGCGACCATGGCCCTTCATTCGGACGACAGAGATTTTCGAGACTGTTAACTGGCGACGCAGACTGGTCGGCTGAACGGTCACGAGAGACAAAGGGAACGCCGCCAGTAGGGTTTGGTGCCAGATAGGTGACGGTCCTGGGGAAAGGAATAAGGCATCCTTGAACGAGGAGAGCCGCTGAAAGAAGCAAGGCACTCAGACCTCCGTCCCTAGCGAGCTTAGCGCACATGCGTTCAGTACACCTGCTTTAGACGAACAGCCGACTCTGCAGCTGTACCCAATTTCCCATTCCAGTTCAATTAAAGGCGAGCGAACATCACCGGTGATCGCTGATCCTATCGCGAAGATCGCCGCCAGCTTCGATCGATCCGCGCCGGTTTACACCACCGTCGAAAAACCGGCACCGCCCTGGCCGTGGCGACGGCAGCGCAGTATTAAGCCGTTGGCAGGGGCCGCGCGCGACAACGGGCAGGGCTGAGCCCTGCACTCAGTATTGACGCCGTGCTCCGTTGTCGCGCGCGGTCTCTTCCCTCGCGTAGTCGCGAAAAGATGCGCTGCGCAGATTTTCGCGTCTTCTGACTACTGGGTGCAGGGGTCAGCCCCTGCCGCCCACCGCGCAGGTGATTCTTCCTTCGTTCGCCGATGTCCTAGTTCAGCCTGCCCCCACCGGATTCGGCGTGCTACACATACGCTATGGTCAACCGCCAGGATGTCCCGCGCTCGCCCGGCTCGCCCAAAACCGGGCGGCCTCCGCTTTCGGCTAAAATTATTTTTGACGGAACAAAGCTAGCCCTAGAGGCCAGCCGTCCCAAAACCACAACTAATGGTATAAATTGCTCTTTTCGGCCCCATTCGATGGCTCAGAAAAACACCACGATCGCGGCTCGCCGCATCCAGACTCCTGTTCTTCCGGCAATTCCCGATGAAGTGAAAGCCAGGTAACCGTTGTCGGAGCGGGACTCGCGGGTAGCGAGGCTGCTTACCAGCTCGCGCGCAGGGGTATTGCGGTGCGGCTGGTCGAGATGCGGCCGGTCAAAATGACCGAAGCTCATCGAACGGCGGATTTTGCGGAGCTGGTGTGCTCGAATTCGCTCCGCAACGATTCGATGGAGACGGCGGTCGGCGTGCTTAAACAAGAGATGCGCCGGCTTGGCTCGCTGGTGATTGCGGCAGCGGATCGCGCGCGGGTGCCGGCGGGTTCCGCGCTCGCTGTCGATCGCAATGATTTCTCGCGCGCCATCACCGCGGCCCTCGAGCAGCATCCGATGGTGGAGATTTCACGCGCCGAGGCATCGGATATACCCGCCGGTCTGACCATTCTCGCCACCGGTCCTCTAACCAGCCCGGCGCTCGGCGAGGCGCTGAATCGCCTGATCGGTCCGCGCAACTTGTATTTCTACGACGCGATCGCGCCAATCGTCGCCGCCGATTCGATCGACATGGACGCGGCGTTCAAGGCTTCGCGCTACGGCAAGGGCGGCGATGATTACATCAATTGTCCGATGACCGATATTCAGTACGACGCCTTCGTAGCGGCTGTCGTAGCGGCTGAAAAACTCGAACTGCACCCATTCGAGAAGCCGATTTATTTCGAAGGATGCATGCCGATTGAAGAAATGGCGCGCCGCGGCCCGATGACGCTCGCGTTCGGTCCGATGCGTCCAGTCGGGCTCGCAGAGCCACGCGGCGGGCGCCGGCCGTTTGCGGTCGTGCAGCTTCGACAGGACGACGCCGCCGGCCGCCTGTACAATATGGTCGGATTCCAGACCAAGATGACGTATCCGGAGCAGCGCCGCGTGCTGCGAATGATACCCGGACTGGAAAAGGCGGAGTTCGTGCGCCTCGGCTCGATCCATCGCAATACGTTTGTCGACTCCCCGCGCCTGCTGCGTCCCACACTCCAGCTCAAGACGCGCGACGATTTGTTTTTGGCCGGCCAGATGGTCGGGGTCGAAGGCTACGTTGAGTCCGCAGCCGCGGGATTGCTGGCGGGAATCAACGCCGCGAACCTGCTTACGAATCGCGACTTGATCGTTCCACCGCCCGAGACCGCACTCGGATCGCTGGTCGCGTATATCACTGATACCGCGCGGCGCGACTTCCAGCCTATGAACGCGAACTACGGCCTGATGCCTGATTTGAAGATCCGTGCGCGAGGCCGTGAGAAGAAAATCGAGATGGGTACGCGTGCGCTGGCGGCAATCGACGGGTGGATCGAGCGCCATCAAATCGAACCGCCTGCGGCTATGGCTCCGCGCGCACTTCGGCTATAGGAATTTGTGGAGGTCCTTGTCGATGACCAAAGCGGAATTGATTGATACGATCGCCCGGTCCACCGATCAGCCCAAAAAGCTGGTCGCCACTACCCTGGACCTCGCATTCGAACAAATTGCGCGCTCGATTCGCAAGGACAAGCGCTTCTGGGTGCCCGGCTTCGGCACTTTTTCCGTGCGTCGGCGCCGCGCGCGCGCCGGCTTCAATCCACGCACGAACGCGCCAATGACCATTCCGGCGGCTCGCACGGTAGGCTTTCGTCCGGCGCCGCAGTTAAGGAAGGGTCTCTGACGGCCGCATCCAAAGCCGACCAGCGCGATCAAGCACGCGATCGTCCGCACGATCAAACGATACCCCGCCCGATCGTTTCGGCCCGTGCGCTAAGTCTCATCCTGCTCATCGTTGCTCTCGCCGGGGGCGGCGCGATCCGCTTCGCCAATCTCAGCGCGCTCAAGATGTCGCCCGACGAGGGCGCGTCATGGGCGGGCGCCTCCGCGCCGACCGCCGCCGAAGTGATCGCACGCCAACCAGCGCTCAATCCGGGCGAGCTGCCGATACATGACTTGATGCTGCATGGATGGATCGCGCTTTTCGGATCGAGCGTGGCCGCGATGCGCGCGATGTCGGCGGCCTTCGGCGTCGTGTCGATACTGCTGGTTTATCTTGTCAGCTGGGAACTGTTCGCGCCCGGTTCGGAAAAAGAATCGGCGCTGACCAGCGATGACGTCAGGATAATTGCGGGCCTCGCCGCGCTGGTCTTTGCGGTGAACCTCGTCACGATCAAGTACTCGCGCGAGGCGCGGATGTATCCGCTGATGCTCGCCGCGATTCTCGCGCAAGTGGCGATGTTCCTCCGCGCGCTCCGGGTCGGCGGCCTCGTTAACTACGCGGCGGTCGTGGTTCTGACGGCAATTGCGATCGCCTCGAACTTCGCGGCGGTGCTGGTGCCCGCGACCGAAGGCCTGTGGCTGCTGAATGTAGTCGCGCGCGCGGGATGGCGGCCGGATAATGCGAACGCGCGGCGCGGGTGGGCGCTCGCGGCTGCGCTCGCGGCGGCAGGATTGATTCTCGTACCGAAGCTTTTTTCTTCTCTGCACGCGGCTTCGGCCGGGAATGTCGGCGGATGGCGCAAGCCGCCGGCCCTATACGCACCCTTCGCGCTATTCAATAAAGCAACCGGCAGCTTGGCGTTCCCAATCCTCGCGGCGCTTGCGATTTGGGGTGTGGTCCGCGGATGGCGCCGCGGCGCGCGCGACGCCGTCGGCTTCGCGCTCCTCTGGATGTGGGCGCCACCGCTGATGATGGTGGCCGCGTCGTACACGATTGCGCCGGTGTTCGTCGAGCGTTACGCGCTGTCGTGCTTCGTTCCGTTTTTCATCCTCGTCGCGTTGGGGATATTCGAGTTGCCCGGCGATCTCGTCCGCATCGGCGCGCTCGTGCTCGCAGTCGCATTCTCCGTCGGCCATATCGTTTCGTACGATCGCAAGCCGCACGACGCGCAATATCGCGAAGCGATCGCGGCCGCCGATTCCGCGCTCAAACCCGGCGAGGTCATGACCGTTGTTCCGTCGTATGCGATCGAAGTGCTGCGATATTATCTTCCCCCTGACCACCTGAATCGTGCCGTCCGCCATGACGCGTCAGCATCAGCGGCTGCCGTGTTGATTCTAGGCGATCAGAACCTCGCGCCGGGCGCAGCCCAGTCATATAGAAAAGAATATCCGCGAGTGGTCGCGCGGTTGCGTGGCGTAACGGTTCTGCGAAGGTGAAATTGCGATGAGCCTGCTGACCGCCGGTCCCGCTCGCGTCTCGTTGTTGCGCTACTCCCCGGCACTGATCCTGTTCGCGATCGTGATTGCGGACGCACGCCAGCTCAGCGATCCGGATCTATGGGGACACGTTCTGTGGGGCCGCGAGCTTCTCGCTCATGGCTCGTTGCCGCGCGGCAATCCTTATTCGTATTCGGCGCCGGGCTTCCCGTGGCTGCGTCATGAATGGTTGAGCGAAGTCCTGATGGCCGCGATGTTCGACAAGTTCGGGCCAATCGGCTTGAAGCTGCTCAAGTTCACGTGCACGGCCGGCATTATCTGCTTTATTGCTGTCGCTGAGTCCGAAGCCGCCGCGCCAGCGATCGTGCAGGCGGCAATTCTGCTCGTGGTGGCGCTGATCCTGGCGCCGGCGATGCAGTTCCGGCCGACGCTATTCGATTTCCTGTCGCTCTCAGCAATTGTCGCGCTACTGAGCCGTCACAACTGGCGCGGTTCGGGACCTCTATGGATTGTGATTCCGTTCATCGCGATATGGAGCAATTTACACGGTGGATTTTTCATGGGCCTCGTTGCGATGGGCGTTTATGGAGCGACGACCATCCTGGCCGACATCTTCTCGGGCCACGGTCCGCGTCGCGGGCTCGGCATTATTGCGATTACCGCTGCCGCTGCCGCATCTACCTTGTGCACGTTTCTGATCCCGCCCGCGCGCGACACCTGGTACACGCTGATCCACTCGCTCCTGAACCCGATGACGCATTACGCGATTGTTGATTGGAAACCGCTGATAGCTGCTATGACTACTGCGCCAGGCGGGAGCGTCGAGCAAAAGTATTTCTTCGTAGTGCTTTTCTTTTTTGCCGCCGCAGTCGTATCGGTGATTCTCACACCGAAAAGTGCGGATGCGCCGCTGGTCGCGGTCGCCGCCGTGATGCTCGCGGCAGCCTTCGCGGCCGAACGCAACATCCCGGTTGCCGCGATCGCCATCGCTCCGGTGTTTGCGAACCACCTGGGCTTGCTCGTGCGCGCGCGTGGCGTCCCTGCCGCACAAGCTGCGAGCGCCCGAAAGATGCCGCGTGCGGGCCGGCCAGCATTTGAAATCCTGATCGCGGTCGTCGCCATTGTGTTCGCGCGAACCAGCGGCGTGCTGTCGCGCGGAATAGACGCATCCGGCAATCCTGCCGATGCCGTCAACTTCATGAAAAATCACGGGCTCAAGGGCAACGTGCTGGCGCAGTACGGCTGGGGTCAGTACGTCATCTGGCATGGCGCGCCCGACATGAAAGTCTTCATCGATAGCCGCTATGACCTGGCCTATCCTCCCGCAGTGGTCCAGGACTACCTCGAACTCGACAACGCCATGGCTGGCGGATCGCATACGCTGGCGGCGTATCCGCATGATTTCGTCTTGGTCAAGAGAGCCTCGCCGGCCGTAAAGCTGATGGAATCCCAGCGCGATTGGCGGCTCGTATATAGCGACGACACGGCCGTGCTCTACGCCCGCGCGAACTCACCGGCGGCCCGGATTGAGCGCGTTCCGTTCGCGGGCACGGCCGGGGCGGTGCTCTTTCCGTAGTCCGATCATCTCCGCCGCGAATTCCCGCACTGGAAATGCGCCGTCAGTGTGGTAGTAAGGTAATCTCCGCCGGGTTTCCGTGGCGCCGGACGTTTTTCGTTGCCCGCGCGTGCAGCCAATATTATCGCCACACTCAAGGAGCGCTCAAAATGAAAGCCGCCGTTTTCCACGGGCCCAAGTTGCCCCTCAGTATCGAGGACGTCGAACTCGACAAACCGCAGGACCGCGAAGTCCTGATCAAGACCGTCGCCAGCGGCGTATGCCATAGCGACTTGCATTTCGTCGACGGCTTCTACCCCCACCCTGCGCCCGCGGTGCTCGGCCACGAAGCCGCCGGAATCATCGAAGAAGTCGGCAAACAGGTAACCTACGTCAAGCCGGGCGATCACGTGATCTGCTGCCTGTCGGTATTCTGCGGCAACTGCGAGCAGTGCATGTCGGGTCATCCGAATCGATGCTCGAACAAGGCCGCCACGCGGCGCAACCCCCAGGACAAGCCGCGCATCTCGCAGCAGGGCAAGCCTGTCAACCAGTTCCTGGACATCTCGTCTTACTGCGAGAAGATGCTGCTGCATGAGAATGCGGTGGTGAAAATTCGCGAGGACGTGCCGCTGGATCGCGCGGCGTTGATCGGATGCGGTGTCACCACCGGCGTCGGCGCGGTGCTCAATACCGCGAAGATCGAACCCGGCTCGACGGTTGCGGTCTTCGGCGCGGGCGGCGTTGGACTCGCCGCGATCCAGGGCGCGCGGATCGCGGGCGCACGCAAAATAATCGCGGTCGATATGTTCGAAGGCAAGCTAGCGATGGCCAGGCGGCTGGGTGCGACCGACACCGTCGACGCGTCGAACAGCGACCCCGTCGATGAAATCAGAAAACTGACCGGCGGCGGAGTCGACTACTCATTTGAAGCGATCGGACTCAAGAAGGCCGCTGAGCAGGCGTTCAACGCGCTCAAGGCCGGCGGCACCGCGACCGTGATCGGCATGATTCCCGTCGGCCAGAAGGTCGAAATGGACGGCTACATGTTTCTGACCGAGCGCAAGCTGCAAGGCTCCGGCATGGGCTCGAACCGCTTCCGCATCGACATGCCCCGTTACATCGACTTCTACTTGCAGGGCCGCCTCAATCTCGACGATATGATCAGCCGCCGCGGCAAACTGGAGGACGTCAACGAGGCGTTCCGCGCGATGAAGGCCGGAGAGGTCGCGCGCACTGTGTTGATGTTCAACTAGCGCGGATTCACTGAAAAGAGGAGCAATCCAGATGAAAGCTGCCGTCTTCCACGGCCCCAATCAGCCACTCACGATCGAGCAGGTCGATATCGACGAACCCAAAGCGCGCGAAGTCGTCGTGCGCACGGTCGCCAGCGGCGTATGCCACAGCGATCTGCATTTCGTGGACGGGCTGTACTTTTGGCCGACCCCCGCGATCCTCGGCCACGAGGCCGCCGGCGTCGTCGAGCAAGTCGGCTCGCAGGTCTCCTACCTCAAGCCCGGTGACCACGTGATCGGGTGCCTGTCCGTCTTTTGCGGCTACTGCGAGGAATGCATGTCCGGGCATCCAAACCTCTGCTCGAACAAGTCGGCCACGCAACGCGCTGCCGGCGACCCGCCGCGCCTCTCGCAGAACGGCAAGCTGGTCAATCAGTTCGCCGACCTGTCGGGATACGCCGAAAAGATGCTGGTGCACGAAAATGCACTGGTGAAGATTTCCGACGACGTGCCGCTCGATCGCGCCGCGCTGATCGGATGCGGCGTGATAACGGGCGTCGGCGCCGCGCTGCACACCGCGAAAGTTGCGCCGGGATCGACGGTCGCCGTGTTCGGCGCCGGCGGAGTCGGCCTCGCGATCATCCAGGGTGCGCGAATCGCGGGCGCGCGAATGATCATCGCGGTGGACAAGTTTCCCGCCAAACTCGAGCTCGCCAAAAAGCTCGGCGCGACTCATGCCGTCGATGCGTCAAAGGGCAATCCCGTCGAGCAGATTCGCTCGCTCACTGGCGGCGGCGTCGATTACTCGTTCGAAGCGATCGGGCTCAAGCTGGCAGCCGAGCAGGCTTACCAATCGCTCGTCGCCGGTGGTATCGCCACGATTGTCGGGATGATTCCGATCGGGCAGAAAGTCGAAGTGGCCGGGCCCTCGCTCCTGTCCGAGAAGCGCATCCAGGGATGCTTCATGGGATCGAACCGCTTCCGCATCGACATGCCGCGCATCATCGAGTTCTATCAGCAGGGGCGGCTCAACCTCGACGACATGATCACGCGCCGCGGCAAACTGGAGGACGTGAACGAGGCGTTCCGCGCGATGAAGGCCGGAGAAGTCGCGCGCACCGTGCTGATGTTCGAGTAGCGCGGATTCACTGAAAAAGATGTTCGACTGAACGCGCGCGCGTCATGCGCACGGCGCCGGGCGGATTGCCGGTCGGCGCTCCGGCCCACCGCACAGGCTTACCACCGTCGCGTCACGTCGCCGAGCACTCTGGCTCAAGCACCCCAAGCGTCACGGCCCCTGAAAAAGCAAATCGGCGATCCCGTCCTCGATCGACACGCGCGGACGCCATCCAAGAACCCGCTCGGCTTGGCCGCGATCCGCGAGCGTATCGCGCATGTCGCCGGCGCGCCCTTCGCGGTGGACTGTCGGTCCGCCGATCATCGCGGCGATCCGATTCACGCTGACGTTCTCGCCGCGCCCGATGTTTATCGCCCGCCCGTCGGCGATTTCGCAGTCCATCGCGAGCATGTTGGCCGACACCACGTCGCTGACGTGCGTAAAATCCCGCGTCTGTTCGCCGTCGCCGTGAATTTCGAGCGGGCGGCCCTCGCGCCGCGCCTTCAAGAACGCCGCGATTGCCAGCACGTAGGATCCCTCGTCAGGCATTCGCGGACCGTACACACTGAAGTAGCGAAGCGTAATCGTCTGCATCGCGAACAACCGGTGAAACATGCGCGTGTACTGCTCGCCGACATACTTCTGCAGCGCGTACGGATTGAGTGGATTCGGCGTCATCGTCTCGACCAGCGGCATCTTCGCCTGCTCCCCGTACACCGACGACGATCCCGAATACACCACGCGCCGGACTTTCCGATCGCGCGCTCCCATCAGCACATTCAGCGTTCCAACCACGTTGGTCATGTGCGTTTCGACTGGCTTCGCGATCGAAAGCGGAATGCGCGGCAGCGCCGCGACGTGGAACACGGTATCGACACCGTCGAAGGCATCGGCGATCGAGGACGCGTCGCGGATATCGGCTTCGACCAGCTCGGCCGCCCGGTTCACATACTCGCGCCGGCCGGTGGCGAAGTTGTCGATCACTCGGACTCGCATTCCCGCGGCGACGAGCGCGTCCACGAGATGCGATCCGATAAAGCCCGCGCCGCCCGTCACCAGCACGAGACGTCCGGGCGCTTGCGATTGCGAGTTTGTGCTCATCGAGACAAGCCGTTTGCGGCCCCTGCGCCGCGCGGACGCGCGCGCAGCGGGCAAAATTGCGCGGTTGGCATCGCTAGGATAACTTAGTTCGTTACCGCCCGCATCTTATGCGGGCATCCAACAATGACCACCGATGCGCACAGGATCAAGCTCCTGAACGAGTTGCTCGCCGAACGAATCCTCGTTCTGGACGGCGCATTCGGCACCTTCGTGCTCGGGCAGAATCTGAGCGCCGCGGATTACGGTGGCTTGCGATACGAGGGCTGCAACGAGAACGTCGTCCGCACCCGGCCCGACCTGATTCGCCGCATGCACGACGGGTTTCTCGAAGTGGGCGCCGACATAATCGAGACCGCGAGTTTCCAGGCCAGTCCCATCGTGCTCGCCGAATACGACCTCGAACACGACGCGCACGAGCTCAACCGCCTCGCTGCGATTCTAGCCCGCGAGGAAGCCGCCCGATTCAGCACCGCGGACCAGCCGCGATTCGTGGCGGGTTCGATGGGCCCGACGACCAAGAGCATCTCGGTCACCGGCGGCGTCACGTTCGATCAGATGCGCAACGGCTACCGCGTGCAGGCCGAAGGTTTGATCGAAGGCGGCGCCGACATCCTGCTGCTCGAAACCGTCAACGACACGCTGAACTGCAAAGCCGGCCTGGCCGGAATCGATGATGCGATCGAAAAACTTGGGCTGGCGCCCGCGGTCGCAGTGTCGGGAACCATCGAGACGATGGGTACTCTGCTGAGCGGGCAAGATATCGAGGCATTCTACACCTCGCTCGCGCATCGCAACCTGCTCTGGATGGGCCTCAACTGCGCCACCGGTCCTGACTTCATGACCGATCATTTGCGCACCCTCTCCGGCATCTCGAAATTCTTTGTCTCGTGCGTGCCCAACGCGGGATTGCCGGACGAAGAAGGGCATTACAACGAGACGCCTGAGATGCTTGCGCGGAAAATTGCGCGCTTTGCCGAAAATGGATGGGTCAATCTGGTCGGCGGATGCTGCGGCACGACGCCGGAACATATTCGGCTGCTGGTTCAAGCTGTAGCCGGCAAGCGCCCGCGAACGCGCTCCACCGTCAGGCGCTCGGTGGTCTCTGGAATCGAGACGCTGGTCATCGACGAAAGACACGCGGCCGGTGATCGTCGGCGAGCGCACCAACGTGCTCGGCAGCCGCAAGTTCAAGCGGCTCGTCGCCGACGGCAAGTTCGAGGAAGCTGCCGAAGTCGGACGCGTGCAGGTGCGCCGCGGCGCCCAGATCCTCGATGTATGCCTGCAGGATCCCGATCGCGACGAGCTCGCGGACGTCACGCGCTTTCTCGAAATCGAAGTCAAAAAAGTCAAAGTGCCCCTGATGATCGATTCGACCGATCATCGCGTGATCGAAGAGTCGCTCAAGCGCACACCGGGCAAGTCGCTGATCAATTCGATCAATCTCGAAGACGGCGAGGAGCGCTTCAAGCAAGTCGTGCCGCTGGCGCGCCGCTACGGCGCCGCGCTTGTGGTCGGATGCATCGACGACGACAAGCAGCAGGCGCAGGCCGTTACGCGCGCCCGCAAGCTGCAGATCGCGGAGCGCTCGTTCGAGCTACTGACCGGAAAGTACGGCGTCGAGCCCGAAGATATCATCTTCGATCCGCTGGTTTTCCCGGTCGGCACCGGCGACAAAAATTATATCGGCTCCGGCGTCGAGACGATCGAAGGCATTCGGCTGATTAAGCAGGCGCTGCCGCATTGCAAGACGATCCTCGGCATCTCCAACGTCTCATTTGGCCTTCCGGAGGCGGGCCGCGAAGTGCTGAACTCGGTGATGCTCTATCATTGCGTGCAGGCGGGTCTCGACCTCGCGATCGTCAACTCCGAAAAACTTCATCGCTATCCGTCGATTCCCGAACAGGAGCGCAACCTCGCCGAGGATTTGATCTGGTGGCGCGGCGACGATCCAATCGCGGCATTTGCCGCGTATTTTCGCGCGCGCAAAAGCACCGTGACGCCCGAGGATCGCAAGTCGATGCCGCTGGACGATCGCCTCGCCCGCTACATCCTCGAGGGTTCGAAGGACGGACTTTTCGAGGACCTCGACGAGGCGCTGGCGACCCGCGCACCGCTCGAAATCATCAACGGCCCGTTGATGAAAGGTATGGACGAGGTTGGGCGGCTGTTCAACGCCAACCGGATGATTGTCGCCGAAGTCTTGCAGTCGGCCGAGGCGATGAAGGCCGCCGTCGCGCACCTCGAACCGCACATGCGAGAAGTCCGAAAGCGCGACCAAGGGCAAGATTATTCTCGCGACGGTCAAGGGCGACGTCCACGATATCGGCAAGAACCTGGTCGAGATCATTCTCAGCAACAACGGCTACCGGGTCGTCAATCTCGGCATCAAGGTGCCGCCCGAGGAACTGATCAAGGCCTTCCGTGAGCATCGGACCCGACGCGATCGGACTGTCGGGGTTGCTCGTGAAGTCGGCGCAGATGATGGTCGCGACGGCGCAGGACTTGAAGGCTGCGGGAATCGATTGTCCGATCCTGGTCGGCGGCGCGGCGCTGTCGAACCGGTTCACGCGGATGAAAATCGCACCTGAGTATGAAGGTCTGGTCGCATACGCCAACGACGCGATGAATGGGCTCGACCTCGCCAATCAGATAATGGACTTCGAACGGCGCGAATCGCTGAAGCACGTGCTTGCCGAGCAGTCCAGGAAGATGCTCGAGACCGCGCCAAAGGCCGTCGAGGCGGGCGCGGTCTCGGCGCCGCGCACTTCATCAGTGCGCCCGGACGTCGAGATTCCGAAACCGCCCGACCTGAAGACTCATGTGATCCGCAATTACGATCTCGGCGAGATCTTCGAGTACATCAATCCCAAGAGTCTGTACGCCAAGCATCTCGGGTTTCAGAACTTTGTCGAGGCGTTCGAGGCCGGCGACTCGAAGGCGCGGGAACTTCATGATCGGGTCGAGGAAGTCGAGCAGCAGATTCTTGCGCGCGCGGACATTTCTGCCAACGCCGTTTACAGGTTTTTCCCCGCGGGGTCCGACGGCGATCGCACGGTCATGATCTATTCGCCGGACGGCAAGACGGTGCTCCAGTCGTTTACTTTTGGCCGCCAGAGCGACGCGCCGCATCTGTGCCTGGCCGATTACGTCGCGGCGCGCGAATCCGGCCGCACCGATTATTTGTGCATGTTTGTCACGACCATCGGCACCGGGGTGCGCGCGCTCGCAGAAGATTGGAAGAACAAGGGCGACTATCTGCGCTCGCATATCCTGCAGGCGCTCGCGCTCGAGGGCGCCGAGGCGTTTGCCGAGCTGCTGCACGCGAAGATTCGCCAGATGTGGGGAATCGGCGACCCGCCGGGACTCTCGCTAAAGGATCTCGTGCAGGCGCACTATCGCGGCAAGCGCTTCTCGTTCGGCTATCCGGCTTGCCCGCGTCTCGAGGATCAGGAGCCGCTGTTCCGGCTGCTCGAGGTCGAGAAGAATGCGATCGGCGTGCAGTTGACCGAGGGCTTCATGATGGACCCCGAAAGCGCCGTCAGCGCCGTCGTCTTCCATCATCCCGAGGCCAGATATTTCAGCCTCTCGCCGGCCGATATCGAGCGGCTCGAGCGCGAATTCGAAGCCGCCGCCATCAAGCGCGCCGTCAGCTAGTCATCCATTTGAGCGATTCCGGAATTACTTGCCGACTGACCGCGCGGTGATTAGCCGGTCAAGTTGCTTGCGTAACAGGATTTGCTAGTGCGCCTTGCCGCGCAGTTCGCGTTCGGCAAGTTCAAGATCCGCTTCGATCATCAATTCGGCGAGCTTTTCGAACTTCACTTTGGGCTCCCAACCGAGTTGGCGCTTCGCCTTCGAGGCGTCACCGATCAGCAGATCGACTTCCGCGGGACGGAAGAATCGCTGATCGATCTCGACGTGATCCTGCCATTTCATTTTCAGACGATCGAACACGACTTCGAGAAACTCCTGCACCGAATGGGCCTCGCCGGTGGCGATTACGTAGTCGTCGGGCTGCTCCTGCTGCAGCATCAGCCACATCGCCTCGACGTAGTCGCCGGCGAATCCCCAGTCGCGGCGCGCGTCCAGGTTTCCAAGTGCGAGCTTCTCCTGGAGGCCCAGCTTGATTCGCGTCGCGCTGCGCGTGATCTTGCGCGTCACGAAATTTTCGCCGCGCCTCGGTGACTCGTGGTTGAAAAGGATTCCGTTGCACGCGAACAGCCCATAGGCTTCGCGATAATTGATCGTCTGCCAGTGCGCATAAAGCTTGGCGCACGCGTAAGGACTGCGCGGATGAAACGGCGTGGTCTCGCGCTGCGGACTTTCCGCCACCTTGCCGAACATCTCCGACGATCCCGCCTGGTACAGGCGCGCAGCCCGCCCGCGGCGCTTGTTGTGATCGCGCAGCGCCTCCAGCAATCGCAGCGTCCCCAAGCCGACGACATCGGCCGTGTATTCGGGTTGATCGAATGAGATGCGCACGTGCGATTGCGCCGCGAGATTGTAAACCTCGTCGGGACGCACCTGCTCGATGATTCGCCTAAGCCCGGTGCCGTCGCCGAGATCGCCGTAGTGCAGTTGCAAGCCATCGGGACCGGGTCCGAAGCCCTTGCGCAGATGATCGATTCGTCCCGTGGCGAAACTCGAAGTGCGCCGCACCATCCCATGAACTTCGCAGCCCTTTTTCAGAAGAAACTCGGCGAGGTAGGAACCGTCCTGTCCGGTCACGCCGGTAATCAATGCTACTTTCGCCATCTCGACGCCGCGTCGGGCGGTAGCGAAGAATATACCACGTCCGCCAGAGCGCAAAAACCAGCCTGTTGCCGGAAACAAAAAGGCGCGGCGTATTTCGCCGCGCCTGAGCAGGCACATCGATCGCTTTGCCGCCAGTCCCGGACTCAGTCGCCGCGCACCAGCCGATGCGAATCGCTGTCAAAATGCTGGGTGGAAAATTCAAACAGCTCGGCATCCTCGATCGCTTCCATCTGATGAACCAGCCCGATCGGCACGTCCATGCATTCGCCCGCGCTCAATTCAAACTCCTCGATCGTGGCGCTTTCCGGCGACTCCTTGATTCGCACGATCAACTTACCGCTGCGCAGGTAAAACGATTCGGTCTTGAGCTTGTGATAATGCAGCGAGCACTTCTTGCCCTTGCGGATTTCCAGAATTTTTCCGCAGTAGAGATCGCCGTTTGCGATCCATACCTCGCGGCCCCATCCCTTGGGCACAATCCGGACCGGCTTTCGTGCTCGACTCATCTTCTTTTTATGCCCGGCTCTTCCCGTGTGAGTTCGGTATCGTGCCCGCCGCGATCGCCAATGCCGCGAACGGCACGTCAATCAACGTGATCAAGGAAAGGTTCATCGGCGGCTGGCCGCGCCAGCCGCTGGTTCTGCATCGCGACGCTGGCCAGGACCGAGCTGAACCTGCTGGTAACTTTGATCCGATCGAACCGCAGCTCTGCCAGGCGGCGCGCCCGCACGCCCATCTGCTTGAGGCGTTCCGGCGCATCAACCGCCTCGCGGATCGCGCGGACGAGAGCATCGAAGTCGCCCGGCCGCACGACAAAGCCGACCGCGTCTTCGCGCGCGATTTGCGCGACCTCCGCGCTCTCCTCCATCATTGCGATGAACGGCCGGCCCGCCGCCAGGATTCCGTAAATCTTGCTCGGCACCAGGCATCCCGCCGCGCCGGGCGCGAGCGGAATGAGATGGAGATCGGCGGCACTCAGCGACTCGCCGAGGTTCTCCGGCGGCTGATACGGGAGGAAAATCACGTTGGGCAATCCCATGGTGCGCGCCCGTTGCTCGAGCCACTTTTTGCGCGCGCCTTCGCCGATCATTGCGAACAAAATTCGCTCGTCATCGCGCAGCCGGTCGGCGGCCTTGAGCACGGCCTCGAGTTGCTGCGAAAGTCCGAGGTTGCCCGAATACATCACGACAAACTTTTCCCCGAAGTTGCGGCGGAACTGATTGCTCCTCGAGCGGACGGACGCGTCCGCAATCCACCCAATCAGGAACCACCACCACCTTGCCGGTCGGGACGCCCTTGTCGACGATTCGCTGCGCCATATCATGGCCGAGCGTCACGATCAGGTCGGCGCGTTGGTAGGCGTAATCGTTGGCGCGGCGCAGCAACTCGAGCAGGAACGGGTTGCGCACACCGCCGGTAACTTCCGCGATGTCGGGATAAAGATCCTGCACGTTGTAAACCAGCCCGCATCCCCAGCGCCGTTTCAGCACCGCCGCCAGCGCGCCGAGCAACGGAGGATCGGTCTCGGCGACTATTACATCGGGCCGCGGCAGCCGCAACGCCACTACTGCCGCCAATAGGTAGTAGGTACCCAGATTGACTAATCGGCCCAGCAGGTTCGACTTTGGAAATCTCGTTCCCCAGGTGCGAATGATCGAAACCTTGCCGCGCTGTTCATGCGACCATAAACGAAAGCCCGCCAAGCCGCTGCGATGCGCCGGCCCCGCCACGATTGTAACCTCGTGGTCCCGCGAGAGGTCGTCGCAAAGTTCGGTCAGGAATTGACCGGTAGCTTCGCGGTCAGGCCAGAACGAACGGTTTAAAAATAATAGTCGCGTTTGATTAATCCGGTTTTTGTAACTTGCAGTTGCAGCGGGATACTCGCTTACTGGTGCGCCGACGATAGCTGATTTTCGCCACCACGGCGAACGGTGAACCGTCCCATTACCAGCAGGTCCATTTTCGTTCTGAGAAAACAATCGAGCGCCTGTTCAGGGCGGCAAACCACCGGCTCGTTTTCGTTAAACGAGGTGTTGAGCAGCACCGGTACTCCCGTCTGACGGCCGAACTCGCGGATCAGCTTGTAGTATAGCGGGTTCTGCCGCGCATTCACCGTCTGCAGCCTTCCCGTCCCGTCAACGTGCGTCGTGGCCGGAATTGCCGCGCGTTTCTCCGGCCGCACCGAGTATGCCATCAGCATGAACGGCGACGGATACGACTGCGTGAAATAGTCACCGGCGGCTTCCTCAAGAATCGAAGGCGCAAAGGGCCGGAACATTTCGCGGCGCTTGATTTTCGAATTCAGGATGTCGCGCATCCCGGCCCGGCGCGGATCGGCCAGGATACTGCGGTTGCCCAGCGCCCGCGGACCCCACTCCATCCGCCCCTGAAACCATCCGACGACCTGCCCTTGCGCGATCGTCGCCGCGGTCGCCCGGCAGAGTTCGTCTTCATCTTCGATCTTGCTAATCTCGCAGCCCTGACTGGCTATTTCAGATTCGCGCGAACTGAGTAATCCCGCGATCTCATCGGCGCGGAATTCCGGACCCCAATTGGCATGCTCCATCACAAACTCGCGCGGTCGCAACGCGCTCGAATGCCATTGGTCAAAAGCCGCGCCTATCGCCAGGCCCGCGTCCCCCGCCGCCGACTGTATATAGATGTCCTCGAAGCCCGTCTGCTCCAGGATCTTGCCGTTGACCACGCAGTTGTAGGCGACCCCGCCTGCAAGGCAGAGCTTTTTGAGTCCGGTCGCGCGCTGCAGACTTCGCAGCCGATCGATTATCACTTCCTCGAGCCGCCGCTGCATCGACGCCGCGATCGCGATATGGCGCTTGTCCACCGGCTCCGCCGGATCGCGCACCGCGCCCAGCCGGGTCACCAGGAAGTTCGAGTATAGCCTTCCTATCGTGGGCTCGCCTGCGCCCCACGTCATCTCGGCGCCCGAGCTGTGATGGGTGAAATATTGAGGCGCGAGCATGAAATCCATGCGCCCGCCGTTGGGCGCGATCACGATCTTGCGGAACTCCTCGACCATCTCTGGCTCTCCGTACGACGCCAGCCCCATCACCTTGTATTCGTCGCCGTATTTCGGAAATCCCAGGTATTGCGTGAGCGCGGTGTAGAAGATTCCGAGCGAATGCGGAAATGCGACCACGCCCATCGGCGAAATCGTCCCGCCGCGGCCCACTCCCCACATCGCGCTGGCGAAGTCGCCCAACCCGTCGATCGAGAACAGCGCTGCCTCGTCGAACGGAGAGACCAGGAACGAACTCGCGAGATGCGCGCGATGATGCTCGACGCGCCGCACCGGAATCGAACTCCCGCCGGCCCCCAGCGCGCGCGCCGCTTCCGCGCCGATCGACGCAAAGCGTGATTGCGCGCTCAACCTGTCACGCGCGGCCGACGGCATCTTGAGCGCGTGCCACGCCTTGCGCATGATTCGCGCCCACGGATCGCGCGCGACGGCGATGATGTCGATGTCGCGCAGCGATGCGCCTGCGGCAGACACCACGTACTTCAAGGCCTCGACCGGAAAGCCGGCCGCGTGCTTGATGCGATTGAAGCGCTCCTCTTCCGCGGCTGCCACCAGCCTGCCGTCAACGATTGCGGCGGCGCTCGCATCGCCGTGATACGCGTTGATTCCTACGATTAACATTGATGAGTGCGGAGTGATTCTTACAATCGATGCGCGGCGGCCAGCCGCTGCTCGCCGCGATTTGGCAGCAGGGTTTTGTAGAGGGCGAGCATTTCTGTGGCGGATTTTTCCCAGGAAAAATCTGCCGCCATCCAACGCCGCCCGCGCTCGCCCATCTCGGCGACGGGCATCGAGCTGATAGTGGAGATCGCATCCGCCAGGCTCGCGGGATCGTTGCCAACCCACAGCCCGCAGCCGGTCCGCTCGACCTCTTTCCACGGCGTGCCGGTGCTCGCAATCACGGCGGCGCCGTGCGCAAGCGCTTCGGCTACGACTATCGCGAAATTCTCCGTGAAGGACGGCGCCACGACGACATCGGTCCGCTCGAACATCCGCTGTTTTTCGTCGGCGCGAATGTCGCCAAGAAGTGCGACCTCGTTGGACAGATCGAGGCGATCGATCTCGCTGCGAAGTCTCGCCTCGTAGCCGCTCGAGCCCGAACCCGCGATCGCAAGCGAAAACGCCGGCCCAACCCGCTCTTTCAGGATGCGGCAGGCGGCGAGCAGATTCTCAATTCCCTTTTTGGGATCGAGGCGGCCGACAAATCCGAGCCGCAGCCGGGCGCCGCGCGGCTCGCGATGAAGTGTTTGCGGAATCTCAACTCCGTTTGGAATCAGCCGGACGGCGGCGCGCGGAAACCGTGCGCGAGTTTCCTCGACCTCACTTTGCGCGGTCAGGTGAAGCACCAGCCCGCGCGGCGCAACCAGGCTGCACGCCTTCTCCCACAGCGACTTGGACCGGGTGCGCCGCGACCCGCTCCAGCGCTGCAGCGCGCCATGCGGAGTCCACACCACCGGCCGTTTCAGCATCCGCGCCGCGAGTAAAGTTGGGATAGTCGGAAACGAGTACGCCGCGTGCAGATGAACCACGCCGGCCCATCGCACCTGTTCGGCGAGCGCGCCGAGAAGCTCGAGCGATACCGACTGACGCGCGACTCGCGCACAGTAGCGAACTTCGAATCGATCGCCGTGCGCGTACGCCGCCATCGCCACCGAGTCCAGCTTCTTTCCCGATCCGTTCGCGTCCGTAGTCAGGACCCGAACCGCCGCTCCCGCGCGCGCCAGATGCCGGGCGAACTGATACGCCGACTCGACCAGTCCGCCATAGACCCACGCTGGTGCGAAGAACGGACTTACGTGCAGGACGCGGATAGCGCCGGCGTCCTCGATGGCGCCGCGTGTTGTTCGCGCATCGATCGATGCGTTCGACAGGTTCGCGACCGCGTCTTGCATCGATGGCCTCAAGTCGTACGCGCCCTTGCGGTCGCCGGCGCGTGCGAGTCGAGCGCCATCGCGTCAACCTTTGCTAATTGGATGAACAGGTGAATCAGCGCGATAAAGATGATGCTCGACGGGATCCCTCCGAAAATCATCGAGGCGGCAGAGCCGAGATCAAGCAACTTCGACGAAACGTAAACGCCGCCCACCAGAGCGCCGAGCCCCATTGCGGGATGAACGTACATCTCGATCACCAGCCGGTAGATCAACCCGAATATGAACATCCCGGCGATCACTCCGACGAGTCCGAAATTCCCGTACAGCTCGACTATCTGCGGCAAGTTGATCGACGTGCCGATGTTCCTGGCGGAGATGAAGGCGTAACGATGGCCGAACCATCCTCCACTCAATTCCTGGGGCTTGTCCGGCATGATGAAGCGCGGAATCGGTTTGAACAAGATCGGATAGTAAGACTCGCCCGCCCAAAAGGGCACCAGTGCGGGCGTGTCTGCGATTACTTCGCCGAATACTGTGAATTGCGCCAGGCGCATGCTTGTGAATTCGATCAGCACTTGCGGCTCCACCGCCCCGCCGATCGTGATGCGGTAAAGAATATCTCCGTACAGGCGGACTTTCTCGATCGCGCCCGCATCCGATAATCTGCCGCCCCAGGTCGCCACGCGAAACGGCGCCTCCGCGGGTCGAATGATGAACAGCGCCACAGTGCCCAGCGCCAGCGTCTTCCATGGGATCGATCGGCGAACGGAAGCGAACATCATTGCGACGGCGACGCCGACTATCAGACCGCTGGCGGCCGAGCCGGTGCCTAGCCCGATTGCGATTCTGACCGGAATCAGAAACCCGCAGACAAACGCCGATGTGATCCAATCCAGTCTTCCCGCCAACTGAAGCGCGACCAGCGTGCAGATTCCAACCATCGATAAGTCAGCCGCGAACATGCCGATCTGAGCCAGGCTCCCGGGCATGAACGCGAGCACGTGCGAGGAGGACACAAACAATCCACCTAATCCCAAAATCAGCGCGACCAGCTTCACTACTCGCTCGTCACGCCATTGCAAGTTGAGTCGCGGTAGTATCGGTGCAAATAGCCATCTCGCCGGTCCATAGTAGCCGACGAATCAGGCAGTAGAGTCCTAACAGTGAGTATCCGAGAGCGAGCGTGATGAACTGCTCGGCAATGGGCGGCTTGAACAGTCCGGTGGCATATCGCTTCAACAGGAAAACCGGCAGTGCGTAGTAATAGGCGAAGATCAGCGTCAGGAATGGCATGAACGGAATCGTTCGATCCGCGCCTGACATCCATAGCCAGACCGGAAGCGCGAGCGAGGCCAGTATCGCCGACGCGAATATTCGCTCGAGGATCGTCGGCGGAGCGGGAGCATAGAGGTTCAGAGCGCTCAACGCGATTGCGACCGCCGCGAGCAGCTTCAGCGCCTTGCCCAGACTGGCGGACCCCGGCCTCGGCGTCACCACTGCCGAATACCATTCGCCTGCAGGCCGCACGGTTGGAATCAGCGGGTCAGTCATGGCTCGGCCAGGGGTTTGCGGTAGAGCGTTGCATCCGGCCACCTGGCGATCACGGTCCAATCCTTAGGAGGCTCTTCGATTGGCCAGGTCATTATTGACACTGCATCGAAACTCGGCAGGTTGACCCACATCACGAGCGCGCCCGCCGGAACGTCGGCAAGACGATGCACCGGCCGAGTCGGCACGCGCGCCTGGACATCGAGAAGGTGCTCAGAATTCGATACGATTTCGGCTCGCGGCAGGCTCACCGAAGCAATCTCGCGCCCGAGCCTTGCGTAACGCGGATCGTTTGCTCCCAGGGAATTGGTGGTGAAGGAGTTGGCAAATGCGAGCAGCGCGGTCCCGCCCGCGTAGGCCAACCAGTAGCGCTCCGCGCGCGATATTGGCCTCAAAGCCAGCAGCATCACCAGCAGGCCATAGGCCGTTATTCGCGGATCTGTGTCGAAGTGGCTGACGATCAGCAAAAGCCAGGTCAGACCGAATATCGCTCCGCCGAGATACAAATATCGCCTGCCGCTGCGGGATTGCCGCAGCGTGCTCAGGCATATAAGGGCGATTATCAAGACCAGGCAGAAAGGGACAAAGGCCTCCCACCGCCGGATCGAACCATACCAGTTCGCCAGAAACGCCCGAAGGAAGAAATAACCGAACTCGGCGAATCCGCTGATGAGCCTGTGAGCAAGGCCGGCATTGATCACGGGCACCAGCACCGCGCCGATAGTCAGGTAATTGAAAGCAAATATCCCGGCCACGGCAGATGCCCAAATCACAACGATGATTGCATATCGCGCAAATGATAATGGGCGGCGCTCCGTTAAGAGAAGGTAATCGCACGCCAGCATCGCCGGCACAAAGACAACCGAGACCAGCTTCAGTGGCGTGAGAAGGGCCCACAGGCACCCTCCGAGAGTCCGAAGCTTACCGCTCTCATCGGCTACGCATCGTGCTCCGAGCAAAAAGATCGCGTAATTCAGGATGTCAGGTTTTGCAAAGACAGCCAGGTCTCGAAAGAACCCCAACCCAAGCACGAGAGCAAGGCCCGCGCACGCCAGACTCGACCAGCCGGCATTCTCGGCAAGCAGATAAACCAAGCCGGCGGCGAGCCCGAGCGAGATATAGTTGATCGCGAATGCGGCCCGCAGCGGCGACCGAAAGCGTGACAACAGCAGCGAGTAGGCCGGTGGTTCGATATTAAGTGCATCGCCATTCAGGTTGTTGTATCCGTGGCCGGCCTGGAACGAATACGCACCCTGGATGTAGTCGTAGGCGTCACTATCCGTCACCGAGATTCGAGGATGCATCAGCAGCGCAGTGATTAGCACGATCGCCGATAGAATCAGGCTCTGGGCTGCCAATTTTGGAATCGAGCGCGTCGCGCCCGCGTTTACATCATTCAGGGGCATCAGCGCCTCAGACGCGGGCGCAGATTCTTTCCAGCACGGCGGCGAAGACATGCTCATAGCTATATGGATTCGAACCGTTCAGCCATTCGATTCGATCTCATTGGTTTGCGCGGCGCCAACCGTCGCCGGCTTCTGCAATCCTTTCACCGATCGCGCAGCCTGGATAATTTCCGCCAGCCGATCGCCGTAGGTATGCCGCCCCTGCGTGATTTTGCGATGCCCCGCGGCGGCGATCCTGACTCTGTCTTCATCGCGCCCAAGATAACTGCGGACCTTCGCGACGAATTCATCGGGCGAGCCGAAAAACGCCGCTTCGTTGTCTTCGGAAAATAATTCGTCGTGGGTGGTGGATCTTCCGTGAGCATGAAGCCGCCGCACGCGGGAATTTCAAAGGTGCGCATTACGTGATCGTCCCGATTCGCGCGCCTCACCAGATTGACCGAAATTTTTGCGCCGCTGACGGCGAGACGGAAATCGCGCCCGGTTGCGTTTCCGCGCCAATATGGGCGTAGCTTCGGATAGCGATTCCAGTAGCCGCCGTGCAGATGCAGGCGAAGCTCCGGGATCGCGCGGACCAGAGTCTCGAAGTATGGAGCGCGGTCATCGTCCCCGCCGCCGATGAACGTCACGTCGGATTCGAAGCGCCTCGCCTCGTCATCGTTCGCGGGCGCCTCGGGAAAATGGACCTGCGGCTTGTATCCGAAGCGGACGTAGGCGACGTTGGCGCATCCCGCGCGCCGCGCGTCGTCCATTATCGCGCGCTTGGTGCATACGTAGAGATCGTAGAGCGCGATCGATTCAACCAGGTCGCGGGTGCTGGCCGCCGGGTTGAAAGGATCGTCGGTGGCCCAGTTGACCATCGATGCTCCCGTCGCGGCGCGAACCGCGGCAAGTGTGGCGGGAGCGAAATAGGCGCCCTTGCCGATCAGCACGAGATCGGGATGCAAGCGCCGCGCCTCGGCGACGAGCGCGGCATTGAGCGCGCGATAACCGGCCGGGCGGCCGGCAAGGCGCCGCGCGATCCGCCCCGCGATCGAGCGTTGCGGGCGGCGATACCTGGCTTCATCGAAAAACGTGAACTCGCATTCGGCGCGCTCCGCCATCGCCTGGAGCGCTTCCAGAAAGTGCGCGCCTGTGGGCAGAAAGTCGCTCGTCTCAGCGTAAAGGATTCGCACGCAGTCTCCGGGCTTTCAAAAACAGCGGAACAACGGAATCTTCAATTCACCAGTACGAACCATTTTCCTGAAGGCGGTAATTTCGCGGCCGCTCATCGCCGGATGGACGCGTCCACGCCTCGTTAACGAACGCGCCGATTTGCGGATCGGATACCCATCGCCCGCCCATGATTCCGAATAGCAACTGCGTCGCTGCGCCGAGATGAATCCCGAAGGCGCCCAACGACTTCGCATGGATCGCCAGCGGTATCGACCATGCGCCGGCACCGATAATAGCGACGTCGAACGGACGGGCGCCAAGCTGGTCCTTCAGCGCTTCCAGGCCGGCGAACCAGTCGGGATATTCGGGCTGGTCGATAATCCCCGCAAGCTGCGGACAGCGCACGATGCGGAGATCAAATGCGGGCAGCACCTCAGGCTTGGCCGCCCAAATCTTTTCCCGGCGCTGATATTGAGCCCGGATCGACTTCTCGAACGGGCTTACGACGACGACCCGTTTACCTGCCAACTGCGCGCTCCACGGCCGGTCATGGTAATACGGTTCAAGCGCCCCAAGGCCGCACAGCGTTGCGCCGGGAGCATAGCGCCGGCGGGCGGCGGCCTCGCCGAAGTTGAACCATACGGCAAGCAGGTCAAGGCCTTCGAGCGTTTGAAGATAGAAGCGACAAAAGCGCGATAGAGTCGGCGGATCGGGCGGGTAGATTCCCGACGAAATATTCGCCCATCGCGCATAGTGGCCGAAATCGTGGCAGATGCCGCCGTCGTCGCGCCGGCGCAGGTAAACGCGCGACAACTTGATCTCGGTCCCGCCAATTTTGCCCGCCGCGCCGGCATGATGGATCATCGCAGACAATCGGTCATTGCCCTGCTCAGCACTGAGTATAGTCTCGCCCAGATATTTCATGCGCTCGAGCAGAAACCGATGCCGCGCGACCGGCCGGATCAGGGCTTTGGCGCGCGCGATGATTTGTTCACGCATCAGGCGGTCCACCGATAACTATTTCACTGCCCCGCATCCCCCGGCAGGCGCCCGGAATTCGCGGTCCTCGCGCTCCCGGCAAGCGCGGCCTGATACATCGCCGCCATCCGCTCGCCGTAGCTGTTCCATCCGCCCAGCGCGCGCACGCGCGCAAGCGCCGCTTCGCCCATCTGCTCGCGCATCGCGGGATTCTCGTACAGCGTCAGGATCTTCTCCCTGATCGCGCCGGCGTCGCGGATCGGAACGATGAACCCTTCGACACCGTCGGTGAACAGATCCTCGGCTCCGGTGTTGGTCGTCGCGATCACCGGAACCCCGCACGCCATCGCCTGCGCCATGACCAACCCGAAGCCGTCCTGGATTGATGGGAGGACCAGCACCGAGGCCTGCGAATAATGCTCGGCGAGTTCGGCGCGGGGAAACACACCCAGATGGCGGAAGCGATTTTCATACCGGGCGAGGATCGGCCGCATCTCTGGATCAATTGCTCCGATCAGCCAGGTTTCGAGTTCCGGGATTTGCGCATTTGAGACCGCCTCCAAAAGATAGCGGACACCTTTCTGGACCGAGGTTACCCCGACAAACAGCACGCGGAAGACTGAATCGCGCTTGGGCATCGGATGGAACATCGCCAGATCGACGCCGTAGGGATTAAGCCGCAGCCTGTCGCGCGGGACGCCCTGTTCGATGAATGATCGCATCGCAAAGCTGGACGGCACGCTGATCAAATCGCAGAATTCGTACTCGGCAAGCTCGCGCTCCAAGATGCGCGCGTCGATCGCGCGATATGGGATGCCACAGCGCTCGTATTCCTCGCGCAGAATCTCATTTTGGAACGTGATGTGCGTCGAGCCCCGATCGCATACGGTAAGCGCTCCGAGCCTTGAGCGCGCCGCGCGATGGCTCTGCAAGCCGAAGCTGGATAAACAATGGAATACGTCGCAGGGCGCGAGCCGCTCCGCCATCCAGCGATCGAACGTCTCGACCGAGGAAAAGTTCAGGCGCTCGCGCAGGCCCGGCAGCCCGAATCGGCCCGCAAGCGTCGCGAGCCCCATGAGCCATGGGAAGGTGCTCACTTTCGCGGCGGGCAGTCCATCCACCTTGAAGCGCGGATAGGCGGTGTAGAGGCGGGTCAGATGGCCGAGGCGTTCCATCTGGCGCGCCAGATCGAAGGCGTGAAACGGCGCGATGCTGGCTATTGCTACTTTCATGGACGAGCGCTCTTCGATCCAGATCCGTCGGACAACTTGACTTGCTTCGGCAGCGCTCTTTAGGCTCGGCATCGATGGACCCACAACTGGCATCGGTGTTGGTCTGTCCGCGAGACCACTCCCCTCTCGAAGCCCGAAGCCCCGCGCTGCGATGTGAACGCGGTCACAGCTACCCGGTGATAGACGGAATACCGATTATGCTGCTGGACGACGCGGAGCAGACCCTGGGAGTCGCCAACGACGCGCTTCGCGAAGCAGCGCAATCGCAATCCGATTCGCCCGGCAACCGAGCGCTCGGACCTGGCGAGGTTGATAGCTATGTAGTAGACGCGATCGCAGCGACAGGAGGGCTCTTTTATAAGCCCCTCGTTGGCTCGCTCGCTGATTACCCGATCCCAACCCTGCGCCTGCCGCCAGCATCGGGAGCGCGTTTTCTCGACCTTGGATGCAATTGGGGACGATGGTGCATAGCGGCGGCGAGGCTCGGCTACACGCCGTTCGGGATAGACCCGAGCCTCGACGGGGTCCGCGCGGCGCTCCGCGTCGCTCAGCAGCTCCAAATCGATGCGCATTACGTCGTTGGTGACGCGCGATTTCTTCCGTTCGCCGATCGCAGTTTTGCGGTTGTGCACTCCTACAGCGTGCTGCAGCATTTCGCCAAGAGTGATGCGAAAGCGGCGCTCGCCGAAGCCGCGCGCACGCTCCACGCGGGAGGCGCCGCGGTGGTTCAGTTGCCGAACCGTGCCGGGATCCGCTGCCTGTATCACCAATTCCGCCGGGGCTTCCGCGAACCCATCGGATTTGAGGTTCGATATTGGACACCGGGCGAGTTGCGCGAGACCGCCGGCAGCCTGATCGGGCCGACCGAGCTCTCCGTCGATGGATTCTTCAGCCTGAACCCCCAACCCAATGAGCTGTTGCCGCTGCGCTTGCGCCTGATCGCGGAGGCATCGGAAGTCTTGCGCCGCGGTGCCGGATATTTTCGCCCGCTGCTGTATGTCGCCGACAGTTTGTACGTGACGGCGCGTAAACGGTGACCCCGGGCCGGCGCTGCCAACACAGATCTTCATGATGCCGGCGTTGCCGTTGCCTGCCGCTCGGCGCGATCGCACGCCGGGACCTGGCTGCCTTTCGCCACACCGCTCAATTCGAAAATGCGCTCCAGCGCAGGCGCGAAAACGCGCTCGTAGTTATATAGCTCCTCGAATGCGCGCCGCGCCGCGCGACTCATCGCGGCGTATCGCTCGCGGTCCGCGAAAATCGACGTAATCGCGCGCGCGATCGATCCTGGATCTTCGATGTCGGCATACGTCACCCACTGCGCATCGCCGATGAAGTCGCGGTAGCTCTCGCGATCCGGCACTACCACCGGCAATCCCATCGCCGCATATTCGAACAGCTTGTTGCTCGCCGATCCCAGGTATTCCAAGCTCTTTTTCACCGGCTTGTAGAGCGAGAGTCCTATTGACGCCCGAGAAGCCCGCGCGCGCAACTCCTCAAGCGCCAACCATCCGTCCAGCCTGACTCGCTGCGCGACGCCAAGCTCGCGCGCGAGCGCGTTGAAGCTGGCCTCGAATTCCGGACGATAAGCGCCGATCACCCGCATCCGAATACCGCCGTCCGTCATCGCCAGCGCGCGCAGTCCCTCCAGATGGCCGTTGTCGGCGCTCGCGTAACCGACGTAAACGACTTCTCGCGCGCGATATCTCTCGGCGATCGTCTCGTTCCAATCCGCGGGCCCGGGAAAGTAGCTCCGATCGGGACAATTCGGCACGATTATCGGCGCGCGCGAGTCTCCTGCGGCCATTAGCCAGTGGCGGGCGCGATACTTTTCCGGGAACACTACTGCCTCTGCCGACTTGGTACCCATTAACGCCGCCTTTACGACCCACGTTTGCAGGGAGGTCCACGAAAGACTCGCTGTCTCCGGCAACTCGTGGAGGTGAAATATCCGCGGCGTCGATCTCCCGCCCATTCGCCCAACAATGCTTGCGATAAACGCGTGCGGGTCGTACGAATAGACAATCGCCGGCTGCATCTGCTTGACGAGCGCGCGAGTCCGAGCGGCGAATTTCGCATATTCGATCAGCTTTGCACGCGCGCTCGCCGCCTCTTTTTCGCGCGGCGATGCGTACTCGCCGAATCGCTCGATAGTTACATCGGCCGGCCATTCTTGAATCGGCCGAGCCATGTTCCGGCAAAGAATATGTATCTTGAAATAGCCACTTAGTATCCGGACTGCATACACCGTCGGCGGATAATAATCCGGATTCGCGTATATCGTGATAAGCAATCGAGGTTTCATTTGCGGCTCATTGCGTGCGATCCGGCAAGCCGTGGAACGGCGGACCCGACAGGCTGCGCCGTAACCCCGGCGAAAGCATCGGGGAAATTCGCTCCAAAAGTTTTGCGGGAAGCATGGCCCACCCGAGCCTCAAATAGGTCTTGAACATCAGCGGACG
This sequence comes from Binataceae bacterium (SeqCode), assembly GCA_963803045.1. Classification (GTDB taxonomy): domain Bacteria; phylum Desulfobacterota; class Binatia; order Binatales; family Binataceae; genus Binatus. The sequence continues at coordinate 272,181 of CAWDLC010000028.1, read as the reverse complement.
ATAGCGCATCGACGCGCGGTAGCATCGCTGCGCGAACCCGCGATTACCGTCGTGCATCGCCATCAGCCCGACTCCGATCAGCTCGTTTGTCATCTTATCGATCGCCCATTCGGCAATTTTGCGGCCGCGAGCGCCGAAGTGCTCGAGCGTCAATCGCGCAAAGATAATGTTTCCCCCAAATCGGCGCTCGAACTCGCTGAATGCTTGCGCTGAATCGACCTCGAAACGCCGGCTGCGCAGCCGGTTGGCGAAGTGTGCACGAAATTCCCTGAGCCGGCGCCGGACCAGCACTTCAGGCACGTACATGATTTCGCCGCGCTCGCGCATCAGCAGAAAGGCGAAAAGGTCCTCGCCGCCCCAATGTTCCGCTTTGAATTCCTCCGAAAAGCCGCCGATCGCGAGGATCGTCTCCCGCCGTATGACGATCGAGCCAACCAACATCGGCCAGGGCCGGTCGAGCATTTCATCGAGCGTCGGCGAATGATCGTACCCGGGCCCGACATAGTACGGGGTGATGACTCTGCCCGCGCTGTCCACCTCCATCCCATCCGAGAACACCGCGACGCACGCCGGGTTCTTATCGAGCACCGGCACCGTCTTCGCCAGCATCTCCTCGGTCCACGTATCGTCGCCGTCCAGCAGCGCGACATATTCTCCCGCCGCCGCAGCAATCCCCGCGTTGCGCGCCGCCGACAGGCCCAAGTTCCTTTGATCGATCACGCGGATCCGATCGCCGAATTTTGCGAGCTCCGCGCGCGTGCCGTCGGTCGATCCGTCGTTGACGACGACCACCTCGAACCTGGCCTCGAACCGCTGCGCGAGCGCGCTTTCCACCGCGGCCGCAATTGTGCCTTCGTCGTTATAGACCGGAATCACGACCGATACGGCAACTTGATCGCTCATGCTTGCGCCGGACCTGAGACCGCGCGCTGAATTCTGGGGGGCAACACGGCTGATATCGCTCGCGCAACGCGCTCGGGCAGGTAGGTCCACGCCAGCCGCACGTAAGTTTTCGCGTTGAAGGGGCCGTAATGCAGCGCGAGCCGATAGCAGCGCCGCGCCAGGCTGCGATCGTCCTCGAGCATCGCCGTAAGTCCGACGCCGACCAGCAGATCGACCGTCGCATGGCGGATCGCAGCGACCAATCGCAGCGCGCGATCGCCGAAGCGTTCGCGCACCAGCCGCTGCATCAAGTCGGAGTTCCGCACATAGCGCTCCACTCGCATCGTTTCCGCATTCTCCGACTTCCACACGCGACGCCGCTTCAGGCTCTCCGCCACCGAAGCCGCGGTGCGATAGAGCACCGTCGGTTCGTCGAGGTAAACGAAGCTACCCTGCTCGCGCGCCAGGATCATGAAATAGCCGTCTTCCCATTGCGGATGCCCGGTCGCGAAGTCTTCGCAGAAACCGCCGATTTTCTCGTAGCTCGCGCGCTTCATCACCGCCGTGCTGGGCAGGATATTCCACAGCCCCGACAGCAGATCCTCCATCGTCGGCGCGCGTTTCTGCGCTTCGGGTGTATAGGTCGTGCCAAGGATTTCGCCGGAATTGCCGATCATCAAGGCGTTCGAATAGACCATCGCGGCACCGCGGTCGCCGTCGAGCGCCGCCAGCGTTTTCTTAAGCTTGCCGGGCAGCCAGATGTCGTCGGCGTCGAGCAACGCGAGGTACTCGCCGTGCGACGCCCGCACGCCGGCATTGCGCCCGGCGGCGGGACCACGGTTAACGCGGTCCAGCACCGTCACGCGCCCGCGATATGCTTCGAGCACGGTGGCCGTCGCGTCGGTCGATCCGTCGTTGACGACCATCACTTCGATCTCGCCGCCGAATTCCTGCGCGAGCGCGCTGTCGATCGCAGCCGCAATCGTATGCTGGCCGTTGAACACCGGAATTATCACCGAGACAGTTTTCCGCGCCGCTTCCACGTCAGGCCGCAGCTCGCGCCTTCTTGCCGACAATCGAATCGAGCGCGGATAGCAAGCCGTCTCGATCCGCGTCGAAACCAAGTCGCGCAACCTTTTCGATCGAGCGCGCGCCCATCGCGGCGCGATGCTCGGGGTTTTCGATCATCCGCTGCAGCCGATTTGCGAGCGCCGCGACGTCGCGCGCCGGAAACACGAATCCATTGACGCCGTCCTCGACCAAATCAGGGCCCGCGCCGACGCGATCGCTCACGACGACCGGCTTGCCCGCGTTCATCACTTCATTGATCACCAGCCCCCACGGCTCGCGCTCGGAGGGCAGCACGAATACGTCGCAAAGATCGTACAAGGCGGGAAGTTCGGATTGGTTCCTGAAGCCAACGAAGCGGATCGAGTCCCACTTCAAAGAGCGCGCGCGGCTTTCGAGCCGGGCCCGCTCCTCGCCGTCGCCGGCGAAGACCAGGCAGGCCGCGGGCTCGGCGGCTCCGTCGGCCGACATGCGCGCGTAGGCCTCGAGCAGGTCGCCGGCGCGCTTGTGCGGCTGCATCTTCGCAGCGAACAGAATCACCGCGCGCCCCGGATGCAATCCAAGCTCGGCGCGCAGCCGTTCGCGGCGCGGCCGCGCTTGCTCGGCCGCGGTGCGAAAAAATTCGTTGTCCACCGCGTAAGGCATCGGGAAAATTCGGCCGCCTTCGACGCCGTAATGAAGATAGTATTCGCGATTCAGGCGCCCGATCGCCAGCACCCCGTCAATCGTCCGCAGCAGCGCCGGCATCGCGATGCGCTTGAGGCCCAGCTTCAGCGCGTCATCGGTCTCGCTGAGCAGATTGGACTCGCCGCGCAGCATTACCGGGATGCCCAGCGACTTCGCCGCCGCGATTGCGGCGATACTTCCGCGATGCGCCCAGCCGTGGACCCACAGCGCGTCGAATCGCCCGCGTCTCAGCCGCGCGCGCAGCCCGAACGTCCACGGCCGCCAGAACGAAAGCCCGTTTCCCGAACCCACGCGCGGCAAAAAATCATGGCGGTAGCCGCCGAGCAGCGGCACGTCCCATTTCACGCTTACGCCAAAGCCCGAATCGCGATAGGCGTGTAGCGAGAGATCGCTCAGAAAAAAAACCGTCAGATCGATCCCCGGACGCGACGCCAGATGACGGAACAGGGGCGCCTGGTACTGGATCGGATGCGTGACCAGGCACGCAACGCGGTAGCTGCCATCCATCTCAGGCCACCTGCGGTCCGGCCGCCGCGGTTTCCGATTCTTTGGAATTCGCCCGACGCGCGAGCACGCGCGCCGCAGCCCCGATCACTTCGTCGACGCCGATCGCCTTGATGCATTTGTTGTCGTAGGGGCAGACATCGAGAAAGCAGGTGTGGCACTCGACCTCTTTCGACAGCACTTCGTGCCGCGAGCCGTGCGGCCACCACTTACCCTGAAAATCGCGACGCGAGAAAAGCGAGACGCACGGCGTCCCGACAGCCGCGGCAAGATGCTGCACGCCGGAGTCGTTGCAAATCAGCATCGCACAGCGCGCAAGCAGCTCGCACGATTCGCGAACCGTGGTCTTGCCCGCCAGGCTCGCTGCGCTGCGACCGATCCTTTTTGCGATCCGCTCGCACATCGGCGCATCGGAACTGCCACCGAGAACGACGATCCGGCAGCCACGCGCAGCCAGACTGTTCCCAACCTCGATGAACCGGTCGGCAGGCCATCGATTCGGTTCCGCCTTCGCCCCGGGCGCGAAGGCAATCTTCAGTTCAGCGGCTGACACTCCCGCTTGATCGAGCAGATCGGTCACCATCCGCCGATTCGAGTCGCTGAGCTCAAGTGGAAAATTGCCGTCGTGTCCCGCGAACCCTCCCGCTCGGACAATCTTGAGCAACCGCTCCACTTCATCGGGGAAGTCGATAAACCTGGACTGCGCCGGCGCCGCAAACCTGGGTTCGTATCGCCAGCCGAAACCCCACCGCACACCGGCCGATCGCGCCACCGTCAGATTGCGAAATAGCGTGGCCAGCGGCGCCGCGACCGCCGGCAACTCGATCCATACGTCGAACTGGCGCGCGCGCAACTGGTGCATCAGCTCGAGCCGGCCCCGCGCGGTCGCAACGTCTTCGGTGTGATACACGACGAGTCTCATCGATCCAGCCCACGCCCTCGAGCAACTCGCGCGCGCCGACCGAGCCCGCCTTGCCCGGTGACGTCACCAGCGCCAGATGCGCCGCCGGGTATGCGCGCCGAATCGCGTGCATCGCGGGGATCGCACAGGCGGTGTCGCCGATATTTCCGATCCGATAGATGCACACGCGCTTCGCATCGGGCGGCCGTCGCCTCGGCCACAGGCATTTTGCCGCGCCGCTCAGAATCGCGTTGGCAGATGCGCGCAGCGCCTGGGCCGCGAGGGCTTGCTGTCTATCCAGCGGCATTTCGAGTTGGATGCGTCCGCCCAGTTGCGAGCCAAAGTAGGGCGACATCCCACGGGGCGGCGAACGGGTGGTGAAGAGCGATGCGGGGTCAAGCTTTGGGGCGAAGATTGCGAACAAAGCGGGGAGGCATTGCCTCGCTGTCGTCGGGGCGAGGCGACGGGTCGTCAAGCGTCGATGCGGGCTGGTCCGGCGCTTGATTCATAGCTTCGAACTGCGCTTTGGCGCGGCGAATGAAATCCGACCCGAGAATCCATGTGCACACGAGCACGAAGGTGATCGAGGCGGCCAGGACGGCGTTGTTGCGCGCTTTGGGCGCGAAATAATTGTCGGGCACGACCGGAGGTTCAACGACCTTGAACGCGAAGTCGGATTGCACCTGCGCGATTTTCTCGCGCTGAATCTGCCGCGCCATCAGCTCGTAGAGTTGGGTCTGCAAGAGTGCATCGGAAGTTTTGCGGACCTCATCCTGCAGCGAAGCTGCCGCGCTGGCGCCGCTTTGCACTTCCTCGTTGCGAAGCTTGTCGCGCAAGCTGTCCAGGTAATATCCGAGCACGCGTTGAGCTTCGGCAGGCGACGGATCCATGAAATACAGGGTCAGGTTGCCGCTCTTGAAGTCGTATTCGGTGCTGAATCGATCCGTAATCATTGTATGAACCGACCACTTCGTCACGGTCGGCGCATTCTTGCTGCGGACGCCGATGATGTTGTGCTCGAGATGATAGCGATTGACCAGGTCGGTCGTGAACGCATAGCTGTTCATGATCGCCGTATAGCGCTGGGCCAGCGTAACTGTGTCGGCAGCGCCGCCGCCGAGCAGCGACGCAATTCCTCCTCCCAATCCGTCAACCATGTCACTGGCGCTCCCCGCCATCGAGAGGCCCTCTTCGGGCGGCACCGGAGTGACGATGGCCTGCGCGCGATACCATTTCACGGTCAGGAATTTTGTGTACAACCCGTAGCCGAGGCCGATTCCTATTGTGAGTAGCGCAATCAGGATCCATCGCGCACGCAGCAGATCGATATGACGGAGAAGCTGCAACGTCGCGTATTGCGCCTCAGTTAGATGAGCGGGCGCGCCAGCGCCTGCGGCGTAGCCGTTTCCGCCCGCGGACGAAGTCGAATGTCCGTTGCTGCCTGAAGGATCCATAAGCTTGCCGGAGACCGGCGGTCTCCTGTTTAGCGCCAGACCAGGCCGCCCCATGAGGGCGTGAACGCAAGACTCAACTGGAGAAGAGCGCGCAAAGCGTTGGCATTGGAATAGTTGATATCGCTCACGTATTCAATTCCCGCGCGTGCCTTCATCTCGCCGAGCGAATTCGCGAGCGGGCTGATTTCGAGCGGCAGGTGGAGGAAGTCAAAAGCGACGCCGTAACCAGTCTCGGTGTTACGTACCAGCGGTTGGAAAGACGGCGTGGCAATGGCCTGACGACGAGTATAAAAGGTGTCCACGCCCAGGCGCGACTGTAAGATTGAGCCATCGATCGATCTCGAAATCGACCTGCCATGCGCCCGGCCCGAGCGAACTGCCCATCAGGGCGTTGCCGTAAGACCAGTACAGCGAGTCGTGGTGGACCGAATATTCTTTGTCGGTCAGTGTGTATTCGAATCGCGCGGTGGTGCGCCCGTCGAGCGTGATCTGTGGAACATAGATTCCGGCAGTGTACGACGGTCCCTTGAACGGGATCTTGAACCCGCGGCCGAACGTCTGGAAATAGTCTTCGGAGAGTACCTCGCCATAGACCTGCGTATTTCGCAGCCGCGGGATGTAGGCCTTGGCAAACACACCGAATTGCGTATGGGTATCGGCAATCTTGGCATTCCCGGTCGAAAGACCGGTCAAGTCTCCGAGGAATCCCGCCGCACTGTAATTGTCGTTGCCGCTGCCGCCGAACATGATCGCATGATCGATGCCCCATTCCAGGAACGGCAGTGTCCTGAATGAAATTAACTGACCGGAGAGCCATGGCCGCGAGAACGTTCGTCCGGCGTTGAGCTGGCCGAGGAACGCCTGATACCGATACAGCCCCAGATAACGCAGAACGCTCGGTAGATGGGCGGGATGGATATTCTGGACGCGCAAGGCAGGGAATGGCAGCGCGTTATTGGACTGCGAAAGCTGGTTGTAATGCGACACGCCCCATGACATCTCCTCCTGCCCGAAGGAGATAGCCGTGTTGCCGAGACCGGCGACGACCGCGCCCGTCAGCAGTTGCGCGCGATTTGCCTGGCTCGGACTGTCGCTCAACGGACCGGCGATCGCGCCTTCGCCGTAACCGGTGATGAAGCCGGCAATCCCGGTCCATCCCGACCACCGGAGTACTTCATTGTTCCCCTGGCTGGTCGAGAGGTTGTCGTTGTTCGGCAGAAGCGGGGTTCCTTCCTGGAAGTCGATTCCACTGGGTCCGGCCTCGACCGAGCGCCGCTTGCCCTCGGACAAAATGTATTCGCCCTCGATGCGGTCGGCGGGATGGAACATCGTGGGCAGGTTGTCTTCCTTGTCCTGCTCGACCCATTGCACTTCGTCGGGCAACTGGAGGCGGAGCGCGTTGATGCAGCTGCGTGCGAGTTCGTTCGGATTCTGCATTTCGGACAGTTTGGATTCGGCCTCGACCGTCAGGCGTGCCGCCTCGACGCGCGTGATTGGCTGGATTTCCGAAATATAGCTGTCCGCCAGTCCCAGGCCGTTCAGCGTATCGAGCTCGTCATAGATCGAGCTGTCGAGCGGAATGTAGGCCGCGTAGGTCGAAGCGAATGCCGGCCGGCCGAGCCACGCGATCGCGAGCGCCGCCAGGATGAGCCCAAGTTTTGTGCGGCGCGCGGACCGCGCGGTGCTAACGAGCGCCATCAGGTTCACCGATGCGGCTGGCGGTCTGTTGCCGGTCGATCTCGAGTTGTCGAAGGCGCTGGATCTCGGTGAGGCGGTCCATCAAATCTGCCGGCAGATTTTTCTGGTGCATCAAGACCGGCTGCGCATGGCCGATTGCTGGCTTGGGACGAATGCGCCGCGGCGCCGGATCGATTGGTTCGGCTGTACGTGCGCCCAGGCGTGCGGCGAGCGGGCTTGGGCTGTCGCCAAACAGATACGCGAGCAGCACCTTGCGCACGTAGTGCTGCGTCTCGGGATAAGGCGGCATTCCACCGTACTTATCCACTGCGCCTTCGCCCGCGTTATAGGCCGCGAGCATCTCGGGCAGGCTCAAAGTCTGGCCCGCGCCGCGCTCGTTCCGATATTGGCGCAGATAACTGATAAACCGCACGGCGCCAAGCGTATTGCTGACCGGATCGAACGGGTCAAGCACGCGAAAGCGACTGGCCGTCGCGGGCATCAGCTGCATCAGGCCTTGCGCACCTTTGGGCGAGACCGCATCTGAATTGCCACCCGACTCGACGGTCGCAATCGCGGCGAGCAGATCGGGATCGAGGCTGTAGAGCTCGGCCGCCGCGTGGAACAAGCGATCATTGTCCGCGCGCAAGCGCCCGGCCACCGGCCCCGGTTGCGCCTGTGCCGCAGTCGCACCCACTAACGCGAACGACAGCGCGGCCGCGATGATTGTTTTTCGAACCCCCACCCGTTGTCCCTGACAGCCGCTACAGACTCGCGGCCAATATTCCTATTACGGCCAGCGACGACGCCGCATTCGCGATGATCTGAGTAATCGTCGCCGTCTCAACCGTCTTGTTTTCGTAGATCAGTTTCTCAGGAACGTACACCGTATCGCCGGGATCGAGCCGCGCCGACATCAGGCCGCCCGATATCACCGGCAACAGCGGGAACATCGTGGATTGCTTGCTCGCTTTGATTCCATCGTCAGTCATCACCGAGCCGTCGGCCCTGATAACCATGATGTGGTCGGGGTCGGCGCCTTCGTTTGGACCGCCGGCCTGATTGAGATAGTCGCGCGTGGTCAGCCCGGGCCGAAATACGATCGCGTTGGGAGCGTACACCTGGCCGAGCACATTCACCGCGGCGGGACGGCGCGGAATCGTCACCTGGTCCTGATCGACCAGGACCACGTTATCCGGCGAATTGGCGAGTTCGTTGAGCGGATGCATATGGATGACGAGGCGGCCCTGGGCTTGCTGGCCCTCGGTTTCCGTCAGCACGCGCTCGAGCGCGGTGAGCGTGGTCGGACTGGTAGCAGGATTTTGCGCTGCGGCCGGGCCGCCAGCCACCTGGCTCATCTGGCTCATCGTGCCCGGATTCATCTGAATCCGAACGATCGACTGCTCTAATCGTTCGCGCGCCTCGTCAAGGCGCTTTTGCTGAAGCTCTTTTATCGACTGTCGAATCAGCACCGTGGCGGGCAGATAGGCGTCCGGCAGCAGCCCGCCCGAACGCTCGAGCACCGACGCGATTCTTTCGCCATCATGAATCGTGTACGGCCCGGGCCGCGCGACCATCCCGCGAACCATCACTACCCAGGGCAGATGCCAGTCCGACGCGCGGCGCACGAACAGCTGATCGTTCGCCTCGAGCACGGGATTATGCTCGTCCGAGCCTGACAGGGCGGCGCGCAGATCGATATCCATGAAGGTGTGGCTGGTGCGCGTGCCGTTGATGACCTGGGTGCGCGCGAGTTCGGCCGCTTTCTGATATGCGTCGTCCTTGAGACCGCCCGCCAGGTAAAGCAGGTCGCTTACGTGCATGCCCTGGCTCATCACGTAGTAGCCGGGATTGCGCACCTCGCCGAAGACCTGCACGGTCGGCAGATACTTCATTTGCGATTCGCTGAATACGGTCAGCTCGTCTTCCTGGTTGAGCGTGAGGTTCTGCGGTCCGCTGATATTGGCTGACAGCGCTTCGCCGAGATCGACCGGCACCAGCCGCACGGTCTTTGCCTTGCCCTCTTTGCGGCGAATCAGCGCGTACTTGAAAAAGGTATGCGGCGCGACGCCTTCGGCGAGTTCCACCAAATCGGCGACCCGCATTCCCTGATGCCATTCGAACCTGCCCGGGCGATTGACGCTGCCGCGTACGGTCACGATGTCCCGCTGGGCAGGCAGCACCGGATAAATCTTGATCAGATCGCCGTCGCGGATGTCGAAGCGCTGCGAGCGGATGTCGTTCAAATCAACGTCGAGCGCGATTCGCTTCTCATGATTGGCGACCCGTTCGACTTGCGCGCGCTGCGAGTAGCCGAACGCGCTGATTCCGCCGCCTAGCTTGATCACCGAGGCAAGCGGCTCGCCGGAGCGCCCGAGCTCGTAGATTGCGGGCCGCTTCACGTCGCCGATCATTCCAACCACCGGCCCGATGACCGGCACAAAGATCACGTCGCCCGGCTGCAGCTGTTCGTCGCCCTGCTCGTTGCCGGCGAGCAGCAAGCTGTAAAGATCGATCGTACGGACGAGCTGATTGCTGCGCCGAAGTTCGACCTTGCGCAGGCTGCCTATTTTGGTGATTCCTCCGGCCGCGCTGAGCGCGTTCGACACGTGTGACAACGCGCTCACGGTGTAGGCGCCGGGCTGCTCGACTTCGCCGACGACGAACACCTGGATGGTCTTGAGCTTGCCCATCGTGACGTCGACTTTGACGCCGGTGATTTGTCCGGCGTGATCCTCGATGAGCTTCTTGGTCTGCGCGAAGGTCAAGCCCGCGACCTGCAGCGGACCGATCTCGGGAATACTCACCGAGCCGTCGCGGCTGACGGTCAGATTCAGCGTGTTGTTGATTCGCCCCCACATCAGCATCTTGAGCTGGTCGCCGGGACCGACCACGTAGTCGTCGCTGACCGGAACATTGGCGACCGGAGCGAAGGTCGAAACGCGCGACGCAAACAGCGAGTAGCCGAATTGCTGCAGATTGCGCGTGCTCGGCGCGGCCGGCGCGGCGGCGGAATCGAGCGAGCGGAATTGCAATTCAACCGATGACACCGGCTGGCTCGGACTTGCTGCCGCTGGCGTCATCCCCATCTGCCGCCCGGGCGACTGCGTCTCGTCCGATCCGCCTTGCCCCGCCAGTCCGGTGCAACTTCTCAGCTGCGCCATCTGCTGGTCGGTGAACGTCAGGCCGAGCGACTTTGCGATACCGGCAACGTCATTGGCACCAAGCTGTTTCGCCGCAAAATGGAGACATAACTCCTGCATGTCGTCAGAGCTGAGACCGCCCGACGCCATTTCGCTTTTCAAGCTGCCGAGCTCGTCGGCCGAAATTCCAAGCTGCTGGACGACCGCAGCCATCGATTGCTTATTCGTCGTGTTGGCGAAGCCCTGCGCACCACGCATCGCCGACGAACTGCCGGAAAGAGTAGACGGGCCGGCCTGGGCGCCCTGGTCGGAATCGCCGTTGTTATCTGAATTCGTGCACAACGGCAGGCCGGAGTCGGCCGCGTTTGGGTCACCCGGCTCGACGCATCCGCGGCTCATCGTGTTGCTCACCGCACCCGGCTGGGAATCGCTGTCAGCGCCGTCGTCCTGCGCGCTTGCCGCGCTGAGCGCTGCGCCGCCGCCGTCGCCGATCTGAGCGCGCACGACGGGCGAGAATAGAACCACCGCGAGGAGCACGATGAAACTTTGCAGCGCTGTAAGAACCGCTTGTTTATTACTACTACGCATCGTAGGAGTCCCTGCGGTTTCGTCCTGAACCGCGACGAACCGGGTTCCAGCGCCTGAGCCGCCGCCATGATAGCTAAACCGTGGATTAAATAAAGGGCAAAAGCTAATCATGGAAGAACAGGGCAATGTTTTGGTCAGGGCGCCGTAAAACGATTTAGTGGCATGCGTCCGCCATCCCGTGTTATCAGGCTTGGGCAACAGTCACCGAAATTGAGCAATCGCCGTCCAGATTCCTAACCACACGCCCGGCGACCGAACACGGCTTTGAAGTAGTCGAGTCTGGTCAGTTTATCTATCGAGTGCTTCGTTTTCTATGGCGTCTTGCTTGAGCGGGCCGCCGCCCGGCCCCAACACCGCGACGAATCGCTTCGGACCGTCATAGATGGCGCGTTCGCCGTGCGGAAGCTGCCAGAGGGCCTGTGTGTCGGCAGGAGCGCTGCCCTTGGAACTGTTCTGCTCGCTCGGCGGACCGACGGCCTGGACCAGCTTCTCGAGCACCTTGCCGCTCGAATCAGGCGTGAACCACGCCATCACGAGCTGCATGCCCGAATAGGTCGTGAACTCGTACCTCACCTGCTCGTAGCGGACTGAATCGACCTCGATATTGTTAATTCGGTAGGTGTCGGCGCCGTAGGGAGCGGTCTCCATCGCACCGGATGGAAACCTGGTCTGCACGCGGTACAGCGAATCGCCGAATCGCACATCCAGGAACGACGTCAGGTTGGGCTGTCCCGCGAGCCCCGGCATTTTAGGCATTGCCACTGCGGGCGAACTGGCGGAGCAGGCCGCGCACGCGAGCGCGCCCGTCATGCCCACCAGCATCGCGCGGACAATTGTCAGTGCGCGCGGCGACGGCATCAGTCAGCTATCTTTGGCGACCGCCGAGGCTGACAGCACGACGCGCAGCCCGCCCGATTCGACCGCGCTGAGCAGAATCGCCACTCGCTCTGCGCCGGAAAGATAACGCTGGAAAATCGCCTCGAATCCACGGAAGGGACCCTCAACGACAACCACGCGCTCGCCCGTGCCGAATGGTTTATCGGGTATTTCGATCACGTCGTCCACGCCGCGCCGGCGAATCTCCGACACTATCGCCGCCGGCACCGCAATGGGATCGATTCCCGCCGACACGATCGCGCGCACCCCGGCCATATATTTTACGTCGAAGTACTGGCGCTGAAGATCGAACCTGGCGAACACGTAGCATGGAAACAGCGGAGCTATCGACACCGCCATCCGTCCCCATCGCGGCGCCCGCGCTTTGAGCATCGGCAGAAACACCTCCGGCACCACGTTGGCGAGTTGATCGCGGACCCAGCGCTCCTTACCGGTCTTGGTGCGAACCAGGTACCACTCTGTCTGTGGCTTGTCGTCCATCGCGCTATGCGCGGCCGGCGTGCGTGAAGGATGGAAGCGAAAGCAACGCAGTCTTAAGGCCGCTCGGCGCGGCAGCGTCCTCATCCTGCCGCAAAAAAGAAAGCGGCTGTAGCATACGCTACAGCCGCCCGTTCAGTCCAATCGACTTCTAGATTTCGTACGTGAAGGTGAACTCCGCATCGTTGAAACGCTGCGAACGGCTGAGCAGGTACGGATCCGTGTAGCGGCCGCTGCGTCCCATGAACCAGGAGACGTTCAGCCCGAGCACGATGTTTCGCGAATACCGGTAACTGTTGCCGCTCGAGAGCTCGAAGGTTTGGTCGTCCATGTCCCACAGGACAACGTTGCCGGTCGTCAACTGGCCGTTTACCAGCCAGTCCACTGCCGAGAGGAAAAACAGGTTGCTCATCTCGCGCGTCTTGCCGACGCCGGGCAATCCGGGAATCACGATGGTCTGCGCATCAGTCGGACGATCCGGCAGCCACGTCATCGTGTACTGAGCCGTCAGGAACGTGTGCTGCTTCGATAGCCAGGGAATGTACGTCGGACGGTCACCCGCGATGATCCAGCGCGTCATCTCGGTCCAGGCCGATCCCGTCGGCTGCAGGGGCGCGGCGACCGCGTGATCCGGCTGGTACAGAAGGTCGTAGCGGTACACGACGTCGGTCACGTCTTTATCGTAGTAGGTTCCCGTCATGCCGAAGAACTGGTTGCGCCGATAGTCGACCGTGCCCACGGTCTCAACCGTTCCGCCCACGGGCACACCCGCGCGAGGATGTCCGAAAGGAAAGAAATTGGGGATGATCATTAACCCCGGGGCAATAGGAAATGCGCCCGGCTCTCCAGTGACCAGCCCTGTGCAGGCATAGCAAGTGTTGGCGCGTGCATCGCGGAATTCGTACAGGTAGATGAAGCTGGCCTGGAGTCCGTTTCCGATCGGAAGCAGGCTCGACAAACGCAATCCGAATTCGCTGTTTTGCAGAGAGTTTGACGGGTACCTGCTGGTCAACTTTTGTGACCCCAGGAGAACGTCGTAAAATTCACCGTACTGGTGCCCTCTGCATTGCCCAGCCGCGGCGCCGTGGGCAACTCTACCTACACAGGGGCCGATGGGCAGGAAGATCATCGCCTTGTCGTCGACGTTGGGCAGCTCATTGACGCCGAGCTGCTGCCCGCTCTGGTTGATGCTCAGTGCAAACGGTTCGTTCTGACTGCCGAACGGGACCGGAACAACCCACGGATTGCGCGGGTCGGTGTCGGATCTGGTGGGTTCCCAGTCGCCGGGGATGATGAAGCCTTCAAACTCGTTGTTGGCCGTCTTGAAGAAGTCCGGCAGGATGTAGTTCAGCTTGATCATCCGCAGGTTGGTGCGTATGTCTTCGGGCGACTCGGCGCCGTAAACTCCGTGCCACGCGACATTAACCGGGTTGGTGACTTCGGTTCCTGACAGCGCGTCGGTTTCCGCCCAGATGACCTGCTGCTTGCCGATGCGCATGGAGAAGTTGTCGGTAAAGTTCAACTGCGCATAATATTCGCGAAAATCATCCTTGAAGTATTCGTTCTGCAGCGATCCAGCCAGCTTGTTCGAATCCTTCATATCGTACTGTTCTGCATCCTCGTTCGGCTTCTGGCGGCCATGGTTCTTCAGCGTGCCGTACGCGTCGTACCACGGACGGTAGTACCCGAAGAAGTCCGCATCCTTGATCAGCAACGTGTCGAAGCGGCCAAGCAGCTTGTAGTTCTTGATCATGTGGTAATCGGGCCGCACGTCTGCCAGTTGGCGCGCCTCGACCAGATCCCAATGATTGAAATCGAAACTGCCGCCCGTATTGCCGAACGACTTCCCGGGAGACGCGAACGTCGAGCTGCCTATGCTAAGGAGCCTCGTCGGCGATGCGTTGGTGCTGGAGCTGCCTTCGCCCCAGCGACCCTCCTCGCGAGTTTCGACATATCCCCAGATTGCAAAATCACCCTGGGTGATCGTCGCCCTTGCGACCGATGTCCATAGCGTCACGACCGTTGCTACGGCGGTCACCAATACGCTCCGCCACCGCGTTCCGCCAAATCCCGTATTTCCGTTCTGCATAGTCACCCCCAAGCTGGAGCCCTCGTGGTTGCGTCGAACTCCTCGCCCGATTCTCCACCAGGCAAGCGTCGGACACCGATTCCCCGTTCGCGCGTAAATAACCTACGAACGCGGCTTAGCTATCATTCCCCCGCATATCTTGTCAAGAAGGCTGCATGCGCCGATCACATGTTTGCAACAGTCCGTTAAGCGCCGCGTGATATTGGCGATTCCCGATTCGATCGTTTCAATTTGATACCAGGGCGCGCATTGCCGCCGCCCAACGATCGCGCTAAATCGGGCCGCCGGTCAACCGCGGTCGTTCGCGGGCTTTTGTGCTTTCTCTCATTCGGCCGATAAAACCTCTCTCACGCACCGCGCGACGGGGCGTCATTCTTCCTGCTTGAATACTGCCCCCATCCCGGGCGGCACTTGCGATCCTCCCGGGCGAGCCATAAAGTTCCGTTTCGATCGGATGCAATTCGCGGCGGATCGGTGGATTGACCGTTAAGTGCGATCATGAACAAAGAATTACGTCGCGCTTGAATTTCTCATGCGAACAGTGTAGGTACGACCACCGAATAGTGCGTCCGGGGGGATTTCCGGACCTTGGCAGGGCTTGCGTTGGCTTTGCGGGCAAAGGAATGAACCGAATGGCCGCGTGGGTTTTCTAGGCTGATTGGCTCAGCAGACGGGACACCGATTCGACTCGGCGGGGGTTGCATACAATGATGCACGGAAGGATGCAGACGATGACTCAGAGCAGAGATGGGATCTCATTGGCGCACGCACGGGCGCTGAAGCTGATGGGGGTCGCGCGTCGGCTTTCGCTCGCGGCCGCGGTATTCCTGATCGCTGCGTTCGTCGCGGGGACCGCGGGCACCAGCTACGCGGACAAGCACAAAGATAGACTGAATGACACGGTCGTCGTGTCGAATTACGGCGCTGCGTTCGCCGGCAGCGTCGAGACATTCGTCGCGGGTTCGGCGGTCAATGCGAAGCCTTTCAAGAGCGTCAACGGCGTTGACACGCTGTTGGATTTTAGCGACGGACCGGGTGGCGACGCGCAGAGCTCGTTCACCGGCGAAATAGCGGTGACGTTACCGCTCAATCTTCTCGATATTATCCCTGTCCCCAACGGCTGGGTTCAGCTCATTTCCGCCGGGGCGAACGGTAACTCCGAGCCCGACTATGTGATCGCCTCGCCGTACACGGGGTATCCCTATTATGCGCTCGATTATACCGGCCTCGACCTGCCCCAGGGCGTCGCGTACAGAAATCCCTATTACTGCGCGGTGCCAGGCGTGTCAGTACCCGCCGATGAGGCCACTGGCGATCCTGCCGACCCGCTAAACGAAACAATCGCGGTGTCGAATTACCCCGTGGTAGTGGTCGATCCCCCTGACTATAATCCGGTAGACGATGTTTATTACGGACTTTGCACGCCTAATGCACCGGGCTACAGCGTGGGCACGATTACCGAGTATCACACGAACTCCACGGTGCACACCGGCCCCGGCAGTGGCGACGTCTATGATTGCTCCATCGCTCTACCAGGCTTGACCCCTTTTTCTCCTCCCTTTGACGGCATCAACGTCATTTGTCCGCATCACAACAATCCGGTGATCGCGCTCGGCACGTCCGGACCCTACTACCAGAACGCGACCATAGGCGGATGCGCTACTTACCTTCTCGGTCCGATGGGCGTTGCGTTCAGCAAGTACGGCGAACTGATGGTCGTCAACGAGATTGGCGGGTACGTAACCGTGTATGCGCCGTGGGCGCAGGGCAACGCGTTACCAGCAGCCATCTTCGGTGGGGGTTATTTAAAAGATCCACAGTATGTCGCAGTTGATCAAAACGACCTTGTTTATGTAACCGATGCGGGCGACAACAGCATCAAGGTCTTCGGTCCTCCCTCGGGCGACTTTGTTGGCGAGATTGTAGGCGGGAAAACGAAACTCAAGCGTCCCGAAGGAATTGCATACGCCTGGTGGGACGACAGTCTGTACGTCGTAAACAACCATGGAAACTCGCTGAACGAATATGCAGAGATCGGTGACAACTGCCCATTTTCTGACGTCACACCGCCAATCTGCAACCTCCCCGCGTCGTTTATCCTAAGCGGGAAAATCGGCGGCAGGGCTCCGGCAATGAACTTCCCGGTCGGCGCCGCCGTACCGGCGTTCTCGCCGGACGAGTGTGACGATGAGGCGACAACGTCCAAATTCGGGCCGCTGGTAGCACCGCCCAAATTGGCTAAGTAGGCGAACGAAACGAAACGGCGAAGATGCACGGACGGATGCAGACGATGACCCAGCGCAGAGATGAGATCTCATTGGCGCATGCACGGGCGCTGAAGCTGATCGGGTTCGCTCGCCAGCTTTCGCTCGCGGCCGCGATGTTCTTGATCGCTGCGCTCGTCGCGGGGACCGCGGGCACCAGCTACGCGATCGAGATCTTCAAAGATAGACTGCGGGACACGGTCGTCGTGTCGAATTATGGCGCTGCGTTCGCCGGCAGCGTCGAGACATTCGTCGCGGGTTCGGTCGTTAATGCGAAGCCTTTCAAGAATGTCAACGGCGTTGACACGCTGTTGGATTTTAGCGACGGACCGGCTGGCGACGCGCAGAGCTCGCTCAGCGGTGAAATAGCGGTGACGTTACCGCTCAATCTTCTCGATATTATCCCTGTCCCCAACGGCTGGGTTCAGCTCATTTCCGCCGGGGCGAATGGTAACTCGCAGCCCGACTATGTGATCGCCTCGCCGTACACGGGGAAACCCTATTATGCGCTCGATTATACCGGCCTCGACCTGCCCCAAGGCGTCGCGTACAGAGATCCCTATTACTTCAGATTTCTTCGGTTCTCAGTACCCGCCGATGAGGCCACTGGCGACCCTTCCCACCCGCTGCACGAAACAATCGCGGTTTCGAATTACGCGGTGCCAGTGATTCAGCCCAACGCAGAATTGGGATTCCTCTGCGGGATTGATCCTCCTGTCACGGGCTACAGCGTCGGCACGATTACCGAGTATCACACGGACGGCACCGTGCACACCGGCCCCGGCATTGGCGCCGTCGATGATTGCTCGATCGCTCTACCGGGCTTGACCCCTTTTTCTCCTCCCTTTAACGGCATCAACGTCATTTGTCCGCATCACAACAGTCCGGTGAACTACGGCACGCAGAACGCCACCATAGGCGGATGCGACACTGACCTTCTCGGTCCCATGGGCCTTACGTTCGACTATGCCGGCTTTCTGTATGTCGTAAACCAGATTGGCGGGTACGTAACCGTGTATGAGCCGTTCGCCAGCGGCGATGCGATACCAGTAGCCGTCATAGGTGCGTTTGGCGCCACAGCGGGTGCCTTTAAAGACCCGCAGTATATTGCGGTAGCCTCAGATTTAGACCCCCTCGATGATGTGATTTTCGTGACAGACGCGGGCGATAACAGCGTCAAAATCTTCATTCCTTGGGCGAATTCCGGTACGGGCGAAGAGATAGGCGAGATTGTAGGCGGGAAAACGAAACTCAAGCACCCCGAGGGAATTGCATACGCCAACTACGACGGCAATCTGTACGTTGTAAACAACCATGGAAATTCGCTGTCAGAGTTTGCAGATATCTTTGACACCTGCTGCGGCAACCTCGCCCCGTCGTTTATCCTAAGCGGGAAAATCGGCGGCAAGGCCCCGGCAATGAACCTCCCGGTCGGCGTTGCGCTGCCCGAGTTCCAAGCCCCCACGGCTACGGCTACGCCCACGGCTACGGCCACGGCCACGGCGACCGCTACGGTCACGCCCACGGCCACGCCCACGCTCACCGCCACGCCCACGGCCACGCCCACCGAGGTAGTGATCCCTTAACAACCGCTAGCTAGATAAAACGAAACGGCGAACGCCGAATCCGGAATACCGGATTCGGCGTTCGTGTTTGTGCTTTATTTTTCCTCGCCCTGCAAGGGAGAGGATGAAGGTGAGGGTCCGATTACAGCGCGCATTTTTTTGCGCGCGATTCAGGATTCTGCCTCTGCCCTGAACACACCCGGCTAACGCAGATCCTCCGCCAGCGACGCCGCCAGCAGTCCGCCGATCGCGCCCCGAGCCGCCAAGCTCGGATGATCCGCCTCGACCGCTACCTCGCCCTTGCCGGCAAGTTCGAGAAACCGGGCCGCATCCATGCCCTCCAGGCTGAACCTGACAAATTGGACCGCGCTGATTCTTTCGCCTGACATCTGACGATCGTCGAATCTCGCCGCGATGCTTTGCCCGCCGGCCTTCAGCCACAGATGGCGTTCCAGTCCGACCAGCCGGATCAACGCGGCGTCGCGTTCGTGCGCTTCGGCGTACTCGATCAACAGCGTCGCGGCCAGTTCGCCGGCGGCTGGAAGCAACTCGTTGTAAGTGTCGATTTCGTCCTGGATCGCTTCGCGCTGCGTCATTTTCTCGGCCCTGATCATCTCCTCGATCTGGTACCACGCCGTCTGCGCGTTCTCGAACAGAAGCGTGAGATGTGACCCGACGTGGAGCCGGCGCCGTTCCTTCTCATGAATAAACAAAGGGCGCAGCCGCTCGCGCACGCGCTCGTAATCAGCCAGCGGAAGTATTTCGTCGATCACGATCGTCTTCAATCGTCATTCTCCTCTGGACGGCTGCGGCGCCGCCACGGCGTCTGGGAACCCGCCGCGATTGTACGCGCGCGCCAGCACTTCGAGCGGATGAATCGGACGCACTCCCGTCGCCTGCTCGATTTGCACGGCCGCCAGCGGACAGTCTGTCGCCATCACCCGTGCGTCCGCTTCGCGCATTCCGGCAAAAGCCTTCTCGCCCCACTTCATCGAGAGCGCGAAGAACTCTTTTTTCATCGCCCACGTTCCGTCATGCGCCGTACATGCATCAACCGTCGTTACTTCGACGCCCGGAATCTGGCGCATCAGGTCGCGCGAGCGCAGCCCGATGCCCTGCGCCTTGAGATGGCACGGCACGTGATACGCGATAGTGCCGGGCGTGGACTGAAATTGGTTGTTGAACTTGCCCGCGCGGCGAAGTTCGTAGAGCAGTTCGTGCGAATCGACGACCGCCGCCGCGAACTCCTTGACCTCGTCGCCGGGCAGCAGGTTCGGATACTCCATGCGCATCATGAGCGAGCAGGTCGGATTGATCGCGGCGATTTTGTAGCCTTCGCGCACCAGCGGCAGCATCGAATCGATATTCGCCCGCGCTTCCTTGCGCGCGAAGTCCACGTCGCCGCCGTCGAGCGCGGGCATCCCGCAGCAGTTCTGCTTCGGGCATTTCACTGCGCACCCGTTTTTCGCAAAGACCTCGACCGCAGCCTTGCCCGGCCCGGGGTTGTAGTAATTGACAAAACAGGTCGGAAAAATCGCGACCTTCGCGGTCGGCTCGGCCGGCGGCGCAGGCAGCGGGGTCCGCCTGAGCCACTTGTCGAAAGTCTCAGCGGCGAAGTCGGGAAGCAGCTTGTCGCGATGAATCCCGAGCAGCTTCTCCATAATCACGCGCTGAAACTTCTGATGGCATCCCCAGTTTGCCAGCGCCGGCGAAAGCCCGCCGGCCTTGCCGAGTTGATCGGGATGGGCCAGCAGCCGTTCGCGCAGCTTAACGCCGTCTTCCTTTGCGCTCACCGCCTTGGCTCGAAGCATCAGGCGCGGGAAATCGAGCTGGAACTCATGATCGTCACGCGGCGTGTAGGGACATTTGATCTCGCACAGTTTGCATCCGTAGCACAGTTCGATGACGCGCTCTTTCTCGGCCGCCGTGAGCCCTCTCACATCGCCGTCATTGCGATCGGTCGCGTCGAAAAGCGCCGGGAACGACGGGCAAAGATTGAAGCACAAACGGCAGCCATGGCAGATGTCGAACACGCGCTCGACTTCCTTGCCGAGTCCGGCGCGGTCCCAGTACTTCGCTTCGGTGGAATTGTAGGAAAGGCCGGCGGTCGGCTTGGACTCGATTCGGTTGGCCATCGGGAAAAATCCTGTCTGCGAACTCTTCGATGCGTGCGGGCGGGCGGGCGCGCGCGCGCGGCCCGGTACCGCCGTTGAAATAGCGGGCGGGCTCGCAGCCCCGCCCCCCCCGGCTGCGCTGTCCGAGTGCTGCCTGTTAGAGCGTGCTCTGCGCCTTGGCGAAGCGTCCTGCGTGAGACTTTTCGGCCTTGGCGAGAGTTTCGAACCAATCGGCGATTTCCGCGAAGCCCTCTTCGCGCGCCGTCTTCGCCATCCCCGGGTACATGTCGGTGTACTCGTAAGTCTCGCCGTGAACCGCGGACTTGAGGTTCAGCATCGAATCGCCCATCGGCAGGCCGGTCGCCGGATCGCCAACCGACTTCAGGTAGTCGAGATGACCGTGGGCATGCCCGGTCTCGCCTTCGGCCGTGTCGCGAAACAGACCCGCGATTTCCGGCTGGCCTTCGACGTCAGCGACCTTGGCGAAATACAGGTAACGGCGATTGGCCTGGCTCTCGCCTGCGAACGCATCCTTGAGATTCTGATGGGTTTTGGTTCCTTTGAGATTTGGCATTTTTCTTCTCTCCTGCTTCTAACTTCAATTGGTTTGATTGAGCTGGCTTCAAAAATCAGCGCCGCCGCTTCCTTGCCCGATTCGCCCCGGCGCGTTTGGCCGCGCAATCCTCGCACAGCGCGTGAATCTCCAGCGACGAGCCGAGCACCGTGAACCCGCCCAGTTCCGACTGCCCGGCGAGCAGCCGGTCAAGGCGGGGAATCTCGATATCGCGGATGCGCCGGCATTTGACGCACACCACATGATGATGCGGGGTGATGTTTCCGTCGTAGCGCGCGCTGTCGTGCAGCGTCGTGACCTTGCGCGCCTCGCCGATGTCGCACAGCGTCTCGAGCGTGCGATGCACGGTGGCGAGCGAAATATGGGGATGCTGCATTCGGACCGCGGCGAAGATCGCGTCGGCGCGCGGATGCTCGCCGGAGCCGAGCAGCGCCTTGATGATCGCCAGGCGCTGCGGCGTGACCGCCAGGCCGCCGCGCCGGCATCGCGCGGCGAACTCCGACAGGCGCTTGGCGGCGTAGGGGCCGCGGCGTCGTTCGTTTACGAGCTGTAGTTCCATAACCTAGGTGATAGCTACTATCATCTGGTTATTGCTGTTGTCAAGGGCGGAAGCATTCCGTGGACAATCGGGCGCGGCCGGTCACAGAATTGGAAGGAATTGGGGCGCGTTTTGAATCGGGCTTGGTCAGGCGCATCTGCACGTCGCCGATGTAGCGCTCGCGCAAGCCACCCGCGCAGCAGCAGAAGTAGGAAACTCCTACATCTGGCGCCGATGCTGGCCGCGAGCGCGAGGTCGGAATAGAAGCGGCGGTTTTTTTCCGAGCCCGACCGTCTCAAGCATTCACCCACCCTGTGTCCCCCGCCGGGACAGCATCGCTTCGATCACACCGCGGTCGCATCGCCGTGCAAACGCCTGGGGGAAGAGGGCAGTTCATCATGGGGACTATGTAATGGGTACACGATCGCGACATTTAATTGGCGGTTTGGCACGAATCGGTCACTCCCAACGCGTTGCAGGCGGCGCGCACGGTGATGCGCCAAGTATTGGCGTAGCAGGCCACTCGATTGGGTTGGAGCGGAAATTGCAACGATGTCACGAGGTTATTCACAGGTGATTAACCCGGATGGCGCGGAGACGCGGTGGAGGTGAAAGACTCGCATGAGTTCAAACGTACTGGTAATCGACGACAGCCTGACCTGCGCGACGAAACTAGGTCCGCCGCCGGTGATGGAGCAACTCGCCGATACCCGCGCCCACCTGCTCACGGAACTCGAAACCAAGAATACGCAGCTGATCGCGGCCAACGAGACCCTGCTCGAAGCCCTGCGAATCAAGTCCGAGTTCATGATGAACATGAGCCACGAAATCCGCACGCCCCTCAACGGCATCATCGGCATGACCGAATTGCTGCTCGATTCGGAGCTGACCGCCGATCAAGTGGAATTGGTGCGGACGGTCTCGGAGAGCGGCAAATTGCTGCTCAACATCGTCAACGACATCCTCGACTTCTCAAAGCTCGACGCGGGCAAGGTTGATTTCGAACGAATCGACTTCGACCTGCCGGATGTGCTCGAGAGTACGGCCGAGTTGTTCGCCGAAAAGGCCCACAGCAAGGGCCTCGAACTGATGCTGTCCTATTCCACAGAAGTGTCAACGACCATTTCAGGCGACCCGACCCGGCTGCGCCAGGTCCTGAACAATCTGATCGCGAACGCACTGAAATTCACCGACTCCGGCGAGGTGATCCTGCGCGTTTCCATGCAGGCGGAAACACCCGATGAGGCCATCATCCGGTTCGAAGTTCGCGATACCGGCATCGGCATCCCGCCGGCCGTGCAAGCTGGGCTCTTCAACCCTTTCTCGCAGGCCGACGCGTCGACTACGCGCAAATATGGCGGGACCGGTCTGGGGCTGACGATCTCGAAGAAACTGGTTGAAGGCATGAACGGGAAAATTGGAATCGAAAGCGCGCCGGGAAAGGGATCGACTTTCTATTTCACGGTGAGATTCGGCCGGCCGGCGACACCCTGCGCACGCGAATCGAATGGCTCCCGGCTTGAAGGTCAGCACGCGCTGGTCGTGGACGACAATGCCACCAATCGCGCCGTTGTCGCGGACACCTTGCAATCCTGGGCGATGGTGGCCGAGACCGCCGCGAGCGGCTACGAAGCGCTGGCCGCGATGCGCCGGCATGCCGCTGAAGACCGCCGCTACCAGGTAGCGATCGTGGATGCCGAGATGCCCGCAATGGACGGTGCCGCGCTTGCTCGTGCGATCCGGTCCGATCCGGCGCTTGCGAAGACGCGGCTGCTATTGATGAGCCCGGTAGGTGAAAGCGCAACTTGTGCGGCTCGCTGCCGCAAAGATTTCGACGGATGGCTGACCAAACCGGTGCGGCCGTCGCATCTCTATGAGAGCCTTGCTGCGGTGCTCGACTTGGAATCACCGAGTGCTGAACGGTCGGAGCGCGAAACTATACCGCATTCGCCTCAAGTTGCGGGTTTCGCGACTGACGCGCTGCACGACCCGATGCGCGTCCTGGTGGTCGATGACAACCTGGTGAACTTGAAGGTGGCTGAGAAGCAACTTCAGAGGCTGGGATATCGCGTCGATTTAGTCGGCGACGGCAAGGCCGCGATTGACGCGCTGGCGAGCACGCATTACCCGGTCGTGCTGCTCGATTGTGAGATGCCTGAGATGGACGGGTACGCCATCGCTGCGGAAATCCGGCGGCGCGAAAATGACCAGCGGCACACGATAATAGTCGCGATGACGGCGCACGCTCTTGAGGGCGCCCGCCTGCGATGCCTGGATGCTGGGATGGACGAATACGTCGCCAAGCCGGTTACGATGCCAGCGTTGGCCGCAGTCCTCGAACGCTGCGCCTTATTGGCGAAAGAAGCGGCTGAAGTGCGCTGCGCGAGCGAAGGGGCCGCGGCCCCGCACTCGGTCTCGGGGCCGCCATGATTGCCCTTCGATGATCGTTAGCCGATCGATCGCGTTTCTTCCACCGAGCATAGGCGGCCTTGCGAGCACTTATGCTATAAGGGCGATCGTGGTCAAGTTCGATCTCCTCAAATACGTGCCGCTTCACTCGCTTTGTTTTGCGCTTGCAGCTGTTGGACTGATCGCACTCTTCGTCCAGGTTTTTTTCCCAAACGCTTATCTACCCTTGATGCGCCAATGGCCTTATGTCCTCGGGATCGTTCCATTAAGTCTGTTGACGGTCTTTTACTTTCTCATTGGGATCTCCGCGCGGCGATTTGCGAAGAGCCAATACCCGCCACCGTCTCCGGACCGGCACAACTAAGGCCCACAAAAGCACCTGTTGCCGGTGCGCGATCCTATCGGATGCAGCCCTCGGCGAAGCGCAGAGCCAGACCACAACACAAGCTTTGTCTAACCGGCCGGAGGTGGAATCGCTCATGGTCATTCCCACCTATTGATTGCGCCCGCCATGTTTGGCATATTAATGACGGTCGTAATCAAATGTGTTTAATGACCGATCGGAGAAACGTGAGGAGCTGAATGCGGGTTTCGAAAGAAAAGTCGGCGCAGAACCGTGAAAAAATCCTGACTTCTGCCGCGCGTCTATTCCGCGAGCACGGCATCGGCGCTACCGGCGTTGACTCGATTACCGAAGATGCCGGCCTGACTCATGGCGGGCTGTACAGCCAGTTCGGATCCAAAGAGGCCATCGTAGCCGAGGCGATCCGCTACGCCCTGGCGCGGGGCAAGCGCGTCTGGCGGCGGACGGCGGAACGCAATCCGGGAAAGCGGACAATCCCCGCCATCGTCGAGAGTTACCTGTCGCGCGCCCATCGGGACGCGCCCGGTAACGGCTGTGTGGTCGCGGCCCTCGGCACCGACATCGCCAGACAGCCGCGATGCGTTCGCCGAGCTTTCACCCGGGGGTTGAAGGACGCGCTTGAATTCCTGTCTCGGCTGATGCCCGGCGATGACCATTCGCACCGCTACGAGGGCGCGGTCCTGGCGTTTGCTTCCATGGCCGGCGCGCTGATTCTCGCGCGTGCGGTTAACGACGAGACGCTTTCGGATCTGATACTGAAAACTACGGCCAAGCGAGTAGGCAAGCTGGCCAAGGTTCGCGGGCCCGTCCGCCGTTCCTAGCCGCAAACCGACGGCGCTCAAGGAGGATTGTCCTTGCAACAAAGAGATGCCACGGCTGCGGTGATCGGGGCTGGCGACTACATCGGCGGCGCAATCGCCAAGAAATTCGCAGCCGAGGGCTTCATCGTCTTCGCCGGACGCCGCCAGGGCGACAGGCTCGCGCCATTGGTCGCAGAGGTCGAGGCAAACGGGGGCAGAATCTTTGCTCGATCGCTCGACGCGCGGAAGGAAGATGACCTCACCGCTTTTCTGCAAGACGCTGACAAGCAAGCAGCGCTCGAGGTCTGCATCTTCAATATCGGTGCAAACGTCAATTTTCCGTTGCTCGAGACTACTGACCGCGTGTTCCGCAAGGTGTGGGAGATGGCCTGCTACTCCGGGTTCGTGGCAGGCAGAGAAGCGGCCCGGCTGATGCTACCGCGTGCGCGCGGAGCGATTTTCTTCACCGGCGCCACCGCCAGTCTGCGCGGTGGGGTCGGATACGCGGCATTCGCGGCTGCGAAATCTGGCTTGCGCGCCGTTGCGCAAAGCGCTGCGAGAGAACTCGGGCCGAAAAATATCCACGTCGCTCATCTCGTGATCGATGCCGGAGTGGATACTGCCTGGGTGCGCGATCGAATCAGGCAACGAGAGGGCGACGACGCGCTGAAGAACCTCGACCCCGGACGACTCATGAGGCCGGCCGCCGTGGCCCAGGCGTATTGGCAGCTTTACCAGCAGCCGCGCGACGCGTGGACATTCGAGCAGGTGATTCGTCCCTTCGGAGAGAAATGGTGAACCCATGGTCAAGGTAGAATTTCACTTCGACTTCGGCAGCCCCAATGCCTATCTGAGCCACTTGGTGATTCCTGATATCGAAAAGCGCACGGGCGTGAAGTTTGAATATGTGCCGGTGCTGCTGGGCGGTGTCTTCAAGATAACCAACAATCGCTCGCCGGCGGAAAGCCTGGCCGGTATCAAGAACAAGCCCGAGTACGAGCGGCTGGAGACAACCCGCTTCATAAGGCGTCATGGGATTACCAGCTTCAAGAGCAATCCCTATTTTCCGGTGAACACCCTGATGATGATGCGCGGAGCGATCGCCGCGCGGTCGCTCGCCGTGTTCGAGCGTTACGTGGACGAAATGTACCGGAACATGTGGGCTGACCCCAAAAAGATGGACGACCCTGGCGTGTTCCGCGCGGCGCTCGACGACGCGGGGCTGGAAACCGCGCGAATCCTTGAGTTGATCGAAACCCGACCGGTAAAGGACCAGCTACTCGAGAACACGCAGCGCTCGGTTCAGCGCGGCACGTTCGGCTCACCGACTTTCTTCGTGGGCGATGAGATCTTTTTTGGGAAGGATCGGCTGCGAGACGTCGAGGAAATGATCGTGGCGGCCAATTAGTCGCATGCGCTCGATTGCGTAGCCGAGACGCGATGCGTGACGCGTGCGAGACCCCCCTTTGCCCTAAGCCGGACAACGGCCTAGGCTCTGTGATCGCCAGAATATTTGCATCGGGAGGTCTGAATCATGCCTAACGACGACGATGACCGCGATCGGCTGTTCGACGAAGAACATCCCGGTCCCCCCGATCTTGAATCCGCCCTTGCCAACACGGCGCTGAGCGAAGTTGTATCGCAGCCGGCGCTGACGGTCTCCGCCTCGACCACTCTCGCCGACGTGATTCACCTGATGCAGCAGGAGCGGCGCGCGTGCGTTCTGATCATGGAGAATGACCGGCTCGCCGGCATCTTCACCGAACGCGACGTCCTGATGAAGGTGGCGGGCCAGCCGCTCGATCTCATCCACACTCCGGTGTCTGTGTCGATGACTGCCGATCCGTTCACGCTCCCGGCCGACGCGAATGTAGCATTCGCGCTGAGCAAGATGGTGCTCGAGGGATTCCGCCACATCCCGCTGGTTGACGACGCGGGCCGTCCGACGGCGGTAGTCTCGATGCGCAATCTGATCGAGCATCTCAGCGAGATCTATTCTCGCGAGCTGCTTACTATGCCGCCCGGTCCCGATCAGCAGCGTTTCAAGACTCGCGAAGGCGCCTGACCACGCCGGCCGCGCCGCTGCTGCTGCCCCTCAGGGCGCAGTAGTTCCCGAGTTCTCTTGACCGAGCGCATACGCCCGCGCTAATGCCGCAGCTATGCAAACGATGCACGCTGCCGGCGTTGAATGGGGCAAATCATGGCTCGTCTAACGGGCAAAGTAGCGTTGATCGTCGGGGGCGGCGCAGACGGACCTGCCAAAGCAGGTGAGAAACTCTCCATCGGCAACGGTCGCGCCACCGCGATAATGTGCGCGCGCGAAGGCGCGGCCGTGATGGTCGCCGATCGCTCGCTCGAACTCGCGGACGAGACCGCCGCCGCAATTCGCGGCGAAGGTGGACGCGCCGAAGCGGTCGCCGCTGATGTGAGCATCGAGGAGCAATGCCGCGGCGCCGTCGAAGCAACGATGCGCGCGTTCTCCGCGCTCCATCTGATGGTGAACAACGTCGGCATCGCCGTCGGCGGCAACTTGTTGAAGACCGCCACCGCGCAGTTCGACACTATGCTGGCCGTCAACCTTCGCGGCCACTTCCTGATGATGCGCTACGCGGTGCCCGAGATCGCAAAAGCTGGCGGCGGCGCGATCGTCAACGTTTCGTCGCTGGCCGCGCTGCGCAGCAACTCGCAGATTTCCTACGAGGCGACCAAGGCCGCGCTGCTGGGGCTTTCACGCTCGGCCGCGGTTTCCCACGCGCGCGACAATATCCGCGTCAACACGATCCTGCCCGGGCTGATCGATTCCTCGATGGTGCGCCGCCTCGTCGGCGATCGCGAGAGCGCCGTCGCCCCGCGAATCCCGATGCGCCGGCAGGGAACGCCGTGGGAGATCGCAAATGCGATCGTCTTTCTCCTCTCCGACGACGCGTCCTATATCACCGGCACGGAATTGATTGTTGACGGCGGTCTCGCCGCACGTTGAGAGCCGGGCGGACAACGGACGCACAACCCATCGGGACTTCCGCTATTAGGTGAATCATGCGCAAGGTGAAAGTTGGCTATCAGCTCGATTTCCGCAATCCTCCCGGCTCGGCGCTCTCTTTTCGCGATCTGTACCGCGAATCACTCGCGCAGGCTCAGGCCGCCGAGCAGCTCGGCTTCGATTCCATCTGGCTCACCGAGCATCATTTCACCGACGACGGCTATCTGCCCGCAGTGATGCCCGCGGCGGCTGCCATCGCCGCGCGCACGACCCGCGTCACCATCGGCACCTTCGTCCTGCTGGCGCCATTTTGGCATCCGTTGAAGCTTGCCGAGGACACGGCGTTCGTCGATGTAGTTTCGGGCGGCCGGCTCCGGCTGGGAATTGGCCTGGGCTACCGG
The DNA here is from genome assembly GCA_963803045.1 of Binataceae bacterium (SeqCode). Lineage (GTDB taxonomy): Bacteria > Desulfobacterota > Binatia > Binatales > Binataceae > Binatus. The sequence continues at coordinate 243,805 of CAWDLC010000028.1, read as the reverse complement.
GCCGAGGAGTTCGAGGGCTTCGGCGTGCCACGTGCACAGCGCTTGGGCCGCACGCTCGAGACCATCGAGATTCTCAAGCTTGCATGGAGCGGCGAGCGATTCAGTTTCGACGGCAAGTACTTCAAGTTCCGCGACGTGCGCGTGCTGCCGCGGCCCGTGACCGAGCCGCATCCCGAGCTGCTGTGGGGCGCCGGCGCGCCGAAAGCGATTCAGCGCGCCGCCCAGCTCGATCTATCGTTCGCATGCGTCGGCGGCCGCAGGGAGATTGGCATCTATCTCGAGGCGCTCAAAGCCGCCGGCAGGGATCCCGCCCGCTACAGCATCCTGAACAGCCGCGTGGTTTACGTCGCCGACAGCGAGGAACAGGCGTGGCGCGACACCCGCGACGCGCTCATGTACCAGGCCGAGCTTTACGCGATATGGCTCTCGGCTGCCGCCGGCACCACCGACCGGAGCAGGGTGCTGATTCGTCCCGACCCAGACCGGCTTAGACGCACCAGCGTGCTTGGTACGGCCTCCGAAGTCGCGGCCAAGCTCGAAGAAGTATTCACGTCGACTCCGATGACCGAGCTGATCGTCGTGATGCAGTTGCCCGGACTCGATCCCGCCAAGGCGCGGCGCTCGCTCGACAGGTTCGGCGCCGAAGTCTTGCCGCGTTTGAAGTAGCCGGCTTCGGCGCTCGCGACGCCTAACGGCAAGCGGATTTGCCAGCGGCCATGACCCCGAAACGGGGAGCGAATTCCCTTTGCCTAAGAGAGCCAGAATGCTAGAAAGACGGGCCTCGCGGCCCATCGACCATCTTAGTTGGTCGTGCCGGGCCGGCTGCGACTCAGCAGGGAGGGCTGAGGCGCATGCGGTCGTCAAGTCGCGCAAAAAAATATCTTTTCTGGAACAGGGCCATCAGGTTACTTCCCGGTCGCGCACCGGAGGGGAAATTTATGCAGACACGAATCGTTCAGATCGGGGCGGCTATAGCCGCGGCTGTACTTGCTCTCATGGTGGCTCGAACCGGGGCATTTGCCTCGGACAAGGAGTCATGCTCAACGACGAGCACGAACGTCACGAATACGAACGGCGACGGCACTGAGGCCGTCTGCGACGCTGCAACCAGCCCACCTAACAAGGCGACGGCCCACGCCTCGAACCAAGCCGAGGCGGAATCATATGCAGAAGACGGCAGCAAGGCCGTCAGTTCCGCGTCGGGATTCAAGGCCGGGGCGACGGCCGACGCATATACCGGCGGCAAAGCTACAGCAACCGCGCCGGGAGCGGGCGCCGGGGCAACGGCCGACGCATATACCGACGGCAAAGCTACAGCAACCGCGCCGGGAGCGGGCGCCGGGGCAACGGCCGACGCATATACCGGCGGCAAAGCTACAGCAACCGCGCCGGGAGCGGGCGCCGGGGCAACGGCCGACGCGTATACCGACGGCAAAGCTACAGCAACCGCGCCGGGAGCGGGCGCCGGGGCAACGGCCGAGGCGTACGACGAAGGCAACGCTACAGCAACCGCGTCGGGAACGGACGCCGGGGCGACATCCGTGGCAGAAAGCGGCACGACCAAGGCAACCGCCAAAGGCGCGGACAGCGGAGCAGTCGCGACGATTGGCGCGACCGGCGGAGGCAAAGCCACTTCGACCGCGACCGGCGGCGCTGGAGCAACGGCGGAGATTCCATCAGGAGGGGGCGGTGATGCAGTCGCGACGGCGAAGGATTCGGGCGCCGGGGCACACGCCGTAGTAGAAGGCGGGGGCGGGAAGGCGAATGCCGTTACAAGCGGAACGGGAAGCGATGCGCTGGCCGAGGCAGAAGACGGCGGGGCCGCCAAGGCTACCGCGAGCGACGGGGCTAATGATGTCGAGGGAATCGCGACGGCGGCGGGGTGCAAGGCGACCGCCAACGGTTCGGGTGCCGGCACCAAGGCGGTAGCGCAATGTTCGACGGCCGACAGCGTTGTAACGGCGACCGCGACCAAAGGCTCTACAGCCATCGGCAGCGACACCGTTGCGCCGACTTGCACGGTAGTGGACGGCGGCATCGCCAAGGTCAAGAGCCCGATGGGAAACTGCCCCTGAGCGCCCGCGAACGCACGCATCGGAGGGGAATTTATGCAGACACGGGTCGTTCAGATCGGGGCGGCTATAGCCGCGCTTGTACTTGTTCTCATGGTGGCTCGAACCGCGGCGTTCGCGGCCTCAGACAAGGAGTCATGCTCAACGACGAGCACGAACGTCACCAATACGAACCCCGACGGTACTGAGGCCGTCTGCAACGCTGCAACCAGCCCACCCAACAAGGCGAAGGCCAACGCCTCGCTCCAAGGCTTTGCGGAGTGAACGGCGGAAGACACTGGCAAGGCTACCAGTTCCGCGTCGGGCGACGGCGCTGACGCGGAGGTCGACGCAGAAAGCGCCGGCAACGCTAGCGGAACCGCGTCCGGAAAGGACTCCGTGGCGGATGCAGACGCGTACGACGGCGGCAAGGCCAACAGCTCCGCGTCGGGAGAGAACGCCGATGCGTATACCGATGCAGTAACCGGCGCAACCAAGGCGACCGCCAAAGGCGCGGACAGCGACGCCAACGCGTACATTGACGCAAGCGGCGGAGGCAAAGCCACTTCGACCTCCACCGGCGGCGCTTACTCCCGGGCGGAGATTGAAAGAGGGGGCGGTGACGCAGTCGCGACGGCGAAGGATGCGGCCGCTTCGGCAATCGCCGGAATAGAAGGCGGAGGCGGGAAGGCGACTAGCGTTTCAAGCGGAGAGGGAAGCGGTGCGACGGCCTTGGCAGAAGACGGCGGGGCCGCCAAGGCTACCGCGAGCGACGGGGCTAATGATGTCGCTGGAATCGCGCAGGCGGCGGGGTGCAAGGCGACCGCCAACGGTTCGGGTGCCGGCGGCAAGGCGTCAGCGTATTGTGACACGGCTGGGAGCGTTGTAACGGCAACCGCGACCAAAGGCTCTATAGCCGAGGGCAGCGACACCGCTACGCCGACTTGCACGGTAGTGGACGGCGGTATCGCCAAGGTCAAGAGCCCGATGGGAGACTGCCACTAAGCGCCCGCGAACGAATTATTTTATTTCCTTGGGACTGCCACGGTCGTTACGCTCGAAAGACAGGGAGCGGAACTTGACGATGAGCTGCCACCGGGTAAGAAGATTCGCCCGCTGGTTCTAGTCGGCGTGCCGGGAAAGTCCCCGGGCGAGTGTGGCCTTACACTGGCCCGAGCGAAAGCTACTCATACTGGCAGTATCGAGACCTTCAAGTAAGCGCCCAGGTGTTGGCGCGTTTGAAGCAGCCGGCTTCGGCGCTCGCGCGCGGCGCGGGCAAAAAAAGAAACCTGCATTTCAGATAATTTCATGGCCGAAAAAAACCCCCGGGCTTTGCGTCCCAGGGGTTTTCAGTCGCGAACGTAATCTCGAGCTGCTAGGTGGGAGTAGCGCTCGGAGTAGCGGTCGGAACGTAGGGAGTGGTAGCAGTGACTGTCGGCGTTAGCGTCGCTGTCGCTGTGTCCGTCGGCGTTGCAGTTACTGTATCCGTGGCCGTCGCTGTGGCAGTCGGCGTTGCAGTCACTGTGTCCGTCGCCGTCGCCGTCGCAGTAGGCGTTGCAGTCACCGTGTCCGTGGCCGTCGCCGTAGCCGTCGGCGTTGCAGTCACTGTGTCCGTAGCCGTCGCCGTAGCCGTCACAGTCGCTGTTGGTGTTGGTGTTAGTGTTGGCGTCGGTGGCAGTGGCGTAGGTGTCGGTGTCGCAGTCACCGAAGGGGTGGGACTGGGGCACGTCGTGTGGTCATAAGTTAGCGACCACTTCACGTCGGCAGTATTCACAAGGGGGCCAGAAGCGCTGGCCCACGCAACCAGTCCAATCAAATCGCTCTGAGCGTAGGTCATGGAGTTGCCGGTCGTGTTGTAGATGTCACTGCAGGTCGTGTCCGGGTCGGTGATGGCACAAGACACGCCACCGAAGGGGCAAGGAAAGTTTTTGCAGATGTTGAAAAAGTAGGTTACGGGAGCGAGGTCCAAAGCGGTGCCCGGGTGATTATCGACACTTACGAACAGGTTGTATGCAGTGCCGCAATCATTCACCGGCACAAGCTCGTTGCCTTGGGCCGAGACCGCGCCATTGCCCGGCCCCATTACGAGCAAAGGGGGATTGCGATATGTTCCGGACAACGCGAGACCCTCGTCACGGCCAAAAGTGCCCAGCGAACCTCCAGTCAGGAAGGTTTTGTTGGTCTCATTTGTCCCGTTGGTCCCAGCGGTGCCCGTAGGACCTGTAGGGCCGACCAGACCGACCAGTCCCTGAATTCCAGGATTACCCTGAAACCCTTGCGGGCCCGTAGATCCCGTCGCCCCGGCAACGCCCTGCGGTCCCTGCGGTCCCGCTGCTCCTTGTGGCCCAGCCGGACCCGCCGCACCTGCGGCACCCGCCAAGCCCGGGGGTCCCTGCGGTCCCGCCGCTCCTTGTGGCCCAGCCGGACCAGTCGCACCTGCAGCACCCGCCAAGCCTTGGGGACCCTGCGGTCCCGCGGCTCCTTGTGGTCCCGCTGGACCAGTCAAACCGGCTGAACCCTGCGCGCCCTGCGCGCCGGTCACGCCCTGCGGGCCCGTAGATCCCGTCGCTCCGGTCGCTCCCGGTGGTCCAACCGTATCCCACGAGAGCGTGGTCTCTTTGCTTGGGTTGCATAGGACGTTGATGCCCTTGATTAGGCCGTTGCTGTTTTTGATACAAATCGTCAGAGTGGCCGCCTGGCCAACGCCTGGAAGTGCTACCAGACCGATTATCGCAGCGGCGGTCGCACCGGCGATCCGGCGCCACGCGAATTTCAAGGAAGCAGGCATGTTCACGCCCTCCATTTTCTCTTGCCCTCTGGCCGTCCTGCGTTCAGATAACGAACTCATTCATCCACTCCCGCAGCCTTAGATTGGGCTCGCGAGGGCGTAATCGAGAGACCACGACACATTGAGCGTTTCGGGTTCGCCCGCCGAGTTGTAGGCCATAATGGAGATCGCGTCGCCCGGCAAAAAATCCACTGTGTCGGTGTCGTCAAAGCAGGTCGAGTCGGTGCCTCTAATTACGCATGACACCCCGGCTGTAGCTGGGTCGCAGGTTTGGTTATCGCATACGATGAACGTGTATGCAGCGCTATCACCCGGGCCGCCCGGGCCACCTCCAGGCGGGGGCCCATCCAGGTAAAGCTGGACCTGCAGATGGAACGCGGTACCACCCGGAGTAGGTACTTGTTCTGTCGCTTGGACGAAATCTGCTCCGTTACCCGGCGCCATATAGAGCGGTGCGGACGAAGAAGTGCCCGAGCTCAGCTCGATACCCGCATCATAGCCGGTCGTGCCACCCAGCGTGCCGCCGGTTAGAGTCGCGGTATTGTCACCATTGGTGCCGTTGATGCCGTTGGTGCCAGCGGTTCCCTGAGTCTCCCTGAGGACCAGTAGGACCCTGAGGACCGGTATTTCCGATAGGTCCTGCAGAACCCGTCACTCCTTGCGCTCCCTCAGGGCCCGTCGGGCCCGTTGCCCCCATCGGCCCTGCGGAACCCGCTGCACCCACAGCGCCTTGCGAACCTGTCAGACCCTCCGCGCCCATTGCACCGGCGGGGCCCGTGGATCCCGCTGCACCGACCGCGCCTTGCGGACCCGTGGGACCCGTCAGGCCCGTTGCACCGGCGGGGCCCGTGGATCCCGTGGGACCGATGCCGCCGGTTGCGCCCGTCAGTCCAACTGCACCGGTGACACCCTGCGGTCCGGTCGGCCCTTGCAGCCCTGAGTCGCCTATCGGTCCGGGGATGTTCCACGTCAATTGGATTTGCTTGGGCGTGCAATGGATGTCTATCCCGACGACTTTGCCGTTCCGGTTTACGCAGAGTGTGATTACCTGCGCGTTTGCCGCCGGCGAGATACTTGCTATTAACATCGCAGCCGCCGATGCTCCGACGAGCCAGCGCCACGCGTTCCTAAAAGATTGAGGCATCCTGGTCCCCTCCCTTACTGTTGCCATTCTCGTACCCTGCCTTATCTGTCCCTCTCTCATCGTCAGTGCGGCGTTATCGAGTGCTGCGTCATCAACTGCGGCTTCATCGCCACGACTGCGGAGCTCGTCGGTGTACTCTGCGGACTCTGCGTAATAACCACTGACCACTTCACGTTGGTCGCATTCACGTCGGGCGGGGTCGCGCCATTCGATGCTATATACGCACCACTGGTTGCTATGCCTTGAAGCGCGATGTCATCGCCGGCGTTATAGGCCTGTGTATCAACCGTGTCGCTGCACTCAGTCGCGGTCGGGAGACCGATGGTGCATGTAACCCCGGTATTGCAATTGCTGTTTATGCATAGATTAAACGTGTAGCTATTACCGTCTCCGGGATTCACCGCGGTCTCAACGTAGAGTTGGCTGGCGGTCCCAGCATCGATTGGCACCGCTTCGCTTTCGATTACAGAGTCAACGCCGTTGCCCGGGCCGTAGTAGAGAGGGGTGGTTCCCACAGGCGTCGGCTCGGCCGCCGGCGTGGCTGACGCGTTGTTGCCCAGCAAAAATTGATTTTCGTACGTAAGAAAATTGTAAGATTGGACCTTAAAGCCCAGATCGCCGCCAGTCAGCAGGAACGATTGCGTTCCGTTGGTTCCGTTCGTACCGGGAGTTCCCGACGGTCCCGTCGGACCTGTTGCGCCCTGTGACCCTGGCACTCCTTGCGGTCCTTGCGGACCCATTGCTCCGGCTGGGCCTTGAGGACCTGTAGCCCCGGCGTTTCCAACATCTCCGATCGCACCCGCCGGTCCCACAGGACCCTGCGGGCCTGCCGGTCCCGTCGCTCCCGTCAGGCCAACATCTCCTATCGCGCCGGCCGGTCCCACAAGACCCTGCGGGCCTGCCGGTCCCGTCGCTCCCGTCGGGCCAGTCGCTCCTATCGCGCCGGCTGGTCCGGCCGCTCCCTGCGCTCCCGTTTCACCCGTAGCCCCGGTCGCTCCTGCTGGTCCTTGCAGACCCACCGGTCCCGTAGGTCCGGTCGGTCCCGCCACGCCATCCTCAGCCCAGGTGAGTGATCGGTTCGGTGGATTGCAACTGCCACCGGGCGGCAAAATTATATTCTGGTGTTTCGGCGATACGCAGATTGAAATGGTCTGCGCCTGACCGGCGCCTGGCATACCGGCGAGAAACAGCGCCCCCAGCGCGGCGCCTAACATCACGCGTCGCGCATGCCTGAGTGATACGTGCATTAACGTCCCTCCCTTGAAACTCGCGCCAGAAAACGGCTTCTGGCCTGCTTCGCCCAAATCGGGGCAGCCCGGAACTTAATGAAATTTAATTGCGGTCCCCCCCTTGGGACTTTGCGCAAAATATTCCTTCCACAAAGTCACGAGTCAATCGTCTTTAACCGTCTTAGGCGAATTTGCCCGAATTTGCCGACAAGAGGATGTCGCCGACAGACACGGCCTAAACACGCCTTGCCGAATGGTTCGGCGCCATCGTAGAGTGAGAGTCAACCAGTGAAAGAGTGAAGGAGTGAAACACCATGCCGGTCGCATACATTCCACGCACGCGCCAGCTCTACAGCGACTTCACTCCCTACCGATAGGTCGAGAACGAATCGACGCCGTTCACGCCGCTGACCAAGCCGCTCGCCGAGTGCAGCGTCGCCATGATCAGTTCGGGCGGAATGCTGTATCGCGATCAGCCGCGCTTCCATCGCGAGGACACGTCCTATCGCCGCATCCCCATTGACGCGCGACCCGGCGAACTCAGCGTGTGGCACTTCGGCTATCCGACTCGCGACGCCGAGCAGCCAGGTTCAGGCGCGAGTGAGATTACCTCGCCGCCCAGGATGACACGGAGCGGAGACAATACGGAACGGAGTTAGCGAAAAAACCTATGCTGGTTTGCACGGGCCAGCCCCTGCACCCAGTCTAGGATTTCTTCTCTCCTCACTCATATTTCTAACAGGCCGTCAGGCCACATCTTTTTTCCTTACTAAGGGGCAGGGGATGGCCCCTGAAACTCGGCAAGCGCCGGGTGAGGTGCAACGCTGGACTTCGCACCAGCGTTTGCTCGATGCAGTAAGTCAGACAGCAGTGCCGCCGTTAGGCGTGGCACCTCTCCCTAACCCTCTCCTCGGACAAGAAGAGGGCACTGGACGGTCCAAACCATATGAAATCGCGCACGTATCCCCTTACCCCTTCTAACAGGGCGGAGCCCGCATCCTCTTTTGTTTTGATCACCCGGGAAGCGCGAAACCCAGGGTGGGTTTCGCATCTGGATCCTCTTCCCTGCTTTACGCGCGCAATGCGGCGCGCGAATTTCCCAGCAGCATCTCGGCGACCGCGGTTAGATCGTTATCGTCGTAGTAATCGATTTCGATTCGTCCCGGACTTCGCCCGCGCCGCTTGAAAATTCTGACCTTGCGCTTGAGCGCGCGTTGCAGGCCCTCGGCCAGCGCGTTCAGATTGGCATCGGCGGCGGATCGCGCCGCGGCCGTTTTCGACGTGCGTGGGCGATGCGCTGTGGCGATCTCTTCGGCGCCGCGCGCCGAGATTCCGACCGCCGCGATCCGACGCGCCGCCGACAGCTGCGCGTCGGGCGATTCCATCGCCAGCAGCGGCCGCGCCTGCCCGGCGCTGAGCTGCCCCATCGCAATCATATTCAGAATCGGCTGCGGCAGTTCCAGCAATCGAATCGAGTTGCTGACGTAGGGACGGCTCTTGCCGACGCGCGCCGCGATTTCGTCCTGGGTCAGCTCGAAATGGTCGACGAGCCGAAAAAACGCGAGCCCTTCTTCGACCGCGTTCAGATCCTCGCGCACGATATTCTCGACCAGCGACATTTCGAGCGCCGCGCGATCGTCGAGTTCCCGCACCACGACCGGAACCGCTTCCAGACCCGCCGCGCGCGCCGCACGCAGCCGCCGCTCGCCCGCTATCAGCTCGTAGCGCGGCCCGTCGATTTCCCCTGCCGATGCGCCGGGGGCGACCGCGCCGGCGATTCGCCGCACGATCAGCGGCTCGATAATCCCCTGGCTCTGGATCGCGCGCGTAAGTTCGGCCAGCCGCTCCTTGTCGAAATTTATTCGCGGCTGAAACGGACCCGCCGTGATATTCGCGATCGGCGCCATCTTGAAATGCGCCGCGCCGCGGTCGTTGTCCGCGCCAATTTCAATTCCCGCCGCCGCGTTGCCAATCAGCGCATCGAGTCCGCGTCCCAATGGTTTCCGCATCGTCCTTTCATCCTTGTGATTTCGATCGTGATCGCCGCTAGATTCCGCGCCGCACCAGATCCGGGCTCCCTTGGCTCCGCAGACTCCGCTCGGGATGACACAGTCACCCGCGGCCTTCCCCTACAACTGTTCTAACAGGGCGAAGCCCGCATCTTCTCTTGTCTCTCCCAACGCGCCTGCCCTTGCACACTTCCCAGCAAGTGGTTCACCGAGGAAGTGCGAAACCCACGGTGGGTTTCGCATTCTGATCTTCAATTCGTCTTCTCCTCTCCACGCGCGATAATTTCTGCGGCCAGCGCCCGATAGCCTTCCGCGCCGGCCGACTTCGACTCGTATTCGAGCACCGACAGTCCATGACTCGGGCTTTCCGACATCCGCACGCTGCGTGGAATCACGCTGCGAAAAACCTTCTCAGGAAAATGTTTTCTGACCTCGTGTGAAATCTCGTGGCTCAGGCGATTTCGCGTGTCGAACATCGTGAGCACCAGGCCCTCGAGCTCAAGCCCCGATCTCAGCGCCGCCTTGACCTTGCTGATAGTGCCGAGCAAGGCGCTCAAACCCTCGAGCGCGTAGTATTCGCATTGCATCGGCACCAGCACCGAATCCGCTGCGACCAGCGCGTTAAGCGTGAGGATTCCAAGCGAGGGCGGCGTATCTATTAAAACATAGTTATATTCCGATCTCACTGGCTCCAAGAGCGTCCGCAAGCGCCGCTCGCGACCCTCCATCGTCACCAGCTCGATCTCCGCGCCCACCAGGTCGTCGCCCGCCGGCGCCAGCGACAACATCGGGCGGACCTGCCGCAGGATTTCCGCCATCGCCAAGCCGCCGATTAACGCTTGGTAGATAGTCTTGCCCTCGATGCGGGCGGCTCTCACATCCTGTGGCGTGCTGATACCGGAAGTGGCGTTGCCTTGCGGATCGAGGTCCACCAGCAGGACGCGCCGACCCGTGTCGGCCAACGCAACCGCGAGATTGATCGCCGTCGCGGTCTTGCCGACGCCGCCTTTCTGATTAGCTATTGCGATTACCCGCCCCACGACCTACCCCACAACCCGAGCGCGCGGACATTTCACGTGAAACAGTGAAAAATTCGGACCCGCAAATTATTAAATCCCCGCGATCGCACAAAATCAAATCGCGCGATCGCATTCACGCAAGCGCCTGAATTAATGAGGTTTTCTAGATCGAATGTTTCACGTGAAACATTAGCGGGCTTCCGTTCCTGGCTGGGGTGCAGGGACCGGGGCCCCTGCTTTCACGTGAAACGTTGCGGACAACCGATCGAGGAGAAAGACACGAGGACCAGACCAAGCCGAGCGAACCCAAACGGAGCTTCGCGCTTCCTGCTTTACTAAGTCTTATTCCTGACTCAGGTGCAGGGACCGGGGCCCCTGCTCCAGGTGGCGACGGCGCGGCGCATCAGATGGCGGCCGTGGCGCAAATCGTATCCGGCGATGGACGGATCGATGAGTCCGGCGGCCGCGGCCACGCCGGCATCATCGTCGAACTTCTGCTCGGCGCTGGCGTAGAGCATCAGCACGCCGCCCGGATGCAAGGCGCGGCCGGCAATCTCGAAAATCGCGGCAGGATTTCCTACTGCGCGTGCGGTGACCAAGTCGAATCCGTCGCGAAGGTCGAGCGACTCGGCTCGCGCGCATTGCACCCGAACGTTGCCGAGCCCCATCTCGATTGCGGCCTCGCTCAGAAATGTCGCCCGCTTGCGGCGCGCCTCGACCAGCGTCACCTGCGCGTTGATCGCGGCGGCAATCACGAGTCCCGGGAAACCGGCGCCGCTGCCGATATCCAGAAAGCGCCGCTCGCGATCGAGCCGAGCGCTGAGCCGCAGAATCTTCGAGCTGACCGCGATCGAGACCGGGATGATACTGTCGAAGACGTGGAACACAATCTCGTCGGGGTCGCTCGGATTCGCCGTCAGATTGATCTTCGGGCCCCACAGCGCGAGCGTGGCCGCCATCCGCTCGATTCGGTCCAGGAACTCGGAATTCCTGCCGATTACTCCGAGCGCTGAGATTGCGGGGGCGAGCTGAGCGCGCACGTTTGCGGCAATCTCGTCGGGGCTGGCTGGCTTTTTCTTGATCTTATGTGTCACGGCAGTTCCGCAGGTTAGACTCTTAGCTCAAAAACGTTTCACGTGAAACATTTTTAGAAATAACCCAGCAAAATCAAGGCGTATTTCTTGCAGCGACGATGTTTCACGTGAAACGTTCTCCTGACTCGGGTGCAGGGGCTGGCCCCTGCTTTCACGTGAAACGTTCAAATCGCGCGGGCGTTGCGATCGCGCCGGCTCTTGATATGGACGGCCAGGATCGAGATTGCCGCGGGCGTTATTCCAGGCATCCGCGCCGCCTGACCCAGCGAGCGCGGCCGCACGGCAGACAGGCGCTCCGAAACCTCGGTCGAAAGACCCATCACCCCTTTGAAATCCACCCAGTCCGGTATAGCCGTGTCCTCCAGGCGTGAAAAACGCTCGACCGCCTCCGCCTGCCGTCGAACGTAGCCCTCGTATTTGATCTCGGTCTCCAACTCCGCGGCTTCGTCGAGGCCGAGTCCCGAATCGACGCCGCCCATTTTCACCACGGTGCCGTACGCGATTTCGGGACGCTTGAGCAGCTCGATCGCGCGCACCGGCTGCACGATCGGCGTCGAGCCCGACGCCGCAATCAGCCGCGTTGACCTCGTCGGTGGCAGGTATCAGCGCCGCCTTGAGGCGTTCGATCTCGCGGCGCACGGCTTCGGTCTTGGCGCGAACGCGCGCGCCCGCCGATGCGCCGAGCAATCCGAGCCGCTCGCCGATCGGCGACGAGCCGGCGGTCGGCATTGTCCTCGCGCAGCAGCAGTCGGTACTCGGCGCGCGAGGTGAACATCCGGTACGGCTCGCCGCCGATTCCGCGCGTCACCAGGTCGTCGATCATCACGCCGATATAGGCCTGGTCGCGGCGCAGGATGAGCGCCGGCTCGCCGCGGACCTTGAGCGCGGCGTTGATTCCCGCCATCAGTCCCTGCGCGCCCGCCTCTTCATAGCCGGTGGTGCCGTTGATCTGGCCGGCGAAGAAGAGCCCGTCGCACCAGCTTGGTTTCCAGCGACGGCGTCAGCTGGTGGGGTCGGAAAAATCGTACTCGATCGCGTAGCCGGGCCGCATGATTTCCGCCTGCTCGAGCCCGCCTATCGATCGCACCATCGCGAGCTGCACGTCCAGCGGCAGGCTGGTGGACAGGCCGTTGGGGTAGACCTCGACCGTGTCGCGGCCTTCGGGTTCGAGGAAAATCTGATGGCGCTCCTTGTCGCGGAAGCGCATCACCTTGTCCTCGACCGACGGGCAATAGCGCGGCCCCTGGCTCTGGATCACCCCCGAGTACATCGGCGAGCGGTCGATGCCGGCGCGGATAATCTCGTGGGTGCGCGCGTTGGTGAACGTGAGATGGCAAGGAAGCTGCGCCTGCGCGATCCGCTTGGTGCGGAACGAGAATGGCGGCGGCGGCTCGTCGCCCGGCTGGATCTCCAACGCGCGAGTAGTCGATCGTGCGCCCGTCGAGGCGCGGGCAGGTGCCGGTCTTGAGCCGGCCGACTCGAAAGCCCAGATGCCGCGAGATGGTCGCTCAGGCCCATCGCGGCGAAATCGCCGGCGCGGCCCGCCGAATAATTCTTGAGCCCGATATGGACGAGGCCCTTGAGGAACGTGCCGGTCGTGAGGACGACGGCCCGGCGCTTCGAAGACCTCGCCAATCTGCGATTCGACGCCGCGCACCGCGCCGTCCGTCGACGATCAGGCGCTCGACGCTCGCCTGTCGCATCTGCAGATTGGCTGCTCGCTCGAGCACGCGCTTGCTGCGCGCGCGATAGGCGGCCTTGTCTGCCTGCGCGCGACGAGCGCGAACAGCCGGCCCCTTGCGCGTGTTGAGGAAGCGGAACTGGATTCCGGTCTCGTCGGCCGCCAGACCCATCTCGCCGCCGAGCGCGTCGATCTCGCGCACCAGGTGGCCCTTGCCGATTCCGCCGATCGCGGGGTTGCAGGACATCTGGCCGATATGATCGAGGTTGAGCGTGAGCATCAGGGTGCTCGCACCCATCCTGGCCGCGGCGAGCGCGGCTTCGATACCGGCATGGCCGGCGCCGACGATGATGACGTCGTACTTCATTGCGAGTCAGCGATTATGGCCCGCACGACCGCCTCGCGCAAAGCGCCGCGGTCGTGCATGGCGCACCTGTCAGTAGTAAAATCCTACAATCAGTCAAGTGTGAAACCCACCGTAGGTTTCACGCTTCCTTGGGCAGGGGCCAGCCCCTGCACCTGAGTAAGGATAACGGATGCGGGCTTCGCCCTGTCAGAACTTTTTTTGTGTCATCCTGAGCGCAGCGAAGGACCCCGGCTCTCCGCGTATGCGCGTCCTCTTTTTGTGTCATCCCGACCGGAGCGGAGGGACCCCGGAGCTTTTTCTTCGCCGTGTTCCGGTCCGATTCTTACCCGGCACTGCCCAAGCTTGAACGATTCGCCCGCGTCAGCAAACGCCGCAGGGTTTACATTCGACAGTCATTTCGAGCGATGGAACCAGGGACTTCCAACTATTTTCGCCAGCGCATGTATGAGAGTTCTGCTTCGATCGTCGCCCTCGGCACCCTAAAGAAATCAAAAGCCTCGTAGAGAGGCCGCGTTAGCGCTTCGACGATCTCCGGAAGTCCTGACGAGATCTCTGCGACGACCAGAGAAGCAGATGCAGAAATTGAGTCGCTCCTGCAGAGATATCTTTCGTCAAAGCCGAATCGTTCGGGGCGCCAATTCGAAAGTGCTCGACCGCTTAAGCCGCGCCATGTAACGCGCACGTTCACGGACGACTTCTCGCCGGCCAAGCGCCGTGCCAACCGCTCGGCGTGGAGCAGGCACTCACCGATGCGCCAAACGGGAAGGGTGAACTCCAGCTGGGTGCCCGGCTGTATCTTCGGCTCCCGTCCGTCCTCTTCGTAACCGCGCAAGAGAAACATCATTCCCAGTGGTGATGCCCGCCAGAAATCGGAATGAGAAGGATCTCCATTTGCGTCTGGCTCAGCCAACCAGCACTCAATGGTTTTTTCGAAAACGTAAGGCGCGATCTCTCGCTTCGTTGGAACCCACCACGGTGGCCAACCTGTCTCGTGTCCCTTTGCCTCGCGAAGGATCTGCAAAAAATCAGTCAGCGATGGGGGCCGTAAGTCTCCAATGATCGAATAACCGATGAACCAGATGCCGTTCGAGAAGCGCGAAGGCTGCTCGCCAGGTAGTTTCTCGGCGATGAGGCTTTCAAAACGCGATACAGACTCCTCGACCCAACCCTCTAGGTCGAGGCCTTCTGCTCGCCGCATTGGTGAGCTTGTCGCAATTCCACCCTCAAGGATCCGTCGGAAACTATCCAGAAGAAGATCGCGAGACGCTACGACACATCTAGTGATCAGCGAATTCCACTCTTCGGCCGACCGAATGGCGCGACTTTCTGGCCCGCCGCCTCTTATGTAGTAAGTGTTCTCGCGAACGTGCATGCGGTTGGGGCCGTCGCGTCGTGAGCGGATCGGGACCCTGTGCCCACCCGGCACCACGACGACCGGAACATCCGTGCCCCAGTCCGGATGCGGAACGAGGTGCAACTCACAGTGAAACGGAGGGTCTGCGTAACTTTTCACGACGCCGTTGATCAGATCCTGGGTGTAGACACGGTTTCGCGGGGGCTGTGGACAGGGCCTCCATCCCTGGGACTCCTCCTCCACGCCCATCACGATATATCCGCCTCCGTGATTGGCTATCGCGAGAATTGCTTGCGCGAGGTTCGCCTTGTCCTCCTCAGAAGATAAGTCGAGCCAACCCTTCAGTTCCACGTCGAGATCTTCATGCAAATAAACAAGAAGCTCACGGAGCCGCTCACGAGGATCATTAGCCATTGACCGATTTTATCAGCGGGCCACAGGGCAAGCATCCACCCGCTCAACGGCCTAACCATTCCTCAAAACTTTCGGTCGATAATATTCCGTGTAAGCAACAACCGTGAGTTTTTTCTCATACCCGTAGCGATCCGGCGCGCGCCTCCGTCATTTGCCGATGCAGAAGTCGCGGAAGATGGCGTCTAAGACGTCGTCGGTGCTGACTTCGCCGGTGATCGATCCGAGCGCGGCGGCCGCGGCCATTATGTCAACCGCGACGATCTCCGGCGGCATCAGGGCGAGCGCGGATCTGCGTGCGTCCTTGAGCGCTCCCAGAGCCATCGCCAGCGCGTCGCGATGCCGCACGCGGGAGATTGCGATTTGATCGTTGGATGAAGGTGCGAAAGGCGAGATCAGGGCGGCGATGACCTTGGTCAGCTCGGCGCGCAGAGCGCCGGCTTCCTTCAGATGAATCGCGGAGAACGGCAGAATCGGAAGATTCAAGCCGTGCTCGCGAAGATCGCCGGCCGCGATCACATCGGGCAGATCGCGCTTGTTGAGAACCGCCAGTCCCGGGCGGCCGGCCGTCAGCCGAATCACGTCGAGATCCGCGGACTCAAGCGGCCGCGACGAATCGAACATCGCGATCAGCAGGTCCGCGTCGCGCACCGAGCGCATCGTGCGCTCGATTCCGATTCTCTCGACCTCGTCGGTCGAGTCGCCGACGCCCGCGGTGTCGTTCAGAACAAGTGCGTAGGGACCAAGCTGGATGGAGTCCTCGATCACGTCGCGAGTGGTGCCGGCGATCGCTGTGACTATTGCGCGATCAGCGCCTAGCAATAGATTTAGAAGGCTCGACTTGCCGGCGTTGGGTTTGCCGACGATGGTGGCGCGCACGCCCTCGCGCATCAGGAGGCCGCGCGCAAAGCTGTCGTGCAAAACTGCAACGTCGGCGATGAGGCGCTCGATTTCAGCGGCGACCTCGCGCCGCGACGGGAGGCGGATGTCTTCGTCGGAGAAATCGATTTCGACTTCGAGATGCGCGCGAATTGCGACCACCTGGGCGCGAAGCTCGGCGACGCGTGCGGAAAGTGCGCCCGAGAGTTGCTCTATCGCTATCGCCAGTGCGGATTCGCTGCGCGCGGCGACAATATCGGCCACGGCCTCGGCCTCGGCGAGATCTTATCCGGCCGTTCAAAAACGCGCGGCGGGTGAATTCGCCCGGCTCCGCCATCCGCGCGCCCGCGCCGACGGCGAGCGCCACGATGCGGCGGACAACGAATGGACCGCCGTGGCATTGCAGCTCGGCTACATCCTCGCCGGTCAGGCTGGCCGGACGTCGCATCACGACCGCGAGCGCGCGATCGACGCGGGCGCCGGTTGCAGGATCGACCACGTCGCCCAGGCGCATCATTCGAGGCGTGAGTTCGTCTCCATGCGCAGGGCGAAAGATCGAGTCGAGGATTTCCAATGCGCGCGGACCGGACAGGCGAACGATCGCGACGGCGCCGATTCCCGGCGCGGTGGCGGGCGCTACGATCGTGTCGGCGGCGTACATCGAAGGAACTTAATTGTAGCGAAACCCGCCGTGGGTTTCGCGCTTCCTTGGGCAGGGGTGACCCCTTGTATCTTGCCGTTGTCATCGCAAGATGGAAACAAACTTGGGCGCGGCAGACCGAGAACCCCTGGGTCCGCAAAGAGCGAGACCGCGGTGCAGCGCGGGTCGCCGCGCCCCAACAACCAGGTCAAAGCCCGAACAGTCGCCGGGGCCGGCGCAAGTGGTCGAGCCCGCATCGCGCAAGGAGGGGTGCGGCCTGAGCGGAGGAGCGCAGCGGTGACAAGGGCGGAAGTGTTCGTGGGGATCGACGTGAGCAAGGCGCGGTTGGATGTGGCGCTAGGCTCTGCGGGCGAGTTGTTGGGGGTGGACAACGACGCGCGTGGGATCGTGGAGCTGGCCGGGCGGTTGCAAAAGCTCGCTCCCGCGCTGGTGGTGCTGGAAGCCAGCGGCGGCTTGGAGACGGCGCTGGTGGGCGAGCTGGCGGCGGCCCAGGTGCCGGTGGCGGTGGTAAACCCGCGCCAAGTGCGCGAGTTCACGCGCTGCACCGGGCAGTTGGCCAAGACCGACGCGCTTGACGCGCGTGCTCTGGCGCTGTTCGCGGAGCGGATCAAGCCGCCGCTCAGGGAGTTGCCCAATGAGCAGACCCGCCAGTTGCAGGCGCTGGTTACCCGCCGGCGCGAACTGGTCGAGATGCTGACCGCCGAGCGCAACCGGCTCGGCTGCGTGCCGGCGGTGTTGCACCGCGAGATCCGCGCGCATATCCGCTGGCTCCAAGCGCGGCTTAAGCAGCGCGATCACGACCTCGACCGCACGCTGCGCAACTCGCCGCTGTGGCGCGAACGGGAGGACCTGCTAAGCAGCGTGCCCGGTGTCGGTCCGGTGCTATGCGCAACGCTGATCGCGGGGCTGCCGGAGTTGGGCCGCCTCAACCGGCACGAGATTGCCGCGCTGGTCGGCGTGGCGCCGTATCCCCACGACAGCGGCACGATGCGCGGCCGGCGCATGGTATGGGGCGGACGTGCCCATCTGCGTGCCGTGCTCTACATGGGCACCCTCGTCGGCGTACGCTACAACCCGGTCCTGCGCTCCCTCTATCGCCGGCTGCGCGCGGCCGGCAAACCAGCCAAGGTCGCACTCGTCGCCTGCATGCGCAAACTCATCACCATCCTCAATGCGATGCTAAAACATCGCACTCCTTGGAGTGCTCCATGCCCAATCCCCGCTTGACTACCAAGACAGTCGCTGCACCCAGTTGGCAAGAAAAGATGCGGGACTTCGTCCCTGTTAGAACAGGTTAAAGGGCAGAGGGGTTCGTACGCTGCTTGCGCGGTCGAGGGGGATCGGAAGATAAGCGATCTGATGAGGTTCAGAGATACGGCAGCGGTCGCCTTGATCGGTTGGATCCTGCTGGCGCCGTCGATCGATTGTGCGCGGCGGGGACTACAGCGCCAGACGCCGCTGTCGGAGTGGGAGAACGTCGATAGTTTCAGCTCACAGGAAACCTGCGAAAATTATCGGGCGATCGTGATCGCATCGCAGAAGGACGATACCGGCAACGTTAACGTCGATCGCTACTCGTACTCGATTTGCGTGCAGGCCGACGATCCGCGGCTGAAGGCGCAGTAGGCAGAGAGCTGACCAAGAAGGATCCGGGGTCCCTCCGCCCGCAGACTCCGGTCGGGATGACGGACACAGGAAAAGGCGCGCAAGGACATCTTGGAAAATGGACCCTCACCCGCGCCGCCGGCGCGGCCGTGTGTCTGTGACACGTCCCTGACAGAGAAAGGCAGGAACCGGGTTCCTTCGCTGCGCTCAGGAATGACACAAAAGAAGTTCTAACAGGGCGAAGCCCGCCTCTTTTTTTGTTTTAATCACCGAGGAAGCGTGAAACCCATGGTAGGTTTCACATTCGTAAAAGGCTTCAATTAAGTTCTCCCCTTTTCCCTGGCCAGGGCGCAGGGGCCAGCCCCCGCCGCTTGCTCAAAGGCGCGCGGTATGGTTCGATTGCGTGTTCGGGGTCGATCGAAACAATATCCACCTAAAAAAGATCAAGCCGGAACGAAGACACCCGACCTACAACAGACCAAATCGGTCTGAATACAAACCCGAGCGAAGGCTTTTTTTGGCCGCGAGCCACGAGCAATGAAAAGGACCTACCAACCGCACAACCGCCGACGCAAACGAACTCATGGATTCCTGGCGCGGATGGCCACGCCGGGCGGACGCAAGGTGCTCAAGCGCCGCCGCGCGAAAGGCCGCGCGCGCCTGGCAATCTCGATACCGCCCAAGCAGCCGGGCTGACCTTCGTGCGCGCGCAATTGAGCTTCGGAGCGGCAGACCGGCTGCGTCGAAGCACGGAATTCATCCGCCTCCAACGCGCCGGCGTGCGATTCCAGAGCCCCCACTTCGTGGTTTACGCGGGTAATCTGGATGACGAGACGGCCCGCTCGCGGCTGGGCGTGACGGTGTCGCGCAGAGTCGGTATCGCGGTGGTGCGAAACCGGGTGAAGCGCCGCGTCCGCGAGTGTTTCAGGAAAGTGATCCGTGCGGAATTGCCACCACTGACATCGATAGTAGTGATCGCGCGGGCCGGCGCGGCCACGCTCGAATCGCCGGCGATCAACAATGAACTTACCATGGCGGCGCGCAACCTGAGCGGACGAATGGCAGCCAAGGGCGCTTTCGCTGGGCGCAATTGATGCCACTGGCCCATTCCGCAGATCGATTAAAGGTGTCGGTGTCGCCACCGGCGCTGGCGCGGGCGCCACGACTCGCGGCGATCGGTGCTATCGCGATTTATCGGGCGGCGATCTCGCCGGTAATCCATGCGATGAACGGACCGGCGTGCCGCTTCGAGCCGAGCTGCTCGGCGTACGCGCGCGACGTGATCGCCGAATACGGGATCGTGCGCGGCGGTGCGATGGCGCTGTGGCGAATCGCGCGATGCAATCCGATGGGCGGGCATGGACACGATCCGGTGCCGCGGGCAGGGGCCAGCCCCTGCACCCGAGTCAGGAGAAAGAATCACCCAGGAAGCGCGAAACCCAGGGTGGGTTTCGCAGATTGTCTTCTTCTTCCGGCCAAGCGGTTTTTTTCGCTAATTCGATAGGGAATTAATTCTTTGGATTCGAGTCGAGTTCTGATCGCCGTTGTCCTGTCGATAGTACTGGTAGTCACCTACCAGGAGCTGGTGCTGAAGCGATTTTTCCCACCGCCGACGCAACAACAGCAGCAGCAGGCCGCCGAACAGGCGAAAGCGGCCAAGGCTGCGCAGGGGCAGGCGCTTGGCATCGGCCAGACGGCATCGCCCGCGGGCGCCACCGGCGCTGGCGCAGTCGCGACTGGGGTTACGGCGCCGGCACAGGCGGCGGCGCCGGCGCCGGGGGCGATCGAAAAAACCGTCGAGGTGGATTCCGATTTTTACGTCGCGGTGTTCACGACTCACGGAGCGCGGCTCAAGAGTTTTATCCTGCGGCGTTACAGGCAGGACGCGGCCAAGGACAGTCCGCCCTACGAGATGGTGCAGATCCCGCCGGGAGGGCATCTGCCGCTCGGCGCAGTGATGACCCG
Organism: Binataceae bacterium (SeqCode); assembly: GCA_963803045.1. GTDB lineage: Bacteria > Desulfobacterota > Binatia > Binatales > Binataceae > Binatus. The sequence continues at coordinate 223,548 of CAWDLC010000028.1, read as the reverse complement.
TGGCGGGCAGGTCTTCGACGACAGCGATTTGAGCTACGAGACGACCGCGCCCGCGCAAATCAAGCCGGCGGCCGGAGCGGACGCGACCGCGACCTTCATCGCCAGGACCGCGGACGGCACGACAATCACCAAGACTTTCACGTTCCGGGCGAGCAGCTACGTGTTTTCGATGGACGTGGCGGTTTCGGTCGGCACCGCCGCTGGCGGCCCGGCGCTGAATCAAATTGGCGTCTCGATGAGCCAGCCACTAACGGCGCATCAGGGGTACTACGATATCCCGGAACTGCAGGCCGACGTTGGGGACAAGGTTTATACCGAGAACGAAAAGAACCTGAAGAAGGGAGTGCCGCCGGCGGCGGGCACGATCACCTACGCGGGCTTCGGCGATCGATACTTTCTGGCGGTATTTCTGCCGGCGGCGCCGACGAGCGGCGAGCTGACAATGGCGTACGCGGGGGACGAGGCGATCGCGCGAGTGCTGTTCGACGGCGCGGCGCGAATTCATAGCGACATCTACATGGGGCCGAAGCTGCTCGAGGCTCTAGAAGCGATAAATCCGGCGCTGCGAAAGTCGATCGATTTCGGCTGGGCGGGAATCCTGGCGATCATTTTCCTGCGCACGCTGAAGCTATTTCATTACCTCGCGCCCAACTACGGGGTCGATATCATTTTGTTGACGGTGTCGATCCGGATTGTGCTCCTGCCGATGTCGATCAAAAGCCAGCGCTCGATGATGAAGATGCAGCGCCTGCAGCCGCAGATGACGCGGTTGCGCGAGAAGTACAAGGACAACAACGAGCAGTTGCAGAAGGAGATGGTGGATCTCTACAAGCGCAATCACGTCAACCCGCTGGGCGGGTGCGCGCCGATGGCGCTGCAGTTGCCGATTTTCATCGGGCTGTACGAGGCGCTGCTGAACTCGGTCGAGCTGCGTCACGCACCGTTTGTCGGCTGGATCAATGACCTGTCGACGCCCGACTGCTTGCATATACCGGGCCTGCCGCAGCTGCCGATGATGCATTGTCACGGGCTGCCGGTGCTGGTGCTGTTGATGGGCGCGAGCAGTTTCGTCCAGCAATACATGACGCCGACCTCGCCGGATCCGAATCAGCAGAGGATGATGATGCTGACGCCGCTGATTTTCACGATCATGCTGATAAACTTTCCGGCGGGATTGGCTTTGTACTATTTTTCGTCGAACCTGCTGGGCGTGATCCAGCAGTATTTCCTCAACCGCGAATTCCAACAATACACCCCGGCAACATGAGCAATATCGACTCGATAGAACTAGCAGCCGCCTCGGTAGAAGAGGCGACCAGGGAAGCCCTCGAACAGCTTGGCGCGCGCGAAGACGAGGTTGCGATCGAAGTGCTCGCCACGCCGCGCGCGGGGGTACTCGGACTGGGCGCGCGCCAGGCGCGGGTGCGAGTGACGCGCAAGAGCGCGCCGGCGGCCGGCGTCGGCGGCGGGCAAGCGGCATCCAATCCCCAAGTTCTGCAAACGTCGCCACAAGCGCGCAAGGAAGCTGCCTCTGACGGGCGGGCGGGGGTACGCGAGAATCAACGGCGAGGCCGCAGACAGAATCCGGTGGCGACCGCGCCCGCGACGGTGGCGACCGCCGGTGACGACAACGAAAACGGCGGAGCAGCCGGCCGCAAACGCGCGGATGTCGAGGAGCAGCGCCGTGAAGCGACGGTAATCCTCAAGCAGATCCTCGAGCTGATGGGCGAGCGGACCGACGTGCGTCAGATAGAAGTGGACGCGGAGACGGTCGAGCTCGAAATAAAGGGCGACGGCTCGGGAATCCTCATCGGGCGGCATGGACAGACGCTGGATGCGCTGGAATACGTCGTGAATCGGATCCTGGCGCGGCAAATCAAGGATGCGGCGCCGATTTCACTCGAGACTGAATCGTATCGCGCGCGGCGCCGCCAGCAATTGCATCGGATGGCGCTGTCGATGGGTGAAAAGGCCAAGCGCGAGCACAAGCCGCTGCGACTCGATCCGATGCCGCCGCGCGATCGGCGCGTGGTGCATCTGGCGCTCAAGGAAGATCCGATGATCACGACGCGCTCGGTGGGTGAAGGATTATTGCGATCGATCGAGATAGTGCCGATCGAGAGCGGCCGGCACGAACCGCGGGGACAGGGACGGGAACGGCGGCGCGAGCCTAAACGCGAACCCGAGCGCGAGCGAGAACCCGAGCGCGGCAACGAAGCTCTAGGCGAACAGGGCGGATTCAAGCACGGGCAGAAGCGGATCGTGTGAGGCAGGCCACAAGCCGAGCAGAATAAGCGACACCCACGCCGGGTTTCGCCCTTCCTGTGTGATTTTTTTTGGAACCTCGCCCCTTCTTTCACGCGAGGCGCCACACGGCTGTCCGGCGACGAAGCCGACGCGCGAGCGCTTGTCCTGCGAAAGACGGCCTGCGCCAATCTGGGACATGCCAAGGCTCGCCTAACAAGCGTTAGGAAGCCGAGCGCGCGGAGACTCAATCTCTTCGCCAGACTCATAACCGGACAGTCCGCAGTCAGCTTAGGACAGATTGCCCGCATGCCGTAGCGATCAGAAGACAAATCCGATGGCACGGGCGGTGCTTTATAGGCTGGGGCGAACGGATGATGTGCAAGGTTCCAGCGGCGCATCGCAAGGCAGTGCGTCAGGATGCGAACAAGCTGATGACTGTGGCGGCGAGCGCAAGCGGCCAGGCAATGGCTGAGTTCGCTCTCGTGTTGCCGGTGCTGCTGACCGTCCTTATAGGCCTCGGTGATGTTCGGGGTTGCTTTCAATAACGATCTGCAGCTGACGTTTGCTACGAACGCCGCTGCGCAGCTTCTTTCGATTAGCCGAGGGCAAACCACAGATCCGTGCCAGACGACCAGCCAAGCGGTCTACTCAGCAGCGCCGTACCTCAATCAGTCGAATCTCACGTTCACGATTGTGCTGGGCGGAACTTCGTTTACAGGGGACGTCGTGCACTAGCGCGACACTAGTGGAGTCCGAAACCGCGCAGGTAACGAGCTACTTATCCGTGCAACCTCCAAATGTTCGGATTCAATCCTGCGCCCAGCTGCGCTCTCACGGCGCAAACGACGGTGCTCATCCAATGAAGCTTAACAATGAATCTATTGTGCGCCGGTTGCGCGACGGCCAGCGCGGGCAGTCGATCGTGATGGTAACGATCGCCATGGTCGCCCTTCTCGGAGTGGTCGCGTTAGTGGTCGATATCGGCGGTCTCTATTACGCCTATCAACAGCTCCAGGTTGCAACCCAGGCGGCGGCGTTAGCGGGAGGCGCGGTCCTATCCAATGATACGGCAAGCGAAGCAATAACCACCGCGACGGACTACAGCGCCGCAAGTGGGGAATTTAACGCCCATTCCAGTCTGCTGACCAACGTCACGATGACGGCTGCGGTGAAGTGTTTGACGACCACCGGAATCATCTGTACCGCCTCTCCGGCGAACGCAAACGCCATCGTCGTGACGGAGACAGCCACCGTGCCGGCGCTATTCGCCAGGGTGCTCGGCTTCAATTCATGGACAATCTCGGCAACCGCGATGGCGAGCGCAAGGGGCGGATATAATGGCCCCTACAACGTGGCAATCATCCTCGACACAACCTCCTCGATGAATAATACCGACTCCGACAGCCAATGCAGTTCATCAAGACTCTCCTGCGCGTTGGCCGGCATCCGGACTCTGCTGAGCACGCTCTCGCCCTGCGCCGCGGGGCTGGCAAGCTGCGGCTCGGTTACAAACGGCAACGTCGCGAAGCCGGTCGATGAAGCCGCCCTGATGGTGTTCCCAGGGCTGACATCGGCTTCGCAGGCCTCGCTTGATTACACTTGCCCTACCAAAAACCCGGCAATTACCACCTACAACAATTCGCCCGTGTACCAGATCGTTGCGTTATCGAGCGACTACCGCACTTCCGACACTTCTGCGCTGAAGACCAGCTCCAGCCTCGTGATCGCGGCTGGTGGAGGAAGTTGCAGTGGTGTGCAGGCTCCAGGCGGCGAGGGAACCTTCTATGCGGGCGTAATCGATGTGACACAAGCGAACCTCGTCGCCAACGCAAGGCCGAATACGAAGAACGTGATGATCCTCATCAGCGATGGCAACGCGAATGCTACGAAAACCCAGATGGCGACGATGACGTCGACGAATTACCAAAACACGAATGAATGCCATCAGGCGATCAGGGAGGCCCAGAAGGCTGCGGCCGCGGGAACCACGGTATATTCGGTCGCCTACGGCGCAGAGTCATCGGGATGCACGACTGACAACGGCTCAAGCGCTATCACCCCATGCCAGACGATGCAGCAAATCGCCTCCTCGCCTGGTACAATCCCAAATTCGGCGAATTTCTTCTCTGACTACACAGCGACGGGAGGCAGCAGTGCCTGCGTCTCAGCCGCTCGACCGACCACTAGCCTGATCCAGATCTTCACGGAAATCGGCGACGATCTCACGGTCGCCCGGTTGATCCCCAACAACACGCTGTAGGACGCCTGAAGGAGATAGAGGGCGAGGGATTTCTTCACGGACCGGCGCGCGGCTGCCCAGGCGCTACGCGCGCTTGCCAGCGCATGCGCTCAGCTATTAAGGTTCAAGACCCCATTTTTTCTTGTTCTCGGCGATCTGCTCGGGCGTCGGGTGTTCGGTCTTCTTGAACGGCATCACCTTGAACTGATCCTTGATCTCGAGCAGAGCGTGGTTGAGCGCGATGTCGTCCTTGAAGATCTCGGGAACAGCCGGCTCCTCGAAAATCGCCTCCCAGGGACATTCGGGCTCGCAGGCGCCGCAATCGATGCATTCGTCGGGATCGATGTAGAGTTGGTTGGGGAATTTTTCCTTGTCGGTCCCGACGTATTCATAGATGCAATCGACGGGGCACACGCTGACACATCCGGTGTCAACGCAGTCGCGGCAAAGACGGGTGATCGTCCAGGGCATGGTTGGCAGCCTCGCTTAAAATCAGTCCTTACAATTATCTCGATCTGAAATCTCGGTTCCCATTGTCCACAGTGCGCCGTATAACCTATATCGGCACAGCGGCTTTGAAAAGGGCGTGCGGGGCGAATCGCAATGGGGAACCACACTGCCATCGGGCGCCAGCCGGGTTAGAATAGTCGTCGCGAGGGCGTTGGAAATCCAACAGAGGAAATAGAAGATGGCAACAAATTCGAGATCGAAGATGCGCAAGGCCAGCATCGCCAAGCGCGCAGTGACCGCGACGCCGGCCGGGGCCGGCAAGGCGCCGCAGACCGGCAAGCGCGTCGAAACCGACAGCATGGGTGCGATCGAGGTCGCGCGCGACCGTTACTGGGGGGCGCAGACCGAGCGATCTCTGTTGCACTTTGCGATCGGATTCGATCGGATGCCGCGTTCGGTGGTGCGCGCGTTCGGGATTTTGAAAAAGGCGGCGGCGGAAGTTAATCGCGATCTCGGCAAGCTCCCCCCCGACAAGGCCGCACTGGTGGTCGCGGCCGCCGAAGAAGTGATCGCGGGCAAACTTGACGATCACTTTCCGCTGCGCATCTGGCAGACCGGCAGCGGCACGCAGACCAACATGAACGCCAACGAGGTCATCTCGAATCGCGCGATCGAGATGGCCGGCGGCGTGCTCGGCAGCAAAAAGCCGATCCATCCCAACGACGACGTGAACATGTCGCAGTCGTCGAACGACACTTTTCCGACTGCGATGCATGTTGCTGCGGCCGAGGAAGTCACCCACGGCCTGATTCCGTCGGTGCAAAAGCTGCGCGACGCGCTCGCCCGCAAAGCCGCCGAGTTCACCGACATCGTGAAGATCGGCCGCACGCATCTGATGGATGCGGTCCCGCTGACGTTGGGGCAGGAATTCTCGGGCTACGTCTCGCAGCTCGACTATGACTTGAAGCGAATCGAAGCGGCGCTGCCGGACTTGCTCGAACTGGCGATTGGCGGCACGGCGGTCGGCACCGGGCTCAATACGCATCCCGAGTTTGCGGATCGCGTAGCTGCAAAGATCGCGGAGTACACGGGGCTGCCGTTTAAGTCGGCGCCGAACAAGTTTGCGGCGCTGGCGGCGCACGATGCCCTGGTGGCGGCTTCCGGAGCGCTCAAGACGCTGGCCGTGTCGCTGATGAAAATCGCCAACGACATCCGCTGGATGGGCTCGGGGCCGCGCACCGGCCTCGGTGAATTAATCCTGCCGGAGAACGAGCCGGGCTCGTCGATCATGCCGGGCAAGGTGAACCCGACGCAGAGCGAGGCGATGACGATGGTCTGCGTCCAGGTGATCGGCAACGACCTGGCGATCGCGATGGCCGGCTCGCAGGGGAATTTCGAGCTCAACGTGTTCAAACCGATCATGATCCACAACTTCCTGCATTCGACGATGCTGCTGGCGGATTCGTGCGCGTTGTTCAGCAAGTACTGCGTCGAGGGGCTAAAGCCCAATCGCGAACAGCTGGCGCACAACGTGAAAAATTCGTTGATGCTGGTGACGGCGCTGAGCCCGCGTATCGGCTACGACAACGCGGCGAAGGTCGCCAAGAAGGCTCACGCGGAAGGAAGCACGCTGCGCGAAGCCGCGATTGCGTTGAAGTTGATCACGGGAGAGGAGTTCGACCGGCTGGTGCGGGCAGAGAAAATGCTGGCGCCGGAAGCCTGAGCAACGTCGTCATCGCGGCGCATTTCCCGGGGTGGTGCGGAACACAAGGATGTTGTCTGGCTGCCTCTCCCCTCTGGTTCCCTCTCCCGATAACGGGCGAGGGAATTGGAGAGAGAGCGAACCGGATCACATCCGGAAGACGCCGAAGCCGGGGTGTTCGGAAATCGGCGCGTTCATCGACGCCGCGATCCCCAGCGCCAGCGCCGCGCGCGTCTCGACCGGATCGAGCACGCCGTCGTCCCATAACCGCGCGCTCGAGTAATAGACACTCGACTCGATCTCGTACTTCTCGAGCGTGGGACGCACAAATTCCTTTTGCTCCGCGCCGGTCATCGTGGCGCCTTCGCGTTTCAACTGATCGAGCTTCACCGTCAGCAGCGTGTTCGCGGCTTGTTCGCCCCCCATCACCGAGATCCGCGCGTTCGGCCACATGAAGAGCAATCGCGGCGAGTAGGCGCGCCCGCACATCCCGTAATTTCCGGCGCCGTTCGATGCGCCGATGATCACCGTGAACTTCGGGACCTGGGCGTTGGCGACCGCGTTGACCATCTTGGCGCCGTCCTTCGCGATGCCGCCCTGTTCGTAGCGCTTGCCGACGATGAAGCCGGTGATGTTTTGCAGGAAGAGCAGCGGGATCCGCCGCGCACAGCACAATTCGATGAAGTGGGTGGCCTTCAGCGCGGACTCGCTGAACAGCACGCCGTTGTTGGCGATGATGCCGACGGGATAGCCGTAGATTCGCGCGAAGCCGGTCACGATGGAGGTGGCGTAACGCGCCTTGAACTCATGCATCCGGCTGCCGTCAACCAGCCGCGCGATCACCTCGCGCACGTCGTAGGGCCTGCGCGTATCGACCGGGATGATGCCGTAGAGTTCGGCGGGATCGTAGTGCGGATCCTCGGGGCTGTCCTGCTCGATTGCGGCGACGGTGCCAGCACCGAGATTCTCGAAGATCGCGCGCGCAATCTGAAGCGCGTGCTCGTCGTCGTCGGCCAGGTGATCGCTCACGCCCGACAGTCGCGTATGCACGTCGCCGCCGCCGAGATCCTCGGCGCTGACCTCCTCGCCGGTTGCGGCGCGCACCAGCGGCGGTCCAGCCAGGAAGATCGTTCCCTGACCGCGGACGATGACGTTCTCGTCGCACATCGCGGGCACGTACGCGCCGCCGGCCGTGCAACTGCCCATCACGACCGCGACCTGCGCCAGGCCGATCGCGGACATCCGCGCCTGGTTGTAAAAGATGCGCCCGAAGTGATCCTGATCGGGAAAAATCTCGGACTGCATAGGCAGGAAGGCGCCGCCCGAATCGACCAGATAAACGCATGGCAGCATATTTTCGATCGCGATTTGTTGCGCGCGGAGATGCTTTTTCACGGTCATTGGAAAATAGGTGCCGCCTTTGACGGTCGCGTCGTTGGCGACGATGACGGTCTCGCGGCCATGGATTCGGCCGATGCCGGTGATGATGCTCGCGGACGGCGAGTCGCCGTCGTACATCGCAAACGCGGCCAGCGGGGACAGTTCGAGGAACGGACTGCCGGGGTCGAGAAGTTTTTTGACGCGATCGCGCGCGAGCAACTTGCCCCGTTCGACGTGGCGCTCGCGAGCGGGAGCGGGACCGCCCTGGCGAATCCGATCGATTTCGCCGCGCAGGCGCTTGACCAGCGAGTCCATCGCGTCGCGGTTGCGGCGAAACTCTTCGGAGTTGGTGTTGAGCCGGGATTCTATCCGATCCATTTGAGTATCCTTGATGCCTGTTAAGAATCCTTGATGCCTGCGGACCAAAGTTGGGCTAGATATTAGCCTGTGGGCCGGGCCAATAGGCAAAAAGCCGGGCGGCTCTGATGCGATGCGGGAACGCGATCTGAAAGCGCTCGAGTTCGACAAGGTGATTCACCTCGTCACGGAGTTTTGCGCCTCCGAGCCGGGGCGCGAGGCAACCGCCGAACTGCGCCCGTCGATCGACGCGGTCGAAGTGCGCCGCCGGCTTGATTCGACAGCCGAGATGGTCGAGCTGAGATCGCATGCCGGCTCGATCCCGATAGGCGAATTCACCGATCAGCGGCCGTATCTGCTCGCGGCCGTGCGCGCGGGTGCGATCCTCGGCGGCGAAGCGCTGGTGAAAGTGCGCGATTTTATCGTCGGGGCGCGCCACGTCGGCGGCTTCCTGCGCTCGCGCGTCGAGCGCTTCGGGCATGTCGCGGCGCTGGTGCACAATCTGCTCGCGCCAAAGGAACTGGCCGACGCGATGCTCGGTGCGTTGGCCGACGACGGCGCAATCCTGGACGACGCAAGCCCCGAGTTGAAACGCCTGCGCACCAGGCTGCGTGACGAGCGGGCCGAACTCGAGGCGCGCCTGCTGCGCTCGCTGAGCGCCCCCGGCATGGGGTCGTTCGTATCCGACTACATCGTGACGGTTCGCAATCGCCGCTTCGTGCTGCCGATGAAGCTGAACTACGCGGAACGGTTCGAGGGAATCGTGCAGGACCGCAGCGTTTCGGGAGAGACGCTGTTCGTCGAGCCGATGTGGGCCGTCGAGCTGAATAACCGGCTGATGTTGCTCGAGCGCGAAGCTGAGGCGGAAGAAACACGAATCCTCGCGCGGCTGACGGCGATGGTCGGCGGATACGCCCCGGAACTGCACCTCACGTTCGACGCGATGGTGGCGCTCGACGCGCTCAACGCGCGCGCGATTTTCGCCGAGCGATTTCGATGCGTCGAGCCGCAGCTGGTGGAGGAGGGAATCGACTTTATCGGCGCGCGGCATCCGCTGCTGATGACCAGCGGCCGCGAGGTGATTCCGATCGACGTGAAAATCGGACCCGGACAGCGCGGGATCGTCATCTCGGGGCCGAACACGGGCGGAAAAACAGTCGCGCTCAAGACGGTCGGGCTGCTGTCGCTGATGGCGCAGGCGGGGATGCTGATTCCGGCGCTGGCCGGCAGCAAGGCGACGATTTTTCGCAGTGTGTTCGCCGACATCGGCGACGAACAGTCCATCGAATCCAACCTGTCGAGCTTTTCGGGGCATATCGCAAACTTGTCGGAGATAATCAGATTGCTCGTCGAGCCGGCGCTGCTCATTCTCGACGAGCCGGGCGCCGGCACCGACCCGGCCGAGGGCGCGGCACTCGCGATCGGCCTGATGAACCACCTCGGGACGCGGCGCTGCATACTGGCGATCGCAACGCATTCGACCGCGGTGAAGCTCCACGCATACTCGCAAGCCGGGTTCGAGGCCGCCGCAGTGGATTTCGACGCCGACCGCCTCACGCCGTTATATCGGCTAAAGCCGCATACGATCGGGCAGAGTTACGGACTCGCGGTCGCGCGCAGGCTCGGGTTGCCCGAGGAAATAATCAGCGCGGCCGAGCAATCGATGGGCGCCGGGACGATCGAGCTCACCGACGCGCTGAAAAGACTGGATGCCGAGCGCGCCAAGCTGAATGCGCAGCTCGAAAAATTGCGCGAGCGCGAACTCCACCTGGCTCAGATCGAGCAAGATGTCCTTCAAGGAGCTGAAAAAACGCGCGAGCGCGCCGAGTTGGAACGCAGGCGGCTGCGCGCCGAAGTAGCGGAACTGATCGAGGAGCTCCGGCGCGACGGTGCGGCGCTGATGGATGAGTTGAAGACTCGGGCGAAATCGCGCACCGACCTGAAGGGCTTCATCACGAAAGCGGCGGCGAAACTCGATAGTCTTGCGCCAGCGGAGGAGGCGGGACCCCAGCCGGCTGCGCCGCTCAAGGTCGGGGATAGCGTCGAGATCGGCGACATCCGCGGCGAATTGATCGTGCTCGAGCCGGGACGTGCGGTAATCAGCCGCGGCGGGCTCAGGATCGAAGTCGCGCCCGAGCGGCTGCGCAGGTCGGCGGCGAGTGCGCCGGAAAGTCGCCCCGTGCAAACAAAAGCGGCGACCGTCACCTTCAACGTCGAGGGTGGGGAGCGCGACGAGTTGAACCTGATCGGGATGCGAACTACGGACGCGCTGCGCAAGCTCGAGGAATTTCTCGACACTGCCTTCCTGACCAATCGCGCGGAAGTGCGGATTGTCCACGGGATTGGATCGGGCGCGCTAAGGAAAGCCGTGGCGGAATACCTGGCCACGTCGCCGTATTGCGCGTCGTTTCGGGGCGCCGAACCGCATCACGGTGGCGCGGGCGCAACGATCGTGCAGATGAATTTGTAGCGTCGCGCGGGTGCGCTAGAAGAATTTTTTCAGCTGATCCAGCGGATTCGGCGGGGTTTGGGACCCGCCGGAGCGTCCGTCATTTTCCCTAATCGCCGCCGAGAAATTTTCCCAATCCTCCCGGAAGTCCCTTCTTGCCAAGAACCTTGCCGAGGTACTTCTGACCCTGCGCCTGGACCGCGTGAGTTCCAGCGCGCTGCGCAAGTTCGGTCACGTTGGGCAGGACCTTCGGCTTGGGCAATTGTCCGATGATTTGCAGCGGCACGTCGACTTGTCCGTCCTGATTGGCGATCAACGCGACCTCCTTCTTCTGCTCGATCAGCTCCTTGCTGAATTGCGGCGAGAGCACGATTCGCGCCGCCAGCTCGATATTCTTGTCCATGTCAAACCATCCGTCGCCGAGCAGATTGTAATCCACCGTTTGCACCTTGATGTCGTGCGACGTGATTCGCGGACCGGCGAGCACGAAGCTCAGACTCGCAAGCTGGATGTCGGTGTCGGGGTTGCTGAACAGCTCGGGATGATTCTTGACGACCGCATCCGGAACCAGACTGCCGATAGCCGGCAGGTTCTGCACTTTTTTGAGCGCCTGACCGCCGATATTGACGCCGACCAGCTTGCCGTTGGTCAGCATCAGCTTGCCGCTGCCCTTTAGCGTCGGCTTCATCTCGTCGAAGCTGCCGGTGTTTCCGGTGACGTTGATGTTTCCACCGAGCGACCCGCGAACAGTCCCGGCGGCCTTGGACTTTTGCGCGTCGAGCGCCTGCTGAACATTGAGATTGGAAAAACTGATCGACGCCGTCATCGGCGCCGCCGCCTCGAGCCGCGTGTCTCCGGTCGCGACGATTTCGCCCGAAAATGCCTTTACCTTGAGCAGCGTCACCCGGGCGAGGTTGCCCGCAAGCGACAGCGACAGGACCAATCCCTGGTATGGGGCGTTGGCGAGGTTGCCCGACGGCGACGTGATTTCAGAATCGACGACCGGGCCCGTCACTGGAGCAGTCGAGACAGTGCCCTTGGCAAAAAGCTGGTTGATCAATTCGCCGGGCGGCCGCGAGGGCACGAGATCGGCCAGATGAACCGCGGCCGCATTCAGTTCATAGCTCATGACCAATGGCTGAAACTGATCGACATGCGACTTCAACGTTGCCGTTGCCTGCGACGCGCCCAGGTTGAATGTCAGCGGGCCAATCTCGGCGCTGGTGCCCGTGAGCTTGATGTTACCGCTGAGATGGCTCAGCGGCGGCGCTTTCTGGCCGGCGACGGACAATCCGACATCAGCGAGCGCGACCGTGCCGTTCGCCGACGCCTTGCCATCCTCAAGCGCCGCGTCGGTATGAATCTCGGTCTTGCCTCCGAGGCTGTATTTGCCGAGCGCCGGGATTATCTTCGCGATCGAAGCGACATCGAACTTGTTGGTATCGATGCGGGCCACGGTCGCGGCGCCGCCGGCTTTAATATTGGCCGCCTTCATTTCGAGGTCGCCGAGGGTGACGTTGGCGAGCGCCACGCCGACCGCCGAGCCTGTGCGCGAACCCTCGGCTGATATCTTGAGCGGCAGGTCAGCGGGCTTGTTAAACGTGTCGCCGAAGGCGATTGCAGGCGCGCTCAAATCGCTCGAGACGTTGAATTTGATCGATTGAACAGTGCCGTCGGCCGCGGCGTCGAAGCTGAACGGGCCAGAAATCGAAAGCTTCGGCGGGATGGCTTTCGCGAGCATCGGGATCGTTTCGAGCTGCGTCAGTAGAATCGGGCCGACCTTGGCCGTGCCCGACAGCGGAATTGCGTCGATGTCGATGGCGCCCTTGTTGATTAGCGGCCCAATCGTCGCGGAAAAATCGAAGTTCTGCCGCTCGGCGAGTGCGGCGAAGGTGAGCGCGACCGTGAAGGGCGCAACGAAGCCGAAATCGCGGACCTTGAGATCAATCGCGTTGACCGTGGCGGCTTGCGGCGCACCCTCCGTCTCAAATGCCAAACTGCCGCCATTGACCGAGAAATTCCTCACGAACAGCGAGCCGAGCGTCGAGGGCGCCCTGCCCGCTTCGGCCATCGGCGAGCCTCCGATCGTGCCCCTGCCTTTCGTGCCCTTGCCTTCCTTCGACTCTTCCTCTTCGGTGGCGATTTTTTTCCTGCCGAGCGTGGAGACGTTGAGAGTGCCGTCGCGGGTCTGAACGATTCGGATCACCGGCTTGTCGAGCACGACTTCGGTGACTTCGATCCGGCGCGCCAGCAGCGGTATCAGTTCCAGCCGGGCGTAAACGTTGCTCGCCTCGATGAACGGCTTTTTCGAGATGTCGGGGTCGTCTGCCACCTGGACACCGGTCACGTCGGCGAGGATTCCCCAGCCGAGGCTCACTTTGATGTCGTCGGCGTGAACCTGGCGACCGAGCGCCGTGCTGACCTTGTCCAGGATGGTCTGGCGGCGCTCGGCAATGATCGAGTTCAGGTTGGTTGCGGCATAGAAGAGGATCGCGCCGGCGAACATCACGACGGCTCCGATGATTGCGGCGGCGATTACAATGACACGACGCATATGAGGATCCTCACATCAGGCAACTTCGAAGTGGTTCGCGATATGCCGGCAAGTGTAATCGATGCGCGCCGCACGCGCATCATTCGCACACACGATTTTCCTGCCCGACCGCTTCAGAATGCGAGGTCGGCCCATCATGGCGGCGGCGATATGCCACCCGGTTGAAGACCAAGGCTCGCGGCCCGCGCCAACGCTGAATCCAGGGGAAACGGCACCATCAGGTTAAGCGCAAGCGAAGCGATGGCAAACGGCAGAATTACAACAAAGGAATGGGAACCGAAAGCCAGTACGAGGCCGTAGAGCGCGACCGCTTCATTAAAGGCCAGACGGATGATGAAGCCGACAAAAAACATGGGAACCAGTGCGAGCAGGCGCTGTTCGTCGGGCGAGATTGTGGCTTTTGGATCAGTCGGCCGGTTAAGCACTTGGCGGAGCCGCGAGTCCGATAACAGCTGACGGGGCACATATGGCGCGAGCACCGCGGTCAGCAGGGCAAGAATGACGACCGGAATCGTAAAAGAAATTCCTTCCGGCCGCGTGGCGCCGGGCGCCGTCCGAGCAAAAAACACGTAAGCGAGGCAGACATAGATCGGGACTGTGGCGATGTACACCAGCCAGATCACCCGATGAACGGTTTCCATGGGCTTGACCAGGGAGCGGAAAGTCTCGGACTGGATCGACTCCATCATGTTCCCTCTTTCTTTACGCCGATCCTATCAAATTCCGTTAGACTCACCATCGCGGTTTGAACCGCGTTGCGTCCTCGGCGTAGTCTGTCTAGCCCTGCACGTATCCGGGACCTGCGACCCGCTCCGATGGCAAAAAAACGAAAGCATGGCCGCCAAGTTGACCAACGAGACGACCAGCGAAAGCCGCCGGCGCCGGAGCCGGTCTTTGCGTCGCCATTCAAAGACCTGAAGAAAATGCTCGCCGAGCGGAATTCGCCCGCCCCGGCAATAAAGCCCAAGCCCGCGACGTCGGCGTTGCCAGTCGTGGAAAAACCCGCGCAACACCCGCAGGACTTACATGGCGAGTTGCTCGACGACGAGTCCTTCCTGCGCCGCGCGCTCGAGGGCGTGCGGCCGCTGAATCGCAACTTCGCTGCCAGGTCGCGGATACCTCTTGAACCTCCCGTGACTCACACGATCGTCGATGAGGACGCGGAGGTAATCGCGCAATTGTCGGACCTGGTATCGGGACAGGCGCCCTTCGATATCACCGAGTCGGACGAATACCTCGAGGGATACCGCGTCGGGCTGGACCCGCGACTCGTGTCGCAGCTTCGCCGCGGCGAGTTCGCCGTGCAGGCCCATTTCGATATGCACGGCATGATCCAGGGCGCCGCCAAGGAAGCGCTCAAGGAGTTCATCCTCGCCTCGGTTCGCAAGGGGCTGCGGACTGTCCTGGTCGTGCATGGGCGCGGGTTGCGATCTCCCGGCGGGCATTCTGTCCTCAAGCACGCGTCGGCAGGATGGCTGTCGCATGGCGCGATTGGCGGGCACGTGTTGGCTTTCACGAGCGCGCGGCCCGCCGACGGGGGCGCGGGTGCGACGTACGTCTTGTTGAAGCGGGAAAAAAGCCGCGCGCCGTTCGACATTTTGCAGGGCGCCAAGCGCCGGAGTTAGGATGTGGCGTTCCGCGCCACTTCCCCCCCTTGGGGGAGACCAGTGGACCCCCCTCTGGCGAGGGTGAGGGTACAGACTTGGTGCTCCGCAAAAAGAAACGGGGCCCGGTCGGGCCCCGCTGTCACAAAAGAAAAACGAAACTCAGATCTTTAGCTGGAGCAGGAATGCGATAACCAGTGCATACAGGGTCAGCGCTTCGATGAACGCGAGGCCCAGCAGCATCGGAGTGAAGATCTGCCCAGCCGCGTTGGGATTACGCCCAATGGATTCCATCGCAGATGCTGCCATCCGCCCTTGCCCGAGCGCGCTGCCAAACGCTGCGATCCCGACCCCGAGGTTTGCGGCGAGTGCGATCAATCCTACGCTCAGCGGTGAAGAGGTCAGCCTGATCACCGGGGGTGCCGCTTCTGCCGCCATCGCGAGCAGCGGCGAGGCAAGGATGGCCATCCCGGCCATCGTCATTACAGTTCCAATCCTTCGTAACATTTTGTCGATCCTCCTTCTTTTTCGCGCGCCTCGAAGTGCCGGGACCGGCCGCATCTCTTCCTCTACCACCGCAAATTCCGGGCGGAATCTCGGGCGCATGAAAATCTGTTTTATGCCTTTCGATTAATGTTCGTGGCTGACCGCAAGGCGTACGTACGCCATCGACAGGATCATGAAGACCATCGCTTGGATAACGCACACGATCGATCCAAGCGTCAGGAATGCCAGAGGGATCAGCAACTTCGTCAAGCCCGTGAAGATGCCGAGCACCATGTGATCGGCAAACATGTTCGCGTAAAGACGTACACCGAGCGAAAACGGGCGAAACACGTTGTCGGCGATCTCGATCATGCAGCATGAGCGGCGCAACCGCAATCATCGGTCCAAGAAAGGTTTTCAAGTAGCCGGCCACGCCCTGCGATTCATCCCTTGGTAGATGTAGAAGACGAAGCAAATCGTCCCCAACGCGAAAGTAAGGTCGGAGTCCCCGGTGGGAGGTTCCATCCCGGGAACGAGTCCGAGGAAGTTTGCAAGCAGAATGAACATGAACACAGTGCCAAAGAAGGGAACCAATCCGCGGTAGTGATGGAGCTGGGTAACTTCAAAAACGAAACCGTCGGCCCACTCCACGATGGTCTCAGCGACCGAGAGCACCGTGATCTTGTCGTCGGGGACGAGTGGGTCGGCAGTGCTGGCCAGGCATCGTCGTGCGAGCAATGCGAAAATCAGCAGGATTCCCATCACCAGCCAGGTTCCAACCAGAACCTCGGGGATTTTGCCCCCACCCAACATTTCGAGAAAATTTATCGACTGCTGCAAGGAATTATCTCCGCCGCGGCAATCTTAGCTGGCACCGCGGAGCGAAGCACGCCCGGTTTCAATAATTGCAGCCGTCATCTGAGTCAAGACTCCGAGCGCGAATCCCGGACCATCAATGTGCGTGCGTTTGAAAAGAAGATAGACGAGGCCAAGTACGATCAGCATCTTCAGTGGTATCGCCATCACGCCAAACTTGGCGGCGGCACCGGAGACGCCCGCGCCGGCGGCCGCGAGGATCGCCGCGCCGAGAAGGCTGAGCAGCCAGAGATTGGCGATCACGATGGCACCACCGAGAAGGCATCCCAAGGCTGCGGCGCTTGAGTCGAAATAAAGGAGAATCATCGCGGTGACAGCCACCAAGATGACGTTCATTCGCTGAATCGCCGGGATGGTCGGAATCTGATCGTTTCGCACCGCGGTCTCGCTAGCCTTCCGAACTGGGGGGCATTTCCTTAGCGATCCTGATGATTGTCAAAATCGAGTGAATGAAGCCCGCGAACGCGAGAATGCCGGTAAACCATGGCTCGGTGTTAAAGTATTCGTCGATGTAATGGCCAAACACGCCTCCAGCGATCGGCGACATCGGGATCTCCAGCGCCATCGCAAGCGGCCGCGCATACTTTCCGGAGATCAACGCCAACGGTAATTCACCTCGTGTTGGATCATTATCGCATCGAAGCGAGAGATTCGTCAGCGGCGGCAATAGTGCGGTCGATGTCGGCGCTGGTATGCGCTGTCGAGATGAACATAGCCTCGAACTGCGACGGCGGTATATTTATCCCGCGATCCAGCATCCCGTGGAAAAACTTCGCGAACTTGCCTGAGTCGCACGCGCGAGCCTCGTCGGCGTCGCGTACACGCTCGGGACCGATGAACATCGTGAGCAACGATCCTGCGCGATTGACGCATCCCGTCTCGCCATTTTTTTTCAGAGCGTCGCCGAGTCCCGCCGCAAGGCGCGCGCCAGCGGCGTCAAGCGCGGCGTACGGATTGCTTTCCCTGAGAATACCAAGTGTTTCGAGCCCGGCGCGAACCGAAGGTGGATTTCCCGACAACGTTCCCGCCTGATAGACCGGACCAATCGGTGCGAGCAAGTCCATGATCTTAGCCGGACCGGCGACCGCCCCCACCGGCATCCCGCCGCCAATTATTTTCCCGAGCATTATCAGGTCGGGCACGATGCCCATGCTTTCAGCAACCGATCCGAAGCAGAGTCTGAACCCGGATATAACCTCGTCACAGATCAGAAGAGCGCCGTTGTTGTGTGCGATTTCGGCCAGAGCTTTCAGCGAGCCGGGGTCGGGATTTACGACGCCCATGTTGGCGGCGACGGGCTCGACGATCACGGCGGCGATCTTGTCAGGCGCAGCGCGAAATAAACCTTCGACCGTCTCAATCGAGTTGTATCGCGCAACCATCGTCATCGCGGCGAGCGCCGATGGAATGCCGGCGCTGTCGGGTTGACCGAAGGTCATACTGCCTGAACCGGCGCGTACCAACATCGAGTCGCTATGCCCGTGATAGCATCCGTCAAACTTTATTATGTTCGGACGCCCGGTCGCTGCGCGCGCGATCCTGAGCGCGGTGAGCCCGGCTTCCGTTCCCGAACTGACCAGTCGGACTTTTTGCGCGCATTTGATCGCCGATGAGATCAATTCCGCGAGCTCGACCTCCAGGCGCGTCGGCGCGCCAAAGCCCAGACCAAGTCGCGCCTGCTCGGCGATGGCTTGCGTGACGCGCGGATGCGCATGTCCGAGGATCGCCGGGCCGTAGGAGCAAACGTAGTCAAGAAAACTGTTGCCGTCGGCGTCGATCAAAGTTGCACCGCTGCCACTTTCGATAAAAATCGGCTTCGCGCCGACGGCCTTCCACGCGCGAACAGGAGAATTCACCGCACCAGGAATCTTAACACTGGCGCGATTGAAGAGTTCATCTGATTTTTTGCGCGAAGTCATCGCGATTCTCCTGAGAATTCAGCGCGATCAAAAAACACTTTGCGATCGCGAAGAAAAAAATTCGATTGCACACGCCGTAATGAAATCGAATTGCACCGCGGCGCAAAAACTTGCGATCGCGCACAATGGCTTCCAGAGCCGATATACGCGGTCGCGAGGTTGGCGCGAAATTTCGTGGCCGCGGCGCGCGATCGCCTGCAAGAGAAATTTCCTTTTCGATCCGCCTGCATAGCGAAAAGATTTTCCCCGCGCTTGTCCTGATCGCGAAATAAGTTTATCACGTTCTCTTGGCCGCACACTTCGTATCTTGAAGAATCATTTTCTTTGCTGAAAGGGGTTCACTCGCGGCGCGTTGAATATGGCTTCGAAGCGTGTGTATATCGCTCGCATTCTCAGTCAGACATTTAAGCCTAAACAGAACCGATCGAAACCCGGACAAGTTGATAGTCCGGCGTGTAGCGCCGTCAAATTGCCGGCTCTAACGAGAGAAATGGGCATTATCCACAGGTGTGGATAAACTTGTGCGTAATTGCGCGGCATTGGGGGCCGCGCACTAGTTCCGGAGCGCGGTGGGCGGTCCGGTTTTCGCCGGGGGAAACGATATGAATGGTTTGTGGCAAAGGGCCGCTGACCGCATCCGCGATGAGTTGGGTCAGGTCGGCTATGAGACGTGGATTGGGCCTCTCAATTTTATCGCTCATCAAGGAGCGACCGTCACAATCGAGGCGCCCAATCGGTTTTTCCGAGATTGGATCAACGATCGTTACCTGGGCCTGATGCGCGCAGCGCTGTCGGCGGAGGCAGGCGAGGAAATGGAGGTGCGGCTGACTCTCATGGAGAATGCAGTGGCGACGCCGCAGCAACGCTTGAGCAATGGAAACGCCAACGGCAACGGCAAGGCGACCGCGCCCCAGCGTGTGACGGCTGCGGCCGCGCCGCGTGGAGATCGGCATCCGAGCCTGAACCCGCGCTACAGTTTCGCGGAGTTCGTGGTGGGATCGGCCAATCAGTTCGCGCATGCCGCGGCACACGCGGTCGCCAACCAACCGGGCGAGAAATACAACCCGCTTTTTATTTATGGCGGGGTGGGCCTGGGCAAGACTCACTTGGTGACCGCAATCGCGCACCATATTTGGGCCAGTGGCGATCGGCCAAGGAAAGTGCTGTTCATGCCGGCCGAAATTTTCATGAACGAGATGATCAATTCGCTGCGCCGCGACAAGATGGGCGAGTTCCGCGAGAAATTTCGCCGGGTCGATACGTTGATCCTCGACGACGTGCAGTTCCTGGCCGGCCGCGAGCGCACCCAGGAAGAATTCTTCCATACTTTCAACGCGCTTCACGCCGAGCGCCATCAGATCGTTCTGACTTCGGACAAAATTCCACGCGAAATCCCCGGGCTCGAGGACCGGCTGCGCAATCGGTTCGAGTCGGGATTGATCGCGGATATCGCCCCGCCCGACCTCGAGACGCGAGTGGCGATCGTGCAGAAAAAGGCCGTGCTCGATAATCTGCGGCTGGGGCCGGAAGTCGCGATGTATATCGCGCAGAGCGTCTCGTCAAACGTGCGCGAGCTGGAGGGATGCCTGACGCGGCTGGCGGCGCTGGCCTCGTTCGACAAATCAGCAATCACCGTGGACTTCGCGCGGCAGGCGCTGCAGGACCTTATTCGCAATCACGACGCGAAGCCCGACGTCGAATCGATCCAGAAGACGGTGGCGGATTTTTTCCACATTCGCCTGACGGATTTGAAGTCGAAGAAGCGCACCCAGCACATCGCGTTTTGCCGGCAAGTGGCAATGTATCTGTGCCGCAAGCTGACCGACAGCTCGTTTCCGACGATCGGCGAGCATTTCGGGCGCGATCATTCGACGGTGATTCACGCCTACAACCTGATCACGCGGCGCGTCACCGGTGATTCGGCATTTCGGCTCTCGATCGAGAAAATCGAGCGTGAGCTTAAATCGATTCGCGCCAATGCCGCGTGAATCGATGTGGAGGAGGCTGTGGAGAAGGCAGGCATAAGGCTATCGATATCGACAGGGCCGGTGCGCACACGGCCGGCCCTGTCGGTCAGCCGCTTTTCCGCTGACAGCTTTTCAGCGATGGATCGGCTTTCCTTTTCGGGCGCTTGCGCGGTCAATCAACAAATCCACAACTCCTACTATTACTGCTATTCTTTTTAGAGATCTAAGATCTAGGAATAGGAAGACGGGCTAACAATTCATGGGACTCTCCATCGAGCGCGCTTCGCTGCTTAGCGGCTTGGAACTGGTGCAGGGCATCGTGGAACGGCGCACGACGGTTCCGATACTCGGCCACGTTCTGATCGAACCCAACGGAAATGCGCTGACTTTGAGCGCGACCGACCTCGAGGTCGGAATCCGCACGCGGGTCGCATGTTCCGGCAAGGAAAAAAGCCTCACGCTCAACGCGCGCAAGCTTTTCGAAATCGTGCGCGAGACCGAAGGCGATGAAGTCGCGCTGACGTCGCTCGATGGCGATTGGGTCGAGCTGAAGTGCGGCCGGGCGAAGTTCAAAATGATGGGCCTGGACCCGCGCAGCTTCCCTGCCATGCCAAGCCAGAGCACCGGCAAGGAATCAGCGCCGGCAAAGAAACAACTGAAGGCCGAATTGACGATTCCGGCGGCCGTGCTGGCCGGGATGATCGACAAGACGATTTTCGCGGTCAGTCCGGACGAAGCCCGCTATAACTTAAGCGGCGTGTTCGTTGAGTCCAACGCTCCGGGATCGGCGCGGATGGTCGCAACGGACGGCCATCGGCTGGCGATGATCGAGCGCGAAGTGCCGGGATTCAGGATGGAGACCGGCGCGATCATTCCGCGCAAGGGACTCTCGGAACTGCGCAAGATTCTGGATGAGGGCAGCGACGCCGAAGTGCGGCTGAGCCTCGAAGGCCAGCTCGCATACCTGAAGCGCGGGCCGACCGAAGTCTCGATGCGGCTGGTTGAGGGCGAATTCCCCGATTACCGCGGCGTCATCCCCAAGCAGTCGAAGTACAAGATTACCGTCAAGCGGGATTTGCTGTTCGCGGCAATCAAGCGTGCGGCAATTTTTTCGAACGAACGTTATCACGGCGTCAAATTCGCGCTATCGGCCGGGACACTGACGGTCTCATCGACGAGTCCGGAAACGGGAGAAGCCAGTGAGTCGCTGGACGTCGATTTCAAGAACGAAGAGTTCGCGATCGGATTCAACGCCTCCTACGTACAGCAGGCGCTGGGCGTAATTCCGAGCGATTCTACCGTTGAACTTGGCCTCAGCGATGACGTGAGCCCGGGCGTTATCAGGACGGAGTCGGATCAGCAATACACATACGTCGTCATGCCGATGCGACTGTGAGCCAACTGTGCTATGGCGCGCTGCCGACCCGAACCAGCACGACCTTATTTCGATAATTGTAGTCGGTCTCCCACGGATATGACGCCTCGCCAAGCTCGACGGTGGTGGGAGTGTCGAGCTCGGGCATATCGCGCCGTCGAACAATCATCCATCGGACGCTCTTCTTGGCGATCGCATCCTGCAAGTCCTGCTTGTTTTCGAACTCGGGGATTGGCTTGGGCGGATTGAGATAGAATAGCGGCCCCTCAGTTTTGAACAGGACAAGCTGGTCAGTGGAACCGCCAAGCTTGTTCAGGACCGCGTAGCCGAATGGCTTTTCACCGCGATAAGCCTCCGCCGCAGGCATCGCGAAAATATAGATATAGGCCATCGCAAGATACGCGACGGTGCCCATCGAAATTGCGACGCGGTACGAACTGAATTTACGAATCGTGTACACGATGACGGCGATCGATACGACCCAGAACACGATGAAGGGGAACTTTGCCGGCAGTTCTGGCAACGCATCGTAGGGACCAGGAAGAATCGCCCGGGCAGGAACCAGCAGAACAACGCTGACGACCGCAGCCAACGCGACGATCGCGTAGCCGATAGTCAGCAGACGCCGGGCGATCATCGAGCGCAATTCGCCTGGATACGCGAGCGTTCTGGCGACCAGGATCGCCGCGGCGGGCAGAATCGGCAGGATGTAGTAGCTGCGGCGCGATCCCGAGACAGTGAAAAATATGAACGTCGCCCAGAAATAAACCAACGCAAATCGATCCGCGCGAGCAGGCTCGGCGCCGCCGTGACGCAGCCCGTGCGTTTCCACCAAGGCCGCCGGCAACAGCGCCGACCACGGGGCCATCAGGGCGAAGATGACGTAGACGTACAGGTAGATAGGCCCGCGATGGTCGAACGGGTGGAAAAACCGCACCACGTTCTCGCGATACACCATCTCAAGGCCCTTTTCAGAGCCCATCAGGTGCGAGGAGATCTCGAAGGGCAGGTAGTACACCAGCGCGCCCAGCGCGATGCCGGCTACCGTAAACCGGTTGAAGAACCATCGATTATGCTCGATGAGCCATCGTATCCGATCAACGAGAGAGCCACGGAAAATCGCCTTAAAAAACTGGCCACCTCCGTCGCGCAGGCATGAATACACTCCGATCACCAAAAGCGGCAACGCGAATCCGAGCAGACCTTTCGTGAGCGAAGTCGCCGCCATGATTAGCCATAGGCCGACAACCCACAATCCACCGCCGCGCTCTTCGTTGTGATTGAAAAGCAGCAGTGCGGCTAGTTCACCGGTGAGCGTTTCCACATCGGCCGAAGCGTGGCGCGAAAAGAATACGAAGCTGAAGCTGGTCGCGAGGATGACGCCGGCGAGCAGTCCGGTGCGAGCGTCGTAGAGGCGTCGCACGAGCAGTATCAGTATCCCCACTGCCAACAGGCCCGCTATCGCGCAGGGCAGGCGCGTAGCAGCCTCGTTGAGGCCTCCTGTGAGCGGTGTCGAAAAAATAACGAGCCAGTAAGAGCCGAGCGGCTTGTCGTAATAGACGTGGCCGTTGATCGTTGGCCAGAAGTAGTTGTGCGTCACGAGCATCTCTCGCGCGATCTCGGCCCATCGGAATTCCGAGGACCACAGCGCTCGCGCGCCCAGGCGGGCGAAGAAGAGAATCGCGGCGAGAATGAGCACGCATCCGGCGCGCAGGCGGAATCGCGAATCGTTGTCGTTGCCGGCCGGGTGCTGCAATGCGGCAGGGTCGGGCGATGCGGAAGCGGAGGCCATGGCAGCGAATTGTAACTGGCGCGCTCGTTGCTCTGCCATACCGCGACTCGCTCGGAATGACACAGAGCGGGGAGGCAGATAGGATGAAACGAGATACATGAGCCCAGCCGACAATCGCGAAAGTCATTCCGGCCGCAAGCCGAACCGGTTAATTAACGAACAAAGTCCGTACCTGCGCCAGCACGCGTACAACCCGGTCGATTGGTATGCGTGGGGTCCGGACGCGCTTGCGCGCGCGAAGGCGGAGAACAAGCCGATCATGCTGTCGATTGGCTACTCGGCCTGCCACTGGTGCCACGTGATGGAGCGAGAGTCGTTCGAGAATGACGCGATCGCGCGGCTGATCAACGAGAACTTCATTCCGATCAAGGTCGATCGCGAAGAGCGGCCTGACCTCGATCAGATTTACATGGATGCGGTGCAGCTGATCACGGGGCGCGGCGGATGGCCGCTGACGATGTTCCTCGCGCCGGACGGACGGCCGTTTTTCGGCGGGACCTACTACCCTCCGGAAGATCGGCAGGGGATGCCCGGATTTCCGCGCATCCTGGCTGCGGTATCGCACGCGTATCGCGACGGCGCCAAGGAAGTCGCCAACAATCTCGAAAAGCTGACCGAGGCGCTCGGCGCGCTCACCAACTACGTCCCCACCGGCGGCGATTTGAAGCCGGGACTGGCGGCTGAATTGGCGCGCTCGCTCGCTTCGCACTACGACAGCATCAACGGCGGACTCGGCCAGGCGCCGAAATTTCCCAACACGTTTGTGTTCTCGCTGTTTCTTCGCGTGCACGCGGCCGACGGCGATGCGGCGATGGCGGAAATGGTTCGGCACACGCTTTCGAAGATGGCGCGCGGCGGAATCTACGACCAGCTCGGCGGCGGATTCCATCGCTACAGCGTGGACGAGCGATGGCTGGTGCCGCACTTCGAAAAAATGCTCTACGACAACGCGCTGCTGGCGCGCTTGTACCTCGACGCCGGCCGCGCGCTGAATGAGCCGGAGTTTCTCGGCGTCGCGCGCGAAATCTTCGATTACGTTTTGCGCGAGATGACGAGTCGCGAGGGCGGCTTTTATGCCGCGCAGGATGCGGACAGCGAGGGCGAAGAAGGAAAGTTTTTCACCTGGACGCCCGAGCAGGCCGACGCCGTCCTTGGTCCCGAGTTCGGCGCGATAGCCCAGCGCTATTTCGACATCACGATCGAAGGCAATTTCGATGGCGCGAATATTCCGCATCGCACGATCGAGCTCGCCGACGCCGCGCGGATGTTCAAGGTTTCGGAAGACGACATGGCGTCGAAGATTCGCGACATTCGGGACAAACTGTTCGCGGCTCGCGAACAAAGGGTGAAGCCGGGACGCGACGAAAAGATTCTGGTGGCGTGGAACGCGATGATGATCGGCGCGTTCGCGGAGGGATATCGCGCGCTGCATGAACGGCGGTACCTTGAAGCGGCGGAGCGCGCGGCCAATTTCGTAATGGCGTCGATGTGGGATGGGCGCGCGCTCAAGCGCTCGTTCAAGGACGGCGTCGCCAGGCACAACGCCTATCTTGAAGACTATGCGCAGTTGGCGGGCGCGATGCTCGACGTGTACGAAGCGTCGCTCGACGCGAAATATCTGGCGCACGCGCGGACGCTTGCCGGCGTGATCCTTGAGCGATTTATCGACAAGGAAAAGGGTGGATTCTTTTTCACTTCGGACGATCACGAAGCACTGATCGCCCGCTCCAAGGCGGCTTTCGACGGCTCGACGCCGTCGGGCAACAGCGCTGCCGTGATGGCGCTGCTCAGGCTGCACGGCTACACCGGCGAGGAGCGCTACCGCGTCGAGGCGGAGCGGACGCTCAAGCTGTTTCGCGAATTTATCGAAAAACAGCCGTTCGGGTTCTCTCACATGCTCGAAGCGGTGGACCTTTATCAGCGCGGGCCGACCGAAGTTGTGATTGCCGGCAGCCGCAACTCTCCTGAACTGCTGGAATGGATGGAGCGGCTCGGCCTCATCTACGTTCCGAATCTTGCGATCTTCGTCGCGGATAGTGCCAATGCCGGCGCTCAAACCCGCTTCATCCCCGAGCAGGTGCGCGGCAAGCGGCAAATCGACGGTCATGTGACTGCTTACGTATGCCGTGAGCATACGTGCACGCCGCCGATTACGACGTTCAAGGATCTTCAAAAGGAATTGGCCGACTAGCTCCGGACGATGGACCGCGACGCGCGCGACCTTACCACCGCTGGCGCAAAGCCGGCGTCGCATTTCCCGCCAATCGTCGTCAATCGTGCGGCGCGCCGCCGGCCGGAATCGCGGCTGCGAGTTGTGCTGCTCAACGCGGCCGGCGGGCGGCGGTTGCGCGAAATCGCGGCATGTCTCAAGCGTCCGCCGCTCCACGGCGCCGACGTGATCCTGCTATGCGAGGTCAATACGGGAATGAACCGGAGGCCAAGCCGCAACCTCGCGACGGAACTTGCCGAGGCGCTCGAGATGAGCTGCGCGTATGTTCCCGAGTTCGGCCTGAGACCCCCGGGGATCGAGGGCGAAATCGTCTCGTACATGGGCAATGCGATCCTGAGCGCCGCGCCGTTTGAAGAGGTGGCCGCGGTCGCGATGCATAAACCGCGCACTCCCCCGACGTGGCCCGGACGCATGCGGCGCTGGTCGCGCGTCGGCACGCCGACAGGAGTAGTCGCCAGAGTGAAATTCGGTGGCGAAGAGTTAACCGTCGGCGTTGCGCATCTGCACAGCCGCTGCACGCCGGCCGAGCGCGCGCGCCAGATGGCGACTTACCTGGAGTCATTCCCGGCGGCAGGCCGCGCGATTTTTGGCGGCGACCTGAATACGACGACCACTGAACTATCGAGCCGGGCGCTGATGCTGGCAACAGTGTGGCAAATGATCACCAATCCGGGCAGGTTCCACGCGCCTGAGGCATACGAGCCCTTGTTCGACCATCTGCGAGCGCGCGGACTGGAGGTCGAGGGCGCCAACGTCGCCAATCGCGCGACTTTCACTTTTTCCGGCCTGGTTCCGCGATCGATGAGGCCAAAACTTGACTGGCTCGCAGTCCGCGAGCTTCGTCCGATCGCCCGAACCGCGGCGGTCGTCCCGCCGCGGTCTTCGATTTTGCGGCGCCGCGCCTCCGATCACGATTTCGTGACGGTTGACATCGAACTGTAATCGCGGCGCGAGCCAGTGAAATACTGAAATCCTTTCGTTGTTCTACGCAATCTCGGGCGCAGCGGCGAGCGCGCCGCGCGCTCTCTCATAAGCGGCGGCCACGCGTATTACTTCGGGCTCTCCGAACGGACGGCCGATTACCTGCATCGCAATAGGCAGTCCGTCAGGCGAAAGACCGGTGGGGATTGCTACTGCTGGTTGACCGGTCGAATTGAAGGGCTGGGTGAAGCGCAGAATCGCCGCGACCACATCCACCCGGTCTTCGCGCGCTTCCAGGATTTGAGTAGTGCCGATTTTGGGCGCGACGATGGAACTGGCCGGTGCGACCAGCACGTCGCGATCGGCCAGCACCGCGATCGACTCGGCCAGCGTGCGCGCACGGGCGCGCTGGGCGCGGATATAGCTGGTGGCGGTCGTCATCATTCCGATCTCAAGTATGCGGCGAACGTCGTCACCGTAGTCCTGGGGACGCGTGCGCATCCAATCTTCGTGAATTTCGAGCGCCTCGGCCCAGGTGATGATGCCGTTCATGACGCCGGCCAGCGGGAGCGAGGGAATCGTTACGTGATCAACGGTCGCGCCGAGCGATCGCAGCGTCTCGAGCGCGGCATTGAAGGAGTGCGCGACGTCGTCGCTCAGTCCGTCGTTAAGTTCGCGAATCACGCCGATGCGCATGCCGGAGATTTGGCCGTCGAGGCCGGCTGAGAAATCAGGAACGCGCTCGCGGCTCGCGGTGGAATCGTTGCGGTCGGCGCCCGCGATTATTTGCAGCATCATCGCGGCGTCGCGAACCGTGCGCGTGATCGGGCCCACGTGGTCGAGCGTGTAGGCCAGCGGCAGGACGCCGTAGCGGCTGACGCGGCTCCAGGTCGGCTTCAGCCCGACGCACCCGCAAAGCGCTGCGGGAATCCGAATCGATCCGCCCGTGTCGGTGCCGATCGTGGCGGCGGCGCTGCGCGCGACGATCGCAGCGGCCGAGCCGCCGCTGGAGCCGCCGGGAATTCGGTCGAGCGCGTACGGATTGCGGACGATTCCCCAGTGCGGATTCGACGACGTGATTCCATATGCGAACTCGTGCTGGTTGAGTTTGCCGAGCAGCACGGCGCCGGCGCGCTTGAGGCGCGTCCACACGGTCGCGTCATGGTCGGGTTTGAAATCGGCGAGGATTTTCGAGCCGCCGGTGGTGCGAACCCCCTTGGTGTACACGAGATCCTTGAGCGCGATCGGGATGCCATGGAATGGTCCCCGCCATTTTCCGGCGGCGATTTCGGCCTCGGCTTTTTTCGCCGCCTTGCGCGCGATCGTATCGGTGACGGTGATATAGGCGCGAAGCGATCCGTCGGTTTGTTCGATTCGGCCGAGGTACGCCTCGGTCAGTTCGACCGGTGAAATGTCGCGCGCGCGCAGCTTGCCGGACAGAGCAGCTACATCAAATTCGAGTAGTTCCTGAAATGGAATCGACATCGGAATGAATCCTCGGAGTGAGTATTGAAGTGGGTATTACGACTTGCTTTTGGCAAGGCGGGTCGCTTCGGCCAACAGCACCGGATAGCCGAAGGGTGGCTCGATCCCGGCAAGACCGATCGACCCCAGGTGCCCGGCGAGCGTGAGCATCGCGCCCGCACTGTGCGCGATTGCATCCGCGTCGGTGTCGGAGATTTCGTAGCCGTAGAGATCGCGCATTACCTGTTTGACGGTCTCGCCTGTAAGCAGTGGCATAGTGTCTCTCCGATTCGGACTATTTCAGTTTGTGCGCTGATTCGGTTATCAAGTCGCACACACGGGGTGCGTCTTCAAGCGCGAGTAGCCGATAGCACTCGGGCCATCCGATCCACTCCGGAGGGACGGAAGGGTTCGTGAACGGCAGATATTTCAATTGATAGATCCGGTCACTGGGAGCGCGTAATTCTATATCGCGGTAGACGCGCCGCAGGCGGAGTTGCGGAGTGTTCAGCCGGTCAAGCAGAACTGCCACCATCTCCGGCTCTCTCAGTCCGGACACGATGATCACGCGTTGATTGGTGACGCCGTAAAACGTCTTCGACAGATAGCAATGGAAGACCATCGCCTCCGCGATCAGAACTCCGACCAGCACCGCCAGCAGAATTGAATTGGTATCAGCACGCTCCGCAAGACTGGAGTCGAGCGGGATCGAACGCATCACGAGCGCGGCGATTCCAACCAGTATAATCGCGCCCGCGCGCCATCGAAGAGCGGTCGCATCATGCGGGCGTCCGCACCAGAGCAGCTCCTCGCGCGCGAGCAGATGCGCAGTGACGACGGCGGCCGCCTCGGGATCCATCGATCACTTGACGATGCGGGCGGCGCGCAGAGCGGCGATTCGGTCGGCCGAGTAACCGAGGTACTCGCGGAGAATCTCGTCGGTGTGCTCGCCCAGCATCGGAGCGGCGCGGTCGATGGTGCCGGGGGTCGCGGAAAACTTCGCCAGCATTCCGGTTTGCTTCACGCGGCCCCATTGCGAATGAGAGACCTCGGCGATCAGGTCGTTCGCGACGACCTGCGGATCGTCGAACAATTCACGGAAATGATTTACCCGCGTCGCCGGGATGGCGGATTTCTTCAAAACTGCGAGCGCGTCGTCGCGATCGAGCTTCGCAAATTGCTCCGCGAGCGCGGCCGCGAGCGCGCCCTCGTTCGGTTCCGCCGCGGCCGCATCCCAGTTGGTATTCGGCAGCCCGGACGCAATAGTCAGTAGAGCCTTCCATTGCGTCTCATCGGTTAGCGAGATGAATAGCCATTCGCCGTCGCGGCAGCCGTAGGCGCGCGAAAGCGCCGCACGCCCGCGATTCTCGGGGCCGCCATTTTCCATGTCCGGCCGGCCCGGATAGAACACGAACTCGCCGGCCTGAAAAGCCATCGCGGCTTGCAACAGCGAGGTCTCGCAGAACTGGCCGCGTCCCGTAAGTTCGCGCGCACGCAGCGCGAGCACGCAGCCAAACGCGGAGAGCATCGCGGCGCCGTAGTCGCAAACCGCGCAAGTCAGGTACACCGGATGCCCGTGGTGGCCGCCCTGCGCCGCCATCACGCCCGAACGCGCCTGCAACAGCGGATCGAAGCCCGGCTGGTTGTGCTCGGGTCCGCGATTTCCGAACGCGTTGAGCGACATATAGATGATGCGCGGGTTGCGCGCCGCCAGGCTTTCGTAATCGAAGCCGAACTTGCGCATCCGGCCCGGCCGCAGATTCTCGACCACGATGTCGGCCTTGTCCGCGAGCCCGTGGATGATTGCGCGGCCTTCCCCGGTTGCAAGATTGACGGAGATACCGCGCTTGCCCTGGTTCCAGCCGAGGAAGCCGAAACCGAAATGGCGAAACGAATCGCCCTCGAGGCTTTCGATTTTGATAACCCTGGCGCCGAGTTGCGCGAGTATCATCGGGCCGTACGAACCCGCGATGTAGCTGGCGAAGTCGAGCACCGTGACGCCATCGAGCGGCGGCCGTTCGCCGAGGCGCGGCTGGATATCGGGCAATGGGTCGCGCTTTGGCTCCGAAAGCCATTGCAGCGCCGCGCGATCGTCGCCGGGCGCGGGGGCCGGACCGGCGATTTCGCCGGGAGTGTCGCCCAGGAACACGGGCAGGCCCATCTGGATCGTGCGGCCGAGCGCGGGGTCGTCGATTTCCTTGCGCATCGCGAGCGCGCGCGTCTGTGGATGATCGATGAACTCGTGGCGGCTCATTACCGGGGCGCACGGAACGTCGCATTCGCGCAGGATGCCCAGCCATTCGTCGCGCGTCCTCGTGCGAATGATTGGCTCGATGATGTCTTTGAGCGGTTGCCGCTGCTCGGGCGCGATCCCCCACGGTGCATTTTCGAAACGCGGGTCGCCGACCAGATCGGGGCGATCGATTGCGATCGCGAACTTGCCCCAGAAGGTCGCGTTGCCGCACGCGGCAAACAGGTATTTGCCGTCGGCGGCCTCGAACAAACGATAAACCGGAATCGGGCCGAGAGGATCCTGCGGCCCGCGATAGAGGCTGATCATTTGCTCGTGACTCAGGATTCCGCCGGTCTGGAGCGAGAACGCGCCGGCCAGAATCGAGACCTCGACCGCATCTCCCGCTCGATTCGCACCGCGCGCCACAATCGCGGCGACGACCGCCGTCGCCGCCATCACGCCGGCCGAATAACTCGCCGCCGGAAAAACCAGCGCGACGGGATTGCCGCTGCGCGCCCACTGGCTCCCGGTGATTCCGCCGCGGGCAGCGACCAGGTCGTCGTTCGCGTCGAAGTCGGCGTCGGGGCCACGGCTGCCCAGCGGGGGCACGCCGAGCGAAATCGCGCGCGCGTTTATGCGGCGAATCGATTCGGGATCGAGTTTCAGTTGTCTGAGCCGGGCCGGCGTGAAGCCGGTGACGACGATATCAGCCCATCGAATCAGGTCCGCGATTCGAGCCTGCGATGCGTGATCGTCGAGGTCCAGCTCGAGCGCACGCTTGGAGCGGTTGAGGACGTGGAAGTGCGGCGTGCCGCGCTCGCGCGAACCGCCCGGTCGCTCGATCTTGATGGCGCGCGCGCCGTTTTCCGCCAGCAGCATCGTGGCGTATGCGGCGGCCATGTTCGAGTCGAATTCAACGATATTGATTCCGTCGAGTGATTTATTACCCATTGAAATTGCCAAGCGCTGTTTTGGAAATTGGATTGTCGTTGAGCGGGGGCGCGAAAAGCAAACGATCGGGCCAAAGCGCGATTATGTGCGGGAATCCGGGTCCGGGCGGACGAATTCAATTAGCGGACACGCCGGGTTCATCCTCCCTTAATGTCCGACGCATAGACTTTGCGCTCCGCAGCTCAGATCCGCGCAACGGCACGACCAACTTCGAGGCAAAGTTCAAAAGATGCTCAAACGACGACTAGTCCTGACCGTTTTCATAGTCCTGGCGATCGCTGGTATTGGCCGCTCCGCGTTTGCCGATATGTTAATCAATGGTGCCGGCGCGACGTTTCCGTACCCTATCTATTCCAAGTGGTTCGACGTTTACGCCAAACAAAATCCGGGCATCAAGTTCAACTACCAATCGATCGGTTCGGGTGGCGGCATCCGGATGCTCTCGAATCGCACCGTCGACATCGGCGCCAGCGACGCTCCTATGACAGACGAACAGCTTTTAGGGGCGCCCGGGAAGATTCTGCACTTTCCCTCGGTGATGGGCGCGGACGTGGTCGCGTACAACCTGCCCGGATTTACCGGCACGCTGCGCCTGACCGGTCCAGTGATCGCGGATATCTTCATGGGCAAAATAACCAAGTGGGATGACGACAAGATCAAGGCGCTGAATCCGGGCGTCGCGATCCCGTCGCAGGACATCGTCGTATGCCACCGCTCCGATGGTAGCGGCACGACGTTTATTTTTGTCGATTACTTGTCAAAGATCAGCCCAAGTTGGGCGTCGGACGTGGGTAAAGGAACCTCGGTCAAGTGGCCGGTTGGACTCGGCGGCAAGGGCAACGAGGGCGTGACGGCGCTGGTTCAGCAGACTCCCGGCTCAATCGGGTACATTGAATTGATATATGCCCTCAACAACAAAATTCCGTTCGCCGAGATCCAGAACAAGGCCGGCAACTGGGTTGCTGCGAGCCTCGAGGGCGTGACCGCTGCGGCGGCGTCGGTGGCGGGCAATATGCCGGCCGATTTCCGCGTGTCGATCACGGACGCACCGGGCGCGGAGGCGTATCCGATCTCGTCGTTCACCTGGCTGCTCGTTTATCAGAAGCAGAGCAGCAAGGATGTCGGCGACCAGGTCGTGAAGTTCCTGCACTGGGCGCTGACAGACGGACAGAAGTTCGCGCCGGATCTCAAGTATGCGCCGCTGCCGGCCGAAGTCGTGCAGAAAGAGACGGCACAGATTCAGCAGATTCAGAATCCGTAGCGCGATAGCCGCAAGCATAGAGAGGCGCGGGCGTCGGAGACGGCGCCCGCGTTTTTTTGTCGAATGCGCCCGATGCTGCCGCACGGCGTCGAATCAATTGCGGGTATCGCAACTTGCGCCACGCGGCGTGGTAAGATCCGCCTTGACGTGGCCGACAAGGTAATTTACCTGCGCGAAAAGCCGGGGTCGCCGGCCGACGAGCGCAACTTCAAGATCAAGTACGCCGAGCTGCTCAATCCCGCCCAGCTGGCCGCCGTGACGCATCGCGACGGCCCGCTGCTGGTCGTAGCGGGGGCGGGATCGGGCAAGACTCGCACGCTGATCTATCGCGTCGCGCGGCTGATCGAGAGCGGCGTGCCGCCCGGCGCGATCTTGCTGCTGACGTTTACCCGCCGCGCGGCGCAGGAGATGTTGCGCCGTGCCGAGCAGTTGGTGGGAGATCGCGCGGGCGCCGTCGCGGGCGGTACGTTTCACTCCTTCGCCAACAATGTTTTGCGCCGGATGGGCGCGCCGATGGGCCTCAAGCCCAACTTCACCATACTCGATCGCTCCGACATGGAAGACGTGGTCAATCTGCTCCGGACGCGGATGGGACTCGCGTCGCGCGAGCGCCGGTTTCCGAAGAAAAGCACGATTGCCGAGGCGATCAGCATGGCGCGCAACAAGCGGCGTCCGCTCGAGCAGGAAATCGAGCTCGATTTTCCGCATCTCGGCGAGCATCAGACCGAAATTCTCGAACTCGCGAAAAACTACGAGAGCTACAAGCGCGAGCGCGGCCTGCTCGACTACGACGACCTGCTGTATCGGCTGGCAGAGTTGCTCGAACAGCATGAGAACGTGCGGCGCCGGCTGTCGGACAGCTATCGCTACATCATGATCGACGAGTACCAGGACACCAATCTGATTCAGGCCGACCTGGTGCGCCTGCTCGCGATGAATCATCGCAACGTGATGGCGGTTGGCGACGATGCGCAGTCGATCTATTCGTTTCGCGGCGCCAACTTCCGCAACATCATGGATTTTCCCGCGATTTTTCCCGGCGCGAAGATCGTGAAGCTCGAAGAGAACTATCGCTCGATCCAGGGAATCCTCGATGTCGCCAATGACGTGATTTCACGCGCCGGCGAGAAGTACACCAAGGCGCTGTTCACGCAGCGCGAGGGCGGCTTTCGCCCCTTCCTGGTGCGCGCGCAGGACGAGCACATGCAGTCGCGATTCGTCGCCCAGCGCATCCTGGAGCTGCGCGAAGAGGGCGTCGAACTCGGCGAGATCGCGGTGCTGTTCCGATCGAGTTTTCACTCCTTCGATCTGGAACTCGAACTCCAGCGCCGCGACATCCCGTTCATCAAGCGCGGCGGCTTCAAATTTATCGAAACCGCGCACATCAAGGACGTGCTGGCGCATCTGCGCGTCATCGCCAACCCGGCCGACGCCGTGTCGTGGCTGCGTGTGCTCACGCTGGTCAAGGGCATCGGTCATCGCACGGCCGAGCGAACGATCGACGCATTGGTGGCGGCCGACGACCCGGGGGCCGCGGTTGCGAAGCTTGCCGACAAGGCGCGCGCCGGCGCAGACGGCGGCCTCAAGCGGCTTGGCGCGCTGCTGGCGGAATTGCGCAGCGGCGAGAAACGGCCGCCCGAGCAAATCGCGATGACGCTCGAATACTATCTGCCCGTGATGCGCGAGGCGTACGCCGACGATTACCCCAAGCGCGAGCGCGACCTCGAACATTTTCAGAATCTTACCGAGCGCTACAAGAGCCTCGAACAGATGCTGGCCGACATGGCGCTGGAGCCGCCCAGCGACTCGCTCGACGGCGTGCTCGCGACCGATTCGGAAGACGAACACCTCACGCTCAGCACGATTCACTCCGCCAAGGGACTCGAATGGAAAGTCGTGTTCCTGATCTGGGCAGCAGACGGACGCTTTCCGGGACCGCAAAGCGTGGGCGATGACGAAATCGAGGAGGAGCGGCGCCTGATGTACGTCGCAAGCACGCGCGCGCGCGACGAGCTGTACCTGTCGTATCCGATCTATATGTTCGACCGCAGCTTCGGCTACGTGATGGGTCGCGTGTCGCGCTTTTTAGAAGACGTACCGCCAGAGTTACTGCAGACCGCCACCCTGCAAGAGTCCGAAGACTCCTAATAGGGTCAATAGAACACGCTCCTAGCGCGAAGGTCAGACTGCAACGGGCGCGATTCTGACTGGTCGAATGGAGCCGGAAAGAGCAATTCACACCATATGTAGTGGTTTTGGGGCGGCTGCTCTCTATGGGTAGCTTCGTTCCGTCAAAAATTATTTCTGCCGGAAGCGGGCGTCGCCCGATTTCCGGCGAGTGCGGCGAGCGTGGAATATCCTGGCGGTTGACCATAGCGTACGCGTAGCACGCCAAATCGGCCGGCATCAGGCTGAATTAGGCCATCCCCAAAGCGGGGCGGAAACCCGGATTCAGGAGTGACAGGATCTTGCGCGCCGGTTCAGTCGAAACTTAACCAGTGTCGGAGCCTACTCTCCGATAACCTTGATCAGAATGCGCTTGGGGCGGCGGCCGTCGAACTCGCCGTAGAAGATCTGTTCCCAGGGGCCGAAGTCGAGCTTGCCGGCTGTTATCGCGACTACCACCTCGCGGCCCATCACCTGGCGCTTATGATGCGCGTCGCCGTTGTCCTCGCCGGTGCGATTGTGATGATACCGTTCGGGGCTTGGATCGTACGGCGCCAGCCATTCGAGCCATCGCTTGTAATCTTCGTGAAGGCCGGGCTCGTCATCATTGATGAAGACCGAGGCGGTGATGTGCATCGCATTGACGAGGCAGAGACCCTCGCGCACACGGCTTTCATTGACCGCCTTTTCAACTTCGCCGCGTGATGTTCACGAAATCCATCCGGTTGGGCACCTTCATGGTGAGATACTTCGTATGCGACAGCATGCGGCGTCCTCCGGCGATTCGGTTGATGACGCTGGCATCGTAGCAATTTTGCTATGCTCAGCGCTGCCATGGCACTCTTCACGGGCAAGGGGATCTGGTCGATGTTGGCGGTTCGTTGGGCTGCTGTGAGCATTGCCTTGGCGATGGCGTCGGCGGGGTGCGCCAGGCAGTTGACCGGGGGCATCGGTTGCGGGTTGTGCGGAACGCCGGTGGCGGTTAAGACGCCGACGCCGACGATCGTAACGCGGGGCAAGTTTGTCGCCGTTGGCGATATGACCATGCCGCGCACCGGGCATCTCGCGACGTTGCTTGATGACGGACGTGTATTGACCGCGGGGGGATGGTCTCCCGCGGGGCAGTTGCGGTCGGCGGAGATCTACTATCCCGAGAAACGCAAATTCGAGGCGACCAGCAACATGAGTTCGGCGCATCAAACGCCTGCTGCGGTACTCCTCACCGACGGCAATGTTTTGTTCGTTGGCGGATCGGCCGCAGAAATTTACGATGTACCGAGTGGCCGGTTCGAACCGGCGGGTCGGCCAATCAATGAACTCGACGCGTCTGCGGCGGTCGTCCTGAAAGATGGCCGCGTGCTGGTTTGCGACGCCGACACCAGTTGCGAACTTTACTTGACGAAGGCGAGGAAATTTCGTGAAACCAGCCACACCCATGGGGATAGCCCTCACAACCCGATGTTGCTGCCCGATGGAACAGTGCTGATCAGCGTCGCGGGCGTGCGCTACTACGATCTTGAAACCTGCTCTGAACTTTTCGATCCAGAGACCGAGACCTTCCGTGTACTACCGAGCCCGCATTGCGCTTTGTGGTTCGCGATCTGGCTGGACGACGGGCGCATCTTCATGGGCAGTGAGTTCTTTGATCCCCGCGACGACACCTTCACGGATGCAGTTGGTTTTCCGAATACGGGTGGTTCAGCGACCCTGCTCCAAAGTGGAAAGTTGTTGGTCGCGGGTGGAAACTATTGCAGCGTCCCTTCAGGTCAAGGTGGTGGGCGCGGTCGTATCGGAGTTTCCAGTGGCCTGATCCAGTGTTCGCCAACCGCCAAAGCGTGGCTGTACGATCCGCAAAAACAGACCCAGGTGGAAATCGAAGACATGAACGTTCGCCGATCGGGCCATACCGCGACGAGACTGAAGGATGGCTCGGTACTGATCGCGGGCGGGACGAGCGGAAACATCATCGGGTCGAGTGCTGAAATCTATGTGCCGTGAATGGCGCAAGCTGAACGCATTGATGCTGATTCTGTTGCTGTGGCTCGGGCAGTCCTCAAGCGTCCGGGCGGACTTGTCCGAGGCCGATCTCGTCGCTCGTCTACATCAGAAGGTCGAAGCGCAACGGTCAGAAGTTCGCGCGCTGCAGGAGCGCCTGGCGAAAGATGAGCTGTCGATGGGCCTTTCGCCCAGCCGGGCGTCGCCGCGAAATCCGGCGCCGGCGATCGAAATCACCGATATCGAGACATGGTGGGATAGCGACGACAGATTTGGTTTGGCGCCGACGTTTCGGTTCCATCTGCACAACATCGGGTCCAAGCCGATCACCAATCTTTATCTAACCTGCACATTTTATCTTGCGAGCGGCAGCAAATTCGGATCGAGCGGCGACGGGTTGGTCCCCAACGTCGTTCAGATCATTCCTCCCGGTCATTGGATGACCGTCCTTTTCACTTCGAGCAGGTACTCGGGTGAATCAGTCTTGAGGCCATTGACGGTGCGGGCCGAGATCGAATTGAGCACGCTCGAAGAGTACGCATGATTTCGTGAAACGAATCACCGTCCCGCCGAAGCCTCAGCGGCTCCCATCCGAAGCGTCATTGAGATGAAGGCGATGCTGGCGATGAAAGCGAACCTGCAGCACGAACCCAATCCGATATTGAGGGCCGCTCTCGCCGGGATGATGGTGCTCGTTGCGCTGGTCTCATCGAACGAGACTGCTCGCGGCGATGAGGCGAACTCGGCTAAGGAAATCGCCAACCTGCAGTCGCAAGTAGATCAATTGAGCAAAGAAATCGAACCGCTCAAGACCCAGGTTTACCTCTTGTCGAAGAGGGTCAGACCATTGCCCGAAACGTTCCATACTGACGCGTCCGCAATTCAGATTTCCCAGATCACAACTGGATGGACCAAGCGGCCCAGCCCGAGCGGGCCTGGTGACAACGGCGTCGCGCCGATTATCACCTTCGACCTGAAGAACATCGGGACCGCGCCAATCACCGACATCAACCTACTCGTAAGCTTCTACAGGCCCGACAAAGAGGTTATAGGCGGCGCGACGATCGGCTTGCTGGATGCCAGTGAAGGTCCCTTGCGCCCCGGGATGTGGCAGAAAGTGACCTTCGACTATCACCTCCTCCATTTTCCCGAAACGCGATCGGTCATCGCGCTCAACGCCGACTTGTATCTTCAGACCGATCCCGGCTCCTATGCCCTGATCGACACGTACAAGATCTCACCCAGCCTCGAACCGTAGACAGCGACGCTGCAGAAGTCCGAAGACTCTTAACAGCGCTATTTCGAGGGCGGAGCGGGGGAGCTGGCGGGATTGGCGGCGACAGCGACGAACTTGGCGTAGCCGGATAGGTCCTGGTCGGAGGTCGTATGCATCGGCATCGAGATTTCGCGGAGCACCGGCACCTTCTCCGTGATCGTTCCGGTCGCGGGCGCGTCCTTTGGAACCGTGACGACGCGCGTGCCGACGAAGCGGACCACAGTCGGCAGCATCCCGCCCGTATCGAGGTAGCGCGTCCGCGCCGCCTCGAAGACAGTATCGCTCTTGAAGAGTTTCGAGCCGGCGCGAATCAGGTACTCGTTATCGGAGAGCGGGCGGACCAGCGTCGATTGGCTAATCACATATAGATGTCCGACGGTCGGGCGCAGAAATCCGGGGTAGAGCGGATTTATGCCGAGCCAGTACGGCACGATGATGCGCCGTCCGGGCTTCCAATCGGTGAGACTGATGTGCGCCTCGTGATCGTTGTTGGCGAGAATGAAATCGCGTCCGGCGAAATCGCGCATGATGTCGCGGCTCAACTGATCCTCGGGCGGCGTGGTAATTTCGCCGGTTGGTCCGAAGTCGAGCGCCTTTTCTGGCGTGCATCCCGCGCCGACCGACATGAGCGCAAACGCGATTGCGACGACGATCGCCCTGCAATAACGAATCATGTGCGGTATCTCGCGTAGCTCGCCGGTATTCTGCCGCCGAGCGTCCATTTCATTGGCAACGAGACCTCGCGCAGCACGGGAATATCCACGGTCTTGCCGTCGGAGCGCTTGAATTCGCGCTTGCCGATGTACTGAACGATGGTGGGCAAAATTTTTCCGGGCGCCCGGTATTGCGTGCGCGTCGTGACGAACACCGTCTCCTGCTTGACCAGCGAGCTGCCCGCTTCGATCATCCATTCGCCGGTCGTGTCCAAAGGCTTTTCCAGCGTCGCCTCGCTGATGACGTAGAAATCGCCTTCCTTGGGCGCCATGACTCCGGGCACGAGGATGTTGACGCCGAACCAGAACGGCAGCTTGAGGAACTTGTCCTTGGGCCAATCCAGCGGGCGCACCTCCGCGATTTGATTGTTGTCGCCGAGCACGAACGTGCGGCCGCGAAAGTTGAGCTCGACTTCCTCGGCGCTGGCGAAGATGCGCGGCGGCGCCTTTAAGGGCGGCGATTTTCCGCATCCTGCACCGGTGGCGACAATGACAGCCCAAGCGAACGCGAGAGCGGCTGCGATCTTCACCTGCTTCATCGGCGGCGCTCCCTCGTTTGCGCGCATTTGCCGATGATATTAGCATAGGCCGCCGCAATGAATCCGAATCGCACGGCATCGAACGGTGCACCGGTGACCGTGACTCTGTTGGGGACCGGAGATGCGTTCTCGAGTTTCGGCCGTTCACAATCAGGCTATCTGATCGACGCGCCTGGCGGGCGGATCCTGATGGAAGCGGGGCCCGGCCTGATGCAAGCGCTCAAGAGCAACGGCGTCTCGCCCGACAGCTTCGACCTGCTGCTCATCAGCCATCTGCACGGCGATCATTTCGGCGGCCTGCCGTTTCTGATCCTCGACTACATGTGGGAGACGCCGCGCAAGAAGGTGCTGACCATTGCGGGTCCGGCCAAGCTCGAGGAGCGGACGTGGCTGCTGATGCGCGCGATGTTCGCGCATTTCGACCTCGGCAAAATCAAGCACAAGCTGAAGTTCGTGGTGCTCGAGCCGGGAAGCTCGCGGCGGCTGGGCAAGTTCAAGGTGAGCGCGATCCGCAGTCCGCATACCAAGCCCGACATCTCGCTGTCACTGCGAATCGACGGCGGCGGGAAGTCGATAGTTTTCTCCGGCGACAGCGGATGGAACGACGAGCTGGTGGAGCTCAGCGCCGGCGCGGATCTGTTCCTGTGCGAATGCACGTACTACGAGAGCGCTCATCTGACGTTTCATCTCAACTACCCGCTGCTGGCGGCCAATCGCGACAAGTTCAAGGTGCGCCGAATGGTGCTGACGCATCTCGGGCGCGAAGTGCTGAGCCGCGCGGATGAGATCGCTCTTGAAATGGGCTATGACGGGATGAAGATCGAAATCTGAGCCCGCGCGCGCATCGTCGCAGATAAGGATACTCGACATGGGCATAGTACAGGGCAAGCGGGCGTTGATCGTCGGCGTCGCAAACGACAAAAGCCTGGCGTGGTCGATAGCGCAGCGGCTTGCCGCCGAGGGCGCCGAAATCGCGCTGACCTACCAGGGCGAGGTCCTGGAAAAGCGCGTCCGTCCGCTGGCGGCGCAAATCGGGGCGGACGTGATCGGCGAACTCGATGTGAACGACGACGCGCAAATCGCGTCCGTGTTCGCGGCGCTCAAAAAAAAATGGAACGGGCTCGACCTGCTCGTGCATGCGGTCGCGTTTGCCGAGCGCGAAGACCTGCGGGATCGATTTCTGACGGTCAGCCGCGCCAATTTTGCGAAGTCGATGGAAATCAGCGCCTACTCGCTGGTCGCGCTCGCTCGCGCCGCGGAACCCCTGATGGAAGCGCGCGGAGGCGGATCGATCCTGACGCTCAGCTACCTCGGCGCAGTCCGTGCGATCCCCAACTACAACATGATGGGTGTGGCCAAGGCGGCCCTGGAAGCCTGCGTGCGCTATCTGTCGGTCGATCTGGGGGCCAAGAATATACGAGTCAACGCGCTCAGCGCCGGACCCGCGCGCACGCTCTCGTCGTCGGCCATTCGCGATTTCCATACGATGGCGCACGAGGTCGAGGCGCGCTCGCCGCTGCGGCGCGCAATGAGGATCGAGGAAGTTGGCAAGATGGCGGCGGCGGTGCTGAGCGACTTTTCGAGCGGCGTCACGGGCCAGACGATTTACGTCGATGTGGGCTACAATATCGTCGGCGTCTAGCTGCAAGGAGTATCGCGATGCCAATAGTCACCGTTGCGCAGCTATCGGACAACTACGCGTACCTGGTGATCGACGACGCCAGCAAGGAATGCGCGGTGGTCGATTGCGCGCAGCCCGACAAGGTGATCGCGGCGGCGAAATCGCACGGCGTGAAAATCGTCGCGGTGCTGACCACGCACTGGCACGGCGATCATTGCGGCGGCAACAACGACATCGCGTCCAGGGTGCCGGGAATCAAAGTGTACGGCGCGAGCGCGGAAGGCGGAAAGATTCCCGCGTTGAGCAATCCGGTCGCGGACGGCGACAAAGTCCGAATCGGCGCGCTCGAAGGCCGCGTGATCGCAATCCCGGCGCATACCAACGGACACGTCGCCTACTATTTTCCGGCGCTCGGCGCGGTGTTTACGGGAGACACGATGTTTGTCGGCGGATGCGGCCGCGTGTTCGAGGGGAAAGCATCGACGATGGCCGCGTCGCTGAAAAAGCTCGCGTCACTGCCCGACTCGACCCAGGTCTATTGCGGCCACGAGTACACCGAAAAAAATCTGCGCTTCGCGCTCACGCTGGAGCCGGGGAACCAGGCGCTGAAAAAGAAGCACGAGTGGAGCCTGAAGACGCGCGCGGAGAACAAGTTCACGGTGCCGTCAACGATCGGCGACGAGAAGAAGATCAATCCATTTCTGCGCACCGACAGCCCCGAGTTGCGGGCGAATCTGAAAAAGCGCGATCCGTCGGTGGACGACGATCCGATCGCGATTTTTGCCAAGGTTCGCGAACTCAAGGAGCATTTTTAGCAGGGGCCAGCCCCTACACCCTTGCCAGGAACAAGAGAGTGAGCGAAACGCAGGCTGGGGTTCGTTTTTCGTTGCTTGCTGTGCGATTAAGGACCTTGCTGCTAGAACGGTTTCATGACGGCGAGCAGCAGGATCGCGATCAACAGCAGGCTCACCATCCCCTGGATGACGCGAAACTCGCGCCGCGATGACTGGCTGGGATTATCCTCGAGGAACATGATCCGCCGATAAAACCGCACGTGATAGAAGAGCAGCACCGCGACCAGCAGCAGCTTCGCGTGCAGCCATCCCTGCCACAGCACCGGCGGATCCGTCAGGATCAGCAGAATTCCAAGACCGATCGTGATTGCGGCTCCGAGGTTGGTCGCGGCCTCGAACAATCCGCGCGCGGCGCCGAGGAAGCGCTCCTTGGGCAGTCCGACTTCTTCGGGCACGCGCGCGAGCAGGCTGGCGATCATCATCAGCCCGCCAATCCAGAAGACAACGCCGAAGATGTGAAGTGCGAGAATGAAGCCGCGAAGCGCGTGCATCGTGTTTCCCCGTCGCGTCAGGTTGCGCGGATATCGATTCCGCTGGTGGTCGCGGCGAGTGCGAGCATAGCGACCGCGGCGCCGCCGAGGTAGGGCGCCGCGGGTCCCATCAGTTGATACGCGAGCCCGCCGGCGAGCGGGCCACAGATGCGCGCGAGCGACAGGGCAGACTGATTCAGGCCCATCACTTCACCCTGCAAATCGCGGCTGGTGTTGCGCGACATGAGGCTCGCGATCGACGGGCTGCCGAAACCGTAACCTAGAGAGACCGCCGCCAGCATCACGAGCAACGCGCCGTGCGACGAAATCGAGCCCATCGGCGCCAACCCGGCGATCATGGCGAGCAGTCCAATTCTCAGCAGCCACACCTCGCCGAATCGGAACACGGCTTTTCCCAGCAGATAGCCCTGCGCCAGCGCCTGCGTCAGGCCCCAGAAAGTGAGCAATACGCCGATGCCGAACGGGCCGTACCCGTAAACCACGGGCACCATCAGCGCAAACGTCGCTTCGAGCGCGGACAACGCGAACGTCTGCAAAAATGCAATCGTGAACATCCGCGCCAGCCGATGGCGGATCAGCGCGCGCGGGGTTTTAAGCAGCGGCGCGATGAAATGGGCGAGGCCGAGCGGCGCGGAGCGATCGGGATGATGCGACTCGGGCAGTCTGGCCGCGGCGAAGATGAAATTCGCGAACGTCAGTGCGCTGGCAAAGAACACCGGCACGCGCAAACTCGAATGCCCCATGATTCCGCCGAGCGCGGGTCCCAGCACGAAGCCCAGTCCGAAGGCCGCACCGATGAGTCCCATTCCCTTGGCGCGATGCTGCTCATCGGTGGTGTCGGCGACGTAGGCCTGCGCGGTCGGAATCGTCGCGGCGCATGCGCCGTGCATCGCGCGCGATGCGATCAGCCAGAAAAACGTTCCGGCGAATCCGTAAATAAAATAGCCGATCGACGAGCCGAGCAATCCGAGCAGAATGATCGGCCGGCGTCCGACGCGATCGGAGATTCGGCCGAGAATCGGCGCGAACACGAATTGCATCAGCGAATAGATCGAAAGCAGCAACCCCACTCCGACCGCGCCGACGCCCATTCTATTCGCGAACATCGGCAGGAACGGGATGACGATGCCGAAGCCGAGCAGGTCGATGAAGACGGTCAGAAAAAGTATCAGCCGCGAGGCCGGGGGCGGCTCGGCGCTGGTGGGCGCTTGCGTGACTGGTTCGATACTTGGCATTGATTGGTGTACGCCGGTTGAAGAAAATCCTACGCCAGCCGCGCAGTCAAGCGAATCGATCGGAATCAACACGAGGGCTTACCGATGGCGACTTCCTACCAGGGAGAACTCAAGCGCAAAAAAATCAGCGCCGATGAGGCGGCGGCGCAAGTCAAATCCGGCGATTGGGTCGAGTACGGATTCGGACTCGGGCAGCCGGACTTGTTCGATCGCGCGCTGGCCGGGCGAGTGCGAACGCTCAAGCGCGTAAAGATTCGCGGATGCCTTGCGATGCGCCCGCGCGCGGCGGTCGAGGCGGATCCCGAAGAACGTCATCTCGTTTACCTGTCGTGGTATTTTTCGGGGCCGGAAAGAAAGATGCACGATCGCGGCCTCGCGCATCATATACCGATGAACTTCGGCGAGGCGCCCGACAACTATCGCCGCTTCATCGACGTGGACCTCGCGGTGTTGAAGACGGCGCCGATGGACGAGCAGGGATTTTTCAACTTCGGCCCGTCGGTCACGTATCACAAGGCGATCAGCGAAAAAGCCAGGACCGTGATTGTCGAGACTGACGCGAGCGTGCCGTACGTTTTCGGAATCGAAAACGCGGTGCATATAAACGATGTCAAGTTTGTGCTGGACGCAGGCGCATCCGGGATGCCGGAGCTGAAGAATCCCGCCGCGAATGCGGTCGATCGCAAAGTCGCGGAACTGATCGCGCCGGAAATCCCCAGCGGCGCCTGCATCCAGATCGGGATTGGCGCGATGCCCAACGCCGTCTGCGAGCTGCTGGCGACGGCTCCGATCAAGGATCTCGGCATTCACACTGAAATGTTTGTCGATTCGCTCGTGTCGCTTTACGAGGCCGGCAAGGTGACCGGCGCGCACAAAGCGACCAACCGCTACCAGATGGCGTACACGTTCGCGGCGGGTTCGAAACGGATGTACGACTTCCTCGATCGCAACGCCTCATGCTTTGCGGGATCGGTCGATTACACCAACCTGCCGAATCGGATAATGCAGAACGACCGCGTCATCTCGATCTGCAACGCGGCGCAAATCGATCTCACCGGACAGGCGTGCTCCGAGTCGGCGGGAATTCGGCAGATAAGCGGCACCGGAGGACAACTGCAATTCGTGCGCGGCGCGTACGCCTCGCGCGAGCGGCAAGTCATTTCTATGCCTCGCCTCGACCTACGAGCGCGATGGGCGGCGCGCCAGCCGAATCGTCGCGCGAATCGACGACTCCAACATCGTGACGACACCGCGTACCGACGTGATGTACGTGGTGACCGAGTATGGGATGGTTAATCTGAAGGGCAAATCGGTTCCGGA
This sequence comes from Binataceae bacterium (SeqCode), assembly GCA_963803045.1. Taxonomy (GTDB): domain Bacteria; phylum Desulfobacterota; class Binatia; order Binatales; family Binataceae; genus Binatus. Next base: position 178,881 of record CAWDLC010000028.1, on the reverse strand, counting down.
ACGGGCGCGTGCGCTGATCTCGATCGCGCATCCTGATTTCCGCGAAGAGCTGGAACGCCAGGCTCGCGAGTATCGGCTGATCTCGCGCGCCGTGTTCTGATTTCACGAACAGTTCAGCGTGAGGGCGTTTCGCTGGTCGTCTTCGTCGGCGAACTTGTACACCAGTTCATCGGGGCGCGCGTAGCCAAGCTCGCGACGAATCAGGCGTTCGATATAGCGGTCGTCGGAATGAAGTTTCTCGAATGCATGTTCTGAACGCAGCGTTGTCCGCCGCCAGTTGATTGCGGCGCTGCTCCAGTGCGGCGCGATGGCTCTGGAGCGCGACCAGATCGCGCGGCCCCGGGTTGCCGAGCAGGGCGCTCAATAGCAGCATCACGAGAACCCCGCCAAAGATTAGGCTGAGCCACTCGCGGCGGAGTAGAAACCTTAACGGCGTCATCCGCGCAATCTTAATTCAAGCGTTGGCCTGAGTTCAAGATATCTAATTTTGAACGACATTCTAAACACCCGAAACAGACCGGTTCGGTTGCACTCTTTCGACTTTAAAATTTCTTTATAAATCACCTCGCGGCCCTTGATTTGAGAATAACATATTTCTATAATCGGCCCGAATCGGTGAGGGATGAACCCTCATCTATAAGAAAGGGTGCTTTTCCAGCAGCAGCCTAGGAAGAGGAGGTACCTATGCCAGTGAGAAAGAAACGGGCCAAAAAGGCCACCAAGTCCAAACCGATGCGAAAGAGCACAATGGCAAAGAAGAAGCCGGCCAAAAAGACCAAAAAGAAGTAACCACTTAACGAGTTTACCTTCGGGCTAATATCCCGAGGGCTGGCTAAGGCTGCCAGGATTGCTGCTGGAATAAGCCGAGGCTGAAAGGCCTCGCAACACGGGAGAGCCCCCTCGAAAGAGGGGGCTCTTTCCTTGTCTGGCGCTTGCTTGCGGGCGCGCGCGGTCAACATGATAGGGTTCGATCGCCGCGAAGTTTCGCAAGCCTTATGTCCGAGTCGGCAAATCGGCAGACCAGTGGACGACGTTGAACTGGGCCGCTTCCCCGCGCAATGCGAGCGTCCCGAGCCGGTCAAGTTTGCGTGGCCCATCGTGCTGCTGCCCGAACTTTTCACCACGCCGCGGCATCTTGGGCTGGTGTTCGGTTATCTCGCGTCGATCGGATGGGAAGTATTCGTTCCGGATCTGCGGGCTGCGTTTGGCAAAGGCTCGACGCATCCGCTCGAGAAACTTCGCTTCAATGACCTGGCCGCGTTGGCCGGCGAAGCGATCGACGGGATTGGCCGCGATGCAGTCGTGCTCGGTCACGGCGTCGGGGGATTGGTCGCGCTCAAACTCAGCGAGCATCGCCGAGTGAAGGCCGCGGTCGCGTATGCGCCGCTGGTGCCGGGCTTTCGCACGCCGCTGGTGGGCGCAATCGCCAGTCGCCTCGCGGTGGTGTGGGGCAGATCGATCAAGCCGCCGCGCGGCAGAATACTGTTCGAATTGATCGCCGATTCCGATCCGTTCACTCGCGACGGGTTAATAGACGCGATGGTACCCGATTCGGGTGCGATCGCCGCCGACGTAATGGCTGGCGCGATCGAGTTTGCGGGGCAGGACAAAGCCGCGCCGCGCCTGATTGTAGCGGGCGACTCGGACATCTTTGCGCCGCTTGCGCGGACGTCAAAATTTGCAGAGTCGATCGGCGCGAAGTTGGCGGCGATCGCCGGCCGTGGGCATTGGCTGATTGGCGGCCGCGCGCTCGAACGTGCGATCAACGAGACGCAGCGATTCCTGGTGCGCGCGCTCGGCCAGGACTTGCTGCTGCTCTATCCCGAAGAATGGAAAAACGATCCAGGCGATTAGCAGGCGGTTCGAAGAGCGAGAGAATGCATGACAGGTGAAAACCGATGGCAAATGAAAACGCGCACAAGAATCTGATCGTCGAGGAAGAAGCCGGGCTGGTCACGCTTACGATGAATCGTCCCGAGAAGCGCAACGCGCTCTCGACCGCGATGATGACCGAACTGACAGCCGAGCTTCGCGCGATCGGGAAACGGGTCGATGCGCGCGCGGTGATAATCGCAGGCAACGGACCTGCATTCTCGGCCGGTCACGACCTCGGCGAACTGAAGGGCCGCGATCTTGCGTTCTACCGCCATGAATTCGACCTGTGCGCGCAACTGATGCAAACGATTCAGGCAATTCCGCAGCCGGTGATCGCGCGCGTGCATGCGATCGCGACCGCGGCGGGATGCCAGCTCGCAGCGGCGTGCGATCTTGTCGTCGCCGGCGAGAGCGCGAGTTTCGCCACGCCGGGCGTGAGGATTGGACTGTTCTGCTCGACGCCGATGGTTGCGCTGACGCGCGCGGTCGGACGAAAGCATGCGATGGAAATGCTGCTGACCGGACAACCCGTCAATGCGCGCACGGCGGCCGCGTGGGGACTCGTCAACCGGGTGGCGACCGACGCGGAGCTGGTCGCCGAGACGCGCAAGCTCGCGATGCAGATCGTCGAGGCGAGCCCGCTAATCATTGGGATCGGCAAGCAGGCATTCTACGCGCAGATCGATCTCGATACGGCCAACGCGTACGACTACACGAAGGAAGTGATGAGCCAGAATGCGATGGCGTCGGACGCGCAGGAAGGCATCGCCGCATTTCTGGAAAAGCGCAAACCCGTTTGGCGCGGGAAGCAGCAGCGGTGAGGAAGAAGGAAAAAGACCCGGGGTCCCTCGGCTTCGCTCGGGATGACAGAATTGGGAAAAAGGATGCCTGCGAGATACCCCGTATTGATCGGCAGCGCGACGCTTGTTAAAGTCACGTATGGCGCATCTGATTAAACGGACTGCGTATCAAAACTGAAGGCTGAGTTGAGCCCGCGGGAAATCCGTGGGCTCTTTTTTTACCCAAGGAGGGTCAATCTATGGCGCATCAGGAGCTCCGCGAAGCACTTACCTTCGACGACGTACTCTTGCTGCCGCAGTCGTCCGACCTGCTGCCGGCGAATTGCGACGTCTCGACCGCGCTGACGCCCAAAATCCGCCTGCACATCCCGCTCGTCTCGAGCCCGATGGACACCGTCACCGAATCGCGCACGGCGATCGCAATCGCGCAAATGGGCGGGATCGGCTTTGTGCATCGCAATCTTTCGATCGAAGAGCAGGCCGCCGAGATCGAGACCGTAAAGAAATATGAAAGCGGAATGATCGTCGATCCGATCACCGTCAGTCCCGAGCAGAAAATCGGCGAGGCGGTGGCCGTGATGGAACGCTACCGGATTTCCGGGCTGCCGGTTGTCTCGGACGGCCGCCTGGTCGGAATTCTGACCAATCGCGATCTACGCTTCGAACGGCACCTGGACAAGCAGGTGCGCGACGTGATGACGAGCAAAGTGATCACGGCGCGTCCGGGGATCGACCTCGAACACGCCAAGGAACTCCTGCAAGCGCATCGGATCGAGAAGCTGCCGCTGGTTGACGACCAGAATCGGCTGCGGGGGCTGATCACCGTCAAGGACATGGACAAGGCGATTCGGCATCCCCACGCGAGCAAGGATCAGATGGGGCGGCTGCGGGTTGGCGCGGCGGTCGGAGTCGGTCCGGAGCGCGAGGCGCGCGTGGCAGCGCTGCGGCGTGCGGGCGTCGATGTCATCTGTATTGACACGGCGCATGGGCATACCCGCAACGTGATCGACGCGATCAAGGCGACCAAGCGCGAATGGCCCGAAGTCGAAGTTGTGGCCGGAAACGTCGCGACCAGCGAGGGCGCCAAGGCGCTGTGCGACGCCGGCGCCGATGCGCTCCGCGTCGGGATGGGACCCGGATCGATTTGCACGACGCGGGTGGTGTCGGGAGTCGGCGTGCCGCAGATCACGGCTATCATGGACACGATCGCGATCGCCGAGCCGCGCAACATTCCGGTGATGGCAGACGGCGGAATCCGGTTCTCGGGCGATATCACCAAGGCGCTGGCGGCCGGCGCAACCAGCGTGATGATCGGCTCGCTGTTCGCGGGTACCGAGGAGAGCCCCGGCGAGACGATTCTCTACCAGGGGCGCACTTACAAACTTTATCGCGGGATGGGATCGATCGGCGCGATGAATGAGCGCACCGGAGATCGTTACGGGCAGCTCGCCGTGGCCGAGGGCAAGCACGTGCCGGAAGGAATCGAAGGGCGCGTACCGCATCGCGGCTCGCTGGCCTCGAATATCGAGCAGCTGGTGGGCGGGTTGCAATCCGGGATGGGCTACCTGGGCGCGGCGAACCTGGCGGAGCTCCGCAAGCGGGCGCGCTTCGTCAAGGTCAGCGACGCCGGAATGCGCGAGAGCCACGTGCACGACGTCTTTATCACCAAGGAAGCGCCGAACTACCGGCCATAGCAGGGGTGACCCCTGCACCCAATGTTAAGGCCGCGCTCCGCTGTCGCGCGCGGCCACTGCTGTGGCAGCGCGGTTTCTTAATACTGGCCAGCCGTGCCAACGGCCAGGGGTGACCCCTGCGCCCGACGGTAAGAAAAGAAGAGATGCGGGACTTCGTCCCTGTTTGAAGTTTTTTGGGTCGTCCTGAACGGCCTTGATACTCGAACCTGCGGGCGCGCCATGTCAGAATGCTCGCGATCAAGCGCGCGGTGTTGCAGCAGATGACAGAAAAAAAGCGACTCAGGGTCGGCGTCCTGTTTGGAGGACGCTCTGAGCGAGCATGAAATTTCGCTGCGCTCCGCGCTGACCGTGATGTCGGCGATGGATCCGGCGCGGTATGAGATTGTTCCGATTGGCATTGGCCGCGACGGGCGCTGGTATCTCCAGCGAGACGCGCTCAAGCTGCTCGCCGAAAAGACCCCGCATCTTGCAGCGCTCGGCGCCGGCGGCACGCAGGTGACGCTGCTGCCGCATCCGGAAGGACAATCGCTGGTCGCGACGCCGGCAGATGGCGCGCGCGGCGAAGTGACACGCACGCAAGATGCGATTGCGGGCGCGCTCGACGTGGTGTTTCCGGTGTTGCACGGCACCTACGGCGAGGACGGCACCGTGCAGGGGCTGCTCGAGTTGGCGGGAATCGCATACGTGGGAGCGGGCGTGCTGGGCTCGGCGCTGGGGATGGACAAGGACGCGCACAAGCGCCTCCTGCGCGACGCCGGCGTCGCAGTGGTCCGATATTTCGCGATCGATCGGGCCGACTACCGCGACACTCCGGAGCTTGGGGCGCGGCTGGCGCGCAAACTTGGCTATCCCGTGTTCGTCAAACCCAACGCGCTGGGATCATCGATCGGAATCAGCAAGGTGAAGCGCGCCGCCGATCTCAACGCCGCGCTCGACGACGCTTTCCAATACGATCGCAAGGCGCTGATCGAGGCCTCGTGCGAAGGCCGCGAGTTCGAGTGCTCGGTGCTTGGCAACGATCGTCCCGAAGCGTCGGTTCCCGGCGAAGTCGTGGTCAAGGGTGGGCATGAGTTTTACGACTACGAGTCGAAGTACGTCGATCCCGACGGCTCCGCGACAAAAATTCCCGCCGAGTTGCCGCCCGCCAAGGCGAAGAAGCTGCGCGCGATGGCGGTGTCGGCGTTCAAGGCGTTGTCTATCCGCGGGATGGCGCGTGTCGATTTTCTCGCGAGCCGCGATTTGCGCGAGATCTACGTGAACGAGGTGAATACCATCCCCGGCTTCACGGCCATCAGCATGTATCCGAAGCTGTGGGAGGCGTCGGGCTTGCCATTGCCCGAGCTTATCGATCGGTTGATTGAGCTGGCGCTCGACGAGCATCGCGAGCGCGCCTCGCTCAAGATAACCTATCATCCGAAATCTCTTGCGAAATCCCTTGCAAAGCCCGCCGACTGAGCCGATCAGATGGCGATGCGGCGGCTACTGATTGCGACTACGAACCGGGCGAAACTTGCTGAGTACCGATTGATCCTGCGCGGCATCGGCATCGAGCTCGAACTGGTGTCGCTTGCCGAGCTCGGAATTTCCGAAACTCCCAAGGAGACGGGAGCGACTTTCACCGAGAACGCGTTGATCAAGGCTCGTTTCTACTTCCAGCGCGCGCGAATTGCGACGCTGGCCGACGATGGCGGACTCGAGATCGACGCGCTTGGCGGAGAACCCGGCGTCCGGTCGCATCGATGGCTCGGTTCGGGTGGCGATGATTCGGATCAGGCGCTGGTCGGCGAAGTTATCCGCCGGATGAAGGGCGTCGAGGCCGGGCGGCGGACAGCACGAATTCGTGCCGCGATCGCGTTGATATACGAGGAGGGCGGCGCGATCCGCGAGAAGACGGCGGATGGAGCCATCGAGGGTGCGATCGCCGAGCGCGCGTACCCTGAAATTCGCGCGGGATTTCCGTATCGCGCGGTACTGGTCATTGCCGGGCGCAACTGTTATTTGGGCGAACTCGGCGATGAGGAAGAGGCCCAAATCAGCCAGCGGCGGATTGCGGTCCTCAAGCTGCGCGACGAGCTGGAGCGGATAGCCGCAGGCCGCGCGGCCGAACTATTATGATCGAGGAGCGCGGATTAAGATCGCCACGCAAAAGGTGAAGCGCAAGCGCAAGGGCAAAGTCGTCGTGTTGCATCTGGCAGCGCGGTTCCCGTTCGCCGGGGTGATCTGGCAATTGCTTCATCACTTGCTGGGACTCAGCCAGCTTGGTCTCGACGTTTACTACATCGAGGATCATCGCGCTTACGTGTACGATCCGACGATCGAAAGCTACCACCACGGACCCGTCGCGCAACCTGAAGGTCCTGGGCGGCGTGCTGGAGCGATTCGGCTTCGGCGAGCGGTGGGCTTTCCTGGACTCGGTCAAAGAGCAATACGTCGGGATGTCGCGCGAACGATGCATGGAGCTGTTTCGCGACGCCGACGCGATAATCAATCTGTGCGGTGCTACCGAGCCGCGCCAGGAGCACGAGCGCAGCCGCTGCCTGGTGTACCTGGAGACCGACCCGGGAGTGTTGCAGCTGGAGCTCATGCGCAAGATCCCGACCGCCACGGCGTTTGCCAAATCACACAAATTGTTCTTCACGTATTGCTACAATATCGGGGCGCCCGATTGCCTGCTGCCCACCGCCGGCCTCGATTGGCATCCGACCCGTCCGCCGGTGAATCTCGAACAGTGGCATCCGGGCGTCGGAGCGGCCGAGCCGGCTACGTTCACGACCGTCGGCACGTGGCAGAATAGCGGCAGCGACATGGAAATCGCGGGCGAGACCTACTACTGGTCCAAACATCTGAATTTTCGCAAGGCGCTCGAGGTCGCGGCGCGCGCCAATCAGCCCATCGAGATCGCCACCAACCTGACCGGCGGCCCCGACTACGAACGCGCGATCGCCGGGGGATTCAACCTCACGCCGGCGGTGCCGATGTCGCTCGATGTCGATGCTTACCGCGAGTACATCAGCCGGTCACGCGGTGAGTTCACGGTCGCGAAGGACATCTACGTGAGGACGCGCACCGGATGGTTCAGCGATCGCACAGTTTGCTACCTGGCGGCAGGACGTCCGGTCGTCACGCAGCGGACCGGGTTTGAAAAGTTCATTCCCACCGGCTCGGGGCTGCTCGGGTTCGACACGCCGGACGAAGCTGTCGATGCGATCGGGGAAATCAACGCCGACTATCCGCGCCATGCCCGGGCCGCGCGCGAGATAGCAATCGAGTATTTCGACGCGGTGAAACTGCTCGACGAAGTCGCAGTGGCCGCGGGGATCTGAACGATGGCTCCGACATCCCTCCAGGCGATGCTGGGATTGACCGCGCTGCACCCCGAATTGCGCGCCTTCGTCGAAAGCGTGCTGGTCCTGATCGGCCTGCTGGGCGCCTTCGCCGTGCGCCGGCGCAAGCGCGCCTTGACGTCGACGACCTTCCTGCTGCTGTCGGGCAGCGTTCTGATCGACGCAGGTTCGCGCTTCGTCCCGAACGAGAGCGTCGGCGCGAAGGTTGCCGTCGCGGCCTTCGTACTGTTCCTGTTCGGCGTGATCCGGCTGGTGCTCGAAGCTGTCGACGCAGTGACGCGCCGCGGCAAGGTCCACTTCTCGACCATCGGCAAGGACCTGCTGATGCTCGTGTTGTGGTTCGTGGTTCTGATGGTGGTGTTGTACACCGACTTTGGCGTGCAGCCGCTCTCGATTCTGACCACCACGACGGTTTTCGCCGCGGTGCTCGGTTTCGCACTGCAGGAGACCCTGGGCAACGTCTTCAGCGGCTTGTCGCTCTCGATGGGGCGCCCTTTCGATCCGGGCGACTGGATCCGCAGCGGCCAGCATGTCGGGCGGGTCAAGGGAATCTCATGGCGTGCGACGACGATCGTAACGCGAGACAACCAGCGGCTCGAAGATTCCCAACTCCGTGATTGCCAAGGACGTGCTGTTCAACTACGCCACCGGCGCCGTGCGCGACGAAATTATAATCGGAATCAGCTACGACGTGCCGCCAAATCATGTGCGCGAAGTCGTGCTCACCCTGCTGCGCGACGTGCCGCAAGTCCTGCGCGAGCCGCCGCCCGAAGTTCTGGCGTGGAGTTATGCCGATTTCGCGATCCAGTATCAGATCAAGTACTGGATCGGGGACTACGGCGTGCAGGAACACGTGCGCGATCGCGTCGCGTCGGGCCTCTGGTACGCGCTCAGACGCCATTCGATCGAGATTCCGTTCCCGACCCGCACCGTCCATGTGCGCGACGCGCGCCAGGACCAGGAAGACAAAGCCGGCGCACACTTCGAGCGGGAACTGATGGCCGACCTGCGCCACGTCGATTTTTTGCGCGGCCTGAACGACGACGAGCTTCGATTGCTGGTACCGACCGTGGCGGTACGCCAGTTTGGCGCCGGTGAGATGCTGATGCGCGCCGGCGAACAAGGAGACTCGATGTTCATCGTGCGCAGCGGAACAGCCGAAGTATTTGCTCACACCGCCGACGGCCAGACCCGCCACCTGGCCAATTATTCCCGCGGGGATTTCACCGGCGAGATGGCGCTGATGACGGGCGAACCGCGCACCGCAAGCGTGCGCGCGATCACCGACCTGGAAGTAATCGAGATGGACCGCGAGGGATTCACGCGCCTGTTCAAGGAGCATCCCGATGCGGCGGCCAGCATCGGCGATATTATTGCCGCACGAAACCGGGTCCGGCTCGAAAAGCTCTCATCCGGCGCCACCATGGACGGCAAAGGCGGGCCGCATCGATGGTTGCTGGCCAAAATGCGCGAGCTGTTCGACTTCTGATCATCCCTGGCGTCAGGCGATTGCGGCCAGCGCGACTTGAAGCTCGCGGAGGTTTCGCGACGGCACCAGCGCGTTCACTTCGCGCGCGTATTGTTTAATCGCACTGTCTCCCGTGCCCCAGCGCGCAGGATCTTCCGGATTCAGCCACACAACGCCGCGGCAAGCGCGCACGATCTCACGGACCAGGTCGGCGCGCGCGGGCAGCCGGTTGTTGCGGCCGTCGCCCATTATCACGACGATCGTGCCGCGAGTCAGCAATCCGGTTCGGCGCTCCCAAAGCTCACCGAGCACGCGGCCGAAATCCGAGCGCGCGTAGAGGTCCAGCGCGGGCGTCATTACCAGGTGTCCATCCTCGAAGTCAGCCTCGGCCAGATGGTCCACGTACACGAAACTGCTGACGCGGCGGAAGCATTCGCGCGCGCCCGCCATCAATTCAAGCATCAACTGCGCCGCGTAGCGGACGGAACCCGAGATGTCGGCGAGGATTACGAGATCGACATGGCGCGGACGCCGCGCGCGGAAGTTGAGATCGATTAGCGCGCCGCCGCGTTGCAGCGCCGCGCGAATCGTGCGCCGGAAGTCGATTCTGCCGGTCCGTGCCAATCGCAGCCGCCGTCCCAGCCGAATCCGGAAGCGGCGAATCAGCGGCGCCAGCGCGTCGCGCGCCTCGTCGTAGTCGAGGTCGGAAAATTTGTCGAACGCCGTCCGCTCGATCGCGCGGATTCGCGCAACGCGCGCGGCGTCGATGCCGGGCGTGGACGATTCCTCGCGCGTATCCGGCGCGCGGCCGCCAGGAGCGCCGCGCATCCGATCGGAAAGGCGCTGGGCATCTTTACTCTGGTCGGCGTCTTTTCCCTTTCCAGTGTCCCGGCGGCGCGCGGCCGCTGCTTTCCTTGCCGGTTTCGCTTCTGACGTCGGCGATTTCTCATCGCCGCGGCTCGCGAGCGCATCGTCGCGCGGCGACGGCTCCTCGCCGGGCCGGCCGCGGCCGCTGGCAGCCGAGACCTGCTCGCCGCGTTGGTCGGGATGCTCGCCGCGATTTGCCCGTGGCGCAGCAAAAAACCGGTTGAACGATTCGTCGAAGATCGCGCGGTCGGCTTCGTCTTTGATCAACGCCGCCGCCAGCGCCTCGTGCATCCGCGCGCGCGCGAGGCCAACGGCCGCGACCGCGTTCATCGCATCGATCGATTCCGCGACCGAGATTCTGACGCCGCCGGCGCGCAGCGCGGCGATGAAGCTGACGAGCTGATCGCGAAGCCGGGCCATCTAACAACGCCGCGGATTCATCGCATACGTGGCGCGAGCGCCGAGGCTTTCGACTCGACCTTGGCGCGATCGTCCTCGTGCTTGAGCAGCACGCCGAGCGCCGTGCGCACCGCGTCGGTGTCCAGTTCGCGCACGCCCAGGCGCACCAGCGCGCGCGCCCAGTCCAGAGTCTCCGCAATCGACGGGGGCTTGCGAAGTCCGAGTTTGCGAATCGCGCTAACAAAACGCGCCGCCTCGGCCGCCAGCTTCGCGTCGAGCTCGGGCACCTTCGAGCTCGATGATTTTTCGCTCCTGCTCGGTGCCCGGAAAATCGATGAACAAATGCAGACATCGGCGGCGCAGCGCCTCCGACAGTTCACGTGCGCGATTCGAGGTCAAAATTACCACCGGCCGTTCGTGGGCTTTCAACGTTCCCAGTTCGGGCACGCTTACCTGGAAGTCGGAAAGCAATTCCAGCAGAAAGGCCTCGAACTCCTCGTCGGCTTTGTCGATCTCGTCGATCAGCAACACGACCCGGCTCGGCGCAGTGATCGCCTTGAGCAGCGGACGCTCGAGCAGGTAGTCGCGCGAGAAGATGTGCTCGCTCAGGTCCTCCCATCGCAGCCCCTGCTGCTCGCCGGCCTGCATGCGCAAGAGTTGTTTCTGATAGTTCCATTCGTAGAGCGCGCGCGCCTCGTCGAGTCCCTCGTAACATTGGAGCCGGATGAGTTCGGTGTGGAGAATTTCCGCCAGCACCTTGGCGACTTCAGTCTTGCCCGCGCCGGCGGGGCCCTCTATCAGGAGCGGCTTTTCGAGCGCGAGCGCGAGGAAGATCGCCGTCTCGACGCGCTCGTTGGTGACGTAGCGGGCGCGCTTGAGGCCGTCGGAGATCTGTTCGCGCGTCACGTCCATGGGATTGCGCGGCGGTTGATCTTCGGGGCGCGTCGGCGCTCCAGAAAAATCCGCGCGCGATGCTTCAGTCCGGCGCGCTCGTCGCGCGGAGTCGCACGCACCTCTTCGGTGTAGGCCGCCAGTTCCACGCACAACCGCTCGACGTCAAATCCGCCGCGCGCGGGCTTCATGTCGTCGAGCGCGAGCATCGCCTGCGACAACAGGTTGATCGACGCCTGCCGTCCGCCCCGTTCGAAGCGCAGATGGAGCGCCGCGGCGATCTGGTTGAACGCGACGATGAGCGCCTTCAAATCGTTGTCGTTGCCGGCCGCATGCGAGGCAGTCTCGAACATCTCGGCCGCCTCGAAATACGCAGCCCGATTGAATGCCGCGATCGCATCGCCTAACGATGCCAATGGGGAATCGTCACTCACTGGAACCTGAAAAACTACAGCTGCTCTTTTTCCTCGACCGCGCGATACTCGGCCTCGCCCAGCGCCTGCGCCTTGTGCGAGCCGTAGCGCTGGTAAAGATCGAACAGGCTCGACTTGTGCGGCCGCACCTTGCCCAGCGGGCACTTCTGCCATTCATCGAGCGACTCGTCGCAATAGCCCATGCGATTCTCGCCGCACTTGGGCTGCAGGAATACGCCGATTTCCGGCAGCACGCGCTTGATTTCTGCGCGCATCATCGCGACCATCCGGCGGATTTCCCACTGCGCGCGCACGCACAGGCGCAGATCGCAGATGTGCAGCATCTCGGCGAAATTTACCATCACGTGAAAATTCGTCGGCGCAGCGTTGGGCAGCACGAAGCGCGCATCCTCGGCTGGAATCCCGGCTTTCAGCGCTTTGGCGTAGAGTTCAGACGTCTTTGAAAGCAAATCGGAGAATTCACTCTCCAGCCCCGCGCGCGACCACGAATCCGGCAGCACGAACGCGAGCTTGTCCCGCTTGAATTTCACGTAGCGCTGGCTCTGCTGTTCGAAGCTGATTCCGATCCGATGGCGGACGAACTGATGCGACAGCGAGCGCGAGACGTTCGCGATCCCGAACCAGAAAACGATTTGTTCGAGCGGAGAAGCGTGGCCGGTCTTCAGCCGCTCGATGATGAACGCGCGAATTTTTTCGTGGGTAATTTTCTCGGACTTGATCTTGTCCCAGACTTCGATGGGCGTGTCGGAGGAGTAGCAGGTACGAAACGCCGCGTAGAGTTTTTCGAGCGGCTGCTGGGCGTAGTCGATCAACTTGACTTGCATTTTCGCCTGATTTTCCACGCGATCCTCACGGCTGCGCAAATCGCCGGGCGCTTGACGCCGCCAGCGCTTCTAATCTTATTCCAAGCCGCAGTGCGACTGCATCAGGGGGCGTCTGCGCTTAATCCACACCATATTTCGATTGCGCAATCCCCGCTGGACTGCAAAATTGCCAGTCAGAGCCGCCATGTCAGCCGTTTGGACCATCGACGCCGTCTACCGGCACTTCCTCAGGCGTTACCTGTTCGGCCGCGAGCCCGAGGAAGCGCATCGGATGACGCTGCAGATGCTTGCGGCGATGCCGCTTTTTTCGGCGCCGCGCAACCGGCCCGAGCTCGGAATCAAGCTGTGGGGAATCGATTTTCCCAACCCGATTGGGCTGGCGGCCGGGATGGACAAGGACGCCGTCGCGATCCGCGGATGGGAGACGCTCGGCTTCGGCTTCGCGGAGCTGGGAACGATTACGCCGCGCCCGCAACCGGGAAATGACCCGCCGCGGGTGTGGCGCGTGCCCGAACGCCACGCGCTTATCAACCGGCTCGGGTTTCCCAGCGAAGGGATGGAGGCGGTCGCAGCGCGAATCGAGCGGACTCGCAAAGCCGGGATTTCGATTCTTCTCGCGCTCAACTTCGGGCCGAACAGCGACACGCCACCCGACCGGATTGCCGCTGACTACATTGCCCTGATGGCGCGGCTGGGGCCGCTGGCCGATATCGTTGTCATCAACGTGAGCTCGCCGAACACACCCGGACTACGCAACTGGCAATCGCCGGAGAAGATGAGCGAGCTTTTCGCGGCGATGCGCGAAGATGCCGGCGAGTCGCCGCGCCGGACGCCGGTACTGGTGAAAATCTCGCCCGACCTGGAACGCAATGAGCTGTTTCGAATCTGCGAGACCGCGCTTGCGCTGGGCGTGGACGGAATCGTCGCGTGCAACACTACCGTCGCTCGCGAGGCCCTTGGCGTCTCGTCGCCGCACCCGGGCGGACTCAGCGGCCGTCCGATCCTGATTCGCGCGCGCGAGTTGATCCGCGACATCTATACGCACACCGAGGGACAAATCCCGATCATCGGCGTCGGAGGAATCGCCAGCGCCGAGGATGCGTGGTTGCACATCCGCGCGGGCGCCTCGCTCGTCGAGCTTTACACCGCCCTCATCTACGAGGGCCCCGGCCTGGTCGTCAGAATCAAATCAGGACTGGCAGACTTGCTCCGTAACGGTGGATTTCATTCTATCAGCGAAGCGGTCGGAATAGACAGATAGGGCCGCGTGTGCCGGAGGCCATTTGAATCAGGAAAAAACTGCCCGCGCCGAAGGCAAAACAGAGTTGATTGTCGATGTGCGATGGCTGCGCGAGCATCGCGATGACAACGATCTGATCCTTATCGATACGCGACCCGTCAAGGATTTTCACGCCGGGCATCTAAGCGGCGCGCGACACTTCGACCCTTTCGCGTTTCATCATACTGATACGTCCGAGCACGGCATCGCGGAGTTCGGCGCGCAGCTCCAGTGGATATTTTCGGCGCTCGGAATCACCGGCCGCGAGACCGTCGTGTTTTACGAGAATGAATCCGCAATGCGTGCGGCGCGCGGGCAGTGGGCGCTCGAATACGCGGGACATCCAATGGCCCGAATGCTCGACGGCGGACTCCAGGCGGCAGCCGGTGAAACGTTGACAACCAGGGTTGAGAAGTTCGCCGCCACGGACTTCAGGCCCAGTCCGCGGGCGGAAATTCTCGCGACATGTGCTTATGTCCTTGACCGAATCGGGCGTCCCGACGTGCAAATCTTCGACGTTCGCAGCGATGAGGAATACTTCGGCGAACGCGTGCGCGCGAAACAGGGCGGCGCGATTCCGGGCGCGTTCCATCAGGACTGGACCGCCGCGCTCGCCGCCGATGGAACCGTGAAATCGCCTGCCGAGCTGCGCGCGCAGTTCGAAGCTCTCGGCCTCGATCCCGCCGCCGAGATAGTGACGTACTGCCAGGGCGGATACCGCGCCGCGCATGCCTACATCGCGCTCAAAATTGCGGGCTATCCGAAGGTGAGAAATTATCTCGGCTCGTGGGCGGAATGGGGAAACCGCGACGACCTGCCGATAGAGCATCCGCAGCGCGAATAGCGGGACGCATCGATGCCCCCGATCCTGATTCTCGCCGGCTTCGAGCCGTTTCGCGGCGAGCGCATCAATCCGTCCTGGGAAATTGCCCGGCGGCTCGACGGCGAGGTGATTGGCGGGCTGCAGATAAAGTCGGTGCGCGTGCCGGTTGGATGCGCCAGGGCGGCGCGGCGAATTACCGGCGCGATCGTGCGCTACCGGCCTCGCGCGGTGATCGGACTCGGCGAGGCGGGCGGCAGGCCGGCGATCTCACTGGAAAGGATCGCGATCAATCTTGCCGACGAACGCGGCGCGCTCGCCAAAAGCGGCGACCCGGGCTTCACGCCGGTCGTTCGCGGCGGCCCGGACGCTACTTCTCGCGATTGCCATTGCGCGCGATCATCCGCGAACTCGATCGCAAGAAGATCCCCTCGAGCATTTCGCTGACGGCCGGCGCCTATGCGTGCAACGCGCTGATGTATGCCGCGCTGCACTATCTGCGGCGCAAGCCCGGCATCCCGGTGGGGTTAATCCATCTGCCGTATGAGGCGCGCCAAGCCGGGCGGCATCGGAGCCTGCCCAGCATGGCGCTTGCCATGATGGAGAATGCGGTGCGCATCGCGATCGCCGAGACGGCGGACTCGGCGAGGTGACCTGCGGCTGCGCCTACTTGATTGCGACCGCGTTGGGAGGCGAGGCGATGCCGCCCTCCAGATTCATCGGCACCGACACCAGCATGAATTCGTAACGCCCGTCGGCGGCGCAATCCGCCGCCAGTTCCTCCAGGTTGAACTGCTCGCCTATAGGCAGGCCGAGCAGGCATAGCGTGCGGTAATGCAGCGCGCCCTCGTTCTTGAAGTCCCACGGCCACGGCTCGACGGCGGGACAATCCGTGCCGACCGCGGCGAGGCGATGATCCCAGAACCATTCGACCATCGCGCTGCTGTCGTCGATGCCGCAGGCCTTGAACGCGCCGAGCGGTGCAATCGCGGCCTTTTCCTCCGGCGACGCGGCCAGGTACGCCTGCATCCAGCCCGTGCGAATCAGCAGAATCGTGCCCGGCTTCAGCTCGACGCCGTCGGCGACGGCGGTCTCTTTTAAATCGTCGAGGCTGTACTTTTCCGGTTTGAGCGGATCGATCGTGCGGCCGTGCGAGATGCGGTAGCGGAACGCGTCGAGCAGCACGGCGCGGCCGACAAACTTGTTGGCCCAGTTGTGGATGCTGAGGCGCCCGCCCGGGCCATCCTTGATCTCACTGGATTTCACTCCGTTGTAGAACGCCTTGTAGCGCGGGCTGCCCACATGGGCGAGGCCGTCCCACTGGCTTCCCTCCTGCGTGTTGTAACTGTCCAGTGAGTCATCGAAACCGAGCAGGCCGAAGCTCTCGAAGCTCACGATGTTGTGCTTGGCGGCAGGCCGGGCGAACAGCGGCGGTTTGGCGTAATTGATCTTCGTATCGAGCCGGAAGACCACGCCCTTGCGCACCAGATGCGCCGCGTCGATTACGCCTTCGGGAGTCAGGAAATTCAGGCATCCGAGTTCATCGTCGTCGCCAAAGACGCCCCACGACGATTCTTTGGGCTTGTCGGGTCTGATCGGGAGTTCGGAGAAGCGGGGAACCTTGTCGAGATCGATCTTTGCCATCGCACCAGCTCCTTGGCGGAAATTGCAGCCATTCAAGGCGTCCATACACCGTCGCGAGGGGTAAAGAGAAGATGCAGACTTCGGATACCGAAACCTCACGCAGGTTTCGGACTTCCCGTCTGTCAAGAGAGGCTGCGGCCTGCACGGGCGGGCACATCCCGAAACCTTTCGGTTCGAGCCAGCGTATAGTTTGTGATATTCAACATAATGCTGGTGTTTTTTGTTTTCGGACCGGACCGGCCGGAAAGGGGCTCGAATGGCGACAGAGCAAGGCAGCCGACTATCGTTCTGCGGGCGAACGACGCTTGGGAACATCGTCCGGCTGATTCCGGCGCTTGTGATTATCGCGGCGACGCTTAATACGCTGTCGTGCGGAAGCTCAGGGCTGCTGTCGCCGGCCGGTTCCGGCTCTCCGACGGCCATTCCGACGACCGGTACGGGGGCGCTCGCGTTCGTGACCAATTACAACGACGGCAAGGTGTCGTCGTTCACGCGCAACATTACGACCGGCGCGCTCAAGCATACCGGGCAGGTCACTGCGGGCAAGAAAGGCAAAAGCGGGCCGCGAGGCGTGGTCGCGTCGCCCAACGGCAGCTTTTCTATACGTCGCGAATATCAACGACGACAATATCTACGAGTACTCGATCAATTCGAACGGAATTCCGACAGCGCTGCCTACGCCCTCGATCCCTAACGGCGCTGGGAGCGGACCGGATCAAATTGCGGTCAACCCGGCCGGAACTTTTTTGTTCGTGACAGGATTCGGGAATGGCACGATCACGACTTATGCGATCGACGCCAGCACCGGCCAGCTCACGCAGCAAAGCAAGGTGACCGGACTCGTGAACCCATTTGGAATCGCGGCCGATCCAACTGGCTCGTACGTTTACGTCGCGGACAATGGAGCCGGATTGGTTTATTCGTACGGGATCAACGCGACGAGCGGCGCACTCACGCAGATAGGATCAGTTTTCGATCTCGGCGGGGCGGGCGGCACTCCGGGCTTCATTGCGATCGATCCCGCCGCAACCTATATCTACGTTACCGATCTCAATGCCGGAGTGCTTTCGGTATTGAGAACCACCTCGGGTGCGTTGTCGTTCGGTTCGACTGTACCGTCTACAACGGGCAACGTGCCTATCGGAATTGGATATGCATCCGTAAGCACGGTCGGCAATTTCGTTTTCACTGCGAATCAGGGCAACTCGACCGTGTGGTCGTTCCTGCTTACGATTCCAGGCTTTCCGTCGTTGCCGGTCGAGACCGGGAGCGGCGACTTAAATGCGCCGACCGGGCTGGTTGTCGATCCGCAGAACGCGTTCCTTTACACCACCAATCAAAACGCAGGAACGGTAAGCCAGTTCTCGCTGAGTCCCACGTGTTTTGCCTCGGGGAGCCCGTGTTTCGTCGGCTCGGTTTGGTCGGAGAAGCCCGCCAATGCCAGCAGCGGTCCGTTCGGGATCACGCTGGCGCAGTGACGCAATTTCAGATCCCGAAACCCACCCTGGGTTTTGGACCTCCTGTGTGAATCACCGGCAGCGCCGCGCAATGCAGGCTTCGGCCTGTTAGAACGGGGAGGGGGACGGCAAAGATCAGGATTGGGGGATGGGCTTGGGGGTAGGCGCGGATGCGGCGGCGGCCTTGGCAGCTATCGCCGCGGCTTTCGCTTGCGCTTTCTCCTGGGCCGCCTTCTGGCGCAACTGCAAGAGCATCGCGCGCAACATGCCGGGATTGACCGGCTTCTTGAACAGCGCGCCCTCGAGACCGCGCAAGCGCGAGCGCTTCAGAATGTGATCCTTGTCGTAGTAGTAGGCGGTCATGAGGATTACCGGGAGCTGCGGCATCTCTTCCTTGACCTTGAGATAGAAATCGTAGCCGTCCATCTCGGGCATCACGACGTCGGAGATGACCGCGTCGAGCTTGACGTTACGCAGGATTCCCAAAGCGGCCGACGGACGCTCGGCGCAATGGACGATACATTTTTCGGCGCGCAACAGGTCGGCGAGCGAATTGACGACGGCGCTGTCGTCGTCGAGCACCAGCACCGACATCCCGGCCAGGGGAGATTGTTCGGTCAGACGCGGCGCGTCATGGGGGCGCGTCTGCCCCTCGGCATCTTCGCGCGGGGCAAGATCGGCCATGCGCTTGCCGGCGAGGTAGTCGCGGGTCTCGTACTCGCCCTTGCGGGCCACCTCGTCGAGGCGGTGCACGATGGCCTGCACGCGTTCGATGGAATTTCGAATCGAGTCGAGGCGTTCGTTCGCGACAACTTTTTCGGGGTCGCTGAGCCGCGTCTCAAGGCATTGCGAGAGCAGTTCGATATTGTTGGTGATCGATTCGAGCGGATTGTTGATCTCGTGCGCGAGGCTGACCGCGATTTCGCCGGCGGTTGCGAGCTGCTGCGCACGGCGCATGCGCCGAATGTCGCGGGCGAAGCCGATCGTTCCGACTTCGAGGCCCTCGGCGTCGTAGATGAGCGCGCCGGAGATCATGACCGGGATTAGTTCGCCGGCCTTGTTGCGGAACTCGGTCTCGAAGCTGGCGATTTTGCCCGCGTCGGCCGACTCGCGCAGCGCCTTCATCACGCGCCGCGCTTCATCGATCGATGGATAGATACGCGTGCAGTTCTGGCCGATCATCTCGTCGGAGCTATAGCCGAGGCTGGTTCGCGCGCCGTCGTTGTAATAGTTGACGGTGCCATCTTTATCGACGGCAATTATGATGTCCGGCGAGCTCTCGATGAGACGCTGGAAATATTTTTGATCGAGCGGCAACTTATTGATTCCTGGATAAATTCAGCCGAGCCGGATTATTTCGCGGCGCGGAGCCGGAACTTAGGCACGGAGACTTCGTCGCTGAGCTTTTCGAACGTCACCTCGACCGGCATCCCGCACTTGATCTCATGCGGCTCGACGCCGAGCAGGTTCGACACGAATTTGCATCCCTCCTCGAGCTCGACGACGACGA
This sequence comes from Binataceae bacterium (SeqCode), assembly GCA_963803045.1. Lineage (GTDB taxonomy): Bacteria > Desulfobacterota > Binatia > Binatales > Binataceae > Binatus. The sequence continues at coordinate 159,575 of CAWDLC010000028.1, read as the reverse complement.
CGGCGTAGGGAACCTGGCTGGCGAAGCCCGGATGATAGATCTGATGCATGATATTGAAGCTGAAGACTTCGCCGCGTCCGCTGACCGGGACCCATCGCGAGGCGGTCGAGTTGCACTTGGAGCAAAGATCGTGGGCGGGGAAGCGAAGCCGCCCGCAACCGTCACATTTTTGGACCATCAGGCGCCCGGCGCGCGCACCGTCGAAAAACTCGCGCATGTCGGGGGTGACGGCGGGGATGGGTTTGCTGATTTCTGGCATCGCAGTTTTACTTATATATAGCTTAGACGAATTGGCAATTGGAATGATTGAAGCACGTCACGTCACACCACAGGCCGTGACAGCGCGATTCGCGGCTAATGATTAGGCTGCGATCCCAGTACGAGGGTAGAATGTGTAGCAAGGATACCGCCGTTGCCGGAAACGAGTCCAACGTCGTGTTTTGGCACCTGGCGGCGCCCTCCATCACCACGCATCTGCACGATTGCCTCTCCGACCGGGGTCATCCCCCACATATAGAAGGAACTGAGCTGACCGCCGCCGGTATTGACGGGGAGCGAGCCGCCGGGGCCGATGGCGCCGCTGGCAACGAACGGGCCGCCCTCGCCTTTCTTGCAAAAGCCGTAATCCTCGAGCGTGATGAGCACCGTGAACGTATAGCAGTCGTAGAGTTCGCAGAAATTGACGTCCGCGAGCTTGATTCCCGCCATCTTTAAGGCGGTATCTCTGGCGATCGGCGCACCGGAGAGCAGCGTTTCGAGCGGATCGCGACCGGGATGACCCTGCCCCATCCCTAATATATAGACGGGCGGGCGCTTCAAATTCTTCGCGCGCTCGGCCGAGGTTACGATAACCGCCAGACCGCCGTTGGAAACCAGGCAGCAATCGTACAGATGGAACGGCTCAACCACCCATCGCGAGGCATGATAATCGGCCATCGACATGGGAGTGTCGTAAAACTGAGCTGCGGGATTCAGGTTGGCCCAATTGCGCTCGGAGACGGCGACGGCGCCGAGATGATCGTTGGTGGTCCCGTAGCGATACATATGGCGCTGGGCGACGAAGGCATACTGGGCGTTGACGCCGAACAGGCCGTAGTACGCGTTGAGGCCCTGGGCGAAGCCGTAGGAAGCGGCCGAGCCGGCATTATCGCGCTTGTTGGCCGAGGGCGGACGCAGGGGAGCGTCGGCGAATACGCACGCGACGACCTCGGCCATGCCGGCGTCAATGGCCTGCGCGGCATGCATGATCATCGCGGCGCCGGTCGCGCCGCCGAGGTTCATCGTCGCGGTCAGGCGCAAATCGCCGAGGCCCATCGCATGCTGGAGCGACGACGAAGCCATCGGATTGTTGAACCAGGTGATCCCGGGGTTGACGAGCAGGCCGTCGAGGTCGGCGCGTTGGAGGCCGGCGTCGGCGAGGGCGAGATTGACGGCCTCGGCAGCGAAGCCGATCGGCTCGGGATGATCAAAGTTTTTACCCATCCGGGTCTGGCCGAGCCCGGCGATAGCGCATTTGGCTCTTAAAGACATAAGCTTACTCTCTTACGCTTTTTTTAGGAGGGCATCCAGCGGCTGTATCGGTATTAACTGGGCAACGTCCTAACAGTCAGGTATTGCGACCGAGGGGCTTGGTTTATCCGCATCCGGTTCGTATTCTAATAGGTCGGTTGCCAAGGCTCGCAGCTTGAATCTACAATTAGTGCGGGGAGATTGACGAATGGCCGAACCGCTTAGCTTCGAGGCGCTGGCGAGCAGCGAATATGTGCTGTCCAGCGCGGAAAACTTCGTTCTCTATGTGCTGCTGGAGGCGGTGGCCCGGGGCGCGGGCGGCGGCGGCCGGGTGCCGCTGAACCTTGGCGTGGTAATCGATCGCTCGGGCTCGATGTACGACGAGCGGCGGCTGGAATTCGTCGATCGAGGCGGTCAAGTTCCTGGCCGACAACCTGACGCGCCGACGACAAGGTCTCGATCGTCGCGTTCGCCGACAAGGCGAAGGTGATAATCACGCCCGAGGCGGCGCGGGATAAGAGCGCGATCAAACGCGCGATCGACGATATCGATCTGCTCGAAATCGGCGGCGGCACGCAGATGGCGCTCGGGATGCGCGCGGCGATCGACGAGGTCAAGAAAAATCTCAGCGCCGATCGCCTCAATCGCGTGCTGGTGCTCACCGACGGCCAGACCTACGAAGAGACCGCCTGCATCGAGCTGGTCGAGAAGAACCGCGACCAGATTTCGTTCTCGACGATGGGCGTGGGGGTCGAGTTCAACGAGAAGCTGCTGATGCGGCTCGCGCAGGATTCCAACGGCAAATATCACTTCATCGGCGATCCGGCCGAGATTCCCGACTATTTTCGAGGACGAGCTGCAGGGACTGCGCTCGGTGAGCCTGCGCAACGGGCGAATCGAGGTGACGCTGGCGCAGGGCGTGCAGGTGCGCGAGGCATTTCGCGCAGTCGCCGGAGATTTACTGCTGGGCACGCCGCTGGTCGGCGAGGATCGCAAAATCGGCTACGAGATAGGCGACTTGCAGGCGGGCGTGCCCGGTTCCGTGCTGCTGACGCTGGTGCTGCCGCCGCGCAAGCCGGGGCAGGTCAGAATTTTGCAGAGTCGCGTTCCATTACGAGGTGCCGGGCGGCGCCGAATCCACCGTCGCCTGCGATCTCACCGTCGATTACACGCTCGATCGCACGCTAACCAGCAAGCGCAACGGCCGCGTGATGAACCTGGTGGACCAGGTCTCGATTGCGAAGTTGCAGGCGAAGGCCGAAGAGGAGCTGAAGGCGGGCAACGTCGATCGCGCGACGCGGCTGCTCGGCAACGCGATGCAAGGCACGCAGCGGATGGGCAACGTCAAGGCGACGCAGGCGCTGGCGGGCCTGATGGATCAGATCAAGAAGACCCAGACGCTGCAGACCAAGGCGGCCAAGACCACGCTGCTGCAGGCGCAGGCGGTGGTGCGCAAAACCCAGATGCTCGATCCGGAAGCGTTGAAGGATTTCCAGAAGTCCGATTAGTGTATCGAGTGAAAAGTCGGGAAGCGGAACTTTTTTGCTGAATCGGCACAGGACGGATACTTCGAACCCACCTGCGAGGGCTTAGACCATGATCAAATGCGGCGAATGCGGCTACGAAAACATGGACGGACTTGATTACTGCGACGGATGCGGCGCGAAGCTGCGCTGGCCGCCGCTGCAGCTCCTGCCGCCGCGGCCCCTGAAGCAGCTCCCGCCGCGGCCGCCGCTGAAAGTAGCGACGCGAGCGCGGCGCCTGCGGCCGGAGCCGAGGCTCGCGGCTGCCGAAGCGCCCAAGTCGGAAGCGCCCACCGGCGAGATCAAACCGGAGGCGGCGCCCGAGAGCGCACGCGCCCGGTGGCGGCGGCCGCAGGCGCGCCGTTCAAGGCGAAGCTGTCGGTGGTTCGCGGTGGACGCAAGGGCCAGGAATTCCCGCTCGAAGAGCGGCAACAACCTGGTGGGCAGATGGGATCCCGAGACCGGATCATTTCCGGAAGTGGATCTCGACGCCGACGATCCCGAAGCCAAGATCTCGCGCAAGCATGCGTTGGTTCGAATCGAGGGCGGCAAGATCACGATCGAGGACATCGGCAGTCTCAACGGCACTTACGTGAATCGTCAGCCGCGCCTCTCGCCAGGCAGTCCGGTCGAGCTCAAGTCGGGCGACGAGGTGATCATCGGGAAAACATTCCTCAAGCTGGTGGTAGAAACGATATCTTGACCGCAATCCCCTCCAGTCGCGCCGGGACGTACGCCGCGTGCGTGGAAGTTGAGGAGGGTCATAGGCAATCGCCATGAATGCGGGTGAGGCACTCACCGAGGGCCATCTTCTCGACGGTCGCTATCGCGTCAAGAAGGTGCTCGGCGTCGGCGGGATGGGACGCGTGTACCTGTCCAACGACACGCGCCTGGCGAACCGGCCGGTCGCGGTCAAGGAGATGGTCGTCGGCGACGGTATCCAGGAGAAAAAAGCGATCGAGGATTTCACGCGCGAGGCCAACGTGCTCGCGCGCGCTGTCGCATCCGGGCATTCCCAACGTTGATCGATCTACTTCGCCGAGAACTCGCGCCATTACCTGGTGATGGAATTCGTCGCGGGCGGCGATTTGCAGCACGTGCTCGACAAGCTGGGTCCCAAGGGCAAAGTCGCCGAGGACAAGGTGCTGAGGTGGGCGCACCAGATGCTCGACGTGCTCGATTTTCTGCACGGGCAGAAGCCGCCGATAATTTATCGCGATTTGAAGCCGGGCAATATCATGATCGACAAGGATGGCCGCGCGATGCTGATCGATTTCGGAATCGCGCGCTTCCTGCCACCGGGCGGACGCGGCACCCAAATCGGCTCGGTCGGCTACGCGCCGCCCGAGCAGTACATGGGCAAGGTCGAGCCGCGCTCGGATCTCTACTCGCTGGCCGCCACGATGCATCATCTGCTGACCGGCCGCGATCCGCAGCTCGAGCCGCCGTTCAGCTTTCCGCCGCTGCGCGCGCTGGCGCCTGAAATTTCGGTCAAGACCGCAGACGCCGTGATGCGTGCGCTCGAGCAGGACATGACCAAGCGGCCCGCCTCGGCAAAGGAGATGCGGCGCGCGCTGCCTGAGCCGCCACCCGAGAACCGGTCGGGGCGATTGGATGCCAGCGGGGGACTGGCGGTCGCGACCGGCGCTGGCGCGCCGAGCCCGAGTTCCACGCAATCAACCGTCGTGCTGAACAATCCGAATGCGCCGGCGGATCCCGCGCCGTCACGCTCGACCCCGTCGCGTGCGACCCCGTGGAGGTCTGCCGTATCACGCTCCGGACCACGGTCTGGTGCACCGGCGTCCACGATGCCGACGATCGTGCTGAACGAACCGGTCGGAGAAAAAATCAAGAGCGGCAGCAGTATGGCCGGCGTCGGCACTGCCGCAAAGATCGTCGCGCCACAGATCAAAAAAGCAATCGAACTCACCGGCAGGGCGCGCAGCCTGATCGAGCGGCGGCTCAAGGCGCGGATGTCCGCGCTGGCGCCGAGCGCTGCGCCGAGCCCGTCATCGACGGCCAAGACCAAGGAGCTGAACCCGCCTGCGGCCGCGTCGTCGTACGCGTCGCGGGCAGGCGCGACGGGCGAATCGGAGCCGGCTGACACGAAATCGCGCAGCGGGTCGCGCGCGTCTTTGTCGCGCAATTATTCGCCGCCAACTTCGACCGGCCCAAGTTCCGGCGGATTGTTCGGAGACCATAATGCCAACGGCACCGACGTATCCGCCGCGCCGGCGCGGCTCGTCTCGCGCGGCGATGAAATCGAGTTCGGCATTTTTGGGATGCGCACTTTGATCGGGCGATCGCACGACGACGCCGACAAGCTCGACATCGATCTGAAGAAGCTCGCGCACGGAGCGGATCGCGTCTCGCGGCGCCATGCGGAGATAGTCCTGCGCGGGGCAGACTACTTCATCCGCGATCTCGGCAGCCTTAACGGCACCTATATCGCGGGGCGCGGCAAGTTGGGGCGCGACCAGCTCTACAAGTTAAAAGATCGCGACCAGGTGGTGCTTGGTGGTGCTATATTGCAGTTTCGGAGAGGCTAGCTGCGCATGATCACCTGTCCCGAATGCGGCCAAGAGGCATCGGACGATGGCAAGTTCTGCGATCGATGCGGCCGGGGGCTGTCCAAGGCGGCCGCATCCGCATCGCAGTCGCCGACGCGGCCCACGCCGCTCGCTGCAGGGACGTGCTTGAAGGGCGGGATCGAGATAGTCGGGTTAACGGGTCAGACGTCGATCGAAAATCGCTATCGCGCAAAACGCATCCGAGACGGCAAAACGGAATCGATCGCATTGCGCGAGCGCTTCGGCCCGCAACCGTCGGCAGGAGTTGTCGATGAAGCGCCGCATCCGGCGCCGCCGGAGCCGCCCGCGCCGCCGCCCGTGGATCCCAACGGCCCGAGCGCCAAAACCGCGGAACTCAGACCGGCGGTTGCGCAAACCAACGGGACCGCGTCGGCGCCGCCGCTGCACGCCTTGAGTTCGCAGGCGGGGGAGTCAGCGAGCGCGAACGTATCGGCGCAACGCGTCGGGTCGGCGGTCGATTTCAACCCCGATCCAGGTCCCGCTGCCACCGCGATGGCCGAGCCCGCGGAGAATTTATCCACGGATGAAGCGACCGAAGCAGCGATCGCGGCAATCGCAACCGAAGCTCAACCCAATCCCGAGACCGGCGACGGGGCGCACGAGGATGCGGCGGCGCCGGGCGGCGAAGATCTCGGTGAAGTCTTCGGGCGGGTGCTCGCCCTGTCACAGACGATCAACCATCCCGCCTTTCAGCGCGCGACCGAAGGGTTCGCTGAAAACGGCCGCGTGTACCTGGTTTACACCGACGAGGAACTCAAGGGGCTTGGTCGCGGTTGCGGGAAAATGACCGAGCCGGAGGCGATCGCGGCAGCGGTCCAGATCTGCCAGGCGATTTCGTTTGTGCATCGCCGGGCGCTGCGGCTGAACGACATCTGCCCGGAATCGGTCTCTGTTGCCCCCGCCGGCCGGCTCAAGCTCACGGGCCTGGACTATGTCAGCAACGACAATGAGCTTCAGGGCGAGCCGATTTTCAACGACGGCTACACGGCGCCGGAGATTTATCGCGGCAAAAAGGTGGACAAGCGCGCGGATATTTTTTCCGCCGGCGCGATCCTCTACACGTGGCTCACGGGCGCAAGGATTCCGAGCGAGAGCTGGCGCGAAGAGGCGGGTCCGGTTCAGTTCTATCCGCCGCATGTCGTTACGCCGCGGCTGGAGAATGCGATTCGCCGTGCGATCGCTTTCAGTCCCGCCGACCGCTGGCCGACCATCGACGAGTTCAAGGCCGAGCTGATTGCGCTGGGCGGGGCGATCCGGCTGCGCTCCGCCGCGATGACCGATGTAGGCCGCGTGCGCGAGCATAACGAAGACTCGGTGCTGGCGGTCGAGTACACGCGCGAGTCGATGATCGATCCGGCGCAGAGCCATTTGTATGTCGTTGCCGACGGAATGGGCGGCGCCGAGGCGGGCGAAGTCGCTTCTGCAATTGCCGTACAAACGATACGGAGTTACATTGAAACGCGGCTCGAGGGCGCACGCGGGGATGTTACAAACGGCGCGGAGTTGCTGACCACCGCGCTCGAGGAAGCAAATTCCAGGATTATCGAGTATGTGGCGAGCCATCCGGAGTCTCGCGGAATGGGTTCCACGGGCGTGTGCGCGCTGGTGGCGGCTCCGAATGCGGCGGTAGCCTGGGTCGGAGACAGCCGCGGATATCTGATGGAAGGCGCGACGCTTCGCCAGGTCACAAAGGATCACTCACTGGTGCAGCGGCTGGTCGAAATCGGGCAGATAACTGCCGAGGAAGCGCACACGCACGAGCACAAGAACGTGATCACGCGCTCGCTCGGTGCGCGCCAGAGCGGACCGGCGGGGGCGGAGGCGGTCTCGCTCAAGTTGAAACGCGGGGACAAGCTGATGCTGTGCAGCGACGGATTGACGGCCCACGTCAATGACCATCAGATCCAGGACATTCTGGGGCGCAATCCCGATCCCTTCGACGCGGCGCGCGAATTGATCGTCGCGGCAAACGCCGGCGGCGGTACCGACAACATTTCCGTGATCGTAATGTATGCAAGCTAGGCGCGAACGACGCGCTGACGATTGACGATGGCAACCCCGCCCAAAAAAGATTCATCGCAGCCGCTGACCGGACCGCTCGAGCCCGGCACCGTGCTGCAGGGCCGCTACGCAATCGAGCGGCTGCTCGGCGGCGGCGGGATGGGGATGGTCTATCTGGCGCACGACCAGCGCCTGGCGAATCGTCCGTGCGCGATCAAGGAGATGGTCGATCACTTTATCGATCAGGCGCAGCGGATCGAGGCCAACGAATATTTCGCGCGCGAAGCCGACACGCTTGCGCAACTGAAACATCAGGCGATTCCCGCGATCACCGACCGCTTCGAACTCGCCAACCGCCATTACCTGGTGATGGAGTACGTCGAGGGACGCAACCTCGAGGAGGAACTCGCCGCGCGCGGCGAGCCGCTGCCCGAGGGGCTGGTGATCGATATCGCGCGCCAGTTGTGCGACGTGCTCGCGTATCTGCACGGGCTGGTGCCGCCGATAATCTACCGCGACATGAAGCCGTCCAACGTGATGCTCAATCCGAACGGGCGGGTCGTGTTGGTGGACTTTGGAATCGCGCGGCTGTTCAAGGCGGCGCGCAAGGGCACGATGATCGGCACGCTCGGCTTCGCACCGCCGGAGCAGTACCAGGGGCTGGTCGATCCGCGCAGCGACATCTACTCGCTCAGCGCAACGTTGCATTACGTGCTGACGGGCCGCGATCCTGAAAAGTTTCCGCCCTTCAGTTTCCCGCCGATTCACGAGCTGCGCCCGGCCGTGTCGAGCAACCTGGCAGGCGCCATCGACGCGGCGCTTGCATACGAAATGGACGGGCGGCCCGGGCGCGTCCAGGAATTTCGCGACATGATGCTCTACGGGCGCGGCCTCGCGCACGACCGTGGGAGTGTGAGCTCGACCAGCGGAACCGGCGGGTTGTCGCGGGTCGAGCAACTCGAATACGACGACGCGCCGATCGTTTATCGCAAGCCGCGCAGCCGGCTGAGCCGCTCGATCGGTCTTGTGATTTTCCTGACGGTGCTGGGGGGAGCGGCGTTCGGCGGGACGTACATTTATTCAAGCCCGGAACTCCAGCTGCGGCTCGGACTCAAGCCTCTTTTCGACGGACTGCCGTGGAAGCATGAGGAGTTGCTGGCCAAGGCCCGCGAGCATCCGCTGGAATTCTCGCAGATGACGCTCGCGCTCTCGACGCGCGAGGGCACCGCGCTGGCGCCGCCGCAGGCGCAGTTCAACGACACCGATCTGACCAACGCGCGCTACCTGAAGTGGACCGCAACCTTCAACAACCTGCTCGCGGGGCTGGAAGGGCGTGACGAAAAAGTCGAGGCGCGCTTTTACGATCCCAACGGACTTCAGATCGCGTCCAGCGGCACGAATACTTTTGTCGGGCCTGCGCAGAAAACCGCCGACTTCAGCGGCGTGGCGTTGATGCCGACGATGACCGACAAGCCCGCCGGCACCTACAAAGTGGCGCTCTACTCGGACGACAAGATGCTCGCGCAGGAAGGCTTTATCGTTAACCAGGACGTGAGCGCGAGGAACGCGGCGGCGGCGGCCGAGGCGGCGGCTGCCGCGGCGGCAAAAGAGGAGCAGCGCAAGCGCGATGAAGAGGCGCGCAGGCTCGCGATGATCGATGAGCGCCGCGCCAAGCCCTTGGAGCTTCGCAGTATCGACTTTCTCAACACCACCAAGACCGGTACCGCGCTCTCGGGCGTGACCGAATCTTTCGACGTGTCGAAGGTGTTGTTCGTCGGCTGGGAGGTGAAGTTCGACAACCGGCTCTACAAGCTCGAGCCCAGCCAGTACCGCGTCGATGCGGCGTATATCGGGCCGGACGGCCGCACGCTGGGCAGCGTCAACGATTTTCAGCCGGTCTCGCCCAGCATGAAGATGGTGACGTTCAGCGGACGCGTGGGCAACTCGCGCGGCGGTGCGTTTCTGCCGGGCACCTATACGGTTAATTTTTATTTGAACGGCCAATATTTCGGCGCGAAGAAATTCGAAGTGATCGGCGACGCCGGCGGGCCATACGCGACCTATCCGGGCGGCAGCGGCGCGATCGGCAGCTCGATGTCCTCGGGCGGCATGCTCGGGCCGACGATCGCCACCGGCACTATCAGCGGTCTTCGCAGTGGCGGCAATCCCGAGATGGAGCTTAGACTGCGTCCGCAGCCCAACGGCTTCCTGCACGGCGAGCTCGTGATCCGTCAGTCAGGCTATGGAATGACGCCGATCGAAGGATTCGTACGCGGCAACCATCTGCAGTTCCAGGTCCCGTACGGCACCGAGACGTATTACTTCGAAGGCCAGCGCCGCAGCGATCAGATCAGCGGCACCTTCGAGTCGACGCCGTCGGGAGAGCGCGGCACCTGGACCGCGCAGGCGAACTGAGCAGGGCCGAGCCCTGCACCCAGTATTAAGGCCGCGCTCCGTTGTCGCGCGCGGCCCCTGCCTTGGCAAGGTTCCGATCCCCGTCGCGGATCGCACTAAAGAGCACCGCGGTGGAATTGCGCTTGAACCTGACCCAAGCACGCGCAATGCTGAGAGTGCATCATGGCGAGTAACGTTTCCCAAGAGAAGCTTCTGTTCTACGCGGCCGCCGGCGCGCTTGGCGGCTTCGCCGCGTGGGGCCTGTCGGAGCCGATCCTCGGCATCCGCTGGGTTTATGGCCGCGATATCCTGTTCGGTGCGTTGATCGGCGCGCTGATCAGCGCGTTTCTCGCCTCGATCGAAACACTCAGCGTAGGCCAGTTGCGCCAGGCGGCGCGCAGATTCGTGGTCGGTGGAGCTATCGGCGCGGCCGGCGGAGCGCTGGGATTGCTGGTCGGCGAATTTGCGTTCGACGTGCTGGGCGGTCTCAATGGCCGAATTCTGGGATGGGGCGTGCTCGGAATCGCGGTCGGACTCGGCGTTGGATCGGCGTCGGGATCAGCGGCGCGGCGGCGCAATGGCGCTATAGGCGGTGTGCTCGGCGGAGCGCTCGGCGGATTTTTTTACCAGAGCCTGACATCCACGTTTCCGCAGGCGTTCGGACGAGCGATCGCGATCATAATCCTCGGCGCGCTGATCGGATTCTTCATCGGACTGGTCGGCGAATTGCTCAAGCGCGGCTGGCTGATGGTCGTGCGCAGCCAGAGCCGCAACGTGCGCGAGGGCCGCGAATATCCCCTGCTCAAGAGCGTGACGATTATCGGCCGCGCCGAGGAGAGCGACATCGGACTGTTCGGCGATCAGACAGTGCTTGGCAGTCATGCGATCATCCGGCACGAGGGCAAGAATTTCATCATCAGTCCGACCGGCGGCCAGATATTCGTGAATCGACAGCCGGTGGCGGGCCGCTATGCGCTCAAGAGCGGCGATCGGCTCGAGGTGGGTGGCACGCTGTTTCTCTTCCGCGAGCGCGCCCAGGCGGCGAATCGATAAGAGGCGAAGCCCGATCGTGGGGAGTCTGCACACCTGCCGAATCGCGCTCCTCGTCACGATCGTTTCGACCTTCACCGCGCTACTCTCGGGATGTGCGACCGTCGGCGGCGGTGCGCCCGCGCCCGCCACGACCTCCGTCCAGACGCTTGAGTACTACCCGTACCAGGTCAAGGGATACCAAAACAGTTATCCTAGAAAGACCATCCTGATCCTGATGCCGACCGACGCGCGCGATGCGACCGGCGACAGCGCGCCGCTCGACGGCAATCCGGCTATCGGACTCATCACCGATAAATCCGGCAACATTACGCAACGCCTGTACAGCGCGGCGCTTGGCCCGATCCTGCAGCAAGCGGTCGGGCGCTCGGCGGATGAGGCGGGTTTGAGCGCATCCTCGTCCACCGAGGTCGCCTACAAGCCCGGCGTCAAGAACACCACGGAGTATGTGGTCGAGAGCAAGATTCGGCGATGCTGGGTAAAAAAGCACCGCGGCGCCGACGGCCAGTACGGCCCGGTCTGGAGGACTACAGCCGATTTTGCTCTCGACGTCTCGATCTACAAGCCGCCGTTCAGCGTCCCGTTCTGGACCGGGAGCGCTAACGATACCTACTCCGACCCGCCGGTCGGCTCGTTCGGTCTCGGTTCCGAGGACGAAGCCGGTATCTACGACGAGCCGGGGCAGGTATTGTCGGTCGCGCTGACGCGCTCGGCGGCGGCGATCTTCCAGCGCCAGGACTTGCGCAATTTAATGCTCGAAGACGACATCAAATCCCGTTAGCCGCGCGGTTCGAGGCGCGGTCTTTGAACAATCGGCGTGTTGGAATAGCCTAGCTGGAGCGCCGGATAGTCAAATGACGAGGCGTGCGCGGGAAAATCCTTTCCCGGTTCCCGCCGCTTGACCGCAAATCCGGATCGCATCGTCATCTGCCAAGAGGAAGCACGATGGAAATCGGATTCGTTGGTCTCGGCAAAATGGGCATGAACATGGTCGAGCGGCTGCGGCGCGACAACCACCAGATTGTCGCCTTTGATCTCGACGATGCGAAACTCAAAGAAGTTTCAACGTTCGGCGCCGACGGCGTCAATTCGCTCAAAGATCTGGTCGCCAGGCTCACGCCGCCGCGGGGCGTGTGGGTGATGGTGCCGGCTGGTGATCCCACCGACAGCACGATCAACCAACTGGCCGAATTGCTCGAGCCCGGCGACGCAATCATCGACGGCGGCAACACCAACTTTCACGATGACGTCCGCCGCGCTGCCGTACTCGCCGGGATGAAGCTGCATCTGGTGGATGCCGGCACCAGCGGCGGCATCTGGGGACTCAAGCTTGGCTACTGCCTGATGGTCGGCGGCGAGGCGGACATCTTCAGGCGCTACGAGCCGATTTTTAAAACGCTCGCCCCTCCCGGCGGCTACGGCCACGTCGGCGGCCACGGCGCAGGCCATTACGTGAAGATGGTCCACAACGGCATCGAGTACGGGCTGATGCAGGCGTACGCGGAGGGTTTCGAGGCGATGCACAAGTCGGAGTACAAGCTCGACTTGCCGAAGATCGCAAACCTGTGGCGGCAGGGCAGCGTCGTGCGATCATGGCTCCTGGAGCTTACGGCCGACGCGCTGGAAAAAGATCCGGGCCTCAAGCAAATCAGGGGCTACGTCGAGGATTCGGGCGAGGGCCGCTGGGCGGTGCAGGACGCAATCGACAAGGACATCTCGATGCCGATAATCACCATGGCGCTGTTCACGCGCTTCCGCTCGCGCGCTGACAAGGGCGAAGGCACCTTCGGCGAGAAATTGCTCGCCGCGCTGCGCGACGAGTTCGGCGGCCACGGCGTCGTCAAGGAATAGCGCGCGAGAGGGTTGAGCTATTCATGGCCGCGACTGCAAACAGGACCGTCGACCTCAATCACCCGGTCAAGGAACGCGATCACTACGATCCATGCATCGTGGTGATCTTCGGCGGCGCCGGCGACTTGAGCCATCGCAAGCTGATTCCGGCGCTGTACAATCTCTCGCTCGACGGCGAATTGCCCGACAAGTTCGCGATCCTCGGTTTCTCGATGGAGGATCTCGACGACGAGAAGTATCGCGCGTTCGCGCTCGGCGGCATCGAACAGTTCTCGCGCCGCCCGGTCGACAAGGAACACTGGGCGAAGTTTGCCGCCTTGCTCCATTTCAATCGTGGCTCGTTCACCGAGGCCGCCGATTATCGCAACCTGCGCAAGCGATGCGAGGCGCTCGACGCCGAGTGCGGTACCGAAGGCAATCGTGCCTTCTACTTTGCGATTCCGCCGGGTTTCATCGACACCTGTTCGGAGGGATTGACGGCAGCCGGCTTGATTCATCCACCCGAGAAAGGGCATCCGTTCACGCGCGTCGTGGTCGAAAAACCGATCGGCTCCGATCCCGCCAGCGCCTCCGCGATCAACGCCGAGCTCGCACGCCATTTCGACGAAGGCCAGATTTTCAGAATCGACCATTACCTCGGCAAGGAAACCGTCGAGAACCTGATGGTGTTGCGCTTCGCCAACGCGATCTTCGAACCTATTTGGACGGCGCGATTCGTTGACCATGTCCAGATTACCGTCGCCGAGGCCGAGGGCGTCGGCACGCGCGCCTCCTACTACGATCACGCCGGCGCGCTGCGCGACATGGTGCAGAGCCATCTGCTGCAAACGCTTTGCATGATCGCGACCGAGCCGCCCAACACCACCGGCGCCGAGTCGATGCGCGACGCAAAGCTCGACGTACTGCGCGCGCTCCGTCCGCTCGGCGACGAGGATATCGAAAAATGGGTCGTGCGCGGCCAGTACGGCGAGGGCCTCATCGGCAGCGTGCCGGTCAAGGCCTACCGCGCCGAGGAGCAGATCGCGCCGGATTCGCAAGTCGAGACTTTTGTCGCGCTGCGATGCTGGATCGATAACTGGCGATGGGCCGGCGTGCCGTTCTACCTGCGCACCGGCAAACGGCTGCCCAAGCGCTCGAGCGAAATCGCGATCTACTTCAACAGCGTGCCCCGAATCCTGTATAACTCGAACCCACGCGCTCCATTGGCGCCCAATATGCTGACCATCAGGATTCAACCCGACGAGGGCCTCGCGCTCCATATTATGTCGAAGGTGCCCGGCTCACAGACCCGCCTCCAGCAGGTCAAAGTTGATTTTCACTACGTGACTTCCACGCCCGAAGCGTACGAGACTCTGCTCAACGACGTGATCGTTGGCGACCAGACACTCTTCATGCGGCGTGACACGGTCGAAGAAGCGTGGAGGTTCGTGGAACCGATCCTGGATGCCTGGGGCCAGTCGCCCATGGATCCCCCCATCTATGCTGCGGGCTCGTGGGGACCGCTCGAGGCCGCCCTGATGATCGCGGCTGACGGGCGCACTTGGCGAACGCTCTAGCAGGAGAAGCCCGTGAACGTGTGCAATTTGTCGGGGAGGAATTGCAAATGAGCGGTGGCATCACTCTCACGCGTCATATCATGACCAAAAGCGCGACTGCGTTGCCGGTCGCGGACCTCGCTCTCATAATGGAGCGCATCGAGCTAATCGCCAAGCGCATCACGCGGGAGCTCGCGGCCGCGAGCCTCGGCGGCGAGCTCGGCTACACCGGCGAAACCAACGTGCAGGGCGAAAAGGTCAAGAAGCTCGACCAGTGGGGCAACCAGGTTTTCCTCGACGCATTCGAGCATGGATACCCAGTATGTAGTCTCATATCCGAGGAAATGGACGAGCCGCATCATTACTCAGTTAACTGTCGCGACAATAGCTACTGCATACTCTACGATCCCATCGATGGGTCATCTAATACCGACGTAAACGGTTCGCTCGGCACCATCTTCGCCGTCAAGAAACGCGCGCCCAGGCACGGGATCGGAATCGACGACATCCTCGTCCCGGGAACGAAGCAGGTCATCGCGGGATACATCCTGTACGGGCCGGCCGCGCAGCTCGTGTATAGCGCCGGCGCCGGCGTCGATATCTTCACGCTCGATCGGTCCCTCGGTGAGTTCATTCTCTGGAAAGAGAATGTGAAGATGCCGCCGCACGGGACAACCTATGCGGTCAATCAGGGCAACGTGGGGAAGTGGCACGACGGAGCGCGCAAGTTCGTCGCGCATATTACCAGTCGCAAAGACAAACGCACCAGCTACCAACTTCGGTACTCAGGTGCATTCGCCGCCGATTTCCATCGATGCCTGCTCGAGGGCGGAATATATATTTATCCCTCCGAGGTTGTCGAAGGCGGCAAGCCCAAGGGGAAGCTGCGGCTGATGTACGAGCTCGCGCCGCTCTCGATGCTCGCGGAACAGGCCGGTGGCCGCGGTTCGACCGGCAAAGGGCGAATTCTCGAGCTCGCTGCCACCGCGATCCACGAGCGGCATCCGATTTATATCGGCAGCGCCGAGGAGGTCGCGCTCGCCGAGTCGTTCAACGTCGAAGGCTGAACCGAATCGAGGTTCGCATGGAT
The DNA here is from genome assembly GCA_963803045.1 of Binataceae bacterium (SeqCode). Taxonomy (GTDB): domain Bacteria; phylum Desulfobacterota; class Binatia; order Binatales; family Binataceae; genus Binatus. Next base: position 144,031 of record CAWDLC010000028.1, on the reverse strand, counting down.
GGTCTCATCCTGGCCGGCGATGTCGGTGGAACCAAAACCCATCTCGCCCTCTTCAAGCAATCCGCAGGAACACTCGAAATTGTGCGCGAGCACCGCTACGCGACCTTGCAGTTCGAGAGCCTTGAGGCGGCGTGCGCGGATTTCCTCGGCGCAACCGCGGCGGTGAACGCCGTCTGCCTCGGCGTGCCGGGTCCAATAATCGACGGCTGCGCCCACGCCACCAACGTTGCATGGCAACTCTCCAGCGTTTCACTGTCGCGCGTGCTAAACGGCGTCCCGGTTCGTTTGATTAACGATCTGACGGCGATCGCCTACGGCATGGTTCATCTGAAACCCAGCGAGTTTGCGGTCCTCCATCGCGCGGAAAATCCGCCCGAGCACGGCAACATCGCGGTGCTTGCCGCGGGCACCGGTCTGGGTGAATCGGCACTGGTATGGGATGCCGGCAAATATTACGCGGTCGCATCCGAAGGCGGGCACAGCGATTTTGCGCCGCGCGGGGCGGAACAGATCGAGCTGCTCCGGTTCGTCGCGGGTGAATTCGGACACGCCAGCTACGAGCGCGTACTCTCGGGCCCGGGACTCTGGAATATCTATCGTTTTCTAAGCCGCGAAAGAAAGGCCAAAGAGCCCGGCTGGCTGAGCGGGCAAATCTCCGCGGGCGATCCTTCCGCTGCGGTAAGCGAAGCGGCTCTGGCGGGACGCGACCCGGTTTGCGTTCACGCGCTCACCATGTTTTGCGATATTTACGGTTCCGAGGCCGCCAATCTGGCGCTCAAAGTCCTTGCGCTGGGCGGTGTCTTTCTGGGCGGAGGGATCGCGCCGAAAATTTTGCCGATGCTCACCGATGGTGCGTTCGTGCGAGGATTCTTGTCCAAAGGCCGGCTGAACGAGATCCTGAAGCGGATCGAAGTCCGCGTTTCGCTGAATCCAGCCGCCGGACTGCTTGGCGCGGCCCACTACGCGGCCGCGATGCTGTGATATAGGAATGCAAAGTGCAATGACAATCCCAACGGGAGACAGAGGTACATGACCACCAAGCGAGTTCGAGAGATTCTTGGCTATTACGATTCCGAAAACGCCGGCGTGCGCAGCAACCTGGCGCGGATGCTCAACCATGGCAAGCTCGCGGGCACAGGCAAATTCGTAATCCTGCCCGTGGACCAGGGCTTCGAGCATGGCCCGGCGCGAAGCTTCGCGGTCAATCCGCCCGCCTATGACCCGCGCTATCACTTTCAGCTCGCCATCGATGCGGGATGCAACGCATACGCGGCGCCGCTCGGATTTCTCGAGGCGGGCGCGGCCGAGTACGCCGGCGATATTCCGCTTATCCTGAAGGCCAACAGTCACGACGTTCTCAACGAGGAAAAAGATCCCGCGCCTGCCGTGACCGCCAGCGTGAAGGACGCTCTGCGGCTCGGATGTGCCGCGATTGGACTGACGATCTACCCGGGCTCGACCCAGGAGAAGTCGATGTACCAGGAGGCGCGCGAAATCGGCGAAGAGGCCAAGGCCAATGGACTGCCGCTGGTGCTCTGGTCGTACCCGCGCGGCTCCGGCGTCAGCAAGCAGGGCGAGACCGCGCTCGACGTGGTCGCGTACGCGGCGCAAATCGCGGCGCAACTCGGCGCGAGTATGATCAAGGTCAAGCCGCCGACCGCTTTTATCGAACAGGCCGAGGCCAAAAAAGCCTACGACGCCAGCAAGGTTCCGCTCGAGCCGTTCTCGGCGCGCGTCAAGCACGTCATGCAGGCAGCATTCGACGGCCGGCGAATCGTGATTTTCTCGGGCGGCCCGAAGGAAACCGACGACTCGTTGCTGAATACCGTGCGCGGGATCCACGCCGGCGGCGGTTACGGATCGATCATCGGACGCAACAGCTTTCAGCGTCCGAAGCTCGAAGCGATCGCACTGCTTGGCAGGGTCATCGACATTTACAAAAGCTGACGGAGCATTCGGCGGCGTACGGTGGTGCCACTGAAAAAATGAAATACGGCGAGTACCAGCATCTCCTGTTCGAGCGCAAGGACGATGGCGTCCCGCTCATTACGATCAATCGTCCCGAGGTTCTCAACGCCACCAACAACCGCGCAGGCTGGAACAGGATTTAGCGCCTCTGTTGATGAGACGTGCATTTTGAAATAGTGTCCATCGTTTGAAACGACCCTAACCTGAGCGGGGAAGAAAATGCTGATGAAGAAGTTTGCGCTTGTGGCGGCCTCGGCGATGCTCGTGACAACCGTCGCGTTTGCAGCCAGTGCGCGGCCCGCCTACGCCAACAAGGTCGATTGCGACGCCGTGATGAAGGAAGTCACCGCCGGCAAGCATAACAAGGATATCGCCAAAGACCTTAATATCTCGACCTCGAGCGTCTCCAGGTGCAAGAGCAAGGCGAAGGCTGCGGCCAAAGCCGCTACCAAGTCGTTGCCGCAGGCCAAGTTCGGCAAGGGGGTACCGGCGTCGCCCGCGATGGCAGCCCCTTCGCCCGCGGCTGCCGCTTCTCCAGCTAGCAAGACGAAGTAGGAATTTGCGCATCGATGCGTCGCGGGCCGTTATGGCTCGCGATGCGTCCGGTTGCATACTCCCCGCGAATCGACGGTGGCTTAGTCAATGCCGAAATGCGAACTGTGCGAGCTGCGTGATTACACGCAGCGCTACGCGAACTTCGTTTACCCCTTCAAATTTGCGATCCTTGATTGCGATTCGTGCAGCACTCCTATGGCCGTCTTGGGAGACCATCGCACCGTGCCCACCGACCAAGAGCGCGAATTCATGATCGAGGCGCTGTCACTGGTCGCGCGCGCGAAGTACGGCGCCGATAAATTCGGCATCGACGACGTGATGCGCCAGATTCCCGATCACTGCCACATACATGCCCGCCCAATTCGCCGCTGGCAATATTAGTGCTGCCTCGCTCCCTTCTCGATCCCTAAATATATTACGGCGCGATTTCGTCTGTGTTACCTATTTGGTAACCGCCGCATCTTATGCTATATGCGCGCCGTTACGCGCGTTGCTTGGGGGAAGCGCGTCGGCGGCGGGAGAAGGCCCTGAGGGGGGCGCTCCGGCTGGTTCCCTTCAGGAGGTATGGGGGAAAATGGCTATCGGGACTGTTAAGTGGTTCAGCCCGAAGAAGGGCTACGGCTTCATCACGATGGAGGACGGGCAGGAAGTGTTCGTTCACTATAGCGCCATCGATGGAGCAGGTTTCCGCTCGCTCGAGCAGGGGGAGCGCGTTGAGTTCGAGGTCGCGCAAGGGCCCAAGGGATTGCAGGCCTCCAACGTCAACCGCGGATAGGGCGCGCGCAGGGGGGAGATCTCCGGGGAAAAGGGGGATACGGTTCGACTGCCGATAACCCGGCGCACGACGCATGCGAGCCGTTGCGGCGGCATGCGACCCGGGTGATCCAGCTGATGAAGCGGGACGGCCCCTGCTCAGACCAGTTCGATCGGGTGTTCGCGGCGAGGCGTGGCGCGGCCGACGATCGCGGCGTCGCGATGCCCGCAATTCTGAAGCTCCGCGAGCAGGGCAAGGGACTGCTTGTCGGGGATCGCGATTAGCAATCCACCCGAGGTCTGCGGATCGAAGGCAATCGCCGCGATCTCGTCGGAGACTTCGTCGGAGATGCGGACGTTCGGCGCGTAGTACTCGCGATTGCGTTCGCCGCCGCCGGGAATCATTCCGTCGCGGCATTGCTCGAGCACTCCGGGCAGCAGCGGCAAGTCGGATTCCTCGAACACGATCGTAACGGCGCTGCCCTCGGCCATCTTGAGCGCATGACCGACGAGGCCGAATCCCGTGATGTCGGTGGCGGCGTGAACGTCGTACTTCAGCATCGCGGATGCGGCTGCGGCGTTGAGCTGCGTCATCGAGCGGACCGCGGCCTGGTATTGCTCGTCGGCCAACTTGTCGCGCTTGAATGCGGTCATCAGGATTCCCGTGCCGAGCGCCTTGGTGAGCACGAGCGCGTCGCCGGCTTGCGCGCCGACATTGCGCACGATTCGGCGCGGATCGATCACTCCGGTAATAGCCATTCCGAATTTCACTTCTTCGTCGGCGACGGTGTGACCGCCAACGACCACGACGCCAGCCTCGCGCGCCTTCTCTGCCGCGCCGCGCAGAATTTCGGCGAGCATCTCGCCGGGCAATCCGGCTTGCGGCCAGCATACGATGTTCAGCGCGGTGCGCGGCAATCCGCCCATCGCATAGACGTCCGAGAGCGCATTGGCGGCGGAGATCTGTCCGTAGGTGAAAGGATCGTCCACCACCGGCGTGAAAAAATCGACGGTGTTCACGATTGCGAGATCGTCGGAAAGACGGAACACTCCGGCGTCGTCGCCCGTGGAGATTCCGACGAGCAAATCAGGGTGGCTCGGCAAATCGAGCCGCGCGAGGACTGCGGAGAGGTCCGCCGGACCGAGCTTACCGGCTCAACCCGCAGCCTTGCACCGCGCAGTCAGGCGAACCAGCTCGCCCCGCGAGGGATTGTTGTCCTTCGGTTTGGACATCGGGGCTATTGTCGCGCATCGGGGAGGCGATGTCAGCCGGCCGCACGAATTTACGGCTGATTTCCGCAAACGGGGGTTATTTGGTGGGGTTTAAGTGCGAATGTTTCACGTGAAACATTTTTTGTTCAAGAGAAGGGAATGCGAATGAAGAATCAGCGGTCGATGCTACGGAGCCGGCGGGCGTCGCCGACGCGAGTGGTCACACCGATGTGGTCGAAATGATCGAGCAGCGCGATTGCGAACTTGCGCGACGCGCCGAGCAGATCGCGAAATACCGCGGCGGTGATTTCGGCACGGTCTTGAGATATTCGACCAGGCGATCGCGGGCGGTGTCGGCGGCGGCGCGGCTGAAGTAGAGATCGGTGGCGATCTTGACGACGCGGCCCTCGCGTTCCATCGCGAGCATCACGGTTCTGAGACGCGCTAGCTGCGTTGGCGGGAATTTTCAAGCGTCGGCGAGTTGCTTGAGATCGGGCGGCTGGAACTCGGCGCGCGTGAGCGCGGCTTCAACGCTTGCGCCGAGCGTTCCGGCGTCGCCGCCGAGTTGCGACGCGATGCGATCTTGAGCCGGAGCACGCTTTCCTCGCGCACAATTTCAGATTCCCGGCTCAGGCGATCGACGAGCGCGACGAAACGCGCGCGCGCCGACCTCGTAGGGCAGCCGCGTGCGCAGCGCCTCCATCTCGAGGCCGGGCGACGAGCGGCTCGGCGCGTGATGCGCGCCAGCGCATCGAGCGCGAAGCGCTTGAGGGCGTTCCATCTGGTCCGCGTGGTGAAGCCTTCCTCGTCGCCGAGCGAGAGCTTGATGAAGCGGGGCGCTTCGTTGAGCGCCGGTTCGCGCCTCGGCGCATTGGCAATGTTCATAAGGGTCGCAATCCGGCTGTGCCGAGCGCGAAACTCTCCTGCAGATTGATCAGCGCCTCGATCGCGTCGGCGCCGCGACGCGTCCTCGCAGCGAGCGCAAGATTGGCGCGATAAAGCCTCGAGCGGCCTGCGGACACGCCGGCCCAGCGGATTGAGCACCATGCCGCCGCCGATAGTGCGCGGATTGGTTTCGTCGCGGATGACGAAGCGGTCGCCCGCCAGCGCGACGACCGGATGCTCGGCACGAGCTGCGCGAGGCCGCTGGTTTTGGGCGCGATCTCGCCCGGCGTCTTCGAGCACGATCGCGCGGCCAAGGTTTCGGCGGTGCCGATGAACAAGCGCACGCGCGTGTTGTTCTTGAGCGCGCGTTTGGCGGCGGGCCGAATCTCCAGCCGCGCGTCGAACCGCGCGGTCGCGTGATTTCGAGCCGCTCGTCGGCGAGCACGTCGCCGCGCTTCGAGGTGGAGCTTTTCAGCACCGGTTAGGTTCAGCGCGACGCGCTGGCATAGGCCGGCGCTGCTCGACCGGCTCGCGAATGGACCTGGATCGAACGCACGCGGACTTCGTCGCCCGCCGGCAGCACGCGGAGCTTCTGGCCGACGCGCACTTCGGCGCCCATCGCGGTGCCGGTCACGACGATGCCGTGTCCCTTGATTACGAAACGCGCGGTCGAGCGGAAGCCGGAACAGCCCGGTTGGCGCGGCGCGCCTGAAAGCCCTCGAGCTGACGCGCGATCTCGGCGCGCAATTCGTCGAGTCCGGTGCCGGTTATCGACGAGACCGCGATTATCGGCGCGCCTGCGAGCGTGGTGCCGTCGGCGAGCAGCTCGATCTCGTCGCGAACGTCGCCAAGGCGCTGTGGCGTCGGCGAGGTCGGCCTTGGTGATCACGAAGATGCCGCGTCGCACGCCGAGCAGATGGAGGATGTCGAGATGCTCCTCGCTCTGCGGCATCACGCCGTCGTCGGCGGCGACGGTGAACAGCACGAGATCGATCCCGTGGGCGCCGGCCAGCATGTTGCGGATGAAGCGCTCGTGGCCGGGGACGTCGACGACGCCGGCGCGGGTGCCGTCGGGCAGGGTGAAGTAGGCGAAGCCGAGATCGATCGAGATCCCGCGCTCCTTTTCTTCCTTGAGCCGGTCGGTATCCTGGCCGGTCAGCGCCTTGATGAGCGCGGTCTTGCCGTGATCGATATGGCCGGCGGTGCCGATAATGGCGTGGGTGACGGGCAAGGCCATCGTGGGGCGAATCTTACACCGTTGCACCGCCAGCGTCGCGTGCTGAGTGGGCTAGGACATTTGCTTGGTGTATGTCGCTAGGTCGAAGTAATCGCGCCATGCGCTGATCTTGGTGCCGCTGACCTCGAACACGCCTGCGACCGGCAGCGAAATCGTTTTGCCGCCGCCGAGATCGAAGACGTCGACGCGCTCGTTGAAGACGACGTTGCCGGCGCTGGCGCTTTTCAGCACGTTGAAATGAATCGACTTGGCCATCGGCATAAAGGTGTTGATGACGGCGCGGATGGCGTCCTTGCCGCGGGCCGGTTCGAGCGGGATGTTGTGATAGACGGCGTCGTCGGTGAAGAAGCCGAGCAGTTCGTCGATATTCTTGCGCGGCCACGCGTTGCAGAATTCGGTCACGATTTTTTCAGCATCGGTAGCCATGGCGATTTCTCCCCTGGCGCAAGCGCCTATTCGTTGTCGAGATAAAAGCGGTCCTCGTCCTTGTTATAGCCGAACAGTTCGGCGAAACGCCCCCAGTTCACCATCGTGGAAAACTGGCGCTCGGGCTTTCTCGCTCGGCAGGAGCATCGCGAGGTGGGAGAGCACGACCTCCCGGGTAAGAGACTTGTCCTCCTGGCCACGCAGGAGGCGGATGAAATAGCTGAAGAGGCTGTGCTTCTTCAATTGCCCGCGCACGAGCAGCTTGCGTTCGATTGATCTTCGCGTTCGAGAAATTGTTTTCCCAGCGGCTCGAGCACCGACGTCGCCGGCCGGAGTTGAAACGAAGCCGAGGATTTCCGCGGCCTTCATCACCTTGAGCAAATCGCCGAAATTGAAATTGAGATCGCGCGCGATCTTGTAACCGTCCTCGCGCCCGCCGCGATCTTCGAGCAATTCGAGCAAGCCGAAGACCAGCGTCATCGCGCAATCGGGAATCGGGTATATTGACGCAGCAGCCATCAGCCGCGCTCCTCGATCAGCGAGAAGACCTTGTCGGTCAGCGCGTTGAAAGTTTCAGTGCGGCGGTCGCGCGGTCTGGGCAATTCGACCTTGAGATCCTTGACGATACGTCCGGGCCCGACGCCATCACGATGACCCGATCGGCGAGCTCGATCGCCTCCTCGATGATGTGGGTAACGAGCACGATGGTTTTTACCGGCATGTCGGGCGACTGCCAGATGTCGAGCATTTCCTCGCGCAGCGTGATCGCAGTCAGGGCGTCCAGCGCGGAGAACGGCTCGTCCATCAGCAGCACCTTGGGCTCGACGGCCAGCGCGCGGGCGAAACCGACGCGCTGCTTCATTCCGCCCGACAGCTCGCGCGGGTAGGCCTCCTCGAAGCCGTCGAGGCCGACCTTGTCGATATAGATTCCGGCGCGCTTTTCGCGCTCAGCCAGCGGCAATCCCTGCGCTTCCAGCCCGAGTTCGACGTTGGCCTTGACCGTCAGCCATGGCAGCAGCGCAAACGATTGGAACACGAGCGCGCATTCGAGATTGATCCCATCGACCTGGCGGCCGTGGTACAGCACCTGTCCGGAAGTCATCGGCATGATGCCGTTGATGATGCGCAGGAGGGTTGACTTGCCGCATCCCGAGGGGCCGACGATCGCGACGAACTCGCCCTCCTCCACGTCGAAGCTGATGTCATCGAGCACCTGCAACGTGCCCTTGGCGTGCGCGAAATTTTTCGAGACGTGTTTGAGTTCGAGGAGGGCCATGGGTCAGATGAGTCCGAATCGCACATAGTCAGGGACGCGTCAGTAGTCCAGCCTGTATCGCTCCGTGGCCAGGTTGTACAAGGGCCGCCACATCAGCCGGTTCAACACTAGCACCACTAGTATCATTGATAGCAGGCTCAGCAGGATCATCACGCCGTTGCCGGTCTTATAGGTGGCGGCGTCGAGCAGCGCGCCGATTCCGATTACCTGGTAGGTATGCTGTTGGTAAACGAAGTACTCCGACAGGATTAGCGCATTCCATCCGCCACCCCAGGCGGTGATGCTGCCGGTGATCAGCGACGGCATCACCGCGGGAAGAATCAGCTTGCGCCACCTCGCGTAGCGGGAGAGCCCGAACGCGCGCGCGGCTTCCTTCAAGTCTTCGGGCACCTGGTTTACGCCCGCGAGCAGGTTGAAGAGCAGATACCATTGCATCCCGGTCAGGATCAGCAGGATCGAGGCGAGATTCATTCCGCCGGTAACCTGGATGACGAAGATAACGATGACCGGGAATAGCGCCGTCGCGGGCATCGAGCCGACAATTTCTGCGATCGGAGAGAGAATTCGGTTGAAGCGCGGACTCTCGCTGGCGGCCAGCGCGCACGGCACCGTCCATGCCAGCGAGATCGCGTAGGCGACCGTCATCCGAATGGTCGAGGCGAGGATTGCGGCCGGAATCTCCTTCGCGTCGGAGGGCCACGGCTGCGAGAGCGTTCTGATCAACGCGACAAAGCCTCTGGCCAACGCCCACGCGACGAAGATCACTATCGCGCCGATCACCAGCGTCCGCACGATCTGGCCCGCGCGCCTGCTTTGTTCCGGCGAGAGCTGCGGACCGTGCGGCATCGCGTTCAGCGCGCTGGCGGTCGAGTCTCATGGGAGGCAGCAGGATCGAGCGCATCGCACGCGTGACTGCCGGGCCGATCGCCCGCGAGCGCGCCGAACATCCCCAGCCGCTGCGCAGCGCCCGACGACGCCGCGAATTCGTAGCGAAACTTCTCCGCCCACGTGGACAGCGGCTGCCACACGATCATGTCCATCGCCACGATGATCGCGAGCAAGGTGAGAAGTCCCGCGGCGAGATCGAAGTTTGCGTCCATTTTCGGCGGCCTCCCACAGGAAACTGCCCAGGCCCGGCAGCCGGTAGCTGGCCGGACCGACCGTGATGATTTCGCACGCGATCAGGAAGTACCATCCCGCGACCCAGGACAGGATCGAGTTGTACACCAGCTTCGGCACGCTGGCCGGCATCAGCAGACGCTTGAACTTGAGCCATCCGCGCGCGCCGAACGACTCGAGCGCGTCCCGCGAGTCGTCGGGAATCGTTTTGACGGCTTCGTAAACGCCAAGCGCCATGTTCCACGCCTGGCTGGTGAAGATGAGAAAGACGGCGGCCATCTCGACGCCGAGCCGGCTGCCGTGCGCGAGCGCGACGAAGAAATAGACCGCGGCTGGAAAAAAACCGACCACCGGCACCGACTGCGCGATATCGATGGCGGGAATCAGGATGCGCTCGTAAGGCCGGCTGCGCGCCGCCGCCATTCCGTAAATGATCGAGAAAAGCAGAGCGATGACGTACGCGGCGAGCATCCGGTAAAACGAGCAGAACGCGTAATATGCAAGATGGGCGGTCGAGACGGGGACGTTATGCGCAATGAGATGTTGAGCGTGGCTGCGATACGCGAAGAACAGGGCGATAATCGCCGCAAGCGCGAGGAACGAGAGCGAGCTGCTAACCAGGCGTCGCGGATTTATTTCGATGCCGAACATTTTCGCGTGACCCGAAACTCCCAGCATAACCGCGCCGCCGGTTCGCTCAAGCGCAAATTGCACTTCGGACGCATTAATTTTCGGCGCGCCGGCGTTGACAACGCGCAATCCGGGCAATAGCGAAATCGCAAGAGCGGAAATAATAATGGCGGGCGCAGATAGAATTCCAGATGACGAGTGGCGGCTGGACGATGAATCCACCGATCGCGCCGAGCATGAGCCGAGACTCGCGCCGCCGCATCCGGCGACCCCCGTCAACCTGAGCCATGAACGGCTGACGCGAGCGGTTTACGTCGTCACGGCGGAGCATCTTGGATGGTACCTGATCGCCATCTATGCGCTCGTCACGCGCGTGATCGCTCTGGGAGCGCGTCCGCTCGATGCGGCGCCGGCACGCGATGCGCTTGCGGCGCTCGCGATGGCGACACACGGCCGCGCCGCGCTCGCGTCGGGGGCAGGTCTTCACGCCTCGTGGGTCGCGATACTCCAGGGCTGGATCTTCGCGGCGGCCGGGGCGACGGATGCCACCTCGCGAATTGTCGTGATGCTATGCGGTCTGCTGATGGTCGCGAGCGGATTCGCGATGCGTCCGTTCCTGGGGCGCGCGGGAGCGCTTGCCTTCGCCGCTTTGATCGCGATTTCGCCGAGCGTGACTTATTTTTCGCGTGGCGGTTCGACGGTGATCGCGTCGCTTGCGTTCATGATGACTGCGATCGCAATCGCTCAGAGCATGCGCCGGCAACCGGGCCTGCTGCGCGCGGCGGGATTGGGCGTCGCGATAGCGCTGTGGCTCTCGGCGGATCCGATTGGCTACGCGACGGCCGCGGCGACGATCGGATCGCTGATTCTCTTCGGCGCGGGCGACGCTGTGCGGATTGATCATCGGCGCTTGCGCTTGCGCGTATGGTGGGAGCGGCGTCGCGCGCTCGTTACGGTCTGCGCGATCGTCGCCGCCGGCCTGTGGATCTTGCTGACGACAGCTTTTTTCACCCGATCTCTCGCGACAGTGGTTGGCTACGACCTGCATGCCGCATTTGCCCGGCCGTCGATTGCCTTCGACCACGGACTTCACACGTCGATCGTGATTTTGGTGATTTACGAATTCATTATCCTGATTCTCGCGATCGCCGGTGCAATCGCGATCGTCTCACGGCGTATCGGCGATCGCGTTGCGGCGTGGTCAGTGGTGTGGACGATCGTCAGCTTGGTCATGCTTGCGTCGATGGGGGCAAATCGATCCGACGCGGTATTGGCGATTCTTTTGCCGTTGACCGTCGTCGCTGGTTGCGCGGTGGATTGGATGCATCAGTCCGAGCGATGGAACTCGACTCGTCATGCGATTGCGGCGGCGGTCACGCTCACGCTCTACGTTCAGTTTGCCGTCAATTTCGTCCATCCGGCGCCCGACACGAGTGAGGCGCCATGGCGCCGGCACGTGCTGTTGTTCTGGTCCGAACCGACGACATCGATTCAGACGGTGAGGGAATGCAAGCGGGCGAGAGCTGCGGTTTCGCCGGCCGGCGCGAGCGCGATGATCCCTGACGACAACGAAACGCCGCAGGTGCGATGGTATCTGCGCGATTTTGCGCTGTCGGATTCGCCCGCGGCCGCGAACATTGTCGTGACAATCGGCAAGACGCAAAGCGGTGCGCTCGCGGGCAACCCTGACGCACCGGATTTTGGATTCGAGGAGTGGTGGACGCCGGATTTCGGCACACTCACGATGGCCGGCGCGATCCGTCATTTGCTCACGCAACGCGCGTGGAGCGACGTCGAGATACGCGATCTCGAGATCGCGATACCGCGGCCTGGCAGCACACCGTCAGTTACAATGAGAGGCGAGATCGGCGACGAATAGAATTTTCATTCGCGCCGCAATTGCGTCTTTCTGCTGGCTTCGTAAATTCTTCGCCTCGTCAATTTCCCGCGCGGGTATGCCCCAGATTTGCGTGCGGACCGAAGCTTTGCGATAAACTGCACAGACCGCGCATCGCGCCACGCAATTTTCCGTTTCGTTGCCCGCGCGTACTCGGACGCGTCCAATTCAAGGAGCACCGATGGACTCTGTCGTGAAATTCCTGCAACCCTGGCAGCTGCATCCGGTCATCGATCATTTCACGATTGGGCTGCTGATCGTCGCGGTCCTGATCGATCTCGTCGCGAGCGCCGCTCCGACTCGCATCTGGCTTCGCTACACTGCTCTGACGCTGACGATCCTTGGTGCGCTCGCGGCCGGAGGTTCGTACTTCACCGGCGGTATGGAGGCCGACCGCATCTGGAACGCGCTGGGCCAGCCGGCCAAGGATGTCCTGAAGACCCACGCGGAACTGGGCGAGTATCTGGCGATTACCTTCGGCATCCTCGCAGTGTGGCGAATCCTGATTCAGGCGTTCGGCTTCATGGCGGGATCGCGCGCGATCTATCTCCTCGTCGCCATCGTGGCGATTGTGACGCTTGGTTACTCGGGGCATCTCGGCGGCGTACTCGTGTACGACTACGGCGCAGGCACGGCGCTGATGGCGGCCGCTCCAGTTCCGTCGCAGGCGGCGAGTCCTTCGTCGGCGCCCAGTCCCTCGGGAGCGCTTCCGATGGTGTCCGTGCCGACCCCGCTGCCGACGCCCACCGCGCCGCCGCCGGCGATTCCCGCAATGCCAGCATCCAAACCGACGGATTCGCCAAAGCCGGGCAACACGCCGGCCTTGAGTCCGACCGCTCAGCCCTCGGCCACGCCGAGCGGTAGAGTCAGCATGTGATGCAATCGAAGCCGGCAAGGCGAATGATCGGCAAGGTCAGCGCGCCCTGACAACCGTTGTCGCGTTGTGGAAACAACGCCGCGCGGCCCCTTGCGAGATCCGATCCTCGGGGAAGACGATAGTGTTGTGGCGCGGCATCGAGTCGCGCCGCGTCGATGCCAGCTTCTCGTGAAATCATAATCTCGGAGCGCGCCGCCGGCCGAATCGCCGCCGCCCGCGCGTGGCTGGAGTCCCAGCCATCCGCCCGCGAAGTCCTCGTGATCGCGTCGGTCAAGGAGGCCGCCGACGACTTGGTGCGCGCGTTCGCGGTTTCGCGCGGCGCGATGCTCGGGGTGCATCGCTTGACGCTGAACCGGCTGGTCGGGTTGCTCGCCGCCGAGGAGCTGGCGAATGCCGATCTGGCGCCCGCAGACGGACTCGCGGCCGAGGCGGTGGCGGCGCGCGCGGTCTTCCGCCTGGTGCCGTCGGGGGCGCTTGCGCATTTCGAACCGGTGCTGAATCGCCCCGGTTTTTCACGTGCGTTGGCGCGGACCCTGATCGAGCTTCGATGGAACGACATCGGCGCTCACGAGTTGCGTGCGCTCGGCGGCGCGGGTGAGGCGCTGGCCGCGACGCTGGCGCAATTCGACGCCGAGTTGGCCGATGCCGAACTGATCGATCGCGCGGGGATGCTGAAAATCGCGACGCGCGCCGTGCTTGCGAGTCAGCCGCCGCGCTTCGTTGGACTGCCGGTTCTGCTGCTCGATCCATCTGTGGACAGCGCGCTCGACCGCGATTTTATTGCGGCCCTTGCCGTGCGTTCGCCGTCAATTCTCGCGACGATCCCCGCCGGCGACTCGCCCGTTCAAATGCTCCTTGAAGATGCGCTCGGCGTGCGCGCAGGTGCATTAGCGCCGACAGTGAACGAAAACATCGCGCCCTCGCTCGAGCGTCTGCAGGCGCATTTGTTTGCCGACACTGCCCCGCCCGAGCGCGAGGTGGACGAGACCGTGACGGTGGTTTCGGCCCCGGGCGAGATGCACGAGTGCGTCGAGATCGCGCGGCGAATCGCCGCCGAGGCGCGGCGCGGCGTACCGTTCGATCGAATCGCGGTGCTGCTGCATGACCCGGTCCGCTACGCGCCGTACTTGCAGGAAGCGCTCGCCCGCGCGGGCATCCCGGCTTACTTCGCGCGAGGTACGCGGCGGCCTGAGCCGGGAGGCCGCGCTATGCTTGCGCTGCTCGCGTGCGCCGCGGAAAATCTTTCGGCGCGCCGCTTCGCGGAATATCTCTCGCTGGCTCAAGTGCCCGACCCTGATCGCGCGCGTGAAGACGAGCCGGGAATCAGCGCGGACGCGGAACTCGCGCCGGTGTCGCTCGAGTCGGATCTTGAAGTTGAAGGCAACGCCGCTCTAGATGACGACGTTGACGTCTCCGATCCGGTTCCGGTCATCGATGGAACGGCGCGGGCGCCGTGGCGATGGGAACGGCTGCTCGTCGATGCGGCGGTGATCGGCAGCGCCCAGAGATGGAAGAAAAGGCTGGCGGGTTTGGGCAACGACTCCGGGCGCGGCGCGCGGAAATTGCCGATGACGACGCGCGCGCCGCGGGTCTGGAGCGGCGAATTCTCGACCTCGCGCATCTCGGCGAGGTGGCGATGCCGATTCTTTCGATGCTCGACGCGGCGCCGCGCGATGCGAACTGGGGCGAGTGGCTCAAATTTCTTCGCGGGCTGGTTGACCTGGCGATTCGCGATCGCGAACCGGTTCTCGCCGCACTGGCGGAGCTTGAACCGATGGCACCGGTCGGTCCGGTCGGACTCGACGAGGTGCGTTTGGTGCTGAACGATCGGCTCGGGCGGCTGGAAGCTCCGCGCCGCGTTCGCCGCTACGGCGCGGTGTTCGTCGCGCCGCCCAATCGCGCGCGCGGCATGGGGTTCGACGTTGTCATGGTCCCGGGTCTTGCCGAGCGCATGTTTCCGCGCAAGCTGACCGAAGATCCGATCCTTCCCGATTCAGCACGCGCGCGGCTGAGTCCGTATCTCGCGCGGATCGAGCGGCGGGTCGGCGCGGAGCGGCTCGCATTGAGAATTGCGGCGGGCGCGGCGCGCGAGCGTGCGATGTTCTCTTATCCGCGGGTGGATCTTGACCAGGGCCGCCCGCGAGTGCCGTCCTTTTATGCGCTTGAAATTATCCGCGCTGCGGAGGGCCGCCTGCCCGGCTTCGATGAGCTGGCGAATCGCGCGGCGTCGCAGCGCACGGCGCGGCTTTCATGGCCGGCGCCGGCGAATCCGGCCGACGCGATCGATGACGCGGAATTCGATCTGGCGGTGCTGGACAAACTGGTGGACGCCGATCCGGAGACGACGATTGGCGCGGCGAACTATCTGCTCGGCGCCAATGTGCATCTCGCCCGCGCGCTGCGCGCGCGGGCGCGGCGGTGGCTGAGGCGATGGACGCCGGCGGACGGGCTGGTCGATCCGGACGCGGCGGCGTTGGCGGCGTTGGGGAAGCATCAGCTGTCCGCGCGTTCATACTCGCCGACCGCGCTGCAGAATTTCGCGGCATGCCCGTATCGTTTTTTTCTGCAAGCGGTCCATCGGCTGGAGCCGCGCGAGGAACCCGAGGCGATCGAGACGCTCGATCCGCTCACCCGCGGCGGTCTGTTTGCGGAGGTCCAATACGAAATCCTGTCGGCGCTCAGAGAGCTCGACGTGCTTCCGGTCACGCCGGAGGACCTGGAGGACGCGTCCGCGCTGCTCGACGAGCGGCTCGACGAAGTTGCCGAGCGATGGCATGACGAGCTTGCGCCGGCGATCGAGCGCGTGTGGCGCGACGGAATCGACGGTATCCGCGCCGACTTGCGCGAATGGATGCGGCGCGCGGCCGAGGATCCGGAACACTGGCGGCCCGAGTGGTTCGAACTCGGCTTCGGGCTGAGCGATCGCGCGCAGGCTGATCCGCATAGCTCGGCGGAGCCGGCGCCGATCGAGGGCGGGCTCGGCCTGCGCGGGTCGATCGACCTGCTCGAACGCGATCCGGCCGGGCGAATTCGCGTGACCGATCACAAGACCGGGAAAGTGCGCGCCGCCAAGGACTTCGTAATCGGCGGGGGCAAGATACTGCAGCCGGTCTTGTACGCGCTCGCGGCCGAACGCGTGCTGGGCGAGCCGATTTACGCCGGGCGGCTTTACTACTGCACCGCGGCCGGCGGCTACGAGGAGCGCGTGGTTGAGATCAACGACGAGGCGCGGGTGGCGGCGCGGAAATTCGTCTCGATCATCAAGAAATCACTGGAGGAGGGTTTTTTGCCGGCCGCACCGGACGATCGCGAATGCGACTGGTGCGACTACAAGCGCGTGTGCGGCCCGTACGAGGAACGACGCTCCCGAATCAAACCACCGGCGCGGCTTAAGCCGCTGACCGACCTGCGCGAGATGCGCTGACGCCGTGGCCGCGACGATCATATCCGACCAGGCGGTGCGCGATCGGATTCGCGACGACCTCGGCGTCACGCTCTTAATCGAGGCGGCGGCGGGCACCGGCAAGACCACGGCGCTGGTGAATCGAATCGTGTCGGTGATCGGGTCGGGGCGCGGCGAGCTGGCGCGGATCGTCGCGGTGACGTTCACCGAGAAGGCGGCGGGCGAGCTGAAGCTGCGGCTGCGCGCCGAAATCGAACGAGCGCGCCAAATCACCGAACCTTTGAGCGAAGCGCGCTCGCGCCTGGACAAGGCGCTCAAGCAACTCGAAGAAGCACGCATAGGAACGATTCATTCGTTTTGTGCCGACCTGCTGCGCGAGCGGCCGGTGGAAGCGCGGGTCGATCCGATGTTCGAAGTCGCGCCCGAGGACCTTGCGGGCGAGATGTTCGACGCCGCGTTCGACCGATGGTTCGAGCGGGTGCTGGACAATCCGGGCGAGGGGATGCGCCGCCTGCTGCGGCGGCGCGATCTGTCGCAGCGCACGGGGCCGCGCGCGATTGCGCGCCGCGCGGCGCTCGAGCTGCTGGACTGGCGGGACTTCGATTCGCCGTGGCAGCATTCGCCGTTCGAGCGTGACGCCGAGATCGACGCGATCATCGCGGAGGTCGAAGCGCTGGGCAAACTCTCCGAGCTAGGCGAGCCCGACGACTGGCTGGCCAAGGGCCTCGACGCGATCGCGCGGCCGGTGGCCGAGGCGACGCGGCTGGAGGCGGTGCGCGGACGCGACTACGACGCGCTCGAGTCGGTGTTGATCGGGCTTTGCGGCGGGCGGCGCTGGGACTGGAAGGGATACGGCGGCGGCTTTGGCGAGGCGACGCGCGACCAAGTTTTCCGGCGGCGCGCTGAGCTGCACGAGCGGCTGAAGAAGTTTCGCGACGATGCGGGCGCGAATCTCGCGCCTCTCCTGCGCGACGAGCTGTGGCCTGTGGTCGGCATCTACGAAGACCTGAAGCGCCGCGCGGGGCGCCTGGACTTCCTGGACTTGCTGCTAATTGCGCGCGACCTGGTCCGCGACAACCCCGCGGTGCGCGCCGAGCTGCAAAACCGCTTCACGCATATTTTCATCGATGAATTCCAGGACACCGATCCGCTGCAGGCGGAAATCCTGTTGCTGCTTTCGTCGGCCGATCCCGCCGAGTCGAACTGGCTGAAGGTCAAGCCGATCGCGGGGAAATTATTTATCGTCGGCGATCCAAAACAATCGATTTACCGTTTCAGGCGCGCCGACGTTTCTCTTTACCAGGGCGTCAAACAGTTGCTGCTGATGCATGGCGCAGCGCTCGAGCATCTGACGGTAAGCTTTCGCGCAACGCCGGCGCTTCAAACAATGGTCAATGCCGCGTTCGCGCCGCTGATGAGTGTGGAATCGGGCACGCAGCCGGCGTACGCGCCGTTGATGCCGTATCGCGCCGAGCCGGGGACGCAGCCTCCGATCGTCGTGTTGCCGGTGCCGGAACCGTACGGCGACTATGGGCGGGTGGTCGATTGGAAAATCGAGGAGTCGATTCCCGAGGCGATTGCCGCATACGCGCGATGGCTGGTTTACGAAAGCGGATGGACGGTGACTGAGCGCGAGGCGCCCGAGGTCCACGCGCCGATCCGTCCGCGGCATATATGCATCCTGTTTCGCCGCATGAATTCGTTCGGGCGCGACGTAACGAGGCCGTATCTGCGCGCGCTCGAAGCGCGGCATCTGCCGCACGTATTGGTCAAAGGCGGGTCCTTCAACGAGCGCGAAGAAGTGATCGCGGTGCGCAATATCCTGGGCGCAATCGAGCGGCCCGATGACGAGTTGACGGTGTTCGCGGCGCTGCGCGGGCCGGTGTTCGCGCTGACGGATGCGGCGCTGCTCGAATTCCGCATGACCCAGGGCAGCCTGCATCCGTTTCGCAAGCTGCCCGACGATATCCCCGACAGTCTCAAGGAAGTGAAGGCCGCGCTCGACGTGATCAAGGGGTTGCATCGCGGGCGGAATCGAAGGCCGATCGCGGAAACTCTGGCGACGCTGCTGGCGACGACGCGGGCGCATGCGGGAATCGCCATTTGGCCGACGGGTGAGCAGGCGCTGGCGAATATCATGCGAATCATGGACCAGGCGCGGCGTTACGAAGCGCGCGGCGGGATGACGTCGTTTCGGGCTTTCGTCGATGAGCTCGAAGCGCGCGCCGATCGCGACGAGGCGAGCGAGACGCCGATCGTCGAGGAAGGCACCGAGGGCGTGCGGATAATGACGGTGCATCGCGCGAAGGGGCTGGAGTTTCCGATCGTCATCCTGGCCGATATCACCTGCAACGAAACTCGCGCCGACGCGTCGCGATATATCGAGCCCGCGGCAAAGCTGGCCGCGATGGAACTCGCGGGATGCGCACCGCGCGAATTGCAGGAACACGCAACGGGGGAGCATCGCCGCGACGAAGAGGAAGCAATCCGCCTGCTGTACGTGGCGGCGACTCGCGCGCGCGACCTGATAGTGGTGCCGGCGGTTGGCGACGGCGAGTGCGACGGCTGGCTCGCGCGGCTCAGTCCCGTCGTCTATCCGGCGCCGGCCGATCGGCGCTCGCCAATTGCGCGAAAGCCGCCGGGATGCCCCGAATTCGGCGACGACAGCATCCTGACCCGCCCCGCGAAAGCGCCGGGCAAAATTAAATCGGTGGCGCCGGGACTCTATCGCGTGCATCACGGCGATCATCAGCAAGAGCATCAGATAGTTTGGTGGGATCCGCGGCTGCTGGTGCTGAACGTCGAGGAGAAGATGGGGCTTCGGCAGGACAAGCTGCTGCAAGCCGACGACAACAAACTCGTATCGGACCGCGGGATCAAGCTGCACGAGCAATGGAGCGCGAGCAGGGCGGCGATGCTCGCGGCGGGAATGGCGCCGACGATAAATGTCGCGACGGCGACCGAACTTGCTCTTGCAGCGCCAGCGGCAGGACCGAAGTTGGCCGAGGCGATCGCGATCGAAGAAACGCGGCGCGATCACGGGCGGCCGCACGGCAAGCGATTCGGCACGCTCGTGCATCTTACGATGCTGCGTGCGCCATTCGGCGCGGACGCGCGCGAGATCGGCAAAATCGCGGCGGGCGCGGCCAAGATGATCGGCGCGCCGGCGGCGGAGGTCGCCGCTGCTGTGTCTGCGGTAAAAGCTGCGCTTAAGTCTCCGCTGATGCGCCGGGCGAAGGCTGCGGATACGGTAATGCGTGAATGTCCGCTGATGATCCGGCTCGAAGATGGCACCGCAGTCGAAGGGATCGCGGATCTCGCGTTCGCCGAGAATAGCAACGGTGGCGCGGTTTGGACGGTGGTCGATTTCAAGACCGATGTCGATGTTGCGGCGCGGCTCGACGAATATCGCGCGCAGATCAGGTTCTATGTGCGGGCTGTCCGGGAGAGCACGGGGCGGCCGGCGACCGGCGCGATTTTGTGGATTTGAGGACTGGGGCCAGCGCGCGGGCGCAGCCGGCGGCAGCCCGTTGTCACGCGGCCAGGCGTGAGAGGGCGCGAATCGTGACCTGAATCGAGGGCAGACTCGGGGACGCAAGCATTTTCAGTTCGTCGAAGAGGCGCGCGACTTGCGCGAATCTGTCGGCGCGAACACGCTGCAACTGCTCGATCGATTCATCGACACTAATCTTGGGATCGTCGGCGATGGCGTCGAGCACCGCGCAGCACAGCGCGATACGAGCGGCGCGAAGTTCGGCGGCGAGTTCGTTTGCGGCGCGCCGCTCCCAGCGGTCGTCAGCGCCAATCGATTGAAGCGCCTCTTCGAGAATTGTGAAGTTGAGTTGCGCGCTCAGGCGGAAGTACGCTCGAGCCGCTTTGGCAGGTTCGATTTCGCGGGCGAAACTCAGGCGCAGCACGCTCAGAATGTGATCGGCGAAGGCCAGGCGCGCGAGCCCGTGCGCCAGTTCGCCATCGAGGACGTCGATCCGAAGCTCGCGATAGAGGCGCTCGAAGCGGTCGCGCTCGCCACCCGCGAGCATCGACTCGAACTCGCCGGACAGCATTTCGAATGCGGGCTTGAATCGGGTCACCGCGGCGCCGATCGAAGTGGCCGGTTCCAGTTCGCTGAGCGCCCAGCCCACAGCGCTCCGGCAGGCGCGTTCGAGCGCGAGAAATGCGCCCAGCTCCGATTCGGCCGCGGTCGCCGCGGCGTTGCGCTTGAGCAGACCGGCGCGTTCGTGAATCGAAAGCACGTCGGTCGCGATCACCCATGCACGGACCACATCCTCAGCCGCGACGCCACGATCGCGCACGTGGCCGAAGACGAAAGTCGAGCCAACCAGATCGACGAGTTCATTGACGGCGCGAGTCGCGATCAGCTCGTGGCGGAGGCGATGAGCGCCGAGGTCGGGGCTTAAGTGCCCGGCGAGCGAGGGCGGGAAGTATGGCTGCAGGAAACGTCCGACGAGGTACGAATCGTCAACCAGGACGGTGGTTTGAAGCTGCTGGATAAGATCGATCTTGGTGTAGGCCGCGGCCAGCGCAAGCTCGGGCCGGGTGAGCCCGGGGTAGCGTGAGTGGCGCTCGCGAATCGCCTCGCGGGCGGGCAGTATCGGCTCCATCCCGCTCAAGATGCCGCGATCCTCAATGGCCTGGAGATGGTCGCGAAACTCGGTCAGGTGCGTGCGGCTGCGAAGCTGTTCGAGGCTGAGCGACAGCACCTGATCGCGATTGTCAGCGATGACACGGTCGGCGACTTCGCCGGCGCATGCGGCAAGCGCGCGGTTGCGCGCATCGAAAGCGAGCTCGCCGCGGGCTATGGCAGGCTCGAGCAGAATCTTCAGATTGACTTCGTGATCGGACATATCGACGCCGGCCGAGTTGTCGATCGCGTCGGTGTTGATCCGGCCGCCGGCGAGTGCGTACTCGATACGCGCCTTTTGGGTGAAACCGAGGTTGCCGCCTTCGACGACTATTTTGGCGCGAAGTTCCGGCGCGGCGATTCGGCATGCGTCGTTGGCGTGATCGGCGACTTCGGCGTCGGTCTCGGTCGTGGCGCGAACGTAAGTGCCGATGCCGCCGTTGTAAAACAGATCGACGGGCGCGCGCAGAATGCGCTGGATCAACGACTCGCCGTCGAGCGGATCGGAGCCGCATCCGAGCGCGGCGCGCGCTTGCGGACTGAGCTCGATTCGTTTCTGGCCGCGGCGAAAGACGCCGCCGCCGGGACTGATGAGCGCGGGATTGTAGTCGGACCAACTGCGAGCGCGGCAGATCGTACAGGCGCTTGCGTTCGTCGAAGCTGATCGCGGGATCGGGGTCGGGATCGATGAAGATGTGGCGATGGTCGAAGGCGGCGATGAGCTTCAAGTTGCGCGAGCGCAGAAGGCCGTTGCCGAACACGTCGCCCGACATGTCGCCGATGCCGATCATCGTGATCGGCGCGCCGCGGTCAGGGTCGCGACCCATCTCGCGCAGATGCCGGCGCGCAGATTCCCACGCGCCGCGCGCTGTGATCGCCATCTTCTTGTGGTCGTAGCCGTGCTCGCCGCCGGAGGCGAACGCGTCGCCAAGCCAGAAGCCGCGCTCGAGAGCGATCCGATTGGCGAGGTCGGAGAAACTCGCAGTGCCTTTATCGGCGGCCACGACCAGATATGGACCGTCGTTGTCCAGCACCCTGACGCGAGCGGGATGCAGCGGGCCGTCGCCGCTGAGGTTGTCGGTGAGATCGAGCATCGCGTTGATCAGCGTCTGGTACGCCTCGACGCCGTCGTGGGGATCCGGCTGATGGCGGGGCCGCGGCTTGACGATGAAGCCGCCCTTGGCGCCGAACGGGACGATGATCGCATTCTTCACGGTCTGGGTCTTCATCAGATCGAGGATCTCGGTGCGGTAGTCGTCGAGGCCGGTCGCTGAAGCGAATTCCGCCGCGCGCGATGCGCCCGTGGCGCAGATGGCATCCTTCCATGCGCGGACTGTTGACGTGAATTTCGTAGAGCGGTGCGGTGTCGGGCAGCCCGGTGATGCGCGCGCTTTCGAACTTGAGCGCGATGTAGGGGTCGGGCGCCGGCACCGCGCAGAAAAAATTGGTGCGCACGGTCGCCTCGACCAATGACAGCAGCGTGCGCGCAGTGCGATCGTCAACAATATTTTCGATCGCAGCGAGACGAGCGAGATATGCTTCGCGCAGCTCCGCGATTTTTTTCGGCGCGGCCGGACTGTCGAATGAGAGACGCGCGGTGAACAGTTCGAACAGCAACCTGGCGAGGTCGGGATAGAGCAACAGAACGCGCTGCAAGCCGAGACGCGCGGGCGACAGGCGCATCTGAAACGCGGCGACGAGGTACGCGCGCAGCAGTGCGACGTCGCGCCAGGAGAGGCCGGCAGTGAGAGCGACCGCGTTGAGGGCATCGTCCGCCGCAAGACCTTCGCGCACGGCGGCGATCGCGTCGGCAATGAGCGCAGCGCCGGGGAAGTTTGCGAACGGTTGCGAGCCGGGTCCTTGCACGGAAAAAACCTGCAGGTACGCGCGCGTTACTTTGCCCTCCGTGCGGGGGCGAAGCTCGTGAGCGTCCTCGGCCAACACCTCGATGGCGAAGTTCTGCAAAGTAGGCATCAGATCGGACAGCATCGGAGCGTCGCCAAGCCCGATAAGCCGTATGTCGCTGGCGCCTGAAGCATCGCCGCCGGACGCGCTGCGTCCGGCCTTCACCATGAAATCACGGCCGTCGGCGATTAGCGTTTCGACGTCTTCGATGTCGCCGACCGCGCGCGTTACGTCGATCGCAGCCTTGTAGTCGGCGCTGAACGCATCGGCCCATCGCTCAGCGAGCGCGCGTCCCCGCTTGGGTCCGAAGTTTTTGATCAAGCGCTCGTGCAAGCGATCGTCCCATCGTCTGGCGAGCTCGGCGATCGTGGTCTCGAGGCCGCGGATGACCGAAGCCTTTGGGGGATCGGCAAGGAAACAGAAATGGATGCGCGCCGTATAACCCTCGCCGAGTGCCAGGTAGAAATAGACCAAAGTGCCGTGGAGCGCGGCTGCAAGAGTATCCTGGATGCGCCGGCCAAGCTCGGCGGAGCTGGCGTCGCGCGGCATCACCACCAGCGCGATCACGTTGCCGTGACGCACGTCGGGCGCAACGAAGAGTCGCACCGAGGCCTCGCTCTTAACGTCGAGGATGAGGCGCAACTGCGCGCGCAGTTCGGCGACGGGCGCGCGAAAGAGTTCATCCTTGGGAAAGCTGTTGAAGGCGGAAACGATCTCCTTGTAATTGTGCGAGCCCGGGGCAGCGGCCTCATACGCCAGCACTTCGCGCAGCTTCGCGCGCAGAACCGGAATGTGTTGCGCCTCCTCCGCGTAAGCCTTGGAGGTGAACAGCCCGACGAAATTGTCGAACGCGACGACGCGGCCCGATGCGTCAGTGCGGCGAATCGAGACGCTGTCCATCGGGCGGCGGCGATGCACGTGGGACTCGGCGCGAGTCTTGCCGATCACCAACGGCGGTCCTTCGAAGAAGAGCTTGCGGCGTGCGGGTGAGAGTTCATCGAGCAAGACCGAGCTGCGAAATCGCGACTCGTCGTGCTCGCGCATGACGCCGAGTTCGGTGCCGGGATCGAGCACGAATTTGGCGGTGCCGTCGCCGCCGCTCACTAGATCGCGGCGATAGCCGAGAAACACGAAGCTGCCGTGGATGAGCCAGCGCATGAGGTCGCGGACCTCGATCAGTTCGCGGTTCGACGCGGTTTCCTCGCAGATTTGCAGGGCGCGGCCGGTCATCTGCTCAAAGTCGCCGGTCGCCGCGCGGACCTCGGTAAGAATTGAGATGACATCGCGCTCGATTTGACGCGCCTGTTCGGGTGTGGGCGTGAGCTCGAGTTCCGCGTGAACGAATGACTCACCGCGCTCAGCCGCGAGCGACTGTTCAAACGATGCGATCCGCCCTTGTTTGTCGCGAGTGATTTTGAAGACCGGGTGGAGCATCGTGCGAACGGTGGCGCCGAGATGATGGAAATATTCGAGCAGGCTATCGACGATGAACGGGCAATCGGTCGTCACGGTCTCGACGATGGCGAGCGTGTCGTTGTCGTCACCCGGGACAGATTCGACTCGCGCGATCACGGGATCGGTGCGGACGGAAAAAAATTCGAACGCCGACTGCACCAGAGTAAGACGCCTCTTGGCCGGGACCTGCTCGCGATTGTCGGTTGACTCGCGCGCGAAGAGGCGCTCGGCGAAGGCGGATACGAGGCGGGCGGAATCAGCGGGAAGATTCCTGTCAATTAGTTCGCGGAGTTCGGTCTCGATTGCCAAGGGCGTCACCCCGGTGCATGCGCAGATGAAATGGCGCGGCAACGCGCGCGCGCATCAATTATAAGTCGCGTCGCGCGAATTGCGTAGTGGGGATAAACTTGGGTGCGCATGCCGGAAATAGAAATCAGTGCGATGACGTTTGGGCCCTTCGGCGTCGGCCGTCAGGATGGCAAGGCAGTGATGGTTCCCGGCGCGGTGGCAGGAGACCGGCTGGACGTCGAGATAGTTTCGGAGCGCCGCGATTACTCGGTCGCGAAAATTCGCGAAATCCTCCGCGCCAGCGCCGAGCGCCGGGTTGCTCCGTGTCCGTATCTGCCGCGATGCGGTGGATGCGATTGGCAGCACATCGACTACGGCGCCCAAGTCCGTTTCAAGGGCGAAGTCGTCGCGCGCGAGCTGGGCCATGCGCTTGGCGTCGCGATCGATCCGATCGGACTGGTCGAACGGGCGCCGGCAGAGTTCGGCTATCGGTCGAGAATCCGGCTCAGGGTGGGCGCCAAGGGCGTGCTTGGGTTTTACTCCGCCGGCAGTAACACGATCGTCGAGATCGATTCATGCATGGTCGCCGAGGCGGGCATCCGGATGCCGCTGCATCTGGCGCGCTCGCTCGGCAAGCGAGCCGAAGAGATCGAGGTGGTGCGCGACGGCGCGCGCGAAGTCCAGGTCGCACAACTGAAGAAGCCGGCTACCGAAGAGGACCTCAGGCGGGCACGCAAGGTGCTCGAATCGGACAGCGAGATTGCGGGAATCGTGCTGCGATCGGGCACGCAGCGCGCGACGGCAGGCGATACCGCAATCGCGATTGAGCTCGAGGCTGGGCTCTCGATCGAGGTGGACGCCGATCTTTTCAGCCAGGTGAATCGCGCGCAGAACCAGAAGCTGGTCGCGAGCGTGATGGAAATGGCGGCAATTCATGAATCGCCGGCAGTGCTCGATCTGTTTTGCGGCGCGGGAAACTTCAGTCTGCCCGCGTCGCGGCGCGGTGCGCGAGTGACGGGCGTAGATGCCGATGCCGGGGCAATCGCGGCGGCGGCGCGCAACGCGGCGCGGTTGAAATTCCGCGACGCACAGTTCGTTGCGATGAAGGCGTCGGCGACCGCCGATTTTCTGCATCGCGCGCGCTATCGTCCCGAGGTCATAATTCTCGATCCGCCGCGCACCGGCGCTCCCGATCTGATGGAACCGATCATTAAGCTGCGCGCAACGGGTGTGATTTACGTATCGTGCGACGTGACCACGCTGGCCCGTGATTTGCGCGTACTTACGGGGGCGGGATACAAAATTAATCGTGTGCGCGGGTTCGATTTTTTCCCCAACACGCATCATGTTGAGATCGCCGTGCACGCGCTATTGACTTAGATCGCGGGGCATTCTTAATGTAATTGAGTGGTCGGTTCCCGCATCCCCCCGCCAGAGGGTTGATCAAAGAGATGCCCAAGCAGGAAAAGGAAAAGCTCCCGAGGCCGAAGATTACGATTATCCCGGGCCGCGGGGTGGCGCAGACAATCAACTATTTGCTTGAGGACCGGGACGACCTCGAATGGATCATCGCGGTCGGCCGCACGAAGAACGGTGAGCTGTTCTTCTACGACACCGGCGGCGACATCGTCGAGGACCTCGGCACGCTCGAGTACCTGAAGGCGCGAATCGTGCGCGCCCATTTCGGCGACGAATACGAATAGATCCGCGTTGCCGCCCGGCCAAGGTCGCTATCGCGCGGTGTTCTCCGGCTTTGGTCCTGCCGGTCCTTTCAGTTGTTCGGCATTTATTTCCTAGTCTTCGAATTCATCCTGCGGCGGACGCGCGTAGATAACTCCTGCTTCGATTTCCGTCGGCACCCGGTAAAGAAATTTACCGCATGCGGTCGGCGGACCGGCGATACATTCGCCGCTGGCCGGCTCGTAATAGGCGTTGTGCGTCTGGCACATCAAGTACCGGCCGTCTTGCGCGAAAAATTGATTGTCGACCCAGTCCATCGCCATCGGCACATGCCGGCATCGATTGACGTAGGCGTGGAACTCACCGCCGAAGTTGATCAGAAAACATTCCTCGTCGGCGCCGCGAATCGGCAGCATGAACTTCAGCGACTCGCCGGGCGCGAGCGAATCGGTGGGCGCAACTCTGTAGCGGGCGCGCGCGGGCGCATCCTTGCGGCGCGGACGAGATCGGGTCAGAGCGTCGCGGCGTCGGCGTTGGTCGGACATGGCGATTCGAAGCGATTGACGGATTTTCGCGCGCGGATTTCCTGTCGGCTTGCCGCAGTTTGGCAAAGCCCATAGCATCTGTAAACGCGGCGTTGCGCGCCGTCGAGTATCTCCAGGACCTGGGTTTCGCGATGGAAAATCCAAAGATTCGCGCCGTCGAGGCTTTCCCCGTCGAGCAGCAGGATCAGACGCTGATCTGTTTGCGCGATCCGAGCGGACTGGCGCCCGAACCGATCGTGCTCGGGATGGGCGCGTACTTCATCGTGACTTTATTCGACGGCCGGATGTCGCTGAAGAATATCCAGGCCGCGTTTGCGAAGCGGTTCGGCGAAATGATTGCGCTCGAGAAGCTCGACGAACTGATCGCGGCGCTGGATCGTGCGTACTTCCTCGACTCGCCCGCATTTCATGAGCGCGAGCGGCGCGTGCGCGAGGAATTTCTGGCCAGTCCCGACCGTCCGGCCGCGCTGGCGGGGCTGTGCTACGAGAAAGATCCGGCGAAGTTGCGTTTGGAGATGGCGGCGTTCTTCGATCCGCCCGAGGGACCCGGACGCGCTCCCACGGTGAAAAAATCAGCGCCGCTCGCGGGCTTGATCGCGCCTCATATCGATCCGCGCCGAGGCGCCGCGGCCTATGCGCACGCGTACTATGAGCTGATGGCGCACGATCCGCCGGAGTTGGTGGTGATCTTGGGAACCTCGCACTATGGCGCCGGCCCCGAGTTGTTCAGCGCGACGCGCAAGAACTACGCGACGCCGCTTGGCGCGGTCGAGACCGATTGCGGGTTTATCGATCGGCTCGCGGCGCGTTACCGGGGCGATCTGTTCGCTGACGAGATGCTGCATCGCGGCGAGCATTCGATCGAATTCCAGGCGCTGTTTCTCGCCTACGCGTTCGGAGCGCGCGGCTACCAGGTCGTGCCGATTCTGGTCAGCTCATTCCATGAACTGGTGGCGAGCGGAGTCATGCCGGCGCGCGACTCCCGGGTTGGATCGTTCATCGCGGCGCTGAGATCCGAGCTCGACGCGGAGCATCGCCGGGTACTGATTCTTGCGGGCGTGGATTTCGCGCACGTCGGCAGGAAATTCGGCGACGAGTTCAGCGCCGATCGCGCGGTCGCCGGACGCGTGCGACGCGAGGATCTCGGCCTCATCGAAAATATCAAGCGCGGCGACCCGGAGGGCTTCTTCGCCGACATCGTGAAGGATCGCGACGCGCGGCGAATTTGCGGTCTGGCGCCGATGTACACCCAACTCGAGTTGCTGCGCGGCCGCAGCGCGCGGTTGCTCAAGTATGGAATCGCGATGGAACCGCAGAGCGAGTCGGCGGTGTCGTTCGCGAGCCTTGCGATCGACTAGACGCCGGCATATTTGCAGCCCGCTGCCGGACCAGAATTATTTTCGCCGGCGGCGGGAATAAACGATGGTGGACGCACCTGGACTCGAACCAGGGACCTCTTGCATGTGAGGCAAGCGCTCTAACCGGGCTGAGCTATGCGTCCACCGCAGCTTGAAATTATCGCGCCGCGCGCGCAACCTCGCAAGGGTCGTCCCGGGTGGAGACCTTAAGCCCGCGTGTGTACCCGTCAGCCGGCTGACATGAGGCGGATAACTTCGGCGCGCCCCCATTCCACTTCGGCGCGATGCCGATTTGCCATCGCAGTCAGGTAATCGTGTATGGGGCCGCCTTCGGGGGCGAGTGCCAGCGCAACTTCGG
The DNA here is from genome assembly GCA_963803045.1 of Binataceae bacterium (SeqCode). Taxonomy (GTDB): domain Bacteria; phylum Desulfobacterota; class Binatia; order Binatales; family Binataceae; genus Binatus. The sequence goes on along the minus strand of CAWDLC010000028.1, from coordinate 115,562 downwards.
TTTTGCGCGCGGTCCATTCCTGACCGCGTGACATCAGATTCAGGCGATCGCGAATCGACTCGAGCGCGGCGACCTTGCCGGCGAACGGCCCGATGCCGCTGGACGGATTGCCGCCGTTGTCGCGAATCAGAGCCTCGAGTTCCTCGGCGTTGCGCTGTTCCATAGCGCGCGAGCCGGACAGGAACTTCTTCAGTCCGTCCCGCTTGACGTCGGCGATGAGCGCGTCGAGAGCAACCACTCCGGCGCGCTCGGATTCGAGCAAAAGGTTGAGTGCCTTTTCGAGCGCCGGGTCCATATCGCGAACTTAGTCAGGGCAATCCGGCAGCGCAAGGAAATCGAGTCGCGGGCAGCCAGCGCGATAAATCTATTTGTACAGCATCCGGAGCGAGGTCAGCAGCAGGAAGACGGCGAAGATGCGCCGAAGCGTCGTCCCCGGCAGCTTTACGGCGTACACCGCGCCGATGTAAGCACCGACCAGCAAGCCCAAGCCCAGCAGCAGCGCATACGTGACGTTGAGATGGCCGTGCTTGTAGTACTCGTAGGCACCGAGGATTCCGACGGGAGGCAGCAGCGCGCCCAGAGATGTGCCCACCGCGAGATGTTGATCGAAGCCAAGTACCAGCACGAGCACCGGCACGATCAGGACGCCTCCGCCGACGCCGACGAATCCGCCGAGTATGCCCGCGGCAAGCCCGAGTGCGAGAACGATTGCAATTTGAGCCATTATTGGTTCGTCTCCAGCGCTCAACAATTTCGCGAGCCTATCAGAACGCGGGACGAAGATTGAAGATGGAGATGCGCGCCGCTAGGCGATCGAGTGGCGTTCGGGCTCATCGTCGTACAGAGGCTCGACCAGCTTGAGCCGTGCGGGAGGCTTGCGGAAAGCCGGCGCTGGTAGAAGGACGCTGCGCGTCAGCTCAGGTCGGCTGGTTTCCGAGCTGATCGCCCAGAATTTCGGCCAGCCGCTCGGCTGGGAGACGGCGCAAATCGGGAATCGCGAAGCCCGACGCCGCGGCATGACCGCCGCCGCCATAGTGTTGCGCGAGCAGCGACAGATCGACGTCGCAGTCGGAACTGCGCCGCAGACTGACGCCCTGGCTTCGCAAATCGAACAGCGCGACGACCATGCGAGTCTGTCCCTTGTAGAGATGGGCTGCGACTTCGCTGCTGTAACCGAAGCAGCACGCCGCCCGCAGTGTGATTCCGTTGTCGAGCTTGCGATCGACCATCGTCGCGTGCGCCAATTCGACGCTGCGGCGCATCGCATCCTGACCCGACTCGAACGCGGCGCGCAGCTTGCGGCTCATCCGCGGCTCGCGCAGTTTCAGGATTTCGCGATACGACGAACTTCCGCCGAGCGTCTGCACGGCGAGCGCCCAGTCGGACGACTCGGGAATCTTGTGAATCCAGCGATCGTGATCGTCGGCTATCATCACGAAGGGCTGGAAAGCCTCGAACTCGGCGCGCTGGCGATCGGGAAGATCGCGCCCCATTCGTTTCAGAAAATTGAACGTCAGGCGCGCCGCCGAATATTGTTCGCTGAGAACTTTGCCGGCGAATGGCACCTTGAACTCGGGGGCATCGGCGCGGGAGACTGCGGTGCGATGATGATCGATCCAGTAAACGCGAGCGCCCCGTTCACTCAACTCCACCAGATGCGCGCCGGTCGCGGGTGAGTTCCAGGACAAATCGGTGATCCAGATTTCGTTTTCGTTGCCCGCGTCTTCGGATTTGAGCGTCAGATCCTGGAGCACGCGGTCGGCATCGTTGTTGCCGGCCAGCGTCGTGAAGACTTTATGACCATCGTAAAAGCGCGCCACCGCAGCGGCCGCCATCACACCGTCGAGGCATGACGGACCGTGGCTGACGACCTGAATCGTGCGGGAAGTCTTTCCGGGCATAAGGGAACGATTCTAGAGCATTCGGCTCCCGCGAGCGAAACAGTGAAAGGCCGCTGCCGGGCCGGTGGCGCCGCGATGCTCGCGCAGATACCCAACGGATTGAGCGCGCTCAGATTCGCGCTGGCCGCAATCTGGATCGAGCTGGCAGCGCATGGGCATCAGGGACGGCTGGCATTCGCGATGGTTGCGCTGGTTGCCGCGGGCAGCGATTTCATCGACGGGCGAATCGCGCGGCGGCTGGGCGCCACGAGTGGAAGCGGGCGATGGCTCGACGCAATTGCGGATGTGACGTTCGTGCTGGCGGCGCTTTTTTGCGAAGCAGCGGCCGGCGCGATACCTTTTTACATCCCGATCCTCATCGCGCTTTCGTTCAGCCAGTACGTGATCGATTCGGTCGTGCTCGGAGGGCGCGCGGCGCGTCCGGTAAGGAGCCGGCTCGGTCATTGGGGCGGGATCATCAACTATGCGCTGGTGATCGCGCTTGCGATCGCACCGCCGCCGGCGATTGCCGGCACGATTGTGCGCGGCCTTGCGCCGCTGATCGCGCTCTTTTACATCGCCGCGATCTCCGAGCGCGCCTGGCTCCTCTACCGCACGCGTTGAGCGCGAGCGCTCAGTGTTTGCCGGAGTCGAGGGCGACGCCTTTGCGCTGCGCGAGGATATACGCTTCGAGCGCGCGCAGTCTGGTATCGTTGGGATCGAGCGCCTTGCCCTTGACTGGATTCTCGATGCACCAATCGATCATGTCGCGCAGCAGCGCCACGCGCTGTAACTGGACCTGGTATTTCGGATAAGTCTCAGGATGCGTATTCGACGCGTCCGGATGGCACATGTCGCAGCTCACGCCAATCGTGCCGCCGAGTGCCGCGCCGTCGTGGAAGAGGTGGTTTCCCTCCGCGACGAAGTTGTCGGTCTGGTTCTTCCAAACTTTGTAGTCGCGATCCGTGAAGCTCGCGTAGGTGTCACCCTGCTGCGTTCCCTTCGATTGCGGCTTCGCGCCAGTTGCCTTGGCCGCTGTATCGGGGCCCGATGCCGCAGATGGAGCCGGCGCCGGCTGAGACGACTGGCCTGCCTGCGCCATCTCCCATTTCTCGTGCGGATGCTTGCGCTGCCATTGCGCCATCAACTGGCGCGCGACCTCGACTGCCTGCGCATGAGGCATCGACTCGCCCGGCTTGAGACCTTTCACTTCCACGCTGGTCTTGCCGTCGCAGAGCATCACGACCGTGCCGCCGTTTTTCGAAGCCGGCACTTGATGGACAGGCAGGGGCGGGGCTTGTTGCGCGCGAACCGGCGGCGCGTGCATCACGGCCGCGATTATCGCCGCACATCCGGCAGCGGTTGCCAACGCGATCGATCGTCGGGTCATATTCGCCTCGAGGAAGTTTTTTTCCCCGCCCTCAGTAGCTCGCGAACTGGGGTGCGGGCGGCCGCGCGATCTTGCCGTGCGAAACCAGGTAGTCGGCCTTCACCGTGACCGGATTGCGATCCCACAGGCTGTAGATCTTGTCCGCCAATCCATCGGCGCGCGCATTTATCTGGCCGTCGCCCAATCCGTCGAACTGATCGAAAGGATCCGCCCGGTTCATCTGAACAGTCAACGGCGGCAGCCCGGTCGGAGCGTACGGCCACGGCCACGCGGTCGAGAGCATCCCGTAAAAACTGATGTTCCCGATCTGGTTATAGAGCATCTGATGCGTATGGCCGTGGATCACCGTCACGTGCTTGTACGGCTTCAGAATCGCCTGCACCTGCTCGGCATCATCGGTCCAGAAATTCCAGTTGCGGTAGTATTTGTAGAGCGGCGAGTGCGAGAAGACCAGCAACGGAGTGGTGTGCGGCACTTTGGCGAGGTCGGCGGCGAGCCACTTGCGCTCGTCGTCGCCGACTTCGAAGCGTGACTGTATCCCGTTGTCGAGGCCCGCGACCGTGTGCATCCTCTGTGCCGGCGTCATTTTGCGCGCCGTCCAGAAATCCTTCTCGTGCACGCTCATCAGCACCACGACGTGCACGCCCTTCCAGTCGAATGAGTAATTGGGCGGGCCGAACATCTCCTGCCACGTGTCGCCCAAGTCGTAGAACCAGTCGTGCTCGCCGACCATCATTTTCACCGGCGCCTTCACCTCGGCGAGAATCTGCTTGCCGAGATCGAGTTCCTCGCGCCGCCCGAGCTGAGCGAGGTCCCCGCCGAACAGTACGAAGTCGGGCTGCGGATCGAGCGCGTTCACGTCATCGACCGCTTTGACTGCCGCGCGCACGAAGCGCTGGTTGAGCGTGCGCTGATAGAGATGCGTGTCCGAGACGTACGCGAAGGTGAACGGCGGCTTGCCCGCCATCCCGGCCGCACTCGCGGTCTTGTCGGGCGCGGCGTTGGCGACCTCGACGAGCTGGAACGAATGCGGCGGCATCAGGCTCTTCGCCATCACGGCCCCGGTCGTCGCGGCCAACACCTTCAGAAATGTTCGCCGGTCGAGACCGCCGCAATCCGCGCAGGACCGCATCGCGATCTTCCATGTATTTCGTTTCGACGCTTTTATGCCGAGCAGCCATCGCGCGCCTGCCTTTGATCTTTCATCAGGTTAATCGCCACCGAGCAGCGCCGGATTCTCGCTGGTCTGTGGCGGTCCGATATCGCCGAACGGTCCCGCCAATCCCGGCCCGCGCCCTTTGTCGCCGTTGGCGGCGGCAGCATCGCGCTGGGGCCGGTTGGTGCGCGATCGTTTGAACTGGCGGTCGTACTCCTCCTTGGCGGCGTCTGCGTATTCGGGACTGGTCAGGCTGGCGAGAAACGCGACCAAGTCGTCCTCTTCCGCTTCGCTGAGGCCGAGCGGAACGATCCCGCCGTCGAGGTACGGGTTCTGCACTCCGCCCTTGTTGTAATGATCGATCGTGTCCCACAGCGTCACCTGCGAGCCGTCGTGAAAGTACGGCTGCGTGACCAGCAGGTTGCGCAAACTCATGGTGCGGAACGCGCCGATATCATGCGGCTGCTTGGTCACCAGGAAACGCCCGAGCCCGCTCATGTCGGTGCCGATGGCCAGCTTGTCGATCTCCTGGGGGTTGCCGCCGCTCTTGCTGAGAGTGTCGAGTGCTTTGCGCGCGAGCGGCACGAAGTCCGACTTATGCGCCGACACGCCGATGTTGTGGAACTTTTGATCGGTAAACAGCGGCTGCGTCGGATTCCATCCGTGACACGACATGCAGCGGCCCTTGCCGTTGAAAATCGACCATCCTCGCTTGGCCGAATCGCTGATTGCGCTCTGGTCGCCACCGATAAACTTGTCGAACGGCGAGTCGAATGCGACTTGCGTGCGCTCGTACGCGGCGATCGCGCGCTCGATATCGGCGAACGTGACGTCGTGCCCGAACACCTCCTGGAATTGCTTCTGATACTCGGGAATCGCCTTGATCTTCGCGACCGCGTCGTCGGTCGATTTCATACCCATCTCGACCGGATTGGTTACCGGGCCCGCAATCTGCGCCTCGAGCGTTGGCGCGCGCCCGTCCCAGAACTGCGTCACGTTGAACACCGCGTTGAGGATGGTCGGCGCGTTGCGCTGGCCGAACTGCGCGTTGATACCCATCGAGGTCGGAAGCTGATCGGTGAAGCCCTTGGCGGGAGCGTGACAGTGATCGCACGATATCTTGCCATCCGCGGACAAGCGATCGTCAAAAAACAGCGCCTTGCCGAGCGCAATCTTGGCCGGCGTCTGCGGATTGTCAGGCGGAATCACCCACGAATAGAGATCGGCCGGGAAACCCGCCTGATTCTCGGACTTGGGCTCGGCCAGCGGACCGGGTCCTTGAGCACCGGCCAGAGTGAACGAGGCGACCACCGCCGCCGCGGCGAGAAGGGAGAAGAACAACGGGCGTGCGGGCTTCATCCTGGCGTTCTCCGATGGCCCGATTGCGACGCGGTATGCGCCGTTCGCTGTCAAGTAGCAATAATTCACCCGTGGCGTTGGTGTCAAACCAGCGCCGGGGCGATGAAGCCCGCGCGCCGTCGTGCTAGCTTTGGAGCGAATTCGGGCAAACGAAATTGGAACCCCGCATACTTGAGCGCGCCGAGCATCCCATCTCGCGCCGCGATATCGACGCCAACGTCCTCAAGGTTCTCTATCGCCTCGCCGGCGCCGGCTACGATGCATACCTGGTCGGCGGCGGCGTGCGCGACCTGATGCTCTCGCGCAAGCCCAAGGACTTCGACGTCGCCACTTCGGCCCATCCCCAGCAGGTCCGCGAGCTGTTCCGCAACTCGCGCCTGATAGGCCGGCGCTTTCGCCTGGTCCACGTTTTCTTCGGCCGCCAGAATGTCGAGGTCGCCACCTTCCGCCGCCAGGCCGAGGCGGTCGCCGACACCGACGATCCGCTGATTCGTCTCGACAATACTTTCGGCACGCCCGAGGAAGACGCGTTTCGCCGCGACTTCACCGTCAACGCGCTGTTCTACAGCCCGCAAAATTTTCGCGTGATCGATTTTCCCGGCGGAGTTGACGATCTCGAGGCTCGCTTGATCCGCACTATCGGCGACCCCGAGTTGCGGATGCGCGAGGATCCCGTCCGCATGATGCGCGCGGTGCGATTCGCGGCCAAGCTCGGCTTCGAAATCGAGCCCGCCACGCGCGCCGCCATCGAGCGTCATCGCGCCGATCTCGCCAAGGCCTCCGTGCCGCGCCTGGTCGAGGAAACCTACAAGACGCTCGGCCAGCCCGAGGCCGCTCATGCCCTGGTCCTGATGGAAGAGATGGGATTGCTCGAGTACGTAATCCCGATTCTTTCCGCTCATCTGAAATCGCGCGGCGCCATGCTCGCCGAGCAGCCCAGCGTCCGCAACATGGCCGCTTTGGGCCGCGCCGTCGCAGGCGGATTTGCCCCCGATCATTCGATCGTGCTCGCCGCCCTGATGCTCGACCTATATCGCGCCGAACACCGGCGGCGTCGATCTGCTCGGCGCGCTCCGCGCGCGCGGTTTCGCGCGCGGCGACACCGAGCAGATGCGCCTGATTCTCGAGGCCTTCGAGAATCTCGCGGCGCCCACTCGCCGCACGCGGCGCCTGATGCGCCGGCCATACTTTCCCGATGCGCGGATGTTCTTCGAGATGACCGCGCCGACTTACTCGATCGATCCCACCCGGATGATTCGATTCCTTACCAACCCCGACAGCTTCGGCTCGAGTCCCGCCTCACCGGCCGCGCAGCCGCCCGGCGGCGGACGCCGCCGCCGCAGGCGTCGCCGCCGCCGATCGCGCCACGGCGCCGCGCAAGCCGATCGCGCCACCAGCGCCGGCATAGCGCAATCCGCGGTTCACGAAGTGGCAGCGTCAGGCGAGAACATGAATGTTGCCGGCTCGCCGGCTCGATCACCGGATCCCACTGGCCGCGACTAGCTGCCCGCGCCGGTGGCGACCGCGACGGTGTCGATCACGCCGCGCGCGATACCGCGTGGCCGTCGGCACCCATCGACTCGATACTTTGCTTCGACTACTTTTGAATCCACTATGCCGGTGAGCAATCTGCGCTCCGATCGAATCTGGATGGACGGCGCGATGGTCCCCTACGACGAGGCCACCGTTCACGTCCTGACCCACAGCCTGCACTATGGCCTGGCGCTGTTCGAAGGGATGCGATGCTACAAGACCGACGACGGCCGCTCCGCAATTTTCCGCGCCCGGGAGCACATCCGCCGCCTCATCGACTCCGGCCATATCGTCGAGATGACCGTCCCTTACAGCCAGGAGGAACTGCTCAAGGCATGCGCCGACGTCGTGCGCATCAACAAGTTTGCCGAATGCTATCTGCGGCCGCTGGTGTTTTTCGGCGAAGGTGAGATGGGACTTTCGGCGCGCGGCAACAAAATTCGCGTCTCGATCGCCGCGTGGCCATGGGGTGCCTATCTCGGCCAGGATAGCATCGCCAAGGGCGTGCGGCTCAAAACGTCATCGTTCGTGCGATTCCATCACAACTCAATGATGCCGGCGGCGAAGGTCACCGGTCACTACGTCAACTCGATCCTTGCCGGCTATGAGGCCCGCCGCGCCGGCTACGATGAAGCCCTGCTGCTCAACACCGAGGGCTTTGTGGCCGAGGGCAGCGGCGAGAACGTCTTCGTGGTTCGCGATGGTGTAGTGCGCACGCCGCCGCTCACGTCGGTGCTGGCGGGAATCACTCGCGACGCCGTCATCAGGATTCTCCGCGATTGCGCCATCGAGGTGCGCGAGGAACAATTCGCCCGCGACGCCTTCTACATCGCCGACGAGGCCTTCATGACCGGCACCGCCGCCGAAGTTACTCCGGTCGTCGATCTCGACGATCGCAAGATTGGCCCCGGCAAGCCCGGGCCGATCACGGCCAAGGTGCAGCAGGTCTTCCAAGCCGCTTTGCACGGACGCGAGCCGCGCTACCGCGACTGGCTATACTACATTTGATCTCCATCGCGGGAACTTTCCAGCCGCGCTGGCAGTTAAGCCCGCAAATTGGGAGACTCGCATGAAAATGTTCACCGCCGCACTGATCGCAATCGTTGTTGTCGTCGTCGCCGTCGCGATACGCCCGCTGATCGCTCGCGCCGATTTGCTCAAGGAAGGACAGATCGCGCCGCCGTTTAGCACCCAGATGGTTACCGGCGAGAATCAAGCCCCGGTCTCACTCGCCGATTTCCACGGCAAAAAAGTCATCCTCTATTTCTATCCCAAGGACGAAACCTCGGGATGCACCAAAGAGGCGTGCGCCTTCCGCGACGGCTACGCGCGCTACACCAACGCCGGCCTAGTCGTGCTCGGATGCAGCATCGACTCGGCCGAAGCGCACAAGGATTTCATCCGCAAAAACGGCCTGCCTTTTCCGCTCCTGCTCGATCCCGACAAGAAGATTGCGACCGCCTACGGCGCCGCAAACGGGATTCCGATCCTCGGCCTCGATCGGCGAATTACGTACGTCATCGACGAGAACGGCAAGGTCCTGAAAGTTTATCCAAGCGTCGATCCGTCCACCCATGCGATCCAAATCCTCAACGACCTCGGCGTCGCCGCCGCCGCTCCTCCCGCGCAAAAAACCAGCCCCGCCCCTCCAACCTCGAACTAACCTTCTCAGAACCCTCTTATTGAATTGCCTCTGGCGAGGGAACCAGACGGTCCACTCTTGATGCGTTTCACTGCACCTCGCCCGGCGAATATCCAATGCTCACCGCGAGCATTACCGCCGCCGCCGCGAGCAACTCTGCGTTTGACTCGCGCCGAATCATCTGCGCGAGTCGTTCGAGATGCGCCGCGATCGTCTCTGCATCACCGATGGTGGCGCATCCGATTCCGCCCGCGTCGAACATCGCGTCGATTAGCGGATTTTGGTCGTAGCCCGACTCGGCCAGCGCCTCGGCAACGGCGCGCCGCCAGAACTCGCGCGGCTCGACTCGACCGAAATCGGCCGTCGCCGCGATTCGCTCGCGAAAGACCGCTATTAACGACGCGTAGCGTGCGTTCGCTTCGAGATACGGTGCGACGCCCTGTGCGTCGAGGAAGTCATTCACCGCGCCGTCGTCGCCGTACACGCCGCTCGAGCCTGCCGCGGGCTCGAGCGGCACGAATGTCTCACCGTCTGCGTCTTTGATGCGTTCGAGTCCGAGCGGATAGAGCCGGCATGCGAGCGGACGGCCGCGATGCGCCCCGCAGCGCGCGCCGTCGAGGGCAGCGCACGCGCCGCCGTCGGTGAACTTTAAGATCGATCCGCGCCGAATCGTGTAGCGATCGATCGCCTCCCTCGTCGGTACTCCGGTTGCCCGCGCGAGCCGGATCACATCATACGGCGACAGCGCGATAACCTTGTGATGGCAGCATCGCCCGCACGCATTGCAGACGTACGAGAATGACGTTTCCCGATTCATCTTACTCATTAATACCCTCTCCTGGTCCGAGGAGAGAATCAGGGAGAGGTTCCACGCTTGAACGCCGCCGTCGGCAAGCCCTGGCCGTTTGACTGCGACGGCATTCGCGTATGCTATCCGACGTACGCTGCGAATGACGCGCGTGGAGGTACGAGATGAAGATCGAATATGCTTTGCTCGCTGATGCCGCCCAAGCGGTTGGCGGCAAAATCTTTATCCTGGGCGGTGGCTGGAACGTGTTCCGAGCGGCAAACTACCCGGCGCCAATTCACTTCGCGGTCGCGATTGGCCTTGGATTCACGTCCAATGAAGCCGGTATCAAACATCCGCTGAACGTTATAATCGCCGACGAAGCCGGAGTTCCAATAATTCCGGAAATGAAAGGCCAGGTGGATACTGGCCAGCCCGCTCCGGATGTCCCCAAGGGGGCATCGGTGAAAGTTCCCGTAGCGATCAACATGAACATGCCTCTTCCGCACCCAGGCACATACGCAATCGTCGTGACCGCCGGTTCCTCAAGTACTCAACTATCGTTTGAAGCAATCTTTGTTGGTCAGAAGGTGCAGTTCGCGCCCGAGGGTTCTGCGCCAGAGCGCGGGAACTGACGAAAAGAAGATCAGGATGCGAAACCCAAAACCGGGTTCCGCGCTTCCTCTCTTTTACTTCTCCTTACTCGGGTGCAGGGGCTGGCCCCTGCCTCTTGCTCCGCGGTCCGAATGGGCGCTACTCAAGAGTCAGACTAACCGGCCAGCCTGACCTGGCACTATCGACACCAATCACTGAAAAAAACGGGAGATTTTCGAACCAAATGGATTTTACCTGGACGCCTGAACAGGACGCTTATCGGATGAACGTGCGGCGCTGGCTCGAAGAGAACCGCCCGCAATCTCTTGGCAGGAACGACGACGCGGAAGCCGGCGGCGGCGACGACGCAGGATGGCAGCGTCTCAAGGCCTGGCACAAGAAACTCTACCACGCCGGATGGGCCGGTCTGACTTGGCCCAAGGAATACGGCGGCCGCGGCGCCACCTTCATCGAGCAGGTCATCTTTCAGCAGGAACTCGGGCGCCTCAACCTGCCGATGGGATGCAACGTGCTGGGCGTGATCATGACCGGGCCGGCGCTGATGCAATGGGGGACCGCCGAGCAAAAAAAGCGCTATCTGAATCCGATCCTCGCCGGCGACGAGATTTGGTGCGAGGGGATGTCGGAGCCGGGCGCGGGCTCGGACCTCGCGTCCATCCAGTGCCGGGCCGAGCTCAAGGGCGACGAGTTTGTGGTCAACGGCCAGAAGGTTTGGACCACGATCGCGCATCGTGCGCACTTCGTACAGCTCTTTGTACGCACCGATCCCGACGTGCCCAAGCACAAGGGTATGAGCGCGCTGCTGGTCGATATGAAGTCGCCCGGCGTGACCGTCCGTCCGCTCAAGCAGATCACCGGCGACAGCGAGTTCAACGAGATCTTTTTCGAAGACGTGCGCGTGCCCAAGGAAAACCTGCTCGGCCCGCTCAACATGGGATGGCAGGTGCTGGTCTCGACCCTGATGCACGAGCGGTTTGGAATCGGCGAGACGCTCAGCGGCACCGAACAGCTGCTCCATCAGCTCGTCCAGATCGCCAAGGCCGTGCAGATCAATGGCCGGCCCGCAATCGAGCACAACGACATCCGCCAGCAAATGGCGCAGTTCGCCATCGAAGCGACCGCCAAGAAGTACAACGGCTTGCGCAGCCTCTCCAAACGCCTCAAGGGTCAGCTGCCCGGACCGGAAGCGTCGATTTCCAAGCTGCTCTCGACCGACTTGGGCCAGCGGATGACCAAGTTCATCACGCGGCTGCTCGGCGAGTACGCGCTGCTCGAGCACCATACGCCGTTCGCGCCCGAGGGCGACTGGATGCGCCGGATTCTGGGGTCGGAGTCGATGACGATCGCGGGCGGTACCTCGCCGGTGCAGAAGAACATGATCGGAGAGCGCATCCTGCTACTTCCCAAGGGCTGAGGATCATCCAATCCCATGCTCGCGAGGAGGCCGTGGCCGTCTCGATCGATGCGCCGGCCGCAGCCGCATTTTGGGGGAAGTTAGACGATGCTCCTGATCGGGGACTCGATGACGCGAAAGGTAGTCACTGTAAAACCGGCCGATACGCTCGCTGCCGCAGCATCCAAAATGAAGGCGGGAAAATTTCGCCGGCTGCCGGTCCTCGCGGAAAACCGGCTGGTCGGAATCGTGAGCGAATTTGACTTAAGACGCTACGCGGACGCGCTCGACTCGACGCTCGTCGAAATCGCGATGACGCGCCATCCGATCACCGTGACGCCCTCGGAAACGCTGGGACATGCGGCCGCCCTGATGCGCCAGCACAAAGTCGGTGCCCTTCCCGTTATCCACGCGGGCAAACTCGTCGGCATCGTCGCGGCAAAAGACCTCATGATGCCCGAGCCGCAGCCACTCCCCGAATGGGATCCGCGCACGCGCGGCAAGAGCTAATCACGATGCCGATCGCCGCGATTTTCGCGGCGACGGAGCGGGCGACCGGTCGTCAAAGGTGTCGGGGTTCAAGTCCCCCGTCACGCATGGCATCCACCGCCATCCTGACCACGATGGAGGTCCAGCATGCCGCTTGAATGTTACCCATGTCCCGCGCACAAACGCTGTCCACGAAACCGGGGTCAACTCCAGTTGTTTTTTCCGGAAAAGTCAGGCAGCTTCACTCGCAATCGAGAGCTGCCAAAGCTGATGCAAGGCTCTCGCAAGCCTGGAGGCTTCGAAGATGGTTCCGAAATCAATCCGCTCGCTCGCGCGCAACCCTCTCGTGCTGACCGTGGCATTGTGTCTGGCGTTCGCGTCGCCTGCGGTCGCGGCAGTTCCCGGCTCGCCAAAATTCGACGGCGCCGACACCGCATGGCTGCTGCTCTCGTCCGCGCTGGTTCTGATGATGACGATTCCGGGACTCGCGCTCTTCTACGGCGGGATGGTGCGGCGCAAGAACGTGCTCTCGACGTTGATGCAGAGCTTCATCCTGGTCGCAATCGTGTCGATCCAATGGGTGCTGTTCGGCTACAGCCTCGCGTTCGCGCCCGGCAGCGGTTTAGTCGGCGCACTTTCGTGGGCTGGCCTCCACGGTGTCAGCGCCACACAGCCATATGCCGCCTATTCGGCGACCGTGCCGCATCAGGCGTTCATGATTTACCAATGCATGTTTGCCGTGATCACGCCCGCACTCATCACCGGCGCGATCGCGGAGAGAATGTCATTCAAGGGGTTCCTGGTTTTCAGCATCCTCTGGGTCACTCTGATTTACGATCCGCTGGCGCACTGGGTATGGGGCGTTGACGGATGGATTCACCAAATGGGCGCGCTCGATTTTGCCGGCGGCACGGTAGTTCATATCTCGTCGGGCGTCGCCGCACTCGCCGCCGCGCTGATGGTCGGGAAGCGCCGCGGCTACCCGCACGAGCCGATGGCGCCGCATAACCTGACGCTGACCGTCACCGGCGCGGGATTGCTGTGGGTCGGATGGTTCGGGTTCAACGCGGGGAGTTCGCTGGCGGCCAACGGCCTGGCGGTGTCCGCATTTGTCGCAACCCATCTCGGCGCCTCGGCCGCGACGCTGACCTGGGTGGCGGCGGAATGGTGGATTGGCGGGAAGCCAACTGTGCTGGGCGCGGCGAGCGGCGCGGTGGCAGGACTGGTCGCAATAACTCCGGCGTCGGGGTACGTCGGCCCCGTCCCGGCGATAATCATCGGCGCGGTCGCAGGCGCGCTCTGTTACAGCGCGGTCCAGATGAAGTCGCGGTTCGGGTACGACGATGCGCTCGACGTGGTCGGCGTGCACGCGGTCGGCGGAATGTGGGGCGCGCTTGCGACCGGGCTGTTTGCCAGCGTGTTGGTCAACGCCGCCGGCGCCGACGGTCTCTTCTATGGAAATCCGCGCCAGCTATTCGTACAGGCGATAGCCGTCGTCGCGAGCGTGGCGTTTTCGTTCATCGGCAGCATGATTCTGCTGAAAGTGACGGACGCACTGGTCGGGCTTCGCGTGCTGGACGAATCGGAGCACGTCGGACTCGATCTCAGCGAGCACGAAGAGGCAGCTTACGCCTTCGAAGCGTGATGAGTACCTCCGGCGCTGAGAAACCGCTTGCCGGGAAAGTCGCGGTGGTCGCCGGCGCAACGCGCGGAGCCGGGCGCGCCATCGCGCAGATGCTCGGCGCTGCGGGCGCCACAGTCTGTTGCACCGGCCGCAGTACGCGAGGGAATCCGGCGACTGCCGGCAGGCCCGAAACGATCGAGGAGACGGCAGAGCTGGTCACCGCGGCAGGTGGGATAGGCGTCGCAGCCCGAGTCGATCACACGATCGCGGACGAAGTTCGCGCTCTATTCGACCGGGTCGAGCGGGATTTCCAGCGGCTCGACGTTTTGGTCAATGACGTATGGGGCGGCGACGAGCTGACCGAGTGGGGCAAGCCATTTTGGAAACTGGATCCCGTCAAAGGCCTTAAGATGCTGGAGTTGGCGGTGCAGACGCATATTCTGACCGCCCGCTTCGGCGCACCGCTGATGGTGCGGCAGAAGTCGGGGTTGATCGTGGAAATCACCGACAGGATGCATCCCGACTATCGCGGCAACCTGTTTTACGACCTCGCAAAAATCTCCGCGATCCGGCTCGCGTACGCCATGGCCGCCGAGCTTCGCAATCATCAAGTCGTTGCATTGGCGCTGACGCCGGGTTTTCTCCGATCGGAAGCGATGCTCGATCGATTCGGCGTGACCGAAGCAAATTGGCGCTACGCGATCGCACAGAATCCCGATTTCGCTGAGTCGGAGACTCCCGCCTACGTCGGGCGCGCTGTCGTCGCGCTGGCGGCGGACCCGAACGTCGCGGTCAAGGCAGGCAAGGTTTGCGCGAGCTGGACGCTCGCGCGGCGAGTACGGGCTCCGCGACCTGGACGGCCGCCAGCCGGACTGGGGCGCGCATTTCGCGCTGCGTTCAGCGTTGCATCGCCTGGAAGATTAGCGGGGCGGCCTCGGCCATCATTTCGCCCAGAATTTCATGCAGCGGCTTGCTCGGCATGGCGAGCTTTTCCGTCAGCGATTTCATGACCGCCAAATAGCGCAGCTTCGTCTCGGGGCTGATCGTTTCGAGCCTGACATTCTCCATCACCTCGACGAAGCGGCCATGAATTTCGACGATTTCGATGTCGGTCGGATCGGTGAACTTTTTTTTGTGAGCCACGGGCTTTACCTCATCGAAGAAACTCAGAACAGGTAGCGGCGGGTGTTGATGCTGATGAGAATGCCCATCGCCGCCATCATCGCGATCAGCGACGAACCGCCGTAACTCACCAGCGGCAACGTGATTCCCACCACCGGCAGCATCCCGGTCGCCATCCCGATGTTGACCGCCACCTGCCAGAAGACGATCGCCGTCAATCCGACCGCGAGCAACGCGCCGAAGCGGTCGCGCGCGTGTCTGGCGATCCATGCGCCACGCGCAATCACGCTCGCATACAACGTCAACAAAAGTAGCGCGCCTGCCAAACCGAACTCCTCGGCAAAAACCGCGAAGATAAAATCGGTGCTCTGCTCAGGCAGAAAATTCAGCCGCGCCTGCGTACCTTTCAGAAATCCCTTGCCGAGTGTGCCTCCGGCGCCGATCGCGATTTCGGACTGGATGATGTGGTAGCCGGAGCCGAGCGGATCGGCCTGCGGATTGATGAAGCTGACTAGGCGCTGGCGCTGATAAGGCTTGAGATAGTGCCAGCTCAGCGGAGCCGCGAGCATCGCGGCCATCGCCAGCACCAGCATCGTGCGCAAGTTCAGGCCGCCCACGAAAACCAGCGTAATGGTGATCAGAACGAGGATCAGTCCCGTGCCGAGGTCGGGTTGTTTGAGCACCAGTGCAGCGGGGATGCCCAGCAGGATGAGCGGGATGATCAACTGGCGCAGGCCCCATCCCTCTTTCGGCGGATCCTCACGCAGATAACGCACCATCACAAGCACGACGGCGAGCTTGGCCAGCTCGGATGGTTCGAGATGGAAGACGCCAAGATTGATCCATCGGCGCGATCCGCCGGTAGCGTGGCCGGAGATCATTACGGCGATCAGAAGACCGATCACTACGAGATAAAACGGGTAGGCGTAGGCCTGCAGAGCTCGATAGTCGACAAGGACCGCGACGAGCATCGCGACTGTTCCGGCTGCGATCCAAATCAACTGGCGAATCACCAGAGGGTCCAAGGTCCGATGCGCGCCCGCGTACGACGCGCTGATGACGCTGACGAGCCCGATTCCGGCCAGTGCAAGGACCAGGATGAACAGCGTCCAGTCGAAATGAAGTATGAACCTGCGACCGCCGCCCGCCATCAGGACCGCACTCCTGTCATTGGGATGGCGAGCTGTCTTCGAGCACGCGCGCTATTTCAGGTTTGGGCGGCGGCGGATTGAGCTGGAAGTAGCGCTGGAAGACGTCGTGAATTACGGGCGCCGACGCGCTGCCGCCATGACCGCCGTGCTCGATGATGCAGGCTGCGGCGATGGTCGGATGATCCTTTGGCGCGAACGCGATGAACCATGCATGGTCCTTGAACTGGTCGGGCGTTTTGTCCTCCTCCTCGCTCTCGCCGACGGGAGCATTACTGCCTACCACCTGAGCCGTGCCGGTTTTGCCGCATACGACGACATCGTCAAGATGGGCTTTGTGCGCGGTACCACCGGCGCCATTGACGACGTCAGCCATCGCGTCCTTGACGACTTCCAGCGCGTCCGGATCGAACTTGATTCGGTTCTCGATCACCGGCGGATACGACTTGGCGATATTGCCGTCGAGCCCCTCGACGTACTTGACGAATTGCGGCCGATAGCGGATGCCGCCGTTGGCGACCTGGGCGGCGACCTGCGCCATCTGGAGCGGGGTGGTCGCGACGTAACCCTGGCCGATGGCGACCGAGAGCGTTTCCGCGGGATACCACCGCTCGTGGAAGCGCTTCTGCTTCCACGCCGATGACGGGATGGTGCCGGGATCTCTCATGATCCAGATCGATCCCGGTCTTGATTCCGAGTCCGAGCTGATTGGACCATTTCGCAATCCGATCGACGCCGAGTTTTTCCCCAACGTTGTAAAAATAAACGTCGCATGACCGCACGATCGCGTCGTGCAGCTCGATGGTGCCGTGGCCCTGATGGCGCCAGCAATGATACTCGCGTCCGCCGAACCACAGGCCGCCGGGGCAATTGTAGGCAGTTTCAGGATTGAGCGTGCCTTCCTGGAGTCCTGCTATCGAATCGACGATTTTGAAGGTCGAGCCGGGCGGATAAATTCCCTGGATAACACGATTTTGCAGTGGATGGTTCGGGTCGGTCGTCAGTTCGCGCCACGCGGACGCTTTCACGCCGCCGCCAAAAATGTCGGGGTCGAAGGCTGGATGCGAAACCATCGCGAGCACGTCGCCGTTTCTAGGATCGAGCGCGACGAAGGCGCCGTTCTTCCCGGCCATCGCCTGCTCGGCGGCCTGCTGCAAATTGAGATCGATAGTCATGACGATGCTTTGGCCGGGCTTGTCGGCAATTTCCTTGAGCACGCGCAGGCGCCGCCCGACGGCGTCAACTTCGATCTCCTGTCCGCCGGCGTCGCCGCGCAGAAAACTCTCCCACACGCGCTCGAGGCCGAATTTTCCGATCTCGTCGCCCATGTGGTAGTCGGTCTTCTCGATCAGGTCGTTCTTGGTCACCTCGCCGACGTAGCCGAGCAGATGCGCGGCGAGCTCGCCGTACAGGTAATGCCGCGCAGGGGTGATTTGGAGACTGACGCCGGGGAGATCGAGCTGATGCGCCTCCAGCGCCACGACCTGTTGCCATCCAAGACGCTCGGCGACGGTGACGGGCTCATAGGGCGGCCGCCCCTCCTCGTCGGCGTCGGAAATTTTGTCCGCGATGTGATCTCCGCCCGTGTAGCGCTCGAGTCTTTCGATCGTGAGCGAAAGATTGTCGGAATCCTCGGGCACGAGCTGCGCGTCGAACGACGGACGCGTATCGACCAGCGGGCGGTGATTGCGATCGAAAACCAGCCCGCGCGGCGCGGGCACGCGTTCGATGCGAATCCGGTTGCGATCGGCCAACTCGACATTTTCCTGATGATGCAGAACTTGCAGGTAGTACAGGCGCACGGAAAAGAGGGCGAAAATCGCAAACATCAGGACGCTCAAGGCCGCGATTCGCGGTTCCAGGAGCGGGGCCGCTCGATTGCCTTTAGGGTTCATTAACTCTTCGATTGTAACCTAAGCTGCAATCACCTTCGGCGCAATAAAGTGCCGACATCAGTGAATCGCCTTTTGGAAGTCGGGATCCTTTACGATCTGGTCAGCCAGTTGATCGAGCATCTTTGCCGCCATGCTCCCGGTCGCCTTCATCGCGTTCAGCGATTCAGAATCCACTCGTTCGCCGAGACTTCCCCGGTAGCGTTGCGCATAAATTTGACTTCCGGACGGGTCGAGCACCTTCACCTCGCATCGGGCCTCCGCGTCGGCGGGCACCCCGAGTGCGTCGCGTGACTGAATCGATACCGATACTAAGGCCACCGCGACGACCTTCATCCGGTCCGGGAGCTTGCCGGGACCCCCTATCTCGTTGACCGCATAGCCCGCCTGCGTCAGCCGTGCCGCCAGCGCATCGTAGAAATATTCATCGAGTTCGGGTCCCAAGTTGAAATGGGCGAGACCGACTGTACCGACGCTCTGGTCCGTGCGTAGATCCTGCACCTTCATCACACCGATGGGCGTAACGCCGCTGGCCGGTGCCGATGCTTGCGGCGGTGCGGGAAGCTGAGCGGTGAAACACCCGCTGAGCAACAGTGCCAGGCAGGTCCCGGTTATGAATCGAGATGGCATCGCGCTCAAGGTTGAGAGACCTGAACGTCGCGCTGGGACCGCACAGGCGCGGATACGGAATTAGACTGCGGAGTAAGCTTGACCGAGAGAGTGTCGTCAGAGAGATTCTCGTTGCTGAGATTGAAGGCCGCGCCGGTGGCATAGGCGTCCGCCACTCCCAATATTCCGCCCGCCGCCGCGCTTCCTAGCACCCAACCCGAAATCGATCGTGTCAGTCGAACGGTTATGTCCTCGTAGCCGTCCTTGTGAAACGTGAGCGTGTGATCCTGACCGCGCGAGAAAGTCTCTTCGGTTGGAGTCGTCAGGCGGTAGTCTCCATCAACGGTAACCGCTGCGCCTGGAGGCTGGGACAGGACCTTGATCGGCTGAACGTCGCCATGCACGACGTCAGCGCAAGCCGCCGCGACGAATGCTATCGCCGTCCACAAGATCGGCGAAAATGACCTCCTTGTCAGAAGGCGCCAGTCGCATCGACTTTTGAATTTAGGGATGTGGAACTTCGCCACTGATGCGTTCCCGAGCTTACAATCTATTCGCGCATCGCTCTCACAGGCAATCCCGTCATCCGCTTGCTTGCGGCCAGCGTCGAAAAGATGAACGGCGCGACTATCGCGGAGATGGCGGCCTCGAGCGTCAGGCCTGGAAGCAGCGAGCCGGTGTCGGCAAGTGCGCTGAACCCGTCGGCGATGGCAACCGTGGCCAGCGCCGTCGCGATCACGCCGAAGAACACCACGGTCGCGCCGACAAACGCGTTGGTCACCATCAGCCGGGTCGAAATCTCGTAGCTCACCAGGAAGACCATCGTCATCATGAAGGCGTTGAGGCCGGGATGCGAGCCGGCGAGTGCGTCGGTCGCGTAGCCCATCGCGAACGCCAGCATCGCGGGCAGGACGCCATGATGGCGCAGGCCGAGGTCGACGGCCAGTATGATGATCAGGTTCGGAATCAGTGCGCGAAATGAAACCAGGTGCGGGACCGCGGATTCAAACGACAATCCCAGCACCACGAACAGCGCGAACAGCAGGATGAGGCGCAAATCCGTCAGTCCTTGCCCGGGTCGTCGAGGTGGGGCGGTGGCTGGGTTACGATCAGCACTTGTTCGAGTTCGCGAAAATCAACCGCCGGTGCGATCGATACGTTCAGGAACAGCCCCGGCCCTTCACGATGCACGCTTTTGATCGTTCCGACCAGCAGACCACGCGGGAAAATTCCATCGAGGCCCGAGGTCACGATAGTGTCGCCATTGCGGATGTCCTGCGAGCGATCGGCGTACTTCAGTATCAATCCATCATCGACCAGCCCGGCGACGATTCCGCGCGCGCGCGAGCGTTGATCGAAACCGTCGAGCGCCGAGTTGTGGTCGTCGATTAACAGGACGCGCGAGGCGTGCGGACTGACGGCGATGATCTTGCCGACAACGCCCTGGTTGGCCAGCACGGCCATGCCGGTACGAAGTCCGTTGCTCGAACCCGAGGCGAGAATCAGGGTGCGTGAAAGGCCGGTGGCGTCGCTGCCGATCACATTGGCGGCAACTGCGTTGGCGCCGAGCGCGCCCTTGAGTTCGAGCAGCTCGCCAAGGTGCTGATTTTCGACCTGGAGCTCGGCCAGGAGCGCGCGATCGCTCCTGACCCGCGCCAGCTCGTTGCGCAGATGGGCGTTTTCCTCGCGCACGTGAAGCAGGTCGAGGTAGTCGTTGACGATCGATGAAGCGCCGTCGCTGAGATGGGTAAACGCAGCGTCGACCGGACTGATGATTTCCAGAAATGCGGACTGCGGACGCGCCGCGAGATCGCCGGGACGGACTCCGGTCGAGATCAGATGAAGCGACACAATCAGCAGCGCGCCGCTGGTCAGCAGCACGCGGTTACGCCAGAGGAAGCTGCCTCTCACGTCAATACGGCCAGACGCGCCGGCTCAAGTTTCAGGAGATATGCGGCGAGTCGATCAGTCAACGGTCACGTCGCGCAGCAGCGACAGTTCGTCCAACACCTTGCCCGCACCCATCACGACCGCAGTCAGCGGATCGTCGGCCAGCGTAACCGGCAGTCCGGTCTCCTCGCGCAGCAATACGTCGAGGTTGCGCAGCAGAGCGCCTCCGCCTGCGAGCACGATTCCCTTGTCGACGATGTCGGAGGCGAGTTCCGGCGGCGTCCGCTCGAGCGCGATCCGCACCGACTCCACGACCTGGCGCACCGGTTCCATCAGCGCCTCGCGAATCTCCTCGTCGGTGATCTCGATAATCTTGGGCACGCCCGCCACCAGGTCGCGGCCCTTGATCTCCATGGTCTGAATCTCGTTGCCGGGGTAGGCCGAACCGATGGTTATCTTGATCAGCTCGGCGGTGCGCTCGCCGATCAACAAATTGTACTTGCGCTTGATGTGCTGGATGATCGCCTCGTCCATCTTGTCGCCCGCCACGCGCACTGAACGCGAGAAGACTACGCCGGCCAGCGAGATCACGGCGACCTCGGTGGTGCCGCCGCCGATATCGACGATCATGTTACCGGCCGGCTCGGTGATCGGAAGACCGGCGCCGATCGCGGCCGCCATCGGCTCCTCGATCAGATAGACCTCGCGCGCGCCGGCCGACTCGGCCGATTCGCGCACCGCGCGCTTCTCGACCTCGGTGATTCCGAACGGCACGCAGATGACGATGCGCGGGCGCGGACGCACGAGCGTCTTGCCCGAGTGAATCTTCTGGATGAAGTAGCGCAGCATGTTCTCGGTGATCTCGAAGTCGGCGATCACGCCGTCTTTGAGCGGCCGGATGGCGACGATCGAGCCCGGCGTGCGGCCGAGCATTTTTTTCGCCTCGGAGCCTATCGCCAGTACGCGCCGCGAGCCGCGCGAATCCTTCTGCACCGCGACGACCGACGGCTCGTTGCAAACGATGCCTTCGCCCTTGACGTAGATGAGCGTGTTGGCGGTGCCAAGATCGATCGCGAGATCGTTGGAGAACCAACCGAAAATCGAATTGAGGATCACGAATTTTGCCCCTTGCCGGTTCAGGCCTGGATGCCGGTACCAAGACCCGGCCCGAATACCACCCCAAGACGCGGCCCAAATGTGAAGAATTCGTTGGCGGAGACGTTTTTTGGGTCCGTCCGATACCGCTGCGCGAGACGCTAACAGAGGACGGGCGGGGCAGGCAAGTAACCGGGCACAATTGCGCACGGAAAAGGCGGTAAAGTATGATAATTCGGCAATGTTAGAAGGAATCCGCCGTTATCAGTACTCGTGGCAAGTGCAAGTCACGTTCGCCTTTCTGGCGATTATTATGGCGTTCTGGGGTTTCGGCGGCGGTGGATTGTTCACCAGCATCCATCCCGTCGCGACCGTTAATGGCCGGCAAATACTTGGCGATCAGGTCGATCGCGAAGCCACCCAAATCCGCCAGGACGTGCAGCAGATCTACGGCGCCAACGGGCCTGCCGTGCTCAAGACCATCAATATTCGCCAGGAAGCGGTGGACAGGTTGATCGAGCAACAACTGATCGGCGAGGAGGCGCGCCATCTCGGCATCAGCATCAGCGACGAGGCCCTGCAGGATAAAATCGCCAACGAGCCTGCCTTTCAGCGCGCCGGCCAGTTCGACTTCGATACCTACCAGGACGTGCTGCGCAACAACAATCTGCTGCCGGCTGAGTACGAAACCGGCGAGCGCGACCGCATGATCGCCGAGACACTGCGCAACATGATCGACAGCGGCGTGCAAGTGAGCGCCGACGAGGTGCGCCACGCCTACAATCTTCGCAACGAGCGGATCGGACTGCGCTACGTCGAGATACCTTACAGCGATTTCACCGCAAAGATCTCGCCGGCCGAAAGTCAGATCGCCGACTACTACAAAAAGAACGCGGAGCAATTCCGCGAGCCCGAGCGCGTCAAGCTGACCTACGTCCACTACGAGCCGCTCGTGCTGGCCGCCAACTACACGCCGCCCGACAAGGAAATCCAGGACTACTACAATCGCAACGTAAGGACCCGCTTCACGCATCCCGACGAAGTTCACGCGAGGCACATCCTGATCGCCGTGCCGCCGGGCGCGACCGACAACGAGAAGGCCGCGGCGAAGACCAAGGCGCTTGACGTGCTCAAGCAAGCGCAATCGGGGGCCGACTTCGTAAAGCTGGCGGCGAAGTATTCGGATGATCCATCCAACCGCCTCGAAGGCGGAGACCTCGGGACATTTCCCCGCGGCCAGATGATCAAGCCGTTCGAAGACGCAGTGTTCGCGATGAAGCCGGGACAGATCGCGATGGTCGAGACGCACTACGGGTTTCATATCGTCAAGCTCGAGGAGTTGAAGCCGGCGCGTATCGACACGCTGGCCGAGGCGAAACCAAAGATAATTGACGAGCTGCGCACGCAGGCTGGGGCGAAGCTCGGGCGCGCGGCGGCGCAGGAGGACCTGACGGCAGCGCTGGCGGGCGCCAGTTTGCCAGACCTTGCCAAGAAGCGGGGATTCGACGCGGTCGAGACGCCGCTGTTCGCGCAGGGTGAACCGGCGGGCGGCGCAGAGCGGGACCGGGAACTGATGGAGGCGGCGTTCAAGCTCGAAGCGGGCCAGGTGGCGATCGTGCCGGAGAAGGGCGCGCCATATGTGATCAAGCTGCTGGCGAGGCAACCGTCGCGAATTCCCGCGCTCAAGGAGATCGAAGCGCAGGTGCGTGAGGCGCTGATTCGCTCGACGGCCGAAGCCGAAGCGAGCCGCCAGGCGGATAAGATACTCGCCACGATCAAGAGCCCGGCCGACTTTGACAAAGCCGCGGCCGCCAACCAGCTCGCGATTAAAAATGCGGATCCGTTTCTGCGCGCCGACCGCAGAGTCCCCGGTATTGGCGAGTTTCCAGAGGTGACCGATGCCGCCGCGGTCGTGCCGGCAATTCCCGGCGTAATCGATCGCGTGATGGAGAATGGCGGCAATTCGTACCTGTTCGAAGTTGCCTCGCGCTCCGAGCCCACCGGCGACGAATGGAAGAGCGCGCAGAAATCGTTCATGCAGGAATACGTCGAGCAGCGCCGCGCACAGGCATGGACGAGCTTTCTCGATCAGCTCAAAGACCAGGCCAGGATACAAATCGACGCCGACCAGCTCGCATCCACCGGGTCGTCAACGTGAAGGAGCGCGCCGAGCGCGCGGCATTGCCAGGGATGAGTTCCGATTCCGACGAGCCTCGGTCGCGCCACTCAGCGGGTGTCGATACTCACGAGTTTTTCCTTCCCGGCGCCGCCGCCACCGGCGCGGGCGTGAGCGCGCTGCTGATTCACGGTCTGACCGGAACTCCATACGAGATGCGCTACCTCGGCGAGCGGCTGGCGGCGCGCGGCGTACGCGTGCGAGGCGTCAAGCTGGCGGGTCACGCCGGAACGCCCGAGGAGTTGGGGGCAGCCGGTTACGACAACTGGTACGAAAGCGTCGTCAACGGCCTGGAAGAGCTGCGGCAGTTCGGCGAGCCGAACGTGGTGGTGGGACTGTCGGCGGGAGCTGTGCTGGCGGCGCGGCTGGCCGCCGATCAGGGCGAGTCGGTCGCGGGACTCGCGATGCTTGCGCCGGCGTTTTTTCTGCCGGCCTCAACGACCATCATGCTGCGGGGTGTGCGCGGAATGCTCGGTTCGATCGCTGACAGGATCTACCTGCTCAATCCAAGCGGGTCGGATATCCACGATGCGGCTGCGCGGTCGGTGCATCCCACCTGCCGTCTGATGCCCTTGTCGGTGCCGATGAAGCTGCTCGATTTAAGCGCGGTGGTGAAGCCGATGCTGGCGCGTATCGCGCAGCCTGCGCTGGTGATGCATGCCAGGCGCGATCACATGTGCCCGATGCGCAAAAATGTCGACTACGTGATGAAACATCTCGGCGGCCCCGAGAAACGCGCGGTCGAGCTCGAGGAGAGCTACCACGTGATAACCGTGGACAGCGAGAAAGAGCGCGTCGCCGGCGAGGTGATCGAATTCGTCGAGCGCTTTCGCGTCGCGCCGCAAAAGCGCGCGGCGGGCTAGAGTCACGCCGCGCGCCGGGTCAGCTCTGCGCGTCGTAAAATTCTTCGAGCAGGTACTTCACATCGGGACGGCCGAGCACCTCGATGAAGCAGATCTCGTCGTCGGCGTTCAGATCGATGATGACCTGTCCTTCCGTCGATTGCAGCTCGACATAGTTGGCGACCTTGACTTCGGCGGCGGTCGCGAAGCTCGCACAATTCTCGTCGCCGCAATCGCAGACCGACTCGATTCGGAGAGCGCGCAGCTTGAATTCCAGCGGATCGGCGCCCTGCTGCTTGAGCAGATAAACCATCTCCTCGAGCAGGTCGGGCAATACGTCGTTCATCATCGGTGTAGCCATAGCTTTCCAAGGGTAGTGGATTCGGCGCGCGGATCAAGTGAAAAGTGCAAATCACCGCGCGCACGATTAGCGCTCGCCGCTCTCAGGCGCTCGCCCTTACCTGGCTTGACTGGGTACCCCACCGTACTTATCTTCAAACTGCAACCGAGCGCAGCAGGAGAAAAGTTCCGATGTCCAGCGACAAAATCGTTCATGTTACCGACGCGAGCTTCGACCAGGAAGTTCTGAAATCATCCACTCCGGTTTTGATCGATTTCTGGGCGCCGTGGTGCGGACCATGCCGCGCGATTGCGCCGATGATCGAGGATCTTGCGGGCGAGTACTCCGGGCGTCTCAAAGTCGTAAAGATCAACGTTGACGACAATCCGCAGACCCCGGGACGTTACGGCGTTCGGGGCATCCCCAACCTGCTGATCATCAAGGGCGGCCAGGTCAAGGAACAAATCATCGGCGCGGTGCCCAAGGGCAGACTGGTCCAGGCCGTGGACAGCGCTATCGCGTAAGCGCGATCCGCGAACACAAAATTTCCCGATCATTTCGTGGAGGGCGAGGCAGCCGGAGACGGCTTGGTCGCCGCCGGCGCGGGGTTCGCGCCCTTCAATGCATTCTGGACCCAGTATTTCATCAGGTCATCGCGATTGCGCTCGTAGGCGAGTCGCGCGTCGCCGGGGATGTATCCCACCAGCATCTCGTTGTAGGCGAGCAGCATCGGCACCAGTTGCGAGTTGCGCAGGATAGCCGCGTCGGGCGGCAACACGGCTGCCATCAGCATCACGGCCAGACCCGCAAAGACACCCGCGATTCCCGCGCCGAGCAGGGCGCCGGCTAGTCGATCCAGCGGGCTCAAGTGGACGATCTGCATCAGGCGGATCGCCGACGAGCCGATTATTTCCACGGCCGTGAAGATCAAAGCGAAAATCGCGACGTAGCCAACTACCGCGCCGGCTGTGTGCGAGCATCCGAGCTGCGTCTCGGCGAACGACCCGGCCTTGGTGTAATAGAGCGACGCGAAATAGACGGCTGCCGCCAGCGATACCACCGACGTCACCATCCTGAGTGCGCCCCTTTGCAATCCGTAGATTGCCCCGACCGCGACCAGCGCGATCCCAGCGTAGTCGAGCCCGTTCAGCCCGTTCATGCGCCTCCTCTCCCACCATCGAGCCTAGCTGATGAACGTAAGGCGCGCGACGCGTCCGCGCTCCTGTACTTGCGCGGCGATATGCTTAAATGGGCGCATGGAGCCGCGAGTTTATATCGAAGAACTGTCGCATCATGCGGGAAACCGCGTCACGCTTAAGGGCTGGCTTGCGGGCAAGCGGTCGAGCGGCAAGATACATTTTCTCCAGGTGCGCGACGGCACCGGGGTATGCCAGTGCGTAGCGTCGCTCGCCGATCTCGGCGCGGAGAGTTTCGCGGCGGCGGATCACATGGGCCAGGAGACCTCGCTCGAAGTGACCGGAATCGTTCGCGAAGACAAGCGCGCGCCGGGCGGCTTCGAGCTGACGCTGAAGTCATTCGAGATCGTATCGCCGGCGAGCGACTATCCGATCACGCCCAAGGATCACGGCGTGGCGTTTTTGCTCGACAACCGCCATCTGTGGATCCGCTCCTCGCGCCAGCACGCAATTCTGCGCGTGCGCAGCGAAGTGGAATCGGCGTGCCGCGATTTCTTCCACCAGCGCGGGTTTGTCTTGTTCGACGCGCCGATTCTGACCCCGACTTCATGCGAGGGGACCACCAACCTGTTCGAGCTCGACTACTTCGGCGAGCGCAAGGCATACCTGACGCAGAGCGGACAGCTTTACGCGGAAGCGGGCGCGCTCGCATTCGGCAAGGTGTACTGCTTCGGCCCGACATTTCGCGCCGAGAAATCCAAGACGCGGCGCCATCTGACGGAATTCTGGATGGTCGAGCCCGAAGTCGCGTACTGCGACCTCGACGGCGACATGGAATTGGCCGAGCAGTTCGTGTCATACATCGTCGGCCGCGTGCTCGAGCGCCGTGGCGCCGAGCCTCAAGACGCTCGAGCGCGATACGACGAAGCTGGAACGCGCGGCGGCCGCGCCCTATCCGCGCATCAGCTACGACGAAGCGATCGAACGACTGAAGAAGAAAGGCGTCGCGGTCAACTGGGGCGACGATTTCGGCGGCGACGAAGAAACCGCGCTGTCCGAGGAATTCGATCGCCCGGTGATGGTGCATCGATACCCCACCGCGTGCAAGGCTTTCTACATGAAGCAGGATCCCGCGCGTCCCGAGGTCGCGCTATGCGTCGATATGCTCGCGCCGGAGGGTCACGGCGAGATCATAGGCGGCGGGCAGCGCGAGGATGACTACGGAACGCTGCGCGCCAAGATCACGTCGAACGGGCTGCCGCTCGTGCCCTTCGAATGGTACCTCGATCTGCGCCGCTACGGCTCGGTGCCGCACGCGGGCTTCGGGATGGGCATCGAGCGCATGACGGGATGGCTATGCGGGATTCATCATATTCGCGAGACGGTGCCGTTCCCGAGATTGATGGAGCGCCTGGAACCGTAGGGGATCGATGAAAAAGCAAATCACCTGCGCGGTGGGCGCAAGGGGTGACCCCTTGACCCACTATCAATCGCAAAATCCCGCGGACGGTCTTTTGCTCTTGGTCCTTCAAGAGACATAATGCGTTCCCGGTGGTTTCGTCACGGGATTCTTCCCGAGCTTTTGAAATTGCCAGCTCGCGATCGCGCTCGTCTGGCTACCGAACTAGTTAAGAGTCTCGATGAATCCGAAGACCCCGATGCGGCCGCGGCATGGCTGGAAGAGCTTGATCGGCGCGCGCGCGAGGTGGTAAGCGGAGCCGCAAAGCTGGAAGACTGGACGGAAGTGCGCCGAAGAATCGAGCTTCGATTGCGGGCGCGTTAGGGCTTGAGAATCGAGCTCTGGCTGCGGCCTCGGCTAACCTGTTGCTGGATCGGCAGAACCCTCACCTACCAGCCGCGTCGCGGCCGGCCGCCTCTCCCGTGGAATAACGGGCGAGGTAAGAATCGAAACGCAACATTCTTGCTGGGCGAGGTGGGAATCAGCGGACTGGCAGCTAGCGGCCTAAATCTACTTCCAGACTCTCGACGCGGACGCCGGCCTGCTCGAAGCGAATCACGATCTGGCATCCGCTGGTCTTGAGCGTGAGTGCGTACGCCCCGGGACTCCGCTGCGTCGAGGTTATCTGCTCGACCGTATCCCCCTTGAGCGTCGCAAGCGCCTTGTTGAGTTCGGCGAGCGAACTCGCCACTTCGCGTCCGCGCGGCGTTTTCATGAACAGTGCGTTGAGCGATAGCTCCGCGCCGGGACCGAACAGCCGCCTGACGCGGCCGCTGGTCAGCGCGACCTCGACGATCGCGCCGAGACGAAGCTGGAGGTCCGCCGGCACTTCGAGCGACTCGATCGCCGACTTGAGCGAGAGATAGACTTCGCGCGCCTGCGGATCGACTGTCGCGTCGAGGAACGCTTGAATTTGCGCAATGAGGATGTCGCGCTGGAGACTATCGAGCGTGATCGATTCGCCCGCTTTGGGCTGGTCGTCGCCCGCCATCACCGCCTACGGTTTGTGTCCGCCGTCGTTTTGGCCGAGCAACGCCGCGAGTTCATGCTCGAATCCGCCCGTCTCGATCGCGCAGTGCATCCCGCATTCCTTCGGCGCTCCGGTCTCCCACCACCACCTGCCCGCGCGAGCGTCCTGGCCCTCGCCGACGGCACGCGTGCATGGCGCGCATCCTATAGACTTGTAGCCCTTGTCGTAGAGCGCGTTGTACGGCACGTCGTTGGCGCGGATGTAATCCCAGACCTCGTCTTCAGTCCAGTCGGCCAAAGGCGCGAGCTTTACGATACCGCCGTGGTCGTGATCGATTTCAATTTTGCGGATGTTCGAGCGCGTCGCCCACTGATCGCGGCGCAGTCCCGTCACCCACGCGCTGTAATTCATCAGCGCACGGCGCAGCGGCAGCACCTTGCGCACTTGGCAGCATAGCAGGCGCAGGTTGACGTCGTTGTAGAAAAGATTGTTGCCGTGCCTGGCAACCATCTGCTGCACGACCGCCGTATCGGGCATGAAAATTTCAACCTTGATTCCGTAGTGCTGGCGATACTTGTCGATCAGGTCGCAGGTCTCCTGCGGCATCCGGCCCGTATCGATCGTAAACACGCGAATGTTGGGATCGATCTTGTGCGCCATGTCGATTAGCGCGCAGCCCTCGGCCTGGAAGCTGCAGCAAATCGCCAGCTCCTTGCCGAACCGATCGATAGCCCAGGCCAGGACTTCCTGAGGCTCTTTGTCGTCGAGCTCCACTGCCGCTTCACCCGCCTCCAGTTCGTCCATGATAAGACTAAGCGCGGACTTTTCAAGCGGTTCGTTAAGTTGGGGTCCTGCGGCCATGACGGTCCTTGGGGTGATTACCCGGTTCAGGCGGCGGCGACATTGGCGCCGGTTGCGTCTCCACTTGCGATCGAAATCAGGTCAGCGTCGGGGGTGCGCACGCAAAAATGCGTGAACGTCTCGTTGGCGTAGCGCCGTTCGAGGTAAGTCCCGAACAGCCGCGACACGTAGTCTTCGACCATCGCGGACGGCACCCGGCGTATAATCGGCTTGCCGATCGCCGCGTCCTTGCCCAGCCCGCCGCGCAATATGATGTCGAAGGCCTCGAGCGGCTCGCCCGCGGGTCCGCGGCCGGTGGTGCCCTGCAACCCGATATCGCCGGTCCAGTGCTGCGCGCACGCATGGGGGCATCCGTCGAGATTCAGCTTGAGACTGCCGACTTGCTCACCGAACTGATTCACCAGCCGCTCGATGATTGTCGCGAGCTTGGCCTTGGTCGGAGTGACGGCGTAGTTGCAATGCGGATCGCCGATACATCCGATCGACGACGCGTAGAGACCGTTTGCGTCCAGCGGGAAACCGATCGCGCCAACTTGCGCGATCACGTCGTCGAGCTGCGCGGTCGGAATCCCGGTGACGATGAAATTCTGGCGGCGCGTGAGACGGATGTCACCGCCGAACGAGGCCGTGAGCGCCGCAATCTCGCGCATCTGCCGCCCGCTCATCAGGCCCAGGTAAACCGGAAAGCCAACGTAGTTGAGCCCGGGCTGTTTCTGCTCGCGGATGCCCATGTGATCGCTGTCGGTCTCAGGCAGCGGCATCGCGGCGAGATTCTCTAGCGCGAAGCCGAGCCGCGCTTCGACCAGCCGGCGAAATTCCTCCGGCCCGTAGTCGTCGATCATGAACTTGAGCCGTGCCTTGACGCGCGAGATTCGGTACTCGGTTGTCCCCTTCCACACGTCGATGATCGCGCGCATCACCGGCATCGCCTGCTCGCGCGTGATGAACACGCCCAGATGCCGCGACAGGCGCGGCGTGGACGACTGTCCGCCTCCGACGCGCACCGCAAAGCCCTCGCGCCTGTCTTTGACCATCCCGACCAGCGCGACGCAGTTGATTTCGGGAGCGTTGCACTGATGCTGGCATGCGGCGATCGATATCTTGTGCTTGCGCGGCAGGTCCGAATACTCGCGATTGCCATAGAAAAATCCCGCGGCCTCGGCAACGAGCGGCGTCACGTCGAAAACTTCGTCCCGATCCACGCCTGCGACCGGACATCCCGTGATGTTGCGCACCACGTCGCCGCATCCACCCATCGTCGTCAGCCCGACACTCTTGAGCTTCTGCAGGATCTCGGGGAATTTGTCCAGCGTGATGTAATGAAGCTGGAAATTCTGGCGCGTGGTCAGCTCGCCTTGGTCGCGCCCGTAGGTCTCGGAGATTTCACCGATCACGCCGAGCCCCGCGGCGCTGAGGATGCCACTGGGGATTTTCACCCGCATCATGAACGTGCCGATCTTCGGCTTGTCGTGGTAGATGCCGAACCACTGTAGCCGCACGATATCTTCTTCAGGAAGTTTTTCATATGAGGTCTGTGCCAGCCGGTCCCATTGACCCGCCAGCTCAGTGGGAAACAACTCGTGCTTGAGGCGCTCGACTGAATTGCGCTTCAAGACCATTTCCCAAGCCGGCGGTTCTCTCTTCTGCACTACTCGAATCTCCCGCGAGAGGAGAAGGTAACTTAGGTGACTGACTTAGTCAATTAAGTAGATGACTAAGCCAGTCGTCTATTTCACCTATTGACCGGTTATGCTAACAATATGGCGGAAGCTTGGAAAAAAAATGAAGTTCGGCGTCGGCGTTGACTACTCCCTGAAGGCGCTTCTGTTACTGGCAGAGCGTTATCCCACCACTTTGCCCGTTCGAGTCGAGGAAATAGCAGCGACCCAGGATATCCCTGAAAACTATCTGCGCCGGCTCCTGATCGAACTCAAGCGCGGCGGTCTGGTCGCCAGCCAGAAAGGGCCCAGCGGCGGATACATGCTGGTCAAGCCGCCGGCGCGAATCACGATGGCGGACGTGGTGGGAATAATCGAGGGCGATTACACCCCGGTTGAATGCCTTGAGGAAGGCTCGTCGTCATGCCCGCGCGGTGAGCCGTGCGCGATGCGCGACGTTTGGCGCGAGGTCCGCGACTCGGTCAACGGCATCCTGCGCGGAATGACGTTGCAGGCGCTCTCGGAAAAGCGCAAGCACGCAATCACCTTCAGCATCTAGGACAGCTGCCGGCGCCTCCTTTTTTCGGGATCGGTCACACGTGCGCGAGGATGTCCTCGTGCAGCTTGCGCATCAGCTTTTCGTCCTGCGCGACGGCGCCGGTAAAGATAACTTGCGACGTGCTCCAGTCCTTCGCGCGCCGCTTCAGTTCGACGATGCATTCCTCCGGCGTTCCGATCAGCGTCATCGGCGAAGCCAGTAACCCGTCGGGGGTCTGACCGAACATCGGCGCCATCATCTCGGCGGTCTTGCGGGTGGCTTCGCGGGAGTCGGAAATAATCGCCGCGAAAATGAAGTTGCTGATCCGGACAGCGTCAGGTTTGCGGCCCAGCCGCCTGGCTTCGTCGCGGATGAAGCTCACCTTCTCGCGGAACGAGTCGTCGGTCATGCGCTTCACAACTTCGAGCGAGATATGTCCGCGCTTGCCCGAATCCGGAATGATGTTGATGTAGTCCGCGTATTTGGCCGCGAGGCGCAGCAGACCTTTGCCCCCGCCACCAACGATGATCGGCGGATGCGGCTGCTGTATCGGCTTGGGCCACAGGATCGCATCTTTGAACTTGTAGAACTCACCGTCGAAAGTCGTACGCTCCTTCGTCCACAGCGACAGGATGCAGGTCATCGCTTCGTCGAGCATCCGCAGCCGCTCGGTGATTGGCGGAAATGCAATCCCGCTCATCTTGAATTCCGTCTCGGTCCATCCGGTGCCGAGACCGGCAACGAGCCGGCCGCCGCTCAGCCGGTCCAGCGTCATCAGGCTCTGCGCCGTGATTGCAGGATGACGAAACGAATTGCACAGCACGAGATGGCCGACGCGGATCTTCTTCGTGGCTTCGATGACGGCGGCCGCCATCACGATATGGTCATACGCCAGCGACTTCGGATCGTATTGCCGCTCCGGACCTTCGTTAACGAGATGGTCGGGAAAGACGATCAGGTCGTAGCCGAGCGCCTCCGCGGCTTGCGCGTTGGCCCGATACTGGGCGGGCTCCAGGTTGCCAAGCTGAATTCCAAACTCCATTTGTACCTCGGGAAAAAACTGGGATTCGAGCCGGCCAGGTTAGCAAACCGGCCAGCGCTCCAGAACATCCAATTTGAAGACGTTGCCCGCGCGAACTGCCTATAAAGGAAACCAACGACTCCGCAAACTTCTTCGCGAAATGCATTCCAACCCAGACGCGCCGCGGCCGCGCAGAGTTGAATCCGGCGCGCGCTCTCACGCTTCGCCCAGGACGTGATCGCCTCGACTATTGACTACTTGAAATTCGCGTTTGCGAAATCCCAGTTGACCAGCTCCCACCACGCCTCGACGTACTTGGGACGCGCGTTGCGATAGTCAATGTAGTACGCATGCTCCCAAACGTCGCAGGTGATTATCGCCGTCTGACCCTCGCGTATCGGGCATCCCGCGTCATGGGTCGCGATGACTTGCAACGAGCCGTCCTTCGCGCGCACCAGCCACGCCCATCCGCTGCCGAAGTGACCGGCGGCAATCTCGCTGAATTTTTTCTTGAACGCATCAAAATTGCCGAAGTCCTTCTTGATCGCATCGGCGACCGGCCCTCGGGGTTCGCCGCCGCCCTTCGGACCCATGGATTTCCAGTAAAAGGAATGATTCCAATGCTGCCCCGCGCTGTTGAAGAGCGGCCCCGGTTCCGCCGTCTTCACAATCTCTTCGAGCGAAGCGCTCGCGAATTTGGTGCCCACGACCAGTTCGTTGAGCCTGGTTACGTAGGCCCTGTGATGCTTGCCGTGATGATATTCAAGCGTCTCGGCGGAGATATGTGGCTTCAGCGCGTCGATCGCGTATGGGAGAGTGGGAAGTTCAAATGCCATAATGAGTCCTGTCCTTTCGGGCGCGGACGCTAAATGCGATGCGCCGCGCTCCCGGGTATAAGATTCGATGCCGAAAAAAATTCCGGTATCTAATTTAGTTTTGCGCCTGATGAGGCGCAATGGGGACGATAATTTTCCGGCTGCCCTATCTTCGGAACCGCGGCTGCTTCATTTCTTCTTCTTCGCCTCGGCCAGAAAAGCCACCAAGTCGTCGATCTTATTCTTAAGCTGAGGCTGTGCACGCATGTTATGCGTGGTGCGCTGGGGTTTGTACCCGGGCGGATACTTGAGAAACAGCACGCGATCGTAAACCAACTCGCGCGACGAACCCGCGATCGGCGGTCCCTTGCTGCCAGCCAGGTTGGGATCGCGGTTATGGCAAACCATGCAGGTGGTCACGTAAACGATTCGTCCCCTTTCTGCCGGGGTCATCGGCCTCGACGGACCGCATGCCGACAGTGCTATCGCGAATATCGCCACGCCCGCGCCGAGCGACGATCGCCGTCGCGCCCGCACCTCGGTTCCTGACCTGATGGAGTGGCCGAAGATTGTTTGCACGGAATAAGCGTAGGCTACACTTCGCGACGGCCGCTGAGCGCACTGGTCAGCGTGGCGGAATCGCTGTATTCGAGGTCGCCGCCGGCTGGCAGTCCGCGCGCCAGCCGCGTCGTCCTCACGCCGAGCGGTTTCAGTACGCGCGCGATGTAAAGCGCGGTCGCCTCGCCCTCGACGGTCGCATTGGTCGCGATTATCACCTCGCGAACGACCGCGGGCGGACTCACGCGGGCAATCAGTTCCTTCATCTTGATGTCGTCGGGGCCGATGCCGTCCAACGGCGCGAGCGCGCCATTGAGCACGTGATACACGCCGCCAAAACTGCGCGCCCGCTCGATGGCCATTAAGTCCGCCGGCCCTTCCACGACGCAAATCACTTCCCGTTCTCGCCCCTCGTCGTCGCAAATCTGACAGCGTGGATGGTCCGACAGCCCGAAGCATCCCGAGCACAGACCGACACGCTCTTTCATTTCGAGCAGCGCTTCGGCCAGCGCGATCACCTGGTCGCGCGGCCGATTGAGCAGATTGAACGCCAGCCGTGACGCGGTCTTCTCGCCGATCCCGGGCAGCCGCGACAGTTCTTTGACGAGCCGCGCCATCGCAGGAGGCAGTCCGTCCTGGCGCTTCAGGTTTTCCGGCATCCCGCGCTCCGTCATTCGGTGCCGAAGCCGGGGATCTGCAGACCCCGGAACGGACCGAGCTTGCCCATCTCGTCGGCGAGCATCTTCTGCGCGCGAGCCATACCGTCGTTGACGGCGACCAGGATCAGGTCTTCGAGCATCGACTTGTCGTTGGCCGCGACGATCGCGGCGTCGATTTCTATTTTGCGCAGACGCAGCGAGCCGTCCACGACCACGCGCACCATCCCGCCGCCCGATTGCGCCTCAACGGTTCTGGCTGACGCCGTTTCCTGCATCTCCTTCATTTGCAACTGCAGCTCTTGCGCCTGCTGCATCAATGCCGACAAATCTATTTCTGCCACTCTGATTGCTCCTTGCCGCGTGCTCCCCTGCGCGGCGTACTACTTTGATTCCGAGCCTTCCTTCGGCGAAGCCGGCGCGAGATTCGGTATCCTGAGTTCCACCAGCCGTGCGTCGAAGGTATCGAACACTCTTCGCACTGCGGGATCCGCAAGCACCGCTTGCCGTTCCTCGGGTGTCGCGCCGCGCCGCGCAGCATCCATCGCCGACGGCGTCGGCGCGATTTCCCTGGTTGATTCAACAGGCTTTGATGGCGCCGTCTCTTTTTGCGCGTTCCCCGTGGCAACCGGATTAGTTGTGTCCGCCACCGCCGCAGACGGCAATGCTTGCGCCAGGCCGTTGCCGCCGAGCGGGATCGTAGTGCGGCCGGCAGCAGCAAGCTTCGCCACCCCGTTGGCCGCAAGCTCGACTCGAATCGCGCGGCCAAGATGCTCGCTCGCAAGCTCCGCAATCACCATCTTGTTGTCGTTCAGATAGCGGACGTAAATGTCGTTTCGCGCCGTGACCGTCAGCAGGTCGCCGTCGAGCACAAGTCCGGCGCCCTGCTCCATGAAACCGGCCAGCGCGGCGCGCCGGCTCCGGATGAAATCGCGCAGCTCGGGAAGTTCGCGCGGGCTGTCGTCTTGAACCTCATGGCGAAGCGGCGCATCGGCCTTGACTTCGCCCTCGACGCGCAGCCGCCGCGCGCCACTGGATTGCTCCTTCGATGCGCCCTCGGGCTTCGCCGCGCCCCGGCTGCTCGAGCCGCCACCGGACGGCGCGGGTGGAGTCCCCGAGGCCGGCGGCGCTGCCGAGCCGATCGCACGCAGCAATTCGTCGGCGTCGATCACCGCCGCCAGCGACGCCATCCGTACCACCGCCATTTCGAGCAGCAGGTCGGGGTACGGCGAGCGAAGAATCTGTTCCTGCGAATCGGCCATCAGACGAAACAGCCGCATGATGTCGCGTGAGCTCGCGCCCGCGGCCAGCCGCTTAAGCTCTGTCACTTCGTGATCGGGAATATCGTCGAGCGGGTTTTGCGCGTCGCTTGCGGGAAGTTTCGCGACCGCGAGATTTCTGAACGTTTCGAGCAAATCGCGCCCCAGCGATTCAAGGTTTGCGCCGCGGCTCTTGAGCTCGCGCACGTGCGACAGCGCTGCGGCCGCGTTCTTTTCCACAATCGCCTCGGCCAGTTTCAAAACCGTCGTCCGGCTCGCGACGCCGAGCGACGATGCCACCTCGGCCTCCGTCACCTTGCCCGCCGCGGTTGCCGTTGCCATCGCGGTCTCGAGCATCCGCTCCCCATCGCGCATGCTGCCGCCGGCCTCGCGCGCGAGCAGGCGCAGCGCCGTCTCCTCGACCTCGACCCCTTCGCGCCGTGCGAGATCCTTCAGCCGCTCGAGAATCGTCAGGTACGGGATGCGCCGAAAGTCGTAGCGCTGCAGGCGCGACAGGATCGTCTCCGGCATCTTCTGCGGCTCTGTCGTCGCGAGGATAAACTTGACGTGCGGCGGCGGCTCCTCGAGCGTCTTCAGCAGCGCATTGAAGGCCTGATCGGTCAGCTGATGTGCCTCGTCGATAATGTAAATCTTGAAGCGGTCGCGCGCCGGACGGTAGCTCAAATTTTCGATTATCGCGCGCGCGTCATCGATCTTGCGGTAAGTGGCGCCGTCGATCTCACTCACGTCGAGCGCGCGGCCGCCGCGAATCTCGACGCACGCCGCACACTCGCCGCACGGCTCGGCGGTCGGACCCTTCTCGCAATTGAGGCATCGCGCGAGAATTCGTGCGGCCGTGGTCTTGCCGACGCCGCGAATCCCGGTGAACAGAAATGCGTGCGCTATTCGGCCCCGCTTCAGCGCTTCGCTGAGCGTGCGCGTCACGTGCTCCTGGCCCACCAGCTCCGAGAAGCGCTCCGGTCGCCATTTGCGCGCGAGTACGAGATGTGTTGTTAGGGATTCGGCCATCGCGAAATCTTTTCGCCCGGAACTGCCCGTCGAATGATAGCCAGGCACCCCTGCGGCACAGGGTGTCAGCCGGTACCGTTGCTTCCTTCCGGACCTGGCGGGGTTCGCGGCCTTCCCTTGCGCAGGACCCGGCTATCAGCGGCGGGCAGTCCCGATAAATTGCTCCAGACGCGCCTTCCTTTTGCGCGCCTTATTAGAATATCACAGCGCCGTTCATGCAACCGCCGATGACGAAAATGTTTCGTGCCCGAAGGGACCTTATTGCGCAGCTATGTCTTGTCTATTTCTGTGGGCCGCTTCGAGCGCATTCGAGCGGCCTGCGCCGCCTGATGGCGTGCGCGGCGCGCGGTTGCTATCACAATTGTCATGGGATCGCGCGCCGGCAAGGTGGTCATTGGGCTCGTCCAGATGAGTTGTGCGCCCGAGCCGCGCCTCAATCTCGACAAGGCAATCGCCAAAATCGAGGAGGCCGCCCGGCGCGGGGCGCAAATCGTATGCACCCAGGAGCTGTTCGGCGCGCACTACCCGTGTCAGACCGAGGACCCGAAATTTTTTGATCTCGCCGAACCGATTCCCGGCCCCACCACCGAAGCGCTTGGCGCCGTGGCGAAGGCGCGGAAAATCATCATCGTCGCGTCGATCTTCGAGCGGCGTGCGGCGGGCGTCTATCACAACGCTGCCGCCGTTATCGATGAGGCCGGGGAAATCGTCGGCCGCTACCGCAAGATGCATATCCCCGACGATCCCCGCTACTACGAAAAATTTTACTTCACCCCCGGCGATCTCGATTTCGTCGCGCACCCCACCTCGCGCGCAACGGTCGGGGTGCTCGTATGCTGGGATCAATGGTTCCCCGAAGCTGCCCGGCTCACCGCGATGGCCGGCGCGCAGATCCTGTTCTATCCGACCGCGATCGGATGGTGGCATGGCGAGCCGGAAAAAGTCCGTCCCAGACAGCAAAACGCCTGGGAGACGATCCAGCGCAGCCACGCCATCGCCAACGGCGTCTTCGTCGCTGCCGTCAATCGCGTCGGTGTCGAGGGCGAGCTGGAGTTCTGGGGCGATTCATTCGTCGCCGATCCATTCGGCGAGGTCATCGCGCGCGCCAGCACAACCGACGAGGAGACGCTGGTGGCCGAATGCGACCTCGCCAAGATCGAGGAAGTCCGCCGCAACTGGCCCTTCCTGCGCGATCGCCGAATCGACGCCTACGCGGACCTGACCCGCCGCTTTCGATCGTGACCGTGACTGCCATTTCACCTGAGCATCGCCGCCTGCTCGCGGCCTACCGGATGCCCCCCGAATGGGCGCCGCATCTCGCCTGTTACCTCGCATGGCCGCACAATCTCGACACCTGGCCCGGCAAGTTCGACGTTATCCCGCCGATTTATGCGGACATGGTCGCGGCCATCGCGCGATTCGAGCCCGTCCGCCTCATGGTCAACGATGAAAAGAAGATCGATGAAGTGCGAGCGATGATTCGCGACGCCGCCCGCCGCCAGGGCGATAACGATGACGCGGCGCTTCGGGCTGTCGATATATTTCATCTGCCCACCAACGACGCATGGGCGCGCGACCACGGCCCGATTTTCGTCAACCGCCTCGCAACCGATTTGCCCGCCGGCCCAAATCAGATCGCGCTCGACTGGCGCTTCAACTCGTGGGGCCAGAAGTACGGCGCATTCGATCTCGACGACGTCGTCCCGCAAAAGCTTGGGCTCCGCTACGGCTTCGACGTGATCGAGCCGGGAATCGTGCTCGAGGGCGGCTCGATCGACGTCAACGGCGCCGGCACCGTGCTCACCACCGAGTCATGCCTGCTCAACCCCAATCGAAATCCGACGCTCAGCCGCGCCGAGATCGAGGATTACCTCCGCACATATCTCGGCGTGACCAACGTGCTGTGGCTCGGCGACGGAATCGCCGGCGACGACACCGACGGCCACATCGACGACCTCGCGCGCTTCGTCGCCCCCGACACCATCGTCACTGTCCTCGAGGACGATCCCGCCGACGTGAACTACCCGGTGTTGCGCGACAATGTCGAGCGGCTGCGCGCGATGCACGATCAGGACGGGCGCCCCTTCAACATCGAAGCTCTCCCGATGCCCCCGGCCGTCATCTACGACGGCACGCGCCTGCCCGCCTCGTACGCGAACTTTTATATAGCCAACGGCGCAGTCCTGATGCCGACCTTCGAATCCGCCCACGATGCCGTCGCGGCCGCGACGCTGGCGCGACTCTTCCCCGGCCGCAGTGTCGTGGGCGTCCCTTCGACCGATTTGGTCTGGGGGCTCGGCTCGGTTCATTGCCTGAGCCAGCAGCATCCCACGCCCCCGACCGTCTGACCCGCGCCTGTTTCCCAGAGCCCTCCGATCTGCCAAGTCAATTTGCTCTTAAGTAATGTTGATTATTAGCTTGACAATCTTAATATTTAGATCAATATTCTTTCGCATGCGGCCGATAATTCTTAAATGCCCATCATGCGACGGAAATCTGACCGTCGCACGCCTGCGATGTCCCGATTGCTCTATCTCCATCGATGGCGAATTCGCGCCGCCCGCGCTGCTCAAGCTCAGCGGCGCGCAGATCGATTTCGTCGAGGTCTTCATCAAGAACCGCGGCATCATCCGCGAGGTCGAGCGCGAACTCGGCGTCTCATACCCGACCGTGCGCGCGCGGCTCGATGAGGTGATCACCGCACTCGGCTACTCCGCCAAGTCCGCTCCCGAGGCCTCGACTTCCGGCGACGACGGCTCGCGACGCCGCTCTGTCCTGGCCGATCTGAAGGCCGGCAAACTGACGCCAGAGCAAGCGCTCGCTGCGCTTAACGAGCCCCGCACAAAAGACGACTAAGCAAAATCAACGGAGGGAATCCGCAATGGCCATCTCGACGCTTGAAGGAGTTGAATCAGTCCGCATCCTGCGCGCAGCCGGAAATCTGAAAATCTCCGGCGCCGGTCTCCAACGTTCCGCCGTTGAGATCGATTCGGGCATCGCGCCCGAAGTCACTCAAGACGCCGGCGTCGCCGAAGTGACGCTGCGCGACAACGCCACGATAGCGGTCCCCGCCGGCGTCACCGTCGAAGTCGAAGATCTTGCGGGCAACCTCGACGTCTCCGATCTAGCCACCCCCTTCGTCGTCAAGCGCGTTCGCGGCAATCTCCACGCACGCCACATCGGCGCCATTTCCATTCGCGATACCGTCAGCGGCAACGTCTCCATCAAGGAAGCCGGCTCGGTTGAAGGCCTCAAAGTCCGCGGCGCGCTCTCAGTTGAATCTGCCCACGCGATCACCTTCAGCCTGGTCGCCGGCGAATTTGATTGCCACGCCATTGACGGCGAAGTGGCGATCGAAAAAATCGCCGGCGGCGCGCGGCTGCTTGGCCTGCACGGGCCGTTCATCGCCCGCATCGTCGGTGGACATCTCGAAATAGAAGACGCCGCCGACGTCGAAGCCGGCGTCGTCGGCGGCAAAGTGCGCGCCTCGAACCTGGCTGGCGCAATCCGGATCGGTAAAACAGGCGGCAAGCTCGCGGCCGACAGCGTCGCCGGCGAAATCGCAGTGGGCTTTGTCGGTGGCAGCGCGCGTATCGGCCGCGTCGGCGGCGCGCTCAATCTTGAGGATGTGAGCGGTGCGGTCTATCTCGCCGGCCCCTTTCCGGCCGATAAAACGTGGAGCGTTAGAAGCCGCGGACGGGTCAACGTGGAAGTGGACGCGAACGCCTCGCTCGACCTCGATGCCTCGGCGGGATGGGGCCGAATCCGCACCTACGGCGTCGATGCCGCGGGGCTCAAGTGGCTCGGCCGCAATCATGTGCACGGTCCGATCGGTCCCGACCCGGCCTCAGGTGCGCGCCTGAAACTTGCCGTCGAGACTCGCGGCGCCGACGTGATTGTCGCGAGCGCCGATGCGCGCGAGCGCGATTTCTGCGGCCGCGGCTATCGCTCGCGCATGGGCGGCGCATTCTCGGCCCCATTCGAGGATCTCGCCGACCAGCTTGGCGGCGAGATTCCCGCTTTTGTGCGGATCGTTCTGGACGCCGCCGGCCAGTTCGTCGCTGAGAGCGGCGGGCTGTCCAGCACAATCGTGCGCGAAGTTACCCGCGACGTGAAACGCAGCGTCAGCGAGGGACTGCGCGAAGTCGAGCGTGCGATCTCCGAGATCGAAGAGTCGGTTCCCGGCGATGTGGGCGACAGGCTTAAGAAGCTGGGCAAGGAAATCGGCGACCTGGTGGCGGATGCCGTACGCGGCGGTTCGCGCGAGGCGCGCCATGAGATGCGCGAGCGGGTGCGGCAGGC
The DNA here is from genome assembly GCA_963803045.1 of Binataceae bacterium (SeqCode). Classification (GTDB taxonomy): domain Bacteria; phylum Desulfobacterota; class Binatia; order Binatales; family Binataceae; genus Binatus. The sequence continues at coordinate 74,318 of CAWDLC010000028.1, read as the reverse complement.
CGCGCGCGAGATGCGCGACAGAATCCGCGAAGCTGCGCGCGACGTGCGCAACCGTTCGCATGATCAGGCCGGCGGCACTACTCAGTCGGCTACTCAATCGACTGCCGGGTCGGACACTGAAATGGATACTAAAATACCGGCTTCCGATAGTCAGTCGGCGCAATCCACGTCCGGCGCAACTGAAAAACTAAGTCGCGACGAGGCGATCCTCGAAATTCTTGCCGCCGTGAAAGATGGCCGTCTTGAGCCCGACGAGGCCGACGATCTGATCAACGCCTGGATGGAGGTTTCCCGCGGTGCCGACGCGCGCCGCTGACGCGTGCAAGCCGCGCCAGTGCGGCGGCTTGTGGCGCTTGCTCGGGCTTTGCTATTGAGGTTGCGCTGAGAGGGGAGGAGGGGAGCGGGCAGATCGAAACCGGCGAAGATCGCGGGGACTTGCGATGGGCTTGGGTGCTGACTCTGGTGCTCGGCGGCCTCGACTGGATTTGGGCTGACCGGGTCGGATTGGCGTTCGTCGGCTGGCTGCGAGTCGCCTGCTTTCCGATTCTTCTGCTCCCGGTCGGTTTTCTCTACGGTTACTCGGGACGCAACCGCAGGCTGTCCGATGCAGGCCACTATGCCGCGTTGTGGATTGCGTTCTCCGCCGCTGGCGCCGTTTTCACCTATCTCGCCGCAACCCCCGCGTTCCGGTTGCGCGACGCGGAATTCGTGGCGATCGACGCCGCGATGGGCTTCCATTGGCTCGCGTGGTCCAGATTCATCTGGGCGCATCGCGTGATCCAGTTCCCGCTGTTCATCGCGTACTTCACTTTCTTGCCGCAGATTATCGGATCGATTCTGTACTTTGCGCATACCGAACAGACCGGCCGAAACGCCGAGATGATATGGATCGCGATGCTGTCGCTGATCCTCACGACCATTGTTTCAGCGTTCCTTCCTGCCGTCGGTCCGTACGTGCATTTTTTCGGCCGCCAGACCGAAGACATCGTGGTCCTGATGAATTTGCGGGCTGGTGGTGCACACACTTTTGTAATGAACAGCCTCCAGGGAATAATCACGTTCCCATCGTTCCACACCGTGCTCGGGATCGTCTTCATATACGTGCATCGGCCGCCATCGCGCTCATTCGTGCCCGTCGCGATCCTGAACGGGTTGATGCTGATAGCGATCCCGTCCGAGGGACATCACTATCTGATCGACATGATTTCGGGCGCCGTGGTCGCCGCCGCGTGTATCGCAATCGTCAGAGCCGCGATGCGTCAGCGCAAACATGTAGCCGAAGCCGTTTCCCGCGCGGCTTACACGGCGAACACGTAACATTCCCGCGCGCCAACCTGCTCTGGGGTGCGCCCCGGATCCACGGTGAACTGCTCAAGCTCGGCATCGAGGTCAGCCAAGCGACCGTCGCGAAGTACATCGTGCGAAGGCGGGGAACACCTTCTCAGAACTGGCGGACTTTCCTGCGCAATCATGCCGAAGGCATCGCCGCCATCGACATGTTCGTTGTGGCGTCCGCATCGTTTCGGCTCCTCTACGTGATGATCATTCTGGCCCACGATCGCAGGAATATCGTGCGCACGGCCGTCACCGAGCATCCGACCGCAGATTGGCTCTAGCGCCAGGTTACGGAAGCTTTCCCGTGCTCGGCCCAACGCAAGCTATGCACCCCTGCTATGCTCGATCAGGAATTGGTCGCTCTTGGTTTAAGTTGAATTATGAATTCCTTAAAGTGGAAGTGACCGAGCGTGTCGCGACGATAACGATCACGGCCGCTATGCGCCGGAGGAGGACCAGATGAAGCGACGGAAGGAAACGCGGACCAAGACTCCGAGGACTATCCACACACCGTACGAGACGTTGCTGTACGAGGTCGACGATGCGATCGCGACGATCACGCTCAACCGCCCGGACCGGCTCAATACGATCGTGCCGCCGATGCCGGATGAGATTGAGGCCGCGATTCATCGCGCGGTCGCCGATGCCACGGTCAGGGTAATCGTGATGCGCGGGGCCGGACGCGCGTTCTGCGCCGGGTTCGACTTCGGCGGCGGCTTTCATCAGTGGGACGACCAGTTGACCACCGATGGCAAGTGGGATCCCGGCAAGGACTTCATCGGGGCCGCTGCCGGCTTCGGCCTTGGAGCTGTGCCGAAGTTCATGAGCATGTGGCGTTCTCCCAAGCCGGTGATCGCTCAGGTCCACGGCTGGTGTGTGGGAGGCGGCAGCGACATGGCGCTATGCGCCGATCTGGTGATTGCCAGCGAGGATGCGCGGATCGGGACCCCCTATTCGCGGATGTGGGGCTGCTACCTGAGCGGCATGTGGATTTACCGCCTCGGCCTCACCAAGGCCAAGGAGTACGCACTGACCGGTAAACCGCTGTCGGGTGCGAAGGCTGCGGAGATCGGGCTCATCAACGCAGCGGTGCCGTTCGAGCGCCTTGAGGATGAAGTGCGCCGCGCGGCGCGCGATTTGGCGTCGATTCCGCTATCGCAACTCGCCGCGATGAAGCTCATCGTCAACCAGGCTTACGAGAACATGGGCCTGGCCTCCATCCAGACGCTCGGGCCGATCCTCGACGGGCTCATGCGAAACACCCCCGATGCTCACCGCTTCATCGAGCTGGCCGAGCGCGAGGGCGTGCCGGGCGCAGTCGCCGCGCGGGACGGCGCCTTCGGCGACTACAGCCAGGCGCCCCGCGAGGAGCAGCCCAACCGGGCAAACGTCATCCGCGTCAAGGATTCCTGACATGAAACGACGGCATCCTCCCCGCGCATTGAGGCCGGCGATCAGGGGCGAGCCGCTTGTGGTTCAGATCGCAGCCCGTCTCATTTAAGCGCGTCAATTCGATAGCAATTCTCGCAGCCGCTCGAGTCCCGGTTCAGATGGAATTTTTACTAGGGACAGGCCACCGCTCGCGGATCTGAATGAGTGCCACACAGAGGCACCAGTCTTCGCTGATGAAGCGGAAGACCGCCACCAGTTTCAGCCCCGCCCGCCCGTTGCGCTCCATAGCGAACTCTAGGTTCATACGTCAGCGAGTGAACTGGCGCGAAACCGCGGTGAACTCCTAGCGTCTTACCTAGAGAGCGACTCGCGCTTACCATTATTGTTAGACAAGGAGCAAGAAGTACGTGCCCGAAGAATCAACCAGTACCCCGGGTCAGAATGACGACGCGCTGGGCCGGCTCGAGCGACGGATCGAAAGCCTTGAGTTCGCGACGCAGCGGGAAAATCGATGGTGGCGAGGCGGCTTGATTGCGGCGCTCGTCTTGGTGGCGCTATCGATTTTGATAGCTGGCCATCACCGACATCATCACCCGCCGCCGATGATGGGGATGCGAGGCTGCGAAGGGCCGCGCATGATGCCACCTCCACCGCCTTACTCGGGTTATGGTCCCGGCGGCGGTTACTACGGGCCTCCGGAGGGCTGGCACTATCGCCAATGGAATGGCCCGGGCCCCCAGGCTCAGCCGCCTCCGCCCAAGGGCTGATTCTCACGAGGACCGCGGCCTCGCGACGCCGCGGTCCTTTCGCGCTTCGGCTTGACTTCGCGTTTGTGAGCCGAAATGATCGATTCTCTTCCATCGCAGTCCGACCGGCAGACCAACGTCGCCTTCGAGAAGGTCGCGCGCCAGGGATGAGAGCCGGACCCGAGGTGCGCTGATCGGCATCAACGTGCCACGCAGAAACAGGCTCTTCTATCTGCTGTTCGTGAGCGCCGTCGCTCTCACTTCGGCGTGCGATCAACGGCAGACGCTCAAGCTTCGGTATCTGCGCGGTTTCGTTCCCAGCACGCGAAACGCTTTTGAACCCGCAAGGATAGCGATCACTCCGCCTGGGGGGCTCGCAGCGGCCGCCGAGCGCGAGATCGGCGTCGTGTATGGGGTCGATGGGAAGATTGAGACGAAGCTCTACGCAACAAACCTCAAAGGCCTAATACTTGCAGCGCTCGTGACCCAATTGCGCGACAGCGGGCTCGATGCCTTTGCTGTGGCGACGCCGACCGCGGCAGGCAAAGACGAACTAGCTGGCGCCGATTTTCTCCTCACCACCGAGGTCGAAGAGTTTCGCGTGACGAAGAGAATAGGAAGTTTCTTCGTAGTGGGAGATTGCGCCCGCTGTCATTCTCGGCCGGTAGAACCTATCCTCGACCGGTATTTCACCATGAGCTCGCGTGTGCGGCTGCGCTTCGGTGTCCGAGACCGCAACGGGACAACGTACACCGGTTCGATCAGTGCCAGCGAAGATGAACCGCCGAGCAGCAGGCCGGGAGAATCATTTCTGCCGCTCGAAACCGATCCCGCCGAATCGCTGTCGGTCGCGCTCTCCCGAGCAATCGGGTCACTGCCGCTGGATCCGGGACTGCGCCGGCTTTTGCGCGCGCGCCGGAGAAATCCCTGATCCGCGCGCAGTTTGCCCGCAAGCTCGCGTTCTCCGGTGTCGCTAGGTGCTCAAATTTGCCCGCGCTCCCGCGGATTAGGTTTTGAGAATGGACACGGCTAGATTTGCCAACGAGTTATGGGCGGACTAGGTTTTGACAAGGCGCAGCCTAAAAATACGGGTGAGAACTCTTGTTTCGCTGAGGCCGTGAGTCTCCGGGTTTGCCGAAAGGAGCGGAACGGTTGAGTGTGCACAACATCAGGTCGGAACTCTCCGCCATAGTGTGGAAAATCGACACCTCCGTGGGCGATCGGGTTTCCGAGGGCGACACTCTGGTGGTTCTCGTTTCCATGAAGATGGAGATCCCCATCGCCGCACCTTTCGCCGGCGTTATCCAGTCGATCCTCGTATCGGAAGGCTCGACCGTAGCGGAAGGCGAGACCCTGCTCGTCATCAGCCGTTGATCGTGGGGCCAACGTGGAGCCTGCCGTGTTCAAAAAGATTCTGATCGCCAATCGAGGAGAAATCGCATCCCGCATAATTCGAATCTGCATGCGAATGGGGGTCGCCGCCGTCGATGAAGCTGTGCGCACCGGCGAGTCGGCACCGCGCCCGCAGATTCCCTCCATTCGCCGACGCTGAGGGCGCTGGCGAATGCGGAGTGTCAGGCACAAACGTCCCAGTAGACGTCTGAGGGAATAGTGGGAGCAGTTCTGGGGGCAGGATCGAGGAAAAGGAAACCCGCATGTCTTGGCAAAAGGAAATCGACGAATTGCGGCGCCGGGAGGCGATGGCCGCGGCAATGGGCGGCCCTGAGGGTATCGCCCGCCAGCGCCGCCAGGGCAAGCTCACCGCGCGTGAACGGATCGCAGCTCTCGCCGACCCGGGCAGTTTTCGCGAGTTCATGGCGCTCTCGGGCGTCGGCACCTACAAAAGCGGCGAACTGACCGGCTTCACGCCGAAACCCTTCGTCAACGGCACTATCACCATCGATAGCCGCAAGGCATTCGTCACCGCTGGCGACTTCACGGTCCGCGGGGGTTCCGGCGGAGTTCGGGGCGGCTTGGGCCAAGAACTTTCGGTCACGCAGCGGGCGATCGAGTGGCAGCTGCCTTACATCCGCCTGCTCGACGCCTCCGGCGGAAGCGTGCGGTCGTTCGAGGAAATCGGCCGCACCTACCTGCCGGACGGCAACGCTTGGACCATCTATGAAGTGCAGGCGCTGTCGTTGGTGCCCACAGTCTCGGCGGTGCTTGGCTCGGTCGCGGGGTTGCCGGCGGTCTATGCGTGCTTGGCCCATTTCAGCGTCATGGTGAAGGACATTAGCCAGATTTTCCCGGGTGGCCCGCCGGTCGTAAAGGCAGCGCTCGGCATCGACATCACCAAGGAGGAACTCGGCGGCGATCACATCCATACGCGCGTCAGCGGGTGCATAGACAACCTCGCGGAGACCGAGGCCGACGCGTTCGCACAAATCCGCCGATTCCTCTCCTTCCTGCCGTCGAACGTGAACGAACCCGCGCCGCGCGGACCGGCGGACGATGACCCTCTTCGCGCGGAAGAAGCGCTTCTGACGATCGTGCCGCGCAACCGACGCCAGATCTACGATGCGCACAAACTGCTGAACATGGTTGTGGACCGCGGCTCGTTCTTCGAGATCGCACCACGCTACGGACGTGCGCGCATCACCGGCCTTGCACGCATCGACGGCTATCCTGTGGGCATCATGGCCAACAGTCCCCGCCATTACGGCGGTTCGACTGACGTTGCCGCGGGATCGAAAGTGATACGGTTGATTCAGCTCTGCGACACGTTTCATCTGCCGTTGGTCTCACTGGCGGACGAGCCTGGTTTCATGGTCGGCCCGGAGTCCGAAAAACTCGGCATTGAGCGCGCCGGCGCGCGATTGGTGGCGAGCGTGTGCATGAGCCGCATGCCCTGGATCACCATCGTTATCGGCAAGTTGTTTGGCGTCGCCGGTCAATGCCATCACCGGCCCTCCGGCATGTTCCGCCGTTTCGCGTGGCCGTCAGCCACTTGGGGCTCCATGCACATTGCCGGGGGCGTGTCCGCAGCCTATCGACGTGAGATCGAGGCTGCTCCCGAGCCGGACCAAAAGCGGCAGGAGATAGAAGCTCGGCTAGACGCGCTCGCCTCGCCCTTCCTCACCGCCGAGGCGACCGGCCAGGACATCATAGATCCCCGCGAGACCCGCGCCCATTTGGTGGAGTTCGTCCACGACGCGCAGCGCATCCTGGCAACGCAGCTTGGGCCGCCACTGTTTCCTTACCTGCCCTGAGACGCGCCGCGTGCGACGGCTTGCAGCAAAGCCGCGCTGCGCCGACGGCGCTGGCTCACCAGGATAGGGTCTGTGTCGATGATGCGCTCAACTACCAAGCGGTCGAGTTCCTCCGCCGGAACGCGAGAGAGCACTTATCGGTACCCTACGACCCGGCCACCGGCAAGGCGGTGCTCAGCGCCAAGCCATAGATTGACGAGACTTGACCGAGGTCAGGTGCTCTGGCTTCGCGGGCCGCCCGGTTCGTCAAATCGAGCTTTGCGATCGGCATGCCGAGGCCGTGATTGCTCGCGAACGCCAGCGCGGCTTTGAGATATTCAACCGCCGCGTTTGGCACTAACCAGAGCGGTTTCGACTTGTTATGTTTGCAAACCGCGCGATGTTGGTGGGAGTCTGAATCAAGCCGAGATTTGCTCTATACGGCCTTGATCGGCAGGGTCAAAAAGGGAAATTCCGGCTAATCTCCCTCGAACGCCCGACCTTTAACGAAGATTGCCGACTGGTCGCCAAAGTAGACTAGCCTCTCCTCCTGCCAGAAGCGAAACTCGTAGCGCAGCACAACCCGCTTCGGCCCTTCGCGGGCCTTTGTCTCTTTGGAATGGAGCCGGAGCGGCGGTCCAATGGTTACCAGACTTCGGAAATCAGCACGATGGATGCGGTTGCCGAACCCGACCCATCCCTCCTCCCAACGACAGCTGTGCAGGAAGTAGGCGTGAAGGCAGCCGAGGTTGCCGGTCAGCAGTACAAGGTCGGGCCCCGATACGTGCCGAGGATGGATGCCTGGATCGCCCACTTGATACCGCGCGACGGGCAGCGAGCGCGTCGTGTCCATACGCGCTTCGATCTCTCGCTGCGCGAGGTCGACACACAGCACCTCGTCGACCAGGAATGCCTCGCTCGAATATGGAAACGTCGAGACGAAGCGCTCGAGCTCAAGCTTCGAAGGTGCGCTCACGGCAGCAGATCATTCCAAGCGTGATGAGAAATGACAAGCGGCGGACCAGACGGCACTTCGCGGGAGGGTGCTGTCCTTGTGCATCAGTTTTCAATCGGCGACCCGGGTCAGTTTTGCACCGGCGACTACACGCCGATGGTTCGCGCTGATGAGATAAGCCGCGGCCCCGGAAAGGAGCGCTTGCTCACGCGCGGATGTCATTGGTGTGGTCATGATGCATCATGATGCCGAACCCGCCCGAACTGCCCCAGCGTCCCTTCTTGTAGGTCATGATCGATAGCGCGTGGCTTTCGGAGATCACGGTGGCCTCGGCGGTGTAGCGGATGTATCCCCCGTGGACGTGCGCTTTATCGACCGTTGCATGAAGCACACGCGCTCCCGGCAGGCTGAGTGTGTATGCCCACTGGCCGACGCCGCCACCGGCCCATTCAGCGAACTCCGGGAAGTTGGCATCCATCCTGGCAATGCTTTCCGGGGTGGCCTCCGACACGCGCAGGCGGCTCTTGACGCCCTTGCTGCGATATTGGTCCATCGGATTTCCGCCACGGGCATTGTGGGCGAGACTACGCGGGTCGGGAGGCGCGAGACCTGCTCGCCGGCCAAGTTGATGAGTACTGTTCAGCACCGATTGGTCACGCAGCGAGTACCCCAGCATCCAATCGCGGCTCCGGCGGAGCGCCGCCTCGGTCGCGTCATTGTAGGTCACCCCAACGTAGTCGGCGGGCGTGAAGATCGTGGAACTCAGTTCAATTCCCCATTTCCCGTCGTTGTTGGTGATCGCGTAGATGCCCTGGCAGACGAGCAGTTTGTGGCCGTCGGTGCTGTAGCGGCTGTAGCACAGCGACAAGGCCACGCTGACGGGGTGATAGGTGTGCAGTTCGAGGCTGTCGAGCATGTCGTAGGCGCCGGGTTTAATCCGGGTCGCTCGCTTGCCGGTCACATTCATCGAGGGCGGCGGATTGGCGAGCAGGTCTTTTTCGCTCTCGATGACGGTCGGCTCGGTCCCCTCGTAGGTGGCGAAAGGAAAATGGAGGGTGCGCGCCATCCCTTCGAGATCCCGCCGGCTCAATGCGGCAAAGTACTCAGTGATTAATCTCATCGCTTCGGGCACGGAGGATTCATAGGTAATGGGAAACCGGGAGTCCAGTTGCGCGCGCGGACGCAGGCCGGCAGGCTTTTCGGGTTCCCCTATTTTTCGTTCGGCGGGGATTTTAACCATGCGATTTCTCCTTTCACGTTCGCCATGCGCAACGTGCCCGTCGAGCGCGCCGGGGCGTGTGCGGCCGATTAATTTAATAGACGCTCGCGGGGCAATTTGATAGCGGGAGGCGCGGGTTGCGCCAATCCAGCGTTGGGTCGCGAGGAGAACAAGCATGGCCAATGACGCTCAAGTGTCCGGGCTCCCGGGGGAGCGGAGTCGTGATCACGGGTGCTTCGAGCGGCATCGGCAAGGCATGTGGGAGGACTTGGCAGTTCACTTAGAAAACGGAAATCCGGGTTGAGGGGCTTATCGTGGGGATCGAAAAGACGCGCGGCTAAGTGACCTCAGGAGCAAGTTGAGAGGGGCGATGGGCGCTCCGAAATAGTTTCCCGAACGGGTCCAACCGTTTGGTTCGAGGAGATATCGAGCAGCGCTCAAATCGCTGCCAAACGACTGCCGATCACGACCGAACAGGACCGATCGCCACCGACCTCGATTCTAACAAAATCCCCATTTCTCGCGGATGTTGTTGCGCCATGATCGATGGTGATCGCCCCGTTCATGATATGAAGTCTCCATGCCGGCAGCGCAGGGTGTGACAACGAGGGGCATGACTGCCTGGCGGCGCCCGTTGGCGGATTACACCGATCGGCGCGTGCTGCTGATCCTGCCGCTCGGCTTCGCCAGCGGCCTCCCGCTGCTGCTGACCTTTTCGACGCTGTCGGCCTGGCTCGCCAGCGCTGGCGTGAGCCGTGCAGCCATCGGCGCCTTCGCTCTGGTCGGCACGCCCTACGCCTTCAAGTTCCTGTGGTCGCCGCTGATCGATCGGCTGCCGCCGCCGATTCCGTTCGGTCGGCGGCGTGGCTGGGGCATCGCGATTCAGATCGCACTCGTCGCCGCGACGCTCGCCCTGGGATCATGCAACCCGAAAGTCGATCTCGCGCTCATGGGGGCGCTGGCGCTGCTGGTCGCATTCCTTTCGGCGAGCCAGGACGTCGTTATCGACGCGTATCGGGTCGAGATCCTGACGCCAGAGCAGCAAGGGCCCGGCGCCGCCATGATCCAGACCGGCTACCGGATCGCCATGCTGGTTTCGAGCGCCGGCGCGCTGATCATCGCCGCCCGCTACGGTTGGTTTGCGGCCTACGCTCACGATGGCGGCGCTGCTGGGCGTGGGGATGCTCGTGTTCATCCTGGGCCCCGAGCCAACGACGCCGCGGGAGGCCGAGCCGCATACGCGCAGCCGGAGGATGGGATGCGCTCCGCGATTGGCTCGCGACGGCGGTTACAGGGCCGTTCGCCGACTTCATGCGGCGGCCGCTGTGGCCGGCGATCCTCCTTTTCATCGTCGGTTACAAGCTGGGCGAAGCGATGGCGGGCGTGATGGCGATGCCGCTCTACATCTCGCTCGGTTTCTCACTCAACGAGATCGCCGCCGTCTCCAAGCTGGTCGGATTCTTCGCGACAGTGGCCGGCGCGCTGGTCGGCGGCGTGGTGACGTCGAAGCTCGGCGTGATGCGCGCCCTGATACTGTGCGGCGTCCTCCAGTCGGCCGGCAATTTGTTCTACGTGCTGCAGGCGGTGGGCGGCCATCGGCTCGACTATCTCGCGCTCTGCGTCGCCGCTGAGAATCTGACGGGCGCGATGGCGGGCACGGCCCTGGTGGCCTATCTCTCCGGCCTATGCTCACCGGCGTTCACCGCGACTCAGTACGCGCTGCTGTCTTCACTGGCAGCGGTAGGGCGCACGCTGGTCGCGTCTTCCGGCGGCGTGCTCGCCGACAAGCTCGGTTGGGTGCCGTTCTTCCTGCTCACGACGGTCGCGACGACCCCGGCGCTTGTGCTGCTGATCTGGATCGCGCGACGCGACGCCAGGCCCTTGCTTGGAAGCAGGGATCCTACATTTGTGTGATTGCGTAGCGTTTGAGCGTCAGCGAAATCGGTTACATACATAGCCACGCTGTAGTTTGCGTTAACCAGTATTTGGCGACGGCTTACTAGGCTTCTCTGTCCTTGTTTCTTAAAGTTCACTAGAGCACAAGGCATTATTTGTCATGCGGGTGACATTGTGTTTCTCTTATTGGCGCCACCGGAGTATGGTTCGATTTGATTGTAGGTGGTGCGATTTTGAGTGAAAAAAGCACTTCCCGCGAAACCGACCTCGACAGACTAAGCAGGCTCAAGGTTTTGTCGTGGCTCTCGCCGTCTGAGCTTGCGCTTCTGGTCAGCGCACTTGCGCTGGCCAATTACAAACGGCATGCGATAATTATGCGCGAGGCGGCGCTGGCTCAGGATGCTCACATCCTGTTAGCAGGAATTGCGCGGATCACCTGCTTAAACGCGCGCAATGAGCGTGTCACGGTGGCGATGCTCGCGCCGGGACCGATTCCCGAATTCCCTGCGCTGCCGCTCAGCCAGTCCAGTTTTCAGTGTGAGGCTTACAACGATTGCCGCGTTGGCACTGTGAGTTGGGATGATTTCGACGGCATTACCGCAAATGCTCGCGAGTCCGCCTTCAAGCAATTTCATCGCAACGATTTGAAGCAGTGGTATCGCCTCCTGCTGCGCAGCTCGAGTTTCCTGAACCTTGGTCTGCACGAACGAATAGCCATTACGCTGCTGGAACTATGTTCAGACTTTGGAATCGAGGAATCGCGCGGCACGCTGTTGCGCGTATCTTTCAGCCATAAGGACATCGCCAACCTGGTCGGCGCCTCGCGGCCAAGAGTGACCGAGCATCTGGCGCGATTGGAGCGCGAAAAGTTCGTGATTCGCCAGGGACGACAGATGGTCGTGCGGGTCGCCAAGCTCTTCGATTCCATGAATGGGCAAGCTGGGGCGCATCTAAATGGACTGACGCCCACCGGATAAACAGACGGGGGCTGGCAGGCGCGCGGTCCGGGATCGCTGACCGAACGCGTCGCAAAAAAAAATCGGAAGACCCGCTCCATGTGATCCGCGAATTTATGGGGGAAGCTTTGGAAACTGACCTCAACTTTGTACGGGTCGAGTTGATCGACGATCCGTCTGCGATTGCTGAGTTCGGGTTCGAAGCCCGCTGCGAGGGCGACGACTTGATTTGCCGCCGCTGTGGAGATGCGAAGCTGTCGATCGCGGCAATCCTGGTTGTGCCGGCGGGCGGACACGCTCGATGGGCGCTGTGCGCCAATTGTTTGCTGGAGTTGCCCTGATCGCGCCACCCCGGGAGTCAGTTCATCGCGGCGCGAGCGCTTCGAGCGCACGCTCGTCGGGCATCGCGCGCTCGCGGGGGCTGCCTTCCGATCTGGCCAGCGTCATGCACACAAGAGTCGCGCCGGCCCTGTAATGCGCCGCGACGCGATCGCGGATCGCTTGTTCGTCGCCCCACGCGACCATCGCATCGAGCAGACGATCGCTGCCGCCGCCGGCGAAGTCCGAGTCGTCGAATCCCATCAGCCTGAAGCTTTGCAGGTAATTGGGAAGTGCAAGGTAGAAACCGATCAACCCGCGAATGGCGGCGCGCGCCTTGCCGGCGTCCTTTTCGAGCATGCAGAGCTGTTGCACGCAGATCCATTTCCCGGGGCCGATATCGGCGCGAATCCGCGCGGTCCGCTCCGCAGTGATGAAGGTCGGGAGCGTTCCGTCGGTCTCCGCCGCTGCGAGCCGGAGCATCTTCGGCAGCAAAGCAGCAACCACGATTGGTGCTTCGGACGATGGCCGCGCCGCACCGTACGGAGCCGCCTTGAGCCGGGCAAGATAGTCGCGCATAAAGCTCAGCGGCTTCGCGTAGTTGATTCCCACCCGCGTCATCATGGGTCCGTGGCTAATGCCGATTCCCAGCACGAAGCGCTCGGGAAACATTTCGGCAAGCGTCCGAGCGCCGCTGAGCATCGCGACGGGTTCGCGCTTCCAGACATTCGCGATCGCGGTACCGACGATCAATTTCTCGGTCACCGTCAACAGGTGTGCGGCCAGCGCGAATGGATCGCGGCCGAAGGCTTCGGGGAACCAGAGCGAACTGTAGCCGAGCTTCTCGACCCTGCGCGCAAATTTCGCCAGCTCGCTGCCCGCCATGGAATCCATCAATGCAGCGATGCCCAGGGTGCCCAGATTCATCGTGTGAAACCTCCAGGGGCCAGACAACCGCGCGAGCCCTTCCGACCTTTACGCCCCAAGATCGGGACAGACAAGCAAATGAATGCATCGGCCAAGGCTCCTTGATATGTTAAAGCAGAGTCGTGAAGACAGCCATTTGCCTCGCCGCGATCGCCTGCTTATTTTCGTGCGGCAGCGCGACCAGGGATGGCGCTGCGGCGGCTGCGTGCGGGCCATTTGGCGATCCATCAGCGGCGGTACTTTCGGAAGTCAAGCCCAACTGCGGCGCAGGCAAGTTGATCGGTCCGTGGAAAGACGCGGACCGCATCGATCGCTACGCTTGCCTTTACGAGCCTAAATCGACAGGCGCAAATCACAAGTTACCAATGATCGTATACTTACATCCGTCGGTGGTGTCGGCCGGATGGATTACTCTGACCAATATACTTGACTTCCAGGATTCCGTCTCACTCACCGATGATTCGAAGAATGTCGGATACATCGTGTTGGCTCCTGAGGGACGCAAAACGACGCACTACTACCCATTTCCGGACAACAAAGGGGTTGGATGGGATAATTGGTATCGCCAGTTGAACCCGGCGGGTGACGTAAAGATCGGAGACACGACCTGGCGGGAAAATGCGGACGCGGCTGCGATCGATCATTTCATTGAGGCCCAGCTCGCGACCGGGAGGGTCGACGTCACCCGGATTTACGTCTCCGGATGGTCCAACGGAGGCGCGATGGGCTATCTGTACGCGCTGAATCGTCCTAACATAGCGGCGGCAGCGGTCTATTCCGCACCCAGTCCATTCGGCGCGTTCAGCGATCCTTGCCCGCAGCAGCCGGTCGCCGGACCGCCCGGGAATAACAAACAGCTTCAGATCTTCAATCCGGCCGCACGAACTATGCATATCCATAACAGCTGCGACATCGGCGGCATCTGTCCCAATGGCGAGCAACTGGCAGGCGAGTTAAACGCGGCCGGAGTATTCGTGGACGATGTAATCCTCGACAATCACCATCGCCGGGTTTACTCATGTACGAGTTCGTGCGGCACCGATCCAAATGCCGGCAGAGATTCAACGGCTAGTATTATGGGATCGGTAATTGGTTTTGGTAATCACACGCGATGGCCGAAAGAATGGACGATTGCGATGCTGGAGTTTTTCAGGCGCCATCCGCTGAAGACCACGCCTTAGCAGGGTGTTGAAAAACTCTCGACTCTGAACTGTAATAACGGAGGTGAGGACGATGAAAGTAGCGAGCGCCGACACGGCGACTAAACATCCCTGTCCATCATGCGGCGGGTGGCTTGAGCTGTGCGACGATTGCGCTATCGCAATGTCATCGCGCAAGAGTCGCATTCGACGCGTTACGCACCCGAAGGGCTCGGGATTACAGATCGTGGGCACGAAAAAACCCCCACTCCCGAAAGCCAAGCCGCAGCCCTGACCCCGTCGCGGCGGGGCGCGACAGCCTGGAGCGTGAATCCTTGTGCCTCGCCGCTTTTAGCTGAATAGTCAGTCGCCGATTGACGGGGACTCTCGATTCCAGGCATCGATCGACTGCGCGATTCCATTTTCCAGGGTCGAAAAAGGATCAGTGTAGCCGGCATTCCTCAGCGCCGAGAGCTCGGCTTGTGTGAAGCTTTGATACCTGTCCGCCAAGTTCTCGGGAAGCGGTACATACTCGATCTCACCCGCGCCGACCTGCGCGATTATTATCCTGGCGACGTCGTTGAAGCTGCGTGACTGTCCGGTGCCGACGTTAAAGATGCCGTTGCGCACGGGACCTTCGGCCAGCGCCAGGTTTACGCGAACAATGTCGCCAACGAAAATAAAATCGCGCCGTTGCTCTCCGTCGGCGTATCCATCAGTGCCCTTAAATAGCCGTGCGCGTCCGCTCGCCTTCAACTGCCGGTAGAGCTGATATACCATCGACGCCATTTTGCCCTTGTGGGATTCGCGTGGCCCATAGACGTTGAAGTATCGCAGCCCGGCCACGGTACTCTCAGACCTCGCGGCAACGCTGCGGACATGATTGTCGAAAACGAGTTTGGACAGCCCGTAGAGGTTGAGTGGACGTTCGTTTTCGGGTGACGGCGCGAATGCGCTCGATGAGCCGTACACGGCTGCGCTTGACGCATACACCAGTGGAACTTTAGTTGAGAGCGCGAAGTGCAGAATCAACTTCGAAAACGTGAAATTGTTTTCGATCATGTAGCGGCCATCGTCGCAGGTGGTGTCGGCGCATGCGCCCTGATGAAAAATCGCTTCGATTCGGTCGGGCAGAATCCTGCGCTCGATTGCTCGGGCGAATTCCCCGGGCTGCATGAAGTCCGAAAACCGCAGATCGCAAAGGTTGCGGAAATTATCGCCCAGGCGATCGACTACCAGGACGTCGGTGATGCTCTTGGCATTCAGCGCGCCCAGCAGGTTGCTGCCGACGAAGCCCGCGCCGCCGGTTAATATGATCATGGGTTGCCCGCCCGCAAGCATATAATGGATTTCGCCATTGCACTAACTGACGCGGTAAAGACGCGCCGCTCCAGCATGGCGCTGCGCGATTTCCTTGCGCAAAGAGGCGGGCTTGAGCACCTCGATCCACGGCCCCATGCTCATTATCCAGTTCGCCAACTCCGTCGTACCCCTGACATTCATCGTCATGATCGTCGTACCGTCGCGGCGATGCGAGAAATGCTGGCTGCGATGAATCGTGCGCGAACGGACGTACGCTTCGGTTTGTTCGCTATGAATCTTCAGTTCGACTTTGGTCTCGGGGCCTTCAACAATTCCGAAAGTCCCTTCGGTGTGCGCCGCTGGGTCGAAGCCGCGCGGATAGATGAACCGCGCCGGGGTCCCATCGGGTTGATGGATGAATTCGACCGAGCGGATTCGCTCCACCGCGAGATAGATGATTGCGCTGGCTCGACGGCTGTAGCCGAGCAGGTAGAGACCGCCGCGGTAGGCGATCAGCGAGTATGGATCGAAGTCGTGTTGCCGGCCCTCGCCGGTCAGACCGGCGTAATCGACTTTGAGCCGAATCTGATCCAGCAGCGCTCGCAAAATTACGTCGAGTTGTTCGCTGAACTCACCGTAGTCCTTGGGGGCGTAAGGTACGGCGTAGAACTTGCGCTCGAGGTCGGACAGCCGCGTCTGCTGTGTAAGCGTCAGGTTCTGATAAATCCTCTCCCACAATCCTTCAACGCCTTCTTCCAACACCGTGCCCTCCAGGAACTTGAGCACGGTCAGCGAGAAATACAGCAGCGCGACCTGGTACGAAGATGCCTCCGCGGCTTTCATCGAACTGACCAGCCGAAGTTTGCGCCCGCCGCCCGTGCCGACAACTTCGACCAGCGGACCGCCGCGCCAGTCGAGCAGACCGCTGCGCAGCACCGACACGTAGCGGGCAAGTGTGCGCTCGGAAATGTCCAGACTTTCCTCGATCGCCCTAAAACTCCAGCCGTATGGTTTCGAGAACAACCCGGCGGCGATTCGTGCCAGCCGAATCGCCGCGCCGTAGGTGGGTTTGCGCCGAAGTTTCTTCATGATCGCATTTGCTCCGAAAGTTTGCTGATCCAATCATGCCGCTTATTCGATGACAACGGTTGTCAGAAAGAGAATATATATGTGAAACCACGTGCAATGGTCCGATCGCAGAACAAGCCGAGCTGATCCGCGATCCATAGCTGTGCCGCGATGATTCGTCTTTACTACTCCAATCGCCTCGAAAATCTGATCGCGCCCCTGGCCAACGCGGTAGCCGGGCATCAGAGGCGCGAGCCGCTCGAGCCGGTCTCGATTGTCGTACCCAACCGCATCGTCGAACAATTCGTCCGGTATCGGCTGGCCGAATCGATCGGCGTCGCGGCGAATCTGAAGTTTCCGTTCCTGCGGAATTATCTGTCCGAACTCCTGCAATCGACGGATAAGAACCTGAAGATCCTGGACGCCGATAAGCTCCAACTGATCCTGTTCGAGTGCCTTCGAAGTTCGAGCCATCGCGACGACTCCAACTTGAAGCCGGCGCGCGACTACATCCAGGCAGGATCCAAAACTGCTACCGACGTCGAGCTCAGAACGATCCTGCTTGCCGCACAGTTGGCGCGGCTGTTTCGCGAGTATTCGATTTCGAGGCGGCGCATGATCGAGAAATGGCGCGCTGCCCGGCGATCTGACGTTGATGCGATGAGCGAGACTGAGCGATGGCAGCGGCATTTGTGGCAGTCGGTATTCGATTCGCACGGCCGCGTGCGCGAGCAATGGCTGTTGGAACGCGAGACTCGATTGATGATGTTGCCCGATGCATTCGAGGCGGGCGATAGCCAGCACCTTAAATCTGCACTGCCGGCGACGCTTCACGTGTTCGGCTCCTCGTACGCAGGAAATGCTTATGCGGAAATTTTTGCGAGGCTCGGCGCGCTCGGTGATATTCGGATCTACGCGCTCAATCCATGCCGCGAGTTTTGGGACGATGTGGACAGTTCCCGCCGCGGCGCGCTCACCGCGTGGGCTCATCGTCAAGACAAAGTCGGCGAACAACTCGCTGAATCCGAAGACCCGTTCGCGTTAAATGAATCGTGCGACCCGCCTGCGCTGAGGCTCTGGGGGCGGCCAGGCCGTGAATACATTCGGCTGCTGAACGAACTGTCGCAATGCGATTTCGCGCCGCTCTTTTCCGATCCAGTTTCTCGCGAACCGCCGACGCTGCTCGAAGCTTTTCAGCAAAGCATCCTCGATCGCCAGCCGCAGCCCCCGGACGTCGAGGATGGCAACGGCAAGCCGTACGAGGCGCGAATCCGGTTTCTTGCCTGCCCGGGAATTCGACGCGAGGCCGAAATCGTCGCGAACGAGATCTGGTCGATCGTTCGGGACAACGAGAAACTCGCCGCCAACGGCGGCGCCGAGCGAATTCGGTTTCACGAAATTGCAGTGCTGATTCCTGACGCGGCCGTTGACCAGTACGTGGCGCACATCGAGAGCGTTTTTCGAAGGCAGCACCGAATTCCAATCGATCTCGTCAGCCGCAGCATCGATGGCGCGAGCCGCGTCGCCGAGGCCGTCGAGTTGCTTCTCAATCTGCCGCGCGGCCGCTTTTCGCGCGCGGAAATGATCCGGCTGCTGACGCATCCCGCGTTGAACAGCGAAAGCGAAACCCGAATCGACATCGAGATGTGGCCGCGATGGAGCAAAGCGCTGGGTATTTTCTTCGGCGCCGACGACGACGACCTGAAGGATACCTACATTCCGCACGGCCTCTATCACTGGGATCAGGCGATCAAACGCCTCGCGCTGGGCGCCATGATGACCGGTCAACGCGGCGGGATTCCCGCATTTTATGAGAGCGGAGCAATAACCCCCGGCTACCTGCCCTTTGAAGTGGCGCAGGATGAACTCGAGACGGCGGCGCGATTCATGCGCGGGGCACGCTCGCTCATTGCCGATGCGCTCTCGATGCGCAATGCGCGGCTCACGCCCCGGCAATGGTCGCGAATGCTCATCGAATTTTTGAACACGTACCTCCGCCCAGCGAGCGCCCTCGATGAACGGGTTAGGGACAGTTTCCTCGAAGCGATCGAGTCTATTGGCGACTCAGAACTGAACATTGGTCCAATGTCCTACGAATCGGCGCGCGAGATGATCGCAACGCGAATCACCGATCTCGAATCGCGTCGCGGCCAATTTTCGGGGCGCGGTGTTGCGGTTGGTTCGCTTTCCTCGCTGCGATCGATCCCGTTCAAAGTCATCTTTGCGCTCGGGCTGAACGAAGCTGCCTTTCCTGAGCGCGAACATCGCGACCCGCTTGATTTGCGAATGCTCAAGCGCGGCGCCGGCGATGTCACTCCGGCCGAGCGTGACCGTTATCTATTCCTCGAGACGATCCTGGCTGCGCGCGAGCGGATTGTTTTCTCCTACATTGCTCGCGATGCGAAAACCGGCGACGCGCTGGAACCCTCGTCCGTCATTCGCGAGCTGCAATACATGCTGCGGGGATTCATCGATGAAAAGACGCTCGCGAAGCTGACGGTGAAACATCCAGTCAGCCGTTATGATTTGAAATATTTTCCTGAATTCGCTGATCGCGCAACTCCGGACAGCGATCATGAACTCGCGAGCTTCGATCCTGACGCGCGCCGCGGCGCACGGATGCTCGCGCTGCGGCAAAAAATCGACGCCGCTGCGACGCATCGAGCAAAGCCGCAGCGTGAGCGCTTGCTGGACCGTCTCGGCGGGAAGTTGCACGAGCGCCTGCAGGAGGATTTGCAATTCGCCGAATTCGAAACAGCGCGTGGCGCGGCACCCCGGGCGCCGGCCGAAGAGCTCGCGCTTCCGATAGCCGCGATTCGAAAATATCTCGAATGTCCTTTGCAGGGCGCCGCGCGTTATTCGCTCGGAATGCTGGAGGACGAAGATGCGCCTGAGGATGCGGAAGACGAGCCGGTCCAGCAGTCGCGGCTCGATCGTACTGTGATGCTGCGCAATGTCTTCTGGCGCGCTCGCGCCAACCTCGACGTGCTCGACGATGAGTACGCGCGCGAGGTTCGGATTGCGCAGGCCAATGGGCGCGCACCCGCGGGGCAGTTTGCGGAGATCGCTGCAACGGCTGACGCTGCGGCGCTTCGTCAATGGATCGCGCAGGCTTCCCAAGCCGGCGTGACCGATTTTGACGGATGGAAGGACATCCGGATCGGACGCGCTGACGAATTCGCCGACGCCGGCGAGATTCTTGCCCCGGTCGCGCTGAACGCCAACGTCCGCCGCCACGACGGAACTATAGTGACGCAGCGCGTGAGTCTCTACGGGACGCTTCGGACCGTGTCGCCAGCGTCGGGAACTGCGATCACTTGCGTGCTTCATAAGAAGGCCGGGCCGAAAGATTTTCTCCCGGCGTTTCTAAACGCAATTATGCTTGCCGCCTGCGGAGCAAAACTGCCCGAAAAATTTCGCGCAATCGTGATCGGAACAGAGTTAACGAAGCAGAAGGAATGGATTCGCGAGTTCCTGCCGATGGACCGGGATTCGGCGCGCGGCTTCCTGACCACGGTCGTCGGCGATCTGCTTTCGACGGGAAATGACTATTTTCTGCCGATCGAGGCGGTTGCGGAAGTCGTCAAGGAATTGCGCAAGCCCGAGAATCGTCGCGCCTTGAGCGAAGCTGTCGAGCGCATCCGCTTCGATGATTTCTCGAAGAGCAGCTCCGAATACGGACCAGTGCGAAACGCCACCAGTTTCGATCCACCGGACGAAGAAGAGATCGCGAAAATCGTCGCGCGCCGCTTCAACCCAATAATCGGGATATTCAAATGAGCGTGACCGCATCTCCGGCAAACATCGAATACCAGCGGCCTGCAATTCTCGATGAAATTCTCGACGGCGGGCACAAGGTTATCGATGCGTGCGCCGGTACCGGCAAGACGTTTACGATTGAGCATATCGTCGTTGACCTTCTCCTCACCGGCGCGGCCCTGCTCGATCAGATCCTGGTCGTAACGTTTACCGAAAAGGCGGCGGCCGAGTTGCGCTCGCGAATCCGCGCGACGATCGAAGCAGTCCTGTCCGGGCATAGTGCGGACGCCACGCATACATCGCAGCGCAAGCGGTTGGGTGACGACGAGCAGCAAAGACTGACGACCGCGTTGTTTTCGTTTCATCATTCGCCCATCCACACGATTCACAGCTTTTGCCGTCGAATGCTCACGGAGCTCGCTTTTGACAGCGGAGTGCGTTTTGGAATTGACCTCACCAGCGGCCGTCTCGAGTTCCACGAGGCCCTGCGCGCCGAACTGCGCGAGCGGCTGAAGTCGGACGATCACGTCGCGCGGCTCATTGACGAGTGGCTCTCGGATGAGAAACGCACTCCAGATGACCTCGAGGAACTGCTCTGGCAGGCTCACTCCCAACGCTACTTGCGAACCGCGGGGCGCGAACTCAATCAAACGGCGTTGACCGATTTGGAGAACGCGTTCGACGCAAACACGTTGGTGGACGCGTTGCGGCTCGCAGCGATCACGGATGATGCCCGGTGCGATGCGATCGACGCGACGCGTGAACTCGAGCTGCTCGTCAAGCGTGCCAATGGATCGACCGCGATCCTGGCCGAAGGCTTGTGCCGCTTCGATCTCGATCGCATCTGCCGTCCCACGCGCGCACGCCGCACGCGAACCGAAACGCGGCCGATTTTTCCCGACGAGATGCCGGGCCGCGTGCGCACGATCGTCAGCGCGGGAGAGCGGGTACGGGCGGCGCTGGCCATCGAGCAACGCGTAGTTGACGAACTGTTGCCCGCGTTAGTCAGGCGAATGGACGCGCGAAAACGCGAGCGCGGAACACTGGACTACGAGGACATGCTGGCGTGGCTTGCAGACGCACTCGACGGTCCTCGCGGCAAATCGCTCGCGGCGACCCTGCGCGAGCGCTATCGGGTGACGCTGATCGACGAATTCCAGGATACGGACGAACTTCAGTGGAAGATCTTTCGACAGGTGTTCATCGAAGGCGGCGCCAGCAACACTATCTACGTAATCGGGGATCCCAAGCAGGCGATTTACGGGTTTCGCGGCGCCGACGTGCACGCCTACCTGGAAGCGCGCGAGCAACTCTCCAAATCAGGAGCGGCGGTTGTTCACTTGCGCGAAAATTTCCGTTCGACCGGCGACATGATCGAGGCGTGCAACCTGATGTTCGATCAGAATGCTGCGGCGCCATTGTTCACCGGCGAGATCACCTACAACCATCCGGTCAAATGCGGGCGTCCCGCTCTGCGAGCCATCGCGCCGGATCGCCAGCCGATCGCACCCGTGACGCTCATGAAGTTCCAGCCGCGCGACGATCGATACAAGTTTTCGCGGCCGATGCGCGAAGCGATAGGTCCGCGAATCGCGCAAGCGATACGGCAAATTATTGCGGAACCGGATCACGCGATAGAAATTTGTGGCGGCGAGCAGGCGCCGCGAAAGACTACAGCCAAGGACGTTTACATCCTTACTCGGACCAACCGCGACAGCGCGGAAATTGGCAAATACCTGCGTCAAGCGGGAGTCCCGTTTGCCTTTTACAAGCAGGACGGGCTGTTCCAGACCCGCGAGGCCGCCGAGATTCTCGACCTGCTCAGAGGAATTGACGAACCCGGCCGCCGCTCGAACCGGCTCAAGGCGTGGGCTTCGCCTTTCTTCGCGGTCGAATACGGAGACCTTGCGCGGCTTGACGACGAGCGCAACTCGCAGCCGATGCTCGAAAGACTGTTCGAATGGCGCGCGCTTGCCGAGGCCGGGCGTTTCGCCGACTTGTTCGACGCCTTGCTCCATCAAAGCGGACTGGTCGAACGTGAATTGCTGTTGTCAGACGGCCGCCGCGAACTCACCAACTACGAACACATCTTCGAGATTCTAACTCAGCAGGCATCGCGGCACGGAATCTCGCTCGCGGAAATAATCGAACTTCTCGACGCCTACATCGCGGGCCGGGCGACACCAGCGGGCAACGATCACGATCCGGATGTGCAACGCGTCGAAGACGATCGCGACGCCGTGCAAATCATGACGATCCACAAAAGCAAAGGACTCGAAGCCGACGTCGTAGCTCTCTACGGAGGATTTTTCGCAAACAGCCGGCCCGATCACGTCCTCATCTACCACCGCGCAAACCAACGGCGCCTTGCGATTGGCAGACCGGCGCGGGAGATCGAACAGGCGGCGATCAAGAAAGAGCAGGCGGAGGAGGATCAGCGATTGCTCTACGTCGCGCTGACCCGTGCGCGCGCCAAGCTGATACTGCCTTACGTCCCGGACGGAACGCTGACCAAGGATCTATCTGGTTCCTATGCGCAACTGAACAATCGGCTGCGCACCCTCGATCGCGAAGCTCGATTGGAGACGCTCTTCACGACGGAAACTGTGGTCGCTTCAGCGTCAACAGATTCAACGGATGAACAAGAGAAGATCGAAACGGCGCCTGACGAGGATGCCTTGTGTGACTGGCTCGCGTCCACGTCCGAGACCGGCGGCCTTGACCGCGAATTCGCCGAGTTGGGCGTTGAGCATCGCGGCTTGATGATCGAATCTTACTCATCGCTTCAGGCGGCGCGCGAAACCGGGATGGCCACCGGTTTCGATCCCGATGAATTCAAAACCAGCGTCGATGCCGTCGAGGCGCGTGCCGACAACGTCGATTTGCCCGGCGGCCGCGACGTCGGCATTTTCCTGCATGAGGCGATCGAGAAGCTCGATTTCAAATCCTTTGGCGATGCCCCGGATCTGGAATCCTGGATGGCGCGGGACGACGTGCGCGAGTTGTTCGCGAGCGCCATGCGCCGCCACGGCGTGAATGATCCGCGATGGCTGGCCCGCGGACGCGAGATGGTTTTCAACGCGCTCACCTCGCCGGTCGCGCTGGGCGAAACGGTGCTCGAGAGCGCACTGTACCGGCTGCCCGCCGCGCGCGAAATGGAATTCGCGTATCCAATTCCGGAGAAACATCACTCGTTGCTCGGCGACGGCCCGGACGGCGCGTGGATCGCCGGACGGGGCTACATAAAGGGTTTTATCGACTTGGTATTCCGGCGCGACAAGCTAATATACTTCGCCGACTGGAAGGGGGATCTTCTGCCATCGTATGAGCCTGCCGCAGTCGCACGGCACGTCGAGCGCCACTATTGGTTGCAGGCGCGAATTTACTCAGTTGGTATCGTGCGCCTGCTCGCAATCCATACCGAGCGCGACTATGAGTCGAGGTTTGGCGGTCTCTTGTACGTCTTTCTTCGCGGCGTCTCGCAGGCCGGTGACGGAAAATCCGGATTTTACTTCGCAAGACCATCGTGGAATGAAATAGTCACTTATGAATCCGATCTATTGATTCGCGAACCCGACTCCGAGCTCCGCGCTTGAAAGAGAAATACTCATTACTCGGAATGGATACCGCGTCGCGACGCTTTGATTCAGCCCGTGACGGCGGCCGGTCCGCGTTCAACGCTCGCATGCGCGCGCTCGAAGTCTCGGTGTCCGGGCTTAATCTTGCGCCTGAGTCGGTTCACTTGGCGGCCGAGATCGCGGCCCTTGAACCGGCTCTGAAAGACGATGACCGAATCGCGCTCATCGTGCTCATCCTGGTCTCGCTGGTCGCGCTTCAGGACGGAAGCACCCGCTTTCCGGTGGCTGGTCCGCTTTCGCAAGCGCCTATGCGGAGCGTGCTCGGTTCGCTCTGTGCCGATGGCTTTGGTGACGACGCCATCGCTACGATCGCCGCTTCGATCGAAGACCTTATACAATCCGACCGCGCATCAGCGGTAGTCGGCCGGCGGGAGGATGAATACAAACCCTTATTATATATCGCACCTTACATAGTTCATCACCGCATTTATCATTATGAGCGTGAACTGGCTATTCGACTCGCCGCGCTATTGACTACGGGCACGCAAGAGCAGGCGGACGCGGAGAAACTTGGTCGCGCGCTTCAGGGTGTGATTGCTCGCCCCGTTATTGTGCAGGGCAAACAGATTGTGATGTCTGATGAACAGTGCAAGGTCGTTGCTGCTTCGGCGCGCACCGGACTAACAGTTGTTTCAGGTGGTCCGGGCACCGGCAAGACTTCGATTATCGTCGCGATCATGCGTCTGATGGTGCGGCTCGGAGTCGATCCCTCCCAGATTGCCCTGGCGGCCCCGACGGGGAAAGCCGCCTATCGGATGGGCGAGTGCATCGGCGAGTCGCTGACGCGAATAGAACGGCTCGACAGTGTGGACCAGGCACTGCTGGATGCGCATCTGGAGCCGGCGACGATTCATCGCATGCTC
The DNA here is from genome assembly GCA_963803045.1 of Binataceae bacterium (SeqCode). Taxonomy (GTDB): domain Bacteria; phylum Desulfobacterota; class Binatia; order Binatales; family Binataceae; genus Binatus. Next base: position 49,617 of record CAWDLC010000028.1, on the reverse strand, counting down.
GGTTACTCGCCCGATTCCGGGCGCTTCCGCCATCATCGCAACAACCCGCTCTCCGCAAAGGTGGTGATCGTCGACGAAGGTTCGATGCTCGACGTCAGCTTGATGGAACGACTGACGAACGCGATTGCGACCCGGAGCGCGGCTGATCCTGCTCGGCGATGCGAACCAATTGCCGTCGGTCGCTGCGGGTTCCGTGTTCCGCGATCTCGTCCCGTCTGCCGGGGACGATACCGGTCCGCTCGCCGCGGCATCGACGCGGCTCGAAGTGAATCATCGGATGAAGAGCGAAAGCAGCGCCGGCCGGTCCATTTTGCTCGCGGCCCGGTCGATTAACGACGGCGATACCAGGCTCCTGAATTCGATCGACGAATCGAATACTCCGATTGTAGCGCGGCGCTCATTACCGGACGAACTCACGTTTGCCGGCGTCGAATTTATTACAACCGCGTCGCGCGAACTCGGCCCGTTTCTGGATCGCTGGTACGCCGAGCGAGTGCGCGGCGGGCCGGAAATCGCGGGATTGATTGCGCATGAATACGTCGAACGCGATGGCCGTTTCGATGACGCCGACTGCGAGCGAATCCGGCACCTGTTCACGCACGCCGGAAAATCACGCATCTTGTGCGTGACGCGCGTCTTCGAAACCGGTGCGGAGCGAATAAACGCGCGCCTTCATTCGCGCGCCGCCCAATGCGCGGGCGTCGCGGCAGAGCGCGCCCCATTGGTGGTTGGCGAGCCGCTGATAGTGCTGCGCAACGACTACGAACGCGGACTCTTCAACGGCGACAATGGAATCAGGCTGTGGGTCCGGCGCCGCAACGGCTCGCAAGTCCCGATGGCGATATTTCCGCGCGGCGACAACTTCGTCGCATTCCGATTCGAGGCGCTGCGCGAATTCGTCGAGCTCAGCTACGCGATGACCGTGCACAAGGCGCAGGGCTCCGAGTTCGATTCGATCGCCATCGTTCTTCCCGAGAAACCCGTCGCGGTCTTGACCCGCGAGCTCATCTACACCGCCGTCAGTCGCAGCACAACGTCGGTCGTCATCGTCGGCGACGAATCGACGCTCAACCATGCAATCGCCTCTCGCGTCGAGCGATTCTCCGGACTCGCCGATCGGATCAAACTGGCGCTCGCCGGTTAACTCTTCGGCGTGTGCGAGATCAGGAATTCTCTCGCGCGCTTCACGGTCGCGCCAATCACGTCGGGCGTCTTCCAGTTGTCGATAAGTTCGGAGTTCGGTGCGAGCGCGGCGATTTCCTTCGAGGTTTCCGCCGGATGATAGTCGTCGTTGCCGCAAAGAATCAGCATCGGCGTTTTGCACGTCCGCACAAATTCGCGGGAAACGTTGAACACGAAATCGCCGCCGTACATCCGGTCGCGGAACTGCCGCAGCGCGGAGTCGTCAAGCTCTGGACGTTGCGCCTTCAGCGCCTGCGCCCATCCGTCGAACATCGCGAAGAACAGCTCGCGATTGTGCTGGCTGAGTCCGATTGGATTCTGCAGAATCGCGGCGCTGACCCGCAGCGGCGCAAATTTGATCATTCCCAGGCAGTACGATGATCCGATGCATCCACCCATCAAGTGGCATTGCTTGATCCCAAGATGATCGAGCAGCGCAATATGATCGCTGGTGTAAGTGTCCCATCCATCATCAGCGCTGATCGGCCCGGCCGACTTGCCGGCGTTGCGCTGGTCCATCGCGATCACGCGGAAGTTGGCCGCGAGTTCCTTGGTCGGATCGAACGGACTCGTTGGCCCAGAACTCGATACTCGAGCGCATCCCGCCCGGCGCAAATAGCAGAATCGGATACCCTGTGCCGTACTCCTCGTAGTATATCGATACATCGGCGCGCTTGAACGTTGGCATCTTCAGACTCCTTGCAAATGCTTGGAATGATTCTCCCACGCACCCATCAATCGCCCGGTAACGGCGCACGCAGACGCCGCCACGGGCGCCCGGCTTCTCAGCTATGCCACGGCTCGACCAGGATCTTCGCGTGCGTCTCCGGTGACGCGAGATCCTCGAACGCCTTCGCCACTCCTTCCACGCCAACCTTGCCCGTGATCATCGGGTCGCCGTTGACTCGTCCCTCGGCGAGATGGCTCAGCGTCGCCGCGAACTCTTCGGGCGAATAGCCGAACACGAACTGGATATTCAGCTCTTTGATGCTTCCCATGAGCGGCTCGATCTGGTCACGCTCCATGCATACTCCCGCCACCACGATCCGCGCATTGCCCGGCGCCGCCGACATGATCGATTCGATCACGCCCGGCACCCCCACGCATTCGAAGATCACCGTGGGCCTGACCGCCGGTTCCGGCATCCACGGCGGCAACATCGGCGCCTTCGCGGGATCGCTGTAGGCAGCCATCTGCCGCCAGCTCTGGTACGGCGACTTCTCTTTTGGATCGACCACGAAGTCTGCGCCCATCTGCCGCGCCAGTTCGCGCCGTCGCGGCGAAAAATCCGCCGCCACGATCGGATGCACGCCGCCGAGCTTGAGCGCCGCAATCACCGCAAGACCCACCGGCCCGCATCCGATCACCAGCGGCGCGTCATCTCTGCTCCAGCCGCGCTTTCTGCACCGCGTGATAGCCCACCGCCATCGGCTCCGTCAGCGCCGCACGCTCGGTGGACAGCCCGTTGGGCACCTCGAGCAGCAGCAACTCCGTCAACCGCATCAGTTCGCCGTAGCCTCCAGGATATTCGTTCGAGTAGCCGACCGCCTTGACGCCGCCGGCCGTGATCACCGACGGCATCGCACACACGCGGGTCCCCACCTTCAATCGCTTTTGCGTCTGCGGTCCGTAATCGACCACCTCGGCGCAGAACTCGTGACCCATCACGATGTCGCGAGTGAGATCCATCGCGAACAGGGCTCCGGATTTTCGCGACCCCTCGACCAACTTCACCAACTTCTCGGCATGCTTGAGCGTGTGCAGATCGGATCCGCATATTCCGCACGCGAGCGTTTTGACCAGCACCTCGCCCGCTCCAGGAACCGGCGCGGGAATGTTATCGACGACGAGCTTGTGGCCTCGCATTACGGCAGCGCGCATGATTCTTCTCCTTCATCCTTTCTCGATCGAAATGATTTCAGCGCGGTCCGGGGCGCCGCCTTGAACGATCGGTCGAGGCCCGGCTCCCGTTACTCTAGCAGGGTTGCTGCGTCGCTCGTAAAGTCCCCCGCTCTGCGATTCCCTTGCTGTTGCTTATATTTGCACTGTGACTGTAACATGTCGCCCGGAGATGCAGCGATGGGCCGCAAGATTCTTTTCATCACCACCGATCAGCAGCGTTACGACGCGCTCGGATGCAATGGCGGCCGTGTCGCGTGCACCCCCGTCGCCGACTCGCTCGCCGCCGCCGGAATCAACTATCGCCGCGCCTACAATCAGAACACCGTCTGCATGCCCGCGCGTTCGACCATGATCACCGGCCAGTACGTCCGCACTCATGGCGTGTTCGCCAACGGCGTCCCGCTTCCCCTCGACGCGCCCAGCGTCGCCGCGTGGCTTCACGACCAAGCCGGCTATCGCACCGCCCTCATCGGCAAGGCGCACTTCGAGCCGATGTTCGATCTGGCCGGGCGATGGGCTGAGAACCGCATGGGCCGCGAAGGTACTCACGGACCGCATCGCGGATTCGATTGGATGGAACTTGCGATGCACGGGCCGATGGCCTCCTTCCACTACTCGATGTGGTTGCGCGAGAACTATCCGGCCGAGGTCGGCGGCTTCGTCACGATGCTGGCCGGCAGCGTTGGCGGCGACAGCGGCGCGCCCGAGGTCGCCTACAATCCGATCCCGCGCGAGCACTATCACACCGATTGGGTTGCCGACCGCACCATCGCTTATCTGCGCACGCTTGCGCCCGACGACGACTGGTTCGTGTGGATGAGCTTTCCCGATCCGCATCATCCATGGGATCCGCCGGCGTCTGAGGCGCGCCGAATCAACTGGCGCGATCTCGATCTCCCGCCCGGCCATCCCGGCTCGCGCGAGAAAATCGAAAAAATCCTCGCGGATAAGCCGCGCCATTGGCTCGATTGGTACCAGGGCCGCTTCCGCAACGAGGAGGGCGGCCCGTGGAACTTCGTGCCGTGCCAGATGACTCATGACCAGGTGCGCGAGATCAACGCGCTCGTCCACGTCAAAAATGAACTCCTCGACCAGGCCTGCGGCCGCGTCCTCGCCGCGGTCGCCGCACGCGGATGGGACGGCGACACCGACGTCTTCTTTACCTCCGATCATGGCGAGCTGCAGGGCGACTTCGGCCTGCTGTTCAAAGGCCCCTATCACGTGGACGCGCTGATGCGCGTGCCTCTCATCTGGCGTCCGGCACCGTCGGCAAAATTATCCGCCGCCGAAGTCTCCGAGCCCGTCGGACATCTCGATCTGGCGCCGACCTTCTGCGCCATCGCCGGCGCGCCGATCCCCGATTGGATGCAGGGTGCCGTGCTGCCCACCGCCGCCGGCGCGCCGCGCCAGCGCGCAATCACCGAGTGGGACAGCCAATTCGCGCAGCTCGGGATGCATCTGCGGAGCATCTATCGCGACGGTTTCGTCTGCACCGTGTACGAGCCTTCGACCCGTGACGTCGGCTTTGACCTCGCGCACGCGTACCAGGCGCTGCGCGTCGAGACTCCTCTCCCGGACATCCGCTACGCTGGTACCGAGGGCGAGCTCTACGATTTGCGCGCGGATCCCCTCCAATGGCGCAATCTCTGGAATGACGCCGGCTACGCCAGGCTCAAATCCGATCTTATCGCCGACCTCTACGGCCATCTTCCGCCCGCGCGGACTCCGCAACTGACGGTCGACGCCCCCGCTTAGCGGTTCTACGTTCGCCATCGCCGCCGGGCCCGGGTTTGCATCATGAGACTAATAAGCAATTCACAAATAGTTAACTTCGATGGTCGCCGAGCTACCGCGACACGCGCTGGCGCACGTTCCCTACACGCAAATTCGCGCAGTTTTACGCAAATTTGCGCCCTGCCGTCACCCCATCTTGACGACTTGCCAGCATCGCGTTAGCGATCTGCCAGTAATGTCCGAAATCGCGGAGAGCCCGGCCTGTCAGCGGCTTTCCGCCAGGGGAGTCAGCGATGAGCAGCATAGCGCGTATGGCTGTATTCGTTGTCTTGGGATCGGCATTGACGGCTCTGGCCCTGATGGTAGCCAGCTACCTATCGGCCGTCCCCGGTTAATCCGAACCGCCGCCCGCCGCCTGCGACCTGACGGGCGAGTCTTCTTCCGGCAATTCTTTCTTCAGCGGCTCATGGAAGCCGCGCAGCAGTTTTGCGTACTGAGGATTTCGCGCCCGTGCGCTCCTGTTCCATTCTGACGGATCGGGCGCCAACGTGAGTGAAGCACCGCCGCAATTCGTTCCGCAGCAGGCGCCGGTCTACGGGTGTGGCGGCGTTCGCGACCAGAGCGTGAAATGGTCCGTCGTCAGGACCACGCGGAAGCCGTTGCTCGACAGAAAGTCTTTGGGAACCAACACCAGCGGGAGCAACTGAATCGGCGAGTCGCTGATGACGGCCGGGACTTTTCCACTGGCAATTGCGTCGCGCATCTGGTCGGTCCAGAAGTGTCGCGTATCCGAGATGAGCTCAAAAAAATCGGCCGCGCCCAGGCGGCGGCGCGCGGCGAAGAAGCCGTCGCGATCGTACTCGGCTTTCGCTTCGCGATACACGCCGTAGGTCTCAGGATAGCGGATCAATTCGCGGCGTCCGGCCTCGAAGCATACGAACGACGGCGCGATCACGTCGTCGCCGGGGTGGCTTACGGTGCGCAACGCGCCGGCTAGCTGCGAGATTTCCGCGCGGGGCACGAAGCCGAAGCCATAGACGGCGCCATGCAGCCAGTTCTCGTTGACGATCGGCGTGATCCAGATCAGAAAAATCGCGATCAGCGCGGCGCCGCCTGCGAAAGGCCGCCATTGATGCGGCGCCGCCTCCCCGGCGATCAGATCCTCAATCGCCCGTACGAGCGCCATCGCCCCGACTGCCGCGACAATAGCGATCAATGGCAGCGGCTCGAGATAGTTGTGGCCCCACGCGGTCGGACTCAGCACGCCGTAAAAGGCGTACTCGGCGGCGACGAGCGCGAGCACCAGGATCACGCCGCGGCTGAAAGTGCGGCCGGCGTAAATTCGCCAGCAGCCAAGGACGAACAGCGGCGCGAGTATGTCCAGGATCATCCGCGGGTAAGTCGCGATGCTGCCGGCGCTGTCGCGACCCTTCAGGAAATGAAACACAAACGTCTGGAATATGAACTCGTTGCCGTAGAGCCGGTAGAGGATCGCGCTGAACGCGCCGAGTGCGAGCGCGAAGACGGCGCCCGAAACGACCGCACCCGCGATTCTCCGGCGCGCGACGGCGACGAATGCCAGCATCACGGCAAACGGAATCACCGCCGTCAACTTGATCGCGCATGCGGCGAAGAAAATGGCCGCGAGAATCGCCGCCTGGCCAATCGCCGCCGTCGTATCGTCGAGCGCGACGATCGCACCCAGGATAATCAGCGGCGCGATGAAGCTCTCGCGCTCGTAAGCGTGGTAGCGAAAGACGAGCGAGCTGCATGCGTATAGAATCGACGCGAGGATTGCAGTCGGGCGGCCCGCGACGCGGCGCGCGAGCGACCAGGTGAGGATGCTGGCCGCGAAAATCGCCGCCTCGTTCAGGATTTCGATCGACAGATGGCTTGTGCCGAACAACTTGAGATAGCATCCCGCAATCCATTCGAGCAGCGGCATATGCGGGTGAACGAAATCCAGGTACGGGCGCATCCCGGCGCTCACGAACCACGCGCTCTCGAGGTAGAAATCGTCCTCGACCCACACCTCGGGATAGAGCATCCGCACGATGCGCGGGATGAGCAGCACGACAACCAGCCATGCGCCGATGCGCGCGGCGCCTGCGTTGCCCGCCGCCGGGGAGGCGCGCCGCGATGAGCCCCGCGAAGTCATCGAAGCCACCTGCGACGACCCCGTCGGGCGTTCCCCTTAGACTGGGCATCCTCGACTTGGGAATTCTCGCTGCGATCGAGCTGCTCGTTATGGTGATGGTCAAATCCGCGGGCTTGCGGCGCGGACTCGAACTGATGCCGTGGCCCGACGGGCTCGAGTACGCCGCGTCGGCGGTGAACCTCGCGGCTGGTCGCGGTGCAGTGCTGCATTTCGGTGGATATACTTACCCGTCGCGCTATACCGCCGGCTACCCGCTGATCCTGGAATTCTTCTACCGTCTATTTGACCGACATGTCCCAATCCCATTCCTAGCATTCACGTCGGGTATTCTAGGGATGCTCTCGGTCGTCATCGTCTTCATTCTTGCACGCGCACTGTTCGGACGCGCGGCCGGCACGATTGCGGCGTTGTTGCTCGCGCTCTCCCCAGTCTTCATCACGTATTCGTCGCTCGTGATGAGCGACGTGCCGACGTTGTTCGTGACGCTTTGCGCCGCGGCGATACTGGCGGAGACGTCGGATTACGCGCGCCAATCGCGGAGCTGGATGCGAATGTCGGCATGGCTGATGTTCGGTCTCTTGGCCGGGTTCTCGACGATCATGCGCCCGACCAACGCGGTCATCCTTGCCGGTCTCGGGCTGTGCGTCGCGATGGTGCCGCTGGAGCGTCGAGATCTGCGCAGCTTGCTCGCAGTAGCTACCGCAATAGCAATCGGTTTCGCGATTCCGGTCGCGTGGCAGTTGCACCAAAACACGATGAATCTCGGGAGTACGTTCGCGAGCGGCTACGCGTGGTGGGTGCCCGAAGTCTATGGCGCGGGCGGCAGGACGTTCAGCGCCGCGTACCTGTTCGGTCCCACGATGCCGCGAAATCCGCACGGCAACGTCCTCGTGTACAGCATGACGATGCTAGGGCTCGACGGGATGCTCGGCGATCGCGGCAATGCGCGTTACTTCCTGTACCCGCCCGCGGCGGCGGCGTTCGCGATAGTCGGGTTCATCGCAATCCTGCGCACTCCCGAAAGGTCTAACGCGCGCCGCGTGATGTGGTTCGGGCTCGGATACCTTGTAGCACTGACCGGGCTCTACTGTTTCTATCTGTTCACCGACGTGGCCTTTATCCTGCCGGCGGCGTTTGTAGTGTTCATCGCGGCGGGTGCAGGCGCGGCTGCGGCAAATCGATCGATGCGCGATGTGCTCCGAAACCGCAGTCGAAGTGCCGGTCAGCTTGCAGCAGCGGCGGGCGTGATCGTGCTGGACCTGCTGCTGATCGTATCGCTGGCTTCGGAAGCGGCCGCGCGCTTGAGCGTGCGGCCCGCGTCCTCCGCGATGGTCGCAACCCTGGGCTCTCTAGATTCCACTCTGCCGCGCGATGCGACCGTGGTCAGCAACATCTCGTTGCAGTTTCTCGAACTGTCCATGCCCGCGGAGAGTCGCCACTTCGTCGGTCTCAACTCACTCGACCCGGGCGAACAATTCACCGACTACCATCTGCATCGCCTGTACGAAAAACGAGCCGCCGGATGGAACGGCGCGGTGCCGCCGGTCGTGTTCGACGGTTCCCAAATGTCCGCCGAGGCGGACTCGCTCGCATCGGCGATTGGCGCAAAGACGCCGGTTTTTCTTTTGATCGCCGCACCCGAGTCGCAGGATTACGCCGGCGTGCTCAAGACTGAACTCGATCAATTGCAGGGGAAATTCACCTTCGAACCGGAACTGCAGACCCGGCAGGTCGCGCTGTATCGGCTGACGGCGCGGAAGTAACGCCTTACGCAGTGATGCTGGTCGGGGGCGGATCGATCGCGGGCGGGCCGCCGTAGCGCCGCCGGCAAATCGCATACGCGGGCCAAACGCATGCGCCAAGCGCGATCGCCAGGATGAAATCGGCCTTGCCGACGCCAGCCGAGATGGCCAACCCGAAAGTTGCCGCCCACGTCAGGATGGGAAGCGATCCGACGAGCGCGAGGCCGGTGCGGCCGCCGCCAATCGTGAACATCCCTGCGCGATCCGGCCTCCGTTTCCGCAGCCGCACCAATGCAAGCAGCTCCAACGCAAGCGCTGCCATATAAAAGAATACGTCGAGCACGACCAGCGCGACGAATCCGACCGGCACGAGCAGCGTGAAGACGATGCAACAGAGCGCAATGGACTTGCCCGGCGTCGCGGTCGCGGACCAGAGTTCGGCCAGCGGTGGCGACAGGTAGCGCTCGCGAGCGAGCACGAACGGCATCCGCGACACCCACAGCATCGCGGCCTCGAACACCGCGAACGACATTACCGCGCCGCCGATCGCCAGCGCGCCGCCGAGAGCGGGTCCGCCGAGGGCGTAGCCCACGTGCGAGAACGAGCCGGTTCCCCAGTCCGCGGCGGTGACGGCGCCGGAGACGGACACCGCGAGCGGAAGCACGTAGCCGGCCACGATTATCGGCAGCGTGATCAGGATCGCGCGCAAATAGTTACGCTGCGGATTTTCGATTTCCGCGGACACCACGCTCAGGTTTTCCCATCCGCTGAAGTTCCATATGACTACCGTCAGTCCAGCCGCCATCGCAGCCCACGGATCTGCGCCGAACAGCGGCGGCGTCGGCATCGTGAAATGGATCAGGCGCGGGAGGCCAACGATCACCAGGGCCGCGAACGGCGACACCAGGATCGCGGCGAGCACGATCGACGCCATCCCGACCGGCCTGACGCCGAGAAAATTAAGTCCACCTGCCAGCCATACCAGCGCGACGCCGATCGCAATTTGGGCCGTCGGGCCGAGCGGGAGGATGAACGAAAGATAGCCGGCGAAAAGCACGGGATAAATCGCCATGTCCACGGCGGTGTAAAGAATTGTCAAATAAGCCTCGGCGAAGCCGGCGAACGGTCCGAGCGCTTCCTTGACCCAGAAGTAGAAGCCGCCTTCCACCGGCATCAACGCCGTCAACTCCGCCGCCATCAGGGCAGTCGGCAGGCTCAGCGTCAGCGGCACGATGAGACAGAGCATCAGGGTCAGGCGCGGCCCCGCCATCCGGACCGCATCCTCCAAACCGTACGCGCCGCCGCTCACGACCAGGTACATAACGCATACCAGCGGCATGAGGGCGAGCTTGCGCGGCGAACGATGCGCGAGCGGGGCGGCGCTCGAGGGCGCCTGGGAACGCGTGTTTTCCGTCGGGACGTGCGGCAATTGCGGGGCGGCTCCGGCCCCCTGCCTAGCCGAGGCGATGCGCGGTGGCAAGCAGGCAGGAGATCAAATGCGGGTTGCACAGTCGCATCTGCTGGCGGAATTCTTATAATGTAAGAAAGGCGCAAAGGTCCGCGACCGGCTGTGAAGGCGCGGGACACCTCGCGTTGACGGCCCATATAGCGTGGTGTTAGCCCCAATTGAGAAGCTCTCCCGGGAATCTGTTTCGATCATGATAATTTTCAGTACACGCGCGATCATCGCACTTGGTGCGGCGTCGATTGCGTTTCTCGGCTGCACACAAATCACAAGTGCGAAGCCCGAGCCGGTTCGCACCGTCAGCGTGGGTGGGGATAATCCCTTCGGCGGCGCGCCGGCGGTGGACGTGCCCTCAGATGCGCGCGCGATGAGCGCGTTCCTGAAGGCCGAGGTCGCGATGAATGAAGGCGACCGCGAAGAGGCGCTCAAGGATTACGCGGAGGCGGTCCAGTACGATCCCACCAACGCCGCGCTGAAGGTTCGCCTGGCCACGCTCTACGTCCGCGACGGGCGCCTGAAGGAGGCCCTCGATCAGGTAAACCAGGCGCTCGCGATCAATCCCGATTCTGCCGACGCGCGTCTGCTCGGCGCAGGCATCAGCTCGGCGCTCGGTGACGACGCGACCGCAGAAAAGGACTACCGCGAGGTATTGCATCTCAATCCGAAAAACCAGGAAGCCCATCTCTATCTCGGCACCCTCTACGCCAAGCGGGGCGATTACGGCGAAGCCGAGAAGACGTTTGAGCATCTGATCACGCTCGATCCCAATTCATTCCTTGGCTACTACTACGCCGGCAAGGTGATGGTGGCGTCGAAGAACTACCCGGCGGCCGAGAAGTATTATCAAAAGGCGCTCGATCTCAATCCGCAGTCGGAACTGGTGTTGCTTGATTTTGCGCTGTTGCGCGAGCGCCAGGAGCGGCCGCAGGACGCGCTCGTTTATTACAACAAGATCACGCAAATCAATCCGAACAACGAGCTGGTTCGAAAGCGCAAAGCGGAAATCCTGGTCGGTCAGAAAAAATACGACCAGGCACTGGACGAGCTCAAACGCGCCGAGCAGCTCGAAACCAATCCCGCGGACACGCGCACGAAGATCGGCCTGCTGTACGTCGAGCAGGGCAATTTCGACGACGCCGCGACCGAGTTCAACCTCGTGCTCGGCTCCGAACCGAACAACTACCGCGTCCACTATTACCTCGGCACGGTGTACGCGGAGCTCGCCGAGAACGACAAGGCGATAAACGAGTTCAACAAAATTCCCGCCGACAACGAGCATTACGTCGATTCGCGCCTGCAGCTCGCTTACCTCTACGACAAGCAGAGCAAGTACGATGACGCGCTGGGCGCGCTGAAGGACGCGCTCGCCAAGAAGCCCAACGACCCCGAAATCACCGGCTTCATGGTCGGCATCTATCAGGAAAAGAAGGACTATCCGACCGCGATCGACTTCGCGCGCAAGATGGTCGCGGCCGATCCCAAGAATGACAAGTTCCACTTCACGCTCGGCGCGGCGCTCGATCAGAACAAACAGCGCGAAGAAGGCATGGCCGAGATGAAGAAGGCGATCGAGCTGAATCCCGCCAATGCGCAGGCGCTGAACTACCTCGGATACAGTTACGCCGAACAGGGCAGCAATCTGGTCGAGGCCGAAAAGCTAATCAAGCGCGCTCTCGATATCGAGCCCGGAGACGGCTTTTACGTCGATAGCCTGGGATGGGTTTACTACCAGAAAGGCGACTACAAGCGCGCCGTCGAGGAGTTGGAGCGCGCGGTCAACCTGACCGGCAGCGATCCCACTATCACCGAGCATCTTGGCGACGCGTATCGCAAGCTGGGCAAAGTCAAGGAAGCAGGCCACGAGTACTCGGACGCGCTGAAGAAGGCGCAGGAAACCGACCAGGTCGCACGGCTCAAGGATAAAATCCAGGTCCTGCAGAATGCCGCCAGCGCGGGCCACTGAACGCGCTCGGCGCCGAAAAACAGTTTTGTTGCTCGCCGCGGGTGCATCGATGCTGCTGCTGGCGACGCTCGAAACTTCCGCCTGCATCATCGTTCGTACTCCGCAAATTCCAGAGCCCGAGACGCCAATACCGGGCTTCGACGCCGGCAAATATCAAGTCCAGAAATTGACCGCGGCGCTGGCCGAGCGTGACAAAAGGCTCGACTCTATGCAGACGCCGGCCGTCATGGAATACACTGCCGGCAATCAGCACGTGAAGGCCAAAGAGGAAATCGTCGTCAAGCGGCCCGGCAATTTGCGCGTCGAGGCGATGTCGCCGTTCGGCGTGGCATTACTGCTCGCGGCACAGGGCTCGGAGCTGGCAATCTTCGAGCCGGGTCAGAATCGGTTCATGCGCGGCCAGGCGACCGCCGACACGCTTTACAGGTACGTGCGAATCCCGATGGTGCCCGCGGACGCCGTGGGTCTGTTGATGGGACTCGCACCGCCCGAGTTCGCGCTCAACGCCAGCGCGGACTCGGTGTCGAGCGACGGCGCGATGACGGTCGCGTTGTACGGCAACACCGGATCGGGCACTCGCGAGCTTGGATTTTCCGCCGGCAATCTCGCGATGGTACGGGAAACCGCGGGCGACGGCCGCGTCAATTACGAGGTGCGTTACAGCGACTATCATGATATCGGCGGGCTGATGTTTCCGTACGTCGTCGATGCAAAGTTTCCGGCGGCCAGCAGCCACGTGACGTTTCGGTATCTCCGGCCGATCGTCAATGGAGAAATCCCCGCTTCGACGTTCGTGTTAACGCCGGCTCCAGGAGCCAGTCTGATGAATCTGAGCCTTGACGATATCCGTGCCTTTTCAAATGAAAGCTGAAAGCCGGCGCAAGCGAATCTTGCCGGCCACCACGTGCGCGATTGCCATGTCCTCGCTCGCGATTTTCACCGGATGCCGCGTGAACCGGCCCGCGAGCGATCACGCGACGAGTCAAATCCTCTACAGCGCCGTGCTCAGCGATCCCCGCACCTTCAATCCGATTCTGATTACCGATGCGACCTCGGCTGCGCTCACCAGCGATTTGTTCGAGAGCCTGATCCGCCTCAACCCCGTCACTACCCTGCCCGAGGCGGGACTGGCCGAGAAGTGGGAGATCGCGCCCGACAGCAAGGCGATTACGTTTCATCTCCGCCACGGCGTGAAATGGTTTGACGGCCAGCCGGTCACCGCGCACGACGTTCTGTTCACGCTCGACGTCATCTACGATCCCAAGGTGCCCAACAGCATCCGCCCCGCGATCACCATCGACCACAATCGCATCATCGCGGACGCGCCCGACGACTACACGGTCGTCATGCATCTGCCGAAGCCGTTCGCCCCGCTGCTTTATTCAATTGGCATTCCGGTGATTCCGGCGCACATCCTCGAACCCGTGTGGAAGGCGGGAAATTTCAACCACACCTGGGGCATCGACACTGCGCCGGCCGAGCTCGTCGGCGACGGGCCGTATCACATGACGCACTACGCGCAGAGCCAGCTAGTTCGTTACGATCGCAACAACGACTATTGGATGAAGGACGAGCACGGCGGTCAATTGCCCCGCTTGCACGGGCAGACGGTGACCATCGTGCCGGACCAGAACACCGAATATCTGCGCTATCTGTCGGGGCAAATCGACGTTTACAATCCGCGCACCGAGGAGGTTTCGCCGCTTCAGGACAAGGTCAAGAACAAGGAACTCGACATCACGGTTCAGCAGATCGGAATCGACACGGGCTCGCTGTTTTTCACCTTCAACCGCAACCCGCGCCATTACGTCAAGAACGGCGTGACCAATCCGAAGCTCGACTGGTTCACGGACCTGAAGTTCCTGCAAGCGATCGCGCACATGATTGACAAGAAGTCGATGATCGATCTTGTCTTTCACCAACTCGCGGTGCCGGCGGTGGCGGATATCTCGCCCGAGAACAAAATCTTCCACAATCCCGATCTCAAGGATTACGGCTACGATCCAAAACTTGCCGCCGACATGCTCGAGGCGGCCGGCTATCATCTCGCAAAACCCGGCGTGCGGACCGATCCGAAAGGCAATCGCCTCGAATTCGATCTCACCACCAACACCGGCGCGCCCGAGCGCAACGAAATGTGCACCATCTTCAAGCAGGACCTCGAGAGCCTCGGCATCAAGGTGAACTATCGGCCGCTGGAGTTCACCACGCTGGTGGACAAACTCGATTCGTCTTTCGACTGGGACTGCGTGCTTATTGGATTCACCGGCGGTATCGAGCCCAACGATGGCGCGAACTTTTATCGCTCATCGGGCAACCTTCATTTGTGGAATCCGAATCAGCCCAAACCTGCCACGCCGTGGGAGGCGGAGATCGACACCCTGCTTGACCAGGGCGCGTCCGAAATGGATCCCAACAAGCGCGCGCCTTACTACTGGAAAATTCAGCAAATCCTCCACGACCAGCTCCCGATACTCGAAACGGTCCGCCAGCAGCGCTATTCGTCGTGGGAAAACTCGCTGGAAAACTATCAGCCCAAGGTGTGGGGCCTCTACAAGCCGGAGTGGATGCAATTCAAGGCCGACTGAACGTCCGGCGCGCAACGCTCGTCGAAATATCAGGCCGATGACACGATGACCCGCTTTCTGATCCGCCGCCTGCTCAACATGATCCCGCTCATCCTCGGGATCACTTTCATTTCGTTCCTCGCGATGTCGCTGGTGCCGGGCGACTTCGTCTCCAATCTCAAACTCAACCCAACCATCACGCCTGAGGTGATTCACCAGCTCGAAGCGCAGTTCGGTCTCGATCAGCCGCTGATGGTCCGTTACTTCAAGTGGCTGTGGGGCGTCCTGCATCTGAACTTTGGCTTCTCGCTCCAATACCGCGTGAGCGTCACCGGCCTGATCGCGTCGCGCGCTCTCAACACGATCATCCTGTCGGCGAGCAGCATGATTTTCTCATGGGCGATCGCGATTCCGATCGGAATCATCGTCGCGGTGAATCAGAATTCGATCTGGGATCGCTTCCTCTCGTTCCTGGCGTTCTTCGGGATGTCGGTGCCGGGCTTTTTTCTCGCCTTCCTGATGATGTACCTGGCGCTGAAAACCGGATGGTTTCCGATTGGCGGCACTTTCTCGCCCGACTATGCGACGCTGACTACGGTGAATCGTATTGCCGATCGCATCAACCATCTCATCCTGCCGGTCTTCGTACTTGGCATCTCCGGCACCGCGGGCCTGATGCGCCTGATGCGTTCGCAGATTCTCGAAATCAAGAATTCGGAATTCGTGCGCACCGCGCGCGCCAAGGGATTGTCCGAGCGCGTCGTCATCTACAAGCACGTCCTGCGCAACGCGCTCAATCCGTTCGTTACGATGGCGGGTTATTCGCTGGGCGATCTGCTCGGCGGCGCCGCCCTGGTCGAGGCCGTGATGAACCTGCAGGGTCTTGGACTGCTGATGCTCACAGCGGTGCGCTCGCTCGACATCTACCTGGTAATGGGCTCGGTCCTGATGGGCACGATTCTGTTGCTGGTCGGCAACCTGCTCGCGGATATCGCGCTGGTAGCGGTCGATCCGCGGGTCGATTTTTCGTCGGAGGCGGCCAACTGAAAAGTGAGATGGACGTGGACGGCGCGATGAATGCGAATCTCCAGGGCGCTGCGGCAGCCGCGCGACAAACGTCGGGCGTTGCCCGCGAATGGCGCCTCGCGTCGCGGACGGTTCGTTTCTCAACGCTTTGCCTCGCGCTGTTTTACCTGCTCGCCGCCGCGTCGCCATTCTTCGCGAGTTACGATCCGGCCTATCAGAATCGCGAGATGCCCGATTGCCCTCCGATGTCGCTCCACTTGAGTGCGCCGTCCGACTGGCCGCGCGGGCTGTTCTATAGCCATCCGATGCGCATGCAGGATCCGATCGCCCGCACCTTCGTTGCCGACACTTCCCGCCGGCTCGACATACATCTGTTTACGCGCGGCCATCTATTCACCACCGACAGCGAGCGCGAGCCGTACTTCATGCTCGGCAGCGACGGCCTGGGGCGCGACCTCTACTCGCGAATCGTATACGGCTCGCGCGTGAGCATGTGCGTTGGGTTGATCGGCGTGCTGATCAGTTTTTCACTGGGCATCACGATCGGGGCGCTGTCCGGCTACATCGGCGGGACGGTCGATTTCCTGATCATGCGATGGTCCGAAATTGAGATGTCGCTGCCGTCATTCTATTTCCTGCTTGCGCTGGCGGCGGTGATTCCGTCGGGGATGAGCACGGTCGCGACGTTCTTCATGATCGTGGCGATCATGAGCTTCATCAGTTGGGCCGGCTTTGCGCGAATCATTCGCGGGATGGCGTCTTCGGTGCGCTCGCGGCCCTACGTCGAGGCAGCCCGCGCGCTGGGCGCGTCGCGATTGCGCATCATCGCGCGTCACATCATTCCGTCGGTGATTGGCTACGCGATCGTCGCGGCCACGCTCTCGATTCCGGGCTTCATCCTCGGCGAAAGCGCGCTCTCGCTTTTGGGTCTCGGAATTCAGGAGCCGGCCGCGAGCTGGGGCAACCTTCTCGCGCAGGCGCAAGACGTGCAGAACCTCGCGCGCTACCCATGGATCCTGATTCCGGGCATCTTCATTTTCCTTGCGGTGATGTCGTTCAATTTTCTCGGCGACCACCTCCGCGACCGGCTGGATCCCGCCACCGCCGGCTGACGCCTCTTCTCCGTCATTTCTAATTCCGTCATCCCAACCGCAGGCTCTCTTTCCGTCATCCCGAGCGCGTCCGAGGGACCCCGGCTCCTTCCTTTTTTTTGTGTCATTCTAGAGCGAAGCGAAGAATCCCGGATCTTTGCCTCGCCCGAGTTAGGGTGCCGCGTTCCGCGCCCCTTCAATCCTTACCTCGCCCGTTAGTTTACGGGAGAGGCGGCCGGCCGCTTTGTGGCCGGTAGGTGAGGGTGCAGCGGCGTGTGCTGACTCCCCTCCGTCATCCCGAGCGAAGCCGAGGGACCCCGGATCAGACTGAGCCTGACGGAACCGGCCCGGCGTCGATGATCACGGCGCTCGCTCTCGCCGGGGAAATGGCACCGCCGACGATTTGCGGGCCTTACCGACGGCTATAGCGCATACGTTGCGAGTTTCGGCTGAACCGGCCTGTTCACCAACAAACGCGTCACCGCCTTGCAATGCCGCCAGCAAAGGCGAGAATACAAATCGTGGAGTGGTGGCAGCCAGCAAAGAGTTTTCCAATCCTCAGGTCCGGGGGCACCTGAGCAGCGATGGGTTCAGCAAACTTCGCGCGACCGACTTTCGTCGACCTCTTCTGCGGAATCGGCGGGATGCGGCTGGCATTCGAAAGCGCAGGGTGTCGGTGCGTGTGAGGCTTTGTTCGCTATGGCTCTAGAAATCTATTACGAAGATGAAAATGGCGAGCATTGGGTGTGGCCCTGCAAATCGTTGGCCGAAGCCAAAGAGTTCGTGAAGCAGCTTAAACAATTCTGCTGCGTGCCAGTTCACGTCGGATAACGCGCCAAGAGTGTCTTGAAGATCATGACGGGAGAGAAATGGCTTCCAAAGCAAAGTTTGGGACGCATTGGCAGAGCGATGAACTCGATGCAATTGTCGCCGACTATTTCGCCATGCTGGCGGCCAACCTTTCTGGAGAGCGGTACGTCAAATCGAGCCATAGCAAGGGCCTCATGGCTCGGATAGGCCGGACGCACCATTCCATCGAATTTAAGTACCAGAACATTTCGGCGGTGTTGGATGAGTTGGGCCTGCCGTGGATTCCCGGCTACAGACCCAAGAGGAACTACCAAAGCGCGATCTTCGATGCGATTGACCGTTACCTCACGAAGCACTCCGATGTTCTCGAATCTGTCCCAATTTCACCGACACCGCCGGCATTGCCAACTGAAATCTTTGTCGCGCCGCCACCGCTCGTATCAGTTCCTGAGCGGATTCCAGAGGGTTTAAAGCGCCTTGTCCGGAAATTTGATCCGGTCGCGCGCGATCATCGCAATCGTTCTCTTGGCAAGGCCGGCGAAGAGTTTGTCTACAATCTTGAGCGCCGACGACTCGCTGCAGTTGGCCTCTCAGACCTAAGCCAGAGGGTGCGATGGGTCGCCGCGGAAGAAGGCGATGGCGCAGGCTATGATGTCCTTTCGTTCAATACGACCGGACGAGAGCGATTGCTGGAGGTGAAAACCACCAACGGATCCGCGCGCACCCCTTTCTTCCTGACCCGCAATGAGTGTGACGTGGCAAAGGAGCGCCCTGAGGACTGGTGCATCTATCGGGTCCACTTGTTCGCGAGGGAACCGCGTATTTTTACGATTTCGCCGCCGCTGGAACTCAAACTGGATCTCCATGCGGAGTTGTGGCGCGCCTCGTTTTACAGCCGTGCAGAGGAGAAGCGACAATGAGAGAGAAGCAAGCGGGTGACTTCAAATCCGTTGCCGAGGTGGCGCAGCACGTCGAAACACTGGTTGAAGGCTGGGCTTCGGTAATCCGCTGCAAAGCCGAAAGCTTTGGCGGCATTCCGTGCGGCCGGATCATTATGGTCGTCTTCCGCGATTTCTATCAGCCCGCGCCCGAGGACAATTATTGCGTGTGGGATTCCGGTCGCCCGATGCTCTGCGAAGATTGTGCGACTGATCTACGGCTTCTCGACGTCGTCCCATAACGATTAGTCGAAGAGCGAAAACTGTGCAACCCGCCTCGGAATGCTGGACCACGGATCCGAGAGGCGGGCATAGCTGGCGTACTCCATCAGATGGGTACCATACCATCCGGGGTTTCAAGCGCGCGTCTTCCACTTTGTCATTCCGAGCGAAGCGAGAAGTCCCGGATTTTTCCGCTGCGTTTCTGAGCGCTGTCGTACCTTCTTACCCTTTCCGAGCCAAATCCGCGTCCGGGATTTCTCGCGCTGAGGATGGCGCTCGAAATGACAAAAAAGGAAGCTTCGCTCGAACTCAAGCCTCAAGCCAACCGTAGGCGCGATCGTGCCGTTAACCGGCTGCTTGCTCGCGACGGCTGGGCGGTGGTCAGAATCTGGGAGCACGAGCTAAGGAACCCCGCGCTTGTTGCGAGAAGGGTACTCAAGGCTCTGGTTTAGCAGCCCGGCGCAACTACCCGGCGCGCCACACTGGTTTTCGCTTTTCCAGAAATGCGCGGATGCCTTCCTGCCCGTTCGACGCCATCGCATTCTGGCTCGTGACTTCCTTCGTTGTTCGCCAGGATTGGTCGTCGATGGGATTCATCAAATCCGCCCCCCGCGCAGCATCCGTCTGGATGGCCGCGGCGGGACGATGATACGCTGAACGCCACGTGAAACCGCTGCTCGAAGTCAAGTCGCTGCGTACCTCGTTTTTTACCGACGCGGGAGAGGTGCGCGCGGTGGACGGCGTGAGTTTTTCCGTCGCTCCGGGAAAGCTGATGGGCCTGGTCGGCGAGTCGGGATCGGGCAAGACGGCGAGCGTGCTCTCGATCATGCGGCTGCTGCCCGAGTCGGCGCGAATCGTCAGCGGCGAAATAATCTTCGAGGATCAGGACCTGCTGAAGCTCAGCGAACCCGAGATGCGCCATGTTCGCGGCGCGCGGATCGCGATGATCTTCCAGGAGCCGATGACCTCGCTGAATCCGGTCTTCACCATCGGCAGCCAGATTGGCGAGGCCGTCCGCCTTCATCAGCAAACCGCTCGTGCCGAGACTCGCAATCGCACTATCGAGGCGCTCAGGATGGTCGGGATTGCCGACCCCGAGCGTCGCATCGACGACTATCCGCATCAGTTGTCCGGCGGGATGCGCCAGCGCGTGATGATCGCGATGGCGCTGTCGTGCAATCCCCGCCTGCTGATCGCGGACGAGCCGACCACCGCGCTCGACGTGACGATACAGGCGCAGATTCTCGATCTGATCCGCGAGTTGCAGGTGCGGCTCGGCCTCGCCGTGATACTGGTTACGCACGATCTCGGAATCGTCTCCGAGTATGCCGACGACGTGACGATTATTTACGCGGCGCGCGTGATGGAGCAGGCTCCGAGTGCGGAGCTGTTTCGAAATCCTCTCAACCCGTACACGCGTGGATTGCTCGAATCGATTCCCGGCATCGGCGGCAACCGGCACCGTCGCTTGCAGGCGATTCCCGGTTCGATTCCGAGCGCGCTGAATCCTCCGGCCGGCTGCAGATTCCATCCGCGATGCCCGCGCGTAATTCCTCAATGCTCCATGGCGGAGCCGCCACTCGAGGAGAAGGGCCCAAACCATTATGTCGCCTGCATCCGCGCCTAATCCCTCAACCGTCACCGGCAATACCGCCGCGACCGCTTCCAGAGCGCCTCTGGTTCGCGTCGAGCGTCTCAGCAAGGAGTTTGCGGCGGGCTCGACGGGACTCATTGGAAGAAAAGGGCCCTCGATAAAAGCGGTGGCCGGCGTCAATCTGGAAATTCAACCCGGCGAAACACTGGGATTGGTCGGAGAGTCGGGCTCGGGTAAATCGACGCTTGGACGGCTGATTCTGAAACTCCTCGAGCCGACCGAAGGCGCCGTCTATTTCGACGGCCGGGATCTCTCGACGCTTGGCCGCACGGAACTTCGCACCCTGCGACGCCAGATGCAGCTGGTGTTTCAGGACCCATACGCGTCGCTGAATCCGCGCATGCGCGTGAGGTCGATCGTCGGCGAAGGAATCGAGATTCACAAACTCGCCCGCGGCAGGGAAAAGGAAGAGCGAATCGTCGAGCTGCTCGCGATGGTCGGGATGAACGCAGACGCGATGGATCGTCTTCCGCACGAGTTCTCGGGCGGGCAGCGCCAGCGAATTGGAATCGCGCGGGCGCTCGCGGTGAATCCGCGCTTCCTGGTGCTCGACGAGCCGGTCTCGGCACTCGACGTCTCGATCCAGGCGCAAATAATCAATCTGCTGCAAGACCTGCAGGAGAAGCTGAAACTCACCTACCTGTTCATCGCGCACGATCTGCGCGTGGTCGAGCACATCAGCAATCGCGTCGCGATCATGTACCTTGGCAAGATTGTCGAAATCGCATCGCGCGACGAGATCTACCTGAACCCGCGGCATCCCTACACGCGCGCGCTGCTCTCGGCGATTCCGACTGTCGACACCGCCCACAAGCCGGAGCGAATCAAACTGCCCGGCGAAATGCCGAGTCCGATGAACCCGCCGGCCGGCTGCAGCTTCCATCCAAGATGCGCATATGCGAAAGATGTTTGCGGCAACCTGGAACCGAAATTGGAAACCGGGCGCGGCGGGCACGCGGTGGCGTGTCACGTATTCCCGGCCCCGTAGTGGATGGATTCAACTCAGATACCGCAGGATGCAGGCGCGGCGTGGGCCGAGGAGCGCACGCGCGTCGCGGTCGGCCGCAACGTCAACGTCTCGGGCAAACTGATCTTTCATGAACCGGTCAGAATCGAAGGCCGCTTCCGTGGCGAGGTTCGCTCGCTCGAGTTGGTCGTGGTCGGCGAAGATGGAATGATCGAGGGCAAGGTCTCCGCGCCGCGACTGCTCATAATGGGTGAGTTGCGCGGAGACGTCGTCGGATGCGACCGCGTGGTGCTCGGGCCGCGCGCCAGGTTCTTCGGAAATATCGAGACGCGCAGCTTGACGGTATCCGAAGGCGCCTACCTTGATGGCAACGTGCGCATGACGCGGGTTTCTGTCGAAAAGACCCCCATCTCCATCGACAGATGATCGAGGACCGGCCCGGCGCTCAGGTCGCGACGTCGAGTCGCGCCGCTTTGCCCGACAGATCGCGCAGATAGTACAGGCGCGCGCGCCGCACGCGGCTTCGCGTCAGCACCTGCAGCTTGTCGATCCGCGGCGAGTGCATCGGGAATATTCGCTCGACCCCGACCCCGTATGAAACTTTGCGGACGGTAAAGGTCGCGCGGTTGGCGCCCCGGTTGATTTTGATCACGATGCCTTCGAAGGATTGAATGCGCTCTTTTTCGCCTTCGACGACTTTGACGTGAACGCGAACCGTGTCGCCCACGCGGAATTCCGGCAGGTCCTTGCGCAGGCCCCGCTCTTCGAGCTTCTGGATAACGGTATTCATGGGAAGAAAGACCTCAAGTCGAGCCCCTAAACCTACCGAAATGCGCGCGGCCACTCAATGGGTGGGGGGGATAACCGCGTCACTTGCCGCGGAGGCGGTCGAGGATAATTCCCGCGGCGGAGCGCACTGACAGATGGTTGTAGTCGCCGGGGCCAACAATGGGCGCAAGCACGACGTCGGCGCGCTCGGCAAGCTCGGGCGACATTCCAAATCCGGTCCCGAGCAGGATCATCATCGGCGGCGCATCCGGGGCCTCGAGCCGAGTCCGCAAATCGGCGTAGCTGGTACCGCCCTCGGTGCGTGCGGAGGTGTGCACGACGAGCGGGCGTGCGCCGGAGATTCGCGTCGCCTCGGCAATTGCGTCGTCGAGTTGCGCGACGATCTGCACGCGCTCGAGCGCCTCGCGCCGGCGCGAATCGTGGGTCCGGCCGAAGTCGAAACGCCAATGATCGATCACGCTCGCCGCAAATTTCCGTTGCTCGGGAATTGGATGGACGATGAACACGCCGCGCACGTCGTAGGTTCGCGACGCGCGCGCGATATCGTGAATGTCGAGGCTGGTTATTGCCGACGTGACGGTCTTTGCGTTCCGATCGACGACCGGATGATGAATCAGCGCTACGAAAAGATCGGACACGCTCAGAACTTGCGGCGCTCGAGCAGGTCGGGGCGCCGCCGCGCGGTTCGCCGTTTTGCTTCGCTCTCGCGCCACGCGCGAATCTTGCCGTGGTCGCCGCTGAGCAGGATTTCCGGCACCCTCATCCCGCGGAACTCCTCGGGCCGCGTGTATTGCGGGTACTCCAGCATCCCGGCAGCGAACGATTCCTCGTCGAGTGACTCGGGATTCCCGAGCACGCCCGGTATCATCCTGCCCACCGCCTCGATCACCACCATCGCCGGTATTTCGCCACCGCTCAGCACGTAGTCGCCGATGGAAATTTCCTGGTCCACCAGCGAGCGTACGCGCTCGTCAATTCCTTCGTAGCGCCCGGCGACGATCATCAGGCCAGGTAGGCGCCTGGCGAGGTCCCGCGCCAACGAATTGTCGAACACCTCGCCTTGCGGCGTCATCAGGATGCGCCACAATCCCGGGCGCTCTGCATTAACCGCGTCGATCGCGGCGGCGATCGGCTCCGGCCGCATTACCATCCCACTGCCACCACCATACGGCGCATCATCGACTTGCCGGTAATTACCCAGACCGTGCTCGCGCAGCGGATGCACCTTGATCGCGATCAATCCCTGCTCGATAGCGCGTCCGATCATGCCGCCGCGAAACGGCGATTCGAACATCTCGGGGAACAGTGTGATTACGTGAAATTCCATCGCGGCGAACCGAAATACCGAAATGCGGATGCGTCGTGAATCCAAATCTATCCGGGTGCGCCGCTTCGGGCCAGCTGGCGCCGCCGGTCGATTTCAGTCGAGCAGGCCGGGGATCGGCTCGATCGTGACGCGCCGGACGGCGAAATCCATTGCCTTGACGACATCCTCGATCACCGGAACCAGGACTTCGCGCTCGCCGTCTCGCACCACCCAGATGTCTTGCGCGCCGTTCGAGAAGATTTCTTCGATTGTGCCGATGCGGCTGCCGTCGGTCAGAAATACTTCGCATCCGATCGCCTCGTAATAGTAGAACTCGCCCGGCTTGGCGGCCGGGACATCCTCCGTCGCGAGCATCACGACCGCGCCTTTGAGCGACTCCGCTGCGCTTGCGTCGGTGACACCCTCGAGCGTGATTCGCCGCGTCGTCACGTTCAGCCGCGTCATTCCAGTCAGCCGAAATTCGCGTGCTTCTCCCGCGCTTTCCAGGAATACGCGCACGACCTGTTCCAATGTGTCGGAGTCGGGATTGTCGGGCCGCAATCGCAGCGCGCCCTTGAGGCCGTGGGCGCCGGTTATGCGGCCGACGCGGAGCATCCGCTGGTGTGACTTGACTGGTGTCACCGTGCAGGCGCTGGCGGGCTCAGTTCGCGCCCGGTCCACGAAAAGTATCGATCGACTCCTGCGCTGCGATCATTTGTCCTCGACGATCTCGAGAACAACCTTGCGGTTGGTGCGCGAGGCGACCGCATTCAGAATCGTGCGGATCGACTTCGCGGTCCGCCCCTGCTTGCCGATCACGCGCCCCAAATCTTCCTTCGCCACCCGCAGCTCAAGTACCGAGGCGGTATCGCCCTGCGTCTCCTTCACGTCCACCGCGTCAGGATTGTTTACCAGCTGTTGTGCGAGGAACTGAACGAGCTCCTTCATGGGATGGCTCCGATGCAGCGGGTCGCATCAGGCGGAGACCGTTGCGGCTTCGGCCCGTTTAATCAGCTTTCTTACCGTGTCGCTCGGCTTAGCGCCAGCCTTGAGCCAGCGCTCCGCCACGTCCTTTTTGATCGTGACGCGGGGCGGATCGAAGGCCGGATCGTAGGTGCCGACCTGATCGACGAAGCGTCCGTCACGCGGCGAGCGCGAGTCTGCCACCACGATGCGGTAGAAAGGTTTCTTGCGGCCGCCATGACGGCGCAACCGGATCACAAGTGCCATGCGATTCTCCTGTTACTTATTCTAGCTGCCGAGCCCCAGTCCGCGCATCATCATTTTTCCCGCGCCCATGCGTGTGATTTTCTTCATCATTTTGCGCGTCTGCTCGAACTGTTTGAGGAAGCGATTGACGTCCTGCACGGACGTGCCGCTGCCGGTGGCGATTCGCGCGCGCCGGCGCCCGTTGATAATCAGATGGTTGCCGCGCTCCTGCAGCGTCATCGAGTCGATAATCGCCTGGATACGCCCCAGCTCGCGTTTCGCCTCTTCGGAATCCGCCTGCGCCCGCCACTTTCTTGAGCCCGGGGATCATTCCCATCAGATCGCCAAGCGATCCCATCTTCTTGATCGCCTTGATCTGCTCGGCGAAGTCTTTGATGGTGAATTCGTTCTTCTTGAACTTGCGCTCGAGTTCTTTGGCCTTGGTCTGATCGTAGTTCTGCTGCGCCTTTTCGATCAGCGTCAGCACGTCGCCCATCCCGAGGATGCGCGACGCCAGCCGGTCGGGATAGAAAATCTCGAACGCGTCGAGTTTCTCGCCCGTGCCCGCAAACAGGATCGGCGCCCCGGTAACCGCCCGCACGGAAAGCGCCGCGCCTCCGCGAGCGTCGCAGTCGAGCTTGGTCAGGATCACGCCCGAAATTCCCAACCGCTCGTGAAATCCAGCCGCCACGTTGGCGGCTTCCTGCCCGGTCATCGCGTCGGCGACGAATATGATATGATGCGGGTTGACGCGCGGCCTTCAGGCGCACCAGCTCGTCCATCAGCTCCTCGTCGATCTGCAAGCGGCCGGCGGTGTCGATCAGGACCGCGTCATGCCCGCCAGTCTCGGCCCGCGCCAGCGCGCGCGACGCGATCTCGATCGGATCCTGATCCTCGCGGCTCTCGACGACCGGCACTTGCGCCTGCGCGCCGAGCACGCGCAACTGCTCCATCGCGGCCGGCCGATAAACGTCGGTGGACACCAGCATCGGATGGCGCTTGCGTTCCGACTTGAGCCATCGCGCCGAGCTTCGCAATCGAGGTCGTCTTGCCCGAGCCCTGCAGGCCCACCACCATGATCTTGACGGGCGGCTTGACCTTGAGGTCGAGCTCGCGCGCGCTGAACCGCCCATCGCGTTTCGCAGCTCGGTCGCGACGAACTTGATTAGATGCTGCTCGGGCGTGAGCGAGCGGAGCACTTCCTCGCCGAGCGCCTTGGTCTTGACGTGCTCGATAAAATCGCGGACGACCTTGATATTGACGTCGGCTTCGAGCAGCGCGAGCCGGACTTCGCGCAGCGCCTCTTCGATATTGCGCTCGGTGATGCGCCCGTGGCCCTTGAGTTTTCTGAAGACCCCTTCGAGGCGGTCGCTGAGCGTATCAAACATGGATAATAACTTGGTTGCGGCAGGTCGAGGTAAGCGGCTCCGGCACCGCCGTGTGAATTCGATAGTCTAGCAAACCGTCAAGGCTAGGGCACGCTCCGATGCCTGTCAATGCGGCTTGACCACGGCTACTTTCTGCGGCGGCGCTTGGGCGGCGGGTTGTACACGTGCAGGAACGAAAATGCGGCGATCGTCAAGGCATGCATGACCTTGCCCGACGCGATCAGGCCGCGTATTTCGCGCATCGGCACCAGCACGACCTCGGTCTCTTCGTCGCCGATCGATACCACCCTTTCGACCTGGTGCACGTTGTCTGCAAGAAACGAGAAACAGATGTTGCCCTGGATTGCGGGATTCGGATGCACCTTGCCAAGTTCCACGATCGTGTCCGAATCGAACCCCGTCTCCTCGATCATCTCGCGCCGCGCCGCATGCATCGGCGACGGATCCTCGGGATCGACCATCCCGCCGGGCACCTCGAGCGTGAACTCAGAGATCCCGTGACGCCATTGGCGAATCATCACGACATCGCCACTGCTCGTGATCGGAATGATATTTACCCAGTTGGGCGCGTCGAGAATGAAGAAGTCGCGTTCCCCGCGCCGCGAATGCGTCGAGCGCCGTCGATGGAGATCGAAAATCGGCGTCCGGTAGGCGATCTCGCTCTTGAGCGTCTTCCACTTGCGCGGCTTCATCAAAAAAATTCCGCCTGCGCGACCGCGCCTCAGAACAGTCGCGCGTATTCGATCGCCGGGCATCGATCCATCACCACCGTCATCCCGGCTTGCTGTGCGCGGCGGGCCGCGTCGAGGTTGACTACACCGAGCTGACACCACAGCACGCGCGCACCTTTGGCAATCGCGTCTTCGACGATTTCCGGCACGAACTCCGATCGCCGAAACACGTCCACCATCTCGATCGGCTCGGGAATCGACGCCAGATCGGGATAGCACTTTTCTCCGAGAGCGCCGCGCAGCGCTTCGGCGTCGAGCTGCGGATTGACCGGAATTACCTTGAAACCGCGGCTTTTGAGCAATTTTGCAATTCGAAGCGAGTCGCGCGCCGGATTGTCGGAGCATCCCACAACCGCGACGGTGGCTGGCCGCGCTAAAATCGCGCGAATCTCGGCGTCCGGCGGGTTAACGAATTCCATGGTCATATGATCCCGCGCGACGCGGTCCCGCGCTAGCGATGAAAAAGGCGTTCGATGATCGTCGGGACGAGCCGATGAATCTCCTCACGGCATTCGGCGAATACCAGGTCGCCCTTTTCGTAGGGGTCGTCGATATCGCCTGCCTCACCCGCGAACGAACGCAGCGTGAACACCGGCCGCCCCGCCGCGCCGGGAAATCGCTCGACCAGCTCGCGCGCCTGCTGCTCGGTCATCGCGATGATGAGGTCGGTCTGCTCGAGCATCTCGGGATGCCGTTTCAGGTCGGTTGAAGTTGCTTCGTCGCCGATATCGATGCCGACATCGCGCAGCGCCATCCGCGTATCGAGCGAGACCAACGCTCCATCGCGGGCGTATGGCGCGATTCCGGCCGATGTGATCGTGATCCGATGGTCGAAGCCGAGCGCGTCGAGTTTGCGCCGCAGGATATGCTCAGCCATCACGCTGCGCGCGGTGTTGGCGGCGCAAATGAACAGGATGGAACGAAAGCGCGGCTCGCGAGGAGCCGCGCTCTTGGGTTTCGTCTCAGGTGTCAAGAATCTACGCGCCCCCGCCCATCACCTCGCCCATGCTCTCTTTCTTGGTCACGCCCTTGGCGAGCTCTTCCTTGAGCTTGGCGCCGAGTTCCGCCGGCTCCCACATCGAGCCCTTCTTCGAGACCTTGGCGCCGGTATGCCATCCGCGCATCAGCCACACGTTGCCCATGCCGACGCGGAACACTTCGCCGTGAACGTCTTTGGCGTCGTCGCTCGACAGCCACGCCACCAGCGGCGCCACGTGCGCCGGCGTGAACGCGTCCCATTCTCCCGGCTTCTGCGCCATGCCGGCGGCGGTCTGCGGAGTCGCGTCGACGGTAAGTCGCGTGCGCGCTACCGGCGCGATCGCATTTGCGGTGACGCCGTAGCGGCTCATCTCGCGATCCACGATTATCGCCATCGCGGCGACCGCCGCTTTTGCCGACCCGTAGTTGCTCTGCCCCGCGTTGCCCAGGATGCCCGAGTCGGAGCTGGTGTTGATGAGCCGGCCATTGAGCACGTTGCCGGCCTTGTGCTGCTCGCGCCAGTAGGCGGTCGCGTGGCGGGCGACGTTGAACGAGCCTTTCAGATGGACCGAAACAACCGCGTCCCAGTCTTCTTCGCTCATGTTGAAGATCATGCGGTCGCGCAGGATGCCCGCGTTGTTGACGACGATGTTGAGCTTGCCGAAGTTGTCGATTGCGCACTCGATGATCCGCTTGGCGGACTTGAAGTCGGTCACGCTCTCGAAGTTGGCGACTGCCTCGCCGCCGGCGGAGCGGATTTCCTTGACCACATCCTCGGCCGGGGAACGCGACTGCCCTGTCCCGTCGAAGTGGCCGCCGAGGTCGTTGACGACGACCTTGGCCCCATGCTTGGCCAGCAACAACGCCTCCTCGCGCCCGATGCCGCGGCCGGCGCCGGTAATAACCGCAACTTTGCCTGTCAATAGTGCCATCTCACTAATTCCTCTTCTCTTTCTCGTTGGGATTTGGAGCTTGCTGGGCCATTTCGCCCGGTCCTTCTACGTCGAAGTCTTCTTTGGGTTCCATCAGGGATTCGTCCAGATGCGCGGGCAGCTCGTAGAGGACATCGATTGTCATCTTCGACTTATCCTGGTCGCTCGGGAACAGCATGATCGTGCCCTGACGCCCGTTGTAGTTGAAATCGCACGACCAGGTCCTGCGCGCCGGCATGATCAGCGACGAGGCGATGTGAAAGTCGTTCTTCTTCAGCTCGTCCTTGTAAAACGCAACCATCTGGGGCATCTGCGCGTCGGCGCTGAACAGAATTTCGCGCATCGCACCCTTGGGTTTGCGGACGTGTTCGATCTTGGCGCCCGGATATATCGGCATCGACTTGTACAGGTCCGGCGGCAACGCGTTGCTGGGCTCGTCGGGCGCGGTCATCGAAGCCTGCACGGTAGGGGGTGCGGCCGGAGCGGCTACCGGCGCGGTCTTGCAAGCTGCGAATCCGAACATGCACGTGGCGGCTAGCGCAGCCCGCCTGAACAAAACGGGCCGGTGCATCGTCTTAATCAATGGTGGATTCAGATTTCTCAAAAGCGTCAATCGACCAAAAAAACAATGACCGCATCGCGGTCAACCTGCGGCATGTTCTGGCAAGCTTCTGGATAGACGTGAGGGGCCAGGAAGTCAAGGCAATGAGATAATTCGCGGTGCCGCGAGCGACCAGTTTACGGTAGTCGGCAGCATGGCCAAGGGGGTAAAGTAAGTTGTACGCGGAGTCGATGATCGAGCGTGGTATGAGCGTTTGCGCAGCGTGGGACAGCGCCGGAAGCCACTGTTGCTCATTCGCGATTGTCGGCGAATCGGCCAATATTTTTACGTCCGCGCGGCGACTCTTGACAAATACTTTCTATTGTTGCATTCAGACCTTCCGCGCCATCACGGACAACTTTGACCGGCTGATGGGAGCCCAAGCAGTGGGATTGGGGCTAGATGGAGTGGCCGGTTCAAGGGAGAACCGCAAAGGCAGTTTGAGGCAGTTACGCAACGGTTCGGGCGGAACCAAAATTTTACCGCTCAGATCTATTTCAAACCCGAGGGGATAAGAGATGCAAAGCAACTTTGGTATTTTGTCGATGATTCAGCAGGGCTACTATGCGACGTACCCCCTGCTCTTCATTTCGGTCGTCTGCCTTGCGATAATTTTCGAACGCGTATGGGCGCTGTGGGGTGTCGGACCCAAGACGGCGAGGCTGGCTGACTCGCTGATTCCGCAGCTGCGGCAGGGCAAGTTCAACGAAGCGTTGCAGGCCACGCAGGCGCGCGCCACGGCGGCCGAGCGCATCTATCACACCCTCATCTCGGGTTCGCAGACGATGGACAGGGATCATCTGCTCGAACTCGACGACGAGCGCCGTTACCAGGAAGGCCTCGAGTTCAAGCGCTACATCTGGGTGCTCGCGACCGCGGGCGCATCGGCTCCGTTCATCGGGCTGTTCGGCACGGTCGTTGGTATTCTCGTGGCGTTCCAATCGATGGCAATCATGGGCACCGGCGGTTTCTCGGTCGTCGCGGCCGGTATTTCGGAAGCGTTGATTTCGACCGCGCTTGGGACTCGCCGTCGCGATCATCGCGGTTATCTTCTACAACTATTTCTCGGTCAAGGTTGAGAACATCAGCGCCATTCAGCACATCAACGACGACCGTCTGATCGACGCCGCACTCCAGGGGAGACAGGCGCGTGGCAATTAGCGGACCACATCAGGGCGGTGGTCGGCGGCGTTTTTGCCGACATCAATATCACGCCGCTGACCGACATCTTCCTCGTTCTGCTCATCATCTTCATGGTGACGACTTCTGTCACGATCGAATCTGCCGCCCATGTCGATCTGCCCGACGCGACCAATACCGCGCCGGAGAACAAGGGCGTCATCGTGACATATACCGCCCAGCACGAGCTGTTCGTGAACTCGAAGGACGTTCCCGAGCGCGAACTCGGCTCCAGCCTCCGCGAGGCGCTGGGCAAGGTGGACCAGAAGATCGTCGTGTTCCAGGGTGATCGCAAAGTGCTGCTTGGCGACATGGTGCGAATCCTCAATATCGCCAAGAGCGCCGGCGCCGAACAAATTGCAATCGCGGCCAAGCGGGTTACCGGTACGCAACTAGCCAACTCTCCGGGTGGTGGAGGTTGATCGGGCTGGCCCTGGTGGCTGACCTGAGCATCGATACCAGCAAAGGTATTTGCCCATGGCAATGACTAAAAACGAAGGCGGCGGGGTGTTCGCCGATATCAACATCACCCCGTTGACCGATATTTTTCTCGTCCTGCTGATCATCTTTATGGTGACGACTGCGGTGACAATTGAATCCGCGGCCCACGTCGATTTGCCCAAAGCTGAAACTGCAGCCAACCCAAACGAAAAGCCCAAGGGTATCATCGTTACTTACACCTCCGAGCATCAGATCTATTTGGGCGACAAGCAGGTCACCGAGCCCGAGCTGGTGCCCCAGCTTCATGACGCGCTTGCGAATTCGACCGACAAAATTGTGATTTTCCAGGGCGATCCAAAGGTTATACTTGGTGATATGGTTCGTATTCTGGATATGGCCAAGTCGGCGGGCGCAGAGGCGATAGCTATCGCTGTGTCTTCTTTGCCTCCTGGGGGCGCCGCTGCCGGAGCGCCGGGAGGCGGAGCGTAGGAATTTGATTTTCGCACGGCCCGCGCATCGCCACGATCGCGCGGCTTCAAGTCTAGTGAATGAGGATCTCGGCCTTGGCCGCGCCAAGCGTGGCCCAAGCGGGGAGCACGTTTTTATATGATCGCAGTAATCATAGTTTTGCTTGTCCTCTCAACGTTCGCCGTTGCCTTCGTCTTCTACCGCATAATCGGCAAAAGAGAGGCCGAGGCCGAGGCGCGCCGCGACGAAGACGAAGCCGACGCGACCCGTCTTCAGAAGATGAAAGATGCGCTCGGTCTGCTAATCGGGCCCTTTCCACTGTCGGTCGCCCTTCACGTACTCGCCTTGCTCCTCCTGGTCATCACGGTGCACGAGCAGCGCGGGCGCGAGTTGATCATGGTGAACCTGGAAGCGGGCGGTGGCGGTGGTGGCGGCAACGAGATGCAGGATCTCGACATGCCCGAAGTGCCGATGCCTGACGTGGCGCAGCAGCAGATGGAAGCGCCCACCGCGGTGGATACCTCGCAGGCGGTGGGCCTGGCCAGTGACTACGTGCGCGCGGCCGGCGGTGGCGGTATCGGCATCGGCCGTGGCGGCGGCATGGGTTCGGGCTACGGTCACGGCATCGGCCCGGGTTTCGGCGGGTTCATCGGCGAGTTGCGGCGCAAGGGACTGGACGTGGTGCTGGTGATCGACGGGACCGGCTCGATGAAACTGATCATCGACGACGTCAAGGCCAAGATGCAGCTGCTGGTGCAGTCGATTCACCGGCTGGTGCCGATCGCGCGAGTCGGAATAATCGTGTTCGGCGGCAAGGGCGAGAAGATGAATATCCAGCCGCTGACGCTGTCGCCGCAAAAGCTCACCGACTTCCTGAACGGCATCCAGGCGATGGGTGGCGGCGAATGGGAAGAGGATACGTTTGGTGCGTGCGAGACGGCGATGAACAGGATGGACTGGAAGCCGTACGCCAAGAAGGTGGTGGTGCTGGTCGGCGATTCTCCCCCGCGCAAGGAGGACTTCGGACCGCTGCTCGGGCTGATCCGGCAGTTCAAAACCAACAACGGCACCTTCAACACGGTGGACGTGGCGGCCGAGGAGCACGAGCGCTTCGAGCGCGAGTTCTGGCTCAAGGTGCATCGGGAAGAGCCGCCGAAAATCTCGCCGTTGCCGGAGTTCTACCGGCAGACGCAGGCGGCGTACAAAGTTCTGGCTATGGCAGGTGGTGGCTCGATGAAATCGCTGACCAAGGACGCGCACATCAATCAGCAGGTGCTGATCCTCGCCTTCGGCGAGCAATGGCAGTCGCAGGTCGCGTCGTTCGGCCGCGGGCTCAACACTAGCTCCAGCCGGTAAATATTTGCGCCCGGTCAATCGTCCATTGTGATGGTGGCCGGGACGCTATGAAAAATCTTAAGATGCTCAGCGCGGTCGCCCTTGCGGCCGCGCTTTTGTTTTCGCTCGATGCGTCGCGTGCGCAAGCGATGGACCTGCAGCACGCGCGCGCACAAAAAGACCTCACGCCGGCGCTCCAGCAGTCGCTCCAGGACAAACTTTCAGATGTCGCCGAGCCCTACTTTGCCGAGCAAGATGAAAAAAAAGCCAAGAGCCAGCAGTACATAGACCTGCAGCAAAAGTTCGAGTACCTGCCGACCTACGGCCCGCATAATCATCTCGTCGTGAGCTGCAAGCTCGGCGGCGTCGAGTACGACCCGACCAAGCCGGGGGGAACAGCCAAGGGCCTCGCCACGGGCAAGCTCAAGTACCTGGTCTTCACCTACGCGCTTGAGGGAGGACAATGGGTACCCGTCGCGAAGCCCAAGTGGGAATCGCAGGACCTCGGTGTCGCGGGCGCCAAGCAACTGAACGAAAACCTCGCTCGCGGCGAGAAGCGCAAGGCCGCGATGGAAAAGGCGGCTCAGACCCGGGCGGCAGCCGCGGCCGCCGCAGCAGCCGCGCAGAAGGCCGCCGACCGCTCCGGCCAATAGGGGTCCGCCGGGGCTACACCTGCCTATCTATCCGACGCGGCGTCGCGCTCGCGCTCGACAGCGTTATTCTGCACCCGGCTGTGGAAGCGGCCGTAACTGAAATAGATGACCAGCCCGATCGCCATCCACACGAAAAAACGAATCCACGTAACCACCGGCAGACTCGCCATCAGGTAAAGACAAAAGACGACCCCCAGAATCGGCACCAGCGGCACCAGCGGTGTGCGGAACGGGCGCTTCAGGTCCGGCTCGACACGGCGCAGAATCCACACGCCGAAGCATACCAGCACGAACGCGAACAGCGTCCCGATATTCGTTAGCTCCGCGATCTCCTGGATCGGCAGCAGCGCCGCCGTGATTCCAACTGCGATTCCGGTCAGCGTGGTCGGAATATACGGCGTGCGATACTTCGGATGAATCCGGCTGAAGGCGGCCGGCAGCAGGCCGTCGCGCGACACGGCGAAAAATACCCGCGACTGCCCGAGCATCAACACCAGCAGCACCGAGGTCAGGCCCGCAACTGCGCCGAGCGAGATAATTCCCGACAAAGCATGCATCCCGCGCAGCAGAAAGGCCGACGCCAGCGGCGCGTTCACGTCGATCGATCGCGCCGGTACCATCCCGGTCAACACGCCCGCGACCAGGATATAAAGCAGCGTGCACATAAACAGCGAACCGAGGATGCCAAGCGGCAAGTCGCGATTCGGATCGACTACTTCCTCCGCGGCGGTTGAGACCGCGTCGAACCCGATGTAGGCGAAGAAGATCACCGCCGCGCCTTTCATCACTCCCGTCCATCCCATCGGCGCGAACGGACTCCAGTTCTCCGGCCTAACGAAGAACGCACCTACGACGATCACTGCCCCGATCACGCACAGTTTCACTGCCACGATGATCGAATTGATTCGCGCGCTCTCCGATATCCCGATGTAGAGCACGTAAGTGATCAGCATCACGATCAGCAGCGCGGGCAAGTTGATAATCGCGCCGGGAACCGACCCGGGCGCATGCGTGATCGAGACCGGCAAATGAATCCCGACGCCCTGCAGGATAACGGTAAGGTACCCCGACCATCCGACCGCTACCGCGGCCGCGCCGACCGCGTATTCGAGCACGAGGTCCCATCCGATGATCCAGCCGACCAGCTCGCCCATCGTCGCGTACGAATATGAATACGCGCTGCCAGCCACCGGAATCATTGCTGCGAACTCCGCGTAGCACAGCGCCGCCATCGCGCACGCGAATCCCGACACCACGAATGAGAGCACGATCGCAGGCCCCGCGTATCTTGCCGCGGCGACACCGGTCAGCACGAAAATTCCCGCACCGACGATCGCGCCTACCCCCAGCAGCGTGAGATCCAGCGCTCCCAGAGCCCGTTTGAGTCCGCCCGAGCGCGAATCGGCTTCCGCCATCAAGGCCGCCGCCGGCTTGCGCCGGAAAAGTTGCGCCCGAAGCCCGGTGCCGTTCATCCCCGCTCCTAATCTAACGAATGCCCAGAGATTGCGGCGGCGCGACTTGCTAGCTTTGCGATCGGACGCGTGCCGCTCTCACCACGCCTGGTATCCGCCGTCCACCGAAATTACCGAACCTGTAACGTAGCTTGAAGCTGCGCTGGCAAGGAAGATCACCGCGCCGCGAATCTCATGCGGGAGCCCCAGCCGCTTCATCGGCGTGAAAGCCTCCATCCGTTCCTTGTTTGCGGGCTTCGCGATTCCGCCCTCGGTGGCCTCGGTGGGAATCCATCCCGGCGCGATTGCATTGACCAGGATTCCATAGCCGGCCCATTCGACCGCCAGTTGACGCGTCAAATTCGCCAACGCCGCCTTGGTCGCCGCGTATGCCGACAGCCGGTACACCGAACTCGCCACCGACGCATAGATCGAAACCATGTTGATGATGCGGCCCGGTTGGCCGGTCTCGATCAGCCGGCGCGCGACGCGCTGTGCAAGCATCATCGGCGCGGTCAGATTAACAGCGATCGCTTCGTCCCAGGCGTCACGCTTGAAATTCTCGGCGCGGCCGGTCGGCGACACGCCCGCGTTGTTCACCAGGATATCCACATCGCCGATCGCGGCCGACGTCTCTGCCATCAGGCGATCGAGGTCGTCCTCGCGCGTTACGTCGGCGCCGATTCCGATCGCTTTGACGCCGTGCGTCTTCGCGAGCTCGGCCGCCATTCGCGTGACGCGGTCTTTGCGCCGCGCGACCAGTACGACGTCGGCGCCCGCAATCGCCAGCGCCTTTGCGCATTCCACTCCCAACCCGGACGACGCGCCGGTTACCAGTCCGCGCCGCCCGCGCAGAGAGAACAGCGATTCGAGCGAATCCATCCCATGGTTTCCCATGCGCGCGATTGAAGGACTCAGTCGCCGAAGACTTCGCCGGCGGCTTGTGCGGCCGCTGCGACCGCTCGATCGACATCGGCGCGCGAAATCCCATGATGAGTCACGGCGCGGAAAGACGTCGCCTCGCGCGGCGATATCAGCACCCCCCGCTGTCGCATCGCCGCCGCGAAACGCCGCGATGCTTCCGCGTCGCCGTCCAGGTCAAATACGACCATGTTGGTCCGATTCTTAACCGGACGGACGTTCAGTCCCGCGACCAGCGCTAATCCCTGCGCCAGCGCGCGCGCATTCTGATGATCCTCCACCAGCCGATCGACCATCGTGGTCAGCGCGACGATTCCGGCCGCCGCGATTATTCCCGCTTGCCGCATTCCTCCCCCAGCACTTTGCGTGCCTTTTTCCGTAGTGGGAATCGGCACAACTTCCTCTTTGAATTTTCCGGCATCGATAGCGGCGATGGCTTTTTGATGCGAACGAACCGACCATTTATCACATTCCTGCCGTGAAATCTTTTCGTTTTTAGCTGCTGTTTCTGCCCATGTCATCATTGAATTAAGTTCGCCGAACCTTTCGATGGGTTGGTGCATTGGCCTGCCACGTTGAATTCTATCGTGGAAAGGGATACCCCAGAGGTTCAAGCTGCCGTGTTGCCGCGGGAAGAAGCCCCATTTAGGGTCTGTTCTGCCGCCGACTCCCCACTTAGGAATTCACCGGGGATTAGAATTCGGCACGGCTCATGCTTTCAGCGCCCGATGCCACCACGATTTCCGCATTTTCCGTTTGGATTTCCATGGCGCTGCTCCAAATGGACTGGACCCCCCGCAACAACGCCTGTCAACAGTCATTCCGGGAACCTCGACCGGCCAGCCGGCTTAAGTAAAGCCTTTCGCGCCAGGTTTGGTGTCTCCCCATTGGCATAAGCCTGTGAAAGGACACATCATCAACTTCTGCCGGCTTCACATTGGCCTGTTTTACTACCTCGTTTAGTACAAGAGCACCGAGCTTTTCTACGGGAATCTCTCTCAGCATCCCGCAGTAGGCTCCAATCGGAGTTCTCACTCCAC
This sequence comes from Binataceae bacterium (SeqCode), assembly GCA_963803045.1. GTDB lineage: Bacteria > Desulfobacterota > Binatia > Binatales > Binataceae > Binatus. The sequence goes on along the minus strand of CAWDLC010000028.1, from coordinate 12,774 downwards.
TAGCAATGATTACCTCTTTCACTAAATTGCCTCCTTACAGCAATAATATTTTACCGTGTTCACAGCAACAACACCGACTATATCTATAATATTCCCATATTGGGCTAGAAATAGCAAAAATAGATTAAGAGAAAAGTCCGGACCAAAGTTTGAAAAATGCCGGAAGCACACACTATCATTCGCGTAAGTTTGGTTATAGTATCATCCGACACCATAATTTTAAAGGTTTGCAAAGAAGGCTAAAATCACATTACAGCGATTTCATCCGTTCCACTCTCAGCCAATAATTAGGTCGTTTTCACCTCCTTGTCATCTCCTTGTCTTGTCACCCTAAATGCTATAATCTATCTGTGTGGAGAAGGATTTTGAGGTCATCGACCACACGGCTGATATCGGCATCATTGCTTACGGCGCAGATATGAAACAGGTCTTTGCCAATGCGGCACGTGGATTGTTCAGTCTCATCACCGAGCTTGATGAGGTACAGAGAAGGAAAACCGTAACATTGAGGTAACCGCCCCCGACCGTGAGGCATTATTGGTTAACTGGCTCAATGAACTGATTTATCTGTTTGAGGCAAAGGGAATACTGTTTAACCGGTTCGAATCACCAGTATTACCGATACCGAGCTTACAGCCATAGGCTACGGCGAGAAAATCAACCTTGCTAAACACGAACTTAAAACCCAGGTTAAGGCTGCAACTTACCACATGCTTAAAATTGAGCAAAGTAAGATGGGTGGAAAGTTCAGGTAATCTTTGATGTGTAATACATGTTTTATAAGTAAGAGCTATGTTCCAATTCCCTTCTCCTTTTAGATGGCCCGAAGGTACTTCGCAAAGCGAATGTAGAGAAGGTTAGGATGAGGGTGTGACACTCATTTCCTTAAGTTGAATTTCACGACGCCCCATTCCTTAATCCCTTCCCGATGGGAAGAGAATAATAGTTAGAGGGGCTGCGCCCCTCTCCCACGATAAGGGTGGGACCTTGTAACTCAAGCCTTACTTAATATGGAGCAGACTTCGAAGGAATGACAATGAAGCGTGAGATTGCTCGCAATAGTGAAAATAGCCGGAAAATAGTAACAAAGATGTTTAGAGGAATATGAAAATGTCGGCGCCGTGGGAAGGTGTACTCAATAAAATCGACGATTACCGCTGGGAAATTCCCACCAGCTATAAGGCTGGCATGAGAGTCCCCGGCCTGATCTATTCCAGCGAAGCTTTGCTGAGTCACATCTGGGAAGAGAATGCCTTTGAGCAGGTGGCGAATGTCGCTTTTCTGCCGGGTATTGTCGGACATTCGCTGGCAATGCCGGATATTCACTGGGGTTACGGCTTCCCCATTGGCGGAGTGGCAGCGACCGGATTGGATGACGGCGTGGTTTCGCCGGGTGGAGTTGGCTTTGACATTAACTGCGGCGTTCGGGTGATGCGTACCAACCTGACTGAAGCCGAAGTCAGACCGAAAATCGACCGCATCACCACAGAAATCTTTCATAATGTTCCCTCCGGACTGGGCACGAAGGGCAAATTACGGGTCAATGATAGAGAATTGACCGAGGTAATGGTCAAAGGCAGTAGATGGGCGGTGGAAAGAGGCTATGGCGAGCCTGATGATGTGAAAACCACCGAGGAATCAGGCTGTATCAAAGGCGCCGACCCCGAAAAAGTCAGCAGCCGCGCCAGAGAACGGGGCATTCCTCAGTTGGGCACTCTAGGCAGTGGCAATCATTTCCTGGAAATACAACGGGTTGATGAAATCTATGACCCTGACACCGCCAACGTGATGGGTATACAGGATAGTCGGACAGGTGCTGGTGATGGTGCACAGCGGCAGTCGCGGGTTCGGACACCAGATATGCACCGATTATGTCGCTTCCCTCGGGCAGGCAGTCAGGAAATACGGCATTAATTTGCCCGACCGCCAGCTTGCCTGCGCGCCGGTGAAATCGCCGGAAGGTCAGGCATATCTCAGCGCCATGGCTTGCGCCGCCAATTATGCCTGGACAAATCGGCAGTGTATGGCGCACTGGGTCAGAGAATCGCTGATGAAAGCTCTGGGGAAAAGTCCGCGGGATATCGGATTAGAGCAAATCTGGGATGTGGCGCACAATATCGCCAAGATTGAAGAGCATACTGTCGACGGTAAAAAGAGTGAAACTCTGTGTTCACCGTAAAGGCGCCACCCGGGCTTTCCCGGCGGGTCATCCGGATTTGCCCGATGTGTATCAAAAAATAGGCCAGCCGGTGCTTATCCCCGGCGATATGGGACGCTATTCTTATATTGCGGTAGGCACGGAAACCGCCATGAAGGAAACCTTCGGCTCCACCTGTCATGGCGCCGGCCGTTTGCAGAGTCGCAGCGCCGCCAAGAAAGGCGTCAGAGGCATCGATGTTATCCAGGCACTGGCGGCAAAAGGTATCACCGTAAAAACTGCCAGCATCAGCGAGTTGCCGGAAGAAGCTTCAGCAGCTTACAAAGATGTGAATGAAGTAGTTGAAGTAACCGAACGGGCAGGCATTTCGCGCAAAATCGTCAGGACTACGCCGATCGGCGTGATTAAGGGATAGCTGATTAATTGATAATAAGATTGCCGGCAGGCAGATTTGAACCGTCAAACCAAGGAGCAAAATAGACATGTACGAAGACATACTACAAACTATCGGCAATACTCCTATTGTCAGGATAAATAAGCTCAACCCCAATAAGAACACCACTATTTATGCCAAGCTCGAAGGCTTTAATCCAACCGGGAGCATTAAGGATAGGATTGCATTAAGCATGATTCAACAGGCTGAAATAGAGGGCAAATTAACAAAAGGAAAAACGATTATTGAGCCGACATCCGGAAATACCGGGGTAGCCCTGGCAATGATTGGCATCAGTAAAAGGATATGAAGTTGAAATTGTCATGAGTGACGCCGTCTCTGTTGAGAGAAGACAAATGATTAAAGCATTTGGGGCTAAAGTGACTCTGACAGAAGGTAAATTAGGCACAGACGGAGCCATCAGGAAAGCTCGAGAACTGGTCAAAGAATACCCCGAGAAATATTTCATGCCGGACCAGTTTTCCAACGAATACAATAAAATCGCGCATTACAGGACAACCGGAGAAGAAATCTGGAAACAAACAAACGGTAAGATAGACTATTTTGTTTCATCTCTGGGCACATCGGGCACAATTATGGGCGTAGGCAAGGTTTTAAAGGAACATAATCCTCAAATCAAGATAGTCTGTGCCCATCCTGTTAAAGGGCATTATATCCAGGGACTGAAGAATATGGAAGAGGCAATCGTCCCTTCGATATACGACCCTTCACAGATTGACATCACCATTATGGTCGAGACAGAAGTCGCCTATGAAATGACCAGACAAATTGTAAGCAAGGAAGGAATTTTCGTTGGAATGAGCAGTGGTGCTGCCATGTATGCCAGCCGTTCAAATTGCCAAGAAAATAAAGTCTGGAACAATTGTGGTAATATTCCCGGATAGGGGAGAGAAATACTTAAGTACTAATTTGTTCACGAATTTAGGGTGAGTAATATTAAAAACAGAGAAGATAAGGTAATTAAGTTTAGATTGACTTTGTAAATAAATCCACTAAAATAAAAGAAACCAGTACTAGTACTTACTTGCAAAAATAAGTGCAATTATATTCACGCTCAATAAATCAATATTTATGTGTAAATAATATCAAGCGTATTATCGCAACCTGGTACTAGTACCGCGTTACGTTAAAACAAACTTTTACCGAAAGTACTAGTATTTTGTTCGTTTAATGGTATAAAATAATTGTTGAAACAGGTTTATCCTGTTTTTGGGGAGTTGAATAAATATGATTGAAGGCAAATGTCCAAAATGCAGCCAGCATTACTGGGGTTGGGCATTAAAAAACCCCCGTAATCAAAGTTGTGGCAAATGCGGAACCGGACTTATAATTTTTGAAAACGGTAAGAAAATTCTTGAAGGGTATTCGCCCTTTACAGCAGAAGAATATAAAATCAATGAACCTTCTCAAACTACCCAGGAACCTGAGAAGGGAAAACTTTTGTCATAAAGAGAAAACCGGGATTTATTGCTTCTGTAATTTATTTACAATTCTTTCTTTGGATATTTATAGCCCCGCTTTCTGATTTTTAACGATATTCTCATGTAATGTCGTGCCCAGCACGCTACAGTATCGCAATCGTTAAGTTTAAGTCACGCCAACGGGTTATACAATTTTCGTCGGATTATTCTTGCATTTCGTCACGTTTGGAAGAAGGTCTGGGAAGGGGTATAATATCCGTATTTCCGGTACAGGAATTTTAGCTGCGCTGTTTTAATACAAATGGACTATTGTTAAGTAAAGATAACAACACAAGTTACTGCGCGGATTTCATCTTTTCTTCGTAATTGCACTTGGTGCAAACACGGTACAGCGCGGTCACAAAGGTCAATGCTGCCGGAGTAGAATTCTCTTTTCTGACTACTGTGCGCCAGGCATTTTGTCCACAAACTGGGCATTTCATTCTTCCGAACTCCCTTTACCTTGAATTAACAGGCAGGTGTAAGGTATCATTAATCTCTATATTCATTATATACTTTCCTGTCCAGGCAACTTTGATGACATCAATTTGAAGTCAAAGAGAATTTAAAGTTCATTCGCGGTCTGCAAATTTACTCAGGCCTCATCCACGGTAAAAGTCATGACTTCATCGATTGAATTGGCATTGCAGAATAACATTACGAGCCGATCCACTCCCAGAGCAATGCCGGCACATTCGGGAAGATTTGCGACCGCTCTTAAAAATTTTTCAGGCATTGGCGCAATCCTACTCTGTTCCTTCTTGATTTGCTCAATTTCTTTCTGGAAACGCATTTCTTGCTCTCTTTTGATTAATCAGTTCGCTGTAAGCATTTGCCAGTTCTAAACCGCCAATAAACACTTCAACGCGTTCGGCAACACGAGGGTTATCTGGCTTCAGCCTCGCCAAAGATGCCATTGGCGCCGGATAATCTACCAGAAATGTCGGACGGTGACGGATTGAGATTGGGGATAACCTTTAAAACCATATCTTCATCAAAACGCCGCACATCCGGGTCAGATACAGGGTCCCAGCCCGCTAATTTCTTAAACGCTTCGGAGACAGTAAGCCTTTCCCATGGCAAAGAAAGGTCAATGTCATTACCCTGATAGCGGAGCGTATTGCCAGTTCCAAGCCCAGAGGCAATTGTAGTGAATAACTGCTCGGTGTCTTTCATCATCTGCTCATAATCGACACCTTTACGGTACCACTCCAGCAGAGTGAATTCGGGGTTATGATATTTGCCGCGCTCATCTTTGCGGAAACAACGACTGAACTGATAAATCTTATCGTACCCGGCCGCCAGCAGACGTTTCATATAAAGCTCAGGAGATGTGGAAAGAAACCAGCCTTCACTCTCGACAGGAATGATTTCTTTTTCGGGGGCAATAGCCGGAGAGCGGACGGGAGTCTCTACTTCAAGAAAACCCTGTTCATTAAAAAAAGACCGAATTGTCTGATAAATGAATGCACGACGCTTGAGATTAGCGGTCAATCGTTCGAGACGCTGACGTTCATCATCCGTCATTTTTATTTCTTGGTGACCACCCGTTCTACGTAAGTCCCGGTGCGGGTATCGACTTTGATAAAGTCGCCTTCTTTGATAAATGTGGGAACATCGATCTGATAGCCTGTTTCCAATGTGGCAGATTTCATCTGCGCGGTTACAGTATCGGTTTTGGTCGCGATATCGCTCTTTATGACCTTTAACTCAACGAAAATCGGGAGGGTGATATCCAGAGGTTTTTCCTCAAGCATCATGGTCGTAACGATTGTGCCTTCCTTCAAGAAATGGCTCTTATCGCCCAGCAGTGCTTCATCGATTGTGTACTGCTCATAATTTTCGGTGGACATAAAGATGAAATGGCTGCCATCACGGTAAAGGAATTGTCCTTCACGGGTGGAAACATTAGCGCCGGTAAACTTTTCTCCCGAATGATAGGTTTTATTTATGCTGGAGCCGTCAATCAGATTACGCAGTTTGTAGCGATAAATAGCGCTCCCTTTGCCGGGTTTCATAAACTCCGCTTCTTCAACGTTGTAAGGAACGTTGTCTATCATCAATTTGGTACCTTTACGTACTTCAGAAATATCCATTATTAACTCACCCTCCTATCACTCCGGGATAACCATCGTGTAATATTGTATAAAAAATACAGCTATAATACAAATATTTCACAAAAAATAAAAAGCCGTGGCCACCAATAGATAAACGGCGATTAACTGCGCTCCTTCAACCCAATGACAAATGCCGTCCGAACTGATGTAATTAGCGATCATAGCTGTGACTACTACCGCCACCAATTCAAAAGGCGTAAACACCAGGTCAAAACCACCGTGTATCACCAGAGGACTAATCAGAATGAGGATGGGAACGACAAAAAGGGATATTTGCAAAGCTGAACTCATGCCGATTTCCAGCGATAACGTCATCTGGTTTTTCCGCGCAAACGCCATGGCGCTGAGCTTATTTCCGGGATATTGGTGAGTATCGCTACAAATACCAAACCAACAAAACTTCCGTGAAACCGGTTTTGCCAACCATCGGTTCCACTGTATTGACCAGAAAATTAGACTCAAAACCAGCCAGTAAAGTGATAATAAAGAGAACAATTATGGCCCCTCTTTCAGACCACCGGTCATGGTTTTCTTCGGGCGCTTGTCGTTCTACTACGAAAAGATGCCGGTGTGTTATCAGAGTATAAATGAGACTGAGAATATAAACAATGCCCAGAATTACCGACACGCCCAGGGTCATCTGACGTGAAGGCGTCCCCTCTACCATTTGATACATCGAAGGTAATCCCAATCCCACCACCGCCACAAACAACATCGTCGAAGAAAGACCGGCCGAGTCTTTATTAAACTTTTGTTCTTTATATTTTAAACCTCCGGACAGCATCGCCAGGCCGATTAAGAGTAAAACATTAAGGATGATGGAACCGGTGATAGAAGCCGTGACGAGTGCAAAAAGACCGGCACGAAGGGAAAAAATAGCGATGAAGAGTTCCACTGCATTTCCGAAAGTGGCATTTATAAGCGCCGATATGGTTGAGGAAACCCGATTAGCAATGATACTGGTAGATTCCGCCATCAGGTGAGCAATACCAACAAGAGCGGCGGCTGTCACCAGGAAAGAAGGCAGTGCGGCGACGTGCAGAAAATAGAAAACTATTGATACCGGAACAAATATCAGAAAGATATCAAAAAAATGAAAATGCCACTTTAGTTTTTGTTTGGTCACAAAACTGTCTCACACAATAAGGTAACCACTTAAATAAAGCTTATATTCCATGAATTGCCTTGTCAAGCGGCTTTATAGCCTGTCTAAGCAATCCCTTTGAATACTCTGAGAGCGTTTAATGTCAGCCACTTGCTGGGTTTACCATCCCTTTCGACACCCACAAGAAGACGATTATTGTAGCTTTTCTCCATTTTCCACCGGCCTTGGTCATCCTGTTTCGATATCAGCAGGTTAATGGCATCATCCATACGATTATCACGGTACCCCAGTTTTACCAGCACACCCAACATTTCCAGGGCATCTATTTTCCAGAGGGTCGGGAAACTAAAATTTAGCCAGAAACGCTTTGCGATTATTGATGGGTCGTGGCTACTCTTATAAAGTCGGTGTTGCAGTAAATATTCGGTGCCTTTATTAATGGTCTCTTTAACTGCTTTTGTCCTGTATTTAACAGGAATTTCCGCCAGAGCTTTTAAAGACTTCACGACACCCATATGGCAGGTATGTTTTCCCCAACAATTTTGGAATCTTTGATATGGCCAGCCTTTCGGCGCCAGTTCTATCCCGTCATCAAATCTCTGGTATTTAGTTATCCATTTAACGCCTTGTTTTACTCTGGAATCGTTTAGATAACCAAACCTTAAGAGGCTGAAAACCATATTCCCGGTTAAGCAGGGGATTACTTTGTTATGGAGACCGCCGTCTTCACCGCGTTGATATGCAAAACCGCCGCTTTGTCTGTCCTGTGAATTTGCCAGAATAAATTCCCCGGTTTTTCTGATGCGACTGTCATTACCATCTGCGCCCAATTCTGCAAGTAGAATGATGTTCCAGACCGTGCCTTTATATTTTGAGCGAATGTAAAAATCTGCCGGTACTCCCCAACTGCCGTCGTCGTTCTGTTTTTCCAGGATGCGGGGCACGATACCAGACTCAATTATTTCTTTACGGGCGTTTTTTACATCCGGGTCATTCTCATCCCTTCCCAGAATATCCTTAAGGGTAAAATAACGCACCGAAGGATTGTCTTTTTCCAGCAGCCAATCGGTGGGGTCCGCTTTTAACAGAGATTTCCAATCTACGGATTTTTTCTTCATTGTATACTAAAAAGCCCCCGAATCTACATCATAGAGCGAGAGCTTTTAAGATTTCTCTTATGCCTGAGCATTCAAAAGCGGGGTAAATCTATCTCCTGATAATTTTGGCTGTTTCCAGTTCTCTGACATAATCCTGCATGGTAATTGCCGCCATTGTAATCGGTTCGAGAGTCCCCCTCGAACCCAATTCCGAGGCAACCCGTGCTATTACTTCGTTGCTCTGCGCTTCGAGAATATTGATGAAGTCATAATTACCCAGCAAAGCATACTGCGCAATCACTTTAGCTCCCATCTCTTCTACTTCTTTGTTTACCTCAAATGCTCTTTGAGGATTGTTCATCATGGACTTTCTACCTTCGCTCGAAAGTCGGGTAAGCATAACGTAAACAGGCATCTCGATTCCTCCTATTTCGTATTCTATGCTACAATTTTAGCATTAATTTCTGACTTGTCAACATCATCCAGACAGCCTTTTTTTGAAGAATGTCGCCTCATAATCAAACCGTATTTAGCCTTAGCTTGACAGCAATGAACTGACCTTGATAGACTTTTACTGTGTGCAAAATCGATACACCTGTCTGGATTTTTGGCTAAGCCCCATGGTATAGCGGTTTAGCATGCCACCCTGTTAAGGAAACGGAAAAGTACTTTTCAATATGATTGGCCTGTTGGTGCAGCGGTTTAGCATATCTCCCTGTCACGGAGAAGATCGCGGGTTCGAATCCCGCACAGGTCGCCAGCAATATCTCTCCAAAGTTCCGCTTGCCTTTTTCTTTTTATTCCTCTGGATTCACTGGCATTATAATGCCTAACAAAAATTTCTACTTAAGCTTTGATTGACTCAATTGTTTGGCCTGAAGGGATCACTATTAAGCTTGACTTCTCCACCTGCCTGAAAGAGAAAATTTAAGTATCAATACCAGCTTCTGCGAAATATTTTTGCGAGTTATCCCTTGGATTGAAACCCAGGTTACTCTTTGTTTCAGTCAGGTCGAAGACAGCCGGTTTATTATCACTGACGGCGTAAGCCACTAAATAATCCGTATCTATTTGTAGAGCTTTGTCGGTGATATCTATCAAATCTCTTTGACTCAGATACATAACGCGGATGTGGTCTTTAGCGGATTTATCGCTGCGTTTTATTTGTTCCGGCACAAAGCTAGAGGCTGCCGATCCGATACGTAACGAGACGAACTTCATGCCAAAAAAACGGGAATAGTACCGACCAAGGTCTTCTCCAAAAAGTTTCGAGACGCCATAGAGGGAATCAGGAGCCGACGGATCATTGAGTTTAATCAGTCCGCGTTTCTGCACATAAGATAAATCTTCGGTCGTGGCTGACTCGTCCATAATATAAGCGCGTTGGGTATGATTAGTGCTGGCAAAAACAATTTTTGAAATAGCGGCATTACGGGCTTCTTCATAGACATTATAAGTGGCAATGATATTATGATTCAGGACACTTTCCCAGGAAGATTGGACACTGGAGGAGGCAGCCAGATGAATGATAGCATCTAACCCGGCGAAAATACCTTTCACCTGTTTTTCATCCGATAAATCGGCCTGAACCATCTTCAAGCCAAGAGAATTGTCCGGTTTGGTATTTCGATAGAATAATGTGAGTTGATATTTATCTGCCAGACCGGCGGTTAGGTCTATTCCTATACGCCCTCCGGCTCCCGTAATTCCGACCTTTCTAATCATAGTCGCTCCTTTCTTACAATAATTAATTATCGCCAGACTGCTACATCTACAGTGGAGATATTAGTCAAACAAATTCCTTGCCTAAGGAATTGGCCGATTGATTTTGTATACCGGCAATCTTATCGTCGTTTTGTGGTCAACCTGACAAGAATGCGAATCCTTGTCTCAGTACAAACACCGGTTAACTGCATTTATAATGATAAGATGATTATCCAAATGGAAGCAAATTGTTAAAGGCAAATATTACTTGACATTCGGATGCAGTAACCATATCATCGGTATCAATACTGAAAGAAAGAGATTACCTTCATGCGAATTGATGCGGGAAATTATTGGTGCAGTATGAAGGAGATATTATGACAGGCAAGGCAACAACTGGCGGCAACTGGTGGGATAAACTCGGCAAGCCACAATACGGCGATGAATTGGTCATTCGAGCTAATAGGAACATACATGATATTGTTGCGCTTATTATTGAAAATATCTATGAATATTCATTTGAAATATACGTGCATTTACGTTAAAGTAACCACAGACGTAAATTAATGGTCATTAAGTTTGCCTATAGCGATTTCTGGTAAACATTAGAACATTTAACCTTGGCTGTATTATAGTTATGTGTTGACGTACGGGTAAGCAATTATATTATCGGATAAACATTTTGCATATGATCGCTATAAATAACAATATATTAAAGGAGCACAAAAATGAAGGCCGCAGTTTGCTACGAAATCGGTAAACCTCTGGTGGTGGAGGAGGTGGATATTGACGCACCGCGGGCAGGTGAAGTCAAAGTTCGCATAGCGGCAACGGCAATATGCCACAGTGATATTCATGTGATTAGAGGCGAGCTTGGCGGAAAGTTTCCCATTATTCAAGGTCATGAGTCGGCTGGTTACATTGAAGAAGTAGGGAGGAATGTAACCTCGGTCAAACCGGGCGATGCTGTTGTGGTCTCTTTACTTGAATCCTGCCGCCGCTGTTACTACTGTGTCTGCTGGTTATCCTCATCTGTGTGAAAATCGGAAACCTCCGTTGCCTACCGACCGTCTTCGTAATAAGCGGGGACAAGCTCTGGCCCAAGGGGGTAATGTGGCTGGTTTTGCCGAGTATGTTGTTGTGGATGAATCACAGACTGTCCGAATACCTAAAGACTTTCCCATGGATAAGGCATCACTTCTTGGCTGTGGGGTAATAACGGGCTTCGGGGCAGTAGTTAATCGGGCACAAGTAAGACCGTTAAGCAGCGTCGTAGTGATTGGCACCGGAGGCGTAGGACTGAATTCCGTGCAGGGAGCAGCTATCTCAGGGGCTTATCCGGTTATCGCGGTAGATATCTCCGACTACAAACTGGAAGCTGCTCGGACTTTCGGTGCCACGCATACGCTCAGGGCTGACGATAAGGATGCAGTTAACGCCGTGAGACAATTGACCTATGGACGAGGGGCAGACTATGTGTTTGTTACCGTCGGTAATGCCGCTGCTGTTGAGCAGGGTTTTTCGATGTCAGGCCCACGCGGTATGACAGTGGTAGTTGGAATTGCCTCGCGCGGGATCAACAATAACCTTGCCGGCATTGTCTCCCGGGTGAAAGAGTTCTCACCAGTTGCAATATGGGATCGACGCGGTTCAGCGTGGATGTCCCCAAACTGATAGACCTTTATCAAGGCGGGACGTCTGAAACTGGATGAGCTAATCACTAACCGCTATTCCTTGGAGCAGATTAATCAAGCGATAGAGTCCACGGAAAAAGGAGAGGCGCTGCGTAATATAATTATATTCCCTGCTTAACCGCGTGCCACTGAGGAGAATTCCGACAATCGAATATATGGTGAAAACAGTAGCCTTTTTGTTTTCCGCAGAGTAGTAGATACAGATTACAGTTGATTACCGAAAACTCAAACAGAAGCCTTTGCCATGTAGATATTCGGTACTATGCTTTGGACAAATGATGAGAATTTTGAAATTAAAGTTAGATCTTTTCAAATTTATGTGGCTTAGAAACATGAGGAGGTATTATGGAAAAGAAAGTTGCATGGTGGGATAAGCTTGGTAAACCGCAGTATGGCGGTGAAATGGTCATTCGACTCAACCGGAAAATTGTGAATTTAGACCCTTATAATGGAATCCACCTTACCCAGATACACACTGCCTGGATGGAAAAACTATTTGTGGACGATTGGACAATTGACCCTGGCATCTATGACTACAGGGTTGCCGAGCGTCCTAACCAATATGTGAAAGGCCATCTGGCCGAAACCTGGGAATTTAAAGACCCAACCACTTTTGTGGTCCATTTGCGCAAAGGCATCCGCTGGCAGGATATCCCCCCGGCAAATGGCCGTGAGTTTATCGCTGATGATGTTGCTTTTCACTTTCACCGGATGTACGGTCTCGGCAGCGGCTACACTAAACCCAGTCCGGCACGAGCCCATGTTGCGGCCTTTAAAGAGTTAATATCCGTGACTGCTCCTGATAAATACACGGTTGTCTTTAAGTGGAAAACATCTAACCGGCAGGTAATAATCGATGCTTTGCAGGAGGTTGGGACATCACTGTGCATCGAGAATCCCGAAGTGGTCAAAAAATGGGGAAATACCCTTGATTGGCATCATGCCGTCGGCACCGGGCCGTTTATGTTAAAGGATTTTGCGGCTG
>CAWDLC010000027.1:0-127930 GCA_963803045.1 Binataceae bacterium (SeqCode) | reverse complement strand
CCACGCTGCTCAGTGATTCGCTGAACCTGTCCGGGGGCTTGATCGCGGTCGCGCTTGGATTCATCTGCGGGCTTGCCCTGATGCTCAAGCGGGCGCCGACCGAGCTGCTTGCCGGACTCGCCAGCAAAATTCGCCCGCGCCGCGAGGAGTTCGAACTTGCCGGCGGCGTGCGCATCCCGTTCTCGCTCGGTGCGGGCGACCAGATCGAGGCCGGGACGGATCTCGTGGACGGCAGGCGGGCGCCGCTGAAGGTCAGGCTGCTGGATATTCGCGATGCGACGGCGGCGCGCGAGAAGCGCGACAGGGCAGCGGCTTCGAAGCCGCGCCAGAAGGGTGCTTTCAAGCTTCCACCGCAGTCGCTGCTGGATTTGCCGCCAGCCGAGCATGCGCAGGTGGACGAGAGCCAGCTCGAGCGCAGCGCGCGCGTGCTCGAGCAGAAACTCGCGGACTTCGGCGTCGAGGGGCGGGTGGTCGAAGTACAGCCGGGCCCGGTCGTCACGATGTACAAATTCGAGCCGGGCTCCGGAATCAAGGTAAGCCAGATTGTTAATCTCGCCGACGATCTGTCGATGGCTCTTAGAGCTGCCGCGGTGCGAATCCAGGCGCCTGTGCCCGGCGAGGCGGTGGTCGGCATCGAAGTGCCGAACCGCAAGCGCGAACGCATTTTTCTGCGCGAGATTCTCGAGGGCGAGGAATTCCTGGCCGCGCAGAGCCAGCTCACCATCGCGCTCGGCAAGGATATCGCCGGGCGTCCGGTCGCCGCCGATCTCGCCAGGATGCCTCATCTGCTGATCGCCGGAGCGACCGGAACCGGCAAGTCGGTTTCGCTCCACACGATGATCGCGTCGATTCTGTTCAACGCGACCGCCGACGATGTGCGCCTGATTCTCGTCGATCCCAAGATGCTGGAATTGTCGGTGTACGAAAATATTCCGCATCTGCTGGTTCCGGTCGTCGTCGATCTGCAGAAGGCCGCGTCAGCCCTGCTGTGGGCGACGCAGGAGGTGGAGAGCAGGTACCTGCGGATGCGCGAGCTGGGCGTGCGCAATATCGACGGCTACAACCACGCGCTGGCCTCGGGCGTGTCGATCGCGGAGCTCAAGATGGCGGGGCAGAGCGTCCCGGCGTCCGACGATCCCAATCAGCCGGCGGTCGGCGCGATCGAGCATCGCAAGCTGCCGAAGATCGTGATCGTCATCGACGAGCTTGCCGATCTGCTGCTTGGCGAGGGCAAGACTGTCGAGCGCGATATCACGCGCCTTGCGCAAAAGGCGCGCGCCGCGGGCATCCATCTCATCCTGGCCACCCAGCGTCCCTCGGTGGATGTGATCACCGGGCTTATCAAGGCCAACCTGCCGGCGCGAATCTCTCTCCAGGTCGCGTCGCGGGTCGATTCGCGCACGATTCTCGATTCTATCGGCGCCGAACGCCTGCTCGGGGCCGGTGATATGCTCTTCATGCCGCCCGGCAGTGTGAGACTTCGCCGCCTGCACGGGCCGTTCGTCGGCGAGCATGAGATTCGCAGGCTCACTGATTTCCTGCGTGAGCAGGGTGCGCCCGAATACCGCATGGAAATCCTGGACACCAAAGCTCCGGGCGAGGAAGAGGGGGCGGGATTCGGCGCCGATGTGCAGGACGAAATGTATGACGAGGCGGTGCGGATCGTGATGGAGACCAACCAGGCGTCGATCTCGATGATCCAGCGGCGGCTTCGCATCGGCTACAATCGCGCGGCCCGGATGGTCGAGCAGATGGAACGCGAAGGAATCGTGATGCCCCCGGACGGCGCCAAGCCGCGCGAAGTCCGCCTGCGCAGCGTGCGATGAGTGGCGGCGACTTTCCTGAAAATATGTGGAAAGCGATCTTTCCGGCAATCGCGATGTTGCTTGCGATCGCCACACCAGTTCAATCCGAGACCATCGCACCGTCCAGCGCCCCCGTCAGCAAAGATTTGAAGCACGTGCTGGATCGCATGCAGCGTCATTACCGCAACACCAGTTCATTCTCGGCGAAATTCAGCGAAGAGATCGCGACCGTCGGCGCGCCGAAACGCAAACGTCAAGGCACGGTTTCATTTCGCAAGCCCGGACGCATGCGCTGGGAGTTCGAGGCGCCCGAAGCGCAAACGATCGTCAGCGACGGCGAAACGCTCTACAGCTATGATCCCGATCTCAACCAGGTCGTGGAAACTCCGCTCAAGCAGGCGCTCAAATCGAGCAGCGCGACGTCGTTCCTGCTCGGAATCGGCAATATCAACCGCGACTTCAAGGCGGCATTCGCAACTCTCGCGATGCCCACCGGTCTGATCGACTTGATCCTCGACGCGAAGACGGGCGGCTACAAAATTGAAGTCGGACTCGATCCGAACAGTTATAATATGATTAAGTTGACGCTTACGGATCAGCTTGGCGACACGACCAAGATCGACTTCAGCGACGTTCATGATAATGTGGAACTGCCCGATTCGATTTTCGCATTCAAGGCGCCGCCGGGCGTGGATGTCGTGACGGCGCCGGCCTCGCCGTGACGCTCAAGAAAACCCGAAAACCACAATCGCCGCGATGACGCTTTCAACCGCGATTGCCTCGGATGTATGCGGCGGGTATTTATAAAGGCCCCGTAAGTTTTCCCGGTTCTGGCATGGAAAAGGTTCACTTACTCACGCTGGGATGCCCCAAGAACCTCGCCGACAGCGAGCTGATGCTTGGCGCGCTTAACTCGGCAGGATTCGAGATCACACTCGACCCCGAACAGGCACAAGTGCTGTTGGTGAATACCTGCGCGTTTATCGAGGCTGCCAAGAAGGAATCGATCAACGCGATCCTCGAAGCGGCCGAGGTCAAGAAGCGCGGCTTTGGCAAGCGGCTGGTGGTTGCGGGATGTTTGTCGCAGCGCTACGCGGCCGAACTCGCCGCCACGATGCCCGAAGTGGACGTGTTCGTCGGCACCGGCAACTTTCTCGATCTGCCGGAGTTGCTGCGGCGCACCGAGGCGCCCGAGATGCGGCCGGTTCCGTATGCCGGTGCGGCGCATCTTCTGCCGACGTCGGCAATCCCGCGAATCAAGACCGGCGATTTCTTCATGTCTTACTTGAAGATTTCCGAGGGCTGCAACCATAAGTGCGCCTTCTGCATTATCCCCAAGATTCGCGGCCTGCATGAGAGCCGGCCGCTGGCTGACCTCGCCGCCGAGGCGCGCAACCTGGCGGCCGCCGGGGTTCGCGAGATCAATTTGATCGCCCAGGACCTGACCGCCTACGGCCGCGACCTCGATGAGCCGTCGTCGCTCGCGGCGTTGTTGCGCGAGCTGTCGAAGATCGACCAGCTCCGCTGGATACGGCTGCTCTACTGTTATCCGAATTTCGTGACCGCCGAGCTGCTTGACGCAATCGCGGAGCTGCCCAAGGTCGTCAAGTATATCGACATGCCATTGCAGCACGCCGACGATGCGATGCTGCGGGCGATGCGCCGTGAGCGCTCGGGCGCGGCCTTGGTCAAGCTGCTCGACCGCGTGCGCGGGCGCATCCCGGGCGTCGTGCTGCGGACGTCCTTTATTGTCGGCTTCCCCGGCGAGACTGACGCCGCCTTCGAGCGTCTGGTGGATTTTGTTGGCAATCAGCAGTTCGATCGCGTGGGAGTGTTTACCTACTCGCGCGAAGAAAATACCGCCGCCTGCAACCTGCCGGACCAGGTGCCCGAGCACGTCAAGCGTGCGCGCCGCGCACGCTTGATGGCGACGCAGGCGGAAATTTCCCTGGCCAGGAATCGCGGCCTGGTCGGACGCGAAATGGAGGTGCTGGTCGAGGGCCCGATGCCCGGACGCGCCACGCGACTACGCGGGCGAACGTCCGGTCAAGCGCCGGAAATCGACGGCTCCGTATTCCTGGCCGGCGACGCGGAGGCGGGCGAGTTCGTCCGCGCACGAATCGACAAGGCGCTCAGCTACGACCTGCACGCAACCGTCGCCGGCGCGGCCGCCTAATATACCGGGAGTCGCAAATTCAATGGTGAAGAAACCAGTTGCCGCGAACCGAAAGAAGTTCCTTGCCAAAGTGCGCGAGCAACTGCTGGAAACGAAAACCAAACTGCTCGGCGAGATCGATTCCGAATTGCGGGCCGAACGCGAAGGCAACAAGGACGAGGGCATGGACACCTACGACCTCGCGTCCGAAGAGCGCGATCGCGAGATCAACTTCATCCTGTCGGACCGCGAACGGGTCAAGCTCAAGCAGATCGACGACGCGCTCGAGCGTCTCGACGAAGGCACCTATGGCGTTTGCGAGTCCTGCGGACTGGAGATCGCCGAGGAACGGCTCGAAGCGATGCCATTTTCGCGCCTGTGCCGGGATTGTCAGCAGGACCAGGAGCGCGAAGCGAAATCGCAAAGGCGAATCGACGACGAGCGCAATACCTATCGCAAAATAGGCTCGACCGACGCTGACGACGAGAGCGCCTAGCTTACCGCGACGCACTACTGCGCCACGTCGAGCATTGTTTACCGCGCTGCCCAAACCAGTCATTCTAAGCCCAGCAGCCTGCGCGGGAGCCGCAGCTCTCAACGATCGCTACGATCGCTGCGTCAGGATTTCAGCAAACAGCTAATGAGGATATTTTCCGATATTGAAAGCGATGGATCCGTTGGACCATCGGTCGATTTAGCCGGCGCTCGCGAGCGGATTCGCACCAATCTTTCCGGCGTCGGCGCGACGATTGCCCTTGCAAGCGCTCGGGGCGGCGTCGGCAAGAGCATGCTCGCCGTGAATCTCGCGGCGGGGTTGGCGATGAAAGGGCGCAAGGTCGCGATTGTTGACGCGGATCTGAATTCGCCCAGTGTCGCGGCGATGCTCGGGATGAACCCGCCGCGGCGCTACCCGATGTTCGAAGGAATCGAGCCGGCTGCGGGACCGCATGGCCTGCGCGTAGTTTCGAGCGATCAGCTTCCTGGCGGCGAAGCGCCGCCGATCAGCTTTGCGCAGGATTACGATCAAATCGATGGTGTCAACGGCGGCGAGCCGGTTGCGCCTGCCCCGACGCGGCCCGTGGAACTGAGCTATCGCGCAGCGCTGATGCGAATCCTGGCGCAAGCGCAGTTCGGGAGCGTGGACTTGTTGATAATCGATCTGGCGACCGGCCTCGATCGATTGTACTCAGTGGCTGCCATGGTAGCGCTCGACGGGGTCCTGCTGCTCAGTCGTCCGTCCGCACAGGACACCAGCGCCACGCGTCAGGCGATAAGAATTGGCCGCGCGATCGGCGCGCCAATCGTCGGCATCGTGGAGAATATGGCCGGCTTCAACTGCGACGGATGCCGCGCAGTTCGGCCTCTATGGCCAGAGGGCGATCTCCATGGAGTCGCACGCGAAGCTGCGGTGCCAATCCTGGCGCGGCTCGCGTTTGACCCGCGCCTTGCGGACAGCAGCGACCGCGGCGTGCTGTTCGTTCGCGAGTACGGGTCCACGCCCACCGGCAAAGTTCTCGCCGATATCGCGGGCCAGGTTGACGCGATGGTCGCCGCGCGCACCCGGGCAGCGGATACGCCCGCATAGCGCCGCGCCTCAATCGTCATCAGAATCGTAATCGTTGTTCTCGTCGACGCCGGGAGAAGCTGGGGGGTCACCCCTGCCGCGAATATTCAAACATCCCGGCCCCGCGATGGGCGCCGCTGCGGAAGCTCGCGAATCCAAGTGACGTATAGATGCGCGACTGCCCGGGCCCGGGGCGCGACAGCGGAATAAAGCATTCGACGCCGCCCTCGAGTTCGCATGACGACCCATCCGAGCGCGTTAACGATGCGAAAATACGATGCGGCGGTTCCTCGACGGAACGCGTATCGATCGTGAGATTGCCGAGCTCGCACGGCGACCAGCCGCTAGCGCCGAGAATCCTGGCGCTCTGACCTGGGGGCGCATCGCCTGTCGCGACCGTGCGGGCTTCGAGCGCACGCGGCGCCTGTTTACCTTCGAAACAAGCCCAAATCATCCGGCGCGCGGTGAATTTCTGCGGCCCCGGTCCGGTGAACGACATTCCTGCGCGCGCAAACCCGTTCACCGTCCGTGTGGCGCCGTCAATGCAAACCTGTCCTGCAATTCGTCCGAATGAAGCGCTCGGCGACGCACCATCCTGCACGCCGCCGGGCAAGGACAGAATCCGGTCGAAGTCGAACTCACCGCCGGCATCATCGATTTCGAAACGCGCGTTAACTTCGGCATCGCCGTCCAGCCGGCCCGAAGCCAGCGCGCGTTCGATGCTTAGATACGCGGTAGCGTCGGGCACGATCACGGCGGGTCCGCGGAACGCGAGCACGATCGATTCGCCCTCGCGCCTGAGCGAGAGCGGACCGTGAGTGACGGCGCTGCCGGAACGTGTCGGCCGGCCTTCGGCGGTAAATAATGCTGCGCGATGACGATCGAACAGCATCATGATTCGCGCGCCGACGGCGGCGCCGCCGACGTCGAAGCTCACCATCGCGCCGATACGTGCCGCCGGGTCGTAGAATTCGATCCCGACGCGTCCGGGCGCCGCGGCCGTTGCGGCCGCGCCGATTTCGGATCTGGCGACTGGCGGGCGCGGCGCGCGATTTACAACCAGAGGTGCGCGAGGGGCGTGCGAATCGGCGCCGTTTGCCGAGAAGACCTGGGCGATGGCGTCTTCGCATCGGGCGCGCAACTCGCCGGGCATCCTAATCGAGACAGACAGTTCGAGTTGGGCCGCATCGACGACACCGTTCATGGCAGTTTCGGAAATCGATCTGAGCGGCGCGTTGGGACTTTGGCGATGACGCGCGGTGAATGCCTGCAACAGGTTTTGGAGACCGCCGCCCGGGTAACGCATGCCATAAGTCGGCTTGATTCCGTGCCGATGCAGGCGGTCGGCGAGCCCGGCGAGAGGGCCGTTGATGAAATCGTCGCTGGCCGAGACGCAAGCGGAACCGGGCGGCCGCAGTTCGCCGCCTGAATTTCGCAGTCCGAGTCCGAAATCGAGGCGCGGCTCGATAATGTTCCATCCGTGGATGAGCAGCACCGTGACGCGGCCATGACGCGCGACGATTGCGCCGACCCGATCCGCAATTATTTCGAGCAGCCACGGCGCGCGTTCGATTATTTGCGACAGACGGTTGCAGTCGAGCCGATTGCGATCCATCGCGACGTTGATCAGCGCTGACGCGCCAAGCCGCGCCGCAAGTCCGCGCGTGATGTCGGCGGTATGGAGGTCGTTGACCTTGGGATTGGGCAGCGAGCGCGTGCGTGGCTCGGCGCGGCCACCGTGCGGCGTAATCAGCAGCAGGGAAGAATCGGAATCGATCACCTCGAGCCATGACTCGGAGGCGGCGCTCGCGGTATGGAGCCCGGATTCAGGCATTCAGATCGACGCGGCTACGATTGGATTTGAGTGCGGCGCGCGCCTGAAGCGCGAACGACGCAATGAAGTAGTAAGCGATGAAAGTCAGCCCGGCCCACAACATGATGGGATTCACGGCCGGCATCATCAGAAGCGCCGCGACCGTCACAAACGCCCAGATTATTCCGAGCGCGAGCGTGACGGGGCGCAGCGGGACGGTTCGATTTGGATAAATGAACTTGAGCGGCATGAACACCATCACGGCGAGGAGCAGCAGTACGGCAGCATTGAAGACGGCGCCGGCGCCGAGACAGAAAAGATAAAACGCGACCAGGTTCCAATAGTTCGGGAAGCCGAGGAAGTAATTGTCCTCGGTCTTGGCTTGCGTCCGGCAGAATCCGTAAACGCTTGCGAGCATGATGAAACACGCCAGCCCCAGGCCCCATCGCGAACCCGGTATGATCCCGGCTTCCAGCATCAAGAACACCGGCGCCACGGTGTAGGTGAGATAGTCCACGATGTTGTCGAGCAGCGCGCCGTCGAAGGTCGGCACGCGAGTCTTGACCATCATCCAGCGGGCGAGGGGACCGTCGCTGGAATCGATAATCGTCGCCGCGCCCATCGCGAGGAACGACGCGCGGAAGTCGCGTTGCGAGGCGAAGTAGATCGCGAGCAGGCCGAGCGCCGCGCCCAAAGCGGTATATAGATGCACGCCCCACGCGCAGGCCGTGAGAAATTTCTGCCTCGGGATCGCCCGCGGCAAACTTCCGGCTGCGCCTGATGAGGTCAAGTCATTTGTCCGGCTTGTAATCGCGCGGCCCGAAATACTCTTCGAGGACCGTCATGAACGGGCCGCATGCGCGCTGTTTTTTCACGAGCATCATCGCCTCTTCGAGTGACATTTGCCGATAAGCGCGCAGGAACGCAATCGCAAGGGTGGGTGCGCGGTTCATCCCGGCGTTGCAATGGAGATAGACGCGGGAACCGGAACCGACCAGATCGCGGAGATCGTGGAGCGCAGCTTCGAGCCGCTCGGCCATCGCGTCTGCGCTGCCATCCTGAATGGGCGTGCGCACATAGTCGATCCCATGCGCTGTGTACTCCGCGCTCAGTCGGCCGGTCGTCCAGCCCGTTCACGCGCAGATCGTCGTCGTCCTGGAGATTGTGAACCGCGGTGATCCCGTAGGTATCCTTCAGCCAGCCGATATCAGCCTGACTCGGATATTCGCCGACCAACAATTCATCCGAGATTACGCTGACCGACGGCCGGCGGTCGCCGCGGCTTGGCCGCGGCTCACGATCGTGGCGATTGCTGAGCCAGTCAAACATCATCCAAATGTAACCATCCGGCGGGCAACTATTCCAGCGTCATCTTAACGCGGGAGGCACAATGGGGTTGGAGTAGGCAGCCGCGCATCCTGCCGGACTGCCGGCCCGCTTCCACTCGTAGAGCCATATCGAGGCGAGCACGGACGCGGCACGCGCGATTTGTCCCGCCAGCATGGGCCGTGCGCGGCTCATCAGCGCGTCGTCGTAGGCGCCTGGGCCGCCGGAGGATTGCCGGCGCGCTGCGCGATCGGCCTGAAGCAGTTGCGAGACGTGTGAGTTGGAGTCGCGAATTTCGGCGATGGCAGTTTGCCACACCGAATCGATGGCGACCAGGCGAGTCAGGGGTTGCGCGGAGGAGGAAAGTTCACGGACGTCGTCGTCCGCGGCCTGTTCGATTCGCAGATGAACTCCGCGGTCTCCCTCGTAGCCGTCGTAATGTATCGTGGTATGCAGCGGCTGACTTGCGTCGCCGACGTAGTGTGCGAGGAATCCCGCGAGTCGAAGCAGTTCGTTGCAATCACCGCGCGACCACGCCTGTTCGAACGCATTCGAGAAATCGACGATCGTCCATGGCAGAGTGCCGGAGCGAAGCAGCGTCGATGCTCCGAAGCGGCTGTTCATCGCGTTGCGGTCCGCTACGAGCGCATCGAAAGGATCGGCGCCATAGTATTCGAGATCGATGTAATGGCGGATTTTCTCGGTTTGGTCGCCGTACTTCTCGCGGATAACATCGGGTTGAACGGAAAAATATTCGAGCCGCGAGAGATTCTTGATGAACAAATTCTTGAGCGGCGAGGGCGGCAGCGCCTGGATGGCCAGGTAGGTGATCTCGCGATGTGTTCCGGCGTCCCACGCGAACGCCGGCGTGCACCCGAGCAGTATTGCGAGCGTCGCAAGCGCGAATCTGCGAAAGAAACCAGGCATCACGCTTTGGCGTGGCCGCGAGGCAGTTCGGGCGAGCGATCGGTCCTGGCATGCGCGTGCTTGACCGGTTCGGCGCCGTTTGAGGGCGCGGTTGCCGCATCGGAGGTCAGCGTGAACTTCGCGCGCGAGCCGGATAGTGCAGTGACCGCCGTGCGCATCAGGTCGGCGATTTTGCGATAGGCGCCGGCGCCTTCGGAACTCTTCGCCAGTTCGTGCAGCTCGGCGGCGGTGATCGCGCGGCCGATGCGGACTTCCACGGGATGGCGGCGCGGGATGAGGCTGCCTTTGCCCATGACGTCATGGGTGCCGCGAATCAGCACCGGCAGCACGTCGCATCGGCTGCGCAAGGCCAGGAATCCCGCGCCACTCTTGAACTCGTGGATTTCGCCGTCGGCCGAGCGGGTGCCCTCGGGAAACATCAGGATGCTGCGTCCCTGGGCAAGCTCGGCGAGCGCGTCTTCGAGAGATTCGAGTTGCGCGCGTTCGCGATCGAATGGCATCAGCGACGTGAAGTTTGACGCGAGAAAACGCCGCGCCGGCGTGTTGAAGAAGTAATCCTTGGCGGCGAGCACCCGGATATCGTCACCAGCCGCGCCGAGCGCGTAACCGACCAGGCTGAAGTCGAGATGACTTGAATGATTGGCGACGACGATGAAGTTGCGATTGGCGGGGATATTGCCGCGCCCGAGGATCTTCGGCTTCAGCCATCCGTCGAAAATTGCGCGCTCGGCTCCGCGCACCGCAGCACGGCCCAGCCATTTCAGCGGCGCCGGGAGCGGTGGAACGTAGGGTTCGGCAAACTTTGCGTACGAGGGCATCCGATGGCGCGCGTTGCCGCCCGGCTGGGTGGCGAGGAGTTGGAGGTCCGCGACGGTGCGCAGGTCGGCAATTTCCTCCGGTGCAATCTCGCGACTCGCGCGCTCGCCGATCAGCTCGCCGATTTCGGCCAGTGCGAGCGAGTCGAGTCCCAGATCCTCGATCAGCCGCGTCGCCGGCGCGATGTTGACCGGCTCCGTGGCGATTAGCGCGAGCGCTTCGGCGAGCCAGGTCTCGACCTCGGAGTTCGCGGCATCGGCGCTGGCGTCGCTCGGGCGAGCGTCGAGCATCCGCCGCAGCATTGTGGCTACGTCGGCGCGTTTGATCTTGCGGGTGCGCGTGCGCGGCAGTTCGGCGTCGGTGAAGCGGAGGATTCTGATTCGTTTGTGCGCGCTGAGTTCGCGCGCGACTTTGTCGAAGTCGCTGCGCAGCCGATCCTCCACGGCGCGGCGGCTCTCTCCGCGCGAGTAGGCGGGCGCGACCAGCGCCGCGACCTGCTCGCCCTGGCCGACCTTCAAGCCGACGACCGCCATCTCTTTGACGTACTGCGAACGGCCGTAGGATTCTTCGAGTTCTTCGATGTAGATATTGTTGCCGCCGGAATCGACGATAACTTCCTTGGCGCGACCGACGATGTACAAGTGGCCGTCGTCGTCCAGGCGCCCGAGGTCTCCGGTGTGAAGCCATCCGTCGGTCAAAACTTCGGCGGTCGCGGCCTCGTTGCGGTAGTAACCCGCCATCACGTTCGGCCCATGCGCGACTATCTCGCCGATCGGACCAGTTGCGGGCACGAGCTTGATCTCGACGCCGCTCAGCGGCCGTCCTACCGCTCCGACTTGCAGCGTTTCGTCAGGCCGCGCGACGGATAGAACAGGCGCCGCTTCGGTCAAACCGTAACCTTCGAGCAGCCGGATTCCGATATCGCTGAAAAACTCCGCGACGCGATGGGGCAATGCGGAACCGCCGCTGACGGCGAGCCGCAGCCGGCCGCCCAGCGCGGAATGAACCTGGCGGAAAACAATCGAACCGAAGTTAAAACCTGAGTTCGCGTCGAGCCGGCGATTGAGATCGCGCAGGTTGTCGAAGGCAGCGTGAAAAAAAGGACCGCGCGCTTCGACTTCATCGACGATGCGCCGATGGACCGCCTCCCACACCGCGGGCACGCCAATCAGCGCGGTCGGGCGAACGTCGGCGAGCGTGCGCGACAGCGTTTTCGCATCGACTTCGAGCGGATAGACAATCGTCGCGCCGCTGGCCAGCGGCAGCAGCATCCCGCAGGTGAACTCGAACGCGTGATGGAGGGGAAGCAGCGACAGCACCACGTCGTCGGCGCCGAGAACAAAGACGCGCGACAGCATCGCGACCTCGGCGGCGAAGTTGCCATGCGACAGCATCACGCCCTTGGGCGCGCCGGTGCTGCCGGAGGTGAACAGGATCGACGCAAGCGCCTTTCGCTCGGGCGGCGCAGGCGGAGTTTTGGCGTCGCCACGCAGAATGAATGGACGCGCGAGCTCGGCAAGGTCGAGTTCGATGAGTTTCGGATGAGCATCGCTGAGCGCAGAGCCGAGGCGCTTGTGAACCGCGCTCGAGCGCAGCGCAGCCGCGGGCTCGGCGATTTTGCAGACGGGCGCGAGTTCCTCGGCGGAAATCAGCTGGTCGAGCGGCACCGCAATGGCGCCGGCGCACAGAATCGCGAAATAGCCCAGCACCCAATCGGGCGAGTTCTCGCCGATCAGAAGCACGCGATCGCCCGGCTTGATTCCGCGCGTAGCGAGCAGCAGCGCCGCGCGACGGGCCTTGTCGCGCAGCTCGCGATAGGTGGTCTGCGTCTGCTCGCCCGACGGCCGGCGCGCGATCGTCGCGACCCGGGAACCGTAGCGGTCGGCGGCGCGATCGAGCATATCGACGAGACTGCGATGACGCGGCAGGGACTTTGGCCTGCCGCGCGCGTGGAGATCGAGTTGCGGAAAAATATGGCGGCGCAGTCCCGGCAGATGAATGTTGATCCAGTAGTCGCGCCAATCGATCAAATCGGGACGAAACGGATGGCGCTCGGCGTCGGCGGGCTTGAGAGTCGCGTAAAGCGCGCGAATGTTGCCGGCGTGAAAAGTATAAACCAGCTCCTGGATGTAGGGACGATAGACCTCGACCAGTTCGCGCGCGAGGTCGGTGTTCTCCTTGAATTTATCGACTCCGCGCTCGAACTTTTTCGCGCGCTGATTTTCCTCGCCCAGCACGCTGCGCGCGAGCGCCGCCGCTTGTTTGAGAATTTGCGGAACCTTCCGGCTGGCGAGGTCGTAAGTATTCTGCGATACGACGACCGCTTCCAGATGGGGCCCCAGCCAGCGCATCGAGCCGCCGTCCTTGCGATGCTCCCGGCGATTGCTGAGCGCGGTCAGCTCGACCAGCCGGCGCATCGGGAGCGGATTCCGATCCGAAGTGCAAAGCTGGTAGATGGGCTTGTGCTTGCGCGCCAGCAGCGCGGCGAGGATCGGAATCATCGCGTGCGCCGCGAGATCGACCGGGATCACGTCGAGCACCAACTCCGCCTTGGCCGGATAAAACCGGTAGCCGCGGCCGGCAAGATAGGTCAGCGGCGCGCTGGTGTTGACGCCCTGGTTCCATCCGGGAAAGGGATCGCGCGAGCGCGCTTTCGATTACCGCCGGGCGCACCACCGTAACGTTGAGAGAATCGCGCTCGGCGAGCACCAATTGTTCGCCAAGGCTCTTGGTGTAACTGTAGGTATTGGGCCATCCCCAGCTCTGCGCGCGCTTGCGGCCGACGTCCTTGAGGCGCTCCTCAACCCACTGCTTGCGGCGATGCTCGACGGCGGACTCGCGCGCAGTTTCGGCGTCGCCGTCGTCGCTGCGAAACTCGGCGTGACGCAGTTGATCGCGCGACTCGGCCTGCACGCGTTCGACCGCGGCGAGCGCGTCGCGAATCTCACGCTCGCAGCCGAAACGACTTGCGCCCGTCGGGACACCAGTTCTCCGGGATGTCGTCTTCGTAGCGGTGGCCGTCGGCGCTGCCGGCGACGTAGCAGGTCGAGACATGCATCATCGCGGCGCCGAGCTTGCGGCAGAACTCGATCACGTTGGCGACGCCCGTCGTGTTGACCTCGATCGCCTTTTCCAGCGAGGCCTCGAAGTTCACCAGGCCCGCGCTGTGGACGACCGCGTCGAGGCTGCCCGGCTTGAACGGCTCCGCTTCTTCGCCCAGCAGACCCTGGTTCGGTGATGTCGCCGGGAACCACAACAATCTTTTCTTCGATATAGCGATCGAACCCCCCGCCGAGATGTTCGCGCAGCGGCGCAAACACCGGTGAGTCGAGAATCTCGCGGCGAAGGCGCCCGACACTGCTGCGCCGGTCGCCGCGAATCAACAGATAGATGCGCTCGATCTCGGGATGCCATCGCAGGAGCATTGCGAGAAACACCTTGCCGAGAAATCCCGTTGCTCCCGTCAGCAGGATGCGACGGCCTGCCAGCACCTGCCCGAGCGCCGGCATCGACGACGCGCCGCGAACCGCCCCGTTGCGTTTGCCGTTGCTACTCGACATCCGCGATCACTAGCGGCGGCAAGTGAAGGTACGTTATCGACGCCGAGCGTCCCTGCTCCGCAGTCGCCATCGCGATCGCTTCATCGAGCGTGTCGGCCGCCTCCCATCCAAGCCGCGCAGCGACTTCCGGCTCTTCGCATCCCGCCGCGATCACGCGCCCGAGGTGCTGGCGGGCGGGTTCGCCCCAGTACCACATGTAGAACGGATGCACGCCGTGGTAGGCGTTGCCGTAGCGGTACATATGTATGTAGGTCGGGTTGCGCGCGAACTCGCGCTCGAAATTTTTCTCAAGCTCGACGGCGTCGGTGGTCTCGGCCAGGCATCGATGGAAGAACTCGATGTAACTCGGATGATGCTCGGGATGGAATTCGTCGCGCAGCGGATGACAGATGATCATCGTGCCGCCTTCGCGAACCAGCGGCTTGTTCCGATACATGTTGAACAGGTAGCCCATCCCGGTGCACTGCACGAGCACGGGATTCATGATCGAGTTGACGTTGTACGGACAGATGTATGGAACGCCGACAATCAGTATGTCGGCCTGACCCTTGACCGGCACCGCGTATTGCTGGAACACCCGCGCGAGCGCCTTCTGATGCACCGTCTCGGTCTCGCCCGCCCACACGCCGGTCATTCCGTACGGCGCGGCGTATTGATGCAGCACGCTGGCGCCGCATCTCGCTGGACATGTTGCGCATCGTCCATTGAAAGCCCTTGCAGCCGCGTGCGATCCCAGTCGGTGAAGTGGTCTTCGTTCTTGTGCAGGAAATCGAGCATCCCGCCGTACATCCGCGTATTCACCGCGGTCTCGATTTGTGAAAATGTTGACGCTGCTTGTGAATCAGCCGGCCCATCCGGTCCGACGAACGATGCAACGCCGAGCGCGTCGGGTCCATGTATGAATGGAATCGCGCAGCGTCGCCGACGTTGTGGTGATGGCGCAGGCTCTGGTACGGCGCGAGTCCCACCGCGACCGACTTATGCCCGCCGTCCATCGGCACCAGGTTGATGTTCAAATAAATAAGCAGGTCGGACTCAGCGGCGCGCCGCGAAAGCCATACTTCCTCGCCGTGCTCGGTCTTGCCCAGCATCGCAAGCTCGGTGCGGTTCTCGGCGTCGAAGTTGTACAGCCGGTCGGGCCAGTACTGCTTGAACGCGCGCTCGCCTACGACGCGGCGGATTTCGGCTTCGGTCATGCGGCGATGCAACGACGTCGCGATCACCAGGTGAACATCGTCAACCCCGTAATCGGCAAGCGTCTGCAGCACCTGGTTGAGCAGCCGCTCGCGGATGTCGGGCCGGCGCATCTGCGGCAGCGGGATACTGAGGTCGTCAATCGCGATCGTCACGCGCATGTTGGGACTCAACTGCGCGAACAGCGGGTCCTGGTTCTCGGGATGCAGGATCGCGTAGCGAATCGCCTGGTCGGCGTCGGCCACAGCGTCCAGCGGCGGCGGCGGATAGATCACGCGCGTGCCGGCCGGCAGCTTCTCGAACAGAAATTCCTCGCCATACGGAATGACGCGGCGCTCCGAGCGCCGATTCACCCTGACCACCAGCTCGCTGCGCGCACCGACTTCGTGGCGCATCTCGGCGGTCTTGAGTTCCTTGAGTTTTCCTTCAGGCTGCGCCATCCGAGCCTCGCGTCGATCGTTCGCTGTCCTGTTTGAGAGCAGCTTGACGATTTCGACCACGACCGGGAGAAGACGTGGCTTTCTCGAAATGGATCACCGGCCATTGCCGGCTGAGCGCGGCGGCGCGCAATCTGGGGTCGGGGTTGACGGCCACGGGATGCCCGAGCTTGGCCAGAAACGCCGTGTCGTAATGCGAGTCGGCGTAACCCCAGCAATCCGCCAGATCGATATTGCGCTCGGTGGCGTAGTCCGCGCACCACGCCGCTTTCTCGTCGCCGGCCATCACGGGCTCGGCCAGCCGGCCGGTCGCGCGGCCGCGGCTGAAGACAAGTCGGTTCGCGGCGAAGTCGGCGATCCCAAGATGACGCGCGAGCGGCGCGACGATGAAGTCCGGAGAACCCGTCACGAGCACCGGTTCGATTCCGGCCGCGCGATTCGCCTCGATCAATTCCGACTGCGCGCGCGAAACAGATGGCCGATGACGATGCGCTCGCAATATTCCTCGCCGATCGAGAGCAGCCGGTCGCGCGAGATGCCTTTGAAGGCCTCGAACAGCACCGTGTTCAGGGTTCGGCGGTCGCGCCGCTCGGCGACGTACAAGCGCGGGATTCGCGCCGCAAAACCGAGCAGGTAGCGAGACGCGCCCGCTCCATTCGCCGACGTTGGCGAGCGTGAAAATCGCGGCGTGCACCAGGTTCAGATCGACGATCGTGCCGTCCAGATCGTAGAATGCCGCGCGGCGCTTGGGCCGGCGCTGCGCGCTGGACGTTTTCTTATCCTTATAAACTGACATGTCAGTCTAGTTTGGGCCCAAAAAAGAGCCGTCGTTCCGGCCCGTCTCGCGGCCGGCTTCACCCCGCGCGCGCACGAATTTAAACAGCTCGGGACGCGCGACGCCGCTTAGGCCGAAGCCGAGTATTTCCTCGACCAGCGCCGGGATGTCGGGGCCGTCGCTGCGCGAGAGCATCCCAACCACTTCCTTGATTCCGCCCAGGATCGCGTACGAGACCGCGCGCGTGTCCGAGTTGCGCACCAGGTTCATCTCGATTCCGAGATCGAGCGACCGTTTGATCAGCGCCGCGATCCGGTCGTAGAAATCCTGGATCTTGCCGTCCAGCTCGTGGTCGAAGCCGGTCGAATGGTTGAGCAGGATGTCGGTGAGGTCGCGCTCGGCCAGCACGTAGCTCAATACCCGCATCAGGTTCGCGCGCAATTGATCGACGGGGTCCGCCTCTCCCGGTCCCGGGCGGATGCGTTGAATCCTCTGCGTCAGCTCGCCCACCACCTCCTCGAGCAATTCCTCGAAGAGGTCCTTCTTGTTCTCGAAATAGAGATAGAACGTGCCGCGCGCGATGCGGGCGCGGGCAATGATGTCCGCGACATTGGTCTTGTGGTATCCCTTGCGGGCAAAGATGCGCTTGGCGTGGCGCAGCACCTGCGCGCGACGGGCGTGGCGTTCCATTGCGGTTCTCCGTGCGGAAGTCCCAAGCTAGTAGGGGATTGTCACAGTGTCAAACCCGTCACGGGGCCGTTACGGAAGTGTTCCGGAGGTTTTTTTTGTATGAACCCTGCAGACACGTGGTTTTTGATTTATATCGGCGCCGTGATCGCCTTGGCACTTGCCGTGCGGGAGTTCTGGTGCTGGTACTTTAAGCTCAACCAGATGGTGCGGCTCCTCACGAGCATCGACGAGTCGCTTAAGCATCCGCGCGGGGTGCGCCAGCCCGAGTAACGGAGGAACGAACATGACGAGCGATTCAACATTTTGGGACAAGGCCCACGCGGTGGCCGCCAAGGCGACCTGGGCGTATCTCGCGACCGCCGACGGAAACCAGCCCAAGGTCCGTGTCGTGCATCCCGCCTTCGAGGGCGAGCGCGTGTGGATCGCAACCGGACGCACGTCGGCTAAGGCCCGCCATATCGAAAAGAACCCCAGGGTCGAACTCTTCTACCAAATCGGCGCCGAGATGGTTCATCTGACGGTGACCGGGAAGGCGAAGTTCATCGAAGACCTGGCGGAGAAAAAGCGAATCTGGAATGGCAAGGTCTTCGACTACGATCTCGCGCAGTTCTGGCCCGGCGGTCCCGAGTCGAAGGATTTTGGCCTGATGCTGATAACGCCCGATCGCGTCGAGTTGACCTCGCTGCCCGAGATGACGACCGGCCAGAAGCCCGAAGTCTGGCGCCCATCGCGCAAGTAGCCGGCCGCCGCGCACGAATCTCCAAAATTGCCTCTCCCTGTATCGGCAATGGCCCACGCTCGTCTTCGAGCGTCGGCTGAGGGACCTCGGCGTGATGGGATGAACTGTTCGGCCTGCCCGCGCCGGCCCGTGACGTGCTATTTGATCGGCTATGGAACACCCAATCATCCGCCGCACCTCGATCGCCACAGCCATGACTCCCCGTCGGGGATCGTCCGCTTGCGGAAAATTAATTTTGACGGAACGAAGCGAGCCCTAGTGGTGAACCTTCACTGGACCACAACAGACGGTATGAATTGCGCCTTCCGCACCCAATCTACCTGTCGGAATCTCCAGAAAGAGGAGTCGGAAAACAAGAAGAATTCGCGAAGCTACCCGCGCACGCGCTCGCGCGCGAAGATCGCGCGCTCTTCGGCCGCCATCTTGTCGCGGATGCGCGATCCCTTGCCGAGATGCCGATACAGCCCGCCTTCTGAAAAATATTCCTCGTACGGTTGCGCCGGGATCGGCTCGGGCGCAGACGTGTCCGTGATCTTCACGCCGAGCACATCCTCGACCAGGTTGCTGTCGTACATCCTGACCGCGTCGTAGTCCGTCAACAGCGCGCATACTTCGACGCAGATGTAACATCCGATGCATTCCTGGAAGCGGTCCTGCACCGGCTGCACGCCTCGGCCGGGGATCGAGCCGGGCGCCAGGTACTCGATGCATTGGACGGGGCAGAACTCGGGGCATTTGCCGCACGGGAAGCATAGGTTCACGTCCATGAACGCGACTTCGCGCGGGCGCTTTTTCTTTTGTCTGACGTGTTCGGGAGTCTCGGGGATGCGGTCTTCCTTGAGACGGCGCTTGATGATGTCGATGGCGCGCACGCTCTTACAGTCACGCCTTTTCGGCGCGCCCGGTCAAGCGGGATCGGGGAAGGAGAAGCACGCTGAAATAGAAACGGGCCAGCGCGCGATAGCACGCCAGCCCGATGCCGGCTGGAAAAGGGGGGCAAACCCAGCCAGCGCCCCCCTTTTACCAAATTGCCGCGCGGGCGTCTATTTCCGCCGAAATTAAGAAACTCGCGTTTTCAAACTCAGCCACTCGGTCCTGAATTAAGACAGCACCGGGGGAGATAGCACCTCCGGCGCCGCTGGCCTTGCCGCAAGACGGCATTTCGTCTAGAAGGCAGAGGTCTGAAAATAAAATTCAAATCCGTGTGAAGATGAACATGAATATTCTTAGCTGGCGCCGCGCGGCCGCGGCCATTGCAGTTCTGATGCTGACTTGCGGCACGCCGTCGCACGCATGGTGCGCGAACCTGTGGGTAGCGTTCGATGCAGGCGGCGGCATCGAGTCATACACATCAGGACAACTCGGCAAGAGTGGGGCGCCAACGCCAATTGAGCTGAGCACGTTTGCCGACGCGACAGGTCTTGCCTTTGACAAGTCGCATAACCTTTGGGCCGTCATCTGCTGCTCCGAGGTGGTGGAATTCACTGCCAAGCAACTCAAGAAGCTGAAACACGATCCGAGCCCGACGCCCGGAGTGGTCATCACAAGTTCTACGTACAATCTTGTTGTTGGCGGCAATTTCGACCTCAGGGTAACCTGTGGCTGGCAAGCTTCGATGGCAGCTCGATCCAAGAACTGTCAAAAGCACAGCTGGATGAGGGCAGCGCAAATGTAACACCCGCCATAGTCATCACTTCCTCCGATTTGGACCACCCGAACTTTATAACGTTCGACAAAGCTGGAAACGCGTGGGTGGCTAGTGAGTACAACAATAAGATCGCCGAATTCTCCGCCAGCCAACTGACCACCGGCGGTACCAAGTCCCCGACGGTCTTGCTGTCCGACGACGGCAGCGGCAGCCTCGACGAGCCGGGAGAGATCGCGTTCGATCACAAGGGCAACCTTTGGGTCCCCAACCAAGCCGCGGACACAGTCGTGGAGTATGCGAAGGATCAACTGACCAGCTCTGGCAGTCCCACTCCGGCGGTGACGTTGAGCAGTGCCATCTTTGACGGACCATGGGGAGCGGTATTCGACAGCAGCGGCAATCTGGTGGTTATGAACTACGACAACGGAACGATCGCGAAGTTCAAGCCCAAACAGTTGAAGGTGAGCGGCGCACCTATTCCCAAGATCTCAGTGACGGGAACCGAAGAAACCAGCTATCAGATCATCTTCGGACCGGCTTCATAGCGCCGTGCCGGCCGTCGTCAGCACACTAGGGCTGCGTTCAGCCGTCCGGCAGCCTCGTGGGAATAGCGAAACACTGAAAAACTCTTATCTGACGGCGAAGATGCGCCTCGCCGCAGCAGACCATTTGGTCTACAAGGCGAATTGAAATCGGAGGGTAAAATGGGAATCCGGGTGAAGATGAACATCGATATTTTTCACTGGCGCTGCTCGGCCGCGGCCATTGCAGTTCTGATGCTGACTTGCGGCACGCCGTCGCACGCATGGTGCGCGAACCTGTGGATATCGTTCTATGATGGCGGCGGCATCGACTCATACACATCAAAACAACTCGCCAAGAGTGGGACGCCAACCGCAATTCATATGACCGGCCCGTATGCCAATTCCTCGACAGGTCTGGCCTTTGACAAGTCTCATAACCTTTGGGCTGTCATCGACAACGACGAGGTGGTGCGATTCACTCCCGCGCAACTCAAGAACCTGAAACACGATCCGAGCCCAACGCCCGGAGTGATCATCACGAGTACGTCTACATTCACCGACCTCGCTGGCTGCAAATTCGACCATAATGGTAACCTGTGGCTGGTTGACTTCGATAACGGCTCGATTGATGAATTGTCGAAAGCGCAACTGGCTGCGGGCAGCGGAGATGTAACGCCCAACATAGTCATCACCTCCTCCGATCTGGTGGAGCCAAGCTTTGTGACGTTCGACAAAGCTGGGAATGCGTGGGTAGCTAGTGCGGGAATTGAGATCGCCGAATTCTCCGCCAGCCAACTGACGAGCGGCGGTAGCAAGTTGCCCACGGTCCTAATTTCCAACAACGGCAGTTACTGCACGAGCCTCTGCGCCCCAGGAGAGATCGCGTTCGATCCCAAGGGTAACCTTTGGGTCCCCAACGAAGACGCGGACACGGTCGTGGAGTATGCGAAGGATCAATTGACCAGCTCCGGCAGCCCCGCTCCAAAGGTGACGTTAAGCAGCGCCATCTTTAACGATCCATGGGGAGCGGCATTCGACAGCAGCGGCAATCTGGTAGTTATGAGCTACTTCAGCGAAACGATCGCGAAGTTCACGGCCAAACAGTTGAAGGCGAGCGGCGCACCGGTTCCCAAGGTCTCGGTGACGGGAAACGAAAGCAACAACTATCAGATCATCTTCGGACCGGCTTCATAGCGTCATCGCGGTCGTCGCCAGCGCACGGACGCTACGATCAACAGTCCGGAGGTCATCTGACGGCGAAGATGCGCCCGGTCGAGGTCCCGACGTACAGCATCCCGGACGCCGACGATGCGGCCGTCGTGATCTTACCGAAGCTTCGCGACGTCCAGACGTAGCTGCCGTCGCCGGTAAGCACCGCGCCCACATCTCCCGTAGCCGCGTCGAACACGCTGTCGTAGCCGAGCGCGACCAGTCCGGCCTCGGCTGGTTTCAGCGTCGGATCTTTCCATCGGAGCTGCCCGTCGGAAGAGACGCCATAGATCGTGTCAGCGCCGGCGAAGATTGTTCCCGACGGAGCGATCGCCGGTCCCGCGGTTACCGCATGCGCGGAGTTGACGTGCCAGATCGGATTGCCGGTTCGCAAATCGATCGCATACACGCCGCCGCCGGCCGAGCCTGCGTAAACGACATCGTCGGCGTACGCGACCGATCCCGAAAATCCGCCATCAGGCTCAAATGTCCAGACCACGGCGCCGTCTGAGGCAAGCGCCGTGACCGCGCCGCGCGACGTTCCCACCACCACTCCGTCAGGAGTCGTCGCGGCGGTGTTTACCGGTCCAACGCTCACGCGCCAATTGAGAGAGCCGGAGCTGCTGACCGACACGAGGTCGGCGCCCGCGGATGCGTAAATTGCGCGGTCCGTCGCGGCGAGCGGTCCCGCGCTCTCGCCGATTTCAAGATGCCAGAGCGTGGCGCCGTCGGGACCGATCGCCGCAAGCTCTGACTTGGACGACATCGCCACCACGGTCCCGTCGGGCAGCACTGCCGGCGACAGACCGTCGGCATCGCGGCGCATGGTTTCCTTGCCGGCGGAATTCAGCCCGTGCAGCACGCCGTCACGCGTGATGAAAAATATCGAGCCGTCGGCGCCGGTCGCGATTCGCCCGCGCAACTCCGCGCCCGGATCGAAGGTCCACATCAGAACGCCCGCACTCCGCGCCGATAGCGCAGGCGTACCCGAAGCCGCCGGCATTCCGTGAGCCTTCGGTGTCGGCGTCGGCGTAGGGATAGGAGTCGGGCATAGCGGGCAGGTGTCCACGTCCTCGTAAACGCCGATGCCAACGTACTGACTGCTCACTCCGGAACTGCTCGCCAGGATACAGACGCATCCCGCAAATCCCGTCGTGTAGACGCCGCCCTGATCCCCAAGTGATAGCACAGGGGTGGGTTGGGTGTAGGGTTGGACGTAGTGGGTGGTCCAAAGTGATTGCGCCGTGATATCCTGGTACCGGACTCTCGATCCCTTGATGAATGTACCGACTGCATTGAATGCGACCGTCCCGCCGGTCGGCACGGCACTCGGGCCGGTGCTCGACACGGTGGTGCTGGTTGCTGCGGGACGCGGCGTCATTGTTGCCGACGGCGTGGGTGTGGGAGATTTTTTGCTGGTCGAGGTTGGCGTGAACGTAGGCGAGGCCGGGGGACCATTTGCGATCGTGATGGCATCGAGCGCAAAGCCCGGGCCGGCGGTTGCGGTTGGCGCTCCGCTACCACCGCCGCTGCAGCTCAGCAGAATTGCTCCGAAGACGAACAATACAACCGGCGCGACCACCAGCCATCTGAGCCACCGCGACAACATCAAGTTATGAGCTATGACGATGCCGGCGCGCGCTGTCAAGTTAAGGCGCGATTCTCGAACGAAATTCACGAGTTGATCTCAGCCGGCCCGAGTGCAATGCCCGCTGCTCGCGATGATGGAGATTGGTGAGATATAAAAAAATGGCGGGCAAATGAAGAGGGGGGGACTCTCCAATGCCCGCCTGTTCGTAGCGGCCGTCCGCTTATGCAGCGGACGGAATCCGGCTGGTGGGAGGAACATCCAACCGGAGGGTGCCAGAGCCGTTTGCACCCAATTATTGAGACGATTCATTTCAGCGATTATTCAAAGCCGAAAAGTTTCGACTTGCACGCGCCAAAAGTCGGACTAGACTCGCTCGCGGAGGATTCGAAAAAGGCCCATGGAATATCGGCGATTAGGTGGTACTGGACTCAAAGTTTCGGAACTTTGCCTGGGCTGCATGACGTTTGGACGCGAAACGGATGAAGCTACGGCGGGAAAAATCCTCACCCGTTTCATTGAGGTTGGCGGTAATTTCCTCGACACCGCGAACGTCTATGCGGCGGGCGCGTCGGAGGAAATTCTCGGGCGAATTATCGGCGAGCGGCGAAAAGACTTGATTGTCGCGACAAAAGTTCGCTTCAACGCGAATACTTTCATGGGCAAGACGGTGGCGCCGAATCAAATTGGCCTCTCGCGCGGACATATCATGTCGGAGGTCGAAGCCAGTCTGCGGCGGCTGAAGATGGATTACATCGATCTTTACCAGGTGCATTCGTGGGACTTCGAAACGCCGATAGAAGAGACGATGCGCGCACTCGACGACCTCGTGCGTCAAGGCAAAGTCAGATATATCGGAGCGTCGAATTTGATGGCGTGGCAACTGATGAAGAGTCTGTGGGTCAGCGATAAGCACGATTTCGCGCGTTTTGACTGCCTGCAGCCCCAATACAGCCTGATTTCGCGCGAGATCGAGCGTGAGATTCTGCCGCTGTGCCGCTATGAGAGCGTCGGCGTGATTCCGTGGAGTCCGCTCGGCGGTGGATTTCTGACCGGCAAGTATCGTTCGGGGCAGCGCCCGCCCGAGGATAGCCGGCTTGCCAGGATGGATATGTGGAATCGGCTTGCCGACCAGCGCAACTACTCGACCCTTGAAGCAGTCGCGCGCATCGCGAAAGAACGCGGCCGTGCCATCTCGCAGGTCGCTCTGGCGTGGGTGAATCAGCAGCCCGGAATCAGCTCGGTGATTTACGGCGCGCGAACCGAAGAGCAGAACGAACAGAACCTGGGCGCGATCGGATTTCGGCTCGAGGCTGCAGAGCTCGCGGCGCTAGACAAGGCGAGCGCGTTGCCGGTCGAGTATCCCAAAGCGATGCAGGCGCGGCTGCCCGGCTTCCGCATGTAAACAAGTATCAACCGCAAATTCGGCGTCGCACCCCG
This sequence comes from Binataceae bacterium (SeqCode), assembly GCA_963803045.1. Taxonomy (GTDB): domain Bacteria; phylum Desulfobacterota; class Binatia; order Binatales; family Binataceae; genus Binatus. The sequence goes on along the minus strand of CAWDLC010000027.1, from coordinate 103,720 downwards.
CGCGACTCGCGGTCCTGATGCCGAGCGCCCGACAGGCTATAATAGCCGCGACGATGCCTGCGGAAGATGAAAACGAAAAACGCGGAGCAAGCGAAACCCCGCCTGAATCGACCGGCGGCGAGCCGCCCGGCCCGCAGTACGGCTCGCTGATCCAGTATCCCGCAGACGCGCCAGCGCAGACCGAGCAGGCCAGTACCTCCGATTCGCACGCAGTCCAGGACGAATCGGCCTCCATCGACCAAAAGTTGGAGGCTGCCTCGGCCGAGCCGGGCGTCTATCTGCTTCGCGATCGCGCCGGCAAGGTACTTTACGTCGGCAAGGCCAAATCGCTGCGATCCCGCGTGCGCGCATACTTCCGCGAGGGCGGCGACGGGCGCTTCCAGGTTCGGTTCCTGATGCGGCGGGTGCGTGACTTCGACACGATAGTCACCGCGAGCGAGAAAGAGGCGCTGATTCTCGAAAACAACCTGATCAAACAGTACCGGCCCAAGTACAATATCCGCCTCAAGGACGACAAATCGTACCTGAGCGCGAAGATCACCAATCACGCATGGCCGCGAATCACGGTCACGCGCAAGATCGTCAAGGACGGCGGGCGCTACTTCGGCCCGTTCGGTTCGGCCGACGGACTGCGCGAGACGATCGACGTCATCCGCAAAGTCTTTCCGCTGCGCACCTGCACCGACGCGGTGTTCCGCAATCGCTCGCGGCCGTGCCTCGAATATCAGATCAAGCGATGCCTTGGGCCGTGCTGTTTGCCGGTCGATCGCGATGAGTACGGCCGCCATTTGCACGCGGCGCAGATGCTGCTCGAAGGAAAAAATCTCGAGCTGCTCCGCGAGATGCGTGATCTGATGAGGGATCACGCGTCGCGCCTCGAGTTCGAGCAGGCCGCGCGGATCCGCGATCGCGTGCGCGCGATCGAAAAAACCGTCGAGCGGCAAACCGTCCTGCATCACTGGGGGATCGACCAGGACGTGTTCGGAATCTACCGCGAAGGCGGCTTCATCGAGGCGATCGTGCTAATCGTCCGCGGCGGAAAGCTGACCAGCACGCAGGGCTGGAGCTTTCAGGACCTGGAATTTCCGGTTCACGAAATTCTTTCCGATCTGCTGACCCAGTATTACTCGGGCGCGCGCAATATCCCCGACGAAGTGATCGTGCCGGTCGAGCTGGAGGACGCCGCCGTTCGCGCAGAGCTGCTCTCAGAGCGGCGCGGCAAGAAATGCGAAGTGTTTCAGCCGCAGCGGGGCGAGAAGCTCCGTCTGCTCGAAATGGCGATGGACAACGCGCGCCAAAGCTTTGCCTCGCGGCGCGACAACGAAAAGACCCGCGAGCAGATGCTCGAGGATCTGCGCGCCAAGCTCGATCTCCGCAACACCCCCAAGCGGATGGAATGCTACGACATCTCGAATCTGCAGGGGTCGATGGTGGTCGGGTCGCAGGTGACTTTCGACGAAGGCGAGCCGCAAAAGAAGCTCTACCGCCGGTACCGGATTCGCAGTTTCCAAGGCCAGGATGACTTCGCCAGCATGTACGAAGTCTTGAAGCGCCGGCTCGAACGCGCGGTGCGCGAAAACGAGTACCCGGATTTGTGGGTCATCGACGGCGGCAAGGGACAACTGAACGTCGCGCTCGAAGTGATCCGCGAGTTCAAGCTGACCGATCAGATCGATTGCGTGTCGCTGGCCAAGCAGCATGTTCTGAACGACCGGCGCGAAAAAGAAGTGACCAAATCCGAGGAGCGCGTTTTCGTTCCCAGGCGCAAGGATCCGATCGTGCTGCCGAAAAATTCGACCGCGCTGTTCCTGCTCGTGAGGATTCGCGACGAGGCGCATCGATTCGCGATCACCTACAACCGCGAACTAAGGCGCCGCGCACGGCTGCGCTCGGTCCTCGACGATATCGACGGCGTCGGCCCGGTCCGGCGGCGTGCGATGCTCCGTCATTTCGGGAGTCTCAGACGGATTCGCGAAGCGACGACCGACGAGATTGCGGCGGTCAAGGGACTCAATCGCGAACTTGCCGCCGAGATTCGCCGGCATCTCGACGAAATGGCGGCGCTGCTCGATGTCGAAGAATCCGCGGACTCGGCGGATCAACCGGCTCTTCCGCTCGCTTCATCCGCGGTTGCCCCGAATGACGCCGGCGCTCGAGTCAATGACACGCCCGCCCACGATTGACGCGAAAGTTCCCAAGAGCACACATCGGTGGTCGCGCTACTTGCTTGTGTCGGCGCATAATCTTCGAGTCAACATCGAGCTTGCGCCGCCGCTGATGCGCAAAGGAGTGCGTACTTATCGCTGCGGGAGCACTTGCCGGAAAACACGCCGCATTGCGACCTGTCGGACTGGACTCGATCAGGTCCCGCGAGATTTTACCCCCGATCCCGGCGGTCGGCCTGCTTGAACGGATTGCGCCTATCTACGCGGTCGCGATCTGCGTAGTCGCGGGAGATGCGGTTGGCAATCTTCGCATCGCGGTTCCACTGTCGCTGGCGCTTGCCGCATTAGCGCTCGGCGCGTTTCTCGCCGCTCGACGGACGCTCGGTCTTGCGGCGGCATACCTTGCTCTTGCACTGGCCGCTACAATCGGCGCTTCGAACGTACTCGATCCGCCGCGCGAGTCACATGGCATCATCGCGATGGTGGACGGCTCGCGCGTTACGATCGAAGGACATCTGTATCGCGAGATCGAGCGCGAAGCTTATGGCGGTCGGCTGTACGTTACGGTCGAGCGAGCCGCCGAGCGTGGCGGCGCCATGCTGCCGTCCAGCGGCAATGTCCGAATCGCGGTACTCGGTGGCGGGGGTTTCAAGCTGGGCGACGAAATCAGGCTGAGCGCGCGAATTCATTTTCCCCGCAACTACGGGAATCCCGGCGAATTCGACTACGCGGGACAGATGGCGCGCGATGGCATAGACGCGACGATGACTGCGCCGAAAGGATCGCTCGGTTCGCCGCGATTTCAAATCATCGGGCATCGTTCGAGCTTTCCGGGAAGCCGGATTGAATCGATAAGAACTCACATCGGCGAGTTCTTCGATCGAAACCTTGCTTATCCTGAAAACGCCGAGATGCGTGCGCTCGTGATCGGCGATCGCGGCGAAATCGGCGAGCCGCTTCGGAATACATTCGCGCGCACCGGGATGGCCCATTTGCTGGTTATCTCGGGACTGCACTTGAGCATCGTGGCGGCCGCGATGTTCGCCGTGGCGCGGCTGGCGATGATGCTGTTCCCAGGGCTGGCAAACCGCGGCTACGCGAACAAGGTTGCCGCGATCGCCGCGATGCTGGCGGTGTGCGGGTACGCGTCGATCGCGGGGCATCACGTGTCCACGATCCGCGCGTTGGTGATGGTGCTGGCGTATATGCTGGCCGTGGCGATCGACCGTTCTCGCGAGGCGATCGCGTCGCTGGCGCTGGCTGCAATAGTGATTTGCGTCGCGCTTCCCGGTTCGACCGCCGACAGCGGGTTTCAGCTCTCGTTTGCGTCGGTGATTGCGATCCTGCTCGGGATGCGCCGCTTTGCCGCCTGGTTCGCGCGCCGCAAACGCATCGGGATGCTTCGCGGCGAACCCTCGCCGCCACGATGGCGATTTCTGGAAGCACCTGCGGGCTATCTCGCGGTGTCGTTCTGGGCGATGGTCGGGACGGCTCCTCTCACCGCGTACCACTTCAACCAGTTTGCGGTTGTCGGCGTGGTCGCAAACGCCGTGGTGGTGCCGATCATGGCGTTCGGCGCCACGATCAGCGGACTGGTTGCAGCCGCATTGAGTTTCTTTTCGGAGCCGGCCGCGCGCCCGATACTGCTATTCGGCGCGAACGCGCTTGCGGCCGGCAACTGGCTGGCCGCCTGGTTCGTCGATTGGCCGTTGGCGTGGTTCCGCATTTTCACGCCGACAATTCTCGAACTCGCAGTGGTTTATGGGTTGCTGATGATTTGGTTGCTCGCTCCGCTTGCCGAATCGATAACCGCAAAGCGAACGCGCGACGATGGGACTCGCGATGACGTTGCGAACGACCCTGCGCCCAAGCCCGGATTCGGATGGCGTGCGCGATGCGCCATTGCGTTGGCCGTTGTCCTGATAGTTGACGCGGGATACTGGACGTACGACCGCTTCTTCAATCCCGATCTGCGCGTGACGTTCCTGTCGGTGGGGGAGGGCGACGGCGCGGTGGTGCGCTTTCCCGGCTCGCGCGTGATGGTGATCGATGGCGGCGGCTCCTACGGCGGCTTCGACACGGGTGAGCGAATCGTCGCGGCATACTTATGGTCACAAAAAATCATGCGCGTCGATTACCTTGCGCTGAGTCATCCCGACCTCGACCATTTCGGCGGTCTGGATTTTATCGCCATGAACTTCGCGCCGCGCGCGTTCTGGACCACGGGAGTCGCGAGCCTCGACTTGAGTTACGCACGCCTGATGGACGACCTCGAGCGCGCCAAAATTCCGATGGTGCAGGTGCGCGAGACGGCGCCGGTCGCGGCGATCGGCGGCGTTACGATTTCGTCGCTCAACGGCAGCACCGGCGCCGCGAGGACGCAGAACAACAGCTCGATGGTGTTGCGATTCAGTTTCGGCAGCGCGTCATTGCTGTTCACCGGCGATATCGAGTCGGCCGGCGAGCACGCCATGATCGAGAACCGCGGCGATCTTCAGGCGACGATGCTGAAGGTGCCGCATCATGGCAGCGCGAGTTCCTCGACCGCGGCATTCATTGAGGCCGTGCATCCGGAGGCTGCGGTCATCTCGGACGGATATTTGAATCGTTTTCATTTTCCGTCGGCCGCGGTTGTCGAACGTTACGTAAAAGCGGGCGTCATCGCGTTGCGCACCGACCTCGACGGCGCCGTGATGGTTGATGCCACAACGGAACGGATGACGGTGCGAACTTTCCGGGCGCGCGGCGGCGGTTCAATCCGCATCCTTCCCCCGGCGCCGGCCGCGGCCCGGCATTGGTGAGCGCCGGGTCGTCAGAGCGGTCAGTCCGAACAATCGTTCAGAGCATGGCCTAAAACCGGCGCGCGTTTCTATCGACCCCACCATCGCTCTAAGCTACATATGGATCGGCATGGATCTCGAACTCACTGAAGCGCAACGGGGCGCCCGCGACGTTGCGCGCCGCTTCGCACGCGAGAAGCTCGGACCGATCGGCGTCGAGGCCGACCGCTCGCATCGATATCCTGCCGAAGCGATCGAAGAACTTTCCAGGCTCGGGATGCTTGGCATATTCCTTCCCGAACAATATGGCGGCGCGGGCCTCGACCACGTGTCCTATTCGCTGGTGCTCGAGGAACTCGCGGTCGAATGCGCTTCGACCGCGGTAATAATGTCGGCGCACTGTTCGCTCGCGTCGTGGCCGATTCTTGGACTTGGCACCGCCGGGCAAAAAGATCATTTTCTGCCGAAGATGGCGACCGGCAGCTGGCTCGGATGCTTCGCGCTGACCGAACCGCAGGCCGGCTCCGACGCGGCCGGCCAGAAGACGCGCGCGGTGCTCGACGGCGACTCGTACGTGATCAACGGGACCAAGAATTTCATCACCAATGCGCCGCAATCGAAGGTCGCAATCGTGTTTGCGATGACCGAGCCCGCCAAGGGGCATCATGGGATCAGCGCGTTTGCCGTCGAGACCGATACTCCCGGATGGGCGGTCACGCGGGTGGAAGACAAAATGGGAATTCACGGCGCGCAATCCGCGCAGTTGAGCTTTTCGGATATGCGCGTGTCGCGCGAGAATCTGCTGCTCGAGGAAGGGGATGGGTTCAAGGTCGCCATGAAGACGCTCGACGGGGGCCGGATCGGGATCGCGTCGCAAGCGCTCGGAATCGCGCGCGCGTCACTCGAGGCGTCGTTGAAATATGCGCAGGAACGCCAGACGTTCGGCAAGCCGATCGCGCAGTACCAGGCGATTCAGTGGAAGCTTGCCGACATGGCGGTCGAGATCGACGCGGCCCGTCTGCTGACGCATCGCGCAGCCACGCTGAAGGATCGCGGCGAGTCATGCACCAGGGAATCCGCGATGGCGAAGCTGTTCGCCGCTGAAACCGCGATGAAATCCGCGACCGAGGCGGTGCAGATTCATGGCGGCTACGGCTACACCAGGGAGTTCAAGGTCGAGCGCTTTTTCCGCGACGCCAAGATCACCGAGATTTACGAAGGAACGTCGGAGATTCAGCGCCTGGTGATCGCGAGCAGCGTGCTCGAAAACCGGTGAGGGTCGCACAGTGGGCAACAAAAAGAAGTGGCTCGAAGACGACCTACAAGCAGGCAAGCGAGCGCCCAGTCCGTTTCTCGACCGTGTCCGACATGGTACTCGACCCGCTCTACACGCCCGACGACGTAACCGGCTCGTTACGACGACGCGCTGGGCAACCCCGGCGAGTTTCCCTACACGCGCGGCGTGTACGGCTCGATGTATCGCGGGCGGCTGTGGACGATGCGCCAGTTCGCCGGCTTCGGCCTCGCCGAGGACACCAACGAGCGCTTCCACTTCCTGCTCGGCCAGGGCCAGGACGGGCTTTCCACCGCGTTCGACATGCCGACGCTGATGGGCTACGACGCCGACCACGAGCGGGCGCTCGGCGAAGTCGGACGCGAGGGTGTCTCGGTCTCGACGGTTCACGACATGGCGGCTTGTTCGATCGAATCCCGCTCGACCGAGTCACCACCTCGATGACGATCAACTGCTCGGCGTCGATCCTGCTCGCGATGTACCTGGTGGTGGCGGAGCGCCACGGCATCCCGTGGGAGCAAGCGTCGGCGGCACGATTCAGAACGACATGCTCAAGGAGTTCATCGCGCAGAAGGAATGGATTTGCCCGCCGCGCCCCGCGGTGCGAATCGTCACCGACATGATCGAGTTCTGCGCGCGCAAAGGTGCCGCGCTGGCATCCGGTGTCGATCTCCGGCTACCACATCCGCGAGGCCGGCTCGACCGCGGTGCAGGAACTGGCCTTCACGATCGCCGACGGCATCTGCTACGTCGAGGAGGCGGTCAAGCGCGGGCTCGAGCGTCGACGAGTTCGCGCCGCGGCTGTCGTTCTTCTGGAATCTGCACAACGACTTTCTCGAAGAGGTCGCCAAGCTCCGCGCGGCGCGCCGGATGTGGGCGCGGATCATGAAGGAGCGCTTCGGCGCCAAGAAGCCGAGATCGATGATGCTGCGCACGCATGCGCAGACCGCGGGCGCGTCGCTGACCGCGCAGCAGCCGATCAATAACGTCGTGCGCGTGGCGATCCAGGCGCTGGCGGGAGTGCTCGGCGGAGTGCAGTCGCTGCACACCAACTCGATGGACGAGACGCTGGCGCTGCCGACCGAGCAGGCGGTGATGGTCGCGCTGCGCACGCAGCAGATCATCGCCGAGGAGACCGGCGTCACCAATACGATCGATCCGCTCGGCGGCAGCTACGCGGTCGAGGCGCTGACGGATCGGATGGAACGCGAGGCGATCGACTACATCCGGCGCATCGACGAGATGGGCGGGATGGTCAAGGCGATCGAGACGGGCTATCCGCAGCGCGAGATCGCCGAGGCCGCATTCCACTTTCAGCGCCAGCTCGAAACAGGGAATCAAGACCGTGGTCGGCGTCAACAAGTATTCGGTTCCCGAGGAAATTCCGATCGCGACCCTCAAGATCGATGCCGCGATCGAGGAGCGGCAGATTCAGCGCGTGCGCAAGGTCAAGCGCGAACGCAACTCCGTTGCCGTCAAGCGAGGCGCTTGCCCGCGTCGCCGAGGCGTGCCGCTCCGGCGAGAACCTGATGGAACCGATTTGCGAGGCGGTGCGCCGCGATGCGACCGTCGGCGAGATCTGCGATATCTTTCGCGCCGAGTTCGGCGTGTACAAAGACCCAGGTTGGATTTAGGCGATGGCGGACAAGAGACTCAGAATTCTGGTCGCAAAGCCCGGACTCGACGGCCACGATCGCGGCGCGAAGATTATCGCACGCGCGCTGCGCGACGGCGGCTTCGAGGTCATTTACACCGGGCTGCATCAGACGCCCGAAATGATCGCGGAGGCCGCGGTGCAGGAAGACGCCGACGCGGTCGGGCTCAGCATACTTTCGGGCGCGCATATGACGCTGTTCCCCGAGGTGATGCGGCTGCTGAAGGAGCGCGGCGCCGGCGAGATCGCGGTTTTCGGCGGCGGGATCATTCCTGACGACGACGCCGTCAAGCTAAAGCAGATGGGCGTTCGCCAAATCTTCACCCCCGGCGCATCGACCGAAGACATCGTCAAATGGGTGCGCGAGAATGTCGCGCGCCTCGCGACGTTAACTTGACAATGAACTTCGATCTTACCGAAGAGCAGCAGCGCATCCGCGAAACGCTGACGCGAGCTTCGCCGAGCGCGAAATCAAGCCGCATTCGGCCAGGTGGGACAAGGAGCAGACGTTCCCGCGCGCACATCGTCGAGCAGCTCGGCCAGTTCGGCTTTCTCGGCGTCGCATTTCCGGAAAAACTCGGCGGCGGCGGCGCGGACACCCTCTCTCAGGTACTCGTCGTCGAGGGGCTCTCGCGCTACGACGCATCGATCGGGCTCACGTGCGCCGCGCATATGTCGCTCTCGACCGGGCATATCGCGGTGTTCGCATCCGACGAGCAGCGCGATCACTACGTTCCCGCCATGCTTGCGGCGAAGAAGATCGGCGCGTGGTGCCTGACCGAGCCGAGCTCCGGTTCGGACGCGGCCGCGATGCGCACGAAGGCCACGCGGGTCGGCGACAACTATTCGATCACCGGCTCCAAGATGTTCATCACCAACGGCACCGTCGCCGACGTGTACGTAGTGATGGCGATAACCGACAATTCACGCGGACGCGACGGCGTGTCGGCATTCATCGTCGATCGCGGCACGGCGGGACTCTCGAACGGGAAGAAAATCGAAAAGCTGGGACTGCGCGCGTCCGATACCGCCGAGGTTATCTTCGAAAACGTGACCGTGCCGGCGCGCAACCTCGTCGGCGAACTCGGCGCCGGCTACAGACAGACGCTCAAGGTGCTCGAAGCGGGCCGAATCGGAATCGCCGGATTTGCGGCGGGAATCGCGCGCGGCGGATTCGAGGAAGCCCGCGCATACGCGCTCGAACGCCGACAGTTCGGCAAGAAAATTGCCGAGTTCCAGGCGATCCAGTGGATGTTCGCCGATATGGCGACCAGAATCGACGCCTCGTGGGTGCTCATCTGCCGCGCCGCCGCGCTCAAGGACGCTGGCAAGCCGTTCGCGCGCGAGGCCGCGATGGCGAAGCTGTTCGCGTCGGAAACCGCGATGTGGTCGACGATCAAAGCGGTGCAGATCCACGGCGGCTACGGCTACGTCACCGATTTCCCGGTCGAGCGCTACATGCGCGACGCCAAGCTCGCGGAAATCGGCGAGGGCACCAGTGAAGTGCAGCGGATGATCATCGCCAAGTCGCTGCTGCGCGACGGCTACCTGCCCGCTTGATCGCTCATCCGGACTGCTTGCCGGAACCGGCGCGGTCAATCTTCCAGCAGATCTTCCTGAATGATGGCGAGTTCGCGGGGCTCGAGGCCGATTACCTCGCGCATGAAACCTTCGATGCCGCCGTTGTCGTCGATGAGTTCGAAGACCGGATCGAGTTGCCCGGCTGTGAGCAAAATCTGGGTGAAGACCAGGTTGCTTTCGAGAAAGTCGGCGACGATTCGATCGCGATCGACCCCGAGCATCGACAGCAGCATCGCGGCGCCGACGCCGGTGCGGTCGCGGCCGGCGGAACAATGGAAGAGCAGGGGGTAAACGTCGCGCTCGGCGAGCAGTTTGAAGAAGCGGCACCAGTCGCGGCGAAAGTGCATCACGAGCGCCAGATGCTCGCGGCCGGGTTGAATGGCAATTCCCGTGTAGCCCTGGTCGTTGAACCATTCGTCGCCGATCGGGATGTGTTCCCATCGCACGCCGCGGCGCGAGGCGGGCTCGGGCACGCCCAGGTGTTTCACTTCGGCGCGGCTCTGGAGAGTGACGAGGGTGCGCAGTTTGAGCTGGCTGATGGGACTTTCAGGTGGAACTTCGGCGAGATGCGATGAGCGGAATATCCGGCCGGCGCGGACGCGGCGGCGATTGGCGGCGGGATGGCCACCCAAGTCGCGGAAATTTTGCGCGGCGTAGGTGCGCAGCAGGTCGAAGTCGACGGCGACGCGCGGCTTTTCAGCCCCGTCTTCGGTCTTGTTCTCGTTTTTCGGCAAGGAATCCAGCGGTGCGCGTCTCTGCGTCGAGTTTAACAGGGCGAGCGGGGCCGGCAAAAGGCGAACCCGGCGGCGCCGGTTTCGCGCCGCGAGCGCAAGAAAGGGCGCACTCGCGCCGATATTTACAACGCTTCGATGAACCTGTTCCTACGGCGCGGTTTCGATTCGGTTACGGTCGAGGATATCTGCGGCGGCACCGATGTCGCCCACGCCTACGGCGATTGTCGATTCAGCGTTCAAACAGATCGCGCCGAATCACTTGCCGGGGGCGGCGCCAGCGACGCCCAGTAGGTTGTCCTCGAGAGCGAATTTCGATGCGCAAGCCATTTTGTTTTGATTGGTGCCGAGCCCGTAAGTGCCCTGGAAGTCCGCCGACACGGTTACGAAGGTGGAATGCCGGGTGGCTTTTTCGAGCTTGACGGTCACGGTTACCGTGCCGTCTTGCAACCTGTAGATCATCTGAACCGGGCCAGCCTGGCAAAATGCCCACTTGCCCCACGATTCGTCGTCGATGCCGGACTGCCTGGCGACGAGGGTGTGGGTTGCGTTATCCGCGTTGACTAGCTGGAAACGGCTGAGCTGGGGGTCTGTGAAGTATTTTCTGACCGTGGCGAAAACTTCATCGACCGGCTTTTGAACTTCCTGCATCCGCGGGATGATACGCGGCGCTTCGACGGCGAAGGCGGGCGCGAGGATGGAAAAAAACAGAGGCGTTATGATCGAAGCGGCGAGTAATCTCATGACTCCTCCATGGGCGTAAGGTTTATTTTGTTGCGGGTCTCGCCGGATCATAACGGCCCGCGCAGCGGCGGGTAAAGGCGCGGGCGCGGCCCTCGATGACCGTTTTGTTTGATGGTAACTTCGCGGAGCCCTGCGCGTTGGCTTGATTTTTTTCATCACACAGCACGGAAAAGGAGCGCATCATGCCGGCATTAATCTTTGAAAAACGCAATCACATCGCCTATCTCACACTCAACCGGCCCGAGGTCCACAATTCGCTGAATCCAGAAATGCTCGTCAGCCTTGCTGCGGCGTGGAAGGAGATCGACAGCGACGGCGCAATTCGGGCGACGATCGTGACCGGCGCGGGCAAGGTCGCGTTTTCGGCTGGCGCCGATCTGGGCCGCTTGATTCCGCTGTTCACCGGCGCGCGAAAGCCGGATGACGAGTGGGACAGCAAGTTGCTCGCGGAGCGCAAGCTCGGCGACATCGCGTTGCTGCGCGGCTACGACATGGACAAACCGGTAATTTCCGCGGTCAACGGGTTTTGCATCGCGGGCGGAATGGAATTCATCCAGGCAACCGACCTTCGAGTCGCGTCGGATAACGCGAGCTTCGGGCTGCAGGAGGTGAAATGGGCAATCGTCCCGGCCGCCGGCTCGCTGGCTCGGCTGCAACGCCAGATTCCATACTGCAAGGCAATGGAGATTCTGCTGACCGGCAACCGGATCGATGCGCAGGAGGCGTGGCGCCTGGGCCTGGTCAACTACGTCGTGCCGCAGGAAAAACTTATCGCGAAGGCGGAGGAACTGGCGGCGACAATCGCGCAGAACGGGCCGTTGGCGGTGCGGAAGATCAAAGAGGCGGTGCGGCGATGCTCAGGCCGTCCCTACGAGGAGGCCTTCAAAATCGAGAACGAAATTGCACGCGAAGTGATGAAGTCCGAGGACGCGAAGGAAGGCCCGCGCTCATTCATGGAGAAGCGAAAGCCAAACTACAAGGGAAAGTAGCCAGCGCGCATCGCGCCCGGCGTGCGAGTCCGAGTTTTTGGTCTTTTTTTGATTTGCACAGATTGCGCGGCTATTCGATTATATACCTGCAAGGCAAGCTTCTTTTTTTCCGGGATTGGTTTTGGCCTTCACCCACAACGCGCAGTCCAACCAGGAGGGTTGAGCGATGGCTTACTTCGACTCCAATGGCGTGCAGATTTATTTCGAGGAACACGGCCGCGGCGAGCCGGTCGTGCTGGTGCACGGCTTCGCGTCGCGCGCGGAGCATAACTGGGGCGCGACGGAGTGGTTCACCACGCTTGCACCGCATTACCGTGTCGTCGCGCTGGATTGCCGCGGCCACGGCAAAAGCGGCAAGCCGCATGATTCGGCGGCGTACGGCGGCGAGACCATGGGCGAGGACGTGATCCGGCTGATGGACCATCTGGGAATCAAGCGCACTCTCATGATGGGCTATTCGATGGGCGGGCGAATCGTGACCGGCCTGCTGATGTCGCATCCGGGGCGTTTGCGCGCGGCCGTGCTCGGCGGAATCGGGGCGGTGTCGGCGACGGCGCCATCTTTCAGCCGCAAACCGATAGTCGATGCGCTGCTCGCCGAAAGTATTTCAGGAGTCACGGATCAGCGGGCAAAGGAGTTTCGCCAATTCGCCGAGAGCACCGGCAACGACTTGAAGGCGTTGGCTGCGTGCATGGGCGCGGCGCGCGACGATTTTACGGCCGAGCATATAGCGGCGAAAAAAATCCGCGTGCCGGTCATGATCGTAATCGGGACCAAGGACGTGCTGGTCGGTAATCCCACGCTGCTGCGCGACTCAATTGCGGGCAGCAAACTTGTGATGCTCGAAGGACGCGATCATTTGAGCGCTCCCGCCGACAAAAATTATAAAGCGGCGGTGCTGGAATTTTTCAAGTCCGCGCCGGCGTGAGCGGCTGTGTCACTGTGTCAGTCCGTCAACTGATTCGCGGGGCGTTGAGCGTGCCGGTCAATCGATATCGATAGGGCTGTGGGCCGGGGCGATGTGGCAATAGCGCGAGCAGTACCGCCAAATTCGAGGCGGCGGCAGGAGCCGGCGAGAGAGTGAATTCGATCGCGAGTTCGCTTTGACCCGGGTCGGGCGCGAGCTGGATGGTTCCCTCGGCGGTCAGCGCCAAGTCGCCGCCGCTGGTCTTCAATTCCTCTATCGTTAACCTGCCGTGGTCCAATTTGAACTCTGAATGCCCGTCGCCAAGACGGATCGGTGCCGGCGCGATTGCCGACATGAGTGTCAGTCCCGCGGCGCTCAACTCGCCTTCGCCGGTGTCCGCGACGTCACCCGCCGGCAGCCACAAATTGCCGCTTCCGGAAAGCGTGCCTGAAGCCGCCACGCCGGGAATCGCGAACAAGCGCTGACGGCCGATATCCACAGAATCGAGGTCGTAGCTGATAGCGGTGCCGCCGCGGCTGGGGCGCAGCGTGACTTTCACCACGCCGTCGTAAAGCGCGGCTTTCACTCGAACGCCAGGATGCAGCGTCAGCAGCGAGAGAAACGACGGCGCGATCGTGACGACCGGGCTCTCGATCAGCGGACCCGCCGACGCCGAACCGGTCGAGCTCAGGCGGACGCCGGCCAGTCGGGCGCCGAAGGGAAAGCTGGCGCTCTGACTCCGGCTTGAAACCTCGAGGCCCATCGGCGCGAGGGCCTTCGAGAGAGTTGCTGAATAGGGGAAGGTGGAAATCAGGTACGCGGCGAAGAGCACGAGCCCGACGGCCACGTAGCCGACTCGAACGAGACGGGTTCGCCGGTATTGCGCGGACAAATTCCGGGACGCATCAGGCATTCTTGGCGAGCGCAACACAGGTCAGGTCAACGTCGTAGGAATGAGTGTCCTGGGTGCGGCGCTGGATGCGAATGTTCGACACGCCAATCGGCATCGACAGCGAATTGATCCCGTAGAGCGCATCGACCAACTGCGCGAGAGTCACGTTGGCGAGCTTCAACTGCACGCTGTACTCGGTGAAGCCGTCGGCAAGCTTGCGATCGGAGCCGGGCGTGATCGATCCGATCTTTTCGCGTCCGACGCTCTTGGTCATCGCCGCTTCGACGACGGAAAACAGCGAGAAATCCTTGCCCAGCGGAACCGTGCGACGCTCGGCAGAGGCGAGGTCCGCCTTGAGCTGCGCATAAGTGCCGGCGAGCCGGCGGACTTCGGCGAGATCCTGTTGTCGCTGGACAATCTTGTCCTGCAGCCCCGAGCTCAGATCGACGATTGGCAGGTAGATCAGGTTGTAGATGAGAAAAATTCCGACCAGGCCACCGGCGATTTGCACCAGGATGCGTTCGCGCGTTTCGAGTTTCTGGTAGCGGCCGCGCGCCTGCGCGATCAGCGGGTCGACGCGCGCAGCGGCTTGCTCGAGGTAGGGCTGGATCAAATCCGCCACTCGCGCGCGCAAATTGTCGATCCAATCTCTAAGCATCGAATAACCCGCAGCTGTCCGTCTCGATCGATTCCGGCGCCGGCGTTGCGTCTTTGAAACTTGCGTCCATCCTGAAATCCACCTTGCTCGGATCCGACCCGGCCTTGGCATGAGCGACTTCGATCGAGCCGAAGTAGCCGCTCTTGTCGAGCGCTCTCTCGGCCTGGTCGACGGTGGCGAACGAATCGGCCTGGCCAGTCACGCGCAAGCCGTTGGAATCGATCTGAACGTCGGCCATCTCGACCGGAAATCGGGGCGGCAGGGCTCGCGACACCGCCATCAGCGTGTCGAGCGGCGAATGAGTCATGTTGCCGCCGATCAGGGCCAGCCGATGATTCATCTTCGCGATTCCGGTCTTCAAATCCGCCTTGGCGTTGGCGGGATCGGTTTCGCCGAGGACCGGTCCGGCGACCGCGGCGATTTCTGCGTTGACCTGGCTGAGCCGGTGAAGATTGGCGGACACGCCCAGGGCGAAATGGAAAATGATCACGCCGAGCAGCGCGGCGGCGAGGATTCCCGAGGTATAGAAGGGGCTGAGATCGCCGCGGACGCGGCCGCGGAAAAGGAATTCGCCCTGGCGGAAATTGATCAAATCGAGCGGCTTGCTGGGCAACTCGCCGAGCAGCATCGCGACGCATGATGAATACTTGCCGGTATTCGGCACCGAGCCTTCGAAGATCCCGGTGTAATCGAACGCGCCGCCGTCACGGACCGACATGGCGAGCGAATCGGAGAGCAGTCCACGCACTTTCGGATACGCCGCCGCCGCGCCCGCGACGATCACCTCGGTCTGATCCATTTCCTCGCCATGCGCGAGCAAGGTCTGGCGCACCGAGTTGAGAATCGGCGCGGCTGCATCCTGCGAGACCGCCGATCCGTCGGACATCATCAGGCCGCCCTGCATCGAACGCAGCGCGCGCGGCGTTCCCCCCAGATCGACCAGCACGACCGAGGTGGATGACTCGTCACCTTCGACGACCAGGCGCGCCATCGGCTTGGCGCCGTTGTGTGCCCGCGTGAACATCGCGGCCAGCGCGAGCGGCGCCAGGGTGACGGTCTTGGGATCGAGTCCCGCCTTTTGCAGCAAATCGAGATGATGCTGCAGATCGGTCTTGCGCACCATCGCGGCCATGACGAGGGTATGGTCACCCTCGCGCCCGACGCGGGTAAATGCGACCGTGCCATTGTCGACCGGGAAGGGCAGGTGCTCTTCCAGCGCGAAGGGAACCACCTGATGCAACCGGCGCGCATCCTTGAACGGCAGTTCGAGCAGGCGTTTGGCGACGCTATCGGCAGGCAGGGCAGATATCACGATGTCGGGCTGGCCGGCCTCGGCGACCAGACGCGACAGCGCGCCGCTGAGGTCGGCCTCGTCATCGGCGCGAACCTTATCGTACACGCCGGCGAGACTGAACGAATTCCACGAGCGCTCGGCGAGCGCCGCGCGCACCCGGTCGCCCACGAACTCCAGCGCAAGTATTCGTTGAGTCATTAAGCGCCCTGGACCCTAGTCTTCATGCCACGCAGCCAGCGTGCCGATGCCGTTGGCCTCGCGATGGAAGGTTGCGGTAATGATTTTGCGGGCGCCTGCATAGGTTCCCATCCCGTTAATCGTAAAAAATTGGCTGCGCTCGACTACGTCCTGCGAAAGGCGCTCTCCTACCGGGCCGACATCCGGAAGGTTCATGATGTCGGTAGTTTGGGTGAACGGCCGAATCGTGCGGGCCTCGATAATCTCCTGCACGATTTTCTGATCCTCCATCAATTCCGGCTCCAGCGAGGCCAGCACTTGCGGCGACGCAGTGTTGACGTTCACCAACGGCTCGGGCATCACGGTCAGGAACGGGCTCACCCGATTGAAGATTGCCTCGTTGAATCCCTGGACCATCTGCAAGTCGCCAATCGTCGGCATCGGGCCGTAGCGCGGCTGATATGGCGGTTTCAGCCCCAGGTAGAACTCCGCGCTGCCCCCGCCAGGCGCATTGGCGCCACCCGGCGAAATCCACTCGATGATACCCGGAATCAGGTCAGCATTCACGTCAAGGATCGTGAACAGCCGCTGTACTTTTGCAATCGCAGCGTCGTTGGGAGCGCCGGATTGATTGACCATCGAATTGATTGCGAGCTTGCGGGTTTCGTCCACGATCGACAACGAGACATTGCCGCCCTCGAGCGCCATCGGCGGAAACGGCACCGCCCATGCGTCGTTCAAGCTCTCGCACACAGATGTCGTTCCTGTTGTTCCTGTCGGTTGCTGCTGCTTGGTGCGCGCGTCCGCTGCCAGCAGCGCGAGACCGATATTGATTCCCGACCGCGCCAGATAACCGGCGCGCAGCTCGTTGGCCTGATTCGCCGCCGACACGAATCCGAGTCCCGACGTCATCGCGAAATCCACGACGATTAACGTCATCAGGGCGACTCCCAGCAGCACCGCCAGGATCGCCACGCCGCGCTCGTTCCTTCGCAGCATCGTCACCATTGCTCCATCGCCATCGGTACGGTGACTTGCGTCGCGAAGTCCATCACGCGGCCGCCCGGCGCGGCCATCTGAATCTGGATCGCCACCGCGACTGGCAACTGCTGTTCACGCGGCAGACTCGACGAATTCCAGCTTTCGCCCCAGCGCACGCCGTCGAAATAACGGATATGAAGCGAGAGCACATTGTCCGCGAGCACCATGGATTGCGTCGCGACCGTGGAAGTCAGCAATCCGCTCTGCTGCGAACGTTGCAGCAGGTACCAGCCCTGCTGGTCGGGATTAGGAGCCAAATTGTAGGTGACGATAGTCTCGGGCGTCATCCCGGTAATCGCGCGGCGATGCCCCCCGCTGTACGTGGACATCGTGATGGTATCGATCGGCAGGCCATTCCCCATGTGTCCGTTGCCGAACAGCGCAACGTTGCTTTGCGCGTACGGAGTCTGCACGGCATTGCTCACTTCCTTGGTCAGTTGCCACAGCAGGGCGCGGCCTTCGCGATCGACCAGGAGCCGTCCTTCAGCGTGCACTTTGCTATGCGCGATGGTGCTGAACGAGCTGGCCAGCATGGCAAGGATCAGCGCCAGCACGCCAATCGCGAGCATCATCTCGATGAGGGTGAAACCGCGCGGCGCCTGATGCGTCCCGAGACGCTGCTTAATCATGGCCCCGCCGCCTGTGGCTGACTTGTATCGGGCGGAACCGGCGAATGCAGGAACTCGACGAGCGAGAAGGTTTGCGAAAGGCTGGGGCCGTAGTGGATCGCAACCATGACCTTGCGAACATCGGGAAACATGCCCGAGGCCTCGACCAGCCGTTCCCATCGGAAGTCGCGGAACTCGCCGGGGAACGACGCTTCGAAATTGCCGCTGGTGAAGCCGAGATCAGGAAATCGCTCGAGCTCGGCCTCTGTCATCACGGCCTGCGCAAGCATCGAGGCTCGCGTCGTCTGCTGAGCGCGAATGACGGATTGGATACTCTGATGATGCAGTCCCAGCAGGCCGAGCAGCGCGATGCCGAGGATCGCAATCGCGACCATCACCTCGAGCAGAGTAAACGCGCGCGCGTGCCGGCGAAGAAGACTCACCGCGCCATCCCGGACGGCATCACGTCGCCGCTGATGATCGCGACCTGACCCGTCAGTGGAGAAAATTCGAGCGTCATCACGTCGCCCGAAACGTCTTCGAGATGCACCACGGTCGCATCGACGTAGCCCTCGGGATAGAAGTTGGTCGCGACCGTGCCGCGATTGACGGTGCCGATTCCTTCGATGGTTACGTCGCGAATCCGAATCGCCGCCGGCATCATTACCGGGCGTCCCGAGACGCTGTTGTCCGGCGCGAACACGGGCTGGACGGCATAGGGATCGAGCTGCGCAGCCGCGTAGCCATTGTTGTCAATATCGAAGATGAGCCGCAGTACGAGTTTGTGGCCGGTGGCCTCATCGAACATGTAAGTTGCGCGGCCCGCCAGCCGGCGCGCCTGGCTGCGCAATGCGGCCTGACGAAATCCGCCGAGATATGGCATCGCCAGCGTCAGCATCAGGCCCATGATGAAGATTACGACCGCGAGTTCGAGCAGCGTGAAGCCCGGCGATGCGGACGACAATGAAACGCCCAGGCGCGCGCGCGCGATCGCTCTGGCGCGGCGGGAAGCTGGACCGGGCCCCGATTTCATGGCGCGGTCACGACGATTGGCTGGCGTCTATATCATCCGCGCTTTCGACGCCGTCCGGGCCGAACGACTTCAGCAGGTACGAACTCCCGTCGCTCTGGTAGAAGTAGGGCGTCCCCCATGGATCTTTCGGCAGGCGCTCGATATAGCCGCCACTTTCGTAGTTGGCGGGCACGCGGCCGTTGGTCGGCGCCGAGATTAGCGCGTTCAAACCCTGATCGGTGCTCGGATAGTAGCCGTTGTCGAGGTAGTAGCGATCGAGCGCGGTCTTGAGCTCGGCGAGATCGGCCTGCGCCTTGGTCCGTTTGGCCTTGTCGGCGGCGCCGCGCAGACTCTGGACGACGATTGTCGCGAGCAGGCCGAGGATCAGAATGACCACCATGATTTCAATCAGGGTGAATCCATCCTGGTTGTATCGGCGTGACTTCATCGCGGTTACCTCCGGGGCGTTTGTCATTGCATCAGCTGGTTGAGCTGGAAGATCGGCATCAGCACCGCCAGCATCATGAACACGATAACAGCCGCCATCGCCAGCGTCATCACCGGTTCGAGCACGGTGGTCATCTGGCTTAGCGAGTGGGCGACCTCGCGCTCGTAGTTGTCAGCGACCCGCTCGAGCATCCGCTCCAGTTCCCCGGAACGTTCGCCGACGCGGATCATTTCGATTAGCAGCGGAGGAAAAAGCCCGCTCTGCGCCAGCGTCTGCCCCATCCCGTGGCCTTCGCGGATACTTTCACGGCTCTGCTCGACGGCGTCCTTGAGCAGACCGTTGGTCACGACGCCTTTGACCGCGTCGAGCGCCGGGAGCAACTGGACGCCGCTGGCAAGCAAGGTGGCCAGCGTCCGCGCGAAGCGCGCGCAGATGATTCGAATCATCGTCGGCCCGATGTACCAGGCCTTCAGGGTCATGGTGTCGTACACGCGCCGGCCGCGCGGCGTCGCCATCGCGGCGCTGATTCCCGCCACCGTCCCGACCAGCAACAGCAGCAGCGGGATCCAGTAGCCGGTGACGATCGCCGAAAATGCAATCAGGATCCTCGTCGCCAGCGGCAACGCCGCATGCTGCTGCTCGAAAATCGTCGCGACCTGTGGCACCACGTAGGCGACCAGGAACGCCATGATCGCCGTGCCGACGCACATCATGATGATCGGATAAGTCAGCGCGCCGCGCACCTTGGTGACGAATTCGGATTGGCGCTCGCCGTACTCGGCGAGCCGGTCCAGCACGGCCTCGAGCGCCGCGGCCTGCTCACCGGCGCGCACCATTCCGATGTAGAGGTCGGAGAACGTGTCGCGATGGGCGGTCAGCGCGTCGGCCAGCGACGATCCCTCGCGCACGCGCTCGCGCACCTGCGAGAGCATCCGCTTGGTCGCGGCGCGCGTCGATTGATCGCTGAGCGCGCCGAGCGCATCGACCAACTGCACGCCCGCGCCGAGCAGCGCGCTCAACTGGCGCGTCAGCAGCGCCAGGTCCGCGGCCGGCATCTTTCGCCGCCACAGTGAGGGCAGCCACTCGCGGGCCGCTGTCTCTCGCTCGGCGGCGGTGGATTCTTCGTTGAGATCGGTGGGGAAAATTCCCGACGCGCGCAGCTTGCCGCGCGCAGTCCGCGCGCTATCGGCGTCAACCACGCCGTTGACCGTGCGGCCGTCGGCGCCAAGTCCTCGATAAGCAAATACTGGCATCGGTGAAAAAAAACTTAAGCGGGCGCTCTAGTCGATGTCTTCCTGCGTGACCCGCAGCAGTTCCTCGATCGAGGTCTCGCCGCTCAGCACGCGCGTCGCGCCGTCCTGGCGCAGCAACGTCATCCCGTGGGAGGTGCAGTGGCGCCGCAGCATCGCGGCGTCGGCATTCTGCATGACGAGCGATCGGATTTCGTCGTCCATGATCATCAGTTCCTGTATCGCCATTCGGCCGCGATAGCCGGTGTTGCGGCAATTGCGGCAACCCCTGGGACGGCAGATCTTGGCCGTCATGTTCCCGCCCTTGAGTCCGATCCGCGCAAGTTCGGATTCGCTGGGGAGGTACGGCTCGCGGCAATCGGGGCAGAGCTTGCGGATGAGGCGTTGCGCGAGCACGGCGAGAATCGACGACGAGACCAGGAACGGCTCGATCCCCATGTCCACCAGCCGCGTCACCGCGCCAAACGAATCGTTGGTGTGCAGCGTGGAGAACACCAGATGGCCGGTCAAGGCAGCCTGGATCGCGATCTCCGCGGTTTCGCTGTCGCGGATTTCGCCGACCATGATCACGTCGGGATCCTGGCGCAGAATCGAGCGCAGGCCGCTGGCAAACGTCAGCTCGATCTTCGGGTTCACCTGCATCTGGCCGACGCCGCGCAGCTGGTACTCGATCGGATCCTCGATCGTAATGATGTTCTTTTCGGGCGAATTGATTCGGCTCAGACAAGCGTACAGCGTCGTCGATTTGCCCGAGCCGGTCGGCCCGGTCGCCAGTATGATGCCGTGGCTCTGCCGGATCAGCCGGTCCAGGCGCTGCAGGTTGGCGCCGGAAAAACCAAGATGGTCGAGGTTTACGACCTCGGCGGCCTGCGCTCGATCGAGCAGGCGCAGCACGATCCGTTCGCCGAACGCGGTAGGTATCGACGAGACGCGCAGATCGATGTCGCGGCCCGCGATGCGCAGCCGGATTCGGCCGTCCTGCGGCAGGCGCTTCTCCGCGATATTGAGGCCCGCCATGACCTTGACGCGCGACGTGATCGCGGGCTGGAAGCGCTTGGGCGGCGACAACACGTCGTAGAGCATCCCGTCCACGCGGAAACGGACGACCAGTTCCTTTTCGAAGACTTCAATATGGATGTCGCTCGCGCGGTCCTTGACCGCCTGCGACAGGATGCCGTTGACGAGCTTGATGATCGGCGCCGAATCGTCGGACTCGAGCAAGTCCAGCGGCTCCGACGCCGAGCTCGTTGGCGACCACGTCGAGCCGCTCTTCCTCGAGGTCGATCATTAGATCCTCGGCCGAGGTGGCCGAAGCCTGGTCGTACGCGCGGTTGATTGCTTCTGCGATTACTTCGGCCGGCGCGACCAGCGGATGTATCTGCGCGCCATACAGGATTCGCAAGTCATCGAGCGGCTCGTAGTTGGCCGGGTCGGCGACCGCCACGGTTACCGTGCCGTCGGTGCTCGATAGCGGCAGCAGGCGATTCTTCTTGGCGTAGTTGATCGGAATCTTCGAGACGAGACCCGGGTCGAGCGAATGCTCGTCGATATGGGCTTGGAACGGCAGCCGGTATTCCTGCGCGAGTGCGCGCGCCAGGCGCTGCGGCTCCAGCGCGCCCATCTCGACCAGCACGTCGGCCAACTCCTGGCCCGGCTTCTTGCGTTGGCGCGCCTTGTCGAGGTCCTGCGCGGAGACCCACGAGCGGTCCAGCAGGATTGCCTCGAAGCTTTTGCGTGCGGTGGCCATCAGGCAAGTCCGAAAACCGCCGGCCCCGGAGCGCAAGAACCCAAGTGATATGGAGTCATCTTCAACGACAATGCCGCCACACCGAACTTACCACCATTCCCCCCGTTTCCGCTCAATTAGACACGATGGTTCCGGCTAGTTGCAAGTATGCCCTCCCATGGCACTGACCGGTCGCACAGCCATTTTTTACGACTAGTAGTGCACCGCTCCCGGCTGCGTCTGGGTCCCGCTTCCGATCGGCCCGCCGCCGATTCCCATGCTGATGCCCGTATGTCCCTTGGCCGGCAGCGTATGCTCGGCCTCCTGCCATGAGACGAGCTTGCCCCCAACAAACTTCAAATCGAGAAACGTCCCCTTGTCGCCATCCTTGGACGAGGTGTACAGGAGCGCCGCCGTGATGTCGTTGCTGTTGGGCTTGTAGGGGTAGCTCCAGAGCTCGGTATCGCCCGGCAGGTAGGTTCGCAGGTCCGGTTCACCCCACGCGTGATGCACCTCAGGCGACGTCTGGCCGACCTGCAGTGAATCGGACATCCGCGTCGCCTTGATCCGAGTGCCGGCCTGGTAGGCGAGGCCGCATCCAGCGAAAGCGGCCATGAACGCCGCCGACATGATCGCGAGCAGGGCGAATCGGGGGAATCGGACTTTTTTCCTCAGCCGGAGGTTGGTTGACATTTGATCCATTCACCCATCGGCGCGATTCTGTGGGCGCCATCCTTGATTGTCAACGTTATGCTATAGAGCAAGCGATATGAACGAGGGGGACCCCCGATGGCGCGTAAGCTGACTCTGGTGAAAGGGGCGTCGCAGCGCGGATCGCTGGTTTACGGGATGCGGATTTTCGACCAGGGCAGCGTTGCGGGGGTGGAGGATGCGCGGGTCAGCCTGGCCGACGGCACCAGCGGGCGAGTCACGATGCATCTGATCGAAGGCAGCCGCGCACAAATCAGGCGGCAACTGATGCAAAGCATCGACGCGTTTTTTGAACTGCTCGACGAACAGTAGAATACGCATGGAAAAATCAACGAGGGAGTGAAAAAACGAAATGGATCTGAAATTTATCAAGTACGAGAAGCGCAACCATATCGCCTACATCACGTTCAACCGGCCCGAGCGGATGAACGCACTGCATCCGCCGTGTCACGTCGAGATGGATGGCGTGTGGGACGACTTCGTCGCGGACAAGTCGGCGTGGGTCGCGATCGTAACGGGCGCCGGCGACAAGGGATTTTCAGCCGGCAACGATTTGCGCTGGACCGCGGAGAATCGCGGGCAACTGACCGAGACCCTTCGCGGCAAAGGCGGCTTCGCCGGGATTACCGCGCGTTACGACATTTACAAACCGATCATCGCGGCGGTTAATGGATTCGCACTCGGCGGTGGATTCGAGATCGCGCTCGCTTGCGATATTATCATTGCGGCCGAGCACGCGCGCTTCGGATTGCCGGAACCGCGCGTGGGCCTGATGGCGGCGGCGGGGGGAGTGCATCGCCTGCCGCGCCAGATTCCGCTCAAGATCGCGATGGGCATGATGCTTACGGGCAGGCACATCACGGCCGCCGACGCGCTTCGCTACGGAATCGCCAACGAGGTGGTGCCGCTCAAGGATCTCATTGCCACGGCCGAGAAGTGGGCGGCGGAGATCATGGAATGCTCGCCGTTATCGGTGCAGGCCACCAAGGAAGCGACGATGAACGGACTTGGGATGCCGGTCGAAGCAGCGCTCGCGAAGCATTACGATTTGCAAGCGAAGCTGTTTCGATCGAAGGACGCGGTTGAAGGTCCGCTGGCATTTTCGGAGAGACGAAAGCCCAACTGGACGGGAGAGTAGGGCGCCGCGCGCCCGCGGCGGTGCCGACCGCGGCGGTGCCGGCCGCGGCGGGAGGCTCAGAGGCCAGGAGTCGCGAAAAGATGCAGGAACTGTGGCTGTTGCGCGACGCAATCGCGATGCTGGTCGTTGGAGCGACGACGGCGGCATTGCCGCCGGTCGGGACCGGCGCGTTCTGGACGCTCGTCGCATTCTACGGCGTGGTGTCGGTGCTATTCGACGATGAAACGCCGCGCGGCGTTCCGGGAATCGATTTCTTTTACGCTACACACCCGCATTTGAAAGATCCGCAGAGTTAGCTCTCGTCTTCCGAATAGAAATGTTGCGCGAAGAACAAAATTTTCGCGCTCGCGGCTGCTTTTCGCTTGACTTAAGGCATGCAAGAGAATTGTCGCGGTTGTGCTACGATTACTAGATACGATTCGTACACAGGTGAAGGCATGGCGATTAATTCTGTGATCCCCTCTCCGATTTTCGAGACGCTCAGGGACTCCGAGGATACGCTGCGGACCACGCTCGCCGAGCTGGCCGAAGACAAACGCAAGCAGAAGCCGAATATCTCGGAGCGCAAGCTGGCCGAATATCTGGCCGATCAGATGGGCTATCGCGGCGCAAGGAACGTGGAAGCGCTGGTGGCCTCGCGCGAGCGAATCGCGAAATCCCGCCAAGCCGTGGGTCTGAACAGCAAGTAGCGTTCTCTAGTGGCCGAGGTGGCGGCCGAAGAACACCTCGATGCGCTTCCAACTGTCTTCGGCGGCCTCGGGATTGTAAGCCGCTTTCATCGGGCTGATTTTTCCGATCGACGCGAGGAATCCGCGGGTGCGGCTCATGAAGCTGTGGCCGGCATCGTCGTAAATCTTCACGTCGTGATCGACGCCCATCTCGGTGAGTAGTTTTTCGAGCCTGCGCCCCTGCGCCGCGAATATCCTGTCAGAACCGCCATAGCCGCCGAGCACCGGGCATACGCCGCGCAACTGCTCGGTGGTCTTGGGCACGTCGCCGTAAAACGTCGCGGCGACGGCCAGCGGAGTGCGCGCCGCGAACATCAGGGCGAATCCGCCGCCCATGCAAAAGCCGATGACTCCGATGCGCGCGGCGTCAACGCCGGGCTGCTGCTGGAGGAATTTGCGCGCCGCGTCGAGGTCCTTGAAAGCGTCGCCCTCGCCGCGATTGAGCGCCATCAGGGTGCGCGCGACACAGGCGATGCGCATACCGTCGCGGTCGTAGAGGTCGGGCGCGAGCGCGGCGTAGCCCAGCTCGGCGACCATCCCGGTGATTCGCCGGATGTCGTCGTTGAGCCCGAAAATTTCGTGGATGACGATTACGCCGGGATGTTCTTGCGGATCGGCAGGCGCGCTGTACGCAGCGCGCATCGGGCGGCCGCCGGCGGCGGGGAAAGTAATGTCACTGGTGGTCATTGGACTAATCTCCCTCCTGAATTGCCGTGTGCTCCCTTCACCTTCTAACAGGCCGTAAGGCCGCATCTCGCGGCGGCCGATCTTCTTAACATTTTAACCGGGTTTTCCATTATCCAAGTGTACGTGAAGTATGCCATTCGCCTTCCTGGCAACGACAACCTGGAGCGGCACATAGCGGAGTTGTTGACCCGGCCAGTGGGAAGGCTGAGCTACAAACCGGTGATCTGGTTCAAAAGCTTTCTCTATCAGGCGGCCAGCTGGAAGACGGCGCGGCGGGTGGTGGCGAAGGTTGAGTTCCACTTCGGCGAGTTGTTCCCGCGCGTCGGCTTCATCGTGACCAACCTCACGGCGGAGAGCCGGGCGGTGGTGAGGTTCTACAATAAGCGCGGCACGGCTGAACAATGGATAAAGGAAGGCAAGCAGGCGGTGAAGATGACGCGGCTTTCCTGTCACCGCTTCCGGGCTAACGAGGTGCGGCTGTGGCTGAGTCTGATCGCCTATAACCTCGGGAACCTGTGGCGGCGGCTGGCGCTGCCGATGAGGATCGCCACCTGGTCGCTGACCAGCTTGCAGCAGTGGCTGGTGAAAACCGGCGGGCGGTTGATCAAGCATGCGCGCTACTACTGGTTGCTGCTGGCCGAGGGGCATCTGACGCGGCGCCTGTTTGCCGGCATGATGCGGAAGATCGCGGTGCTGCCGTCGTCGGCGGGATAGGGCGAGTGCAGAGCGGAACAAATTCAGATGACCGGATAGGGGGAAAGGGATAAGTGTGTGAGAACTCAGTCGGAAAAATGCCAGCTTCAGATGTTTCATGCCAACGCGAGCCAGTCATGGTCCGCCGCGCCACCGCGGAAAGGGTTTCGAACTTGAAACCAGGCACGAACTCGCGTTTGCAAACCGGGTGGTCTTGCTGCGAGCATAAACTGGAAGTCAAAATGGAAATCCCGGCTTAATCTGGCTTCCCATAATAACCACATGTTAGCGAAAGGAGTAAAAGGGTTTACCCGAGATGCAATACTTAAAGGATATTGATGTAGTCCGATTTACTCCTGATCAACGCGACGGCCCCACACAGAAGAGTATCCCTGAGTAGGGTATAAGTCAGAAAGTAATTTCAGTCAGGCTGGCTATTTCGACTCCTAGTCGGGGCACTGTCCAAACTGACACGTCAAGCTACTTTCGGTGGTCTTGCTGTCGCGCAACAGACCACCCGAATCAAATACGAACATTACGTTCCTTGTTGTGATCGTAGTTTCAGCACCAGCAGTCCACCGAGCGTATGCCATATGGCTCTGTGCGTTCCCTGTGGCGCTTTTGGAGGTGTAGGTCAATGTGAGACCACCATCAGGGTTCTGGGTCGTTTGCTGCGGTTGGCCGAGTTTCGTCTGGACCTCGGACACGGTCGCGACACCCTTCTGGAAACTGTCGATCTGAGCTTGATCGACCTGGGTTCCGGTTGTCTTGGCCGCGTTCGAAGCCGATGTTGTGGTTGCCGCAACTATGTTGGGGATGACGCAGCCCGACAGGAGCAGACCGCAGCCAACGAGGGCGACTGGTAGGACGATTGGTTGCCAACGCATTCTTTTGCCCTTTCCCGAGGCTATAATCTTAACCGGGATTTCCGTTTTGACTCTCCGATCCAACTCGCGGTTTAGACCAAATGGCCTCGGTTGGCAAGGGTTTAGCCGGTTTTGGTCCACGGTGTTTCCAAAGGCGCCGGGGAAAGGTCGGTTTCGCATCAGATGGGCGCGCAACGCCCGGAGATGCCCTTTTGTTAACGCTAAGAGATAATGATCAAAAAGGAATAGAGAAATCCCGCTAACCCTTATAAGGATTCACCGAATCGCTGATTAATCGGGCTCCCGAGGATGGCCGGCGTAATTACTGCATTTCGCTTATCTGGTTCTCAACCGGGTTTTTTATTTCTTCTTCTTTGAAGTAACCTCAGCGAGCACCTGTGCGTTGAAAAGGGGCGGGCAGTAGGGTAGCCATTCTGGTTCGATGTCATCACGGATGATCGGGTTAAATTAAGATCTTCGTTTGCCGTTTTTTGTGCCTGAGCCTTTGCCAGCGCGCGGTTTCGGGCGATTTTTTGAGCGCGGCCCCGAACCATAGTCGCCGAACGGATCGTCTCGCTCGCGAACCGCCTGCCGAAAGCCCGCCTGCTGCGCGCGCGCCACGAAATCGAGGCCTTCCTGCGTATGCCGCGCGATCCCGTCGAATAGCGAGCCGACCAGCCGCGAAGTCGCGAGCCCCATGTTCTCCGCGGTGTGATTGCACAGCAGCTTGAGCATCTGAAGTTGATTGGTCGGCACTCGCGCCATCCGCTCGGCCATCGCCGTCGCGCGCGCGTCGAGTTCGCGGTCGGGCACGGCTTCGAGGATGAGCCCGATGCGCGCGGCCTCGGCGGCCGGTATTTCGTCTCCCGTCAGCAAGTAGCGCTTGGCGCGTTCCAGGCCCATCCGATAGACCCACATCGCGGTGGTCGGTGTGCCCCATACGCGCGACGGCGGATAGCCGAACGAGGCGGACTCGCCGGCGATTATCAGGTCAGCGCATAGCACCATGTCGGTGCCGCCCCCGATGCACCATCCCTGAACGGCGGCGATGGTTGGTTTTCGCGCGTACCAGAGCTTCATGTACACATTGACGAATTGCGAGATCATGGTGTAGTCGGCGACCGAGTCCCACACGCGCCGGCGCGAAGGCTCGCCCGATTGCGCGCGGGTGGACCAATCGAGTCCGTAGCCGGCGCAAAACGCGGGGCCGTCGGCGCGCAGCAGGATGACGTGGACGTCGCGGTCGGCGTCGGCGCGATCGATCGCGGCGGCAAGCTCGTCGCGCAGTTCGGGCGTGATGGTGTTGTACTCGGCGGCGCGACTGAGAATTATCGAGCCAACGCCGTTGCGGGTCTCGGTGCGGAGCGTCTTCATGGGCAGGCATATAGCAGCAGGCGGAGGATCGGGACAGCGGGGCTGGCCCCTGCCTAGCCGATGATTTTGTTGAGCGGGTACTCGACGATGCCGACGGCGCCTGCTTCGAGCAGCTTGGGGAACAGCTCGCGCACCGTATGCTCGGCGATGACGGTCTCAACCGCCAGCCATTCCACGCCCTTGAGCGCGGGAGATGGGTAGAGGTGCGAGATGGTGGGTGCGGTGATCGATGGCAGCAGCGCAATCACTTTTTCGAGGTTGTCTTTGGCGACGTTCATCTTGATGCCGACGCGACTGTCGGCGTCGAGCGCGCCGCGAATCAGCACGCCGAGCTGGCGAATCTTGGCCTGCTTCCAGGGGTCGGTCCATGCGACTGGATTGGCGACCATCACGGGATTCGAGACGAGCAACTCCTCGACGATGCGAAGTCCGTTGGCGCGCAGAGAGGAGCCGGTCTCGGTTACGTCGATGGCGGCGTCGATGATTCCTTCGGCGACTTTGGCCTCGGTGGCGCCCCATGAAAATTCAACTTCTGCTTTAACTTTGCGCTCGGCCAGGATTCGCGTGACGAATTGCACGAGCTCGGTCGCGATTCGCTTGCCCTGGAGATCCTCGAGCCGCTTGACCGGCGAATCATTGCGCACGCATAGCACCCATCGCGAAGGCGTCAACGTGGCCTTGGCGTAAATGAAGCTCTCGACCTGATGGAGGGTCACGTTATTCTCGACGATCCAGTCGCTGCCGGTGATGCCTGCGTCGAGCGAGCCGTCGGCAATGTAGCGGGGCATCTCTTGCGGCCGCAGGATGCGGCAACTGAGCGTGGCGTCGTCGGTGGTCGGAATGTAGGAGCGCGCGCCGACGGTGATGCGCCATCCCGATTTGCGCATCAGCTCAAGCGTCTGCTGCTCGAGGCTGCCCTTGGGGATGCCGAATTTCAGTACCTGATCAGCCATGTGGTTTATTTTTCCCCCGATTTCGATCAACCGGCCGGCTTCCTGGGCTGATGCCCGTAGCCGGGGCCGTATTTGGCGGGATCGACTTTGCGTTGTTCGGCGATTTTCCACTCTCCGGCGTCGAGCTTGCGGAAAAAGCACGACTCGTAGCCCATGTGGCATGCGGCGCCGTCGCCGAGCTGCTCGACCGCGACCACGAGCGCGTCGGCGTCGCAGTCGATGCGAATCTCGTGGACGATTTGAAAATTTCCCGACTCTTCGCCCTTGCGCCAGAGCTTGTTGCGCGAGCGCGAGAAGTAACAGGCGCGGCCGGTGGCCACCGTCTCGTCGAAAGCTTCGCGGTTCATGTAGGCGACGGTCAGGACGCGGTGGCTCAGGTGATCGACGGCGATGGCAGCGACGACGCCGCCACTTTTGTCGAAATCAATTGCCGCCGATGCGGGAGCTGCCTTTTGTGCCTGCGTTGCCATTGCTGCCACCGAGTTGAAATAGCGCGAGTGAAAAATTGAAAAGTAAATCGAGGATTGCGCTTGCGAATCAAGAATTATCGGTCAAACCGCGGCGCGATTCAATCTGCAATGTTGCGGGCAGGTCGCCAAGCCGTTTCCAATTAGTGACAACGCGAGTACATTACGGGGCGATGTCAGACGACTTGCCCAGCCCATCCCCCGGCTCACTTTCAGAGCTGCACCCGGTCCCCACAAGAAGATTGGCCAGACTTTGGATCGTGGCGATTGCGCTTGCTACGTCGATGCTCGCGTGCCGGATTCCGGGCAAATCGATCGAGTCGAGTTACAAGAACGTCGATCAATTCAACTTCGATGTGGCGATGGGTCCCAAGCAGTACCATATCGAGGGCTACCTGACGCGCAGCACGGAGCAGGGACGGCGGCCCGGGTTGCTGGTGCTGAACGGGGGCGAGGGCAACGTCGATCGATGCGTGCAGATAAGCCAGGACATCGCGGCGATGGGTATCCAGGTCGCGTGCGTGAACATTCCGGGCTACGGCGGATCGTCGGGGCCGAGCCGATTCGTGGGGCAGCCGTCGGTGCTGGCGTCGCGGCGGGCGCTGGACATGCTAGCGGGGCGCTCCGACGTCGATTCCAAGCGGCTGGCGGTGTGGGGACTCGGGCATGGCGCGGTCGCGGCCGGTCTGTTGATGGATTACGACTCACGCCCGCGCGCGCTGATCCTGGAATCGGGATGTTACGACCCGCTGACGCTATGGCCGGAAGCGCCGCTGCGCACCAAGCTGTCGATCCTGCGCGAAGTATGGCCGAGCAAGCGGATACTGAACGAGCGCAGCGTGATCGGGAATTTGCCGCCAAAGCTCGAGTGCAGCGTGCTGATCATGCATGGCGAGCGGGACAATCGGATGCCGGTGGGGCAGGCGGTGAAGCTTGCGAACGCGTTGCGCGTGCGTGGCGCGAAAGTATCGACCTGCTATTTCCCGCAGGCGTCGCACGACCTCGGCAAGCGCGTGGAGCCCGAACTGCGCGCATTTCTGCGCGACAATCTGCTCGATACGGATCAGGCAGCCGCTTCGTGAGCAAGGGCTGCTAGCCGATTTCTTTGAGCGCGGCGATCACTTCCTCGGTGTGCCCGTTGACCTTGACCTTGGGGAAGACGCGGCGCACGACGCCCGATTTGTCGATCACGAACGTGGTGCGCTCGATGCCCATGAACTCGCGTCCGTACAGCGACTTCATCTTGTACACGCCGTAGAGCCGGCAGACCTTGTTGCCGGGATCGGCGAGCAACGGGAAGTTGAGGTCGTGCTTGGCGACGAAGCTGGCGTGCGAATCGCTCGAGTCCGCACTGATGCCGACGACCGTTGCGCCGAGCGCTTTGATCGGCTCAATGTTGTCGCGAAAGCTGCACGCTTCGACGGTGCACCCGGGGGTCATGTCCTTGGGATAGAAATAGAGCACGAGGTTGTTCGCGCCGATCAAATCTTTCAGCGCGACAGTCTTTCCGTTCGCGTCGGACAGCGCGAAGGCGGGCGCTTTTTTTCCTTGAAGGGCGGCGCTGGCGCTCTTCGATGCGACAGAACCCTTGGCCTTGGCGGAAGCGGCTGCAGTCTTCTTCGGAGTTTTCGCGGTGGTTTTTCTGGATGTAGGCATGAGATTGATTTAGCCGCGCTCCACGCTTGAGGCAACTTGGACATTATCGCGGCCGTCCCGAAACCACTTTCCGAATTCACGAAACCCCCTATTTAGCAGGGTTTTCTGACCCCTAGTTGACGAGGTGCCAGTCACACCCTAGACTTGGCCGACTGACAGTCCTTCGATCGATTGCACGTCCTCATGGCCGTTTACACCGAGTTAAGCAAACCGTTTCTCAAGGAGCTCGCGGACGATTACGGTCTGGGCCGCGTCACCAGCGCGACCGGTATCCCGGAGGGATCGGTCAACACCAATTACGTGCTCGAAGCCGCCAAGGGCAAGTTTCTGCTGCGGGTGGACGAGGTCAAGAGCGAGAACGAACTCAAGCGCGAAATCGATTTGCTTTCGTTTTTGCGCAAGCATTCGTTTCCGTGCCCGCATCCGATGCAGGATCGGATGGGACGCTTTTACCGCAATTTCGACAACCGCTGCGTGTCGCTGTTCAAGTACCAGGAGGGCAAGGTGTTGGCGCCCGCGCGGCTCAAGCCGAGCCAGCTCGAAACGATCGGTCACACGCTTGGCGATCTGCACGTAATCAGCAAGGCGTACAAGAAGGGAATCGACAACCGGTTCAGTTTCGAGCGAATCGCCGACCTCTACCTGACGGTGCGCAACCGGCTGCCGAACTACTTCCGCAAGATTTGCCGCACGCTGGACGACGAGGTCGAGTATCTGACGCGCTATCTCGAGAGCAAGCTGCCCAAGGGCGTCATCCACGGTGACATCTTCGCGGACAACCTGCTGTTTCGCGGCGAGAAGCTGACCGCGGTGCTCGATTTCGACGCCGCATGCCGCGGCAAGTGCATCTTCGACATCGCGACCGCGGTCAATGCGCTGTGCTTCGTCGATGGCACCTACTCGCTCGACCGGTTCCGCTATCTGCTGTCGGGCTACGAGTCGGTGCGCACGCTGTCGTTGGCGGAATGGGACGCGTTTCCCAACGAATTGCGGTTTTCCTCGCTGCGCTTCACCGTGACGCGCCTGCACGACTTCTTTCTGCAGCCGGTGGACGGCAAGGATCGCGTGGACAAGGACTTCCGCGAGTTCTTCGATCGCCTGCGGGTGCTGCGCCGTGAGCGCCAGGGCGGGATGGAACCGCTGCTGATGGCGATGGCGACCGGATACGACTACCGCAAGTATCAGAAGGTCAAAGCGACTGAGCGCCGCCAGGCGTGAATCCGGCAGCCTGACTCGCGCCTCCGCCGAGAAATCCGTTGCCTTCAATTCTTGACAGCCTGAACGCCGCCGCGCCTGCGCTATGGCTCGAAGGTCTCTCCCCCGCGCGGAATCAATCCGGCGCCGCTCATCCGCCGCCTCGCCGCGCTGGTGGGGCACGTCGATGCGATCAATCTGACCGACAACGCGCTGGGCAAGGTGAAGATGTCGGGGCTGGTGTTCGCTGCGGCAATCAAGGAGCGCCTGAAAATCCCGGTCGTGCTGAACGTCTCATGCCGCGACCGCAACCGCTTCGCGCTGAAATCCGATCTGTTGGGTGCAGCAGCTTTGGGGATCGACGCGGTGGTCGCGCTCAACGGCGACAAAATTCCGCCCGGCACCGATGGCGTCGCGATCGTCTCGCATGACATCGACGTATACGGATTGCTCGCGATGATCGGCGACTTGAATCGCGGCGACACCGGAGAGGGCAAGCCGCTCCTGAAGACGCTCCCGTCGATTGTTGCCGGTGCGGTCGCGAATCCAAATCGAAAGAACCTCGAGCGCGAGCTCGCCCTCCTCGCGCGCAAGGCCGCCGCGGGGGCGCGCTTCGTGATCACGCAGCCGGTGTTCGACACCGAGACCGGGCGGCGCTTTATCGCGAAAGCTAACAGCCTGGGAATCAGGACGATGCTCGGAATCCTGCCCGTCAAGCGCGAGGCGATGGCAACCTACCTGATCGAGCGCGTGAAGGATCTAAGCGGCGCGCGCAGCCATCTGGACAGATTCGGCGGGATGAGCGAAGAAGAGGTGCGCGCGATTTCGCTTCGCGAGAACATGGCGTTGATGAAGTCGTTGGCTGGTGAAGCCGCCGGGTTTAACATCATGAGCGGTGGCGGCCCGTCGCTGGCTATCGAGCTGGCTCTTCAGTTCAGCCGCTGGCGCAAGGAGATCGGTAAATGAACCGTACTCGCGCAGATAAGAATGGCGCCGGCCGGGCAGTGGAAAAAGCGGGCGCCGAAACGACCGCCCGGAACAACGGCCGCAGCAAGCTCGAAGATGCGGTCCGCGTCATCCTGCGCCATATCGGTGAAGATCCAAATCGCGACGGTCTCAAACGCACGCCCGCGCGCGTCGCCAGCGCCTATGAGTTTCTAACCAGCGGCTACGCGAAAGATCCCAAGGAAGCGATCAACGACGCGCTGTTTGCCGAACAAGACTACCAGGAAATGATCCTGTGCAAGGATTTGGACTTCTACTCCCTGTGCGAGCATCACCTGCTGCCGTTCATGGGCAAGGCGCACGTCGCGTACTTGCCCAATCGCAAGATCGTCGGACTCTCGAAACTGGCGCGCGTGGTGGAAATCTACGCGCGACGGCTCCAGGTGCAGGAGCGGCTGACGACCCAGATCGCGCACACCCTGATGTCGGAGGTCGAGCCGCTCGGCGTCGCCGTGGTGCTCGAGGCCGAGCATCTGTGCATGCGGATGCGTGGCGTCGAGAAGCAGAATTGCTACGTCACGACGTCGGCGATGCTTGGCGTGTTCCGCACCAACACCGAGACGCGCCACGAGTTCATGCAACTGCTGCGCAACCGCAAGCCGTGACGCCCCGCAAATTTACGGCTGATTTCCGCAAAATGGGGTTATTTCTTAGGATCCAGACCCGAATGTTTCACGTGAAACGTTTTTAGTTCAGGAGAACGAAACACGAAGCAGGGGCCATCGGTGGATGTCATACTGCTCACGGGGGAGCGCTCAGGCCCTCAGCACGCGCAGCCCAAGGTGGCGCTCGAAGGGATCGAAGTCACGATCGCAATGAAGAAGGTCATGGCCGCCGACAATACAAAAAGTCGCGATGATGGTGTCGATGGTGCTGCGAGGAGTCACCCCGCGGGCTCGGAGCGCGCGATGGTTGCGCGCGGCGGCAATCGCGATTTCATGGCCACCCATTTGGCGAAATTCGAGGGCCGCGAGAACCCTCTCCACCCCCCGAAAGTCGGTTTCGGATGCGAAGCCCTGCAGAACTTCGGTCATGATCAAATCGCCGACGACGAGCTGCGGCGTGGGAAGGGTGCCGAGAGCATCGGCTTCGGCGGTAGGCCGACCATTGAAGTAGTCGATCCATACCGAGGAATCGACGACGATCATCGGCGCGGTTTGCGGTCGCGGCGCATCGCGGTGAGGTCGCCCTCCCAGCGAAATTTGCCGCGTGCCGAGCGAAGTAACCGCTCTTGCTCAGCCAAACGGACCATCAGTTCGAGCCCGCGCTGGACCGCCTCGCGCTTGGTGCTCGCGCCCGATGCGCGCATCGCCCGCTTCATCAGCCGGTCGTCAATTACGATATTGGTCCGCATGGGGTATCACCTGATGTGTATGCTAAGCCACGTTGGTACACACCGCAAGCGCCAATAGCCGCAGGCAATCAGCCCGAGGATGAAGGAATAAGTGATGGCTGCCGACGACGCATCGCTCGACGCACTTGGTCAATACGCTCTCCGCTACGTCAAGCCCGGGCATACGATTGGACTTGGCACGGGCCGGGCGGCGAGCGCGTTTATTCGGGCTCTGGGAGAGAGCGGGATTGAAGTCCGTGGCGTGCCGACCTCCAGGGCGAGCGAGGAACTGGGCCGCTCGGTGGGAATCCCGATCGTCACGCTGGCCGATGGGGGAAGAATCGACACCGACTTCGACGGCGCCGACGAGGTCGATCCGCGCCTCAATCTGTTCAAGGGCTACGGCGGTGCGCTGGTCCGCGAAAAAATCGTGGCCGCGTCGTCGCGCCGGTTCATCGTGCTGGTCGGCGAGGAAAAGCTGGTGCGCAAACTGGGGCATCGCGGGAGCCTGCCGGTGGAAGTGGTGCCGTTCGGAGCGCCGCTCGCGATGGCGGAGATCAAAGCGCTAGGGATGAAGCCGCGAATTCGCGAAAACGACGGCAAGGAATTCGTTACCGACAACGGCAACTGGATTCTCGACTGCGCGGTGAAGCGAATCCCGAATCCGGCGCGGCTGGATCAGCATCTGCTGGATATTCCGGGCGTGGTCGGCACCGGCTTGTTCATTGGGATGGCGGATGTTGTCCTGGTCGCGGAGTCATCGGGGAAAATCCGCGTGCTGCGACGGTAGCGCGGAGCGGGCCTTAGTACTGAAAAGCGCCGCGACAACGCAGCCGGCCTTAATACTGAAAAAGGTGAGCTCACCGGCTACAGATACGGATTCCGAAAGGGCGGCGCGGGCCGACCTGGAAACGATCTATCGCGCTGCCGTCGCGGCGGTCGATCCCGCCCGACTCGTCGGGCTCGCGATGGACGGTGGTTGCCGCGGCGGGGAGCAGGTTCCCGGTTTGATCGCGGGCGCGTCGCGAGTCTTCATGCTGGCAGTGGGCAAGGCGGCGGCCGGGATGGCGCGCGAGATCGAACACCGAGTCGGTGACAAGCTCGCCGATGCGCTTGCTGTCGTCCCAAAAGTGTCCGCCGCGACAACGGAGCGGGCCTTAATACTGAAAAACGCCGCGACAACGCAGCGGGCCTTAATACTGACAAAGAAGGTGCGAGTCGTCGCGTCGGGCCATCCCGTGCCCGATGAGTCATCCGAGGCGGCTGCGCATCTGGCCTGCGAAATGCTGCATGGGGCGAGCGCGGACGACCTGGTGATTGTCGCGCTGAGCGGAGGCGCGTCGGCGATGTTCACGCGGCCGGCCCAGGGTATAGCGCTGGGGGACAAGATCGCGGTTAATCAAGCGATGCTCAAGGCCGGCGCGTCGATCCGCGAGCTCAACATCGTGCGCAGGCATCTTTCGGCCGTGAAGGGCGGACGCCTGATCCGCCATTGCGGCGGCGCGCGCGTGCTGGGCCTGATTATTTCCGACGTGCCGGGCAACGATCTCGCGACAATAGGCTCGGGCCTGACCGCGGGTGACTGGAGCAGCTCGGCGACGCGGTCGCGGTGATGAAGCGGCGCAACGTCTGGGGGCGGGCGCCCGAGCCGATCCGCGAGTACCTCGAGCGGGCGCTGGCGGGCGAAATTGACGCGACGGTAAAGAGCAACGATCCGATCCTCGAACGCGTGACCAACGTGATCATTGGCGACGGCAGTGTTGCGCTTGAGGGCGCCGAGCGGGCTTCGGCGGCACTCGGGTATCATCCGGATCGATGCAACGAGCTGCGCGGCGAGGCCAACGACGCCGGCCGCGCGATTGCGCAGCACCTGTGCGGGGTCACGCGCGAGCGGGTATGCGTCGTGGCAAGCGGCGAGCCGGTGGTGACGGTGCGTGGCGGCGGGCGGGGCGGACGCGCCCAGCAATGCGCGCTGGCGGCGGGATCGAACTGTCGGAGATCGCGCCCGGGCGGCGAATCACGGCATTGTTCGCGGGCACGGACGGAATCGACGGGCCGACGGACGCGGCGGGGGCATTCGCCTCGCCGGGCACGGTCGCCGATGGCGATCGCGCCGGAGTCAGCGCGGCGACAGCATTGATCCGCAACGATTCGTACAACTTCTTTAAAGCGGCCGGCGGGCTGTTCGTCACGGGGCCGACGGGGACCAACGTCAGCGACATTTTTGTCGGCCTGGTGAATTACTGAGGCAGGGGCCAGCGCCTGCACCCATGCCAGGAAGAAGACCCAAATTGATCGCGACGCTGAACCGTCAAAAAAGTCTGGCGAGATTTCGCGGCGAGGAATTCGATCTCGCAGTAATCGGCGCGGGTATCAATGGCGCGGCCGTCGCGCGCGACGCCGCGATGCGGGGCTTAAGCGTTGCGCTGATAGAGCGCGGCGATTTCGCGGGCGCCACGTCATCGCGATCGTCGAAGCTGATTCACGGCGGCTTTCGCTATCTCCCGCAGGGGCAGTTCAAACTCGTGTACGCGGCGCTGCGCGAGCGCGAGCGCTTGCGCCATCTTACGGCGCCGCATCTGGTGCATCCGATTCAATTTCTGTTTCCGGTGTATCGGGGGCGCGGCTTCAATCGCTTCACGATGGCGACGGGACTGACGCTGTACGACCTGTTCGCGCGGATGCCGTTCAAGGAGTGGCACTCGAGTCTCAATGCCGCCGAGGTGCGCGAGACGGAGCCGGCGCTCAGCCGGGAAGGGCTGACCGGCGGCGCGATGTACTTCGACGCGTGGGCCGACGACGCGCGCGTCACGTTCGAGAACGTGCTCGACGCGGATTTGCACGGCGCGGCGGTCGCCAATTACGCGGCGGTCGAAAATTTCAGCATCAGCGGCGGGAAGATCGCGTCGGCCAAGCGTGCGCGATCTGCTCGGCGGCGCGAGCGTTGAAGTTCGCGCCAGGAAATTCCTGAATGCGGCCGGCCCGTGGGTGGACGAGATTCGGCGGATGGACGATCCGTTGTCGAAGCCGTGCGTGCGATTGACCAAGGGCGTGCATCTGGTGTTTGCGCGAACGGTCCTGCCGGTGCGCGAATCGATCGTGCTCGGCGACGAGCGCGGGCGAATCGTGTTCGTGATGCCGCATGACCGTTATGTGCTGGTGGGCACGACCGACACTGATTTTGCGGGCGATCCCGCAAGCGTCAGGACCGAGCCGGGCGACGTCGAATATCTGCTCGCGGTGCTGGCCGGGAGCCTGCCGGGGATCAAGCTTAAGCAGGCCGATGTGGCGACCAGCTTCGCCGGACTGCGCGCGCTGGTCAGGGGGGAGAAGGAGGCGGCGTCGCCGTCGGCGGTGCCGCGCGAGGAAGTGATACTCGAAAGTTCGTCGGGGTTGATCACGGTGGCGGGAGGGAAGTTTACGACGCATCGCGCGATTGCGCACAAGCTCGTCGATCTCGTGATGAACAGGCTCGGACGTCCGGCAGGAATTTGCCCAACGCTCGCGACCCCGCTTCCGGGCGCGCGGCCGCTGGCCGCGGGCGAAGAGCCGGGCGGCGGCGCGGCTATGAGAAGGATTCCGGCCGCAGCGGCTGAAATTCTCGAAGCGCGTTACGGAACCCGCGCGCCGATCGTCGCGCGAATTGCCGCCAGGCGGCCCGAACTGGCCGAGCCGCTTTCGCGCGGCTGCCCTGCGATCGCCGCGGAGGTGGTCCACGCCGTTGGCAGCGAGATGGCGCATTCGATCGGCGACTTTTTGATTCGGCGCACGTCGTTGTCGTGGCGTTCTCCGGTCGAGGCTGAAGCGGCGGCACCGGCAGTCGCGCGAATCATGGCGGCTGAGTTCGGATGGGATCGCGCGCGAGAGGCCGACGAAGTCGCGAGCTTCACGCATGAGCAGCAGAGCCGGCGCGCCGGTGCGTGAGAAACCATGGCGGCACGCGAATCAATCGGAGATTTGAAAAAACGCGCGGGTCGAGTCTCGCGCGCGCTGGCGAAGCTGTATCCCGAGGCGCGCATCACCCTGGACTTCAAAACGCCGTGGCAATGCCTGGCGGCGACGATCCTTTCGGCGCAATCCACGGACGTGGGCGTCAATCGCGTAACGCCCGGACTTTTCCGCGAGTATCCCGACGCGCGCGCGATGGCGGCGGCGGACCGCCGGCACGTCGAAGAGTTAATCGTCAAGACGGGATTCTTTCGTCAGAAAACCCGGTCGCTCGTGGCAGCCGCGCAGAAGATCGTCGAGGACTACGGCGGCGAGGTTCCATCCGAGATGGCGGAGCTGGTGAAAATCCCGGGAGTCGGGCGCAAGACCGCGAACGTGATTCTCGGGCATATCTACGGCAAGCCGGGTTTCGTCGTGGACACGCACGTGCGGCGGCTGACGTATCGGCTGGGATTCACCAGGCAGACGGATCCCGCAAAGATTGAAGTCGATATGCAGAAGATCCTGCCGGCCGACGATTGGACGCCGTTTTCGATGCGGCTGATTCTGCACGGGCGCCAGGTGTGTATCGCGCGCAAGCCGCATTGCCAGGTCTGCGGGGTGGCCGGGGATTGCCCGAAGATCGGAGTGCGGACCGCGCCGCGCGGCTAGTCTGGTTCCACGTCGATTGCGCCGGCGCGGGCGATATCGCCGAGCCATTGCGCACTTGGCTTGAACGAGCGCGCTTGAGTCTCGCGATCGACGGCGACGAGTCCGAATGTCGGCCGATAACCCAAGTTCCACTCGAAATTGTCGAGCAGCGACCAGTAACAGTAGCCGCGAACGTCGATTCCGTCGCGGATGCATCGCGCAACCCCGTTCAGTGCGCGCCGCACGTACTCGATGCGGCGATCGTCCTTGTCGGTGCCGATGCCATTCTCGGTGACGATCACCGGCACTTTGGCGACTGCGCTCGCCTGGCGGATGTTGGCTTCGAGCGCTTCGGGCCAGAACTCGTAGCCCATCAGCGTGGTCTCGACGCCGGCCTCCGGGCGCAGGGCGCCGTTGGCGCCAATGCGATCGCGAGTGTAGGTCTGAACGCCGACGAAGTCGTCGCCGCGCGCCGCCTCGAAGAAGATGTCCTGGCATTCGGCCTTGATGTAATCGCGCCGCTGTTCGCCACCGGGCACGGCCTGGAGGTCGCCAAGCGCGAGGCAAATTCCCACCGGAAATTTGCCGCGCGACGATTTGAGCGCGGCGGCGGCCAGCCGATGCGCCTCGAGCATCGTGTCGCGCGCCTTCATTTGATCGCACAGCAAGAACGGCGCGAAGCGATTCGGATCGGTGCCGATGCGCCGCGCCGCGTCCGCAAACCATTTTGCCTCCGCCGGGTCGAGTTTCAGCGGCAGCGCGCCGAGCAGATACTGGTAAGCGCCGAGGTTGGCCTCGTTGATCGTGCATGCAACGCCAATCAGGTCGCCAAGATGCGCGGCCGTGCGCTCGCAATATCGGGCGAATCGCTCGGCGGTTTTTTTCTCTTCCCATCCGCCGTCGCCGGCAACCCATCGCGGCGAAGTGAAATGATGAAAGGTTACGACCGGCGTGACGTTGTGCTCGTGGCAGCAGGCGAGCACGCGGCGGTAATGGTCGAGTGCGGCGCGCGAGAACTCGCCCGGCTCGGGCTCGATGCGGGCCCATTCAACGGAAAAGCGGTAGGCGTTGAAGCCGAGCCGCGCCAGCATCGCAATGTCGTCGGCGTAGCGATGGTACTGGTCGCAAGTGTCGCCGGAGGGCTCGACGAACGGAGCCCCGGGGGTATGCTCGAGCACCCAGAAATCGCTGTTGACGTTGTCGCCCTCGACCTGGTGGGCGGCAGTGGCGGTTCCCCACAGGAAATTGGCGGGAAAAGTGAAACGCTCGCTTGCCATCGCTAATTCACCTTCAAGGACGAAATATTTGCGACGCTACAGTGAAAGCCGCGGCGACGCCAATCCACTATTTGAACATCGCGCTCGAAATGCAATAATCCTCGTTCCACTATCCCGTCCAAGGCGTCACGTGAGCGGTGAAAATCCGAATCGAGGACATAACGGCGGATGCCAAAGAGATGGCCTTCGCCGAGCCGGAGCAGGAAATCAACCGTATCCTGGGCGAGGGACCGATCCGCGAATATCACCTGGAAGCACCGGTCGAAGTGTCGGTGTCGTGCTATCGCGCCGGGACGGAACTGTTCTTCGCGGGCATCCTGAAGACCCGGACCGGGGCCGTGTGCGCGCGATGCGCCGAGGATTTCGACGCGGCGGGCGATCGTCCGTTTCGCTTCGTGCTGTCGCCCAAGGCGATCGGATACGACGACGACAATCTTCGTGCCGAGGATCTGGAATTCTCGCTCTATGAGGGCGACGAGGTGGACCTGAGCCCGCTGATTCGCGAGCAAGTCCTGCTCGCATTGCCGACGCGTCCGCTTTGCCAGGAGGACTGCCGCGGTCTGTGTCCGCATTGCGGTGCAAATCTGAATCGCACCACGTGCGGATGCCGCGTGGAAAACTTCGATCCGCGCCTGGACGCCCTAAGGTCGCTTAAACTGCCGCGCACCTGATAGGCTCAACCTCAACATTAGGAAGTAATTCGTCATGCAAGCACCCAAACGCCGTACTTCGCACTCGAAGAAGAACATGCGCCGCGCCCATGATGCGCTCCGGGCCGTCAACCCCGGCACCTGCGCGTCGTGCGGCGAGCCCGTGATGCCGCATCGCATCTGCCGCCATTGCGGCTCCTACCGCGGCCGCCAACTCGCCGAGATAAAGGAATAGGCGCGGCGGCGCACGACCGTGAAAATCGCGCTCGACGCGATGGGGGGCGATTTGGCGCCCAAGGCGACCGTTGAGGGCGCCGTCCTGGCCGCCCGCGACTTCGGTATTGAGGTCGTGATGGTGGGCGACGGCGAGATCCTTGCCCGCGAACTGGCCGATCACGAAGCCGCCAACCTGCCAATCCGAATCGAACATGCGCCCGAAGTCGTCCTGATGGACGACTCGCCGCTGGAATCCGTACTGTCAAAGCCCCGATCATCGATTCACGTCGGACTCGACCTGGTCAAGCGCGGTGACGCGAGCGCGTTCGTCAGCGCCGGGAATTCGGGCGCCGTGATGACGGCATCGATGATGATCCTGGGCAATCTCGCCTACGTCGATCGGCCCGCGATCGCGTCACTGGTGCCGACCAGCGAAGGATTCGGCTTGCTGATCGACGCGGGCGCAAACACCGACGTGAAGCCGATTAACCTTGTTCAATTCGCCGTGATGGGAAGCGTGTACTGGCGGTACGTGCGCAACGTCCCGCGTCCG
Organism: Binataceae bacterium (SeqCode); assembly: GCA_963803045.1. GTDB lineage: Bacteria > Desulfobacterota > Binatia > Binatales > Binataceae > Binatus. The sequence goes on along the minus strand of CAWDLC010000027.1, from coordinate 61,690 downwards.
CGCGTCGGGATTCTCTCCAACGGCGAGGAGAGTTCGAAAGGTACCGATATTACGCGCGCAGCGGCCGCGATGCTCGAGCAGATGCCGGCCTACGTGCACTACATCGGGTACGTCGAGGGGCGCGACATCAACCGGGCGAAAGCTGACATCGTCGTCACCGACGGATTCACGGGCAACGTCGCGCTCAAGACGATGGAAGGATTCTCGTCGTTCCTGCTCGGCAGCCTGCGCGGGGTGTTCGGTGGAAGCTGGCGCGCGCGGCTGGCGTATCTGCTGGTGAGGAGGAATCTCACCGCGATGCGCGAGCGGGTCGATCCGTCTGAATACGGCGGTGCGCTGCTGCTTGGCGTCAGCGGCGTGTCGATCATCGCGCACGGTTCGTCGAACCCGAGGGCAATTCGCAATGCAATTCGAGCGGCGGCGAACGAGCAGCTGGTGCATCGTGTGAACGCCGAAATTCTGGAAATTCTTGCCAGGATTCAACCCGTTGGCCCGGTCAAGCCGGCAGCCGGCAAGGGAATTAGGGCGTTGTTCGGCAAAATGCGCGAGCGGTTGCATCGCCGCGACAAGGAAGCCGAGACGGTCAAGCGCGACGACTCGCATCCTGCGCCGGAGCGCGATGCGGGCGCGGTGCGCGAGCCGTCCTCGGAGCACGGCGCGGACCATCATGCCGACGCGGCCAAGATTGAACGCGCCAACTACGAATCTACGCACTCCCGATCGCGCGACAGCGACTCCCATAAGGATGAAGCGCGGGTTGAATCCGCCGACGGTGGCGCCGTGTCAACGCCGATGAACGGCACGGCGGCCGGCGCCGACAAAGCGCGCAGGACAGGCGAGTTCCACCCGCTGAACGAATCGGATGCGGGCGCGCATTCACCAGATCGTCCGAAGAGCGATTCGTGAGGCACTGGGGTTAGATGAAACTGGCGTTTCTTTTTCCGGGGCAGGGATCGCAGCGGGTCGGGATGGGCAAGGAACTCGCGGATAACTTCCCGGCCGCGCGCGAGACGTTCAAGGAAGCCGACGACGCGCTTGGGTTTGCGGTTTCCAAGCTCTGCTTCGAAGGCCCGGAGGACGAACTGCGCCTGACTGCCAACACTCAACCCGCCATCGTAACGGCGTCGATCGCGGCGCTGCGCGTCTATCGAAAAGAAATCGGCGGCGAACCGGAAATCGCGGCGGGCCACAGTCTTGGCGAATACAGCGCGCTGGTCGCGGCCGGAGCGATTGGGTTTGCCGATGCGGTCCGCGCCGTGCGCGAGCGTGGGCGCTTGATGCAGGAAGCGGTGCCGCCGGGACAGGGCGCGATGGCTGCGCTCATAGGCCTCGAGCTGCAACAGGTACAGGAAATCTGCGCGGAAGTTACCGGCGACGGCAAGCTCGCCGTGCCCGCGAACCTCAACGCGCCCGGCCAGGTGGTTATCGCCGGACATGCGGCACCGGTCCGCCGGGCGCTGGAGATTGCCAAGGAGCGGGGCGCCTCGATGTCGGTGGAATTGAAAGTCAGTGCGCCCTTTCATTGTCCGCTGATGCAACCGGCGCGTGACGGGATGGAGCCGGTGTTGCGCGCATTGCGGGTCGGGGAGTTCAAGTTTGGCGTGATCGCGAATGTCACCGCCGAAGTGAATCGCGATCCCACCTGCGTCGCCGAGCTGCTGCTCGAACAGATAACCGCGCCGGTAAGATGGGAAGAATCGATGGGGGTCGTCGCCCGCATCGGCGTCACCGATGCGATCGAATTCGGCTGCGGCCGCGTGCTGATGGGCATGATGCGCCGGATGTATCGGACGATTCGCGTGCGCCCGCTCGAGGATCTCGCATCGTTGAAAGCGGTTTTACAGCCGGGTACCGCCGCCAAGGCCTGAGCGCGGCCTTGCGTCCGCTCCTTTCAGTCCTTATGCTGCCCTAATAATTTAATCTCGAGCCCCTCGCCGTTAGCTCTGGTCTTCGCGGCACGGGATGATGTTGGAAGATTGATTGGCGGCCTAATCACGGCTCGCTGCCAGGAGGAACGAGAGCACGATGGCTCAAGACATCGAAACCAAGGTTCGCGAGAAGATAAGCGAGCAACTGGGTGTGGCCGCCGATGAAGTAACTCCGGAGGCCTCGTTCATCGAGGATCTCGGCGCGGATTCGCTCGATATCGTCGAGCTGGTAATGGCGCTGGAAGAGGAGTTTAACATCGAAATCTCCGACGAGGACGCCGAGAAGATCCGTACCGTCAAGGACGTCGTCACCTATATCGAGGCCCACAAGAGCTGAAGCCACACGACTCAAAACTCGCTCGCCACAAATCGCCAAGTCCGCGGCGCCGCGCCGGGTGGACCCGGAGCTAGGCCATGCGGTGCCCGTTCTGCCGCAATCGTGGAAACCGCGTCGTCGATTCGAGGCTCTCGAGCGACGGCATGATGATTCGGCGCCGTCGCATGTGCTCGGCATGCAAGCGGCGTTTCACCACCTACGAGCGGGTCGAAGAAGCGGCTCTGATGGTCGTGAAAAAAGACGGCCGCCGCGAGCCATTCGACCGCGCCAAGATAATCGCGGGCCTCAAGCGCGCCTGCGAAAAGCGGCCGGTCTCGATGGAAACGATCGAGCAGATTGCCAACAACATCGAGACCATGATGGCTGAACAGGGCGACCGCGAGGTCAGCACCAGTGCGATCGGATCGGCTGTAATGAACGAGCTGCACAAGATCGACCAGGTCGCATACGTTCGCTTCGCGTCGGTATACCGCTCGTTCAAAGACATCGACGAGTTCATGCATGAGCTCGAAGACTTGATCAATGAACGCAAGCAAGCGCCCGCACCGCGCGCCGCCGGTGACAAGAAGGGCGACGCTGCCTCCTGATTCACGCATGCGGGCATCTGTCGGGCGGCGGATCCTGGATAAGGCCGCAATTCGGGACCGGCGCTTCATGCGCGAAGCGCTCGCGCTGGCGCGGGACCGCCTGGGCCTGACCACTCCAAATCCGACGGTAGGATGCGTAATTGTGCGCGGCGAGAAGGTTGTCGGGCGCGGCGTCACGGGCCTGGGAGGGCGTCCGCACGGCGAAACGCAGGCGCTGGCGGATGCGGGCGCGCTCGCTCGCGGCGCGACTGCATACGTATCGTTCGAGCCATGCGCCCATTTCGGAAAGACGCCGCCATGCGCAAACGCGCTGGTCGCGGCGGGCGTCAAGCGGGTCGTAATCGGATGCGTGGATCCCGATCCGCGCGTCAGAGGGCGCGGAATCGCAATCCTCAAGCGCGCGAAGATCGAAGTCGCGGCCGGAGTGCTCGAAGACGAAGCGCAACGCTTGAACGAAGGGTTCATCACGCGGCTAACCCACGGGCGGCCGATGGGAATACTCAAGCTCGCGATGTCGATCGACGGTCGGATTGCGGCTGCCAGCGGCGATTCGCGATGGATCAGCTCGCCGGCGTCACGTGAAATGGTGCATCGATGGCGCCGCGAATGCGACGCCGTGATAGTCGGCGCAGGGACCGTAATAGCAGACAATCCACGCCTGACGTGCAGAATCGCAGGCGGCCGCGATCCGGTTCGCGTCGTTATCGATGCGCGCCTTCGCACGGCGCCGGCGGCGCGGGTATATCGGGAGCGATCGAGCGCGTCCGCTGTCCTGGTCACCACGCCCAAGAATCTCGCCCGCGCCCGCCGAAGATATGAGCGACCCGGCGTCGAAGTTATTGCCGGCGCGGCGCGTGATGGCAAGATCGAGCTGAATCGGTTGATGCGCGAGTTTGGGCGGCGCGGATGGTGCCGCGTGTTGATCGAAGGGGGCGCAAGTCTCGCCGGCTCGGCGTTAAGCGCGGGTATCGTGGATCGAGTGGCATTGTTCGTCGCGCCGAAAATCATTGGCGCGGGTCTTCCCGCGATTGACGGGATGAAGTCGCGTCGCGTGCGCGATGCGGTCCAGCTTGCCGATCTCTCGGCGCGCCCGGTCGGCGACGACTGGTTGCTGGAGGGCCGCGTCAGCGCGAGAAATGTGGGCCCGGTCGCGTTGGCCGGGCAGCGCGCACTGGTTAGGTCGTCAAGCCGGTGATAAGATCACCGTCGTTGAATTGAATCAGATGACATCGGCTTCTTTAGAAGAAATTTTCTCCGTGTTGCGCGACGGAAAGATGGTCGTGATGATTGCGGAGGAGCGCGAGGACGCCGAAGGCGACCTCGTGATGGCGGCTGAGAAAATCACGCCCGACGACATCAATTTCATGGCGCGCGAGGCCCGCGGCGTGATCTCCGTCGCGATTCCCGACAATCGCTTCCGCGAGCTTGGAATTCCGCTCCAACCTTCGACCGACAATGGCGATTCGAAGGAGCAGGCTGGCGTGCTGATCGACGCGCGACAAGGCGCCACCACCGGCATTTCGGCGAGCGACCGCGCGCGAGTGATTTCGGTGGTCGCGTTCGATGAATCCCGCCGTGACGATATCGTCATGCCCGGCCACATTTTACCGCTGATGGCGCTGAACGGGGGCGTGATGGTGCGGATTGGGCGCGCCGAAGGCGCGGTGGATCTGATGCGCTCGGCGGGGATGGGCCCGGTCGCGGCGCTATGCGCGATACTGCGCGAGGACGGCGAGGCCGCGCGGCTCAAGGAACTGCGCGAGTTCGCGGCGCGGCATTCTATCCCGATCTGTTACGTCAAGGAACTCGTTTCATATCGCCTGACGAATGAAGTTCTGGTCCGGCGCGTTTCCGAGCAGCCGTTTCCCGTCGCTGGCGGCGCGCTGCAGGCCGTCGTCTTCCGCAACATCGTCGATGGCCGCGAGCATCTGGCGCTGATCAAGGGCCAGGTCGGCGGCGGACGCCCTGCACTGGTGCGGCTCCATTCAGAGTGTCTCACGGGCGACGTGTTTGCGTCGGCGCGATGCGACTGCGGCGAGCAGTTGCAGGAGGCGCTCGAGCAAATCATGGCGGCGGACTGCGGCGTGGTGATTTATCTCCACCAGGAGGGCCGCGGCATCGGGCTCGGGAACAAGATTCGCGCCTATGCGCTGCAAGACAAGGGGATGGACACCGTCGAAGCGAACTTGCACCTCGGCTTCGACGGGGACTTGCGCGATTATGGAATCGGCGCGCAAATTCTGCGCGATCTCGGCGTCGGCGAGGTGCAGTTGCTGACCAACAATCCGCACAAGATAGAAAGCCTGCGCCGTTACGGGGTAAACGTTTCGCGCGTGCCGATCGAGGTCGCGCCTCATGCGGGAAACATCGGGTACCTGAAAACCAAAAAAGAAAAACTCGGCCATCTGTTCTCGGAGCTGAAGCTGATCACTTGAGAAAGCAAGCCGCGGCGCCGACGCGCGCCGCCTGCGACTGTTGAATTGCCATGGGACTAAGACATCAGGGGCGCGAGTTCGCGCTCAAGGCGCTGTACCGGATAGATATTTGCGGCGGCGCCAGCAGCGACGAGCTGACCGCGCTGTTCGAAAGTTTTCCGGCCGAGGAGAGCGCGCGCAAGTTTGCCGTCCAGTTGATGGAGGGAGTGCGCCGCGAGCAACCGGCGCTCGACAAGCATCTGGCCGACGCGCTGGAACATTGGTCGGTCAAACGCTTGTCGCGCGTCGATCACAACATCATGCGAATCGCGCTCTACGAATTGCTCAGGATGGAGGACATTCCGGCGCGCGTTACGATCGACGAAGCGATCGAACTGGCGAAATGTTACGGCGACATCGAGTCGGGACGCTTCGTCAACGGTGTGCTGGACGAAATCGCCGGACGGTTGGGGCTCAAGCAGAAGGGTGAGGAAACCACGCTATCCAAGGCCGAGTAGGCTGCTCGACTTCGCGATCGCCGCAGCGCTGTGTATTTCGGGATGCGGCTATCACTTCGCGAGTTCGGGTGACGCGCTGCCGCAGGGCGCCGAGACCATTTACGTCTCGCGATTCGGCAATGCCACACGCGTAACCGGAATCAACGACGAGTTGATGCGTTACATTAAAGATGAAATCGCGTCGCATCGCAGGCTCAAGGTCGTGGATAGTCCGGACGCGGCTGACCTCCAGCTGTCGGGCGAGGTGAGGCTCGCTGTTCAGGCGCCTACGAACTTCAACTCGGGGTACGAGCCGACCACCTACCGCAATAGTATGACAGTCTCGGCGGTGCTCAGAGACCTGCACACGAAGAAGGCGATCTGGAGCACGCGGACCGTCGGCAGCGGGCAACATGCCCCGGCCGTGGCGACGACCATCGTGACCACGACGCCAGCTTTCTTGCAGCAGAACCTGCGCAGCGGCGATATCGCGCAGATGACCGATCTCCAGATTGCGCAATCGGAAACGTGGGTGGCGCGCGACCTGATGATGCAGAGACTCGCGAAAAACCTGTACACCGAGATGGCCGAAGGCTTCTAGCCGGGCGCCGCGCGCCGGGACGCTGCCGCATGCCGCTTGAGACCGCGCTGGCATACCTTCGAGGAGCAGCCGCGCAACGGCGAATCCCGCCGGTGGTTGTGATCTTCGGTCCCCACGCATTCCTGCGCGAATATGTTCTCGATTCAATCGTTCGCAAGCTGGCCGGCGAGGGATGCCAGCATCGCAGCTTTCAGATCGGCGCGGGCGACGATTACGGCGCCGTGCTGAACGAGCTTGGCGCGCCCGATTTGTTCGCACCCAAGCGGGTGATCGCATGCCGAATCCTGCGATCGCGCCGGGACCGGGCCGAGACAGGCGCCGCGGACGTTGAAGCCGGCGGCGCGCGCGCATCGGAGAGCGGCGGCTCGGAGGCGGCGCTGGCGGCGGCGGTCGAGACCGCGCGCGGCCCGGGCAACCTGATTTTGCTCTACGAAAAAGACCACGCGCCCGCCAAGCTGCGCCGCGCCGCGGAAAAGTCGGCGTTGCTCGTAAATTGCCTGCGTCCGTTCGACAATCAGATCGAGCAGTACGTGAAGGCATTCGCGCAGTCGCTTGGATTAAAAGTGCCGGCTGCCGCAATCGACACGATTATTTCACGTCACGGCGGAGACTTGGCCGCCATCGCCAACGCCTTTGGCAAGCTCACAATCTTCATCGAGCCGGGCGCGGCGGTGCAGCCGGGCGATTTGGACGAGGGCGCAAGGCGGATGCCGGAAGCATTCGAACTCGCCGAGAGTCTCGTGCGTGGCCGGGCCTCGGCGGCGCTGGCGCAGTTGAGCCGTGCAACCGCGCTGGGGCGCGACGTTTTCGAAATCCTCGCGGTGGAGATCATACCGGTGATGCGCCGGATGATGATCGCGGCCTCGATGATCGCGGCGCAAAGGAGCGTCGGCGATGTCGGCGCGGCGCTGGGGCTGGCGGCGCAAAGCGGCCTGGCGACCCGCGCAATCGAAGGGGCGCAGCGCTTCGGGTTGGAGCGCCTCGAACGCGCTTACTGGCGCGCGTGCGCAATGGATGCAGGATTCAAGAACGGTACGATCAAGGAACGCGAAGAAGCGCTCGCCGGATTGATCCTCGATCTGATGAGCGCGCCCGCCTAGCAGGGTGTTGAAAAAGGGATCAATCGTCGTTTTCGATTTTCAAGCTCTTCAACACCCTGCGTGAAAACTGTCTTCTTACCTACAACATCTCCCCCAAAGGGGGAGACCAGTGAAAAACCCCTTTGGGGGAGACAAGAGAGAGGGAGCAGGCGTTGAAAATTACTTTTTCAACAGCCTGCTAGAAACCGCTGCGCCGGGCGGACGGCTTACGCTTTCTTGCCGAACTTGCGATGCAGGCTGGAGGACAGCCGTGCAACCTTGCGGCGGACCGTATTGCGATGCATCGTGCCGCTGCTGATCGCCTTGTACAGAACCTTGGTGGCCTGCTTGAGCGCTTCGCGTGCCGCGGCTTCGTCACTGCTCGACGCGATAGTTTCCGCTGCCGTCTTGGCCAGCGTGCGGGCACGTGTCCTGACGACGCGGTTGCGCTCGGCGCGCTTGAGATTTTGGCGATGGCGCTTCTCCGCCGATGGATGAACTGGAATATGAGGCATAACCACTCACTTCTAACAGCACGCGCCCGCCGGAGCAACACGCCGCAATTGCGGGTGCTGGCGTCATTCGGGCAAATGAGGCCACCGAGGGCTGAAATGACGCCACCCTTCTGTTTTGCACAGGCTGGCGGATTTCAGCGTGATTTTAGAGCCAAAACCGAATACGCTGCCATCTCGAAGAGAGACGGGAATCTCTTATTTGAGGGGGCTTTGCCATGTCTATGTCCGATTTTCTGGCTACGTATTTTGGATGGGAACCGAGTGTCGCTCAGCTTATTTGGGCAGTTCTGCTAACCGTGGCAACGCGTATGTTTCTTGCAATTCGCAGGAGAGGTTGGCTTGAAAACGAGAGTTTCTATTGGCTCGCCGCGCCGTTGGCGTTTCTGATCGTACTTGCGGCGCTTACCTTTGCCGCTAAAGGGGCGCAGCCCGGACAACAATGGCCGCCCGCCTTGACGAAGGCAGAGATAGACAATTTTTCTACTGCGCTCAAACCGTATTACGTTGGTGCGGTGGTCATAAATTTCGTGGATTCAGGCCAACAGGACTTTGTGGCGACTCTATCGCAAGCGATAATCGCCGCGCGATGGAGTGAGCCTAGTCTTAAGCGCGACCAATTCAGCATCGGCGTACGAATCCTAGCCTCACAGGATGTGTGGAAAGCCGCGGAGCAACTTCAGCATCTTTGTGAACGCAAAATAGGAACAGTGCGTCTTGAAGAAATTCCCGCCAGCGGCCCTTCGAACACGATAGCGATGTTCATAGGATGGAAACCGCAGTAATGCTTCCTCAATGAGGCTTGTTGGTTCCCTTTCCGCCACGTCCAACGATCAGTCTGAATCGGCGCGTACCCGGTCGCAACGTGGTCTGCGGCGTACGCGGGATCGGCGGCACGTCTGATGGCTTGTTCGCCGCGTTGATCAACTCTCCGACCGACCAAATATGATCCGTCACGCTGAGCGCCATTCCGGGCGTCATGCGTAGCGATTCGTGAACGCGACAGAAATTGTAGAATGCGATCCACAACGCGACTGCCGCACAATGGGGTTCAAGCCGCTTGGAGAACCCGTTCGTAAGCCGCGTGAAACGGCGGGACGCCATCGTCGCCGGATTGGACGTGTCGGCGTGGCTGCGCTCTTTGGGGCTGCGTGAAGCCGGGAGGACGCTCAGGCCCACGGATGAGCCTGAGACGCCCTAGTCGCGGTTATCTGCCGCGACGGGTCAGGGGTTGCATGTGACAAAGCTCCTCACCCATTCGCGCTCCTCCACTGCGCAAACGGGAGTTATTGAGGATTGGCGGGAAATCCGGTAAGCTACGGGGAAACGCGCGATGTAGCCTACAGAGGCAATCCACACAGAGCCGAGCCGTCGCAAGCGGACTCGGCTTTTGTGTCTCTAGAGATTAGAGAGTCGGTCTTTTTTCCTGTCCGCCCGTCACCTCCGCCACAGCATACGTTCCCGGTCCAGTCTGCCTGATTTTCTCTTTTACTTTGTACTGCGAAAGGATCGCACCCAGAGTCCGCGCGTTCAGGTTGGGTTTTCCAGCGGCCTGAACTGCCGCGAGAATTTGGGCGATCCTCATTGGCTTGCCTGCCTTGGTCAAGACATCCACCGTGATGGCGCCGATTGAAGGAGTCTCAGTCGTCGTTTTCCTAACGGTGCGACCAGGGTGTCCGTTCTGGCTGGGGGTCAGCGGTTTCGGAGACGCATTTACTTCAGCGATCAATTGCTGGAGCGATTGTGAGGTATCTCCAGCGAGAAGCTGCCGTGACCTTTTGAGAGAGACAACGTCATTCGTCAGTTCTATGATTCGCTCGACCGCCCGCTTCGCTTTTTCGAGTTCGCGGGACTTCCGCTCGATCGCGCGGTCTAGCGTAGCGAGCACCTTTGCAGCAACTTTGGCCATGCAGCATTGTTGATCCCGCAACATAGGAAGTCAATAGCGGTGGTCAAGCCTATGGCCGGTCTAGGCTTTTGGGTCTTGGCTGTGCTAGTGTTGCCGTCACGCGCCGGTAGCTCAGTGGCAGAGCGGGTGCTCTCGCAAGCCCAAGGTCGGGGGTTCGATTCCCTCCCGGCGCGAATTTCCAAATTCATCTCAAAGTGCTAAATTGTGTTTCGCGAGAGCACCCGCGAACCACTGGGCAATTAGGACACATGGTTCCTTAACCTCGGGCGGTTCGATGGGCGTCAGAGAGGCCGGGTCGCAAGCTCGGCCTTTCACTTTTCCGAACGCTGCGCTACAAGGCCGATATGAAGCCCTGCCACGCAGCAGCGCTGGCGCTTGTGGGCTGGTATCTGATGGTGCCGAACGTCATTGAGACGGTTGGCGGCTATCAAGCTGACTTTAATTGTCCTCTCTCACGATGGGCAGTGAATAGCGTTTTCGATTCGGCTTCCGAATGTGACCCCATACAAGGCGGAGTGGTGTTGAAAGGGCAGCGGGATATGAAAAAGGCTCCGGTTCAGAGTATGGACTGGGCAATCGCGCAATCATTGACACAGGCCCAATGCATCGAAACCGACGATCCGCGTCTCGCCAAATGACGCCACTTCCGTCCTGAAAACACAAGTGGCTTAATTTCAGCGGCGAATAGACATTTCTGTAGCAATTTGCTACATAGAGATTGGCTGGCATTGAGTGCGTTGGCCCGTTCTTTTTCAAAAGGGAAGAACAGAGCCGGGAGCCGCTAACGATGGACCGGCTATTATCATCTAAATGGTTTTTCTACGTCGTGATCGGTCTTGGGGTTGCGTATTTGTGGGTGCACGTGGAGTGGCTCCGCAACACCTGCAGAATGCTACTCGTCAACTGGTGGCACTGAATCGCGCTTCGCACCCGGCAGTTGGGCGATACGGGCGAGTGCGCGCCTGCCGGAGCAACACACCGGTTCATTTCGGCACTGGTTCAGTTTCAGGCCAGATCTTGGGGATGAACTAATTCAGCCTGACCCCGGCGGATTTGGCGTGCTACAAGTACGCCATGGTCAACCGCCAGGATACTTCACGCTCGCGCGCTCGCCCGAAATCGGGCGACGCCCGCTTGCGACGAAAATATTTTTTGACGGAACGAAGCTACCCATGGAGCACCGCCGCCCCAAAACCACAACGGAGGGTATGAATTGCTCTTTCCGGCTCTATTCGATCATTCAGAATCGTGCCCGGCCGAGTCTTCACCGGCTGTCGGAGACTGAAACGGGACTGGATGCTGAGATGATGTTGCAGGTCAACGATTGCGTTAAGTACGCACTCTCGAATTGACTGCTTCACGGCCGGCCGGTGGCGCGCGTCGCGGCTTTCGCCTCGTTCCACAGAGCGTCGATCTCGGACGGCGTCATCGCCTTGAGATCGAGTCCGCGCGATGCGGCGATGCGGGCGACTTCGTCGAATCGCACGACGAACTTGGCGCAGGCGGCGCGCAACGTCTGTTCGGCATTCATCCCGATGAAGCGGGGTGCGTTGGCGGCCGCGAGCATCAGGTCGCCGATCTCCTCGGCAGCGCCGGCGTTGTCGCCGCGATCGAGCGCATGCTCGATCTCCCCGATTTCTTCGCGAGCCTTCGCCAGCACCTCACGAATATTGGCCCAATCCATGCCGGCGCGGCGCGCCTGCTCGCCGAGCTTCTCCGCGCGCATCGTTGCCGGCAGCCCGCGGCCGACGTGCGCGAGACTCTGGGCGCCGTCCGGATGCTTGCTCTCGCGTTCCTGCTGTTTGATCTGATCCCAATTTTCAAGCACTTGCTCGATCGTATCGGCGCGTGTTTCGCCGTAAATATGCGGATGCCGCCGAATGAGTTTTTCCGCAGCGTTTTGCAGGCCGGTGGCGATGTCGAACTCCGAACCCTCGGAAAGAATCACTCCTGCGAACAGGCACTGCGCCATGAGGTCGCCGAGTTCCTCCGCGACGTCGGGCGGGTTGCCGCGCGCGATCGCGTCGGCCACCTCGTACGCTTCCTCGATGAGATTGCGCGGTGTGTCGGCGAGTTTCTGTTCGCGATCCCACGGGCATCGATCGCGCAGTTCGGTAATGACCGCGAGCAGTTTCGCAAACGCTTGCGCTGAAGGGGTGTCTTCGCTCATGGCGGCGAATCGCCTACGCCTTGACGATCGGTTCGAGCACTTTCGAGGTCAAAAAGCTTGATAGAAGGCTCAGGCCCTCGGCCGTTATCTCGTGACCGCAATCGTACTCGCGATAAGTCAGCGGTACCTTCAGGGCGCGCAGCGATTCCACCGACGCCCGCGCTCGCGTGATCTCGATCATCTCGTCAGCGCGGCCATGCTGAACGAGCGTCGGCAGCGCTTCGAGAGCGGCGGGGTCGCTGATCTCATCCTTCAAGTCGGGCGGAAAGTATGTGGAGAGCGCCACCAGCGCCGCGAACTTCGAAGGATTTCTGAGCGCAAGCCGATACGCCATCATGCCGCCCTGGCTGAACCCCAGCACCACCAGTTTTTTTCGATCGACTGGATACTTTTGCAGCGCCGCATTGAGAAACTCGGTCACCATTTTGTTCGCGTCGTCGATCGCGCCGCGATCGGGTGAACCGCCCATCCGAATCGGAAACCATGCGTAGCCGCGCGTGGGACCGATCGGCACTCCCGTCGGACCCTGCGGACAAATCACCATGAAACGGCCGTCGGCGATATACGGCGCGAGTCCCAGCAGATCGAGCGCGTTGGAGCCGAACCCGTGCATCGCGATCAGCGTCGGATGAGGTCCTTCGCCGGCGGGCTCATAGACGGTATGGATCAGTCGCATCGATGCATTCTCCTTCGCGGCAATCCCGCATCATAGACTGCGCGTAAGCGGCGTCGCCAGCGAACGTGCGAGCGCGCTGGCTGCCGTTGGCCGGCCAGGCTTAACGCCCCCCGGCGGCTGTTCATCGCAGCCTCAATAACCGCTATCTTAGCGGCGCGCGATGTGGGCAACAGCAGGATGATCGAGCGTTGAAGGTCGCGGGGGACAGGCCTCGGCGGTGGATTGCGGGGGCGCCATTTTTGGGGTGGGGCGCTGCCGCGTTGGCGGTATTTTCGATCGCGGCCGCATCGGCTCCTGAAGCGCCCAGCGGGAAATTGCCGGGACTCATTGCCGGCGCGATTCTGATCGCGCTGGTCGCCTACGCGCTAATCGGATACCTCCGCCCCCTCATCGACGATCGCGACTCCGGGCTGACAGCGGCGCTGCTCGTGCTCGGCGTTTTGGCCGCGGTTAAGCTCGCGGTGATGCCGTTGTTTCCCGGCTTCGGCCCCGACGTTGGCGATTACCAGGCGTGGGCGGGCCAAATCGCGACCTCCGGTCCCGCACATACCTATCGGGAAGGATTCTTCCTCGACTATCCGCCCGGCTATCTGTACGCGCTGTGGGTCGTGGCGCTCATCGCGCATGCCGTGGGCGCGTCGGGAAATTTTTACCGAATCATAATCGAGAGTCCCGCGATCGTCGCCGACTTCGCTCTCGCGCTTCTGATGTACGCGTTCGTGCGGCGTGGCAGCCGGCCCGCGATGGCTTTTATCGCGATGCTGATGGTCGCGCTGAATCCAGCGCTGCTGTTCGACACCGTCGTATGGGGTCAGAGCGATTCAGTGCTGACGTTCGTCATGCTGCTCAGCATCGCGGCGATTCTCGGCCGGCAATACGAGATCGCATGGGGACTCGCCGCGGTTGCAGTGCTGGTCAAGCCGCAGGGATTGATCATCCTTCCGGTGCTTGGGGTCTGGACGATGCTCGAGGCCGACTTCGCGACGTGGATCAGGTCGGGGGTCGCGCTGATTGCGGTCGCAATCATCGGCATCGCGCCGTTCCAGATAGGCCATGAATGGAACTGGATTCTGAAGCTCTATGCTTCCACCGCCGCCTACTACCACGAGACCTCCGTCAACGCATTCAACCTGATGGCGCTGATCGGCGGGCTTCGCCAGGCGGATTCGGGAACTTTTGGGGGGGTATCGTACTTTGCGCTTGGGATGAGCCTGCTGGCGCCGCTTTACGGATTCATTGCGTGGATCTTGTGGCGCGGCCGCACGCCCACGCGCCTGCTGCTGGCCTCGTTCATCGCGATTTTTGGATTCTTCATGGTTGCCCCCAGGATGCACGAGCGGTATCTCTACCCCGCGATCGCGCTTGCGGTGCCGCTGGCTCTGGAAGCGCCCGAGATGCTTGCAGTCTTCGTAGTTCTCTCGATCACCGGCTTGATCAATTTGGCCTACGTCCTGCACACGCTTAACACCGTGGTGTTCCTGGACCCGCGCGACGGTCTCGCGATGGTGACCTCGGCGCTCAACGTGGTCGCGCTCGCGCTGGCGGTTTACTACGGCGCAACGCGGCTGCAGGACGGAAGCGATCCGGCCGCGGCCATCGGCGCGTTCTTCGAGAGATTCACGATGCCCCGGCAGGCCGTGGAGTACGTTGAAGAGCCGCCATCCGCGCCCGCGTGGATCGCGGCCGATACGATCATCATCTCGGCTCTATTGATCGTCGCCGCAATCACGCGGTTCTGGCACCTTGGGCATCCTGCCGAGATCGTTTTCGATGAGGTGCATTTCGTCGCGCAAGGACGCCATTACTTGCACGGCGAGTCGTTCCTCGATCCTCATCCGCCGCTGGCCAAGCTCGTAATCGCCGCCGGCATCCTCATTTTTGGCGATCATCCGTGGAGTTGGCGTGCCGGCAACGCAACGATTGGCACCGCGCTGGTGGGGATCAGCTACCTGCTCGCGCGCAGGATGTCGGGCTCTCGGCTGGCCGGTGCGATCGCGGGCGCGATTATCCTTTGCGACGGGATGTTCCTGGTCGATTCGCGCATCGCCGTAATCGACATCGTCTATCTCACCTGCGCGGCAGTCGCGTACCTGCTCTTTTTCAAATTCGCACAGACGCCGGACACGAATGCGCGCCGGCGCATCCTGCCGTGGATCGGTCTGGCGCTGGGCTTGTGCCTGGCCAGCAAACTCTACGTCCCGGCGATAACCTTTCTGCTGGTGACGGGCTTTATTGTCTATGTGCTCGCCAGGGAGCATCCCGGTATCACGCCCGTCGAGTCAAAGAAGAACAAGAAGCGTGCGCCGGCGCCGATCGAAATCGACGTCTTCGATCCGACCGGGATCGTCTTCGGTGCTCTGACCTGCATTGTCCTCGGATTGGTGCTTTTCCTGATCGGTGAAACATACGCGAACATTCTGCTGATCGTTTTCGCAGTGTTGGCAATCCGCGTTGCAGAGATTTTCTGGCGCAGCCGCTTGTCATGGGCGGCGCTGCCGTGGCGGATGCCATCGCTGGCGAGCGTCCTCGAGCCGATGAGCGTTGGCGCAGTCGTGCTCGTCGGATCGGTCGCCGCGATTGCATACCTGGCGGTATTCTTCCCGCATTACTGGCTCGGTTGGTGGGGCGGCGTCGCGGATCTCTTCAAGTATTACGGCGACATCATCTGGTATGAGAAGAGCGTCGCGTCTGCCACGCATCCGTACGCGTCGCCTTGGTGGAGCTGGCCGCTGATGCTGCGCCCGATCGCGTACTGGCAGAACTTCCCCAAGACGGGTGACGTTTCCACCGTCTGGGGCGGAGGCAATCCGCTGCTATGGTGGGGCGCGCTGACCGCGATCACGATCACCGCCGTCAATGCGACCGAGCGCCCGAGCCTGACCCGCTCGTTCCTCGTCATCGGCTATCTCAGCTACTTCCTGATCTGGGCCTGGATCGGCCGCACGCTCTTCCTCTACCACTACATGGCCGCGGTTTACTTCGGCTACCTCGCGCTGGCGATCTTGCTCGCCGAATGTTTCAAGGAGCGCGCCGAGCCGTGGGAGCATCTGGCGCTGTTGCTGACGATGACGCCGGTGTTTTTCCTCGGGATGCCGCTGACGTGGGGATGGATCACTTTCATCGTGGTAATCGGCGCGTACGGCGTGTGTCTGCTGAAGACTCCGTACGCGGGCCGATACGTTGCCAGCGTGTTCGTCCTCGCCGCGCTGATTCTGTTCGTGTACTACTTTCCGATTTGGGTCGGCATGCCGATCAGCCGCAGCGGATATTACGCGCGGATGTGGCTGCAATCGGCGGGGCTGCGCAATTGGATATGATCGCTTGCCTGCATTCGTATCGTGGCCGCCGCGCGATTTTGCTCTGCGCAGTTTTTCTTTGCGCGACGCTTGCCGCCGCCATATTCGCACCGCGCCGCGCCGTGGCCGCGCAGAACCTGCTGCTCAACGGCGATTTCGCCAAGGGCTCCGAGGATCAGCCCGATTTGTGGCGTACCGAGGCCTGGATTAACAAGCCCGATGCGTTCCTTGCCCATTGGCATTCGTATTCCGATAAGCCCAACGAGTTGGAGGTCGATAACCTCCAGGCCAACGACGCGCGCTGGATGCAATCGCTGACCGTGGCGCCGGGATGGTACGAACTCAGCGTCGATGTCCGCACCGAAAATGTCGGCACCAAGGAAACCGGCGCGACGATCTCAGTGATGGAAGACGGCATCATGTCAGCCGACGTCCGCGGCACCACCGACTGGCAGCGCGTGACGCTGTACCTCAAGGTCGGGGGACACGGCGCGGACATCGATGTGGCGCTGCGGGTCGGCGGATTCAGCAGCCTCAACACCGGCCGCGCATTTTTCAAAAACGCGACGCTGGTCCAAATTGCGCCGCCGCCGCCCAACGCGACTCCCACTTTCGACTTGCTGGCGATTCGGAAACAGGCGGCTCCGGTGCCGATTGGCTCGCCAATCTCGCTGGCGTTAATGTTTGCGGCGCTGGCGGGGTTCGCA
This sequence comes from Binataceae bacterium (SeqCode), assembly GCA_963803045.1. GTDB lineage: Bacteria > Desulfobacterota > Binatia > Binatales > Binataceae > Binatus. The sequence continues at coordinate 44,977 of CAWDLC010000027.1, read as the reverse complement.
TGGGCGGGTTGGCGCATATTCGGCGACGACGACTTTCGCATCTTCGATACATTTCGCGCCGCCATGTCCGGGCGCTCGAACAAACGATGAAGTGGGCCGCCGCGAACTCTTCTCGCACGATCGCTCCCGGGGATCGCATCCGGCAAATCGAGACTGCGATCTTCCTGATCCCGTTCATCACATACGCCTACTTTTACCAAGGCTCCGACCAGAGCGTCGCGTGCCGCTTCGACCTGATGCGCTCGATGCTCGAGAAGCGCGTGCTGTGGATCAACGATTTTTGCGGCTTCAACACCGCCGACATCATCACCCTCCACGGCCACATTTATTCCGTGAAGGCGCCCGGCACATCCTACACGGCGCTGATCCCGTGGCTGGTTTTCAGGATTGCGCTCATGCCCATGCAGGCGGCTCGCGAGCCGCTGTACTGGGCCTTTGTAACCTACCTGACGACAGTGTTCACGACCGGGCTGCTGATCTCGGCGCTGTGCGTCGTCATGTTTCGCTTCGCGCGATTTCTCGGCGCGCCGGAGGGCCGCGCGGCGGGCGTCGCGCTGATTCTTGGCCTTGCGACGATCGCGTTTCCGTATGCGACGGAACTCACCGGCGAGCCCGTCGCGGCGGTATGCGTTTTCAGCGCGTTCTACCTGCTGGCGACGTTCGATAGTCATCCATCGTGGGCGCGCGCCCTTGTAAGCGGGTTTCTGGCGGGATGGGCGGTGCTCAACGATTACCCGGTCTTCCTGGTCGCCGCCGCGATTGGAATCTACGCTCTATTCAAACTGCCCCGATGGACGCATCTGGCGGCCTTTTCCGCCGGCGCCGCGATCACCGTCGCGATCATGCTCGCGTACAACTGGGGCGCCTTCGGAAATCCGCTCTTCTTCAGTTACCAGGCGTTCAAGCTCTCGCCCGCCGAGAATCGTCAATTTCCCGAGCAAGCGGTCGGATTCGTCGGTCTGACCTATCCGAAGGCCCGAATTCTCTGGAACGTGCTGCTCGATCCGCAGCGCGGATTGTTCTTCTGCAACCCCGTACTGTTGCTGGCGATTGCCGGCGTCGGCTATTTCGCGCGGCTGAAACGATGGCGCGCCGAATTCATCGTCACGGTTTATTCGTTCGTCGTGCTGTTCCTGTTCAACGCTTCGTACGGCGAATCGATCGTATCGTGGGGAGGCGGCACCGCAACCGGTCCGCGGCAAATTGTCGCCTCGGTTCCGTTCATGGTCCTCGCGCTCGCTTTTCTTCCCGCCGCCTGCGACTACCTGCTGGGCGCGATGGCTGCGCTTTCAGCCGCGATCATGCTGATGGCGACGGCGACCAATCCGCATTTTCCCTACGAATACGACAACCCGGTGCGCGACTTCGCGCTTCAGCAATTCATGCGCGGCGACTTCGCCGCCAACCGCGACGCATTCTTCGGCGGCGGCATGATCGTCGGCGACTCGGTCGCCTTCAACCTCGGCAAACTCATCAGACTGCGCGGCCCGTTTCAGCTCTGGCCGCTCGCCATATTTTGGATCATCGGCTCCTTTGATCTGTCGCAGTCGCTGGGGCTCTGGGGAATTGGCGCATCGCGCCGCCTGACGCAAATCGCCACGACGGTGGGGATCGCGGCGGTGTTCCTGCTCTCGATGAATCAGCGAGTCATGCAGGCGTTTGTGGAGAGAGGTCCGCACGGATTGCTGGGCAGGTACTACGTGGGTGAGCAATGTGGCGAGAGCGCGCCGCACATAGTGCGAGTCGATCGCGAGCTCGACTTCAATGACATCGAGCACATGGGCGCGATGCCGTTTCCGTCGTGCGACATTTGGCGAGGCGAGCTGATCGCGCCAAAGACCGGCGATTACGAGTTTACGATCGACGTTGACGATTCAGGATGGGTCACAGTGGACGGCACGCAGGTGATTCACGATCCCGGCTTGGTCAACAAGGGTCACGACGCCGGCCGTATCCGCCTCACCGAGGGGCCGCATCGGATTGAGGTGGGCGAGCGAAATGTCGCCGGCGGCTCCTACCTGCACCTGTATTGGAAAATCCCCGGCACGCCGGACAATGAAATCGTGCCCGCCGAAGCGCTCATCCCCGACCGCCCCGGCTCCTAGCTGCTAGTTCTGCGCGCGGAGCAATCCCGCCCGCGTGATTTGGCGCCGTTCGCTCTTATCCAGCGCCTCCGCCGCGCGCGAAAACCAAGCCCGCCGGAAAAACGTCAGCCCCTCGAATCCTCTATTTTTGTTCAGGGATGAACAGTTCAGCCTTACTGCGGCCCGAATTCCATGCAACACATCATGCCGCGGGGGCGGACGCACGCCCGCCAATGCAACTCACAGGAGATGTCCACTATGAAGCTCAAAACCAAGCGACTGTCGCGGTTACCATCGTGCGTAAAGGAGGTCGAAGCTTGGCAGCGATACCTTAAGTCCAAAGGCGTGTACTCCGGTTCGTCTAACGGCAGCTTCGACGCAGCGACCGATGCGGCAACGGAAAAGTACCGCCAGAAAACGTACCTCCGCGGCGATGACGTTTTCGTTCTGTCCTTCGACCAGCCCGATCGAGAGTATTTCAGGCCGGACAGCGGCGTTGATCTCACCAGCTCCATTAAGGGGATTTTGAGCAAGATCGCATATGGGTACTATATTTTGACCGGCAGAGAGTTGGAGGTCACCAGCGGCAAGCGGCCACCGGAGAAACAAGCCGCGCTGATGCGCGAAAAGGCGCAGTATGGAGAAGCGTCTATCTTGAGGTTGTACCGGCGTCATGATCTGGCTGAAGAAATCTGGGAGGCCTACGACCAGGCGCACAAGGCGGGAAGCGGAGAACGCGGCGAGGTCGAGGCGATGACCGCGGTCATTCGCGACCAAATCAACAATGGCGAATACATCTCCGAACACCTTACAGGCTATGCTTTCGACGTGAGAAACAGGACGATGAATAGTTGCGAGAGAGACTCGTTCAAAGCGGCGGTCCAGGAGGTCTTAGGCGACCTCCACGGCCACCTGCTTGAAAACGAACACGGCGGCCCGCAGCATTTTCATGTGCAGTTCGACCGATAAAGCGCCACTAATGTTGTCGGCGCTCCTTGCGGCGGCCGCATTGATGATGTTGCTTGCTGCGGCGCGCGGCGAGGGGCCGAGCCACAGCCAAACTCCACCCGCCAGGAGCAGCGCAGCCGCCTTGAGCGTGGTGGCGCCGAAGAGATTAGCTCCGCAGATGCCGCTTATGAGAGTCGGGCGCGTGGTGGCAACTGCCACGCCGCTGAAGACGGGGCCGAATGCCGGAAAAATCTTGATCGTGGGCGGCAGTGGCCCCGTCGTCGATCTGGGTACGAGCGAAACTGAACCGGTTTGGGCCTCGACTGAACTCTACGATCCTGTGACCAACACCTTTGCCGCAGGTCCAAGCATGCACATTGCGCGCAAAGAGCACACCGCGACAATGATTGTCGTGGGTCCAAGCACCGGAAAAATCCTGATCGCTGGCGGTGAGGGTCTCGACGGCCCTCTTGCGTCAACGGAACTTTACGATCCTCTGTCCAACAGATTCATCGCCGGTCCGAAGATGAGCGCGGTCCGAAGCGGCAACACCGCGACGGCGATCGCCTCGGGGCCGAATGCGGGAAAAATCCTCATTGCCGGCGGCGACACTGCCTCCACGGAGCTATACGATCCGGTCTCCAACAGATTTTCGCCGGGCCCATCCATGCGCGATAGCCGCATGACCCATACTGCGACGGCGATCACGTCCGGGCCGAATGCCGGCAAGATACTGATCGCCGGCGGCAGTTTGTACACCGACGCTCCTGCGTCAACGGAACTCTACGATCCGATGTCCAACACCTTCGTGTCCGGCCCGCCCATGAGCGTCGCCCGCGAGTCTGCCACCGCGACAGTGATTGCCTCCGGGCCGAATGCGGGAAAGATTCTGATCGCGGGCGGATTCGGCGAAAGCCACAAGCCGCTGTCCTCGACCGAGTCTCTACGATCCGGCAAGCAACCGGTTTACGCCGGGCCCAACCTCGAACGTCGCCCGCAGGTATCACACCGCCACGGAGATTGCTGCCGGACCGAACGCGGGAAAGATTCTGATCGCGGGTGGGGAAGGCGCCCAAGAAGGTACCAGCAGCTACCTTGGTTCGACGGAGATCTACGACCCCCTGACCAACACTTTTGCCCCGGGTCCCACCATGAAGGTTGCTCGCCAAGAGGATACCGCGACGGCGATCACTTCGGGACCCAACGCGGGAATGATTCTGCTCGCCGGTGGCGCCAGCTACACCGGCGTTCTGCTATCGGCAGAACTCTACGATCCCGCGACCAACAAATTCGCTCCCCCTCCCCATACGCCCGAGATGGAGCTTGAACTGATGCCCGCCAGCGCCTTCGACGAATAGCTGCCCGCCCCCCCCGCGGCCGAAGCGCTTATCTCTGACCGCCCCGGCCGCTAGCGCGCGAGATCTTGGCTCAATGCGGTGGAGGTGCAGGCAGAGCTGGATTCATCCCGCCGAGCGAAAACCCCTGCATCGACGGCGGCCTGCGCGGACGCCATTATGACTCCCGAACCGGCGCTATAAGAGCGCAGAAAACTGCTCGACCGTGAGGCCCGTTTGCCGAATGATTGAGCGGAGCGTGCCGCGCGGCAGGTCGCCGGAATGATACGGCACAGTGATTCCTGCCGCGCGCGACAACGGAGCGCGGCCCTAATTCTGAGTGCAGGGCTCAGCCCTGCCCGCGCGAAGCTTGGGCATCAATGCGGCGGGGGTGCGGGCAAAGCTGGATTCATCCCGCCGAGCGAAAACCCTTGCATCGAGGGCGGCACGTCGGCTTGCGCGTCAGCTTTATCAATCGAGGACGTGGGGCGGGATTGATTCCGCACCGTCGCTGTCTAGCCGCGCCGTCGAGCTACTCTCCTGATTGGCAGGCGCCGAATCCGCACCCGCGATTCCTCGAATACAACCGCGCTCCCCGCGCCCAGGGCTTTCGCGACATCGCCCAGATTCGCGAGCAACAGACGCACCTGCTTCTCCGGACGACGTTGCGAGGCGCGGCGGAAGAGGATCACGGACGGCTTTCGCGTTTCCCGTAGAGCGAGAAGGGTGCCGAAATCGGTATCAGCTGCAACTATGATCCGGCGTTCGCGTTTGGCGCGATCGAAAATCCGCGCGTCGTCAGCGGTCTGCATTCCGTATTCGCGTACGTGATTGGCGTCATGTCCGGCCTTGCGCAGGCCTTCGGCGACAAGTGGCGAAAGGGAATTATCGACGAGAAACCTCAAGAGGCGGAGCGCAGCGGCAATTCGCGTTCACGGACAGCCTCTGCGGCGTAGCGGAGAGCCTCTTCGACGTCCTTGGCCTTTAGATCGGGATAGGCTTTGAGAATCTCCTCCCGAGTCATGCCGTCGGCCACCATCCCGACCACGGTCGCGACAGGAATCCGCAGGCCCCTGATGCAGGGAACTCCATCCATTTGGCGCGGATCGATTGTGATGCGATTGAACTTCATCGGTAAGCCATTTTTTATCACATCAATGGCCGACCAACCAGCAGAGACCTCGGAGACCGGAATCCTTCTTCACTTTTTTCCGGCCATTCGCGTTTCGTTCTCCTGAACTACGAAACGTTTCACGTGAAACATTCGCGTCTGGATCCTAGGAAATAACCCCTGTTTCGCAAAATGCGCCGTAATTGCAACGCGATCAGGCGGAGACCATCCAGAGAAAAGATCCGGGGTCCCTCGAATGTCAAGCCCGAGGCCTGAACTTAATGCGGCGGAGGTGCGGGCAAAGCTGGCTTCATCCCGCCGAGCGAAAACCCCCGCATCGACGGCGGCACGTCGGGTTGCGCGTCAGCTTTATCAATCGAGGATGGGGGGCGGGATTGACTGGGCACCGTAGCCGCTGCGGACGCTTGGGCGCTGGCCGGCGACGCAGCCTGTCGCGGTGAATTGGCGAACGCCGGGCGATGGGTCTTCTTTGCCTGGACCAATACCTCGCGGAGTAGATCCGATTCCTGGACTCCATGCGATATGCAATCGACGTCGGTGGCGGGATGCAACGGGACCTTGACCGATGAATTGAACGTGGCGCGCACCTTCACGATGCTCGCCTCCGGACCCCGTGCCCGCACCAGGAAGTTGTACACCGACGACGAGTTCAGCTCCGGCGCGGCCGTGTAAGTGCCGACGACACTCTTTATCTCGCCGCAATCGGCGTCGTGCAGCGTGAAGCGCGGACCGACCGCCTCGATGATCCCGTTGGTCATGTCCTGCGCCTGCACGTGGAACGCATTTTGGCTGATCACCGCGTTCACCGCGTCCCACGCGAGATCGTACGGCAGCGCAATCACCACCTCCTGCCGTTCGTCAGGCGGTGGTTGCGTAACCGGCGGATAGAAGCATCCAGCGACAAACAGCGCCGCAATCACGCCCAAAGTCGAAACTCTCACCCCAAACATTGTCCTGCTCATCGGATCGCCCAAGACGGCATGATACCAGAAGCGGTGCATCCAAGCTTTTCACATTCGCCCGTCGCGACGCTATCGGCTGCGCGCCATTCCCCTTTGGACGAATCTTTATGATAATCTTGGCCTCGTCGGGACCGGCCCGCCGGGGCGGGCCCGCTCGAGGGTATTACTTGTCATGTCGGGTCATTCGAAATGGAGTTCGATCAAGCATAAGAAGGCGATCACCGACTCCAAGCGCGGCCGCGTCTTCACCAAGCTGATCAAGGAAATCACGATCGCGGCGCGACTCGGCGGCGGCGACTTGAATTCCAATCCGCGATTGCGCACCGCCGTGACGGTCGCCAAGAAGCAATCGATGCCCAACGAGAACATCGACCGCGCCATCAAGAAGGGTACCGGCGAAATAGGCGGCGCGGCGCTCGAGGAAATCACTTACGAGGGCTACGGCCCGGGCGGCGTCGCGATAATGGTGGACGTGCTCTCGGACAATCGCAATCGCACGGTCGCGGAGCTGCGCTTCATCTTCTCCCGGCGCGGCGGGAACCTGGGCGAGGCCGGGTGCGTCGGTTGGATGTTCAAAAAGCGCGGCGTGATTGGAATTGAAAAATCGGCTATCGACGAGGACAAGCTGCTCGAACTCGCGCTCGACGCGGGCGCCGATGACGTGACCGCCGACGTTGATACGTTCCAGGTCCTGACTTCGCCCGATAAATTGAATGCCGTGCGTGACGCGCTGGAAAAAGCCGGCCTTGCGATCGCGCATTCGGAACAAGCGCGGATTCCCGAAAATACGGTCGCGGTTTCCGGCCGTGCGGCCGAGCAGGTGCTCAAGCTGATGGAAGAATTAGAGGATCACGACGACGTGCAGAACGTCGCCGCGAACTTCGACATCAGCGACGAAGAGTTGGCGCAGTTCTCGGCGGCCTAGCGCCGCGCGGGTTCTGCTGCGGAGGTGGGGTATGCGGATACTCGGGGTGGATCCCGGGAGTGTGGTATGCGGCTACGGCGTCGTCGAAGGTCCCGGCGGACGCTACGTGACAGCCGGTACGATCCGATGCGCATCGCTCGCGCCGGGACCCGGGCGCTTGCGCCGCATCCACGAAAATCTTCTCGCCATCATCGATGAGTTCTCTCCCGGCGCGCTCAGCCTCGAGCGTCATTTCGTCGCCGCCAATGTGCAGAGCGCGTTTCGCCTCGGCGAGGCGCGCGCGATGGCGATGCTCGCGGCGGCGGAGCGCGGGCTTGCGATGTTCGAATATCCCCCCAACGAAGTTAAGCTCTGCGTCGCCGGCCACGGACACGCCGACAAGGCGCAGGTGAAATACATGGTGCGCAAGACGCTGGAACTCGACCCGGCGATCGATCTCGCCGACGACGCCGCCGACGCGCTCGCGCTGGCGCTTTGCCATCTTGGGCGCGGGCGCATCCCCAACCTGGTCGAGGCGATCGAACGCGTGCGTCCGCGCACGCCGCGCCGAAGCAAGCCCCGGATGGCGCCGCAATGATCGCGTCGCTGACGGGCTCGCTGGCGGTTCGCGATGCCGGCCGGATCGTGGTCGAGACCGGCGGCGTTGGCTACGAAGTGCTGATTCCGCTGAGCACCTACTATCGATTGCCGCAACTCGGCGACCGCGTCGCGCTCGAGATACGCCAGGTCGTGCGTGAGGATGCGCTCACGCTTTACGGATTTTCCACCGCCACCGAGAAACGCGCCTTCGACCTGCTGATGAGTGTGCAGCATGTCGGCCCGAAACTCGCGCTCGCGATCCTGTCGGTCCTTGCGCCCGAAGAACTGGTCGCCGCAATCGGCAAGGGCGACGTCGACAGAATCGACGCGGTGCCGGGGGTCGGCCCCAAGGTCGCGGAGCGGGTCGTGCGCGAACTGCGCGACAAAATCGCCGACTTGAAGATGGCAGGTCCGTCAACCACCGCGCCCAACGGCCATCTGCGCCTCGCGCCGGATGGAAACGGAATTCCGGCCGGCCCAGCCGACGAAGCAGTTTCCGCGCTCGTGAACCTCGGCATGAAGCCGGTCGAAGCCAAACGCACGGTTGACGCGGTCGTCGCCGCCGACGCCGGCGCGGCGGGAAATCCGGAAGTCATAATTCGCAAGTCATTGGCGGTGCTGCTTGGCGAAAAATAAGCCTCTCGAAAATTTGGGGCCCGCCGCGCCCGCCCCCGAAGGCGAAGACCGCCGGCTCGATCTCGCACTACGCCCGCGCGCGCTTGCCGAATTCATCGGCCAGGAGCGCACCAAGAAAATTCTCGGCATGTCGATCATTGCCGCCCGCGGACGCTCCGAAGTCCTCGATCACGTGCTGTTCGCGGGACCTCCCGGCCTCGGCAAGACCTCGCTCGCACACATCATCGCCCGCGAGCTCGGCGTCAACGTCCACGTCACCTCGGGTCCCGCTATCGAACGCGCCGCCGACCTGGCCGCAATCGTGAACAACCTCGAAGCGCACGACGTGCTCTTTATCGACGAGATTCATCGCCTCCAGCGGGTCGTCGAAGAGCGGCTCTACTCCGCGATGGAGGATTTCGAGTTTCATATCGTGGTGGGCGAGGGGATGGGCGCGCGCACGATGAAGCTGTCGGTCAATCCGTTCACGCTGGTGGGCGCGACCACGCGCTCGGGGTTGCTGAGCTCGCCGTTGCGCGACAGATTCGGCCAGCATTTTCATCTCGACTTTTACGATCACGCCGAATTGAGCGAGATAGTGCGGCGCTCCGCCGCCTTGCTGAAGGTGGCGATCGACGAAAAAGGAGCCACTGAAATTGCCTCGCGCTCGCGTGGCACGCCCCGAATCGTCAACCGCTTGCTGCGCCGCGTGCGCGACTTCGCGCAGGTCAACGAGGCCCCCGTCGTCACGCGCGAAATCGCGCTGGCCGCTCTCGAGCTGCTCGAAATCGACACGGCCGGCTTCGACAAGATGGACCGCGCGATTCTCGGCGCGATAATCGACAAGTTCGACGGCGGACCGGTCGGCGTCGAGAGTCTTGCCGCTGCGGTCGGCGAGGAATCCGACACCATCGAGGAAGTTTACGAGCCCTACCTGCTGCAGGAGGGATTCCTGGCGCGCACCTCGCGCGGGCGCGTCGCGACCCAGCGCGCCTATACGCATCTCGGCCGCATCCGCCGCGGCACTATGCTTTAGCGATTTGTTTCGATCGCGCCGAAGAGGCATTCGATGGCGAAGATCTACGTTTTGCAGCATCACCCGGTCGAAAATCTCGGCACCATAGCTGACGCGCTCGAAGGCGCTGCACTCGCCTGGCAATACGTGCGCGTCTACGAGGGCCAGCCCGTGCCGGCAAGCATGAAGGGCGCTGGCGGCTTGATCGTGATGGGCGGGCCGATGGGCGTTTATCAGACCGACCGCTATCCGTGGCTGCGCGACGAGATGCGCCTCATCGAGGACGCAGTGAAATTGAATCTACCGATGCTCGGCGTATGCCTGGGCGCGCAGATTCTTGCAGCCACGCTCGGCGCGAAGGTCGATCGCAACCCCAACGGCAAGGAAATCGGATGGCATCCGATCAAGCTCGACGATTCGGCCCAGCAGGATCGTCTCTTGCGCGGCTTGCCCGCAACGCTGACGCCGTTTCATTGGCATGGCGACATCTTCGATCTGCCGCCGGGTGCGGCCTTGCTTGCGTCGTCGGAAAAGACGCCGTGCCAGGCGTTTCGTCACGGCGACAAGGCGTACGGCTTCCAGTTTCATTTTGAGGTGACGCGCGAAGGGGTCGCCGCGATGGCCGATGCGTTCGCGAAGGAATTGAATCGCGAGAATATTGCGGCCGATCGAATGATCGCTCAGGCCGCCGAGTTCACGGCGTCGCTGGAAAAGATTTCCGACACGGTCTTCTCGCGCTGGGCTTCCCCAATCCAGGGCACGTGATGAGCTAGCCCTTGGGCAGCTTGAGGACCCGCTCGCCGATGATGTTGTGCTGAATCTCGCTCGAACCCGCCGCGATCGTAAGCCCGCGCGCCGCGAGCGTCCGATGCATCCAGCGGCCGCCCTCGATCGCGCCGAGGCTGCCGCCTTCGACGTTGGCAAACGCCCCAAGCATCTCATCGGCGAACATCGCGACTCTCAAGTTCAGCTCGGTGGCGAAAAGTTTGCCGAATGAACTCTCCACGCCGGGCACCTTGCCCTTGAGCGCCGCCGAGAGCGAGCGGTAGCGCGACAGGCGCAGGCATCGCGCCTCGCTCGCGAACTGCGCGAGTTTCTGGCGCACGTAGGGATGCTTCCACGCGGGGCCGCCTTCGAAATCCACTTTCTTCGCGAGGTCGAGCAGCTCGCCGATCGTGCGTTCCACCGGATGCCGCGTGCCGCCGGAAACTCGTTCGTACATGAGCGTTGCAATCGACACCTGCCATCCTGCGTTCAGCTCGCCGACCAGGTTTTCCTTGGGCACGCGCACGTTGTCGTAGAAGACCTCGTTGAATCCGGCGTCGCCCGTGATCTGAACCAGCGGACGCACCGTGATTCCGGGGCTATGCATATCGGCCAGCAGGTAGGAAATCCCCTTGTGCTTGGGCGCCGCGGGGTCGGTGCGGACCAGCAGCACCTGCCAGTCTGCGCGATGCGCCAGGCTGGTCCATACTTTCTGCCCGTTGATGACGAAGGTGTCGCCCTCGAGCACCGCGCGCGTCTGCAGGCCCGCGAGATCGGAGCCCGCGCCGGGTTCGGAATAACCCTGGCACCAGATTTCCTCGCCGGTCAGCATCTTGAGCAGGTAACGCTTCTTCTGCTGCTCGGTGCCGAGATGCATGATGGTCGGGCCGATTCGATCGATCGCGAGCTGGTTGGCGCCGTAGAGCGGCAGCCCGAGCCGCAAGACTTCGTCCTGGTAGATGGCCTGGTCGATCATGCTCGCGCCGCCTCCGCCCCATTCCTTGGGCCAGTGCATCGCTGCGTAACCGGCCTTATAGAGCCGGCGATGGTAGTCGAGTAGCTGATTCCATCGCCCGTCGTCGCGAACGTCGAGCATGCTGGCGGTCGAGCCGCCGAGACCGTCGCCCGTGCGCCCGAAGGCTTCGGCGGAGTTCTTTTCGAGCCATCGCCGCAGTTCGGCGCGAAATTTTTCCTGTTCCGGCGTGTAGGTGAAATCCATCGGATGCTCCGCTTGATTGATCCGCGCGCAGTATAGCGCGATCGCCGGGCTCGCGTTAACGGAGGGCGGCGGCAGTTTATCCTTCTAATACAGCGCAGGGACAATTATTAGGCTATGGCATCGTCAATCCATTAATGTATGATGGCTGGATAAATCCGAGCGGCTGCGCGACGCCATGAATATCTGCAACTGCGGGTCGCGTTCGCGCTCAATCATTCAACAAGAGAGGCGAAGCGAGACACCGATGGCATATCAGCACATCAAAGTTCCGAGCAACGGCGAAAAGATTACCCTTGGCGCCAATCACACCCTGAAAGTTCCCGACCGCCCGATCATTCCGTTTATCGAAGGCGACGGCACCGGCCCCGACATCTGGCGCGCGTCGCAGTACGTCTTCGACAACGCGGTGAAGAAAATCTACGGCGGCAAGCGCCAGATCGCGTGGATGGAGGTGTTCGCGGGCGAGAAGCCGTACAATAATTGGAAGACCTGGCTGCCCGACGAAACCGTCGAGGCGTTCCGCGAATACCTGGTCGGCATCAAGGGGCCCCTCACGACGCCGATCGGCGGCGGCATCCGCTCGCTCAACGTGGCGCTGCGCCAGATGCTCGACCTCTACGTATGCCTGCGCCCGGTGCGCTACTTCGCGGGCTGCCGAGTCCGGTCAAGCATCCCGAGAAACTCGACGTCGTAATCTTCCGCGAGAACACCGAAGACATCTACGCGGGCATCGAATGGCCGGCGGAGTCGCCCGAGGCGAAAAAGCTCATCAAATTCTTGCTGGAAGAAATGGGCGTCAAGAATATGCGCTTCCCAAATACCTCGGGCATCGGCATCAAGCCCATTTCGCGCGAGGGCAGCGAGCGCCTGATTCGCGCCGCGCTTGACTACGCGATTAGCCACAAGCGCAAGAGCGTGACCCTGGTCCACAAGGGCAACATCATGAAGTACACGGAGGGCGCGTTCCGCGACTGGGGCTACGACTCGTACAAGCGCGAATACAAAGGCAAGGCCGTTCGGATGGGACGATTGCAACGGCAAACCGCCCGCCGGCCAATTGCTGGTCAAGGACAACATCGCGGATATCACCCTCCAGCAGATTCTGACGCGGCCCGAGGAATTCGACGTCGTCGCCACGATGAACCTGAACGGCGATTATCTGTCCGACGCGCTGGCGGCGCAGGTCGGCGGACTCGGAATCGCGCCCGGCGCGAACATCAACTACATCACCGGCCACGCGATCTTCGAAGCGACCCATGGCACCGCGCCCAAGTACGCCAACCAGGACAAGGTCAATCCGGGCTCGGTTATCCTGTCGGGCGTGATGATGTTCGAGCATTTGGGATGGCAGGAAGTTGCCGACGGGATCGTTCGCGGGATGGAGAAGACCATCGGCAAGAAAGACGGTGACCTACGATTTCGAGCGTCTGATGACCGGCGCGAAGCTGCTCAAGTGCTCGGAGTTCGGCAGGGCGATCATCAACAATATGTAACCCGACTCGGGTTTCGCGCTCCCCGGTCTTAATCGGACAGGAAGCGCGAAACCCAGTGTGGGTTTCGCATCCGGATCTTCTCTTCTTTCCGTCATCATGGTACCGCACGTTTGTGCGGCACGTTCAGGCGGCACGCGTGATGCGATGACGGAGCAATTTGCCCAGCCGGTTCGGCCTTGCATTAGTTACCTTAAGTGTTGCTTACTAGCAAAGACCCGAATATAAGGTAGCCTTCCAGAAAGAGAGTGACCGGAGGCAAGGAGCAAAGCATGGCTCGGAAGAAAATTGCGTTCATCGGGGCGGGCAATGTCGGTGCGACTTGCGCCCATCTATGCTTCCTGCGCGGACTCGGCGACATCGTCGCTCTACGACATTATCGACGGACTGCCGCAGGGCAAGGCGCTGGACATGCTCGAATCGGCGCCGGTGCTCGGCGTCGACGTCAACGTCACCGGCGGCATCGACATCAAGCTGATCGAGGGCGCCGATTGCTGCGTCGTCACGTCGGGCTCGCCGCGCAAACCCGGCATGAGCCGCGACGATCTGCTCAAGATCAACGCCAGCGTGATGACCGAGGTCGGCGCCGCGATCAAGAACATGCGCCCGGCGCTTTCGTGATCGCGGTGACCAATCCGCTCGACGCGATGGTCACGCAGCTCAAGCGCGTGACCGGTTTCGCGAAAAGCATCGGATCGTCGGCCAGGCTGGCGTGCTCGACTCGGCGCGCTACCGCACCTTTCTGGCGTCGGAGCTCGGCGTTCGGTGGAACAGTGTCTCCGCGATGGTGCTCGGCGGGCACGGCGACGACATGGTGCCGATCCGCAGCTACACGACGGTCGGCGGCATTCCGGTCGAACGCCTGATCGAGCCGAAGCGGCTTGAGGAAATCGAGAAGCGCACGCGCGGCGGCGGCGGCGAGATCGTCCAGCTGATGAAGACTTCGTCGTATTACGCCGCAGGAACCGCGGTTTACAAAATGGTCGAGGCGTACATGCTCGATCGCAAAGAAGTGCTGCCGTGCGCCGCGTTTCTTGACGGCGAATACGGCGTGAAGGGACTCTTCGCCGGAGTTCCGGTCGTGATCGGCGCGGGCGGCGTCGAGCAGGTCGTCGAAATCCAGCTGAGTGCCGCCGAAAAGGCAGCCTTTGAAAGTTCGGTCGGACACGTGCGCGAACTGGTCGAGGCGATGGACAAAGTAATCGCGGCCGGAAACCAGGGCTAGCGAGTTCAGGAGAACGACTTATGGCTGAAGCAGAGGCGTTGCGGCGCCGGCGATCGCGGCGGGCATTGACGGCGGACCAGCCGCACTGGCCCTGCGCAGGCTGCATTCGCTGTCGGGAATCGTTCCGATCGGCGGATTTTTATTTTTTCCATTTCTTCGAAAACGCCTTCGTGTCTGAGGGGCGGCGGATGCCTGGTGGAAGGAGACCGAGTTCACGCGCAATCTCCGTTTCAGATCGCGGTCGAAGCTCTGCGTGCTGTGGATTCCGATTCTCTACCATGCGATTTACGGATTGGTCATCACCGTCACCGCGCAACCCAACGACTACCCGTACATGCGCAACTACCAGTACAACGCTGCAGCGCATCACCGGGATCTTCGCGTTCCTGTTTATCGGCTTATCATGTGCTTTCGACCCGCGCTGGCTCTACTACGCCGCCGGCGTCGAGACGAACTTCTGCGGATGCATGACTTCATGATGAATCCGCTGATTCTGACGACCTACATGGTCGGGACGCTGGCTGCGTCTATCATCTGACCAACGGCATTTTTACCTTCACATCACGTGGGGCCTCACGGTCGGGCCGAAGGCCCAAACGCTGGTGAACCGCGCGTGTGTTGCGCTGTTTATCATCTGGCGATCGTCGGCGTGATATTTTAATTTCGTTCCGGGCCTAGCAGGCTGTTGAAAAAGACGTTGCAGCCGCGTGCTGCCCTCTGTCTCCCCCGATGGGGGAGAACTAAAGGAAGGCGGCCAGTATGCCAGGGTAACCAGTCACATGATCATTAGTCGCAACTGTTTCTGAACACGGTTGCTGCTGAGGAGTTACGCATGCCAGGACGGCACATTATTGGGGAGGCGGCCTCGCCGGCCTCACCAGCGATTAAGCTGGCCGAGGAGGGCGAGAAAATCGATCTGTTCTCGATCGTCCCGGTCAAGCGTTCGCATTCGGTGTGCGCGCAAGGCGGGATCAACGGCGCGGTCAACACCAAAGGCGAGGGCGATTCGCCGATGGATTCACTTTGACGATACGATTTACGGCGGCGACTTCCTGGCGCATCAGCCGCCGGTCAAGGCGATGTGCGAGGCGGCGCCGGCGATCATCTACCTGTTCGATCGGATGGGCGTGATGTTCAATCGCACGCCCGAAGGCCTGCTCGACTTCCGCCGTTTCGGCGGCACCAAGCATCATCGCACCGCATTCGCGGGCGCGACCACCGGGCAGCAGCTGCTGTACGCATTCGACGAGCAGGTCCGCCGCTATGAGGCGGCCGGCCTGGTGCGCAAGTTCGAAGGCTGGGAGATGCTGAGCATCGTGCAGGACGAGTCGGCGGAACTGCCGCGGGATCTGTTGCGATCGACACGCGCTCGCTCGAGATGCGCGCGTTTCCCGGCCGACAGCTGCGCTGGTCGCGACCGGCGGCCCGGGTCTGGTCTTCGGCCGCTCGACGCAGTCGCTGGTGAATACCGGATCGGCGGTCAGCGCG
Organism: Binataceae bacterium (SeqCode); assembly: GCA_963803045.1. Lineage (GTDB taxonomy): Bacteria > Desulfobacterota > Binatia > Binatales > Binataceae > Binatus. The sequence continues at coordinate 29,196 of CAWDLC010000027.1, read as the reverse complement.
CTGCTACCAGGCCGGGCTCGACCTACGCCAATGGCGAGTTCGTCCAGGTGCATCCCACCGCAATGCAGGGCGAGGACAAGAATCGGCTGATCTCGGAGTCGATTCGCGGCGAGGGTGGACGCGTGTGGACCTATCGCGACGGCAAGCCGTGGTACTTCCTTGAAGATATGTACCCGGCGTACGGGAACCTGGTGCCGCGCGACATCGCGACCCGCGCGATTCACAAGGTCGTGTTCGAGATGAAGCTCGGCGTTGACGGCAATCCGCTGGTTTATCTCGACGTGAGCCATCTCGATCCCGAAGAACTCCAGCGCAAGGTCGCGGGCGTGCTCGAAATCTACGAGAAGTTCGCCGGCCAGGATCCGCGCAAGGTCCCGATGAAGATTTTTCCGGCGATGCACTACTCGATGGGCGGTCTGTGGGTCGATTACCATCAGCAGACCAACGTCCCGGGGCTGTTCGCAGCGGGCGAGTGCGACTTTCAATATCACGGCGCCAACCGGCTCGGCGCGAACTCGCTGCTATCGTGCATACACGGCGGAAACATTGCCGAGCCGGCAATGATCGGCTACGCCAAGTCGCACAAGAGCGCGGCCAGCTCGCAGATTTACGATCAGGAGCTTAACGCGCCAGCGCGAATCATTCGACAAAATTTTCAAGATGAGCGGTCCGGAGAACGCGTTTGCGCTGTGGCGCGAGCTCGGCGAGATCATGACCGAGAACGTCACCGTCGTGCGCTACAACGACAAGCTCAAAGCGACCGACGACAAGCTGCTCGAGTTCAAGGATCGATGGAGCCGAATCGGGCTCAACGACAAGGGCAAGTGGGCGAACCAGGAAGTGTTGTTCGTCCGCCAGCTATGGAACATGCTCGAGATCGCGCGGCCGATGACGCTCGGCGCGCTCAATCGCAATGAATCGCGCGGCGCGCACTACAAGCCCGATTTTCCAGAGCGCGACGATGAGAATTTCATGAAGACCACCATGGCTGCGTGGTCGTCCGACGGCCCGCGCTTCAGTTGGGAGCCGGTTGACGCGAGCCTCATCAAGCCGCGGCCGCGGCGCTACGACGTCGAGAAAACTACCAGCGAGCCGAGCGCGGTGGCGTAGTCCCGCAGGAGCATCCCAGTGCCAGAACAGACGCAAGTCTTGAGAATCAAGCGCCAGCAAACGCCGAACTCCGAGCCCTACTACGAGGAGTTCGAGATACCCTATTTGCCGAATCACAACGTCGTCTCGATGCTGATGGAGATTCGGCGCAACCCGGTCACTCGTCAGGGCAAGCGCGTGGCGCCGGTCGTCTTCAACGCCAACTGTCTGGAGGAAGTTTGCGGCGCGTGCACGATGGTGATCAACGGGCGCGTCCGCCAGGCGTGCTCGCAGCTCGCCGGCGGGCTGGGCGGGCCGGTGACGGTCGAGCCGATGTCGAAGTTCCCGGTGGTGCCGCGATCTGTGGGTCGATCGATCCAAAATGTTCGACTACCTGAAGAAGGCGCACGCGTGGATTCCGATCGACGGGACTTACGACCTGGGCCCGGGCCCCCGAATCGCGCCCGCCGTCCAGGAGTTCGCGTACCTGTTCTCGCGATGCATGACTTGCGGATGCTGCCTCGAGGCATGCCCGCAGGTTAACTCGCATTCGAAGTTCATGGGCGCGTCCGTGATCGGGCAGGTCTATCTGATGGGGCAGCATCCAACCGGCAAGATGAACCACGACGAGCGGCTCGCTGCGATGATGTCGGTGGGCGGGGTGGCCGACTGCGGCAACGCGCAGAACTGCGTCGAGGTTTGCCCCAAGGATATTCCGCTCACGACCGCAATCGGGGTGGTCGGCCGCCAGACGACGATCAAATGGCTCCGCGATCTCTTTATGAAATGACGTTGCCGCCGCGCTAATGTCGTCGTGAGCGAGCGGATCGAGTCGAAGGACCCCGGGTCCTTATGCAAAATGCGCGTTGGCCCAAGGTAACTGAATGAACATCCACGAATATCAAGCCAAGCAGATCCTGGCGCGCTTCGGCGTTCCTGTTCCAAAGGGGCAGTCCGCGACCACGCCTGACGAGGCCGCGGCTGCATTCACGGCGCTCGGCCAGCCAAAAGCTGTGGTCAAGGCGCAGATCCATGCGGGCGGCCGCGGCAAGGCTGGCGGCGTCAAACTGCTGACGGTTGCCTCCGAGGTGCGCGATTTCGCCGCCAAGCTGCTCGGCAAGCCGCTGGTGACTCACCAGACCGGCCCCGAAGGCCGCGTGGTGCGTCGCGTTTACATCGAGGAAGCAAGCGACGTCGCTCGCGAGCTTTACCTTGGGATGCTGGTCGATAGAAAGGCGGGAGCAGTTTCCGTGATCGCGAGCACCGAGGGCGGCATGGATATCGAGGAAGTCGCCGCCAAGACGCCCGAAAAAATCCTCACCGAGCCGATCAACCCGCTGCTGGGCGTGGCCGGGTTTCAGGCGCGCAAAATCGCTTTCGCACTGGGCCTCAAGGACAAGCAGGTCGGCCAGTTCGCGACGCTGCTCGCGGGCTCTATCGCGCATTCGTCGAAACCGACGCGTCGCTGATCGAGATCAATCCGCTGGTGGTGACCAAGGACGGCCGCGTCATCTGCCTCGACGCGAAGATGTCATTCGACGACAACGGCTTGTTCCGCCATCCGGATATCCGCGAGCTGCGCGACGCCAATGAGGAAGATCCCGCCGAGACCGAGGCGGCGAAGTACGACCTCAGCTACGTGCATCTCGACGGCAACATCGGATGCATGGTCAACGGCGCGGGTCTCGCGATGGCCACGATGGACATCGTCAAGTTTTACGGCGCCGAGCCGGCCAACTTCCTCGACGTCGGCGGTGGCGCCAGCACCGAGAAGGTCGCCGCCGCATTTCGCATCCTGCTCGCGGACAAGCGCGTCAAAGGCGTGCTGATCAACATCTTCGGCGGCATCATGCGATGCGACGTGCTGGCGCAGGGCGTCGTCGAGGCGGCCAGGCAGGTGAAACTGAACCTGCCGCTGGTGGTCAGGATGGAAGGCACCAACGTCGTCGAAGGCAAGAAGATCCTTGCCGACTCCGGGATCAAGGTAATTACTGCCGGCGACATGGCCGACGCCGCCCGGCGCATCGTAAAAGAAATCGGAGCCTAGCATTCTCAGATGAGTATTTTAGTTAACAAGAACACCCGCGTACTGACGCAGGGAATTACCGGTGCGACCGGCCAGCTCCACACCCGCGCGTGCAAAGAGTACGGCACGCAAATGGTCGGCGGGGTAGTGCCGGGCAAGGGCGGCACCTACTTCGAAGGCATCCCGATCTTCGACACCGTCGAGCAGGCGCGCAAATCGACCGGTTGCAACGCGACCGTGATCTACGTGCCACCGGCGTTCGCCGCTGACGCGATGCTGGAGGCCGCCGCCGCCGGCATCGAGCTTGTCATCTGCATCACCGAAGGCGTTCCGATCCTCGACATGGTGAAAGTGAATGCCTACCTCGCGGGCACCAAGTCGCGCCTGATTGGTCCCAACTGCCCCGGAATCATCACGCCCGGCGAATGCAAAATTGGCATCATGCCGGGCTACATCCACAAGCCGGGCGATATCGGCGTCGTGTCGCGTTCGGGCACGCTGACTTACGAGGCGGTGTATCAGCTGACCCTGCTTGGAATCGGACAATCGACCTGCATCGGAATCGGCGGTGACCCGATCGTCGGCACAACGCATATCGATGCGCTCAAGTTGTTCAATGAAGACCCTAAGACGCGCGCGGTCATCATGATTGGTGAAATCGGCGGAACGGCAGAGGAAGAAGCCGCCGAATACATAAAGCAACACTTTAAGAAACCCGTGGTCGCGTTTATCGCGGGCCAGACCGCGCCAAAGGGACGGCGGATGGGTCACGCCGGCGCGATTATCTCAGGCGGACGCGGCACCGCGGCCGATAAAATCGCCGCGCTCAAGGCGGCGGGCATCACGGTTGCGATGAGCCCGGCTGACCTCGGCTCGACGATGAAGTCAGTGCTCGAGAGCAACAAGTGATTCGATGGAACGAACTTTCGCAATCGTCAAACCCGACGCGGTCCGGCGCGGGCTGACCGGCGACATACTCAAACGAATCGAAGCTTCAGGGCTGACGATCGTCGCGTTGCGCAAGATTCATCTCTCGCGCGCCGACGCCGAGAAGTTTTACGACGTACACAAAGCGCGGCCGTTCTTCAGCGGACTGTGCGACTATATGACTTCCGGCCCGGTGGTTATTGCGGTGCTGCAGGGTGAGAATGCGATCAGCAAGTGGCGTCAGCTGATGGGCGCAACTGACCCCAAAAAGGCCGACGCCGGCACGATTCGCAAGGACTTCGGAATCGACGTCGAACAGAACGCCACGCACGGCTCGGACGCGCCCGAGACGGCCGCTCAGGAAATCGCCTTCTTTTTCCCCGCTCGCGAGATTCTTTCCTGAAAAAACCGTTCTGTTTCACGGCGGCGTTTCAGTTAGAATAACTAGCTGTGGACGCGAATCGCCAAACATGGGCCGAGCCGGCGCCCACGGGCGCGGATTTGGGCGACCTGACGCTCGATGAGGTCGAGCAACTGGTCGCGAGCGCGGGCGAACGCTCATATCGCGCCCGCCAGATTCTGCATTGGGCGTACGCTCGCGGCGCTGAATCATTCGACGAGATGCGCGATTTGCCGGCTGCGCTTCGCGATTATCTCAAGCAAAACTTCACTATCGGGCGTCCGCGGGCGTCGTTCGTCTCGCGTTCGTCGGACGGCACCCGAAAACTGCTCATTCGTCTCGGCGACGGGGAAGAAATCGAATCGGTGATAATCCCCACCGAGAAACGGGTCACGCTTTGCATGTCGAGCCAGGCGGGATGCGCGATGGCCTGCGAATTCTGCGCGACGGCGCGCATGGGACTGCATCGCAACCTGACCGCTGCCGAGATGCTGGCGCAGATCCCTGCCGCGCGACGCGAGCTGGCCGCAAGCGAGGAACTCACGAACTTTGTTTTCATGGGGATGGGCGAGCCGCTGGCAAATTACCCGAGCCTGGTACGCACGCTCGCGATAATGACTTCCGATTGGGGGATGGGCATCTCGCCGCGGAGGATCACGGTCTCCACCGTTGGTTTGGTGCCGATGATGGAGCGGCTGCTGGGCGAAACTCCGGTTAATCTGGCGGTCTCGATCCACGCAACGACCAACGAGCTTCGCGACCGCCTCGCGCCGATCAACCGGCGCTATCCGCTGGAAGTTTTGCTCGACGCATGCCGGAAGCTGCCGATCAAACGGCGCAGCCGGATCAGCTTCGAGTACGTGATGCTCGCAGGGGTGAACGATTCCATCGCAGACGCGCGTCGGCTGGTGAAGTTGCTTGCGCCTTTGCGCGCCAAAGTGAACCTGATTTTTTACAATCCGCTGGCGGGATCGCCGCTTCGGGCCAGCTCGCGCGCCGCGGTGGAGGCCTTTCAAGCGATTCTGAAGAACGGTAATTTGACCGCAACAATCCGCGAAAGCCGGGGGCTCGATATTGCGGCGGCATGCGGCCAGCTTTACGCCGAACAGCACAATCCGGCCTGACGCCGGTTCAGGATTAGCGCCGGAACAAAGATGCCACAAAACATACTCGGAGTGATCGGAGGCAGCGGCTTCTACCAGATGAAGGGCCTGGGCAAGGTCGAGCAGATGGAGCTCGAGACACCGTTCGGCCGTCCGTCCGATCCGTTTTACCGGGGACGAATCGGAGACGTCGAGGTCGTTTTTCTCGCGCGACACGGCCGCGGCCATCGATTGTTGCCGTACGAAATAAATTATCGCGCCAATGTTTTCGGGATGAAGCAGCTCGGCGTGACCCATCTCGTTTCGGTATCCACGGCCGGCAGCCTGAAAGAGGAAATTCATCCGGGCGAATTGGTAATTCCAAATCAGTTTATCGATCGTACAATCAAGCGTCCCATGACATTCTTCGGTGACGGGTTGGTGGCGCACGTTTCGATGGCCGATCCCGTGTGCGCAAATCTCGCGAGCGATCTGGCCGTCGCAGCGCGCGCGGGCGGCTCGGTGCTTCACGCCGGCGGGACCTATCTATGCATTGAAGGTCCGCAATTCTCGACGCGTGCCGAGTCGAATCTTTTCCGGAGCTTTGGCGCCAGCGTCATCAGCATGACCGCGATGCAGGAAGCGCGGCTCGCTCGCGAGGCGGAGATTTGTTACGCGGTGCTGGTGCTGGTGACGGACTACGATTGCTGGCACGAAACGGCCGCGGCGGTGGATATCGGCGAGATCCTGCGCGTGATGAAGCTGAACGTGGACCACGCGCAAAGCGCGGTGTCGGCGCTTGCGCGCGCGCTTGGCAATCGTCCGCGGACTTGCAGATGCCAGGACGCTCTCAAGAACACGATAATTACCGATCGCGAGGCAATTCCGCAGCGCTTGATCGACGACCTGCGGCCGCTGGTAGGCAAGTATCTTTAGGATCATCGAAATCCGGGGAGAGGATCCGGGGTTCCTCGGCTTCGCTCCGGATGACGGAATAAAACGGGGGCGCTGAAGGTGCAATAGATGAGTATCGTTGTGGTCGGATTTTTAGCCTACGACACGGTCGAAACGCCCAATGGAAAAGTCGAGGAAGTGATGGGCGGCGGCGCCAGCTACTTTTCGATAGCAGCCCGGTTTTTTTCACCGGTCAGCGTCGTCGCGGTGGTCGGTACGGACTACAGGGCCGAGGATTTCCAGTTGTTCACGGATCGCAATATCGATGTGCGCGGAGTAGTCAAACGCGAGGGGCAGACCACGCGATGGCACGGCCGTTATCACGAAGACCTGAACCTGCGCGACACGGTCAAGCTTTCGCTGAACGTGCTGGAGAACTTCACGCCGGAATTGCTGCCTGACCAATGCCGCGCAGACTATCTGTATCTGGCGCCAAACGATCCCGTGCTCCAAGAGCACGTACTGGACCAGGTGCTTAGTCCCAAAGTAGTCACTGCCGATCTTTATGATTATTGGATCGCGAACACCCGCCCCGGCCTAGCCAAGGTGCTCCAGCGAATCCAGATACTGCTTTGCAGCGACAACGAGGCGCGCGTGCTTACGGGCGAGCACAACCTGGTGAAGGCGGGGCGCGCGATCCTGAAAATGGGCCCGGCCACCGTTCTGATCAAGCGCGGCGAGTATGGCGTGCTTCAGTTCAGCGCGGAAGGCATGTTCGCGGTGCCCGCGTATCCGCTGGAAGAGGTCGTCGATCCGACGGGAGCGGGCGATACGTTTGCGGGCGGCATGATGGGATTCCTGGCGCGGCACGGGCGGGTTACCGAATCGTCGCTGCGCAGGGCGGTCGTGTACGGCAGCGTGATGGCGTCATTCGTGGTCGAACGTTTTTCGCTAGAGAGGCTATTAACTCTGACCTGGGAAGAGATAGATAATCGCTATCGAGAGTTTATCGATTTAATCGACTCTCATCATTCGAGATGGACTACTCAGTAGTTATTCCGCTCTACAACGAGCGGGATAACCTTGCCCCGCTGCATGCAGAGTTAAGCCGCGTGATGCAGACTCTTGGACGAGCCTACGAACTCGTGTTCGTGGACGACGGCAGTATCGACGGAAGCATCGAGGTGCTGCGTCAGATCAAGTCGGCGGACGAAAATGTGCGCGTGATCTCGCTGGCGCGCAACTCCGGCCAGACGGCTGCGCTGGCCTGCGGCTTCACGCACGCCACCGGCGACGTGGTAATCGCGATGGACGGCGACGGACAAAACGATCCCGCCGATATCCCGCGGCTTCTGGCCAAGCTCGACGAAGGCTACGATTTAGCCAGCGGCTGGCGCACTGGGCGATGGCAAGCGGAACGGTTTACGCGCCGAATCCCGTCAATGGCCGCAAATTCGCTGATTTCGGCGATGACCGGCGTCAAGCTTCACGACTACGGCTGTACCTTCAAGGCCTACCGGCGGGAGCTTGCACGCAGCCTGAAGCTCTACGGCGAGATGCATCGATTTGTCCCCGCGATTGCGGCGGAGCAGGGTGCGCGAATCGCAGAAGTCGAAGTCGGATTTCGGCCGCGCCGTGCGGGCGCCTCGAAGTATGGACTGTGGCGCATCGTGCGCACGCTGCTTGACCTTATCACCGTCAAATTTCTTTCGGGTTATTCCACCGCGCCGATACAAGTGTTCGGCTTGATCGGAATCGTGCTGGGCGGACTCGGCGGTCTATGGACGTTGATCCTGGTGCTGGAGAAGATAGTACTAGGACGCGAACTGGGTAATCGGCCTGCGTTGCTACTGGCGGTGCTGTTGGTAGTCGTCGGAGTACAGTTTGTGAGTATCGGACTGCTGGGCGAGATGCTGGCGCGGACCTATCACGAATCGCAGGGGAAGCCGATCTACGTAATCAAGGAAGAATTCTAGGGGCCATCGATGAACATCGCAGTCGTGGGGAGCGGATATGTCGGGCTGGTGAGCGGCACCTGCTATGCGGAAAGCGGCAACGAAGTATTCTGCGTTGACATCGACAAGGATCGAATCGCCCAGCTTTGCGAGGGCAAGATTCCGATCTATGAGCCGGGACTCGAAGAACTGGTGCGCCGCAATTTGAAGGAAGGCCGGCTTCATTTCACCACCGACATCGCCGACGCGGTCAAGCAATCGATGGTCTCGTATATTGCGGTCGGCACTCCGATGAGCGCGTCGGGCGCGGCGGACTTGACGGCGATTTTCCAGGCGGCCGAGGATATCGCAAAAGCGATCACCGGCTATCACATCGTGGTGATCAAGAGCACGGTTCCGGTCGGCACCAACGATCGGGTGCGGGAAATCGTCGGCCGCTTCGCCAAACATCGCGCCGACGTATGCTCGGTCCCGGAGTTTCTCAAGGAAGGCTCCGCGATAGAAGATTTCATGCGGCCGGACAGAATCGTGATCGGAAGCCTGAGCGAGCAGGCGACGGCCATCCTCAAGGAAATTCACAACCCCTTCGTGCGTACCGACAATCCGATCCTCGTGATGGATCCGCGCTCGGCGGAGCTGACCAAGTATGCGTCCAACGCGATGCTCGCGATGCGCATCTCGTTCATCAACGAGATGGCGAATCTGTGCGACGCCGTGGGCGCCGACATCAATTCCGTCCGCCGCGGGCTCGGCTCCGACAAGCGCATCGGCTCGTCGTTCCTGTTTCCCGGCATCGGTTATGGCGGTTCATGCTTCCCCAAGGACGTGCAGGCGATGATTCATACCGCCAGCGAGCACAATCTTGATTTCGCGCTCTTGCGCGCGGCGGAAGCGGTGAACTCGCGGCAGAAGCGGCTGATTCCGGCGCGCGTGAAGCAGCATTTCGGACAAAACCTGGGCGGCCGCGCGTTTGCGATTTGGGGGCTTGCCTTCAAGCCGCGCACCGACGACATGCGCGAGGCGCCGGCGCTGGTGGTGATCGAGGAACTGCTGCAGGCGGGCGCGAAATGCCGGGTGCATGACCCCGAAGCGCTGGAAAATGCGCGCAAGATTTTTGGCGATCGCGTCACCTACCACAAGACCAACTACGAGGCGCTCAAGGGCGCCGACGCGCTGCTGATTCTGACCGAGTGGAACGAGTTCCGGCATCCCAACTTCCAGCGCATCAAAGCCGAGCTCAAACAGCCGGTGATATTCGACGGCCGGAACCTGTATGATCCGGATCTGATGAAGGCGCTCGAGCTGCGGTACTACTCGGTCGGACGCCACCCGGTTTAGGACAAGGACACTTCGATGCGAATTCTGGTGACCGGCGGCGCCGGCTTTATCGGCTCGCACACGGTGGATGCGCTGGTCGCGTCCGGCGCCGGCGACGTGTCGGTGCTGGACGATTTGTCCGCCGGCAAGCGCAAGCAGGTAAACGCGAAAGCCACGTTCTATCAGACCGATCTGCGCGACGCGCGCGGCAGTTGCGTCCGTCGGTCGAGCAGGCGCGCCCCGAGATTATCTTCCATCTCGCGGCGCAGATGGACGTGCGGCGTTCGGTCGCCGATCCTGCGTTCGACGCGCAAGTGAACCTGGTCGGATTTCTCAACCTGATCGAATCGGCGCGCCGTCGCGGCTTGAGGCGGGTGATCTTTTCCTCGACCGGCGGCGCGATTTACGGCGAGCAGGACGAGTTCCCGTGCGCCGAGGACCATCCGCGCCGCCCGGTAAGTCCCTACGGCGTCGCCAAGCTGGCGACCGAAGCCTATCTGTTTTTTTACAAGGCCGAGTACGGAATCGACTACCTGGCGCTGCGATTCAGCAACGTTTACGGCCCGCGCCAGGATCCGCACGGCGAAGCCGGCGTGGTTGCGATCTTCTGCGGACGAATGCTCGACGGCAAGCCGGTGACGATTTACGGCGACGGCACGCAGACGCGCGACTACGTTTACGTCGGCGACGTGGTGCGGGCCGTGGTCGCGGCGGCGAAATCGCGCGCGTCGGGAATCGCGCTCAACATCGGCACCGGAATCGAGACCAACGTGAACGATCTTTATTCCACGCTCGCGGGAATCGCCGGTTTCCCGGCGCAGGCGGAGCACGCGGCGGCGCGTCCCGGCGAACAAAAGCGCTCCGTCATATCGCCGGCGCGCGCGCGAGCGGGAGCTTGGGTGGCGTCCCGAAAAGAAGCTCGCGGACGGACTCGAAGAGACGTTCAAATATTTCAAGCAGCAGCGCGCCGGTTCGAATTGAAATGACCGAAGCCGCCTCGATTCGCAATTTTTCGATCATCGCGCATATCGATCACGGCAAGTCCACGCTGGCCGATCGAATCCTCGAGCGCACCGGTGCGCTCACGATGCGCGAGTCGAAGGATCAGTTTCTGGACTCGATGGACCTGGAGCGCGAGCGCGGAATCACGATCAAAGCGCGCTCGGTGCGGCTGAACTACACGGCCAAAGATGGCAAAGGCTACGTGCTGAACCTGATCGATACGCCCGGTCACGTCGATTTCGCCTACGAGGTTTCGCGCAGCCTGGCCGCGTGCGAGGGTGCGCTGCTGGTGGTCGATGCGAGCCAGGGCGTCGAGGCGCAAACGCTCGCCAACGTCTATCTCGCGCTCGATCATGGGCTCGAAATTATCCCGGTGATCAACAAAATCGATCTGCCCAGTGCGGATGTCGAGCGCACCAGGCAGCAAATCGAGGAAATCATCGGGCTGGATGCCTCCGAAGCGATTCTTACCAGCGCCAAGGAGGGTGTGGGGATCGACGATGTCCTCGAAGCGATTGTCGCGCGAATCCCCGCGCCCAAACCCACCGGCGAGAACGCCGTCCGCGCGCTCATCTTCGACAGTTGGTACGACGTGTACGAGGGCGTGATCGGATTGGTCCGCGTCTTCGGCGGCGAAATCCGCGTCGGGATGAAAGTTCGGCTGATGGGCACCGACAAGCTGGGCGAAGTGATGCGCCTGGGGCACTTCACGCCGCACGAACGGCCCACCGATGCGCTCGGTCCGGGCGAGGTCGGCTTTGTCGTGGCGGGGATCAAAACCGTCGCGGACATGCGGGTGGGCGACACGATTACCGATGCGGACAATCCGGCAGTGGCGCCGCTGCCGGGCTTCAAGGAATTGAAGCCGATGGTGTTCGCGGGCCTGTATCCGACCGAGGCGAATCAGTACGGCGCGCTGCGCGACGCGATCGAAAAGCTGCGGCTCAACGACGCGAGCCTCGTCTGCGAACCCGAGACCTCGCAAGCGCTCGGCTTCGGCTTTCGCGCCGGATTCCTGGGCTTGCTGCACATGGAAATCGCGCAGGAGCGCCTCGAACGCGAATTCGGAATCAGCCTGATCGTGACCGCGCCGACGGTCGCCTACCAGGTGCGCACTGTTTCGGGCGAGCTGACCACGGTGGACAATCCCGCGCATCTGCCCGATGAGAACACGATCGAAGCGATCGAGGAACCGTTCATCCTCGCGTCGATCCACATGCCCGAGGAGTATCTCGGCGCGGTGATGAAGCTGTGCGAAGACCGGCGCGGCATCCAGCGCGATTTGCGCTTCCTGGGTGAAAAGCGCGTGATCCTGCACTACGAACTGCCGCTCGCTGAAATCGTCTTCGATTTTTACGATCGGCTGAAATCGGTGAGCCGCGGTTACGCATCGTTGGACTACGAGTTTCTGGACTTCCGTGCCGGGCCTCTGGTTAAATTGGACATTCGAATTAATGGCGAGGTGGTGGACGCGCTTTCGATTATCGTGCATCGCGACAAGTCCTACGAACGGGGCCGGGCGTTGTGCGAAAAGATGCGCGAGCTGATTCCACGCCAGATGTTCGAAGTCGCGATTCAAGCCGGGATCGGCTCCAAGATTATCGCGCGGGAATCCGTGAAGGCGCTGCGCAAAAACGTCACCGCCAAGTGTTACGGCGGCGATATCACGCGAAAACGAAAGCTGCTCGAGAAGCAAAAGGAAGGCAAGAAGCGGATGAAGCAGGTGGGGCGCGTCGAGATTCCGCAAGAGGCTTTCCTGGCCCTGCTCAAGGTCGGGGAGTAGGGCAGCCGTGGCCGAACCAGCTCGCAACATTTCCAAGGCACAGCCGCAAAACGCCGGCGAGACTGCCAATCACGCGCCGGCGCAGAAGTCGGTCGCCCGCGAGTATGGCGAGGCGATGTTCATCGCGCTCGTGCTCGCGATCTTCATCCGCACATTCCTGGTGCAGGCGTACAAGATTCCATCGGGCTCCATGGAACCGACGTTGCTCGTAGGCGACCATCTACTGGTCAACAAGATCGTTTACGGGCTGCGGATGCCGGACTCGATTTTCGGCCTCGAGATCCCCGGCCTCCCATTGGGCGAGTACGTTTTTCGCCTCGCACCGGTGCGTCGCGGCGAGGTCGTGGTGTTCGTCTTTCCGCCCGATCGCAGCAAGGATTTCATCAAGCGCGTAATCGGCGTCGCCGGTGATACGGTTGCGGTGAAAAACGGCACCGTGTGGCTCAACGGTGCGCAAATGCCCGACCCGCATGGGCATTTCGAGGTAGCCGCGCAGGATCGATCGCCAGTCTCACCGCGCGACAACTTCGGACCCGTGACGGTGCCGCCGGGCAAGCTGTTCATGATGGGCGATAATCGCGATCGCAGCTACGACAGCCGCTTTTGGGGCTTCGTCGACGTGAACGACATCGAGGGAAGCGCCACGGTCATTTATTTGCCCTGGAATGAGGAAAAAGCCGCCGTCGCGTCGCCGTTGAGCGAGGTCCTGTTGTGGTTCGAGTACATCAGATGGAATCGATTCGGCATGCTCGTGCACTAGCCCGAAAAGGGAGCATCAGGTGGCGGACGAAGCGGTGAACCGGATTGGCGCGATTCTCGAGGAGTTGGGGGCGCGATTCGATCTTGTGATCGAAGCAGTCTCGGGTTTCGGCGGGCGCCTGGACACGCTGCGCGATGAGATCTTCGGGCAGTTCGCGGAAGTCGGCGGCCAGATTCGCTTTCTGTCCGAGCAAATTGCCGAGAATCGGCGAGGCATCGTCGCCACGCGCGACGATCTCGGCGCCGAGATCGTGCGGCTGGGCGAGGCGCTCGGCAAGGCGCGCATCGGGTTCCGCGACGAACTGGTCGCCGCTGAGAAGGGACTTCGCGGCGAATTTGCCGCACGCGCCGTCGAGTTCCGCGAAGAAGCCGCGCGCGCAGTGGCGTCCGCCGGAGAGCGCGTCGGGATGCAGGCGGCGGCCTCGGGCGGCCAGCTTGGACGCGAAATCGGCGAGAGCGCAAAGATTCTCAAGCGTGAAATCGCGGCATCGGCGGAGACGGCGGCCAAGAAACTCGGCGCCGAACTGAAGCAAACCAGCAAATCGCTGGCCAATCTCGCGCGCAAGTTCGACCGCTTCGACGACCGGATTACGGTTCAGACGCGCGACCAGGATCAGCGCTTAAGAAAACTCGAGCGCAAGCGCGGCGCATGACTCGCGCCGCCCGCTAGCGCGGGGTTGACCGCAAGCTTTCGCGATCATAAATTCTAGTTACCTTTAACCCGCTACTGAGATAGCGAAAAGGGACGACAATGAGAGTGTATATTTCCGGACCCGGCTGTCTTCGCAGCCGGGATTTTTTTTGGGCGCCGCGATGAGCGCCGCGCCCATCGTCGCACTCGACGCCGCTCAGCTCGGGCGATCGCTCAAGCGGATCGCGAGGGAAATAGACGAGCGCAACGGCGGCGCGGACAACGTGGTGCTGGTGGGAATCCTCCGCCGCGGCGCCACGCTTGCAGAACGGATCGCCGGCGAGTTGCGCGCCGATGGCAGGCGCGAGGTCCCCGTCGGTACGCTGGACATCTCTTCCTACCGCGACGACAGCAAAGCCTTGCCCGGCGATCCCCGGCTAATCGGCCGCGACATCCCGTTTTCGCTCGACGCCAAGCGGGTCGTGCTCGTCGACGACGTCCTCCACACCGGGCGAACCGTGCGCGCAGCGCTCGACGCGATTTCTGATCTGGGCCGGGCGGAATCGGTGCAGCTCGCCGTTTTGGTCGATCGCGGCGAGCGCGAGATTCCGATTCGCGCCGACTATGTAGGCAAGAACATACAGGCGCCGAATGGCCAGCGCGTTTTTGTGCGGCTCACTGAAATCGACGGTGCGGATGCAGTCGTTATTGGCAACGCAAGATGAGGTCGAACCTCCGCGCGCGATGAGGGACGAACAATACCGTGGCACGGCTGGCAAAATTTGACGTCGTTTCGATCGAGGATCTCGAGACCTCGGACATCGAACGCGTGTTTGCACTTGCCGACGGCTTTGCCCGGCAGCTCGCGCAAGGCGAACAGGTTATGACCGCCGCCGGACTGATCATGGCGACGCTGTTTTACGAACCCTCGACGCGCACCCGGCTCAGCTTCGAGTCCTCGATGCATCGGCTCGGCGGCGCCGTGATCAGCTCGGCCGATATGCACGCGAGCTCCGCCGCCAAGGGTGAGAGTCTGGCCGATACCGTGCGCGTCGTCGCCGGTTACGCCGACCTGATCGTGCTGCGCCATCCGCATGACGGCGCGGCGCGGGTGGCCGCGGAGTACGCGCCATGCCCGGTGGTGAACGCGGGCGACGGCAGCCGCGAGCATCCCACCCAGACGCTTTGCGATCTCTACATTCTGCGCAAGAAAAAGGGCCATCTGAAGGGACTCACGGTCGCGCTATGCGGCGACTTGAAGTTTGGCCGCACGGTGCATTCGCTGATCTACGCGCTGGCGCGTTTCGGCGCGAACATCGTCGCCGTGCCGACCAGCGGGATGGACGTTCCGGACTACGTCCTCGGGCGGCTTGCCGCCGAACGCAACTACAGCTTCTCGACCGTCACGATGGATGAGCTCAAGTCGTTGGCGGGCGGGCTCGACGCTCTTTATCTGACCCCCAGCGCGCCGCATCAGATGGCGCTCTTTACCGGCGACGAGGCGCTTAGAAAAATTCCGGCGGCCGAGCCTCCGGCCGCCCTCGATGCATTCTACGTTACGCGCCTGCAGAAGGAGCGCATGTCAGGGAAGGAAGCCGGTCGCGCGGAGTACGTCCACTTCGACGCCGCGCGCTCTTCGCACCAGCCGCACGCAGGAAGCCGTGGTGATGCATCCGCTGCCGCGCACCGGCGAACTGCCGTACGAGCTCGATGCCGATCCGCGTGCGGTTTACTTCGAGCAGGCCGCGGCCGGCGTGCCGGTCCGGATGGCGTTGATCGCATTGCTGATGGAGAAAGCCGCCAGCGCATCCGTCGGTCCGCGGCCGGCGGCGGAGCCGATTCGCTTCAAGGCGGAGCCGCCGCCGCGATGCTCCAATCCGAACTGCATCACGCGATTCGAGGGCGCCTACCTGGCTCCGCGATTCACGCTCGGGCGCAGCATGGATGCCACGGTGCTCGCGCTGAAGTGCGAGTTGTGCGAACGCGAACTGAAGATTGAATACGTCGGCCATGCGCGATCGCGTCGCTACTATCGCTTCGACGAAAACCTGCAAGGCTATGTGCGCCAATGGATCGAAGAAGGCTCGCTGGCTGTATTCGACAGCGTCAAGCAGGCCGAAGAGGCCGGCTATGAACCCTACCGGCGCGGTCCGCAGCGCGAAATTATGAATGAAGAGGAAATCGTTCGTGCGATCGAAACGCTCGCCGACCAGGTGATCGCCGACGTTCACGATATGCCGGGAGTGTCGATTGTGGGCGTCGTCAGTCGCGGCGCGATGCTGGCGCTTCGGCTGCGCGACCTGATCGGATCGAAGACCGGAGTTCTTCCTCCGTGCGCGGCGCTCGATGTGTACCAGACCGGCTGACGCGCTGCATCCGATCGACGGCGCCGCGAATTTCAACGTCGAAGACCGCACAATAATCCTGGTCGACGACGTGATTAACAGCGGCTGGACCGTGCAACGCGCGATGGCGACGATCTGGCAGCGCGGGCGTCCGGCTGCGGTCAAACTGGCGGTCCTGATCGATCGCGGGCACCGGGCAGTCCCGATTCGGCCAAACTATGTCGGCAAGAATATCCCGACCTCGCGCAGTGAGCGCGTGCAGGTGCGCCTCGCCTCGGTCGGCTCCGATCCGAAGACCAAATCGCACGATCGCGTAATGATCTATTCAATCGTCGAACCGCTGAAAGAACCCGAGGCGGCGCATTGAATTCAATCCTGCTCAGAGGAGGACGGGTGATCGATCCCGCGAGCGCACTCGACGGACAGTATGACCTGCTGGTGCGCGACGGCGAGATTGCAGCGGTGGAACGGGCCCCCACTCGGATGAATTTGCAGGCGGCGAGCATAGTTGAGACGAGCGGATGCTGGATCGTGCCTGGCCTTATCGATCCGCATGTACACTTGCGCGACCCCGGCTTCCCCGAAAAGGAAACGATCCTGACGGGCTTGCGGGCCGCCGCGGCCGGCGGTTTTACGACCGTGGCGGCGATGGCTAACACGTCGCCTGTCAACGACAGTCCCGCAATTACGCGCTACATGCTCGAGCGCGCCAGGCAAGCCCATTGCGCGCAACTGGTTCCGGTTTCGGCGGTCACGCAAGGGCTTCGCGGGATCGAGCCGGTGGATTTCGCCGCGATGGTTGATGCGGGTGCGCGATTGTTTTCCGACGATGGAATTCCCATTGACGATGCGGTGGTGCTGTCGCGCGCGTTGGATGAAACCAGGCGGCTTGGATATGCGGTTGCGCTGCATGAAGAGGATCGCGCGCTGTCATGCGATGGAGCGTTGAACGCCGGCGCTGTATCCGAGCATCTGGGCGTCAGCGGCTATGCGCATTGCGCGGAACCGCAACGCGTGCGCCGCGATCTCGCGATAGCGATCGGCTCGGGCGCGGCGGTTCATGTTGCCCACGTGTCCACGGCCGAGTCACTCGAACTCATCCGCGCCGCGCGCCGCCGTGGCGCGCAAGTCACCTGCGAAGCGACGCCGCATCATTTCACGTTGGACGAAAGCGCCGCACTGACCTGGGGACCGAACGCGAAGATGAACCCTCCGCTTCGCAATCGCGACGATGTCGAAGCGCTTCGTGCGGCGATTCGCGACGGCACCGTTGACATGATCGCGACCGACCATGCGCCGCACGATCCGAAATCGAAGCGGATGGAGCAACTCGGCGCCTTTTTCGGTCCGGGGCACCAGGCGGCGCATCTCGAGCACGACACCGCCGAGATATTCGCGCACGCGGCAAACGGAGTCGTAGGTCTCGAGACGGCGCTCGGACTTGCGCTCGAATTGGTGCATCGATCTTTGATCGAACCGGCGCGCCTGGTCGAGATGATGTCGCTTAAGCCCGCGGCGCTGCTGCGGCTGGAGCGAGGTACGCTTGCGGTTGGCGCGGCCGCGGACATCACGGTAATCGATCCCAATCTCGAGTGGACCGTTGCGCCGGAAAAGTTTCTGTCAAAGAGCCGCAACACTCCGTTCGCAGGGATGCGGCTGAAGGGCAGGGCGGTGCTGACCATCGTTGCGGGCGAAATCGTTTTCGACGGGAGGAAGGCGTAGCGAATCGATGAGCAAGGGGCGCGACAGCGATACTGGCGCTGGCCGACGGGCGAATTTTCCGCGGCCGCGCTTTCGGCGCGGTAGGCGAGGCCGTGGGCGAAGCGGTCTTCAACACCGCGATGACCGGCTACCAGGAAGTGCTGACCGACCCGTCGTACAAGGGCCAGCTGGTCTGCATGACTTATCCGGAAATCGGCAACGTCGGAATCAACGCCGAGGACGCCGAGTCGCGGCGCGTATACGTAGAGGGTTTCATCGTCAAGGAATATTGGGAGCGGCCGTCGAACTGGCGCTCGGAGATGGCGCTTGGAAAGTACCTGGAAGAGGCGGGCGTGGTCGGTATCGAGGGTATCGACACGCGCGCGCTGGTCCGCCATTTGCGCACGCGCGGCGCGCAGGAAGCGGTGATATCGAGCGTCGATCTGGACGCCGACTCGCTGGTGCGCAAGGCCAAGGCGTCGCCGGGATTGGTCGGCCGCGATCTCGTGAAAGAGGTTACATGCGCCGAGGCTTACGATTGGGACTTCGGGGATTGGAAATTGGGGCGCGGCCACGTCCGCATCAGCCGCGAAGCGATGCGCGATGCGCCAACGATTGTCGCGCTCGACTACGGAATCAAGCTGAACATTCTGCGCCGGCTGGTCGGCACCGGCTTTCGCGTGAAGGTGATCCCGGCGGCGTCGAGCGCCGAGCAGATACTCGCGCACAACCCCGACGGAATTTTCCTGTCGAACGGACCCGGCGACCCTGCGGCGCTGCCGTATGCTTACAGAGCCATCGCGGGCGTGTTGGGCAAGAAGCCGGTCTTCGGCATCTGCCTTGGCCATCAGATTGCTGGGGCTGGCGCTGGGCGGCAAGACTTACAAGCTCGATTTCGGCCATCATGGCGCCAATCATCCGGTGATGGACTTGCGCACGCGGCGCGTCGAGATCACGTCGCAGAACCATGGCTTCGCGGTCGATGACGAGTCGTTGAGAAGACGCGCGAAGCTTTCGCATCTGAACCTGAACGACAACACCGTCGAAGGCTTGCAGGGAACCGGAGTGCCGTTCTTTTCCGTGCAGTACCATCCCGAGGCGTCGCCGGGACCGCACGATTCGAGCTACCTGTTTGCGCGATTCAAGAAACTGGTTGAAGCGTTTCCGCGTTACGGCGCCGACGCGCTGGACCGAATCCTTGCGGCCGAGGCATCGGCGCAATGACCAGATCAACGCATCGACTCGACCCAGGTTCGACATATCGGGACTACCAACTTGCCGCTTCGTAAAGATTTGAAATCGGTGTTGCTGATTGGCTCGGGGCCAATCGTCATCGGGCAGGCGTGCGAGTTCGATTACTCCGGCACGCAGGCGGTCAAGGCGCTGCGCGAAGAAGGGCTGCAGGCTCATCCTGGTCAATTCGAACCCGGCGACGATCATGACCGATCCGGAACTGGCGGATCGCACCTATATAGAGCCGATGACCGTGGCGGTGCTGACGCAAGATTATCGAGCGCGAACGTCCCGACGCGCTGCTGCCGACGCGTCGGCGGGCAGACCGCGCTGAACCTGGCGATAGAGCTTGCCGAGGCGGGCGTACTCGATCGATTCAAGTGTCGAACTTATCGGGGCGAAGCTCGGGGCGATCAAGAAGGCCGAGGATCGCGACCTGTTCAAGCAGGCGATGTTGAAGATCGGGCTCGAAGTGCCGCGCTTCGGCGATTGCGCGTTCGGCAGGCGACGCCGAGCGGGTGCTGGGCGAGCTCGGCCTGCCGGTGATCATCCGGCCGTCGCGAACGCTGGGCGGAACCGGAGGTTCGATCGCGCGCGACCGCGACGACTATCGGGCCAAGGTGGCGTGCGGACTCGAAGCACGTCGCCGAGCCACGAGGTGCTGATCGAGCAATCGGTCGAAGGGTGGAAGGAATTCGAGCTCGAGGTGATGCGCGACACGGCGGACAACGTCGTGATCATCTGCTCGATCGAGAATCTGCGATCCGATGGGCGTGCACACCGGGCGATTCGATCACGGTGGCGCCGGCGCAGACGCTGACCGACAAGGAATACCAGATCATGCGCGACGCGGCGATCCGGATCATCCGCGAAATCGGCGTCGACACCGGCGGATCGAACATCCAGTTCGCGATCGATACCGAGGACCGGACGGATGGTCGTGATCGAGATGAACCCGCGCGTATCGCGCAGCTCGGCGCTGGCGTCGAAGGCGACCGGATTTCCGATCGCCAAGATCGCGGCGCGGCTGGCGGTGGGCTACCGGCTCGACGAGATTCCCAACGACATCACGCGCATGACGCCGTCGTGCTTCGAGCCGACGATCGACTACGTGGTCACCAAGATTCCGCGCTTCACGTTCGAGAAGTTTCGCGGCGCGGCCGACGAGCTGGGGCCGCAGATGAAGTCGGTCGGCGAGGCGATGGCGATCGGGCGGACCTTCAAGGAGTCGCTGCAGAAGGCGCTCCGCTCGCTCGAAATCGGCTCGCATGGGCTGGAAAGCGGGCTCTCAGAGCCGCCGAGCGCTGCATGCGATTGCGCAAATCCGCGCGCAGGTCGCGCGTCGCCGAGCAGCCACCGGCTGTACCATCTGGCGGACGCTATCCGGCTGGGAATAACGCACGGCGGAAGATTTACCAGCTGAGCAAGATCGATCCGTGGTTTATCGACGCAGTCGCGGAGCTGGTAGCGGAGGAAAAGCGCATCGCGAGGGAGCCGCTCGACGCGAGCGTACTTCCGAGAGCTCAAGCCGATGGGATTTTCAGATCGGCGAATCGCGGAGCTGCGCGGGACCGATGAAGCGGCGGTGGCGTCGGCGCGGCGCCAAGCGGGAGTAATCCCGGTTTTCAAGATCGGTCGACACCTGCGGCGCGGAATTCGAGGCCTTCACGCCCTACCTCTATTCGACTTATGAAGGCGAGGACGAGGCGCCGCCGACCGCGCGCAAGAAGGTGATCATCCTGGGCGGCGGGCCCAACCGGATAGGCCAGGGAATCGAGTTCGACTACTGCTGCGTGCACGCGAGCATGGCGCTCAAGGCAGGGCGGCTTCGAAACGATCATGGTGAACTGCAACCCCGAGACCGTTTCGACCGATTACGACATTTCGGATCGCCTGTACTTCGAGCCGCTGACGTTCGAGGACGTGATGGCGATTGCGGAGCGCGAGAAGCCGGTCGGCGTGATCGTGCAGTTCGGCGGGCAAACGCCGCTCAAGCTCGCGGTGCCGCTGGAGCGGGCGGGCGTGCCGATTCTGGGCACTTCGCCGGATGCGATAGATCGCGCCGAGGATCGCGAACGATTCAACGCGATGGTGGCGAGGCTCGGGCTGCGCCAGCCCGAGGGAGTGTTGGCGCGCGGCCTGGACGAGGCGATCGCGGGCGCCGCGTCAAGGTCGGCTACCCGGTGCTGATCCGGCCGTCGTACGTGCTCGGCGGCCGCGCGATGGAGGTGATTCCGAACGAAGGGGAGCTGCGCCGATACGTGGCGCAGGCTCTGCAAGCCTCCGAGCGCCATCCGCTGTTGATCGATCGCTACCTGCAAGGCGCGATCGAAGTGGATGTGGACGCGATCGCCGACGGCGAGACAGTCGTGATCGGCGGAATAATGGAGCACGTCGAGCACGCCGGAATCCACTCGGGCGACAGCGCGTGCGCGCTCCCGCCGACGACGCTGAGCGCCGCGATCCAGCAGCGAGCTGATCGCGCAGACCAGAATGCTGGCGCGCGAACTCGGCGTCATCGGGCTGATCAATATTCAGTATGCGATTTACGAGGGCGAGGTTTTTATCCTGGAAGTCAACCCGCGCGCGTCGCGCACGATTCCGTTCGTCAGCAAGGCGATCGGCGTGCCGCTGGCGAAACTACGCGGCGCTGGTGATGGCGGGGAAGAAGCTCGGCGAGATTGGGTTCACGGCGGAGCGCGTACCGGCTCACGTCGCGGTCAAGGAGTCGGTGTTTCCCTTCGGGCGATTCCCGGGCGTCGATACGATTCTCGGACCGGAGATGAAATCGACCGGCGAAGTGATGGGAATCGACGCGACGTTCGCGATGGCGTTTGCCAAGGCGGAGCTGGCGGCGTCGTCGAATCTGCCGGACGCCGGGCGGGTCTTCATCAGCGTGCGCGATGAAGACAAGCGATACCTCGAGCCGATAGCGCGCGGACTGGTTGCGATGGGATTCGATCTGATCGCGACGCGCGGGACCTCGAACCACATTCGAAACTTGGGGCTCGAGTGCGAACGCGTCAACAAGGTGCTCGAAGGCAGCCCGCATATTGTGGACGCGATGAAGCGATGGGCGGGTCGCGATGGTCGTCAACACGCCGGACGCGAGCGGCACGAAGGATTCGTTCTCGATTCGGCGCACCGCGCTGGAACTTCGGCTGCCGTACTTCACGACGATGGCGGGGGCGAAGGCGGCGGTCGAGGGAATCTTCGCGCTCAAGCATGAACCGTTCGAGGTGCGCGCGCTGCAGGACTACCATCGGCAGGAGTAGGCGGCGCGGCCAGCGGAGAAGAACTCAATTGAATGTGAAACCCGCCGTGGGTTTCATTTTTCACTGCTTCCTTGGCCAGGGGCCAGCCCCTGCACCTTAGTCAGGAATAAAAAAAATAGGATGCGGCCTGACGGCCTGTTGGAAGGGGTAATGGGGCAGAAGCAGGGCGCGCTTGGGATCAGCAGCCCGGTCGCGGCGATGGCGGGGATCGGTCCCAAGCGCGCGGCGGCTCTGGAAGCGCGCGGGATCGTGACCGCGGGCGACCTTATATTTCATCTGCCGGCGCGTTACCAGGACTGGCGCGAGCGCACGCCGGCTGAAGATCTGCGCCCCGGGAACATGGTG
Organism: Binataceae bacterium (SeqCode); assembly: GCA_963803045.1. Lineage (GTDB taxonomy): Bacteria > Desulfobacterota > Binatia > Binatales > Binataceae > Binatus. The sequence continues at coordinate 6,432 of CAWDLC010000027.1, read as the reverse complement.
GTCGTCGAAGGCGACCTCGGCAAGATTTCCGAGCGGCCGATGCGCGGTTCAAGATGGCGCCGGCTCGCGTCGGGATGGCTCAATGCCGGCGGCAGGCAAATCCGGGTCGTGTGGTTCAACCTGCCCGCTTACATGCGCGGCTATCTTCCTGGCGGCGAGCGCGTATTAGTCCGCGGGCGAGTCGCGGCGGGGTCCGACGGCGGAATCGAAATAGTGCAGCCGGAGTTGCATCCGCTGTCGGATGGCGAGCCGAAAGCGATCCGTCCCGTTTACCGTATCCCTTCGATAGTGGGGCAACGGCTGTTCGCGGGTCTGGTGGCGCGCGCGCTTGTCGAGACGGGCAACTCGATTCGCGGAGCGATCCCGGACGAAGTGCGCGGCGAGATACCATCGGTTCGCGAGGCGCTGAGCTACATTCACGACCCGCCGCCCGATGCCGGCTTCGACGCCCTGGCGAACGGGGAATCGCGCGGCCATCTGGCGCTCGCATTCGATGAACTGTTTGCATTCGAGTTGGCGCTTTCGCTTGAACGCATCCGCAGTGCGCGCTGCGCCGGAATAGCGCTCGATGGATCGCGGACGCTCAGCGCGAGGATGACGGAGGAACTGCCGTTCAAGCTGACCGGGTCGCAGTTGCGCGCGATAGAGGAAATCGGCGCCGATCTCGCGCGGCCGAATCAGATGAACCGGATGTTGATGGGCGACGTCGGCAGCGGCAAGACGCTGGTTGCATTCTGGGCGATGCTCCGGGCTGTCGAATGCGGGCATCAGGCGGCGATGATGGCGCCGACGGAACTGCTCGCGGAGCAGCACTGGCGCGGATTCGCGCGCGCGTGCGGGCGGCTTGAAGTGCCGAGCGCGCTCCTGACGGGGAGCGTGAAGGGTGCGGCGCGCAGCGAGATTTTGCGCGGGCTTTCAAGCGGAGAAATCGGCGCCGTGTTCGGAACGCATGCGCTGATACAGGAGCGGGTGCGAATGCGCGGACTCGCGCTTGGCGTTATCGACGAGCAGCATCGATTCGGCGTTTTCGATCGAGCGAAGATGAAAGCGCTGGGGCCGAAGGCGAATCTACTGATGATGACGGCGACGCCGATTCCGAGAAGCCTGGCGATGAGCCTGTTCGCGAATCTCGACGTATCGTTTCTCGACGAGCTGCCGGCGGGGCGGACGCCGATCGCGACCGAGATTTACGCCGAGGACGACATCGCGCGGGTCCATGAGGGGCTGCGCGCCGAGATCGAAGGCGGCGGCCGCGCGTACTACGTCGTGCCGTTCATCGAGGGCGACGAAGACGAAGCCAAGTCGGTGTCCGCCACGGCGGCGCGCCTTAAGAAGGGCGCTTTGCGCGGAGCGAGAGTCGGCACGATGCACGGCAGGATGGTGACTTCGGAAAAGGATCGCGCGATGCGTGAATTTCGCGACGGCGCGATCGACATCCTGGTCTGCACGACGGTGGTCGAAGTGGGAATCGACGTGCCCGAGGCGACGATAATCGTGGTGCTCGCGGCGGAACGCTACGGCCTTGCGCAATTGCATCAGCTGCGCGGCAGGGTGGGGCGCGGCGAGAAGCCGTCGCGCTGTTGCCTGGTGGCGTCGAGCGACGCGGACGAACCGGCGCTGGAACGGCTTGCGGTCATGCGCGAAAGCATGACGGGCGCGGAGGTCGCGGAGGCCGACTTGCGGCTGCGCGGCCCGGGCGATTTGCTCGGCTCGCGGCAGACAGGGGCGCTGCCGCTGCGCTTCGTCCATCTAATTCGCGACCTTCGCACGATCGAACGCGCGCGCAAGATGGCTGACGACTGGATCCGGCGCGATCCGTCGCTGGCGAGCCGGGAATCGGAAGGCGCGCGGGCGGCGGTGAGAAAAATGCTGGCGCTCGGGTTCAGCCTCGGCGACGTAGGGTAGGGCGGCTGCGGCCTCATTGAGCGGACGACGCGGCGGATGGCTCGATGCGCGCGGTGACGCCGCCGGATTCGATCGCGCTTGAGTTCCAGATGGCGGGCGCGAGAGTGTCGAAATAGTTGGCGCCCTGTCCGATCACAACCAGCACCGCGTTTGAGCGGGTATCGATGCGATGCGGGGTGGAGTCGCCGAGCAAGCGATCGAGCAGAGCCTGGTAGACGACGGCGAAGTGGCCGGCAGTCTGCTCGTCGCTAAACGCGAGCATCCAGATCACGTTCACGCCGCGGCTCTGCTGGAGGACGATCATGCGGTCGGCGGTCCATCGCGAGGCGAGTCCGAGTTCGTTGGACTGTTTGCCCAGATTGCGCTGGAGGATGACGCGCAGGAGCAGCTCGCCGTAAGTATCGTCGTCGGCTTTTTTCCAGCCGCTCATGATCTTGTCGTAGCCGGCGAGCTCGATTCGCGGCTGCGGTGCGGCGTTGTCGAAGTAGAGCGCGGGATGCAGAATCTGGTGGCTCGACTGCGGCGGGTTGCGATAGAGCGCGTCAACAGCACGCCATCCACCGCGCCGATAAGCCTCGGCGACGAAGCTGACGCCCTCGGAATACTGGAACAACAGCGGAGCGCTGAGGCCCTCGGGCGTGTCGGGCGCCTCGGCGGCGAGCGCTTGCGGGAGGTTCTTAAGATTGCCGGCGAGGGTGTCGGCAGCGCTGTCGTCCATCCTGCCCAGCGCGTAGGCGAAACCGGCCAGCGTCGCATCGCCTTCTGCAACAGACTTGAGCGCGACGGCGCGATCGTCGTCGTCCTTCACTTTGTCGAGGCTCGATTCGAGATCAAAATTCTGATCCTGGAGCGCATGCGTCAGTTCATGCGCCAGCAGCATCTCGCCGACGATATCGCGCTGAATCATGAACTGAGCCGCGCTGTTCCAGATGCCAAGATCGGCGCCGCCTTCGACCAGAACCATTTGCTTGCCATGCGGATCGTAAAAGCCCGCCACCTGGCTCTTGAGCAGCTTGAGCGAAGCGGCCTTGAGATCGATCTGCGGGGGAAACAGCCCGGTGAGCGCGCCGGCGACGGCGTCGACTTCGATCTGGTTGTCGGTGTAGTCGCGCATCAGGTCGGCCTCCATCATGGCCTCGGCCTCGTCCGGAGACTTGACCACGAGCGGGACCGGTTGCTTGAAGCGAAGCTGGCGAAAATCCTGGATGCCGGCTTCGATTTTTTCGGCCTGCTGCGAATTAATCCGGTCGCCATTGACGAGCGAGTAGGCGCATCCCCAGAGAAAGATCAGGGCGGTGACAGCGCAGATTGGCCGCCAGAGCCGTCGTGTGAAGTAGGTGGCTCGGCTAATCATTCGGTGACGATCACGACTGGAAGTCCAAAACGGGCACAGTCGGCCGCGCGCGCCTCGGCGACGGAGCGAGCCGCGAATGCTTCAAGGCTCCCCCAACGCCTCGCTCATCACCGCACTGACCGCAAAACCGATCCGTCCGCCCGGTTCCTTCGCCCGATCCGGATGCTTCAACCATTCCAGCAACTCGTTCTCATGGCAGGCCGAATCGCCCCGAAAATACCGCTGCTGACACTGGCGGGCAGCGCCGCAAAGGCCAGCTTCGCGCAGGTCAAGGGCTCCTGCCTGGCCGGCACGTTGCCGTCCCGAAACTCATCGGCCACCACCAAATCCAGCTTCCGCCCACACCGCCACCATCGGCTGATAGCCCCGGCCCCCCTCATAATGCTAGTAATGCGGCCGCCTTGTGACTCTCGATAATCGTCGCATCCTGATCGACGGTCGCAATCGTCTGCGCCTGTCCCTGCTTCTCATATAGCTTGGCAATGCGCCGCACACAGCCCGCTTGCACTTCCTGCAGCCCCGATACGGCCCGCTGGCAGGGAAGATAAAGCTCTTCTGCTCCTCGCGCTCCGGCCGCAGCTTCTCCAGGTCCTTGTCGTGGAACCGTTCCAGAAACTCCCGCACCGCCGTCGCCTTGGGCGGGCGTAGCCCAAGCCCCGTTCCAGGCAGGTTCCCCGGCCAACAGCTGCATGTCTTCCGGGCATTCCCCGCCGACGGCTTGGAGCAGACCAGGATTCGATGATCTGGGCTTCGGAAAAGCCGCGCTGGCGTTTGCGCAGAGGCAGATTGGCCTCGATGAGACCGGGCAGGCCCAAGCCCGGTAGACGCGCGAGATGGCTCAGCAGCCCGGCGTGCGGGCTGGTGGCCTCGTCCAGCGGCCGCTCGTCCAGGACGAAGGGCGTCTTGTGCAGCAGCGGCAAGCGTGCAGACATGATTTAGCTATAGAAAATCTATAGCACATTGTCAACAAAAAAACCCGCTTTCCATCCGCTCTCTTTCGAAATCCTAAAATTAGGCGAGGATCAGGGCAACATCCCCGGCTATGGCGTAATCTGCGGGAATTTGGGGTAACATTAACACACCTGGCGGAAATGGAGGCAGCGGCGGCAATGGGGGAGGAATCTATGGCAGTGGCACTCTCACGCTAACAGCCTGCACTTTCAGCGCCAACCAGGGAGGCACCGGTGGAGCTGGCGAAGATAGCGGCACGGGCGGCACGGGTGGCTACGGGGGAGGCGTATTCTACGCGGGCGTGTACGCTCACGCTGACGGCCTGCACCTTCAGCTCCAATACCGCGGGCGCGGCCCACGCTCGCGCGCTTGGCGCCAACGTCGGCATTGGCGGCAATGGGGGAGGCATCTACAGCAGCGGCGCGGTCACGCTGGACACCAGGACCTTTAGCGCCAACAACGCAGGCACTGGCGGATATGGCGGAGGCATCTACAGCAGTGGCGCGCTCACGCTGGACACCAGCACCCTCAGCGCCAACAACGCAGGGCCGGCGGATATGGCGGAGGCATCTACAGCAGTGGCACGCTCTCAGACTGACGGCCTGCACCTTGAGTGCCAACGGGGCCGGCTTTGGCGGGGGAATTTTCAACAGCGCTGCCGCGGCTTCTGCCGCGCTCCGCAGTTCGTTGATTGCACTGAATTGGGCCGGGAGTGACCCTGACCTGAGCGGTGGTTTTACCTCCCATGGCGACAATCTGCTTGGAATCAGCGCAAACAGCACCGGCCTGGTATTAACGGCGTCAACAGCGACCTCGTGGGCGCAGTCGCCGCGCCGATCAATCCGTCTTCTCGGCCCACTCGCTACCAATGGCTTGCCCCTGCCGCACCATGGCCCTGCTGTCGGGCAGTCCAGCCATTGACGCGGGGGACGACTCGCTGATCGCGCCGATGAGCGCGGATTCCCGCGCAAGTCCGGCGCCCATGTGGATATCGGCGCGTTTGAGTTGCAGATTTCCGGCTTCTCCGCGCCCGCCGTGACAGCGGCCACCGGCGTGGTATCGAATAATGCCGCCACCGGTCTAAGCAGCGTGAACCTGGAGTTTCACGGTCATTCCAAACGGCCTGAACACCACGGCCTTCATCCAATACGGATTCTCGACCAACTACGGCGCCGCCACGCCAACCGTATCGCTCGGCTACGGCAGCAACGCCGTCGCTACGAACCTGTCGCTGACCGGACTTGCGCCCGGTCTCGAATACCATTTTTGGCGTGGTGGCAATAAGTGACGCGGGGACGACCTGCGGCCTCGAACCAGACCTTGACCACCCCACCGTTCGGCCTCAACGCCACGACGCTTCCGGCCGCGAACATCACGGCTGACCGAGCCACGCTTGACGGATCGGTCAATCCGACCGGACTGGCGACGTTGGCTTGGTTTGAATGGGGCACGACCGCCAATTACGGGAACTTCACGGCGCAATCCAGCTTGGGCAGCGGCAGCCTGAGCCTTGCGGTGAGCAATGCCCTAACCGGTCTGGGCGGCATGCACAACCTACCATTATCGAATGGACGCTTTTAACGACCTCGGCCTGGCGCTGGGCGCGAACCAAACTTTCACCACGCCGGACGTGCCTCGCGCCATCACGGGCTGTTGCTTGACGGCGGCGGGCCAGTTCCAGTTCCAATTCACGGGCGTTGCAAGCGCCAACTACACCGTGCTCTGCTCGACCAACCCGGCGCTGCCTCTGGGCATTGGACGCCTGTCGGCACTGTCACCAATATTGCCCACGGCCAGGACCAATTCACCGACCCAGGCGCCATGACCAACCAGCCGCAGCGTTTCTCGATCTCCTGCGCCAGCCATGAGCTGAAATCAAACAAGCGATGGGTGGAGATGATATGCCCGAAGGCGCGCCGGGGACTTTCGATAATCTGTCCTGTGCAGGAAGAATTCTTCACGTCCCTGGTAGGGCGGCGCTGCTGCGCCGCCCAAGAATCAGGGCAGAGCAGCAGCTCTGCCCTACCGGGAAGGCGAAGAATTTTGTCGTGCGCCCCGAATATCCGCAACAAAAGGAAAAAAAACAAAAAGGAAAAAAGCTTGCAAGAGCCGGGAATTACCCCAAAATCGCGTGCAGATTATGCCACAGACCCAAAAAATCGTCTCCTGAATCCTGCCGACACGGCCCTCTTTGGCGAAAGCGGCAAGTGGCGGGCGACTGC
>CAWDLC010000026.1:0-197532 GCA_963803045.1 Binataceae bacterium (SeqCode) | reverse complement strand
AACGCATTCGGATCCCATCGGGGAGCGAGGTTGTTTGCAGCGCAGGCCCCGCCCATCAGCGCGATCCAGAATACGGCCGAGGCCATGGCTACGTTAACGTTCGTTTGGATCTTCATAAGTTCGACTCCCGCCGCGCCAGCCGCGACTTGTTCCTTGCACGCACGATAATCTATTAAGGCCAGCGGTCGGTGTCTCGCCGTGGCACCGAGAAGTCGCCCCCAGGGACAGAAATCGCAACGCGGCGCGGATAAGTCAACATCTTCAATCGAAAAGGTGAATTTCTCCTCTGTCCCTTCGTCTGCGGCGCGGTCCCAAAGAATTTCGCAGTACCGGCTCCAGAACTCGCACCACGTGGATTCAACAAATGATACAGAGGGTTGTCCGCAAGGTGCCGGAGGATTACATTGCTTTGTCGAGGAGTTACCGGGCGTTAACACGCAGGCCGCGAGGCTCGATGGAGCCCGGCAAACCCTGCTAAATATCGATTCAATAGATTGGTGGCCTTTGGCCGGGGAGGACTTTGCAATGTCGAAAATTGTGTGGGGGATGATCGCAGGCCCCATCGTGGCGCTGCTGCTGGTGTTTACTTGCCCGATGGAAGCATCAGCCACTGACGCGGAGAGTGCCATCAGAACATTGGAAACACGCTTCGCGGCCGCGGTCAGAGCCAGAAATATCGACCAGATCATGGCCAAGTACACGGTCAGCGAGGCGCTGGTCGTGTTCGATGTTAGCCCGCCGCGCCAATACACCGGCTGGCAAGCGTGTAAGGAGCATTGGCAAAGGTTTCTGGCTCTATGCAAGGACACGCCGACCATGGGGATCAGTGACCTCGAGATATACGGCGGCGCCGGTTACGCTTACAGCCACAGCCTCCAGCATTTCGCCTGTACCAATCAGCAGGGCAAGAAGCTCAACCTGACCCTTCGGGTGACCGATGGCTACGCGAACTTCAGCGGCGACTGGCTAATCGTGCACGAACACGTTTCTGTGCCGGTCGATCTGACAACCGGGGAGGCGGACCTCCAGTCGAAGCCCTAGCGGGATGTTGAAAAATTCGGGTCAATTGGCACAAGCCCGTGACTTTTCGTCGCCTTCGGAGTTCTTAGCAGCCGCAGGCGGTTGACCCCCAGACCTAGCCTGGAGCTGGCTAGCAGCGTCACGCGCTGGTCCACCGGGCCGAGCGCCCAGTTCATCCTGTCGGCGCCCGTCTAGATTTCGTTGTTCACGGTGCTCAGCAGCGATGTGATGTAAGTACCCATCGACTGGTAGCCGACATAGACAATGACCGCGACCGCCGCGAGAATCAGCGCATATTCAGCCATCGTCTGACCGCGCGCGAACTCATCAGCCTTCACATACAGCTTCCTGATCAGATCCATTTGGCCTCCCTCCGTCCGTTTATTTTGTTGAAACAGCGAACTGCGCGGGAGTGCGCTCGATCGAGCGTTGTGCCTGCGCAAAACTCCATCTGGTGTCAGATTCTGGGCTGCGGCGAGTAGCGTGCGATGAAACGCACGAGCTGATCCCCCGATCGGGACGGTCAGTCCGTGCAGTCGGTATTCGCCATGTGGATCTTGCACGCGGTGGCAAGGCTCGCCACTCACTGCGTGAGCGTCGCAGATGGCGCAGCCTTCGAAAGCGGATCAGGCGGCGAGGCGTTCGTAGCGATGGTGAAGCCCGCCGACTTCCGCAATCGCGATCACCTTGCCGCGGTTCGGCGGTTGGATGGGGCGAGCATCCGGGCAGTCTTTGTCGAGCGACAGATGGGTGCGAGCGTGGTGATAGTAATCGACGTACGAGATCAGGACCCGGCGCAGATGGCGCTCGTTGATCACGAGTACATGATCCAGGCACTCACGGCGAATCGAGCCGATGACGCGCTCGACGTACGCATTCTGCCAAGGCGATCGTGGCGCCGTAACGACCTCCGTGATCCGCATGGCCCGAGCCCGCTCCTGAAAGCATCCCCCGTACGACGCATCGCGGTCGCGCAGCAGGTAGCGTGGTGCGGTGTCCCACGGAAATGCCTCAGTGATCTGGCGGGAGAGCCAACCTGCGGTCGGATGCTGGGTGACGTTCAGATGAAGAATTTTCCGTCGAGCGTGGCCGAGGATGACGCTCACGTACAGCAGACGAAACGCAGCGGTGACGACCACAAACATGTCGATGGCGGCGATGCCATCCACTTGATTGCGCAGGAAGGTCCGCCAGGTCGGTGAGGGCGGACCATGCCGCCGGACCATATGTCTTCCGACGGTTGCCTGGCTGACCTCGATGCCCAGTTTGAGCATTTCGCCGTGAATCCGTGGCGCACCCCACAGCGGGTTGGCGATGCTCATCTGCCGGATCAGCTCACGAATCTCGCGATTCACGCCCGGCCGTCCGGGGCGTTGCGATCGTGACCGCCAGCGCCAATATCTGCGGAAGCCCTGCCGGTGCCAGTGGAGCACGGTTGCCGGTTTGACCAGCACCATCACCTTCAGGCAGTGCGGCCAGGCTCGGTAGAGCCAAGCCCACAGCAAACGGTCGCCTTGACGAAGCCACGGTCGGCCGGGCCGCTGCCGGTGGAGAACGGCCACCTGATGTCTGAGGGCCAGCACCTCAAGCTCCAAGGAGGCCCGACGCCGAAACCGCAAGGAGACCAGAGAAACCATTGCGGACAGGATCGTTAGCATGCCGGCCACGATAAAACGGTCGGCGCAAAACTCCAATGTTTTCAGGGCACACGGAATTATGAGCAGGCACACCGTTCACCGGCGCACGCAATTTCGCCCTATTCGGCGCCTTTTGCGGTTTGCACGGCTTCGTCGTCCGCGCCGCGTGCAGTTTCATAGCACAGCTGATCGGAAAAGCGTTTGCGCGTGCTGCGGCAATGCTAGTTCTGATGCGTGGGCGGCGACGCGCCTACGACGCGGAGCTTCACGGTCGAGCCGGGAATCCGATCGCCTTTCATCGGCTCGTAGCGCCCGCCCAGATTGTCGGCCAGGAACTTCTCCTGGCGGGCGATCCAGTCGAGCCGGTTTTCGGGCCGCAGGAAGCCGTGGCCTTCGTCGGTATATAAGACGTAAACCGCGCTGCCGCGATGCCTGGCGATCGCTTCGACGATCTGCTCGGCCTCGGCCTGCTTCACGCGTGGATCGTTTGCGCCCTGGCTTATCAGGATCGGGATTTTTATTTTGTCGGCGGAGAACAGCGGCGACGCCGTGGTCAGCAGCTCCTTGTCCTTGGGATCGTCGGGATTCCCAACCCTGGTGAAGAGAAGCGAGCGCGCAACTTCCCAATACGGCGGGATCGACGCCAACCACGTGAACAGATTCGACGGGCCGCTTCCGTCCACCGCGCATCGATACAGCTCGGGCGTGAATGCTGCGCCGGCGAGCGCCGCGTAGCCGCCATACGAACCGCCAGATATCGCGACGCGCGCTGGATCCGCGATACCCTGATCCACGGCCCACTTGACGCCGTCGGTCAGGTCGCTCTGCATTTTGCGGCCCCATTGGCGGTCGCCGGCGTGCAGATACTTCTTTCCGAATCCGGTCGAGCCGCGAAAGTTTGTCTGCAGCACGGCGTAGCCCCGGTTTGCCAGCAGTTGGCTATAGGGATTGAAGCCCCAGTAGTCGCGCCACCACGGTCCGCCATGAGGCGTGAGCACCAACGGGAGATTTTTCGCGGGCGCGCCGACCGGAAGTGTGAGGTAACCGTTGATTTTCATTCCGTCGCGGGCGGCGAATTCAACCGGCTTCATTGGAGCGAGCGCTGCGTCGTCGAGTTTATGCTGCGTGCTGAACAGGAAGGTCGCTTTCCCGGCTGCGCGATCCCACGAATAGTAGCGCGCCGGCGCACGGTCGCTTTCGAACGAGACGAGCCACGTCTTGTCGGCGAGGTCGCGGTCAACGACGGTGAAATCTCCGGCGGTGATTTTCGCGATCGCGTCGAAGTCGGCCTGAACCGACGAATCGACAACAGTCCAGTGCTTGCGGCCGGGGTCGAACGCGGCTGCCTGCACGACGTGACGGGTTGGCTGAATCATCGCGTCGCTCAAATCCGCGTCGTCGCTGTGCGCGATGTCCGTTTCCATCCCCGATGCGAGCTCATGGCGCACCAGGCGTGCGGTGTCCATCCCGATCGAGGTGCTGAGAAAGATCGATCGCCCGTCCTTGCTGAAATCCAGCGCCGCCAGGTTGTCTTCCATCGCGGCTTTCATCAACGTGCGCCACGCACCAGCCGCGCTGTCGCGAATCCGAAGCTCGATGCCGCCGTCCGGCGCCATGACCGTGGCCGCGCGCACAATCATGTCGTCGTCGGCAAGCCATCCCACGACGTCGCCGGGGTTTTTTGTATCGAGTTCGACGGCGCCGGTGCGCAGATCGATTCGATAGATGTCCATCAATTTGCGATCGCGCAGATTGAGCGCAACCAGTATGCGGTCGGGAAATTTCGGACTGGACGCTACGAGCTGGGAGCGTACGCCCTGCCAGGGCGTCAAATCGCGGACGTTGAGCGTATCGAGATCGACCGCGAATACGTGGAAGTTTTCGTCGCCGGCGGCGTCCTGCGCGTAGAGAATCGTTTTCGAATCGAACGCCCATCCGTAGGATTGGATTCCACGGCTCTTGTCGGCGGTGACGACGCGCGCGTCGTGCTGGCCGATGGTTTGCACCCACACCTGCAGGATTCCGTGTTCATCGGGGGCGAGCCAGGCAAGCCGTTTGCCATCGGGCGCGATATGTGGATTGGCGCGCTCGGGATTGCCGAGCAGAGTGTCGCGTGGAATCAGCGGTGGCGATTCGGCGCAGCTGGGTGGCGCTGGAATTGTTGAAGTAATCGTGAGGACCCCGATTATCAACGAAAACTTCCGCGCGATTGCGAACATCGATCGCAAGGATAACAGAAAAAATTGTGGAATGAAGGGTGTGCAGGCATTGCTTGTTCACTGGAGCAGGCCAGCAGTGTCGCGCGCTGGTCCACCGGGCCGAGCGCCCAGTTCATCCTGTCGGCGCCCGTCTAGATTTCGTTGTTCACGGTGCTCAGCAGCGATGTGATGTAAGTACCCATCGACTGGTAGCCGACATAGACAATGACCGCGACCGCCGCGAGAATCAGCGCATATTCAGCCATCGTCTGACCGCGCGCGAACTCATCAGCCTTCACATACAGCTTCCTGATCAGATCCATTTGGCCTCCCTCCGTCCGTTTATTTTGTTGAAACAACTAACCGCGGGAATGCATATACTCTGGCGCTTTCTGTGAGACTTTACTGATTGTAGGAACAGCTGCTTAAGAACTACTTATTGTTATGAATACCTCTTGACTAGTATAGAAATACGCCAAATAGACAACTCTGTCTTTATCGCTGTTTGCTTTTGATTGGTTACATTTGCTTGAGACTGATTAAAGCGATAGTAGCGCCGCACCTTCTCATTCTAGGCGCGGTCTGCCAGCCGCCGCCATGGATATTTCGCAATATGTGAACGGGGATTGCCGGTCAGATTCACCTGCTCACCAAATCGCTGAGTCAGGGCGCACATCGCCGCGGAAATTGAAGGAATAAAAGGGTAACCGTCGTAGGTGCGCCCGAATGAAGAAGCGAAATCATGAAGCTCGCACTCAGGTTGCAGCCAAGGGAAACGCGCGGGCGCACAGTTTTGGGACGATCCTTACGATCGCCGAGGTCGCGCAAATCTTACGAATGCACCGCAATACGGTCTACAGGCTCATCAAGGGTGGAGACATCCCGGGCTTCAAGATTGGAGTTAATTGGAGGGTCAACGAGAAGGCCCTGAGAACGGTGCTGGCGCACGAATCCGACGGTAAAGTTTCCTCGCTGAAGAGCTGAGCAAGGAGTGAGATTAACCCAGGGGTGACTCCAGCGCCCCCGAGCGGAACTACCCTCCAATCAGCGCGAGCAGGTCCTGAGAATCATAATCTTAGCAACGCAATACCTCGCAGCTCAATAGCAGTCTTCCTTCCCACCTTTAGGCCGTTGCGATCAATCGTACAGTTCGGCAAATGGTTACCGTGCCAGGCGCCGCCAGACGCAGACTCTGACCGTCTCAAGCAGAATCTGGAGATCAAACAGAAAGCTCGCGTGCTTAACGTAGTAGAGATCGCGCGCAAATACCTCATCTCGATTCTCGACGCTCGCATCATAGTCACACCGGATCTGCGCCCACCCGGTAATTCCGGGTTTTACAAGATGTCGTAGTCCAAAGTGCGGCACGGTCGATTCGAGTTCGGCAACGTGCAGCGGATGAAACGGGCGGGGCCCCACGAGGCTCATCTCGCCTCGAATCACGTTGATCAATTGTGGAAGTTCGTCCAAATGCAGCACGCGAATGATCTTGCCGACCCGCGTCACCCGCGGATCGGCCTTGTCGGTCGACCATGAGGACGCGGCATCGGGCGCGGGTTTCTCGTCATACATGGAACGAAGCTTGAGCATCGTAAACAGGCGCCCGTTCTCGCCAACGCGCTCCTGCCGGAAAACTGCGGGCCCGGACGAATCGCACTTGATAGCAAGCATCGTAAGCAGAGTTACCGGCAATGCTATTACAAGCGCAATACAGGCAAGGGCTACATCTCGCGCCCGCCGGACCGCACACATCACCTTGGACAATGACATCATCGAGGAGGTTGCAAAATCGCAGATTGCATGAGGGCCAAGGACCACTTTTCCGTATGCGCGTTCGGTAAAGGACCGCAATTCCTCGATTTGGATTTCTCGCTCGCGGCAAAGTTCGAGAAATTGCACGGCGCAGTGATTATCCAGAAGCTCCCGATCGATCAAAATCTTTCGAAGATAAGAATGGGACTCTTTGATGCGAGCCAGAGCGGCGTGAGCTTCTTCCAGCGAGTCTCCGATCCACAGGAAGTCGAGACCAAGATCCTTACGCCGCTCATTTTCTGCACTGAGTTCGTAGCGAAGCGGATCACTTGCAACGACGCCGAGAAGCGACGTTGGATTGGCCAGACTGGCGGAATGTTCGATCGCCAGCCGGGCCATTAGCACGAACGTTATGGTGAGAAGCGTGTGCGCGAACACCAGGCGCGGATCCAAGCTCAAGACATGAGTACCGGCCATCACCACCCCGATTATTACGAGGAGAATGCCGGTCGCCTGGACCAAATTCAGCAATAGAGCCCGGGTGGAGGTCATCAAAGCTGAGTCGTAGAGATCCATCACATAGAATATTGCGAGGTAGAGCGCGACGACCTCAGAGGTTTGAGAGAGCATGGCCGTTAGCGTCAGCGGTTCGCCGAGCGAGGCACAGTTCACAATGACGAGCAGGACAGTGCTCAATCCGAGCCACAGCAGCTCAGCGCCAAACGTGATCAGGATACGCGGGCCGATATAGATTCCACCTATGGACATTTATGTTTTCCGGAGGACTCTATACGGGTTGAACGCTGAACGCCTTTGCGGCTTAGAGTTATCAAGCCAGGAAAGCCTGCACGGAGCAGCCGTTTTCTTGTCCCGCGCGGTTTGGGCAGCGCACTATGAAAGAGGCGGGCGCGGGCGATTTTCAGAGCGTTCATCGTCGCAAGCTGACAGTGCGGACCGATCGGCCCTGCGCGCTCGGTTGGTGCTCCGCAGCCGAGTCGTGGTGCGGCCGCTTCGAACCGGGAGCTCAGCCTCCCTCCCTCGCTGGCAGGGGGTTGGGTAAGAGACTTGCCAATGGTGATTACGATAAGCATCTTTAAGATGTGGTGAATTTATGATGCCTGAATGGTGTCGTGGGTCTGTGAGAATGCAAAGGGATTCGTTCGGTGCAGGTGCCTATTCACCGCAATAGCGTGGCTGCACGTGCGTGATGTCCGTCGCGTAGGACGCAGAGCCGGTCCGCGAGTTCGGACGCGGCCAATCATTCTGCGGCCCGCGCAGAGCGTTTGCGGAAGTAAAATTTATGCTTGGCGACGCCGCGAAAGCGGGGCGAAGCCAACCTGGCTATCCAGGCGTTATCCGCCGCATGAATACTGCCCCACCGACCAGGGTGAACCCCACCAGAATGAGAGTTAGGCCGGGATCGCGTGAGGCGGGCGGAGGCCTAGAGCCGACCGCACGAACCACACCCACAGGAGCGGAACCCGGGGGTGCGAAGTCCCGCCCAGGCGCATAGCGGATTAAATACCTGATAGGAATCGGAGCGCCAGAGACTGCATAGGAAGTGTTCCGCGATACACGCGGATCTCTGCCAGCTTGGCCGTCAGAGAGTTTATGCTTGGCGCCAATCGCGGTGGACGAGAGCCCAAAAGCGAACAGTGCCAGAGCAGCGGCCACGAGCCGTTGGCGCGTCGATGTTTTCGGGAGTCGCATCGATCTCAACTATTCGGGTTGTTCCGGTCTGCTTCTGATTGTCCGTCCTTCGATACCTTTCGGAGGCGTCGGATCAACGCACCTAGACCCACCCCGAAAAGTAACAGTGAACTGGGCTCCGGAGTCGTAGAGCCACCTGGCCATCGCGGTGGAGGGGGGAGGCGGATGATGATCATCGAGTATAATATTTTGCATATTCGAATTAGCGGCGGGCATGCTATCGGAGGCAACGATTCCCGCTGGATCGATCAGATTCGTGCCCGAGCCCAACCCGAGCGGGTTAGTGCCCAGGTAAGCGGCAGCCGTCGTGCCTGCCGCATTAACCGCAAGCGTCACGGTTTGCGGCGTGCTGGCTGGAAACACCGCCGCGTGTACCTTCGTCGGCATCATGAAGGCGGAGAAGGCTATTGCTACGAAGGTGATGGACTTGAACATATTCAACCTTATCGAGCCCAACTATTCGAGTTGTTCCGGTTTGTTTCTGATTGCCCGTCCTTCGGTACCTTTCGGAGGCGTCGCATCAACGCAGCCAGACCAACCCCGAAAAGTAACAGTGAACTGGGCTCCGGGGTCGCCGCCGCCTTACAGACAGCACAGGGGGGTATATTCGGGCCCGTCGCGTGTACGATCGTCGGCATCATGAAGGCGGAGAAGGCGATTGCCACGAAGGCGATGGACTTGAACATATTCAACCTCGATGAGTGTTTTGAGTTGCTTGCGTGAATCCTAGTATCGCCAGTGAGCAAAATCGAACGTACGACGGCTACGCGAGCCGATTTCGAATCAATCAGAGGGTGCGTTTTCCCAACGGCGCCACAAGCCGCGGATAATTCTGACATTCGGCACCTCCAAGCCGTAACGAAGCGGCCTCCGGTCTTCTCGGTTCGAGACCAAGCGTCTTGGTTGCTTTGCGTGGAAGGGGCGCCGAAATCACACCTGGTCCGATGCTCCTGCGAGTGCACGCCGGGATGAACGTCGCTGCGGCGACCGGCGTGCTCGTGGTCTGCTCCTAGACCAAATCTGAAATGAGACCCCCGCATAGACTTCGCGGAGTCGTCAGAACGGCGCCGGCTTCGACGCAGCCGGTGCCGGCAGAAACCGCTCACTCAGGATCGGTAGCGTCGCGGCGACGAGCGCCGAAGCTCGCGCGAGCGCGTCCTGAGTGGTCGTTGTGATCGGGGTCGAAAACCTGAACAGACATCCGTAACTGCGGCCCGCGGTAGCGCTGTCCCACATGGTCTGAAAGGCTCCCTTGAACTCGCTCGCCTGGGGGACGCCCTGTTCCAGATACCAGTACACCACGAGAATCCGATCATCCTCGCGACGGAATACGACTTCGTTCGCGTCGAACGTCGATCCAGATTCACCTAAATGGAGCGGAGTTAGCGTCCGCCGCTCGACTTCCCAACCGGATCCAGGAATGCAATGCAGCGGCGAGTGCATCGTGCTGCCCTGCTGTTGGCGTGGGTAAAATGCCACGTACAGAACCACGGGCGGATCCTGCTGGTCGTCCGAATATTCGCGCATCAGTACGTCGCGCGTGCCCAAGCTGCTGAATTGGCTCTCGGTCAAGGAGACGTCGCGGCCGTGCCAATTTTCGATATCGCGCGGGAAGGACGCCAACGGTTCGCGTAGCGGCTCCGGTTGAACTGTTCGCAGCCCCTCGCGATGCATCGCAAACGTGACCAGAAGAATTGCGATAACCGCGAACACCGGAATCGCGGCGGGCGATCTCCGGGCCAAATTCGTCGCCACCCCAACCGCGCGGGGCACTCGGTCGGGATCCTCAAGTCTGCTGCTGACGAAGAGAATTATCAGGGTTCCGATCGCAAAGATCGCGACACCCATCGAGGCATGGGCGAAACCCTCAGCCGCACCGGGTCCCCACAGGTGAGCTGCGATAGCGGCCGAACTTATGCGCCCCGCATTGAGGCAAATGGCGATCGGAATCGCACTGATAAAAAGTAACACCCGGCGCGCGAGGCTGCTGAGAAAAAGATATCCAATGATGCAGGCGAGGGCACCCAGCGCAAACAGGGAGTGGAGCCCTGCGCAGGCTTCAACCACCTCCAAAGACACGTTCTGGAGAATGAGGACGTTGCCTTCCCGCAACACGGATACACCGATAAGGTGCAGCATGTGGGTTGCCATCACGCTCGACACAAGCTGCAATTGAAAGGTCAACGGCAAATAGATGAGCGCCGGAAGAGGCAAGCCAAAAAAAAGGATGCCATAGGGAAACGCCAAACCGCGCATCGCGTTGCGGCCCAGGAAGGCAATCGTGAATCCGGCGATCACCACCAGGAATGAGAGGCGCGAGAGAAAAACAATGGTGGTCAGATCGCCAGCGACGAGCAGTGCGCAACCTCCTAGCACGACGAGGATTCCGGCGGTATCAGGCCGGATCAGTGGCTCATCGGCGGAGCGGCCTTCTCCACGAAGTCTGCGGTACCCGAGATAGCCTGCGACGAACGGCAGCAGAAGCGCGAAGGAATAGCTGGGATCCATTTCCAGGTCGACAATCCAGTCGCGCAAAATTGGAGCATAGAGAGCGAGCGCCAGTGCAATCGAGACCGCCAAGGCCACGATAAGCCATCGGCTCTGCGCGAGAATAAACCGCTGGCACTCCTGGTCGCGCGACAAATCTAAGGCGCGTTTTTCGGTGCTACCGGATGGTTGCACTTAGATCGGGTCTCACAGATTGACGGGGAACGCTTTCCCGATCACTGGGATCTCTACCGTTCGTTAGAAAGCGCGTCTGGCTTGGCTGCCGCCCGTAACGAAGGGTCAGGCAGGCCGTCAGCTCGCGGGCGAGCAATTGGACATTAGGCTCGTGCACGATGTCGAGGTGCGTACCGAATATTTCGTGAACCTCGACGCCAGAACCGGCCAAGTGCTTCCACCAAAGTTCGTGCCCGTACAGTTTGTCGATGGTAGCCCGGAATAGCGTTACGCGACCGGGATAGGGAAGTGCCCGATACCTGCGCGCGGCGAACCAGTTCAAATCGTACGCGCGCTCGAGAAATTTCGGTATGGGTCGTCCCACGGTCGTGAGTGTGGCGTAAATGATCATGCGAACACGGGCGATCCAATCACGCATTTTGCTTGCCAGTTCGTCCCGGACATAAAGCAACCGATCAGGGCCCCACAAAACTCGCGGCGCGCGCGCGCATATTATCGCGACCTTCAATTTCGCCCATCGGATCAGACTCTTCGAAGCGCCCTGCTGAGGACCCCTCGTCAGATGGGTATCGATCAGCCCCAATAAGCCGACCGCCTGGCCCATCGCGAGAAGCTGCTGTGCCATCTCGAACACCACTAGGCCTCCGAACGAGTGACCGAGCAGATAATACGGACCTTCGGGCTGAACTTTGCGCATTTCCTCGATGTAGCGCGCCGCTAAATCTTCCACGCGGAGAATCGGAGGCCTCGATTCGCTCACTGAGTACAAGATTGTGAATATTGGTAAATCAGGTTCGAGGTGCGGGACTAAATCGCGGAACGCCAGCGCTGATCCGCCCGCGCCGGGCACCACAAACAAGGGTGGCATCGACCCCTGTGGCCGGATCGGCACGACATGAGAAAAGGACTGCATCAATTGGTACTCACTTTTGGCCTGCTTTTGTTCCTGGAGAACTCTCGCCATCCCTTCGATGGTCGGGTCCTGGAAAAACACCGCGAATGGGAGATTGTGATTGAGCGATTTATGGACTTGGCCGATCAGCCGCGTCGCCAGCAACGAGTGTCCGCCCAGTTCGAAGAACTGATCGTGCCGGCCAACCCGTTCCACTTTGAGTACATCTGCCCAGATGCCCGCGAGGGTCGTTTCGACCTCTCCCTGCGGCGCTTCATACTTACGCACCGCGTGGCCGTCTCCTTCCGGCGCCGGCAAGGCCTTGCGGTCCAGCTTCCCGTTGGGCGTCAGCGGCAACGCTTCGAGCTTCACATACGCCGCCGGCAGCATGTACTCCGGCAAGCTCCTCGCCAGATGCCTCCGCAGTTCCTCCGCTCCCACAGCCGCTCCGCCCTGCTCCCCCGTGTCTACACCGGTGTAGTACGCCACGAGTCGCTTGTCCCCGGGTGTGTCTTCACGGGCCGTGACCACGGCTTCGTGGACGGCCGGGTGTTGCCGGAGCGCGTCTTCGATCTCGCCCAACTCAATCCGGAAGCCCCGAATCTTCACCTGGCTATCGACACGCCCGATATATTCGATGCTCCCATCCGGCAGGTATCGTCCCAGATCACCCGTCCGATACAGCCGCGACCCCGGCCTATCGCTGAAAGGATTGCGTATGAATTTTTCTGCGTTGAGCTCCGGCCGTTTCAGATAGCCTCGCGCCAGCCCCGCTCCTCCTATGTATAACTCTCCAGCTACCCCTATCGGCACCGGATTCTGTCGCTGATCCAGTATGTAGACCTGCAGGTCCGGTATGGGCCGACCAATACGGCTACCCAGTCCTTTGGATAGGTCCTCACTTCTTACGCGTAGGTATGTAACGTGAACCGTGGTCTCTGTGATTCCATACATGTTAACGAGCTGCGGCATTTCATCGCCGTGACGCGCAAACCACGGCTTCAAGCTTCCAAAATCAAGGGCCTCTCCTCCAAAGATGATCAGACGAAGGGCCAGCTCTTCATCAGGGGCAGAGGATCGATCACTCTCCATCTCCTGCAGGAAAGCGGAAGGAGTCTGATTGAGAACCGTTACCTGCTCCTTGCGCAGAAGCTCGTGGAATAGTTCAGGGGATCGGCTCGTCAGAAACGGAACAATTACCAGTCGTCCACCGTGGAGCAACGAGCCCCAGATTTCCCACACTGAGAAATCAAACGCATACGAATGGAACAGTGTCCAGACGTCAGTCGCATCAAAGGCAAACCACGCCTGCGTTGCCGCGAGCAGCCGACCAACGTTCACGTGCGTGACTTGGACGCCTTTGGGGCTGCCGGTGGACCCTGAAGTATAGATGATGTAGGCAAGGTTCTCGGATTTTACCGCGCTTCCCGGGTTATTCGGACTGTGTCCTGCAATCTCGCCCCAGTCGCTGTCAAGGCATATCGTGTGCGCCTTGCGTCCGGGCAGCTTGCCCAGCAGCCGTTGCTGCGTCAGTAGAATTGGCGTCTCGGCGTCTTCGAGCGCGAACGCCAGTCGCTCTTTCGGATACTCAGGGTCCAGTGGCAGGTATGCTCCGCCCGCCTTCAGTATCCCGAGCAGACCAACGATCATTTCCAGCGAGCGATCCACGCAAATCCCAACCAATACTTCCGGCCCAACTCCAAGTCCGATTAGATGATGCGCCAGGCGGTTGGCCCGCTCGTTGAGCTCCTCCATAGGTCAACTGCTTTCCCTCGTAGACCACGGCCACGCGATCCCGACTTCGCTCCGCCTGCTCCTCGAACAACTCATGGATGCACTTGTCGATCCGATACTCTGTCGCCGTGTCGTTCCATTCCACCAACAATTGCCGACGCTCGGCCTCGGGAAGCACGTCGATACTGCGCGTCGCCTTAGCCGGCGTCTTCTCCAGCGCTTCAACCAAACCTTCCAGTGCCGTGTGCATGAACTCGCACACCCGCATCGGCCCGACCAGTGCCGACACCTGCGCTGTTAGGATGAACCCTTTTCCTAGATCGCTGACCGAAAGCGTGAATGGATAATTGGTGCGCTCTTCAGCGTAAAGTCTTTGAATCCCTTCCCACGCCTGTATTGCTTCAGCCGAGGGGGCTTGGGTCATACCCGGGCTGTGGCGGTAATTGAGCAACGCGGAGAATAGCGGTGCGGGTGCGGGAATCATGCTGCAACGCTGGGCCAGCGCCAGCGAGGCGTGTTCATGCCGCAGTAGTTCAGCGAGTTGCGTATGCGTGGCCCGTGCGCTCGCCTCCACACCCTCTTCCCCCACCCGAATCCGTGCCGGAAGCGTGTTGATGAATAGTCCCAGCACTCGGTCCCCGCCTTCGCCCGCTTGCATGCGTCCAAACAAAACGGTGCCGAAAACCACGTCCTCACGCCCGGACACCCGAGCCAGCACTTGCGCCCAGGCCAGGTGGCAGAGACTCGCTGCGCTAATCCCAAGTTTGCGTGCTCGTTCCCGTAGTCTGCGCGCCAGACCCGCATCGACTTCGAGACGGGCCTCCTCAATCTCTGAACCGTCCCCGTGCACATTCAGTAGTCCGAATGGCGCTGTGGGTTCGTCGACGTCCCCCAGCAACTTACGGAAGAACCTCTCATGCTCCTCCTGACTCACGCCCAGCCGGGCCTGCGCCACAAAGTTGCGGAAGGGCAGCGGTGCGGGCAGTCGATCGTCCTGTCCCAGCAAATGCGCCTGAATCTCCTCATTCATCACCTCCAGGGTCATGTGATCGCCTACCAGGTGATGGAGCAACATCAGAAGTAGCCAACGCTCATTGGCTGCGTCATAGGTAATGTAAGCGCGGTTCAATGGTGCTTGGCGCACATCGATCCGATGGTGCCGCGGGTCAAAGCGCCTTTTCAACTGCTCGGCCACATCGCCACCCGCCGGGTCGAATTGGATTTCTTCCACCGGCATGGGCGCTTCCCGCCACACTACTTGCACCGGCTCGTGCAGACCTTCCCACACCACCGATGTGCGAAGAATGTCATGCCGGTCCATCAGCACCTGCAACGCGTCCAAATAACCGTCTAGTCGTGCCCGGCTATCGAAGCTATACAGCACAGCCAACAAGTAAGGATCCCCTTCGCCGGTCATCAGGTGGTGGAAAAGGATCCCCTCCTGCAACGGTGCCAGAGGGTAGATATCCTGCACATTCCTTGCTCCACCCGGCACGCTGCTGACAATCTGCTCGATCTCCCTTGCCGAAAGCTCCACCAGCGGCAGCATCTCGGGTGTGATCGCATCGCAATGGAGCGGAATCAGGCTAGGCGGGACCTCCACAAGGCCGCCCTGAGAGCCCGCGGCTGCTACCTCGGCCAGCGTCGGTGCGCTAAACAGGGCCCGTACGTCCGCATGCAGCCCCTTCTGCCGCATGCGCTCGATCAGCGTCACCGCCAACAGGGAATGTCCGCCCAGTTCGAAGAACTGATCGTGCCGGCCAACCCGTTCCACTTTGAGTACATCTGCCCAGATGCCCGCGAGGGTCGTTTCGACCTCTCCCTGCGGCGCTTCATACTTACGCACCGCGTGGCCGTCTCCTTCCGGCGCCGGCAAGGCCTTGCGGTCCAGCTTCCCGTTGGGCGTCAGCGGCAACGCTTCGAGCTTCACATACGCCGCCGGCAGCATGTACTCCGGCAAGCTCCTCGCCAGATGCCTCCGCAGTTCCTCCGCTCCCACAGCCGCTCCGCCCTGCTCCCCCGTGTCTACACCGGTGTAGTACGCCACGAGTCGCTTGTCCCCGGGTGTGTCTTCACGGGCCGTGACCACGGCTTCGTGGACGGCCGGGTGTTGCCGGAGCGCGTCTTCGATCTCGCCCAACTCAACCCGTAATCCCCGAATCTTGACCTGAAAGTCCATCCGGCCCAGGTATTCAACAGCGCCATCCGGAAGCCAGCGGCACAGATCCCCCGTCTTGTACAGCCGTGCCTGCGGGTCTCCGCTAAACGGGTCCGGAATAAACTTCTCCGCCGTCAACTCTGGCCGCTTGTGGTACCCACGGCCGACTTGAACTCCTCCAATATGCAGCTCGCCTGGCACGCCTATCGGTACCGGTTGAAGGTGCCGGTCTAAAATGTAGACCTGTGTGTTAGCCACCGGCCGCCCGATGGGGACGATCTTTCGCTCATCATCACGCCGGCAGGTCCAGTGGGTAACATCCACGGCGGCCTCTGTCGGCCCATACAGGTTGTGCAATTGCGAGGGTGACAACCTGAAAAACTGCTCCTGTAAATCGTAAGGCAACGCCTCCCCGCTACAAATGACATGCCGCAACGACTGACACCTCTCCACCCCAGGTTCTTCCAGAAACGCCTTCAGCATTGACGGCACAAAATGCAGCACCGTAATTCCTTGCTCCCTAATCAGCTTCACCAAGTAAGCCGGATCCCGATGCCCACCGGGTTCCGCCACCACCAAACGCGCCCCCACCAGCAACGGCCAGAAGAATTCCCAGACCGATACATCGAAGCTGAAGGGAGTTTTCTGCAAGACCTTGTCCGCCTCCGTCAGCCCGTACTGGTCCTGCATCCACAACAATCGGTTGCAGATGCCCCGATGCGTGTTCATCGCCCCTTTAGGCCTGCCCGTGGACCCCGAGGTGTAAATCATGTAAGCAAGACGACTCGCCTCCGTTTTTCCAGCCGGATTGGCAACGTCTTGACGGGCTATTTGTTCCCACTCTCCGTCAACACACACGACTCTGCCATTGTGACTGGGCAGCAATCCCGCCAGTCGCGTCTGAGTCAGCAGTACCTCAACGTTGGCGTCTTGGAGCATAAACGCCACGCGCTCCGGCGGGTATTCCGGATCGATCGGCACATAGGCGCCGCCGGCCTTTAACACTCCATACAGCGCTACCACCATTTCCAAGGAACGCTCCATCGCGACGCCGACCAAAGTATCCGGCCCTACCCCCATCCCTCGCAGATAATGAGCCAACTGGTTCGCCCGCTCGTTCAACTCCCGATAACACAACTGGCTCCCCTCGAACTCCACTGCCACCGCCTCAGGTGTCCGTTGCGCCTGCGCTTCGAACAGCTCGTGGATGCAAGCGTTGGCCGGATAATCGACCTGGGTCTCATTCCAGTCAACGAGAAGCTGGTGCCTTTCCGCTTCCGTCAAGAGCGGGAGTCTAGAGAGGCGTTCGTTCGGGTTGGAAACGATGCCTTCGAGCATTGCCAGGAAATGCCCGGCCATCCTTTCGATACGAGCTGCATCGAATAAATCGGTTGCGTACTCGATCCATCCCGCGAGGTCGTCTGCTCCTTCGACTAGGAAGAGCGCGAGGTCAAATTTCGCTGTGCCGCTGTCAATCCGAAATGGGGACAATGATAGCTGGGGGAGTTCCCACTTAGGCTTTAAATTCTGAAGAACAAAAAGCACTTGGAACAACGGGGTGTAGGATTGGGTCCTTTGAGGACGCAACGCATCGACAAGCTTTTCGAACGGCAGGTCTTGATTCTGAAATGCGCCTAACGTCGTTTGACGAACTTGTTGTAGCAGGTCAACGAAAGTCGGATCTTCAGATAAATCACTGCGCAAAACAAGTGTGTTTACAAAATATCCTATCAATCCTTCGATTTCTGGAAGGGTACGGTTGGCAATGGGCGTGCCAACAATGATGTCATCTCTTGCCGTATGGCGAGAGATTAATGCTTGAAATACCGCTAGCAGAGTCATGAACAGAGTGACCCCTTGATGCTGGCTGAGGTCTCTCAGCGCGGCCGTGAGTGGCTTCGACAGTGTAAGTTGATGCCGAGCGCCTCGGAAGGTCTGAATCGACGGCCGTGGACGGTCGGCTGGCAATTCGAGGAAAGGTGGCGCACCACTTAGATGGTGAGTCCAGTAGCTGAGTTGTTGATGTGCGGCTTCACTGTTGAGCCATTCGGTCTGCCATGCCGCGTAGTCGGCGTATTGTATGACAGGGTCCGATAGCGGGGAAGGCTCCGCTGCCCGGAAAGCCTCATAGAGGAGGCGAAATTCCTTGAGAAAAACACCAAACGACCAGCCATCAGTGGCTATATGATGGGCAGTAATGAGTAGAATACAGTCATCTTCGGCAAGCAACAACAAAGTGAAGCGCCAGAGTGGCCCTTTCGCGAAGTCAAACGGTCGGCGCGCTTCTTCGACAGCAAGTCGCACGGCCTCACCATGCCGATCCAGTTCTGGGATTGCCCGCAGGTCTATGACCGGCAGCCTGATCGGCTCAGTTGGCACGATTCGCTGAACGGGCTGGCCGTCTCTGACCACGAAGCTCGAGCGCATCGCTTCATGCCTTCTTAGGATTTCCTGCAGCGTGCGCTCCAAGATCGCGATGTCCACTGCGCCCTTGAGGCGCAGATTGAAATTTTCATTATAATGAACCCCTTGTTCGAGTTGGTTGAGAAACCACATACGCCGTTGCCCGGCGGACAAAGGATAATCGTGAGGATTCTCACGGCGTGTGATGCCACGCGTCTGCTCAGTCTGAGCTCCTTCTTCGTCCAGGATACTTGCAAGCAGGGCAAGTTTCTTTTCGGAAAAGGCAACGCGTTTGAATGAATCTCTATTCATGATCCCTTGATACGAGCCTTTCCTTGGCGCGCAATTCCTGGCTTACGCTTTCTTCGGTCATGCCTTCGATCTGCTTCAGAATCCTGGCCGTTTTCTCAACGACGCCCGGCCGGGCTTCATGCGCGATCATGTGGAGGGCAAGCTTGCCAATGGTTGGAGCCTCGAACAGGCTATTTGTAGGCAAATCGACGCGAAACAGCGCTCGCAAGCGAGAAATCAACTGCGTGGCCATGAGAGAGTTACCCCCCAGATCAAAAAAACTGTCGTGGGTGCCAATTTCGTCGATGCCAAAAAACTCTCGCCAGATGGTTACGAGCGTTTCCTCCAAGTCGGTTTGCGGAGCCACGTACTCACTCGGCAAGTCAGGCCTGGAATATAGGGAGACCTCGGCCGGAATTGTCGGGGTACTCTCCTTCGGCGAAGGTTCTTCGACATGCTCGATTTTCGCTGAAATGTCGGACAGACACTTCGACGCTGACTCTTCGTCTGTACTGGAGCCCGCAAGCCGAGTGGAGACCACTTGCCGAGCATCGATCCAGAACCTTTTTCGCTCGAACGGGTACGTCGGAAGCGGTACGCGCTGGCGGCGCTCGTGAGTGTGTAGCCGCTTCCAATCTACTGCAATGCCGGCCATCCACAGACTACCCAGCGCGCTGAGCATGCAGTCGTGGTCCGGGCGGCCTCCTTGGGCATGCCGCAGTGAATTCACCGCCGTGCAGGGCGCTTCCCCTCTTAAGTGTAACTTGGCCAATGTGCTCAACGTGGTGCCCGGCCCAACCTCGAGTAGGACGCGGCCTGGTGTTTTCAACAACTCCGCCACCGCCGGACCAAAACGAACGCCATATCGGGCCTGCCGTCCCCAGTAGCCCGGATCCGCAGCCTCATCGGCCGTAATCCAGGTTCCGGTTAGAGTGGAAATGAAAGGAATCCTGGGTGGACGGCGCGGAACCCGCGAGACTCTTTCAACGAAGGACGCCACGATTGGCTCCATCATCGCCGAATGAAAAGCATGCGAGGTTCGCAAAGGTTGGACGTCGACGTGCTCCGCCCGGAATGCGTCTGCCAGCCGCTCAATCGCTTCGACCGGTCCGGATACTACCGAGAGTCCCGGTGCGTTGACGGCCGCTAGAGAAACATCCTCCCGCAGCCTGGGCTGTAGCTCACCCTCCGACAAATGTACGGCAAGCATGCTGCCTGGCGGGAGTTCCTGCATAAGGCGGCCACGCTCAGCCACTAGTGTTAAAGCATCCTCCAGATCAAAAACGCCGGAGAGGGTGGCTGCGACATACTCCCCAAGACTGTGTCCGACCATCGTGGCCGGCATGATGCCCCAGGACATCCAGAGTCGCGCCAGTGCGTAGTCCACCGTAAACATCGCCGGCTGCGTAAATCGGGTCTGCCGAAGTTGCTCAGACGCCTCTTCCACGTCCTTATCCTCAGGGAAGAGCAGGTTCCTGAGATCCAGTTCCAGCAGGGGTCGCAAATGCTTAACACAACGGTCAATTTGTTCTCGGAAAACGGGCTCGGCCTCATACAGATCGCGCCCCATGTTAACGTACTGTGCCCCCTGGGCAGGAAACATGAACGCCACAGTGGCGTCCCCCTCGAATGCCGTGCAGCTGTGGACGCGCTTGGAATCCCGCGCCTGCAGGAGCTTGATTGCGTCCTCCACGCCATTTGCCACCAGGATCCGGCGATATGCAAAAGCCTTTCGCCCCTCTTGCAGCGTAAACGCCACATCCGCCAAATTGTACCCTCGATGGCCTGCGAGAAACTCTGCGAGGCGATCCGTCGCGCTCTCCAGCGCTGTGGGCGTTTTGGCGGATATAGGCAGCAGTTGCCACGGACGCGATTTGTCCGGGGACACTGCGGGCGGAGCTTCTTCGACGATCACATGAGCATTCGTGCCGCCGATGCCAAAGGAGCTCACCCCAGCCACACGCCGGCCGTTCGCCGGCTGCCACTCCGATAGCGTTTGCTGCACGTAGAATGGGCTTTTTGCGAAATCGATCGCAGGATTAGGTTGCCTGAAATTCAAGCTTGGAGGTATCATCCGATTCTCCAGCGCCAACACGACTTTTATCAAGCCTGCAACGCCGGCCGCCGCGTCGAGATGTCCAATATTCGTCTTGAGTGACCCTACTGCGCAGAACCTCTTATTCTGCGTCGTCCGACGAAAAGCGCTGGTCAGTGCGGCAACCTCGATCGGATCGCCCAACGGTGTCCCGGTTCCGTGAGTCTCAACATAGGTAATCTCATCGCCAGTCACGCCAGCCATCGCCTGAGCCTCTGCGATAACTGCTGCTTGACCGTCAACGCTCGGTGCGGTGTAGCCGATCTTGACAGCACCGTCGTTATTGACACAGGAGCTTCTGATGACCGCTCGAACGCAATCGCCATCGGACAGCGCGTCAGCTAGACGCTTCAGAACAGCTATACCCGCACCACTGCCCGGCGTGGTGCCCTTGGCCATAGCATCAAAAGCGCGGCAATGGCCGTCGGGGGAGTAAATCAATCCTTCTTGATACAGGTAGCCTGCGGTCTGTGGAATCCTTACAGAAACTCCACCGGCTAGAACCATGTCGGAGTCGCCATGTAGCAAGCTCTGGCAGCCCAAGTGGATGGCGACCAGTGAGGTTGAGCACGCGGTTTGGACCGTGATGCTAGGCCCCTTAAGATTCAGCCGGTAAGAGACACCGGTGGTGAGAAAATGATTCTCGACGGCAATGAATCTTTGGAGATCTCCTAGAAGCCTGGTTAGATGCGGACTTGACATCAGAATGTGTCGATACGAACAACGCATCCCGCTACCCGCGAATACTCCTATTCTACCGGCGTACTGGTCGGGATCATAGCCGGCATTTTCCAAAGCCTCCCAGGCACACTCGAGAAAGATGCGATGTTCGGGGTTTGTTATCTCCGCCTCTCGCGGTGTGAATCCGAAGAAGCCAGCATCGAACAGGTCGATTCCATCTAGCACGATTCCTGATTTGACGTACTCGGGAGAATTGAGCAAAGCAGGATCCTCTCCTGCGGACAAAAGTTGTGCGTCTGTGAACGTGGTAACTGATTCGACCCCGTCACGGAGATTGCGCCAAAACTCGTCAAGACTGCGCGCGCCAGGAAAACGCCCTGACATACCAATGATGGCAATTCCGTCGAGCTCATCAGCCTGCCCCTCCGCATTCATGTCAAATCCCCCTGAGTTGCGGCGATCCGCCTGCTCCGTTGCAGGCGGCGCTGCACCGACGTTTTGTCAGCCTCGATCTGCTCGCGACTGCGCATAAGCGTCGCCGCATCATCATGTCCAGTTAAATACCTCGCCAACAGCCTAACGGTCGGATGCCGAAACATTTCGATAACCGGCAGCTTCCTCGCAAAGGTCTGCTCTAACTTTCTGGCAACTCGTATGACCAACAGAGAATCGCCGCCCAAGTCGAAAAAATTGCTGTCCCTCCCCACTTCGTTAACACCTAGCGATTCTTCCCAAACCTTGGCGATTTTCTGCTCCGCCTTGTTGTCAGGTGGTGTCCATGCGCTCTCTGAATCAATCCGACAGCCTCCAGCGCCCGGTAAGCCCTTGCGATCGACCTTCCCATTAGGAGTCAACGGTAGCGCCGGCAACGCAACCCAGGCCCCCGGAACCATGTAGTCGGGTAGTTTCTGTTTGAGGTAATCGCGCAATTCGGCACCCGTGCAGGCCGACTCTCCCGCCGCAACTACGTACGCTACCAGTTGCTTTTCTCCCTCCTCCCGCACCACCACCACCGCTTCGCGCACTCTCGCGTGGCTGCGCAATACGCTTTCGATCTCGCCCAACTCAACCCGTAATCCCCGAATCTTGACCTGAAAGTCCATCCGGCCCAGGTATTCAACAGCGCCATCCGGAAGCCAGCGGCACAGATCCCCCGTCTTGTACAGCCGTGCCTGCGGGTCTCCGCTAAACGGGTCCGGAATAAACTTCTCCGCCGTCAACTCTGGCCGCTTGTGGTACCCACGGCCGACTTGAACTCCTCCAATATGCAGCTCGCCTGGCACGCCTATCGGTACCGGTTGAAGGTGCCGGTCTAAAATGTAGACCTGTGTGTTAGCCACCGGCCGCCCGATGGGGACGATCTTTCGCTCATCATCACGCCGGCAGGTCCAGTGGGTAACATCCACGGCGGCCTCTGTCGGCCCATACAGGTTGTGCAATTGCGAGGGTGACAACCTGAAAAACTGCTCCTGTAAATCGTAAGGCAACGCCTCCCCGCTACAAATGACATGCCGCAACGACTGACACCTCTCCACCCCAGGTTCTTCCAGAAACGCCTTCAGCATTGACGGCACAAAATGCAGCACCGTAATTCCTTGCTCCCTAATCAGCTTCACCAAGTAAGCCGGATCCCGATGCCCACCGGGTTCCGCCACCACCAAACGCGCCCCCACCAGCAACGGCCAGAAGAATTCCCAGACCGATACATCGAAGCTGAAGGGAGTTTTCTGCAAGACCTTGTCCGCCTCCGTCAGCCCGTACTGGTCCTGCATCCACAACAATCGGTTGCAGATGCCCCGATGCGTGTTCATCGCCCCTTTAGGCCTGCCCGTGGACCCCGAGGTGTAAATCATGTAAGCAAGACGACTCGCCTCCGTTTTTCCAGCCGGATTGGCAACGTCTTGACGGGCTATTTGTTCCCACTCTCCGTCAACACACACGACTCTGCCATTGTGACTGGGCAGCAATCCCGCCAGTCGCGTCTGAGTCAGCAGTACCTCAACGTTGGCGTCTTGGAGCATAAACGCCACGCGCTCCGGCGGGTATTCCGGATCGATCGGCACATAGGCGCCGCCGGCCTTTAACACTCCATACAGCGCTACCACCATTTCCAAGGAACGCTCCATCGCGACGCCGACCAAAGTATCCGGCCCTACCCCCATCCCTCGCAGATAATGAGCCAACTGGTTCGCCCGCTCGTTCAACTCCCGATAACACAACTGGCTCCCCTCGAACTCCACTGCCACCGCCTCAGGTGTCCGTTGCGCCTGCGCTTCGAACAGCTCGTGGATGCAAGCGTTGGCCGGATAATCGACCTGGGTCTCATTCCAGTCAACGAGAAGCTGGTGCCTTTCCGCTTCCGTCAAGAGCGCCAATTCTGATAGGCGCTGGCCAGGATCGGACGCCACCGATTCCAGCAGTGTTTGATAGTGGCCGAACATTCGTGCAATGCGCTCGTCGTCAAAGAGGTCGGTGTTGTATTCCGCTTCCAGCCAGATCTCGGCCCCGAAGCCTGTCAGCTGCAGGTTCAAGTCGAACTTCGAGGTTCTGGTTTCGGCCAAAAGCGACTCCACCGCCAGCCCATCCAGACCTATGAAACACAAGTGCTGATTTCCATCGCGCCAGGTGATCATCACTTGGAACAACGGGGAGTGGCTCAGGTTGCCCCCTGACCGGAGCATTTTCACAACCTGATCAAAGGGCACCTCGCTATGGCTGTAGAGGGCCAGTAGCCCTTCCTGCATGTGTGCGAGCAACTCGCGAAACGTCATGCCGGCGGAGAAGCTCGGTTCGTAAAACCTGGGTGTGAAGCAGAAAGCCGATCACCGATTGCAGTTCCTGCCGCTCCCGTTCGCCAATTGGAATTCCCAGCGGGATGACTTCGCTTCCCGTGTAGCGGTAGAGCATGGTGTTGAGTGCTGCGCCAAAGACGGTGAACAGACTCGTTTTCCCCCGCCGGCTGCAGTTGCGCAGAGCGTCTACCAAGATAGCGTTCAGCCGGAAGCGCTGCCGGGCGCCGCTATAGGATTGCACGCTCGGGCGGGGTCGATCGGACGGCAACTCCAATAGCTCGGGCACGCCGCGCAGGTTGTCCTCCCAGAAGGCCAGATCTTCGGTGAAAGCCCCTTCATCAATCCGTTGTTGCTGCCAGACCGCATAGTCACCGTACTGGATCGGGAGGCGGCCCAAGACAAGCGGCTCGCCACGAGAAATGGCGCGATATGCTGGCGACAACTCGCGCCACAGAACGCCCAACGACGCCCAGTCGCAGACCAGGTGGTGCATCATCAGGATGAAAACATGCTCCCTCGGACCCAGGCGTACCAACGTTGCCCGGAGTCCCGGCTCGGTCTCCAGGTGGTATCGACGCCGCGGCTCGTCTATCAGCAAACGCTCCACTTCCGCCTCGCGCTGGGCGGGCGTCAGACTGCTCAGGTCGATACGCTTCATCCGCAGCAGCCAGTTTTCGTGGACAATGCCGATGGGGCGTTCTGCTGCCGTCTGGAAGGTGGTCCGCAGAATTTCATGTCGCGCGATGACCGCGTTCAGAGCCTGCTCCATCGCCTCAACGTTCAGTTCTCCCACCAACCGCACGGCCTCGGACTCGTTGTATAGCGGCACCCCCGGCGCCAGCTTCTCAAAGAACCAGATCCGCTGCTGCCCCGAGCTGAGCGGATAGGGCAAGTTTCTCCCCCGCGCTAGAATCGGTTGCGATTCCGCCGGCGCCTCGATCGGGGCTTGCTCCCCAGCGGGTTGTGACTTCTCCGCGAGGGCTGCACTGCCGTTGCGCCAGCCCGGGGGCAGCCGCAGTTTGACGAACGCTGCTTGCCGCGCCACCGTGGGATTTTCGAAGAAATCCGACAGCGAAAGCGCGACCGGCAGCTTCGCGCGCAGCTTCGACAGGCACTGTATGGCCATTAGCGAGTGACCGCCCAGCGAGAAGAAGTTGCTGTCCGGGTCGACCCGTGGTTGCCCAAGTACTTCAGCCCAGCTTTCGGCGATCGTCTGCTCGATGGTCGATGCCGCGGCCGGCAATGCGCCCTGTGGAGAATGGCCGTTGCTATACACCGGTCCGGTCATCGCTGGCTGTCCCGCGTCGTCCAGCAACCTCAACCGTTGCACCTTGCCTGACGGGCCCTTGGGCAGGTCCGCCACAAAGTGGATTCGCGTTGGAGTCTTGAAGTGGCCCAGGCGGCTCTCGCAGAAGGCGAGCATCTCCCTCTCGTCGCCCTCCATTCCCGCCCGCAGCACAGCGAAGGCGACCAAATCTTCGCCCACGTAACGGTCGGGAACTCCCACTACAGCCGCTTCCAGAACTGCCGGATGGGATTCCAGCACCTCGTCGATCTGGCGCGGGGCGATGTTCACGCCCCCCTTGATGATCAGCTCCTTGGAGCGTCCGACGACGAAGAAGTAGCCGTCTTGGTCCCGGTACGCCAAGTCGCCCGTGTGCAGACAGCCCTCCGCGTCGAGCGCTGCTGCTGTCGCGTCAGCATCTTTATAATAGCCCTGCATCACAGCCGCGCCGCGAATCAGAACTTCCCCTGGCTCCCCCGCCGGGACGTCGGCACCCTCGCGGTCGATGACCCTGATCTCGAAACCCCAAGCTAAACCGGGCGACCCGATCTTGTTCTCGCCCGGCGGCAGCGGATTGGAAAAAATGTTTCCGGCCTCGCTCGAGCCCATCGCCTGAATCAGCAGCAGCTTGAATTTGCTCAGAAACTCCCGCTGCATCGAAGGCGACAGCGGCGCCGAAGAAGAACGCAGGAATCGGATCCTCTGGAAAGCAGTTTCGCGGCTATCCGCGCGGGGATCCTTCCAGTCCAGCAACTGCGCGATGATCGTCGGCACTACCGCCGACCATGTGCAGCGATATTCGTCCAGCCAGTCCCAAAACTGGCTGACGCTGAAGTGATGGGGCACGACCACCGAACCGCCGCTTAGCAGTGTCGGCACCAGAGTCACGCACTCCGCGTTGATGTGATACATCGGAAGCACCAGCAGGGAGCGATCTGCGGCGGTGAGACGGTGGGAACAGATTGAGTTGCGCCCGTGAGCGAGCACCGTTCGGTGGGAATGTATCGCCGCCTTGGGCTGGCCGACGCTGCCCGAGGTGTATATCAGCAGCGCGATGTCTTCTTCTGCAGGCGTCTCCGGTGACGTATCGTTGAATGGTACGCCGCACTGCGCGGCGAAGGCGTCGACATCGGCGGGAATCACCTGCACCGTCCGGCTGACGCCAGCCAGCACCTCCTGAGCCAGGGCGGCGTACTGGTCCTCGACGAAAACCACCTTGGCGTCGCAATGATCCAGCGTATACGCAAGTTGCGAGACGCCCGCGCGCACATTCAGCGGCACTGACACCCGCCCCCCGTACATCGTTCCCAGGAACAGCTGGGCGGTAAACAGCCCGTTGTCCAGCATGAAGGCGACCTTGTCGCCGCGCTCCAGTCCGGCTTGCCGCAAACGGGTCGAAATTGCTCTCGATTGTTCCTGCAACCCCGTGAAGGTCAGCACCCGTCCCGTATCGGGACTGATAAGAAAGGCGGCCTCGCCTTGCGTCTTGGCCATCCGGTCGATGAGTTCCCGGACGGTTCTGATCTCGCATTCTCCTGTGGTGAGGGTCTCCAATTACTACGCTCCTTGGCGCAACCTGCCGCAAAAGCCAGCACGACGGCCAATTCTGCTGCCGGCCTCTGACGTATTCCCGATCTAGGTTTAAGGACTATTCCAGACTACTTGAAGACATTTTTCCTCTTTTAGTCTTCTGAACAGTCTCAATCCTCCCATACGCGTTTACGCCTCTGTTACGTGTGTTCGCCGTTCCCCATGACGAGTTTTGCGTTAAGCCTTGACCGTCAGAGCTAAACTGCTCGCGGATTCGGTTATTCTTGAACCGCATCCTGATCGTCCGGCAACGCTGACATACCTTCCCGGTCGCCGCGCCTGCCTATTGCTCCCACAAAATCCCGACAAATCTCCAGCTTGCTGAACCAGCTCCGCCTCATCGGTCCGTCTCCTTCAAGTCACAGATTCCACTTGGGTTCCTAAGGGTTTTCGGCACGCAGAGTAGCTTTCGCGAAAAACTCGACGATCCCCAGCGGCGCAAGATTAAATCTCTCGCGCCTGCACCGAGGCTGGGGCAATGGAGAAGATTAGAGATTGAGAAATACATTAAACGTGCACCATGCTACAAAACCATTAAATTAGATTGAACTGGTCCGTGTTGCTCGTCTTACCAAGCAATACGTCGATGACTGTGCAGATTCACACCATTACGTGGGGTTTAGGATAGAGCCGCGAGTGAGGCCCGCCGGAGATTCGCTATGTCTATGTGGGTCCTCGCGGAATCGTGGCGTTGGTGTGCTTGAGGTCGCAAGCGGAGGAAAACCGCCAATCGCGGATATTTTGTGGACCGCGAAATTTAAGCCCGTATGGCATGGGAGGGCGGACGCTTGTTGATGTCACTCTGTTTAGGCTCGCGATTGACATTGATCTACCGTTAACCGCTGGAAGATGGGACATATAATAGCTCAACATAGCTCAACGAACTGGGGGCCTGATCCACTTGGAGTGTGAGCATAATCCGGAACTCGCGCGAGTCTCGGGAAGCCGCAATCGCGACGCAGTTGAGGTGCTGCAGGGCATACGAGGCGTTGTTGCCGGCCACATTTCGTTCGCGATTTTTCTGGTCCTGGCCCTGGCGATATCGGGATGTTTCGGCGAGCCGGTCCAGACGCAGGTCGTTGCCAAACCGGCGGAGTCGGCGGACGTGGGACCTTACAAGATCGGCCGCGACGATGTCCTCGACGTTCTGGTGTGGAAGGAGCAACAGCTCAGCGGTAGGATTCGTGTCGGCAGTGACGGCAACATCATGCTGCCGCTCATCGGTCAGGTGAAGGCCGCGGGCCTGACCACTAACGAGTTGCAGACGGACCTGACGGCCCGCTTTGCCCGCTACGTTCACGACCCCAAAGTTACTGTGCGGGTCTTCAATCCGGCCAGCCGAGTCTTCTACGTGCTGGGCGAAGTTACCAAACCCGGAATGTACAAGCTCATGTCAGGTGAGGTACTCTCGCAGGCGCTTGCCGCAGCGGGTGGTCCGACTGAGTACGCGAACCTGAGGAAAATCAAGATCGTCCGTCGCGCCGCTGACCAGCAGGTCGAAATGACGGTCAATTACAGTGGCGTTCGCAGTGGCGACCTCAGAGCTGATGTCCCATTGGAGCGTGGCGATACGATCACGGTGCCCTGATGGAAATGCGCCATGTCGTCATCTGCTGCGGTCTCGCTGTTATGGCGCTCGCCGCGGCGCGCCGTGTCTGCGCCGCGGAGGTCTCGTTATGGCCCATGGCGGAGCTTGACGAGATTTACGACAGCAACGTGAATCTGACCCCGACAAATCGCAAGGGTGACTTCGTGACTGCCGAAACTTTCGGCGCCACGCTCGAAGCTTCTACCGCCGCACGCGATTTCTTTCTCACCTACCAAACGCACCTGCTGGAGTACGCATCCTATCCGGGCCACGACCGCTTCGGAAACAACCACTTCGCGAATTTGCGCGACGACGAAAAATTGTCGCCCGCCACCACGCTCTCGATCTCGGACAGCCTGCTGGTCGGAAACGCGGTGAGCGGCAGCATCCTGGCCAACGGCGCCACGCCGATTGGCACGCAGTTGATGCAGTCGCTATTCTACCGATCCTCGACCCTTATCAACTACTTTGGGATCGACTTGTTCTCGCGCTACAGCAATTCATTTACATGGACGGCGAACATTCACCAGAATCTCTTCGCCACTCTGTCTGGCCCGTCTTCTTCCTCCAACGGCAGCAAAAACTTCTTCGACCAGGGAGGAGCGTTGGGGGGCGAATGGAATTTTCTGGAAAGATTTGCCGCTGGATTTGGCTACCAATTCGAGGATTTCCGCTCCAGCGCCGGCGACCAGCCCACGGCGGAGACTAATTGGCCGCAGTTCACGATGAGATGGGGTGAAGAGACGCCATTTTCAATCCTGGCAAAGGTGGGACCAGTCATTTCCGACAGCTCCTCGGGTTCTCTCGTCACGACCAGCGCCTCGGGTACGCTCAGCACGACCAGCGTGCCTGCTAAAACCAAGGTAGATGTCGGCTACCTCGTGAACGGCAACTACCGTGACCGCAGGCTGACAGTCACCGCCTCTGCCGCGCAACAGCCCGGCTTCGGTGCCGGATTTACCTTTGCGACGACAGTGCAGACCTACGGCCTGCTGGTCAGTTACAAGCTCAGCCGGCGGGCGACGGTCTTTGTCAATAGCGGGTACTACACGCAAAGCAACGCTGGCGTCTCCGAAGAGGTTCTCAGCTATACGGGCGGTATGACCTACCGGCTCAACGAGTACTTTACCCTGAGCGCGAACTATCTGGGCTTTCAGACCAAAGCGAGCGGCTCGGCCGTGGTGGGGACTCTCGTCGCCGTGCCGGGAGCGCGAACAACAGTCAACTTATTTCAGGCAGGTATCACGTTTGCCCCGCCGCCGCTCAAGTGGAGACTCCAATGAACGACGCGAAACCGATCAGTATCGCGCCTTACCTCGACATAATTTACCGCCATCGGCTGATGGCCGTTTGCGTGTTCGCGTTGGGATTCGGCACCTCGCTTTGCCTTATGCTGATGCTGCACAACGTGTATCGATCGACCGCGGTCATGGTGATCGAGCCGCCGCAGGTATCGCCCGACTACGTTGATATGGACAATCCTCCGGCCCGTGGGCAAAACGTCAACGTCGCGGATCAACTCGAAGCGCTCGAGCACCGGGCGTTTAGCCAGGCGCGGTTGGAAGAACTGATTCGAAAATTCGGACTCTACAATGTCCGTCCCGGCCAGCCGCTCGACACTGCGGTCCGGTACATGGTGAAACACATAGATCTGGTCGTTCCGCAGGACGCAATAGTGTACGAGAGCAAGCGCTCGCAGCAGGACGCACCGAGCATACTCAAGATATCGTTTGAGTATTCGAATCCGAAGATTGCGCAGCGGGTGACCGAGCAACTCGCCAATAACTACATTGACGAGGGTTACCGGGAGCGGATCCAGCGTGCCGAGGACGCCACGCGTTTTCTCGCCGCTCAGTCCGCCCGCGCCAACGCCGAGCTGGCAGCCAAGGGCAAGCAGGTTCAGGACCTCGAACGCCGCTATGAAGGCAGCCTGCCGGACGAACTCGAGCCGAACCTGGCGGAGCTGGCGCGTCTCCAGAACCAGCTCAGCATGATCGACCAGCAGCTCACGACTCAGCGTCTTATCCCGATGGCTGGTGGCCAGCCGGTTGCGTTGACGCCCGAGCAGGAACTTCCAGCGCTGGAGCTTAAGCTCGGGGCGCTTCGGGCCGAATATAGTGACGAGTATCCCGACGTTATCCAGCTCAAGGAGCAAATCGCGGACCTCAAGCAGCAGATTCGTCAGAATCGTGCGGCGGGCACGGAGACCTCCTCCGCCTCAGGCGCCCGGGGTGGCGACTATGCGGGATCGGCTCAAGCCGGCTTGGAGGGGCAAGCCGCGATGCTCTCCGTGCAGATCGGGTCGCTTAACGCCCGGATCGCAGCTACCCCCGTGCATGGCCAGGAACTCGATGTGCTCAAGCGAGACTATGATGCGTCGGACACGGAATACCATAAGCTGCTGAAAAAACAGCTCGCCGCTCAGCTCCGCGAGACCTTGGAGAAGCGCCATCAAGACGAGCGTCTGCGCCTGCTCGAAGGTGCAGATTTTCCCAAGGAGCCGATCCAGCCTAACCGAATCGCGATCGGAATTCTCGGGGTTATCTTCAGCCTTGTCGCCGCACTCGGCTTGCCCTTTGCGCTCTACTTCACCGACACGTCCTTCAAGGAACCGGCAGAGCTTCAAAGCGAATACGGAATCTCCGTGGTCGCGACGATCCCGGCGATTGAAGTGCCTGCCGACCGCCGTGCTGCGGCGCTCCGCGCGGTTTTCGCATCGTCGGCCGGGATGTTGGTGATTGCAGCCGCAATTTGGACGTACGCAAATGTAGTGTTTTGAGACGATGGCGGTTTACGAAGCATACTATCACTGTCGGCGGGAACCCTTCAGCCTGAGCCCCGACCCGAGTTTTCTTTACGCGGCGGAGCCTCATCGCGAAGCACTCGCTCAGCTTCGTTACCTAGTACAGGAGCGCAAAGGATTTGCAGTGGTGACGGGCGAGGTCGGAACCGGCAAGACGATGCTGCTCCGGAGTCTCATCGAATCCGTCGGGCCCAAGGTCCAGACCGCTTATGTCTTTAATCCGCCACGCACCATTAGCGCGCTTTATGATTCGATCGGTTACGAACTTGGGATCACACTGAACGGCGCAGCCAATCCGGCTGCCGTGCTGAACCGCCATTTCCTGTCTGCCTATGAAAACGGCGGTACAGTTGTGATGATTTTCGACGAAGCCCAGTCGCTATCGATTGAACTGCTCGAAGAGATTCGCCTGCTCACTAATATCGAGACCTCCAGCACCAAACTCGCTCAGGTAATTCTGGCCGGACAGCCTGAATTCGATGCGAAGATCGACTCGACAGAGTTGCGCGCGTTGCGCCAGCGGCTGGTCTTTCGCTACTCGCTGACAGCGCTTAGCCCCTCCGATACCGTGCGCTACATCGCCGCCAGGCTCGGGGCAGCAGGCGCCCAGCGCTCGCCGTTCACGCTTAAGGCGTGTGGCGCTGTGCATCGCTACTCAGGTGGGGTTCCGCGTCTGGTCAATGTTATCTGCGACAATGCAATGCTCGCTGGTTACGCGACCGATAGCCTGACGATCGACGAAGAGCAGATCGCGGACGCGGCGGCCGATCTCAGGCTCATCAGCGCACCGCATCGAGCATACCAGCCGGATCGGGACCCCGGTCAGGAGAGCGTCACTCATACGATCGGTGCGCGCTCGTCACACCGTCGGCTGATCTATGCATTCGTCCTCGCCTGCGTAACGCTGGCGCTGTCGATCGCAGCGATTGTCATCGTAACCCAACCAGCTAGTGACAGTTTCACTCCGCTGACCCAGATGGAGGATATGTTCGAGAATACCCTCCGCTGGTTAGGCGAGAGCGCCACGAGTGTGATTCACCATGAGAGTTATTCGATTATCTTTAAGGTATAGACCGAGAGTGACATGAGCCGAGTCTATGAGGCATTGAAAAAGGCCGAAAGCCAGCGCGCGGGTGCGGAGCTCCGTATCGCGGAGCCGGCTTCAATCGCCGAAGCACCCGCATCACCTCCAACTAACGGAATGCCCCTGTCTAACGGAGCGCCGTTACGCGCCGACACGCTCAGAGCTGATTACGCGCAACCCGGCGGGGAGCAAGAGTTTCCGCTCCTGGAGCCAGCGTCAGCTCCGCCGAAGGGCCACCGCGGACCGATGCTGATCGTTGGCCAGCGGCAATACGCGGTGGCGGCCGAACATTTCCATGTGTTTGGCCGAAGGGTGCAAGACTGGGCGACTTTACATGACAAACGCATCTTCACTATCACAAGCGCGCTGACCGGCGAAGGCAAGAGCTTCGTTTCACTCAACCTGGCCGCAAGTCTCGCCAGACTCGGCAACCGCGTCATACTAGTAGACGCTGACCTACGCGCTTCTGCGCTTCATCACTCCTTCAATCTGGTCGTCATGAAAGGCCTGATCGATTACCTCAACGGCACCACCGATTTGAGCGGCTGCCTCTATGCGACCCCGATTCCGGGACTGTGGCTGGTTCCGGCCGGCGGCGCAATCAGGGCGCCGGCCGAGGCGTTGGGAGGGCAGCGCATGCGCGACTTCTTGAGCGAAGCGCGCGCGCTGGTCCCCGCGCCCTATGTAATTATCGACACGCCAGCGGCTTCCGCGGTGCCGGAACCCCAGATACTGGCGCAACTGTCCGACGCCCTGGTGATCGTGGTCGCCGCAAACCGGACGCCGCGCGAGCTAGTCAAGCAGACCATCGAAAACGCCGCCGGGGCTACCATCTTTGGCATTGCGCTCAATCGCTTCGAGCCCCCCCGTTCGACCGTTATTCACTATCCCGACAAATATACGCGGCAGGCGGAATCGGTATTTTGAGTTCCTAACAGGCGTCCAATTTTGTTCCTTAGCGACTTTTGATTCCGCGGGTTAGCACGCTTCCTTCGTTGATGTCTTTGGAAGAAGACTTTCAGGATCGCTCGGAAGGGCCTGAGCACGAGGGGGAGACCGCGACGATAAAGGCATTCACTAACTCACCAGAACGCTTCCACTTTTATCGGGGTCGCACGGCGCTGTACGCAATACTGCGCGCTCTCGATTTGCGGGAAGGTGACGAGGTAATCCTGCAGGCGTACACGTGTCTTGCGGTAGCCCTCCCGATCATATTCGCTAAAGCTACTCCCGTCTACGCCGACGTTGATCGTCGTACCTATACCCTTGACCCAATTGCATTGGAATCGCGAATTACGCCACGGACCCGGGTAATCATCATTCAACACACTTTTGGCATACCGGCAAAGCTTGACGCACTCCTGGAAATAGCGAAGCGGCACGGCCTCAGCGTTGTCGAAGACTGCTGCCACGCATACGGAAGTACATATGGAGGGCGGCCACTAGGCTCCTTCGGTGCGGCGGCATTCTACTCGTACCAGTGGAGCAAACCAGTGGTAGTAGGCCGGGGAGGATTGGCGGTTATCAACGAATCTGGGCTGGGGGAGCGCGTGAGGAAGTTACACGATTCTTTCGCGAAACCGGCGCTTTCTGACGTCGCCACGATCAATCTTCAATACCTGCTGTACACGCTGCTCAGGCGTCGCAAAGTCTTGGGTAGGCTTCGTAGCGCAATTCGATCCTGGTCCCCGGAGGGCGTGGCCATCGGAACGCTCAGACGGGAGGAACTTGAGTACAGAATGACAGATGACTACACGAAGAAAATGGCATACAGCGTTCACCGCCGACTTAATTCTAAACTGCGATATAGCCATCGAAGTATTGAAGAACGGCAACGAGTAGGAAACCGTTTGCACAGACATCTCGTGCAGCGTGGAGTCTCACCATTAGAACTTCCTGATGGAGCTTCAGTCTCTTTTATGTGCTATCCATTGCTTGCTAGCGAGCGACAGCAGGTGCTGCGCGCAGGTACGGCGTGGAACATCGACATTAGCCCTTCTTTTCGTTCACCGGTTGACCCGCTTTTCCCCGACCAGTGGGCGCGCGTCGGTTACAAGGCCGGCAGCTGTCCGGTCGCCGAATATCTTGCCAACAGAACAGTGACCTTACCTGTCCACGACTGGGCCAGCGACGATGAGGTGGATAAAGTCCTGGATTTCTTGGACGAGATGACAGCAAAAGGCCATCTTGATTTCATCAAATCGAGCGAGAGCGGCCGAGCTGTCCGGCAGGCTAGCGAACGCGCGGACGAGGAATCGACCAGGGCGGCGAGAGTCTGAGCGCTACGTATCCAAGCCGAACACCAAAGCCTCAATCGTTTCTACTTGGCACGATAGCAGAATGAAGGCGGCTTTTTTCATAGGAGTCTTATGGCTGGCTTACGTTTATGCTGGTTATCCGCTTTTATTGGTTCTGGTAGCCGTCTGGAGGCGTGCGCGTCCGATCGCCTCCGCGGAAAGCTTGCCGTCGGTTTCCGTTCTGATCGCTGCGCGCAACGAGGAGAAGGACATCGGTTGGAAGCTCACTGAAACGCTCGCCTGGGACTATCCGTCAGACAAACTGGAAATTCTGGTTGCGTCTGACGCGTCCGAAGACTCAACTGATGAAATTGTCCGCACCTTTGCTGACCCGCGTGTCGTTCTAGTCCGCATGGAGCGGCGCGGTGGCAAGGCTCGCGCACTGAACCGCATGGCCGAGCTGGCCCGCGGCGAGGTCTTGTTCTTTACCGATGCCAACTCCCACATCGGAGCATGTGCATTGCGCTTGATGGTGCGCCACTTCGCCGATCCGCGCGTTGGTTGCGTGACGGGAAACACCCGCTTCATTGAGGAACGAGAAAATGCGGCGGTATCCGTCGGCGGCGGCACGTACCTGGGATACGAAACCATCCTCAAACGCTTGGAAAACAGGATCGGGTCGGTGTTGGTCTGCGATGGCGCCATATTCTGCATGCGCTCGGCGCTCTTCCAATGCCTCTATCCGGATTTGGCCAACGATCTGGAGCTGCCGATGCGCGTCGGAGCTGCCGGCTACTGGGTATTGCATGAGCCTGAAGCACTGGTGTTGGAGCGGGGTACGAGCTCCCCATGGGAGGAGTTTCAGCGGCTGCGCCGCATGTGTGCCCAAGGCACGTTGGCGATGTTCAAACTGCGGAACCTATTTTTCGGACTGCGCGGGTGGCAATTCCTTTCGCACAAGTTTCTGCGCTGGACATCGTTGATTCCGATGCTGATGGTGCTTGTCTCCTCGGCGGTATTGGCTCGGAACTCGTTTTTCTTCGCGTCACTGCTCGCCTTGCAGGCGATCTTTTACGGATTGGCCGCGTTTGGCTTAGAGAGGGCGACCGCGGGTCGTCCGGTAGCTCGTCTGATTGCCGTACCGTTCTACGTGGTGCTCGGCGTGGTGGGAGCGCTCGTGGGCGAGCTCGACTCCTTGCTTGGAAAGCGCTTCGACGTTTGGGAAATCCCGAGTTTGTCCCGTGGTTCAGTCGGAGCGACTTCTCAGGGCGCTCAAACTGGTGACTGATTCCCCTCCTCACAAGACACGGAGCTATCTTTCGTTGACTGCTGTTGGCTGCACGAGGTTTTGCGCCCGCATCACTTGGCCCGCGCATCCTTGAGTTTCGTTTTTCCGAAACAAGTCTGAACGCACATTTTGCAGGCGCGGTCGAGCCGTACCCGGCAGGTTGTTCGATATCTGGGATATCCCTAGTTATCGCGCCATTCGGCCCCGGAGATCTCATCTACCGCGCAGGAGGTTCAGTAACATGGACGCCGTAAATGACCGCTGTGTTTTGTCGATCGACGTCGAGGATTGGTTTCACATCCTCGACCTGCCCTCCACACCGAGCCTGGTTGACTGGGACCGGCTCCCATCGCGTGTCGAGCGCAACTTCCTGCGCTTGCTGGATTTGGCGGCTGAGCATCGCGTGCGCTGCACCTGCTTTTTCCTCGGCTGGATCGCCGACCGTCATCCAAGTCTGGTGACCGCGGCGCTCCGGCGCGGCCACGAAATCGCCTCGCACGGATGGGCGCATCGCCTGGCATATCAGCTCACGCCCGAAGAGTTTTACGAAGACGCTGCGAAAGCCAAGGATGTTCTCGAGCAAATCTCAGGATGCAGAGTGCTCGGATACCGGTCAGCAGGATTCTCGCTCTCCGACCGCAACGACTGGGTGTTCGATGAACTGCTGCGCGCCGGGTACGTGTACGACACGTCGGTCTTTCCCGCCAACCGCGCTCATGGTGGATGGCGCAACGGGCACTACGCTCCATATTTGGTGAAACGGCCCGCGGGAGACCTGATCGAGTTTCCGATGTCGGTCGAAGAGGTGCTCGGGCACCCGTTCTGTTTCTTTGGTGGTGGCTACCTTCGCTTGTTCCCGCTTGCCGTCATCCGAAGAATGACAGCAAGCGTGCTACGGCGCGGCAGACCCGTAGTCTTTTATATTCATCCAAGGGAGATCGATCCCGACCAGCCTCGCCTCGCGATGAACGCGTGGCGGGAGTTCAAGACTTATGTAAACCTGGCCACCACCGAAACCAAGCTGCGCGAACTGTTAACCAAGTTTGAGTTCGTCAGACTCGAAGACCTGGCGGAAGAGATCTTCCCGTCGATTATCCAGCCAGCCCATATCCAGCCAGCCGTGGTCAGCGAATCATTCGGATATGGAATATGAATATTGAGTTGGCGAGACACCGCGAACCGTGGGACTCCTACGTAGATTCAGCGGCGCCAGAAAGCCTTTATCATCGCTGGGTCTGGCGCGACGTGATCGAGGAAACTTTTGGGCATAGACCGTACTACCTCACTGCCGTGGAAGATGGCGCGATCCGCGGTATCTTGCCGCTCGTGTCGATTCGCAGCCGGCTCTTTGGGAATTCGCTTATCTCAATTCCGTTCTTCAGCTACGGTGGCGTGGTGGCCGACACTGAACCGGCGCGTGAGAGTCTTCTAGCGGGCGCGGCTGAGTTGGGGCGCGAACTAGGAGCGCGCCATATCGAGCTCCGCCAGGGTCTCGAGAGTCCCATTTCGTGGAAGCATGCCTCGACGAAAGTCACGATGGAGATCGAACTGCCACGCACGGCGGATGAATACTGGAAACGCCTCAGTTCCGGTATGCGTAACAAAATTCGGCAGGGCGAAAAGCACAACCTCCGCGCCCAGTGGGGAGGTCTCGACGCGGTGCCGATCTTTTATCAGATCTTTGCGACGAACATGCGTAATCTCGGCACGCCGGTTTATTCGCGGCAGTTTTTTGAGATACAGGTGCGCCACCTTCCGGATCGGATCCGCATCCTGAGTTTGTGGGATGGCGAAGCGCCGGTCGCGGCCTCGTTCCTAACCGCGCATAACCGGACGCTCGAACTCCCCTGGTCGGCTTCTTTACCCGGCTCCCGCAAGAAGTA
Organism: Binataceae bacterium (SeqCode); assembly: GCA_963803045.1. Taxonomy (GTDB): domain Bacteria; phylum Desulfobacterota; class Binatia; order Binatales; family Binataceae; genus Binatus. Next base: position 159,729 of record CAWDLC010000026.1, on the reverse strand, counting down.
TTCGCAAGTCCTTATGTACTGGGAGTTCATTCAGAAGGCGATTGCGGAAGGGTTCCAAAAAATAGACCTCGGTCGTTGTTCGCCCGGGGGCGGCACATACGAATTTAAGCGCCACTGGAATCCGGTCGAGCGGCCGCTGCATTGGTATTACTGGCTGGCGGGCGGCGCTTCGATACCCCAGCTTCGGCCAGATAACCCCAAATTCAGGTTCGCCACCAGGGTCTGGAAACGCCTGCCACTGGTCGTTGCCAATGGCCTCGGCCCGCGACTGGTACGCTCGATTCCATGAGGAGTGAATGAATACGGCCAATCCCGAGTCCGCCGACGCATCGCCAGTTGACCTCGCGAGGCGTCTGCACGTTTTTGTTCTAATCGATGCGCTCGGTTGGGAAATCATCAAGGACCGTCCGTTCCTGAATGATGAACTACCATTTCGCAGACCGCTCGGAACGGTGCTGGGCTATAGCTCCGGCGCGATTCCGACGATCTTGACTGGTCTGCACCCGGCGCAGACCGGTCATTGGAATCTTTACTATTACGACCCGCAGGGGTCGCCATTCCGCTGGCTGCGATGGTTCGGTTTCCTGCCCGAGCGGATGCTGGATAACCGCGTCTCCCGCAAGGCCATTAAGGAGCTGGGCCGGCGCGTGCTCAGGATGGGACCATTGTTCGAGTGCGGAGTCAGCCCCGCGTTGCTGCCATTCTTCAACTTTGTAGAGAAGCGCAACATCTACGCCGAGGGCGGTATCCCTAATTCAGTATCGATCTTCGATCTGCTGCGCGCACGCGGAGTTCCCTATCGTGTTTACTCATATCACCAGTTGTCCGATGCCCGGATCGTCGAGCAAGCCCGCAGCGATATTCAGTCTGGCGGCGCCAATTTCTTTTTCCTCTATCTGAGCGAGATGGATCATTTCCTCCATAGTCAGTGCGATGATCCACAACCCGTGGCTGAGCGCTTGGCTTGGTATGATCAGCAACTTCGCGAAGTATTCAAGGTTGCGGCCCGCAAGGACCCGGAGATGACGTTCACCGTAATCTCTGATCATGGCATGACGCCGGTGCACTCTCAGTACGACTTAGTGGGAAAGATTGAGGCGCTTGGGTTTTCGATGCCCAAACATTACCTTGCCGTGTATGACTCGACGATGGCGCGTTACTGGTTTTTCGACGAGGATGCGCGCCGGACGATCGTTGCTGAACTGGGACGTACGTCATGCGGCCGGATTGTGGACGATTCGGAGCTGAACCGGCTGGGAATTCTTTTCCCCGACCGGCGCTATGGCGAGGTCGTGTTTTTGCTCGATCCCGGATGGTTGCTCGCGACCAGTGACTTCAACGGAAACGGATGGCATCCGGTTGGGATGCATGGCTATCACCCGTCGGATTCGCATTCCGACGCGATCTTTTTGAGCAATCAGCATCCGCGCCACCAAATGAGCACCATCGCCGATATCTATCCCTGTCTGGTGGAAGCGGCATCGCCCCCATGAATACTGACCGTCGTATTGCCGTGATGCATTTCGCCAGCGAGCCGGTTCGGGGCGGGGCCGAGGAGCACATGCTGATGCTGCTCACTCATCTGGACCGCGCGCGGTTTCGGCCGATGCTGGCGGCGCCGCCGCGCCTCATCGAATTGCTCCGGACCGACTTGCCTGACGATATCGATGCGATTCCGGTCACTCTCGGAACTACTGGCCATCTGGACTCCGCGTGGCGCTTCACACGCATGCTCGCCAGGCGCCAGGTAGATATCCTGCATTCGCACATGTTCCAGGCGAGCCGGCTCGCGTCGCCGCTCGGATGGCTGGCGCGGGTTCCAGTGGTGATCGAGACCCCTCATGTCCGTGAGCATTGGCGCAAGGGCTGGATCAAAGGCTCGTATTTTATCGATCGGCTCGTCGCGCGCTTCGTTACCGCATATATCGCCGTGTCGGAGGCAAACGCAGAATACCTGCGGACTGAAAAGCGCCTCCCGAGGGAGAAGATCTTCGTCATACGAAACGGTTCTTTCATCGAACGATTTGACCCGGAGCGCATCGCTCCATATGCCTTGCGAGCGGAACTGGGTATCGATCAAAACGCGCCCGTGGTGCTGGTGCTCGCGCGGCTCGAGCCGCAGAAGGGCCATCGCGTGCTGCTCGAGGCGTGGAAGTCGGTTGCGCAATCGTATCCCGCCGCGCGCTTGTTGTGCGCTGGTGATGGCGTGCTCCGCGCAGAGCTTGAGGCGCAGGCCGCCGCGCTTGGGATCGCCCGTTTGGTCTCATTCGTCGGCCAGCAACCAAACGTACCAGACTGGCTCGCGCTCGCGGACTTCACGGTGTTGCCGTCCTTCTATGAAGGTCTTCCGCTCGCGGCTATCGAGTCTTTGGCAGCCGGGCGTCCGGTGGTTGCAACTGCGGTCGACGGCACCAGCGAGGTTGTGCTCGACGGCAAGACCGGTCTGACGGTTCCTGCGGGCGATCCTGCGGCACTTGCCGCAGCCATCTCCCGGATGCTCGCCGCACCTGAGCTGGTGCGAACCTTGGGCCGTGCCGGACGCCGGTTCGCCTTGGAACACTTCAGCGGCCAGCGGCAGGTCCAGCAGACCGAGGCGCTGTACTTGGACGCCTGGCATCGCAGCCGCGGCCATCGGGGCGCCGCCGAGTCAGCCGCGCCGACCGTCGGCGCGCACAGCGAAGTACTGATGAGGCAGACCAAGTGAGCGCGTCTGCACCGATCGTTTCGGTGGGCTACGACACCCAGGTTGCCGACACGATCGCTGAGCTTTCGGTCGCCGCTTTCCCGCGTGGCCTGCGCGCTATATTGCTTACCGGCAGTCTTGCGCGAGGCGAGGGCACTTGGCTCCACGATGGCTCGCACGTTCGATTGGCTGGTGACGCCGAATTTTTTATCGTCTTCAATGATCGCGCCGCGCTGCCGCCGCCCGATCGCGTCGCGCGGCTCACGCGCGCGGCGGAGGATCGCCTTGCCTCGGTTGGTATCGAAGCCCACCCCGGGCTGAGTCCCGTTCCGGCCGGCTATCTGCGCCGGCTTCAGCCGAATATCTTCTCGTACGAACTGATTACCCACGGCAAAGTGGTGTGGGGCGACGCGCGCATCCTGGATCTCGCGCCTGCGTTCGCGGCCTCCGAAATCCCGCTCGACGACGGGTTTCGGCTGCTCATGAACCGGATGATCGAACTGCTGGAAACCGTGTGTGAGCTTGACGCGCTCGCTACGAGCGCTTCGGCGGTCCGTTACCGCACGATGAAGTTGTGGCTCGACGTGGCGACCTCGTATCTGCTCTTCGAGCGCCACTATGTCCCGACCTATCGCGGCCGCGCTGCGCGTCTGCGCGACCTCGCCGCGGAACCCTCCACGCTCGCGCCAATTCCTCTGCGCCGCTTCGCAGAGACGGTCGCCCTCGCGACGCGCTGCAAGCTCGGCGAATCCGGGGATCTCGAGATGCGGGAATTTGGGGATCTGGCCACGCTGATCGACGACGCGCACTCGCTGTGGCGCTGGGAGCTTGAGCGTCTTACGGCATACGGCGCGAGTGATACCGATTTGCTGCGGCGGTGGATCGCCGCCGAGCCGATCGCCGCGCGGATGCGTGGATGGGCCGCAGTCGTCAAGCGTTCCGGAATTGCGCGCGCTATAGCTCGGATGCCGGATTGGATCGGTCTCGCCCGCAGGGGGTCGCCCCGCCGCCTGATCTACGCCGCCGCAAGCGAGCTTTTATTCGCCCTTCCGCGTCTCCTTGAGGAAGAAGCAGTGCCCGGCATCGACTCGCGATGGAATGAATTGCGCCGCGGGCTGCCGGTCGCCAGCAATCCTGAAAATCGTTCTTCGCGCTGCGCGTGGCGCCGTTTGGGCCACGCCATCGCCTTTAACTACAACTTCTTCCTTGCCCCAACCCGCTCATGAGCATGACAGCAATTGCAAACGCTTCCGTCTTCCCCCCACATCCAGGGTCCCACTGAGCGATCGAGCGATTATGAGTTTCAGGCTACTTCAGCTCGGCCAGACGAACATCGCGAATCTATCGACGGGCTCGCAGCTCCGAAACTATCACTTGGCTCGCCAGCTTGCGAAAGCGATGAGCGTAACCCATCTGGGTTTTCAGGACTGCTACGACGCGCGGTCGCACACGTACTCGTCTGGCGAAATAGCCATGACTCTCATTCCCAGAGAAAAGCCGTACACCTTAAGAAAACTGGCGCTAGGTGCGCTTGGTCGAACTCCCGCGGGCATTTTGAATTTCGCAAGTCCAGCGATGGCAGAAGCTCTCGAAACCGCTCTCGCACGAGACCCTTACGACATCGTCCAGATCGAAGGGATCGAAATGTTCTCCTATCTGCGAATAATTCGCGCTTTCCCGGATGGTCCCAAGTACATTGTTATGGATTGGCATAATATCGAGTCGGAACTGATGCACCGGTATTCACTGACCGCGAAGACCCCATTCCACCGGTTGTATCTACTCCGGGCAGCCAGTCAGTTTAAAAAAATCGAGTGCGAGATCCTGGATAACTGCGACTTAAACCTGGTTATGAGCGAACGAGAGGGCAAGGATCTGTTGCGGCGCCGGCCCCAGTCGCGGGTGATGGTCCTCGAAAATGGTGTGAGCCTGGAGGAATTCGCCGTCCCGGCCAAAGACCGCGATGACCGCAGGCTTTGGGCAAACCGCCACCGCGTTCTGTTCGTCGGCAGCATGGACTACCACCCCAACATCGATGCCGTACGGTACTTTGCTGACGAAATCTGGCCGGCGCTTCAGCGTCAGTTGCCGTCCGCCGTGTTTACGATCGTGGGGCGCAACCCGCCCGAAAAAGTGCGCGCGCTTGCTCGCCGCACCGCCATCGAGGTCACCGGAACCGTGCCCGACGTCCGTCCTTACTACCGCGAAGCATTTGTTGCCGTGGTCCCCTTGCGAATGGGCGCCGGGACCCGGCTGAAAATCCTCGAAGCGATGGCGGCCGGCCTGCCGGTAGTGTCAACCGCGCTCGGTGCGGAGGGATTGGCCGCTCAGCCGGGTGTACAGCTTGAGCTAGCCGAAGGTCCCAGCGAGTTCTGCTCGCGTGTCACTGAATTGCGCCATAACTATCCGCGATGGCGCGAGCTTTCGATCGCCGGGCGCAAGCTGGTGGCGAGTACCTACGATTGGCGAGCTATAGGCGCCCGGCTTCTCGACACGTATTTCAGTCTTTTAGACGAGGCAGGCGTTACCGGCGAGACCGAGGGACGATCGCCGGAATCACGTCTGAAGCAGCTCGGCGGTATGCAAGTCGACTAAATAGCAGGTGGCATATCAGCCAGCGCTTATGGATTGGAGCACTAACGCGGGAAATTGAATCGGGTCGATGAGCCTGTTGTACCTTCTGCTATTTGTTACGCCGTTTCACAACGACCCGCGCCTCGGGACGGTGCTGTGGAATACCGGGGTGATGATCATTACGCCGATCAAGATCTTGGGCCTGCTCACCGCGGCGGTCGCCTTGCTCGCCCCCGTCCCTCAGGACGCCGCGCGGCGTCTGCGGAGTCCGCTGGTTGCCTTGTTCTTGCCATTCGCGATCGTGCCGGTCCTTGCAACGGTGGCGGACGGGTTGCCCACGCCGACAGAAGCGATTTCGCAGTTGATTTCCGCGGCACTCTTGTTTGTTGCCATCATCCCCCTCGTGAGAACACGGAAACGGATGTTCAAGGTCGCGCGGACCCTGGTAGTTGGTTTTGCCTTCGGAAGCTTGTGGGTTTACAAGCAACACTTTATCGAACATGCGCCGAACACGTGGGGCCTCGAAGGCGAACCCAATTACGAAGCCTTGATGCTGCTGATGTCGCTTCCGCTGGCTTTCTGGATGGCGCGCTATGAGGAAAGCCGGTGGTGGCGGAGTATCGGCCTGCTGTGCGGCCTGCTTCTCGCCTGTGCCATCGTGTTCACGGGTTCTCGCGCGGGCGTTATCACCGAGGGAATCGTTGGATTAGCCCTGGTAGCGCAGTCCCGTCACAAATTAGCCGGCATAGTTGGTCTCGCTCTCGCCGCGCTGGTGCTGTTCGCGTATGCTCCCAGCGAGCTTTCGTACAAATTCCAAAGCATCAAATTCGTTGGCGAGCCGACCAATGGCAGCGAAGCCTCCACCCGCATTCACGTTGAACTAGAGAAGGCCGGACTTCGCATGATGGAGGCGCATCCGATATTTGGCGTTGGACTGGAGCACTTCAAGGCGGTCGCGCCCGACTACAAGCCGGAACTTCTCAAGCTCGGCGGTCGTAGCTTTATCGCGCACAACACTTTCATTCAGATCGGTTCCGAGGCGGGAATACCCGCGCTCTTGTTGTTTCTGGCGATGTTGGGAGTATCGATGTCAAATTTTGGCTCGGCGCGCGGGAGCCCTGACGCGGCGCTGGCAGGGCTTGCGTCGTCAATGCAGATCAGCCTCGTCGCTATCTGCGTTGCCGCGCTCTCGATCAGCGTCGAGACGCTGCCTTTCTGGATAATAATGCTCCTCTCGCAGAGCTTTCGAGAAATTGCTGTGGCGAGTGCCGAGCACGCGGCATCCGAGGGCGAATCGCATGTGAATGCCGGCTCCGCGAGTTTCCGTAGTCTCCGCCCTCACCCGGAATTGAAGGCGTCAGCATGACCTATAGGGTGAAGATGGTGACCGTTGACCACGATATCGTTGTCCCGCGCGCCGCGCTGGGAGTCGCTTCTGACGCCGCCGGCCAATGAAAGACCATCCCCCCGGGAGCAGGCGGTGAAAAGTCCTTTTCAACAGCTGCTAGAGCAACAGTATGCAAATAATGGTTGCGATGCCCGTCTATGAGGACTGAGAGTCAGCGCTCAAGCTGTGCCTGCGCGCGCGATCCGGATAAAAGCACTCGGATAGACGGTGCGTCGCCATGAAACGCTGTGGCATGATGGCACGCTGACTCATAACAGCGTCCCGTTAAACTATCGCTCCACAGCCGAGTGTTGGCCACGGATGCACAGGATTCAGAGCCGTGCTCGTTTCCGAAATTACCTGTAACTCGCAAATTTCGGTTAATATCGCTTAGGTCCTGATTAGTCTAGCCGGTGCGAGGCCGAATTCGCGCTACAGAGTCATCCGCCGGAGTTAAGCGATTCCATGCCCTCCAATGACTGGCGAGGCCACAACCAAGGAGTTACTCTGGAAGCTGTCCTCTGCGGCGCGCATTCCAGGAAACCAAAATGAACGTCTTGGAAGTTTGTGACCACGATCGATGGAACCGGATTGTACTTTCGTTTCCGGAGTACCATCTCCATCAGGGTTACGAATGGGGTGAAATCCGGCGTGAAGGGGGTTGGTTGCCTTATCGGTACGCAGTCCTGGATGGCGAGCGGCCCATCGCTGCGGTTTCGATCGCAGCACGCAAATTAAACGGCAGTCCGTTTTCGCTCCTCTATGCATCGCGCGGTCCTCTCATGGAATGGAACAACCCCCGCGCCTGGGATGGCTTGCGCCAGGCAGTCCGGGAAGTCGCGCAGCGGACGGGTGCAATTTTTCTCCGCGTCAGCCCCGGTATTTCCGATACGGATTCTGCTGTGCGTGACGCGCTAGTGGCTCATGACTTTCGGCACTTGCCCAATGATTGGACGTGGTGGAACGCGCCACGAGTCATCGTCACGATGCCGCTCAATCTTTCTGACCCGGAACTGATAAAGCGAATGCGCAAAAAGGGAACCAGCCATTACCTTGACCGGGCGATTAAGAAGGGCGCTGATGTCCGGATGGACTTCTCAGCCGAGTCGCTGCGGCGATTTTACAGGCTCTTCAGAGACTCCGGAACCCGCAAAGGCTATCCCGTTCGCTCGTTTCAGTACATTGAAAGCCTGAGTCGGCATTACCTGAGCAAGGGCGATGGATGCCTAGTGATGGTGAGTCATAACGGCGCGGACGTGAGTGGAGTGTTGTTTGTCCAGTGTGGCCGCAAGGCGTACCTTATGCACGTTGGTAACGACGATGTGTCGCCGCTGGGGCGCGAATTAAGGGCCGGGTACGCTGCGTACTGGTCGGCACTTCGGTGGTGTCGTGACAACGGCTGCGAATTGGCGGACTGGGGCGGGAGCATGACCGGCTTTCCTCCCAAGCCCGAGGACTCGGGATACTCGCTGTATCAATTCAAAGCGGGTTTTGGATGTTCGATCGAATACTTGACTGGTTACTACGACATGGTGTTTCGGCCGGGATTGTATCGGATGGCCCGGGTGGGCGAAACGCGGTTGCTCCCCGTCGCCTACCGAATGCGCACCCGCCTGAACGGTTGGTTCGGACACATCCGAGGGGCCGGCGCTCAATCGGCCGAGACCAACAGTACTATCGCGCATGACTAAGCTGATGCGTCAGTTTGTTAACGCCCGGACTACCTTCAATGGTATCATCGCGCGCCACGGTTTGTCAGGGGTTCTTGGTTGGCTGAAACGGGGTCTATCCTATCATCTCTGGTTATATCTCACGCCCGGTGGCCGCAGAGAGCTTCGCTTCGACCAACTCCCTGGTGTCGTTACTGAGGGAATCACTGAAGTCAGCCAAACGAATCGCTTTCCAGACGCCGTGTTCTACGAACCTTCCAGGCCGAGCATGTTCTTGGATCTCATCTTCCGGCTGCCGATTGAGCATTGCCGCTTCACCTTCATCGATATCGGTACCGGCAAGGGCCGGCCATTGTTGCTCGCCCTGCGGTTCCCGTTCAGGCGAATAATCGGCGTGGAGGGTTCTCCCGGCTTGGCCGCTGTCGCCCTTCAGAATACTGCTTCCCACGACCGAATAGAGGTCGTCTGCGCGGATGCCACGGAATACCAACTGCCGCGCGGAAATCTTGTTATCTATCTTTACAATCTGTTCGGTTATGCAACTCTCCGAGAGTTCCTGACTGCTGTTGAACGCTCGCTGCGCAACGCGCCTCGACAGATATATATCGTGTACTATATCCCCGCGTGTGAAGACCTGCTGGCAGGTTGTGGATGGCTGGAGAAAGTCACTGGCACCGATGACGTGTTCGCGATTTACCGCACCGGATCACCGCAATAGACATCGCTGGCGGGTGACACCTCCTCCGCGGCTGCTTTTGGTGATTTAGAACCTGAATATGTCATACGGTCTCGAAACTCGTAGCGCCCTTCTGGGCCATCTCCCAGAGCATCAGCGCCACCGCATTCTCTCCGGCATGCGCTGGACGGTCTGGCTCTCCGCACTTGCAGTCCCATTTAGTTTGGGGGTTAATCTTCTGCTCGCCCGCGTCGGTCCGGAGACCCTCGGCGTCTATGGCTTATTGGGTATTTATGTTGGACTCACCGGCGCATTTCTATACTTCGGCGGCGACAGTGTAGTCATGCGGTTTATTCCCGAATGCCGGCCCGATGATCGCGCGTCATTTCTGGCTTCCTACCTGCTGGTGATCTTGGCCGTAATGAGCGGCTGGCTCGTCTTCGCATGGTTCTGTCCCGCGGCGATGCGCCTGGCACTGGGCAACATCGGCGGAGATCGTTTCCACTTTTTGGTTCTCTGTCTTGCAGTAGTGCCCATCATCTTTTGGATGGTTGTCGCGTGCTTGAAGGGGATGCTTGAGATCCGCATGTCCCAGGTGCTAGTTAGGCTATTTTCGATTATCTCGCTCGCCATCTATGCGGCGCTTTTCGTCTTCGGCCGCTCTCTTCTATCTGCTCATCCGATCGGCGTCATCTGGAGCGTTTACCTCGGCATCATTGCGCCTCTGACGGTTATCGGCGCCGTCTGGGTGGTCCGGCTTTACCGCGCGCCGCGGCTGCGTTGGTTTCTCCCCGACGAATTCTGGCGCTACGCGGTTTCCACCCAGCTAGTGAGCCTCACATCCTTTTTCGCTGGGAGGCTCGACTATGTTTTCATCGTCAATTTTGGAGGATTAAGATTGCTCGGTAAGTACGTCGCGGTCATGGCCGTGGCGACGATTGTCCCGATGGTAAGCCGGTTTTTCATGGATACGCTATTGCCGTCGCTTACCAACACCATCTCCGCCCGCAACCATGCCGGCGCGGCGCAGGTATTCATGTTGCACGTGCGGATACTGTTCCTGGTCGTGACCGCGGCGAGTTGTGTGGTCATGGTGATCGCGGTACCCGTGACTGCGGTATTGGGGCCTAAGTACGCGTCGCTTGGCGGCCTGATCATTTTCATGGCGCTGTGTTTTGGCATCGCCAGTCCGGGCGCGATCGGAGGCACTGTGCTGGCTAGTATCGGGCGGCAACAGCTTGCGGTATGGACCAACGTTCTTAATCTTTGCCTGTTTGTTGGTCTATTCCTCGTGCTGTGGCGACGCTGGAATCTGGCCGGCGTTGTGATCGCGTCTGGGACCGCTTTAGTCATTACGAACGTGATCCTAACGGCGATCGCGCTGAGAGCGGCTCGAATCTTTCCCTCGATCCATGGGCTCTGGATACGCGCCGGCGCTGTTCAGACGATGGTCGGATTCTTCGCCTTGTGGTGGATGCCGCTCAGGCTCATCAGCGCAGCTTTGGTATGGATCGGCGCAATGGTGCTGTTCCTCTGGTTGGCGCAGTATGACTGGTCTGAACTCAGCGGCTTGGCACAAATGTTTTTCCCCAGCTTCGCGCGGCGATTGGTAACGAGCCCTGAAGGAGTTCATCATGCCGCAGGCGCGGCTGGTCCACAACCGCAGTCGCGTCAACCGAGCACGTAGCCATTGGCTGCGCGTTCATGCGGAATCGTCGTATTATCTGAGCGAGAGGCATCTGAAGAAGCAGATCACAGAACGGTTATGTTTTGCGTGGCTGAAAACTGGTTATGGCCTCGCAGCCACGCTGCCCGTGCAAAAGATCGGTCTCTTGAAAGCTAACGAGCCCTTCGGGCCGGCCTGTTGGCCGGAAAGACCTACGCGTATCCTGACCACACTTTCGCCTAACCTCGCGAACCGTAGAGAACCCTCGCGGTCAATCTGCGCCTCAAGTGCGAGAGCGATTGATAGACGCCGTCATTGGCGCTCTTTACCCGATCGATGAAGTTCCCGTAGTTTCCCTTCTCTCCCCCAGTTCGGTAGCCCCACTGATCCTTCCCGTAGCTGTTCTTTATCCCTTTTGTGGTCGCGCTCCTTCCATCGTACGGGTTATCGAGCGGTGTGATCAGCCCCCAGTTTAATTGCTCACCATTCATGTCGAACATGTCCCACCACTGAAAGCCGACGATGTGGTAGGTTCCAGTGGCGGTGTCTTTCGCATTGACGAGGCCGCTCACCATGCTCTCAAGAGCAGCGCCACGCTGAGCCTGCGTCGTGTAGGGCGAGGAAGATGGATAGGCGGATTCAGCCGAGTCCGGATTGGCGTCGATTCCCTCCCAGTTCCACCATGGAACGCTGACATATTGAGAGACGAAATCGACCCGCGCCTGGCTGTCAGGGCAGCCGCCGCCTTGGATACAACTCCACGGAGCAGGTGGAATCGCAGACAGTTCTATCAGGTCAAGGTACTTGGACGCCTCGGTCAGAGCTTCCTTGCGCGGGGGCGTTCCCCATCCGCCTATCGTCATTGTCAGCATTATCCCCGGCGCGCCGTACATCGGATTGTGCCACTGCGCCTGCATTACACTGAAGTATTGGTCGAGGTACAGAGAGTAAAACGCGCTCATGTCCGCCTGCATCGCAGCGGTCTCTCCTGCGAGTGTGATGTCGTCGCCCATCCAGCAGGCCTTGGCACCCCTCGAAGGACAGGTGCCGTCTTCGTCCAAAATGCCGCTGCCCACGCCCCAGCCCGCACCCGAAGCGCCGAAGGTCGTGTATGACGATTCCCACGCCGCGTTCAGTGCGGATACCTTTCCGCCATAGCGGCTGGACAGCCAACGGCTAAGTTCCCGCTTGGTATAAACCGCGGTGTTTGAGTAGCTGCCCCCATGCAGCCAGTTTCGCCTGCTGGAGGTGGATGTACCGCTCTGCGTCGGTGCAGTTGCCAGCGTCACCCAGGCTGCGTTAGCGCCAAGACTCTTCGACGGTAGCGTGGGAAAATCAGGCCCCGGACCTAGCAATCCGCCAAGCTGATCGAGTTCATCTATGGTCGTGAAGATCAGATAGTCATTATGAACTCCGGTAGCCATTCCGTGAAAACTGGGATTGGCGGCCGCAAGGATATTGCCCAGACAGGTTGAAAAGTTGGGATCGAAGTAATCGCCATAGCTATAGCCGCCATATCCGGTGAAGACCGGATTAGTAGTAATCCCATTCAGCATGTCCTTGACTGCCGAAGTGACTGAACAATTGTTCGAGTTCTGGAAAGCATAGCGGCTGATATTGCTGCTGTAATCCATCGGCATCTTGACAGGAATCTCTTGATCGCTTGTCGGCCATAGATTCCACGTGTAAAAGGGCGACAGATTGTAGTACCCGTCCGAAACGTTGAAGCCCCACGCTTGCAGACGGTTGATCATTTCCAATGACCAATTCAACCTCCAATCGGTGGCCACCCCGGTAGCGTATTTGGTCTGGTTCAACGTGTACTGCTCGTTGTCCACATTGTAAACAATGTTGGCGACCGACTTCAGAAAGAAGCCATTGCCCGCCGGGTCGCAGATCCACCATCGGTTTTCGATCTTCTCCGTGTAGAAATGCGGCTTGGGCCCGTTCGGACACTGCATGCCCGTCGTCCCGCCGTATTGGTCGAGTGCCTGAACAGCATAACTCGCCCGGCTTGCTACCACGATGAAAAGCAACACTAGAAAAACGAGATAGTGCTTCAGACGCATAGCCTGCAACCGATCGCGGATCAAAAGCGCTCCATCGTTTCGCGTCGGTTCCTCGCTCGCGCAGCCTACGCTCGGAATGAACCCTCGGGTGGGGGCTGTTTTTCTGTGACCGGCGCGAAGCGCTTCGCCATTTTTCCAACAGCCCCCAAAACGTGCAAAATTCCGTCACACGAGGGTCTGCAGCCAAATGGCTGCGGGCTCGCGTCAGGTTGAAACGTTACTCTCGTCGTCGCTACTGCGCAATTAAGGAATATACGCTGTTGTTCGCCGCTGTTACATCATCAATGAAGTCGCCATAGTTCGCGGCCTCTCCACCGGTCGGATAACCCCACTGGTCGTTGCCGCAGCCTGTGAATCGTGGAGCAGCGTCTGGCGGCCTGTTTGCCCGCCATCACGGGCGGCCGGCGAGTAAGCGCACTCCGCGGCTGGAAGCCCGCATTCTGGCCTGGACCCGGCGCGCGCCCGATGATGGCTCCACCTACTGGAGCAGCCGCAAGCTGGCGCGGGCGCTGGGGTCAATCACATGATGGTCGCGTGGGTCTGGCGGCGCGCCGGGCTTAAGCCCCATCGGCTGGAGCGCTACATGGCCTCCGATGATCCAGACTTCGAGCGCAAGGCCGCGGATGTGATCGGGCTCTACGTCAATCCGCCGCAGCACGCCGCGGTGTTCTGTGTCGATGAGAAGACCGCGATTCAAGCCCTCGATCGCCTCGACCCGGTGCTGCCGCTTAGCGCTGGGCGGGCGAGCGCCACGGCTTCGAGTACTATCGGCATTGCACGCTTTCGCTCTACGCCGCGCTCAACACCAAAAGCGGCAAGGTCCTGGGTCAGACCGCTGCCCACCATACCACCGAGGAGTTTGTGGCCTCTCTTGCGCCAGATCGTTGCGCTGCAACCCAGAGGTCGCGAGATCCACATCATCGCCGACAACCTCTCGGCGCATAAGACCAAGCGGGTCGCGCGGTTCCTGGCCGATCATCCCAAGGTGCACCTGCACTTCACTCCGACCTATTCCTCGTGGCTCAATCAGGTCGAACTCTGGTTCGCCCGGATCGAACGCGATGTGGTCGCCCGCGGGGTCTTCACCTCAGTCAACGACCTGGCGCGCAAGCTCATGCGCTACATCCGTCATCACAACCAGCACGCCGCGCCCATCAAATGGGCCTACCGCGACTTCTCTCACAGAATCATCGCTACTTTCGATTTAGCTGTTACAGGCCACTAGTCGCTAGGATCGCACAGATTCGCAGTTGGATTGGTCAGGTATGCCTTAAGCGTTGAAATCTCATCACCGTACCCCTCGGGGTAGTATGTCGCACTGCTGGGAATCGGCGTTGCTTCCGGCACCGGCGTCGGCTGACCTTCATCCGCCCAGTAACAAGTGTTATCATGCGTGAGCGTCCCAAGGTTGGCAACCGCACTACTCGGCCATGTCGGCGCGGTGCCGCCGCTGGTGCAACTGGCTACGTTATTAGATAGCGCTTCGTAATTACCGTTGCTGTCCTTGCAAATCGTGGGCGCGGTATAAGCATGGCTCGTCGTACACGTCCCGACGCTGCCGTTTATCTCGGCGCTCTGGTCATACGGGTTGTCGTTGAGCGACAAGAGACCGAAGTTATCAGGCTTCTGATCGTAATAGGACCAATGTTCTCCGCCTACAACAGTGAAATATCCATTACTATCTTGCAGGTGCAGGGTGTCTTGGTAGTAACTCACCAAGCCCTCGCCGCGCAGTTGTTGAGTCGTAACACACGCAAACATATCCATGTCAGCGCATGTGGTACCTGAATAAGGCGAATCCGGTTGCGCCGTCGAGAAATCACCTGCGATAATCGGAACACCCGGCATCGCAGCAACTAGATTGGTTATGTCAGTGACAGAATTATCATCAGCATCTATGGCGAGTACGTTCGCCGCATTTCCGCCAAGGTAGGTGCTCGCCAACAGCGGCGCAGCCACTGCCGACGCCACATATGTTGGAGGGTCATAAAGTGCCAGCATCAATGGCGGATGAGTAGGATAAATAGTCTGCCAGCCACCGAAGACCTCATTTGCGTACTTAGCTGCAAATGTACCTATAAACTTGTGCAGGTCCGTTTCAATCTGCGCGTATCTCGACCAGCTATCCGTAGGAACGATGTTATTGCAAGGAGGCGAAGCAACCAACAAATTAGTGCCTTTCTCGTCAAGCAATCCAGTGCCCGTTCCATAGGACGCATAAGCACCAGATTGAATTCCAGCAAGGCCACCGGAATCCGAGGTACCCCAATACTCGTAATCCGTGTGCCAAGCGGTGTTCAGTGCGGTGAGTGCGTTCGCCGCGTTCGTCGAACCACAATAAGTTGCCCCAAGCGGGTCGGGGTCGAATGGTGACCCAGTACAGCCGTATTCATTCGCTAGATAGTCAGCGAGCGCAATCTTGGCATAGACGGTATGATCGCCGGAGGGACCTAGGTTTCGCCAAGTGCAGGTGCCATCCCCGGAAGTGATCGCGTTCAGTGAAGTCTGCCACGTTGGATGGGAACCGCTGCCACTTTCACATTCCGAACTTCCGGCTATGTTAGTTACACCCTCGATATTACCGTTGCTATCATCTATGAACATGGAGCCGAGCGTATAGGTCGTAGAGGATGCCCAAGCCGATAGCGTGGGCGGAGCCTGCATGGGACTTTGCGCGCCGATTATGTAGCCATAGTCATCGTGATAATAAGCATCAATTCCTGCCGGTTCATCACCTTCATCGGTCACAATCGCAATTGTGTTGGTAAGCGATGTGATCTGGCTAGCACCAGATGCGTTGCTTGCTGTGTTAATATAGGCAGCCGCAGCGTTAGGTGCGAAATAGTCTGCCTGTCCGTACTCGAATACCCAAAATGCACCTGAGCATACAAGGCCAGCTGGAAAGCTGGTTAGGTTGACCCCAATTCCACCGAGACCGCCACGCCGCCCGTTGGTTGCATCCTGTCCAGCAAAGTACGGCAGGCCGCCGGTCGGAAAGTTGGCCATATATGCAAACGAGGCGTAGCCAACAGCATTAAAGCCCCACGATTTAAGACGCGCGTTCGCGGCAGCGGCAAAGTTTGCTCCACTGGACCCGTATTTCGATGAGTAAGCTGCACTGGTGAGGTTGTCATCAACAACATCGACGCTCATTTCCTTGCATAGCGTGGTGCTGCCGTTGCTCCAGCTAAACGACGGCGCGGTAAAGTTCAAGTGCCATATAGTGGGCGTCGCGCTTGCTGTCGGCGTCGCAGTGGCAGTTGGTTTTGCGGTTGAGGTCGCGGTCGCCGTGCCAGTCTTAGTTGGAGTCGCTGTTGGAGTTGCCGTCGCAGTCGCGGTGCGAGTCGCTGTCGCGGTCGCCGTCGAAGTTGGCCGAGCCGTTGCAGTCGCGGTGCGAGTCGCGGTTGCAGTTGCGGTATTCGTTGCGGTTGCGGTGGCCGTTGGCGTCGCAGTTGCGGTTGCCGTCTGAGTTGACGTTGCAGTCGCGGTGCGGGTTGCGGTTGAGGTCGCAGTCGCCGTTCGAGTCGCTGTCGCAGTCGCCGTGGCCGTCGGAGTTGAGGTTGCAGTCTTGGTGGCGGTGGCTGTCGGAGTTGCGGTCGCAGTCGCGGTCTGAGTCGCAGTCGCTGTGGCCGTTGGCGTTGCTGTTGCAGTCGCCGTTCGAGTCGCTGTCGCGGTCGCCGTTGCAGTCTGCGTGGCAGTCGCGGTCGCGGTTGTCGTCTGAGTTGACGTTGCCGTTGCTGTCGGAGTTGCCGTCGCGGTCAACGTCGCAGTGGCAGTCGGTGTGGAAGTCGGGTCTGCCGTCTGAGTTGGTGTTGCCGTTGCCGTCGCGGTCGCGGTTGCCGTCTGAGTTGACGTTGCCGTTGCTGTCGGAGTTGCCGTCGCGGTCAGCGTCGCAGTGGCAGTCGGTGTGGAAGTCGGAGGTGGATCTGAGGACGCCGTGGCAGTCGGAGTCGGTGCGGAAGTCGGAGGTGGATCTGGGGACGCAGTCGGACTCGGTGTGGAAGTCGGAGGTGGATCTGGGGACGCCGTCGGAGTCGGAGTCGGTGTGGGTGTCCATCCGCGATTCGGCTTTCTGATATGGATAGGACCCCTTTCAGCAACTATCTCTCCGCTATGATATAAGTCAGCGTTAACGTAGTAGTCGCCAGGCGGAACCTTCTTCATTCCGATAGCCGCAAGAAATTGTGTAGCGCTAAGGCGATAGGAACGATTTCGGACCGCGCGTCCACTAGCGTTGCGGACTCCAATCACTACTCTATACTTGTGGATCGGTACTGCTGGCGCGGGACCGACCGTGATCGCTGCTTGAATTGTCTCGGGACTGCCTGGGTTCAACACGCCGTTGGCAGGATACACCAGCGACATCTGCAGGGTTGGAGCTGCCGGAGTGGGGGTAGCCGACGCCTGAGTGCCGCGCACCGCGGATAGCTCGCTGGCAGATGAAATGCTGGTCAAACCGAGGACAATCCCCAGAGCGCTCGCGAGAATTATCGCCCAGCGGAATTTCAGCGACTTCATCATCACGTCTGTGTGCGAGGACCAACGCACGCACATAGAACAACCTCCCGAAGCTCACTCGTACGCGTCAGGAGTAGCAAGATCATAAAAAGCACCCGTCAGGAATAGCAAGACAGATGCCAACGATGCCGCGCGAAGCGATGCTGATAAACTATGAGACGTTAAGTCCTACTTAAAGACATGCAAAAATGCAATCTGTGCGCCGAGGCCCGGCCGGAAGACGAGCGGCGGTCGAAGCGAATGTTGCTCCAGTGCCAGCTTTGGTGCGCCCACGCAACTTTTGCTGTGCGGTGCGAGCCGCGCCTGGAGCGTCCGGGAAATCGCCAAACGCGCCGGCTTTCAAACCGTTCGGAAGCCGCGCGCCAGGGCTCGGTATCAGAATCGGACGGTTTGAAAGCTCGGGATTTTGTGGCGCAAGCCGACACAGATGCTGCGGATCGGGACAAGCATGAAGCGTGGCGGGAAATCGAAGATTATCGGCGGTGATGCGAGCCGGCGAGTTCGATAAAGGCGAGGTAGCGCGCGTCGATATCCTTCCAGGTCAGCGATAACAATCGGTCGAGCGAGAATTTCTCCACCACGAAAGACGCGACGACACTACCGTAAAGGATTGCCGTGCGCAGCGTCGCTTCGGTGACGCGCCCTTCCCGCGCAAGGTAGCCCATGAAGGCACCGGCGAAAGAATCGCCTGCGCCGGTCGGATCGATCACTTCGTCCAGCGGATAAGCCGGTGCGGCGAAAATCGTATCGCGCGAAAACTTAAGCACCCCGTATTCTCCGCGTTTGACGATCACGGTCTTGGGTCCCATCTTCAGGATCGTTTTGCCCGCCTTAAGTAGGTTAGGCTCGCCCGAAAGCAGGCGCGCTTCCTCGTCGTTGAGCATGATAAGGTCGACACGTGACAGGAGTTTTCTGAGTTGCGCCCCGGAGTTTTCGATCCAATGAGTCATCGTGTCGGCGGCGACGAGCTTGGGGTGGTGGACCTGGGAAAGCACGCGCGCTTGCAGATCGGGCGCAATATTTCCCAAGAACAAATAGTCGCATTGCCGCTGGTCCGGGAGCAGTTTTGGGA
Organism: Binataceae bacterium (SeqCode); assembly: GCA_963803045.1. Taxonomy (GTDB): domain Bacteria; phylum Desulfobacterota; class Binatia; order Binatales; family Binataceae; genus Binatus. The sequence goes on along the minus strand of CAWDLC010000026.1, from coordinate 141,414 downwards.
AGAAATTCGCGAACACGTTCAGGGTGAGGCGCAGCGTATCGCGATGGCTCATGTCCGCGTGATAGCGGCCGTGCCATCGCAGTGTCTTGCCGGGTCGCTGCTCGAGGCCGCGCAGATCGATATCGCGTTCGGCGAGCATCTGGCGCGACTCGATTCTGAAGTCCGACCCAACGGCCGCTATCAGACTTACTGGCGCGAACAGGCGCGCCGCAACCGAAAAGTACGCCGCCGAGCCGCCGAGCACATCGGAAGCGCTGCCATTGACGGTCTCGATCGAGTCGTAGGCAATCGCGCCGACCGCCAGGAGGTTCATATGGCTAGCAGGATTCTGATTAAGTCTCGGTCTCTGCTGATTAGGTGGCAGAGGCTTGGTTCACTTGCACCACTGTATGGAAAAAGAAGAGAGGGGACCAGACTATTGCGCTAGCGTGGATCATACGAGCAACCGATCTCATGTCAGCAGATGGACAGCTTTCAACAATCACATCCTCTGGATTCTCGATTGTAAGAAAGGCCTGACGGTTTCATCCCTCCGGTCCCGCAGGATTCAGCACTCATCAGGCAGCCCGCGACCCGCCTGATGTATTATGACGCTGCGAGCGAGACTTCAAGGCATCGATGTGCGCGGTCACACACACGGGCTGAGCGACTCTCCCAGGTGTGAAATTTGCGGCTTACAAGATTAGCCCGATAACGAGGGGCACGGGTCAATAGTAGCGCCAAGCGAGACTTCGACTCTGTGAGCTCCAATGCGACGCTCGCTTAGAAGCTCGCATCGGGGAACGGATCGCCAATGAAAGGGCAACCACCGGGTCTCCGTTCCGTATCAGAGCGCGACCGTGGCGGGGGATAGTGGCAGATCAATCAGATTAACTGGGCCGCCGCTCTCAGGTGTGCAACCTGACGTTTCCAGACCCTCTGCGACTCGAATCGTATCGATTCGGGTTGTTCAAAAACGGCTAAAGTCAAGCGCTAGAAAAGTGCGCGGTGTCGGGCCATCAGCGTGAGTGAACAGATGCATGTCGTCGGACCATTTTTGACAATATCTGAAGTCTCAGAAATATTGCGCGTCCATCCAAGTACGATTTACAGGCTGGTCAAGCGCCGCGAATTGCCAGGCTTCAAGATTGGCGATAGCTGGAGGGTCAGCTCAGATGTATTGGGCGCTTGGCTGGCGGAAAAGACCAAACGAACTCCAGCTGCTGGTGAATTGAACGGCTGAAAAACCGGGCCGCGAGCTCCTGCCGGGCACCCGCTTACCTCGCGGGCGAGGATTCCGACGTTCGGTTCTCGCATCATCTCGCGGTGCGTCCCGGGGATTTGAGGTCGACGCGCCAGTCTTGGGTCTCAGCACGAGTCGAACCCAAACCCATCGCCCCATGCCGCTCGATCCTGAAGCTGAGCACCGGCGGATCCCACGGCACCGTCTCCATTCGACCGAGCTGACCCGCATGTATGCGCTCAGAATCGGCACCTCCGAACTCGTGCCAGCAGCCGGCCAGCAGCGCCGCGAGGGGGCCGACCTCCCCCACCTCACCCGGCTCAAGCCTAAGCAAACGTTTCTTCAGCAGGCCGAACGCTGTGCTCTCCGTCATCACGATGGCTCCCAAAGGTCCGCAAGGCTCACACCCGTTTTGGCCCGTCTCACAGGGTTCTCAGCGGCTTCACAATCGCCGCTCCGAACTGCTGGAAGTGTCTCGTATTCCAGGTGTAGACAGCCTCGACCTTCGCCTTCAGGGCGCAACGCGCAATCAAGGCGTCATAGATCGTGCCACCGATGACGCCCGCCTCAGCGGCGTCCTTGATCGTGGCATGATACTCGTCGCCGGTGAGCGTGATGAGCGTAAGACGCTCCCGAATGTTCTCCAGAAAGAGCAGCACCTGCTCGCCGCTTAGGCGGTGTCGCCCAGGCAGCCGCGTCATCGTCGAGTAGACCTCGGCCAGGCTATGGGCGGCGGAGCAATCCCGCCTTTTGTCGGCATCGACAAAGGCTTTTAGACTTCGCTCGTGATGCTCATGATCCTGGATGAAGACCGGGATCAGCACCGAGGTATCAAAGAACGCTCTCAATGGCTTTGTCCGAGGTTCCCCTCATCGCGTTCGCGCCGGACCTGTTCGATGGTTTCTTCAACGGTCGAGGCTGATAGCGGCTCGCCGCAATGGAAGAGCCAGACGCCGCGCTTTTTTCGTAGCTGCGCGGTGGCGCGCAATGGACGTAGCGTGATCCGATCGTCCAGGCTCTCCAGCTCCAATTCGTCACCCGGGGCAAGCTGCAGCTTTTCCCGCACCAGTTTCGGGAGCACGATCCGGCCGACCTTATCCATCGTGAGTTTGGCAGTCATGGCTGCCATTATATGGTGGAGTTTGGCAAGCTCAAATGGTATCAATCAATGCCAAGAGGAAGGTGAGGGCAAACTGGGGCGAACGTAATTCCTGCCCCAAGCGTTCGGGCGGCCGCCTCGCCCCTAAGCTTCGGCGCGAATCTTCTTCAAGGTTTGCCCGTGTAATGCACTTCCAGGCTGCTCGCCGACCCGCCACTCGCCTGCGGCAAGATACAAGGGATTTTCTCTCTGGCGCTTACACCCTTCGTGGGGATCCGAAAAGCAGGGTGCCCGAAGCTTTGAAAACAAGTGCGGCAGCGTCCGCTTTCGCTCAGGGCCGGCCAGCGTTCTCTCGCGCTTGCTGTCTTCTCGTGTAGACGATAATATTCTTACGACTACACAGGAGCGCTGCAGTGCCACTCAACATCCGCAACGAAGCAGTCAATCAGCTGGCCAAGAAACTGGCCGTGCGCAAGCACCTGAATAAGACCGAGGCCGTGAAGGTGGCCCTGGAGAATGAACTGCGGCGCATCGAGGAGGCGCTGCCTCTCCGCGAAAGGCTTCGCCCGCTGCAGCAAAGAGTGCTGGCCAGGCCGGCCACCGGACTCGAGGCGGACAAGGCTTTCTACGACGAGCTGAGCGGGAACACCTGATGTTCGTCGATGCCTCTGCCATCGTAGCTATTCTCGCTCGTGAGCCGGAAGCCGACGCACTGGCCGATCTGTTGGACGCGGCACGCGCACCCATCACCTCGCCGATCGCTCTCTTCGAGGCGGCGCTGGGCATCTGCCGCAAGCGGCACGCCAGCGTCGAGGAGGCCGAAGAGGATGTTCGCGAATTTCTAGAAGTGGCTGGAGTCGAGCCTCGTTCCGATCACTGCGAAGGAAGCAGAGACGGCACTCTCTGCGTTTTCGCGCTATGGCAAAGGACGCGGCCATCCCGCGCAGCTCAACCTCGGTGATTGCTTTGCCTACGCCGTGGCCAAGAACCACCGCAGGGCGCTCTTGTTCAAGGGCGACGATTTCGACAAGACCGACATCCGCTCCGCGAGTCACTCCCGCTGAACGGACGAAGAGAGGAGAAGGGATCGTCATTGTTAGTGTTTTCAAAGAGGTAAATCATCGTCAGCATCGTCAGCGCCGTCAGCATATACGAACACAGGTTTGAAGAGCATTTTCGGCACGCTCCTTTGGGCCAAAAGGCTCTGTTCAGCTAAATACTGTCGCTCGTTAAGGCGCTGACGGTGCTGACGATGCTGACGATCTTTGTGGGACCAGTGAAGCCCATTTCACCGATATTACGCGTCTGCCTTGGTGGTCCGCACGATTGAAATAGATCTCGATCCCGGTAGAGCGTAAGCTGCCCGCCATGCGCCGGAGAGCGTTACTAAGCGCGTTCGCCGCCTTAGGCCACCGCCGCGAGCGCCGAGTGCTCTCGCTCGCCAGCTTGCTCAAAAGAAATAGAAGCTCGCTGGAGGTACCGCTGAATCCGGCCCGAGCCACCTCCCGAAGGGGTTCGTAAACCGGCGAGGACTCAAGCGCCAGGTTGTGCGTCTCGGCGCGGTTGGACTGGTAGGTAGTCAGGGCCTCGCCTGGTTTCATTCCGAGGCTCTCCTCGCACGCATTCACCCAGATCGCAAAGTCGGCCATCCGCGGCGGCTCGTCGAGCCTGACGTTGGGCAGGTTCCTAAGTCCCGCAGCGGCGGCATCGAGCAGTGCACCCAGGATTCGCGGTCGTACCTGCTCGAATTCGCGCCAGAACTGCGCCTCGTCGCGGCGCATCTCGGGCTTCAGGTCGAGGAACTCCACGATCACTGCGCGATCGAGAAAGTCGGGCCGCGCGGCACCGAGGTCGGGAATCGCATTGAACACCATGGGACGGGTAGCGTCGAAGATCGCTTCGTCATGATCGCTATAGAGTTCCCGGCCACCGAAACCGCCGCCGGTGGCCAGTCGGCAAGCTGCGTCGGCGAGTTCCTCTGGCAGATGGCTCAAGTTATCGAAGCATACGATCCAGGAATTCCTTGCCGCCGCGATCAGATCGCGAACTTCACGGGGTACGCCCCGCAGTGCCCCGGTGCGCGGGTCGACGAGCGCGCTGATTATTCTGCACGCGGTCGTCTTTCCCGCTCCCTGCTCACCCTTGGCGACAAGGATAGGGCAGGGCACGCTCGGACGCAGCGCGGCGACCAGAAAGGCCTTGATCAGAGTCCAGCCCTGGTGGTCGACGTTGAGGAAGTGGCGCAGTTCGTCGAGACTGCCGCCGCGCTCGGGTGCGGGCAGCGGCCGAGAGCCGCGTGTGCGATGGAATCTCGGCGGCGGTCGATTTACTATCCGCCAACCTTCGGCGTCGATCTCGACCGCCCGCCAGGCGCGATCGCACAGGTCGAGATGAGTTTCCCCGGTGATTTGCGACCCGCAGATTGATGGGAGATTCCTCACCGTCAAAAAGGGCTTTCGCCTCGAACAGCTCCAGCGTGGCGCGGATTGCTTGCGCGCCCGGGCTGTTGCCGGTCTCCCGGTAATAGGTCCGCAGCAGGAAGAGCTGGAACGGGCGGGAGCGGATCGGGTGATTCTGCCAATGGCCATCGACGCGAACGCAAGCCCAGCCGTGCTGGTCAGGATCGTGAAAGAACTCGACTCCAGTCTCGAGCACAAGTCCGATCAGTCTGTCCGCAGCCGACCCGCCGTCGCCGTGATCCAAGGGCACCGGGCCGAGCATATGCTCGATCAGATCCGATTTTTCGTATTTCTCGAGAATTCTGCGCCAGTGTTGCCACGTGATAGGATCCCCGCGCCTGACCGCTGCAAAGGAGAGTATCGCCTCGGTCGAGACCAGCCGCTCCGGATCTTCTGCGACCAGGGGCTCAAGTTCGCGCAGGAACAGCAGGGCCAGCTCGACCGCGATGCTGCGCGATGATTCGCCTGCCGCACTCATCTTCAGAACCGGGGAACCAGCTTCCTGGACTTGGCCCTGTTGCAGCGTAGGCACAGGGTTTGAAGGTTCGATTCTTCGGTCTTGCCCCCCTTGCTGACCGGAACAATGTGATCCATTTCTAGCTTGATCGCCCTCCTGCATTTTCGACATCGTCCTCCGTCGCGCACCAGCACCGCCACGCGCATGCTGTCGGGCACGCGCCTGTTTGCAAAGCGGTCCTGCCAGGTCGGATTTTCCACCCCGGCGAAGTTGACGAACTCGGCGAACGCACTCAGGTCTAAAGGCTCGGTCGCCCCGATCAGCCGCTCCAGCTTGACGGGGCTGTTGGGCAGGAGATTGTTCATTCGCGCCGAGAGCAGCAGCAGGCAGATCAAGTGGGCCTTCCTAGCGTCGGGAAGCTGACGGAAACGTATGTCGTTCAACAGATCGTAGGGCAGCTTGATCTCTCTGCGGGTGCGCTCGAACTGGCGGAAATTGCGAAAGCCGAAGAATTCCTGCATGAGGGTTTATTGCTGGTTGGGCTCGATGAAGTTGATCTTCACGACCGCGATCGGCGGTTTACGGTAGGGTTCGAGGTTGACTCCGCGCAGCTCCGGCACCGCAGCGTAATCAACCGCGCCTTTGCGCGAGCTCTTCAAGACTTCGACGCCACCGCCGTACGTCCGCCTCGCTGTCGCCATGCACTCAAGCGCTGCGCGCAGCTTGTGCTCCTCGGATGCTGCATTTTCCAGCCGGAGCCTGACTTCACCGTAACGCAGCGCGGCGTGACGCCATTTTGGATCCGCACTCAGATCCTGTTCCTCGTTGGCCAATTCGGGCCAGCGGTTTTCCTTCACCAGCCGCCAGAACGCGGCCTCTGCCTCTACCAGCCTCTTCGCGTATTCTTTGTCGGGGCGTATTTCGACCAGGATTCCGTCGCTCCCGTGGAACGACCATACGCCCGGTTTTTATCGACCACAGCGTTCTCGGGGTCTTGAAAGCTGTCTCGCCCATGATCACAGGAGCGTCGCTGGCCCCAATCCCTTGCATGCGCCAACGGTGCCATTCGGGAGTGTTCTGATGCAGGCGCTCAATCCTGGGCATGAACTGTCTCCTGATTACCGCGTTTGGCCAGTTTGCGATTCAGTACTTCGACCGCGCGCCGGTAGGCGGTTTCGGTCATTTCGCCCAGTGAAGCGACCTTGTAGTACGCGAGTACCCGTTCGAGATCGGTTCCGGTTTCATCAATGAGACTCTGCAACTCACGAACTTCATCGGCGTTGATCGGGTGATCGGAACTGGGCGTGGTGAAGCGAGCGGCTCCCACGCGATGCACCGCCGCCAGGCGCAATCACGACACGGGCACCTGATAATCGTCGAAGTATCTTTTTTGGAGATCCGATTCGACGAGTGACCTGAGTCGCAGAACTTCCTTCAGGTAGTCAACAAGGTAGTTTTGGCTGTCGTCGAGTTGATCATGCTCTGCACGCGATTGAGTCATTCGACAGGTGCTTGGAAACCCCGTTGGAGGGCACTGTCTGTCGAGATTTGCTTCAAATTTACTTGAACTTGCGCGTTCAAATTGAGCGTGGGCTCGTCAAGCTGGCGCAAGACCGCAGGGTAGTCAAGCGCTTGCCTTTAGCCTGTGAAGCTCTTCCCGCAACACCGATCGCACTTCCTTGCCAACTTCCTGGGCGAGGCTCGGACGCTGCATGTGCTCTCGAAGCGCATCGTTGATCAAGGTCTGATAGTTGCCGCGGTGCGCTCTACGAACCAGTTCGCGAAAGTGATCGACGATGTCGCGGTCCAGCCGTATGTTGATCCGGATCTTTTCGGGCGGCAAAGGGACCACCGCTCCTCGCTTGCCCTTGCTGAGATCGTATTCCCGCTTCATATTCGTTTGTCCTCGTATTGCGCCCGCTCACGCGAGGTCGCCTTCCGCGCCGAGATAATGCGAATGGTGCTCCCGTGTACGGCGTACGAAATCGCCAAAACCCGTCCTTGCGCGTCCATGCCGAAGGTCAAATACCGCTCTTCCCTGGGGTGCTCATCGGGCAGCGTAATCGCGCGGTCATCATCGAACACGATCACGGCGTCGACGAACTCAACTCCGTGCTTGCGGAGATTGCGTTCGGCTTTTTTCGGGTCCCATTCGCGTATTCCACCTCTCGCCTCTGTTATTCGTGTACAATGTACACCGCGCGGCTACAACGAACAACCAAGCCAAGTTCCGCTACACTCTTCCCCCTCGAAAAATCACCTTGCCGACCAGCAATCGATCAATCTCCATCGGTTCCAGCTCTTCCGAGATTCCCGGCCCGGTAACCACGAAGCCGCGCTTGAGACCAGCCTCGACCCGCCTCACGGCAAGTCCCGTAGGCACGGAAAAAACATAGAGACCCTCACCGCGCGGCAACTTGTTGCCTGCAGACCGGTCCACCAATAACAGATCCATCTTCCCGATTTCCGGCGGCAGATCCTGGTCCGCTTCGATCAGCATGAGACTCCCTTGGCTCGCTGATCCCGAGCCGATGCTCCAGCCACGCGCGGCTGAACGGAAGGAATGCGCGAATCTGTTCCATTTGAAGCGCCGCGTGGATGTCGCGCAGTTCGACCATAACCACATCGGCGAACGTTGCGCCGGGCAACTGTCCGGCGGACCTCATTTCACCCTGGCCTGTTGCGAGCCACTCGACGGATGCGTTGGCCGCGCGCGCGAGCTTGAACAGAATATCGCCGCGTGGGGGCAAGCGCATCGGCTAAACTCGATGATCTTTGGTTCAATGTGGCGCTGCTGCTGGAAACCTCTCCAGGACTCTCAACTCTCGAGCGGCACGAAGCTGCGCTTTCGCGATCCTTGCAAAGAATGCTGCATGAACTGGAACGATTGCAGGCAAGGCGCGCCGGCGAGCATGTCCCCGCTCCCGCGGTTGTGGACGTGGACGTAAGCGTCGGGGAACCCCCTCGGGCCGATATCGAAGCGGCCGGTTCGAACAGAGAAACCGACGGAGATCAGCAATAGAAGGCAGGCAATCGGGCTGGCCGATCAAAATTTACAAAACAAAGCCATTTGGGGTGCAGATACGCCGCCGGCTCTATGACATGGCCGACGTTGATGTCCTCATTATCACGCGAATCTTGTAGGCCGAAATCACGCCGCGTTCTGCGCGCCATCGGTGACGCGCCGGACCATGCGCGTCCGCTATGGCTCGGGCCGAGGTTTCTGCCGGTCTGAACTCGGAATCCTCTGGTAAATGCGGGTGACGCCGGCCGGCGCCTTTCGAAAGACGATCAGCGGTTCAGCTGCGATATTCCGCCGCAGGTAGAGTCCGAGCCGCGGCGCGCTCATTGGAGTCGGCTTAGCGCGCCGCGTACGCTCCGAAGACTGCTGCTCTAACTCATTCGCGCCGCATCAAGCCCTGAAACCTGCGGCAAACGGCTGGTCCTCGAATTACCGGCATCGATGTGGGGTTTAACTTGTGGCAAATCCTGTCTCGCACCCAACTGCCACTTGTCCAGCAAAAGGTACTGCTTCCCCCTGCGCATAAGAAGGCCATCTTCGGCCATTTTCGCCAGAAGGCGGCTGACCATCGGCCTCGAACAGCCGATCATTTCGGCGAGGTCTTCATGCGCGAGTTCCGGAATCAGGATGGTTCCACGAGCGTCTTTGACGCCCGCACGCAGCGCAAGCTCGCTCAGAACGACTTCCAGGCGTTCCGCGAAGGGAAGATTCAGCAGCGTCGCAAACCAGCGCAGATTTTGCGACCAGAGAGTATTGAGCGCCTGCAGCATTTCGACCAGGGCGTCGGAACCGAGGCTCCGTAGAAGGCGCGTCACGTGATCACGGCTGACAAGCGCCACCACACATTTGCTCGAGCTTTGCGCTTCAAACAGACGCGCGCGGCGACCGCTTGAGTCAACATAATCGCCAAATCCGATCAACTCGCCCGGTCCCGCCAGCCGGATCAACGTACGGCCGCCATCGCCAACCGAACAATAGATCTTGGCGTAGCCGGCAAGAACAACCCCCAAGAGATCGTCGGTAGAACCTTCGCCGAAGATCAATACGCCTCTCTGGAAGGAGACGGCGATATTCCGCGCGATGATTTCGTCGGTGAATTCGGGCGGGATGCCCCACGTAGAGAGATTGCTACGAAGGTGCGAAAAAGCCTCATCGTAGTTGTGGCTTGGATTGCACTTCATTGTCGCGCTCTCCTCAATTATTTTACTCCTCGCATTGCACTTCCCATCCTCCGCCCCAACGTCTGTCGTGTATCTCGACCGGGTTTCCGGTCCGCCTCTAATTGATCTTTTTTCTCCGAGACTGAGCTTCAATAAATCTTTCCGCCTCCCGCGATCATCTTTTCTTATCCACAGCTCGATCAATCCTCTTGTGGATGATTCGCAGTGATAGCGATAATTAACGAAACATATCCCTCCGAGTAAGCGAAAGTAACCTATACGGCAACATTTTTGTCAAACGTTGTCAAAGTAACGTAAACGTGCACATTATTGCAAGGAAAGTGAGCAATGTCACCATGTGCATTATGACGATTAATCTGCCAGAATCTGCTAACCGTGACCGTTTATGGCCATTTGTGGCTCTTCAGACCTGATCTCTTGCCTGCATTCATAGCCACGCCGAAAGAGTAGCGCTTCGGATCTCGATAATGTTCCGCGCGCGGCTCGGGTCGGCAGGCGTCGAAATAATCGCGGGCAATCGATTTCCCGGGCAGGAGCGCTTCTTCGTGCGCGATCCGTGGGCTTCCTAATCGACACATGTGTATGGATCGACGTAGAACGCGGACTCCTGGCCCCAGCTGACGTCGCCACTCTGACCAGCAACGAGCCCGTTTATCTGTCTCCAATCACCATCGCCGAACTCCGGTTCGGAGCTGAGGCTGCGCAGGAACCGCGAATTCGCCAGCGGCGCCTCGCGGCGCTGCATCGGATTCGACGCGAACCGCTCGTCGTCGTAGATGCGGTCGCTGGTGACATATTCGGCAGTCTGGCGGCGCAAATCAGCGCCACTGGCAGACAGCACACTACCGTATTCAAGATCTTTGCTTGCGGGCCAAGCGGTGCAGCATTTTCAGCGTTTTCTGACCCGGAATCGGCGTGACTTCGAGGACATTCCCGGCCTCGATCTCGTGCTGTACCAGCTGCCGATCCGCACTTCTACCTCGGACAGGTAAAAGCGATCAAAACCGCGGGCTGGGGCGAAGGTAATTCCTGCCCCAAGCGTTCGCGCGGCCGCCTCGCCCCTAAGCTTCGGCGCGAATCTTCTTCAAGGTTTGCCCGTGTAATACACTTCCAGGCTGCTCGCCGGCCCGCCACTCGCCTGCGGCAAGATACAAGGGATTTTCTCTCTGGCGCTTACACCCTTCGTGGGGATCCGAAAAGCAGGGTGCCCGAAGCTTTGAAAACAAGTGCGGCAGCGTCCGCTTTCGCTCAGGGCCGGCCAGCGTTCTCTCGCGCTTGCTGTCTTCTCGTGTAGACGATAATATTCTTACGACTACACAGGAGCGCTGCAGTGCCACTCAACATCCGCAACGAAGCAGTCAATCAGCTGGCCAAGAAACTGGCCGTGCGCAAGCACCTGAATAAGACCGAGGCCGTGAAGGTGGCCCTGGAGAATGAACTGCGGCGCATCGAGGAGGCGCTGCCTCTCCGCGAAAGGCTTCGCCCGCTGCAGCAAAGAGTGCTGGCCAGGCCGGCCACCGGACTCGAGGCGGACAAGGCTTTCTACGACGAGCTGAGCGGGAACACCTGATGTTCGTCGATGCCTCTGCCATCGTAGCTATTCTCGCTCGTGAGCCGGAAGCCGACGCACTGGCCGATCTGTTGGACGCGGCACGCGCACCCATCACCTCGCCGATCGCTCTCTTCGAGGCGGCGCTGGGCATCTGCCGCAAGCGGCACGCCAGCGTCGAGGAGGCCGAAGAGGATGTTCGCGAATTTCTAGAAGTGGCTGGAGTCGAGCTGTCTTATGGCAGACCTGCAATGCCTGGGGAATTCGTGATCATCTGGTCGGTGTGATACCGTTAGAATAACGGCGGCACGGAGCAGCGGTGGAGGAAAGCGCCTACCGCAAGTACGGGCGGCGCATGCCACGCTGAACCGGCGGGACCGCTCGGCGAGTCGGTGCCGCTGCACGGTTGCCGTTTGAACGGCCCCAAGGGGCTGTGGCTCAAGGATGGAGCAGCAGAAAACGTACCGACACGGAAAATCAGATCGGCACGGGCTATCTGCCTGCTTTGAGTGGCTTGGGGAAGATCCCGAGGTACTTCCCCAAGGCTTCGAGCGCGGCCAATTTGTCCGCGAACTTGACCATCTGCAACGTCCGGAACCGGCGGCCGCCCTTGACCGACTCTTGGATTTTGATGCTGTCGATCACGCGGCGCGCGTTCTTGGGCATCTTGTCGAGCGTCAGCAGGTTTCCTTTGCGGTCGAAGACGCTGCTCAAGTCGAAGTAGGCGATGGCCTCGAGTTGGCGCCACGTCCTTTCGACCATGAGCCCGGTGCGCCGCAGGACTTGGTCTTGGGAGGCGCGGAGCTTTTCGAGAACCGTTTCGTTCTTCAGCAGCCGGCACGCGTGGACCGCGGCCGAAGAGGTGGCATACCCGGCGCGGATGGCGGCCTTCGTCCCATTTCCGTCCTTGAGGTATTCGACGACGAAGCGCTCCTGCCGGGGGTTGAGGTTCGCTCTGTGTCTGGGCACGCGCGTGACCTTCCCACTGGCGGAGATTCTCCAAGGCTCCACTTTAGTCGGATCGAAAATTGATGAAGTTATCATTTCTTATCATTTTCTCTAGCACATGCGTGCGGTTAAAAGAACACGCGCTCATCGCGAGGATGCGTACGTGAAGGTGAAGCGTGTGCTCTCACCAAGTTCTGAGACGGTTTTGATATGCCCTGGCCACCGTGGCTTAGAGCGGCATGCCCAGCGGTCGTTGTTCGGTCTGGAGCGCGATGGGGTGCATGTGTGGCTTGCAAGCCTTGATCTTCCCACTGCGGCCGTTTTCGATCTGGAGCGCTCCCTTTCCGACGACGAAAAGGAAAAGGCCGGCCGGTTTAGATTTGCCAGGGACAGGGGCCGGTTTGTCGTGGGACGTGGGCTGCTGCGCTGGTTGGTCGGTGCCTACGTCGACTGTGAGTCTTCCGCCGTAAGGTTCGCTTACGGGCCGTTTGGCAAGCCGCGTCTGGCGCCGCGTTCAGACCCCGAATCGTTATCCTTCAACCTCTCGCATTCGGGAGCGCTTGCGGTGTTCGCCTTCGGGCGTGATCGCAAGTTGGGCGTGGACGTCGAACTGCTTGATTGCAAAACCGACGTTCACGAGGTGTCTAATCAATTTTTCACTTCCCAAGAGGTCGCAGACATTATGGCTCGGCCTCCTCACGAGCAGCACGTACGCTTCCTGGAGTTCTGGACGCGCAAGGAGGCGCTGGTCAAGGCTCTAGGTCGGGGACTGTCTACGGCTCTGCGTGAATTCGATGTATCGACCATCGGTGATGCGCCGGACCATGCGCGTCCGCTATGGCTCGCGCACCCGACGACAAGCTGGTCGGTGCGCCAGTTTGTTCCTGCGCCCGGCTATATTGCCGCGCTGGCTGCAAGTGGCGGCGCCTTTCGAGTGGTCTATCGGGAACTGCGCTGGACGCAGTCACAGAGCCGAGGCCTCCTGCCGGTCTGAACTCGGAATCCTTTGGTAAATGCGGGTGACGCCGGCCGGCGCCTTTCGAAAGACGATCAGCGGTTCAGCTGCGATATTCCGCCGCAGGTAGAGTCCGAGCCGCGGCGCGCTCATTGGAGTCGGCTTAGCGCGCCGCGTACGCTCCGAAGACTGCTGCTCTAACTCATTCGCGCCGCATCAAGCCCTGAAACCTGCGGCAAACGGCTGGTCCTCGAATTACCGGCATCGATGTGGGGTTTAACTTGTGGCAGATCCTGTCTCGCACCCAACTGCCACTTTTTCAGCAAAAGGTACTGCTTCCCCCTGCGCATCAGAAGGTCGTCTTCGGCCATTTTCGCCAGAAGGCGGCTGACCATCGGCCTCGAACAGCCGATCATTTCGGCGAGGTCTTCATGCGCGAGTTCCGGAATCAGGATGGTTCCACGAGCGTCTTTGACGCCCGCACGCAGCGCAAGCTCGCTCAGGACGACTTCCAGGCGTTCCGCAAAGGGAAGATTCAGCAGTGTCGCAAACCAGTGCAGATTTTGCGACCAGAGAGTGTTGAGCGCCTGCAGCATTTCGACCAGGGCGTCGGGATCGAGGCTCCGTAGAAGGCGCGCCACGTGATCACGGCTGACAAGCGCCACCACACATTTGCTCGAGCTTTGCGCCTCAAACAGGCGCGCGCGGCAACCCCTTGAGTCAACATAATCGGCAAATCCGATCAACTCGCCCGGTCCCGCCAGCCGGATCAACGTACGGCTGCCATCGCCAACCGCGCAATAGATCTTGACGTAGCCGGCAAGGACACACCCCAAGAGATCGTCGGTAGAACCTTCGCCGAAGATCAACACGCCTCTTTGGAAGGAGACGGCGATATTGCGCGCGATGATTTCGTCTGTGAATTCGGGCGGGATGCCCCACGCGGAGAGATTGCTACGAAGGTGCGAAAAAGCTTCGTCGTAGTTGTGATTTGGATTGCACTTCATTGTCGCGCTCTCCTCAATTATTTTACTCCTCGCATTGCACCTCCCATCCTCCGCCCCAACGTCTGTCGTGTATCTCGACCGGGTTTCCGGTCCGCCTCTAATCCATCTTTCTTTCTGCGAAACGCACGTTCAATAAATCTTCCCCCCTCGCCGCGGTCACCTTTTTTATCTCCAGTTCGACTAATTTCTTGTGGACGATTCCTTGCGATAGCAATAATTAGCGAAACGTGTCCGTCCAAGTGACTTAAAGTAACCTGTACGGCAAGGCTTTTGTCAAACTTGCTCAAACTAATGTAAACGTGAAGCTTATTGCAAGCAAAGCAAGGCTTGTTATCGTGTGCATTGTGGCAATTAAGACGCCAAGATCATCTGCTAACGATGACCGTCTATGACCATTTGTGGCTTTCCAGACCTTGTCTTTTGCATTCCATAGCCATGCCGCCAGAATGGAAACCAGCGTGATGTAATGTACCGTATACAGCAATGTCGTCCGGGAACTATTCAGCACCAACGACGGCCACATCGCCCGTCCAGACCACCCGCGTGACACTGAGCGCTGGAAGCGTACTCGGCCCGCTGGCACTAGCGTTCTGCACCACCGCCGCGCGCTCCTCCTGATCGTCGAGATTGGGCGTCGCGAGAATCTCGACGCTGGCGGGCGCGGGCAGGCGTCCGCCGTCAACCGGGTCGAACCGGCGATCACTGCTGCTGGCGTTCTGAATGATCAGAACGGTGCGACCGCCGGTCTTGAACACGCCGCCCTCGATCGGAAGGTATGAATCGTTGACCCGGGGGTCGCCGGCGATCGGAGTCCCGCCCTGCTCCACCACGCGCTGGAAGCTCGCGCCGGAGTTGGCGGCGTGGTCGAACCAAGTGAGGATGAGCGCGGCCGGCTCCGGCTTCCACGAATCCGTCGGCCGCGCGCACGAACTCAGAGAAGAAGGGAACCTGGAAGTTGAGGGTGAAATACAGCGTCTTGGTGACCTCGGGATGGCGCAGGTACGCGAGCATCATGCGCGCCACGCCCTGCGCAACCATTGGCGGTGTCGTCGAATGGTAGAGGTTCGGCGTGGACGCGCCGCCGCCGCGCGGGCTCCATTCGGTAACCCAGATTTCCTTGCCCGGAAGGCGTTTGGCCAGGTCCGCGACTACGCGGTCGATGCCGGCGTCGGCGCGCGCCATGATGTAACGGAACATTCCTTGGTGAGTGTCGGCGTGCGGCAGATTTTGCAGCCAGGCCAGCCCCGAGTAGAGATGAATCGTCACCGCATCGAACCAGTCCTCGGGCTTGAGCGCCGCATCCCAATCGACCTGGCGGCGCAGCAGCGGCGACCAAGGGTTCGGCTCGACCCAAAACGCGCTGCCGGCTGACTGCACCGCGAACTTCGCGTGCGGGCCGACGATCGGGCGGAGCGCCTGCTCGTAGCGGTGCATGACGTTCATCGCGGTCGCCGAGTCGGGCCATCGCTTCATGCTGTCCGGATCGAAACCCATCGCGATCCAGAATTCGTTGCCCAGCTCGATATCGGTGGGGAGAATGTTTTCCTGCTTGAGGTGCTGGAACCACGCCACCTGGTCGTCGATTGTCGAGGTCTTGAGGTTCGGCACCAGCATGACGCTGGCGCCGACCGCCTTCGCAAACGGCTCGAAGTCCTCCAGATGAACGGCGCCTGGGTGCGCGGCCGCGATGTTCCACCCGCCGTTGGCCCAGAACCTTATGTACCGTGAGCTTTGCGGCCCTGCGTGGAAGTCCGTCAGGCCGGTGCGCCAGTCGTAAAAGTTCGACTGCGAGCCGCCCGGGAAGCGCAATCCCGCCGGCGCGACCTCCTGCAACGCCTTGAGCTTGGCGGAATCGCTGGTGAGCCGCTCCATCAGCGGCTCGGATGAGGCGCCGACAATCCGCGGCCGGAGCTGGAACGCCGGCCCGAACCCGACGAGCTTCACGGGAGCCGGTGCCGCCGACGCCTGCTGAACGTTGACCGCCGCAAGCAAGGCCGCGGCCGCTAGAATGGAGACCAGCGTGATGTACCGCATACAGCAATGTCCTCCGAGAACTAAATTAAGCCGGTACCCGAAAATCGCGCGGGATGGCGCTTGTTCACGCCGTCCGCTACCGCTAGATTGCACCGATAACCGGCAGTCATCTGGGTACGCCGACGAAGACTCATGAGTACCGCGTGATCGAGCCAGGGTTCGCCCAAGAGCCAACTTCGCAACTTGCGGCGGAGCCTCGGGCGCTCCCCGCGACGGTTTACTTCGTGACCTTGGTGGGGCTGCTGGTCGCATTTCCCACCGTCATACCGGGGCCGAGAGAGCTGTATTCCCTTGCCATGTCCGCCGGAATGTCGGCGACGAACGCATGGGCAACGATATCGGTCACAACCTGCGCGATCCAGATTCTGCTCATTTTCGGCATCGTTCGCTTTATCGAACGGCGGCCGCTCGCGTCGCTTGGCCTCGGCAGTCCCACAATGTCCGACCTTGGCTTGGGGCTTGCGCTGTTTACTGGAGCCGCGTTGATCAGCGGAATCTACGTGCTGACTCTGGTGACGATCTTTCCGCACAGCATGGCGAATGTCGCCCCGGAGCAGTTCAAGCGGATGCTTACGCTGCCGATGCCGACTGCGCTTGCGCTGGCGGTGGCCGCGGGATTGACCGAGGAAATCGGAGAGCGCGGTTTCGCCCTCGAAAGGCTCAGAGCCGCCACCGGCAGCGTCGGCTTCGCGATCGCAGCAGTGCTCGCGCTGTCGCTTGCGGCGCATATCGCGTTCTGGGGATGGCGCTATGCGATCCTGATCGGGCCGACAGAACTGATCCTGATCCTGGTCTATCTGTGGCGGGGCAATCTGTGGCCAAACATCATCGCTCACGCGCTCTACGACAGTTTCCCCGTCATCGCCAGAATGGCGCTGCTGGCGGCGCTGTCGCTGTTCGGAATCGGAAATTACCACGCTTTGGTGGGCGAGTTCCGCTACGGGTACCGCGATTATGCCGGCGCGGTGGAGGAATACACGCGAGCGCTCGCGTCTGCACCGGGCGATCCGCATCTACTGAGTGCACGAGCCGATGCGGAAGTGATGAATCACGACTACGCCCAGGCAATCGCCGATCTCGACTTCGCGATCGGCAAGAAAGCCGGAGATCCTGACTATCTGATTCAACGCGCCATGGCGTACTTCTATGCGGGCTTCTATCAGAAGGCGCAAGCCGAGGCAGACAAGTCCATCGCAGCGGCGCCCACCCGCTGGACCCTGTATGAGCAGCGGGCTGAAATCGAGAAATGGCTCAACCAGCCCGATAAATCGATCGCAGATCTCGATCAGGCCATCAAGCTTTCGAAGACCAAGAACGCCGACCTGTATAGCAAGCGCGGCCAGGCTTGTCTGGCCAAGCAGGACTACGAGAGCGCACTGCGGGATCTGAAGCAAGCCGCAGAGCTGCGCCCCGACGACGTGGACACACTTTCCGCGCTCGCCGCCGCCTATAGAGGAAAGAAGCAGTATGTGCAGGAGGCGGCGACGCTCACGCGCTTACTCGAAATCGAACCCGGCAAGGCAGATACATATATTGCGCGGGCAGCAGCGCACTTGGAGCTCGGGCAGTATCAAGCGGTGCTCGACGACTATCGCCTGGCAGCAAAACACGAACCCGACAACGCGGAGGCAGCCAACGACCTGTCGTGGTTTCTTTGTACGTGCCCGGACGCGAAGCTGCGCGATGGGAAGCGAGCGCTCGAGCTCGCCAATCATGCCTGCGAACTTTCGGGATGGACGCAAGCGACGTTCATCGATACGCTCGCCGCGGCCTTCGCGGAGCAACGCAATTTCGGTGAGGCGAGCGTATGGCAACAGCGCGCGATCGACCTTGTAGGTCAGTCGCAGACGGAGCTCAAGCAGGAACTGCAAAAACGTCTGGAGCTGTATCGGAAGGGACTGCCGTATCGCGAAGAGCGTCCAAGCGGATGAAATGGGGAATGGGTGTGTGAATCCCACGAATCTAATGGACATCAACTACGCACGGATTTTCGTCAGTCCGCGCGCGACGATCAGATTGATCGTCGATCGCGATCCGCGTGATCGCGTAGTGGCGCTTGTGGCTATTGCAGGCTTTGTCGCCGCAATTGGGGCCGTCGTTCAATTTCGCTCGCCATCGGCGTTTACGATAGGTACCCGGACAATTCCGATGATCTCGCCTGCGACAATGTGGAAGATACGGCTGGTTCAGGTCATCGCCTCGCCAATCCTTGCAATCGCCTTCCTATACATTAGAGGATCAATCTTGCGGTGGTCGGGAGCGCTGTTTGGCGGGACGGCGAAAGCTGTGGAAGTTCGCGCGGCACTTGGCTGGTCAAGGGTCCCATCTATTCTGATCGTGTCCATCCTGATCGCGTTGACGCTGGTAGACCCGCCGGCAACCGTCGCCGCGAGTGATCCGCACGCCGTATGGGCCCCGTTGGTGCGCGACTGGCCGCGACTTGCGCTCAGCACGGTCCTTGCGTTGTATGGATTTATCATTGCTCTCAACTGTATCGGGGAGGTCCATAGGTTCTCAGCCTGGCGAGCTCTGGGAGCGGTTGCGATTGAGCAACTGCTAATCGCCGGCGCGGCCATAGTCCTGGGAACTACGTTGCCGATCGCCGCGGTATTCCTCCTCAGGTGATCGCGCGCACCTAACCGCCAGCGTCTGACACCGGGAGGAATTCATTGCTGGAACATGAGCCTCGCGAGCTTGCGGTCAACGAATAGAGCGATGAAGAAAGCACTCATTGCTGTCTTGATTGTGGTCCTGAGCGGCGCGGCATGGGCCGCGGCCTCCTCGCCGGGGAACGCGCCGGCGCTCAGAGTGGTCGTTTACGTTGACCCGCCGTTCGTCGCCAGAACCTCGACCGGCTTTGGCGGCTTTGCAATCGAGCTATGGGAAAAGATTGCGGCGGCGCAAGGCTGGAAGATCGAATATGTGGAAGCCAAGACGCTGCCGGACCTAATAGACATGGTGAGCGAAGGTCAGGCGCACGTGGGGGTGACCGACCTTTTTGTCACCAGCAGTCGTCTCAAGAAAATAGATTTTTCCCAGCCCTACTTTGAATCCGGCCTTCAGGTGATGGTCAACTCCAACCGGCGAGCCGGCCTTGCTGAACTTTTCAGGGGCCTATATGCATGGGGCCACGTGCGAATCTTCGCCATCGCGTTCGGCGCCATGATTGTAGTGACACTTGTACTGACGATTTTCGACCGCAGACTGGACCCCGAATTTCCCCGTGACTGGCTGAGCGGATTGGCAGAATCATTCTATCACGTCATGTCGACGGCCGCGGCCGGCAGTTCATCTCACAAGCGTTTGATACCCGGACCTATCGGCCACTTGCTGGCAGGGACCTTTCTGGCGTGCGGCGTGATCGCGATCGCTTACATCACATCGAGTATAACCAGTGTGATGACGATCGACAAAATCCGCGGTCAAATCGACAGCTTTCAGGATTTGGCGGGAAAAAAGGTGGGTAGTATCGCGGGCAGCACCGGCGAGGCCTACTGCAGATCCGCAGGGTTTGACACGCAGACTTTTGACGGTCTCGAGGGCGCCGTTCAGGCGCTCACCAAGCGCCGGATTGATGCGATCGTGTACGATTCGCCGATCTTGCGATACTACAACAAACAGCATCCCGAGCTGGAGCTCAACGAGGTTGGCTCTGTGTTCGAACCGCAGCAATACGGATTTGCTCTGTCGTTGAACAGCCCGATTCGCAGGGCGATCGATGAAGAACTGCTCGAACTAAGCGAAGATGGGTACACGAACAGCCTCAATCGCAAGTATTTCGCTGATACCAAATAGGCTTTGGTGTCAAAAGCTTAGTAATCCCCTTCGTGTTCACTCGAATCCGATTAGGCGAGATTGCGTGCGTAGATCACCTCGGTGACACGGTTTGCGACGTGAGTCTCGGTTTGGAAAATCGTCGACTGCGGAGGATAAATGAGTCCGGCGTCCAGATGGGCCGGCGTAACAAGTTCCGCGACAGCGCGAGCGGCCTCGATGAACATCTCATCCGTGACTCGCTTTGCGCGGGTTTTGTAGACAGCCAAACCAACCGCGGGGAATATGTACAAGTTGTTGCATTGGCCGGGAACGATTCGCCGGTCGCCGTATTGCACCGGCGCAAATGGACTTCCGCTCGCAAATATGGCGCGCCCCTGCGACCATCGGTAAGCCTCCTCGGCGGTGCACTCGGAACGCGAAGTCGGATTCGACAGTGCGAAGATGATCGGGCGGGCGTTGATCCTTGACATCGCCGCGACCACCGGCTGGTTGAAGGCCTTGGCCGCGGTGCTGACGCCAACAATGACGGTGGGCCTGATCGACTCGATTGCGGAGATGAAGTCGCGGGTTGGCGGACGTGGATGCGCGTATGGCCGTTGGTAATCAGTCGTGTCTGTTCGCGTCGATTCGACCAGCCCATTGCGGTTGAACAGCCAGATTCGTCCTCGGGCCTGTTCGTCTGACAGTCCCTCAAGCTTCATGGCCTGCGTCAACAAATTCGCGATGCCGACGCCGGCCGAGCCCGCGCCGAGAAACAAGAAAGTCTGCTCGGAGAGTTTGCTTCTCGTAATGCGCATCGCACTAAGAATGCCCGCGAGCACGACCGCCCCCGAACCCTGGATATCGTCATTGAAGGAGCACACCCGATCCCGATAGCGGGCGAGCAGGCGGAACGCGTCCGCCCGAGCCCAGTCCTCCCACTGAATGCAGCAATCGGGAAACTCTTCCTGGATCGCAGTTACAAACTCCTCGACGAACTCGTCCAATTCCGCGCTGGAGGGACGCCTTTCGCGCAGGCCGATGTAAAGCGGGTCGCTTAATAGCGTCTCATTGCAGGTGCCGCAGTCCATCATGACGGGCAGAGTGAATTGCGGTGGCACTCCGGCCGCCGCCGTATACAGCGCGAGCTTGCCGATCGGAATTCCCATCCCGTTGGCGCCCAGATCTCCGAGCCCGAGAATTCGCTCGCCACTCGTGACTACGACGAAGCGCACATCCCGCTCGGGCCAGTTGCGAAGAATTTCGCGAACGCGGCCCTTGCGTCTGATCGAAAGATAGAGGCCCTTCGGTCGTCTGATTCTGATGATGTAGCTCCACTTCAGACAGGCTTCGCCCACCGTGGGCGTGTACACGAGTGGTAGGAATCGCGCCGGGTCGCTCCGCAGCACCCGGTAGAAGAGTGCCTCGTCGGTGTCCTGCAAATCTGAAAGGTAGATGTACCTCTCCAGGTCGCTTGCCTTGCTCTCGATCTGGGACGTGACGCGCTGAAGTGCGATCTCTTCGGTATCGATCGCCTCGGGCAGTAGTCCCAGCAGCCCGAGTGCGTCGCGTTCAGCTTCAGTGAAGGCGAGTGATCGGTTGAGACGCGGATCGTACAGGAGTGCTGCACCACGCAGTTTTCCCCTCGAGATTGCACCGTTCATCGTTGACAGCCTCGGCGACGAAGACCTTGACTAAAATGCCGCTGAGTCGATGTTTCTCTTACCTTCCGGATTGCCTCTCTCTCCATGAACTAGGAAGCCGCCAGGTACTTTTCGAAAAAGGCGAACACTTTCCCCCACGCATCCTGCGCCTGCTCGGGCCGGTAACTCGGACGATACCAGGCAAAAAACCCGTGTCCCGCTCCGTCGTAGCGATGAAACTCGTAGTTCTTGCCGAAGCGCTTGAGCGCAGCTTCGGTGCGGTTTACGTCGTCGGGGGAAGGGTTGGAATCTTCGTTACCGAACAACCCCAAGAGCGGGCAGCGCATTCTTTCCGTCAACTCGATGGGCGCAACCGGCTGCGTGCTCGGTAACTTCGACGGGTCGCCAACAACTACGCCGCCGCCCCAGCAATCGACAGCCGCATCGAGATTGGCGATTCGGCATGCCGCCAGGTATGTATGCCGTCCGCCGGAGCAGAAGCCGATCACCCCAACCTTGCCATTGCTATGTGGTTGGGCACGCAGAAACGCTGCGGCTCCAGTCACATCTCCCATCACCTGGTCATCCGGCATCCCACCGGCTCTGCGTGCGCGAGCAATCACTTCTTCTGAAGCGCCGTCACCCAGCCGGAAATAGAGGCTCGGTGCAATCGCGGCATAGCCGTGATGTGCGAATTTACGAGTTACCTCCGTGGTCCACTCGTCCCAGCCGGGAAAGTGATGAATCACGACGACGCCGGGATAGCGGCCTGGCGCCAGAGGGCGCGCGTAATAGGCCTCCCCACTGTCGCCGTTGAAGCCTTGGAACTTCACCGTTTCTGCCTGAATGCCTCGAAATGCCATGGGAGCCTCCGTTGTCTTTGCTCTGTGGCAGCGCATGCCAACCGCGGTTTTGCCGCAGAAGTTGTCGCATCCTCTTTGTTACCGAAATGGTTCGGTCCCCTTTTTCGCATTTACATCGCGTCGTGCTCGATTGCAATTGCTTGTTTCGAGGGGAAAGAATTGTAATGTTGAAAATCGAGGCTGGCTTCTGCGCCGCTCGGGCCGGGATGTGCCTTCTCAAAACCTGTTCCACGCGAGCGGAAACGCGTATAAAGTATTTTGCACGTGCGTTAAAGGGACCTACCCAACCATTGTGCATTCTCAAAACTCCGGCAACTGCGTGAGTGTGCCATGATGCCCTCGATCGACTTCGCGAAAGCGCCCTTTCTGGTTATCTGGGAAACGACTCAGGCGTGCGACCTCGCCTGCAGCCATTGCCGCGCCTCGGCTCAACCGTTGCGCCATGCCGATGAACTGACCACCGCGCAAGGCTTCGCGCTGTTTGCCGAGGCCGCGGCGATGGGCACTCCGGTGTTTATCCTAAGCGGTGGCGACCCGCTCAAACGTCCCGACCTGTTGGACCTCGTGCGCGAGGGCAAGCGGCTCGGTCTGCGCATGGGAACCATTCCCGCGGCAACTCCAGCACTTACTCCGACCGTGGTGCGCCAGTTGAAGGAGGCGGGCCTGGACCAGATGGCGCTGAGCCTCGATTATCCGCGCGCTGACCTTCACGACGGTTTCCGCGGAGTATCAGGGGCCTTCAACAAGACAATGGCGGCAGTCGAATGGGCGCACCAATGTGGTCTGCCGCTACAGATCAACACGACGCTGTGGGCTGGTTCGGCACCGTTTCTGTCCGAGATGGCTGAGTTGGTCGAGCGTCTTAGAGCGGTGTTCTGGGAGGTGTTCTTCCTGGTCCCGGTCGGACGCGGCGAGGTCCTGGACGGAGTCGCGGCAAACCAGTGTGAGGAACTCTTCGCGATCTTATACGCGGTTCAGAAAAAGTCGCACTTCATCGTGAAGGTGACCGAGGCGCCCCACTACCGGCGCTATGTCGCGCAACACGAGGCGGAAGGCAGCGGCAAGCAGTACCCGGGTCACCCCGGCACGGTGGCGATGCCCGACATGCTTCGGCGGTCGGAAGGGCCGGGGCACACCGTTGGGCTTGCGCCTCACGGCGTCAACGCTGGCAAGGGCTTTGTCTTCGTGTCTCACACGGGCGAGGTCTATCCGAGCGGATTCCTGCCGGTTTCTGCCGGAAATGTGCGATCGCAAAGCTTGGCCGAGATTTATCGTGACTCCGCGCTCTTCCGCACACTGCGTGACCCCGCCGCCCTGCGCGGCAGGTGCGGGCGGTGCGAGTATCGCAGCTTCTGCGGCGGCTCGCGCTCGCGCGCCTATGCGCTGACGGGTGACTTTCTCGCGACGGACCCGTGGTGCAACTATCAACCTGCCCGGTCCACCGCTTAGCAAAGCCCTGTGGCTGGCAAAAACCAGCGGTCAGGTGATCCAACGCAAACCGGTCACGATGTCTCTCCGCATCGCCGCGGTATTCGCGGCTACAAGGGTGACCACAATCACCACAATCACGCCGAGAACCGCCGCCAGAGTGAACATGGAAGCTAGGCCTCTTCTGATCTCGTAAGGATTTCCTGTGATCCCCGCGCGCACGAAGTTCATTCGCCCATCCTCGGATAAAGACGCGCCGCGAGCGCAACCAAGCCGGTAAAGATCGTGATCAGAACCAGAAAATCGAGCCCGATGCCAATAGTGCTGACGCCGTTGCGGAGCATGAAGGCGCGGAGTCCGTCAACCTCGTAGGTCAAAGGATTGAGGCGGGAGATAGCCCGCAGCCACAACGGCATCAAGCGTATCGGATAGATCGCGTTGCTGGCGAAGAAGATCGGCATCGTCAGAGCCTGGCCGATACCCATGAAACGCTCACGCGTCCTCACCAGGCAGGCGACAATGAGTGACAAGGTACAGAAGAGCGCTGAGCCAAGTGCGATGAAGGCGATCACGCCGAGCACATGCCGTAATTCCAGGCTGACCTGGATGCCGAGCACGAAGGAGAGCCCATAAACCACAACCGCCTGTGACAGACCTCGCGCTCCCGATGAGAGCGCCTTGCCCAGGACAAGCGCGGTCCGGGGCGCCGGACTGACCAGATAGCGGTGGAGGACACCAAGGTCACGTTCCCAGATGGCGGCGATGCCATAGAAGATGGCGACGAAGAGCACGCTTTGAGCGAGGATGCCGGGCGCTAGAAAGTCGAGATAATTTATGCCAGCACTGAGCCCGCGGACCTGAGCCATGACCTGTCCAAACAGAACAAGCCAAAGGACCGGCTGGACGGCCCGCGACAGGAGTTCCATCGGATCGTGGCGGAGCTTGCGCAGCTCTGCATCCACCACAGCCAGCACCTGCGTGGCGTAGTCGGTGACCGGGGAAATGTCAGAGTATTTAGCCATGTTGACGGGCGCTGCGCCGCGCCTGTCGCGCCTGCCGATATCCGCCCTCGGGCTCGATGTCTAACCTGGTGTAGTGAGCGAAGACATCGTCGAGCGTGGCCTCCGGTCCAACTTGCCTCTTGAGTTCTGCGGGGGTGCCGATGATCTCGATTCGTCCGTGGTGCATGAGTGCGATGCGGTCGCAAAGCTCGTCCGCCTCTTCCATGTCATGAGTCGTTATAAGGATTGTCATGCGGCGGGTTTCGCGCAGCGTGCGGATATCATCCCAGACAGCGTGCCGGGCGAGAGGATCAAGCCCCAGCGTGGGCTCGTCCATTACCAGGATCTTTGGCCGATGCAGCATGCTCTGGGCGATTTCGAGGCGTCGGATCATTCCGCCCGAGTAATGCCCCACCAGGCGGTCTGCGTCGCGGGTCAGATTCGTCATGGCGAGCGCCTCGGCGATTCGCTGTGCGCGCTCCCGGCGTGGGATCACGTAGAGGCGAGCTGAAAGCAGCAGATTCTCGTAGCCCGTGAGTGCGCCGTCCGCGGACAGCATCTGCGGCACGTAACCGATGCTTCGGCGGACCTCGCCCGCCTGTGCGATGATGTCGAAGCCTGCTACCCGTGCGGCTCCCGACGAAGGCGGCAGGAGCGTCGTCAACATCTTGATGAGGGTACTTTTGCCGGCGCCGTTCGAGCCGATGAGGCTGAAGATTTCGCCAGGCAGGACACTTAGCGACACGTTGTCTACGGCAACGAGATCGCCGAAGTGGCGACTCAAAGCAGAGGTGCTGATAGCAGAGTCAGTATCGGAGGAGGGAGTTACGGTTGCAGACTGGTTGTACACGCAGATTCTCGCATCGGCTTGTGGCTGAACCCTGACCTCGCTATCGATTTTCCAGCGTCGCGAATTCGGGGGCGTTCCGCCTTTCCAAGCGGAGCAAGAAGTGTGCGAGTGCTCCGTCGCGTCTTGTGATCGCAGGGTTGGGTCAGGTGCCGACGGGGCATTCGGCTCGTGGACCCAGAAGCAACAACGGCAAGTTTCTGTGTAGCAAAAGGGAGCAGGTGCAGTTGGCCTCGAACGGCCCCGCCCGACGTCCGCGCTTCGCTTCGGCAGGCCCGATTTCCGCAATTCTTTCGTGCAGGATGGATAAAAATTAGCCGATTGGTTAGAGAAGCAGATGATTTGTCGGCGGATGCCGAAAGGTGAGGCAGCGTGGAACAGCATGCCGAGGTGCTGATCGGCAGACCGTGGCATCAACGAATCCCGACCTGGCGGGACGCCGTTGCGACGCTGCTGGTGGTGGCGATTGTGATCCTCCTCGGATCCGGCGCTCACCAGATGGTGGCGCCTTTTGTTACCACGCAACAGCCAAGGATCTCCCTCTCTCCGGCTGTCCTGCCGGTCTACGCTTTGCGAACCACGTTGCGCATGCTGGCCGCGCTCGTCGCCTCCCTGATCTTCACGTTCATCTACGCCACGCCGGCGGCCAAGAGTCGGCGGGCCGAAACAGTGCTGATACCGCTGCTGGACGTCCTCCAATCGGTGCCGGTGCTGGGCTATCTCTCCTTCACGGTCGTGTTCTTCGTCTCGCTCTTCCCCGGCAGTTCTCTGGGACCGGAGCTTGCCGCGATCTTCGCGATCTTTACGGCCCAAGCTTGGAACATGGCCTTCAGTTTCTATCAGTCACTCATTACCATTCCGACCGATCTCGACGAAGCGAGCCGCAGTTTCCGGTTCTCGGGTTGGCAACGCTTTTGGCGCCTCGAGGTGCCGTTCGCCATGCCTGGGCTCATCTGGAACATGATGATGTCGATGTCCGGCGGCTGGTTCTTTGTCGTCGCCTCCGAAGCTATCTCCGTTGGCAACATCCAGGTCACGCTTCCGGGAATCGGATCCTACGTCGCCCTTGCAATCCAGCGGCGTGACCTCGCAGGAGTTGGGTGGGCAATCGTTGCGATGACCATCACGATCATTATTTACGATCAGCTGCTCTTCCGTCCGCTGGTAGCGTGGGCCGACAAGTTCCGGTTCGAACAGACGGCTGCGCTGGTCGTGCCGAGGAGCTGGGTGCTTGACCTGTTTCGAGGAGCGAGCTTCCTTAGACTCCTTGGCGAGCCGGTTGGCGGGGCCGTGCAGGCGACCCTCCGAGCCCGGCTTGCTCTCCCCCGAAAACCTCGTTGGCTTCCAGTTTTCGCGCTACCTCGCCGCGCAGCTGATTTCGCCTGGTTCGGCTTTCTTCTTGCCGGCCTTGCATATGTGGGATGGAAGCTCGTGCAATTTGCCGAACCCGAACTGTCTTGGGGCGACGTTGGTATCGCCGTAAGCAACGGCGCCCTTACCCTCCTTCGGGTCGTGATCCTGATTGCCCTGGCGACAGTGGTCTGGGTTCCGATCGGAGTCGGTGTGGGGCTGCGGCCGAAGCTCGCGGAGAAGGTCCAGCCGATCGCGCAGTTTCTCGCCGCCTTTCCGGCCAACCTGCTCTTCCCGGTTGCGGTCTTCCTAATCGTGAAGTTTGCCCTGGATCCCAAGATCTGGCTTAGCCCGTTGATGATTCTCGGGACGCAATGGTACATCCTTTTCAACGTTATCGCCGGCGCGAGTGCGTTTCCGAGCGACTTCAGGGAAGCCGCAGCGAGCTTCCGAATCCGCGGCTGGCGCTGGTGGCGGCAGGTGATGCTGCCCGGAATCTTCCCTTATTACGTGACGGGCGCGATTACGGCGTCCGGCGGCGCTTGGAATGCGAGCATCGTCTCTGAGGCAGTCAATTGGGGGCCGACAAAGCTCAATGGGTCAGGGCTTGGCGCTTATATCGCGCAGATGACTGAAGCGGGCGATTACCCTCGGATCGCGCTGGGCGTCGCGGTCATGTCAGTATTTGTCATCACGATGAACCGGCTGCTATGGCGACCGCTCTACGCCTTCGCCCAACGGCGAACGCGGCTCGATTGAAAGGAACCAATGGCTGGCCAGGCGAACGACACCGTCATCGAAATGCGCAACGTCTGCAAAGCTTTCGCCAAGCCATCCGGCGAACCGCTAGCGGTGCTGGCCGACATCAACCTGTCATTGCGAGAAGGCGAGATCCTCGGCCTCCTTGGCCGCTCAGGTTCAGGGAAGTCGACCCTGCTGCGCATTGCCGGAGGCCTTATTAGGCCGACTTCCGGTGAGGTGGTGTATCGCGGGCAACCATTATCTGAGCCGGCCGAAGGTATAGCAGTTGTATTTCAGAGCTTTGCTCTATTTCCCTGGCTTACCGTACTCGAGAACGTCGAGGCCAGCCTCGATGCGCTCGGGGTGGCTCATGACGAGGCTCGCCGCCGGGCAATGTCGGCCATCGATTTGATCGGTCTCGACGGGTTCCAATCCGCTTATCCTCGCGAGCTCTCAGGGGGAATGCGCCAACGGGTCGGCTTTGCACGGGCGATCGTAATCGAGCCGGTTTTGCTTCTCATGGACGAGCCGTTTTCAGCCCTCGATGCTCTAACGGCTGAGACCTTGCGAACCGACTTCCTCGATCTCTGGATAGAGCATCAGCTTCCCACCAAGTCGGTGCTGCTGGTAACGCACAACATCGAAGAAGCAGTCATGATGTGCGACCGAATCCTCGTCCTTTCCACAAATCCGGGGCGTATCGCGGCCGAGATTCCGGTTCCCTTGGCGCATCCACGCAACCGGCTGGATGCCGAGTTTCATACTATTGTTGACGAGTTTTATTCGATTCTTACCTCGCGCACGACGGAGTCGATCGGAGCACAAAGAAAAATTCACGGCGGTTTAGCGCAGCCGCTGCCAGCAGTCCCGATCAATCTGCTGATCGGGTTCACCGAGGCATTGGCTTCACCCCCTTATCAAGGGCATGCCGAGCTGGCCAGGATCGCTCGCGCGCTCGCGCTGGACATCGGAGACCTCTTTAGGATTGCCGAAGCCCTTCAGATCCTGGAGTTCGCGGAACTACAGGACGGCGCTATCAAGCTGACCGCGGCTGGGCGCGTTTTCGCGCAGAGCGGAATGGATGAGCGCAAGCGGCTCTTCAGCGAGCATTTGCTTCAGTTCGTGCCGCTCGCTGCCCATATCCATCACGTCCTCAGTGAGCGCGAGGGTCATCTCGCACCCATGGTGAGATTCGAATCCGAACTTGAGGACCATCTAAATCCGAGCGACACCGAGAAGACTCTGCGCGCCGTCATCGGTTGGGGGCGCTATGCAGAACTTTTCACGTACGATGGCGAGACAAGGATGTTCACCGCGCGCAGCCTGTCGTGAACGGCTGAGGTCACGGTCTTCAATCCACGATGTGCATGAGCGTTGCCGCGTTGGCGACAGCGTATCCGCCGACGTCGTTGTTGAAATAGGCATAGACGTCGCGGCCTTTCTGGAGAAAAGCCTTCATATGGGCGCCCCATTGCTTGAGTTCACTTTCCGAGTACGACGAGGCGAAAAGGGCCTTGGGACCGTGGAAGCGGAAGTAAACGAACGGCGCGGTAGCAATCACGCCGGGGACGGGATAGCGGCTGGAATGAGAGAGCACCAGGCCCACATTATGATCGTCGAGCAGCGCGACTGCCTCCTTGCTGAAGCATGACTCGTGTCTGAACTCCATCGCGAGCCGCAGCGGGGGCCGTGAAGCGCCGTACCCGAGAAACTTTTCCACCAGTTTCAGATTCTGCGGTGTCGCGTGAAAGCTTGGCGGAAACTGAAGAAGAATGGGGCCGAGTTTTTCTCTGAGGCGACGGGCTCGTCCGACGAACTCGATCCATTCTGCCCTCACACCCTTGAGCCGCTTGATGTGCGTGATCAGGCGCGACGCCTTGAGAGCGAAAATGAAGCCTTCGGGCGTTTGGCTGTGCCAGTTCTCGCAGGTCGTGAAGCGCGGCAGATGATAGAAGGAGTAATTGACCTCCGTGGTGTTGAAATGCTTTGCGTAGTAGGAAAGCCACTGTCGAGACGGAAGATGCTCGGGATAGAAACTGCCGCGCCAGTCGTGGTAATTCCAGCCTGAGGTGCCTACGAAGAATTGAGCCATTTGCACGAGCTCCGGCGCCGCCGCTTCCTCGCTTCGAGCGGTCCACGTAGCCAAGGCCTCCTGTGCCGCATGGCCGGTCGCCGCGGCGAAATCTGCCCCGACACCTGCCGTTTCCGGGACAAAGCCGCACGGCAGGAACTCGACAAGAATCGCTTCCGCCGCGACCTGGGGGCGTTGCCGTGCTCAGTATTGACGGTTCGTATGGATCACGGCTTCTTTCGCGCCGGCTTCGTTTTCGCTCCGGCCTTGCGAGGGACTACTTTGGATTTCGCCGCCGCAACGGCCTTGGGCGCCTTCCCGCGAGCCTGGCGTGCAGCCGGCGGGCGCTTCTTTTTGCCCTTGGCCAGCTCGAGCAGAGTCTTACCGGAACGCCTTGATTTCTCACGCGCGCGCACGATCTCTTGAACAGTCTCTTCAGGCAGCACCTCTACAATCACCGCAAGCCCGTCGCGATCACTGACATGTGGGAGGAGCCGACGGATGAGTTCAAGGCCGTATCCCGCCTGCTCCGGAGTGATTTCTTCAGCCTCGGCCAATTCGGCCAGCTCCGCAACGGCCTCGAGCGCCGCGTCGTGCTCGGCACCAAGCCTCGCGACGTAGTCCTCTCCATAGATCTCGGCGAGAGCTGGGTAGAGAACCTGCTCTTCATAATGAAAATGCGGACCGGCATGCGCCGCCATCTCGCCAATTCCCTGTCGAACCGCCTCGACGTCGTTGGCCTCGATGGCGTCCATCAGGCCGAGCAGCATGTCGCGCATCTGGCGGTGCTCGTCGCGGAAGACTTCTGTGAATTGATTCGCCAACATTTTTGCTCCCTCCCGAATTTACAGTGCCAACCCGTTCCGGCCGCGGCTGCAAGTCTCTAATTGGCTTCTTCTCGTGGATCTCAACCCGCAATGCAGCCTCACAGAAAACCGGAGCAAATCGCTTGCCATCGGGACTAACTGGATTGCGCCGGTTATTGCACTTCTTATGTGGCGCAGAAGATGGCGATGACTCCGAATGCTCCGGCGGAATGTCTCCAATCGCACCAGTCACGTCATCGCCCTCGATATTCACCAGCGCAGCGGAAGTCAAAACTCATAACGCCGCGTTGGATTGGCGGCAGGCATGGAACATGAATCCAGAATTCAGCAGGCTTTCGATGGTCAATGCGGGGCGAGATGCGGATTGAGCGGGTAGCAGGTAGTCAAGATGCAGAATTTGACTCTCCTGTTCGTAGGCGACGTGATGCTGGGCCGGGGGGTCAACGCGGTTCTGCGCGACGAGGCTGCAGATTACCCGTGGGGGAACACGCTTTCAATATTTCGCAGCGCCGACCTGAGGATCATCAACTTGGAATGCGCGATCTCCGACCGCGGTTCACCGTGGCCAGAGAAGGAATTTCACTTCCGCTCGGATGCCCGCAATATCGGCGTACTTAAGGTTGCCGGTATCGACGCGGTCGCGCTCGCAAATAACCACTCGCTCGACTTCGGCATTGATGCGCTTTCAGACACGCTCACGATCCTCGACCACGCGGGTATCGTACATGCGGGCGCCGGTCCAGACCTGGCGGCGGCGTTCGCGCCGGGGACTTTGACAGCCGGAGGCGCAAACATCGCGCTTGTCTCGTTCACCGATAACGAACCGCAATGGGAAGCCGGAGAGAATCGGCCAGGAATCGCCTATGTGCCGGTCGATTTCGAAGAAGATCGCGCCACCCGGCTCTTCGATACGATCCGAGCTGCCCGGCGCGCGGCCGATATTGTAATCGTCGCGGCACACTGGGGACCGAACTGGGGCTACCTGCCGCCGCCACCGCATATACCTTTTGCGCATCGTATGATCGATGTTGGCGCCGACGTCGTGTTCGGGCATTCCGGGCATGTCTTTCGCGGTATCGAAATATATTGCGATCGCCCGATCATGTACTGCGCCGGGAACTTCATCGATGACTACGCGGTCGACGAAGACGAACGCAACGACGAGTCGTTCATATTCGTCGTGGAGCTGGACGGCACGGGGATTCGGCGGCTTCGTCTTTACCCTACCGTAATAGATGACTGCCAGGCACGAATGGCTGAGCAGCCACACGCGGAGCGCATCGCGGCGAAGATGGCGCGTCTTTGCTCGAAGCTTGGCACCTCCGCGCACTGGGACAGGCGCGAGCACCGGCTTGAGATCACGGTTGTGTGAAAACGTGTCGCGGCGGAAGAGGAAAGCGAAGACTAGTAGAGCAGATAGCGCGCGCGCAGGATGCGAAAATTCTCCAGCTCCGGTTGCCATTGCGCGACGATCTGTTTGGGATCCACGCCCGACTTGATTTCCTCCAGTGTTCGACGCGAACCAACCATCGAGAGCGTCGCGTCGATCTTGAAATCATTCATATATAAATGATGCAGCGCGGCAATCAGCTCGATTCCGAGCGCCGGCGAATCAAGCGCGAGGCGGTCGTCGAGAGAGATCCGCACCCCGTGGCAGCTCCGGCCGGCATAGGTGTCGGCGGATGGCGTGAAATCGGCTGACTGAAAGCGAACGCCGGAAATCTTTCGCTTGTCCAGGTAGGAGAGCAGCGCCGCAGAATCGATCCACGGCGCTCCCACCAATTCGAATGGAGCGTCCGTCCCGCGCCCGACGCTCACATTGGCGCCCTCGATCATCGCAACGCCCGGATATAGCGTCGCTTCAGTAAGCGTTCGCAGGTTCGGCGAGGGCGGCGTCCATCGCAGCCCCGTTTGATCGAACCACTGGGAACGCGCATAGCCGCGCATCTTGATCACGTGCAGGCGCGCGCCGATGTGGTTCTCGCGATTGAACATCTCGGCAAGCTCGCCGACCGTCATGCCGTGGCGCGTCGGCAGCGGGAAATATCCGGTGAACGATTTCAAATCCGCGTCCATGATCGGGCCTTGCACAAGGGCGCACGAAATCGGATTCGGACGATCCAGCACATAAAAGTCGATGCCGCGGCGCGCCGCTTCTTCCATCGCATAGGCCATCGTCGTGACGTAGGTGTAGAAGCGCGCGCCCGAGTCCTGAACGTCGAAGACCACCGCATCGAGGCCATCGAGCATCGTGGCGCTCGGCCGCCGCGTCTCTCCGTACAGGCTAAAGAAGTGCAGACCCGTGACGGGCTCGGTGCCCGGCGCGATGCTCTCATCGAGATCGCCGCGCAGGCCGTGCTCGGGACTGAAGATCGCGCGCAGCGTCAGTCCGCGCGCATGTGAAAGCGCTTCGATATCGCGAGTGCCGGCGTGGGTGACGCCGGTCTGATTGGTGATCAATCCGACGCGCGTGCCTTTGAGTTGGGCGAATCCGTCACCCGCCAATACGTCGGCGCCGCTCAGAACGCTTGCGTGAGCGGAACTGCGTCTGGCCAACGCGCAGAAGGAGTTCAGGCAAGGCCGGCGTTCCACGATGCGATCCTCGGACAGGGCGCCGAGGCGATCTGAAATCAGCGCGAGAATTTCGCGTCGCAACGGGCCTGCGTCACCTGCACCGCCGGGGTACGTGCGGTTGGTCAAGACGATTGCATAGATGGACGATACGGGATCGATCCACAGCATCGTCCCGGTGAATCCGAAATGGCCGTACGAGCCGACGGGCAGGAGCTGCTCGCGATTCGCACACAGCGGCGCGCCGAGATCCCACCCCAGCCCGCGCAGGTGGCTCGGATCAACCGCGCCGGCCGGCGATTGGGGAATCGTCATTTCGTCGATCGAGCGCGCAGAGAGAATCGTGACCGCGCCTGCGCGTCCGCCGTCGAGCAGCATCCTGGCGAAGATTGCCAGGTCGCCGGCGCTGGAGAACAGTCCGGCATGACCCGCGAGGCCTCCCATTCGCGCGGCGGTCGGATCGTAAACCTCGCCGATGCGCAACTTGCCGCCGGCGTATTCGGTTGGCGCAATACGATTGAGTTCTCGCGCTGGCGGGCTGAAACCTGTGTCAGCCATTCCGAGCGGCGTGAAAATGTTGATGCGGCAATAGTCGTTGAGCGCAAGCTTCGCGACGCGCCGAACCACCTCGCCGAGCGCCTCGAAATTGATGTCGCTGTACTCGTAGTGCGTTCCCGGAGAATGAAGCGGCTTTGCATCCGCAATCATCTTCATTGCGGTCGAGTAGCCGGTCCATTTGCGGCGCAGGTCCAAATCCGGCGCGAGGCCGGAATAATGCGTCATCAACTGGCGAATCGTGACGCGTTCCTTGCCGTTGCGAGCGAAGGCGGGCCAGTAAGTCGCGACTGGTGCGTCGAGGTCGATCCTGCCGCGCTCGCGAAGCTGCATTATCGCGACCGCGGTTGCGACGGGTTTGGTCAGCGAGGCGAGATCGAAAATCGAGTCGGGAGTCATCGCGACTCGCCGAGGCTCGAGCTCGCGAT
Source organism: Binataceae bacterium (SeqCode) (assembly GCA_963803045.1). GTDB lineage: Bacteria > Desulfobacterota > Binatia > Binatales > Binataceae > Binatus. Next base: position 107,400 of record CAWDLC010000026.1, on the reverse strand, counting down.
ATCCAAACGCGCCGCGATAAACGACCTGGTTGCCTTGCCCAATCTCAACGACGGCGCCGTGGATTCTTCCCGCTTCGATTTCGGACTGGACGATGGTGCCGATTTGTTGCAAGTCCGCTGCGCGCAAGCGTGCGGGCGACTGCGGATCGGCGCGGGCAGGCGTGGCGGCGATAGCGGCGAGCAACTGAAACGCGAGCGCCGCGATCAGACGGTGCGAGAAAGACGCCGTCGGGCTTCTCATTGCGGCTATTGTACCACTTCCGGATCGTCATGCTTGCAGGCCGCGCCCTCTACCTTCAACCCCTCGGCGGTGTACTGGTTGCGCGGGTTCCATAGCATCCAGCCGTCGGAGCGGAACTTTTCGGCGGCCGAAATTTGCGCCCTTATCTCCGTGCCGGTGTACGCTCGACGGTCGAAGGCGTAATCGCGAAATGCCTGCAGCCACGGGCGAAACCGAATCGAGGGGATTGCGCGCTCGCGCGCGTTCTGCAGCGAGAGGAAGACGATTTCATACGGATGCGCGACCGGATTGCGATAGCCGGGAATGCCGAACTGGAAGCACGACGGGTACAGCATCGGCGAGATGTAGTCGACGATGGGCGCGAGTTCCTCGAGCCGCTGCCCGATATGCGTGTCGTCGAGGTTCCAGGTCACGTATCCAAAGATGTCGGCGGCGAGAAACACGTTGTAGGGAGTGAGGCGCCGCCGCGCTTCGGCCAGAAAGCCGGAGATCGCGGCGAGGCGACTCTTCATGTCGGTTGGCTTGGAAAATTTCAGCCCCGGCGCGTCGGGAAAACGCACATAGTCGAACTGGATTTCGTCGAAGCCGAGGCGCGCCGCCGCGAGCGCGATCGAGATGTTGTAGTCCCACACCTCGGTGTTGAAGGGATCGGTCCACGCGAGGCGTTCGCGGTCCCTGAAGATTGCGCCGCCGGCGCGCTTCACCGCCAAATCGGGCCGCGCGGTCGCGAGCGGATCATCCTTGAAGACGACAATTCGTGCGATAGCGTAAATGTTATCGTGATGGAGCCGGTCAAGCAGTGCCTTCGCATCGCGCATCGTCGTGAGCTCGTTCGAATGAGCCTGCTCGGCGAGCGGAAGCGAGGTTTTGAATGCGATCATCCCGCGATCGCCTTTGACGTCGATGACCACCGCATTAAGTTCGGTTTTGTCGACGAGACCGAGCGCCGCCTCGCGCAACTTCGTGCTGCCGATGCCGTAGAATGAAAGATAGAGCGCCTTCGGCGTCAGCGGGGCGAGCGCAATCGGTCCGGAATGATCTTTCAACTCGCCGACGGGGATCGATTCGCGCTGGTGGCCGTACGCTCTCAAGCCGATCGTGTCGCCGTGGCCGCTGATCTGGAACCTGCCGTCGTGATCGGTTCGCACCACGACGTCCTCGAGCGTCACGATCGCATCCTCCACCGGCAGCTTGGTCGCGCCGTCGATGACGGTTCCGGTGTACGCCACTGCCGACACGGGCCTGAACAAACATGCGAGGAGGAACAAAGACAGCGCGAAAATAATCGGTCTCGGCATCGACTATCGCTGACTGGCTACTGGCGTCCGAGCCGGCAGCAGACTCTCGAATCTTTGTCCAACGTCGCCATTGGTAACGATGAAGCGGGGGAGCGCCATGAGGTTGTCGCCGCACGAGACCTTGCGTCGTTCGATGCTGACTGCGGCGACGTATCCGGATTTTGTGGCGGCGGCAATCAGCTCATCGTCGTAGATGCCGAACGGCCAGCTCAGCATCGTCACGTGGCCACCGAGCTGGCGCTCGAGGACCTGTCGCGATTTGCTGAGCTGGGTATCCACGAATTTCGAGTAATCCTCGGCGGAGAGCCGGCGCTTCTCGATGTGAAAATTGGGATGCCAATACGTGTGCGACTCCACCGAGAAGAGCCCGGTAGCTTTCAGTTCCGCGAGCTGTTCCCAGGTCATCGCGTACGACGCATTTGAAATCGCCGATGGATAAATGAACAGTGTCACCGGGATTCGATAGCGCTCGACCAGCGGCTTCATGTCGCTGAACACGGTCCGATGGCCATCGTCGGCGGTAATCGCGACGGCGCGCGGCGCCAGCTCGCCGTGACCCGCGGCGAAATTCACTACATCGCGAAGCGGCACGATAGTGTAGCCATTGTCATGAAGATACTTGAGCTGCGATGCGAAGACTGCGGTCGTGACCGTCATGCTATCGGCAACCACCGGGCCGAACCGATGGTAGACGAGAATCGTCGCGGACGTTGCGCTCTCTGACACCGACGCGGCGATCGCGACCGGCGTCGCCGCGCTCAGGCACAGCGCCAGAAGTGTAACGACAAGATCGAAGCGCCCCCTTTTGTTCATAACATCAAACTTTTGGCGAACCAGTCAGCGCTTGCGCAGAATCAGAATTTCCACCGCAGGTTTTCTGCCCCGTTCACCTTGAATCGCGCATACTTTGGCGGTATCCGGTCGCTCTTGGTCCACTGCGCGGGAAGCGATACTTCCTCGAGCACCGCGATATCGAGCTTGGTGCCGTCCTCGCGCGTGAAGGTCCGCGTGCCGGAGTACTGCACGATGGTCGGGAGAATCATACCGAACCCTTTGTAGCGAGTCTTGGTGGTGACGAGCACAGCATCGGGTTTCTGAAGTTTGTTGCCGGCCCGAATCAGCAACTCTTGGTCCGCGAGTTTGCGAACGATCCATGACTCGCTGATTACGTAGTAGTCGCCTTTCGCTGGCCGAAATTCAGGCGGCACCATTTGTCCCGTTCCAAACCAGAAGGGAAGTTTGACGGAGCGATCCGCGCTCCAATCCAGCGCCCTCGCATCGGCGATCTGATTGTCATCGCCGAGGATGAAACTATGCCCGCGAAATGCGGACTCGACCTGCTGCGCGCTGGCGTATTTCGTTGTCGGCGGTGCATCCTTAGCTGATGCAGCAGCAAAGCCGACTAACAGTAGCACGATTGCGAGCCAAAGATTTTTTCTGTGAAGCATGACCGTCCACTCCCGAGACGAATTATCAGTCCACCTTGTATTGGAGATCCTTGTATTCAGCCAGCGTCAGTTACACGGAAACCAGCGAGCGGCGCTGCCGGAAAGATTTGGCTGGACGCGTGTTGAGCACGTCACCCGCTTCGATCCATCCGCGGCGCGCCTGATTTACCCCGTACTCCAGCAGGTCTATCTCGCGTGGCGAGTGCGCGTCGCTTGAGATGACGAGTTTGACGCCAGCCCTTTTGGCGGCCATGCACATGGTGTCCGTGAGATCGAGGCGGCTGGGCTGCGAGTCGATCTCCATCGCGCACCTTTCGTCGCGCGCGATGCGCAGGATCTCGCCGAAGTCGAAGCTGCTCGGCTCGCGATGGCCGATCAGGCGCCCGGTCGGATGCCCGATCGCATCGACGTTGCGATTGCGAATGGCCTTGATCACACGGCGCGTCATCTCGCGCGGATTCTGATCAAGCTTGTAGTGCACCGATGCGACAACCCAGTCGAGTTCGGCGAGCGCGTCATCGGGCAGGTCGAGACTGCCGTCGTCGAGGATATCGACCTCGATGCCGCGCAGTATCGTGACGCCTTTGAGCTGCTTTCTGAGATTTTCAATCTCGCGCGCCTGCGCGCGGAGTCTTTTCGGATCGAGGCCGTGCGCCATCGCGATACGCCGCGAATGGTCGGTGACCGCGAAATAATCGAGGCTGCTCTCGCGCACCTTGCGCGCCATCTCCTCAATTGAACTGCGCCCGTCGGTGTATATCGAATGGGTATGCAGATCGCCTCGCAAGCCGGCTCTGTCGATCAACACAGGCAGCGTGCCGGAGGATGCCGCCTCGATCTCGCCGCGATCTTCCCGCATCTCGGGCGCGATCCATGGCAGCTTGAGCGCGCGATAAACCTGCTCCTCGGTCCTGCCGGCGACGATCGATTCGCCCCGGAACAGCCCGTACTCGTTGAGCAGAAGCCCCCGCTCTTGGGCGATGCGCCGCAAACGAATGTTGTGAGCTTTGGAGCCGGTGAAATATGCGAGCGCGGCGCCGAAGCTCGCGCGCGGTACCACGCGCAGATCGACCTGCAGCCCATCCTTGAGCACCACGGTGGTCTTCGTCTCGCCGCTGCCCACCACGCGCGCCACGGTGGGAAAGCTCACGAGCTGCTTCATCACCGGTTCGGGATGCGAGGCCGCCGCGACCACGTCGAGGTCACCGATCGTCTCGCGCCTGCGGCGAAAACTGCCGGCTACCTCCAGTTCCTCAATCGCGCGACATTTGCGCAGATGCGCAACCAGCGCCGCGGCGACGATCGCAGCCTCCGAGTACAGAATCCGTTTGCCTGAGCCCGGCTCCTTGCGTGCGATGGTTTCGAGGATCTTCTCCTCTATCTTCGGGCCGAAGCCTTTGATGGTGTGCAGCTTGCCAGACTTGGCCTGACGTTCGAGGTCTTCCCTGCCGTGAATGCCAGCCGGTCCATCAACAGCTTGATGCGCTTGGGACCCAAGCCCGGAATTTCCCGGAGTTCCAGCAGTTCGCGCGGAAACTTACGCGCCAGCTCGCGATGCAGCGGCAGGTCGCCGGTTTTGATCAGCGTGGTGATCTTGCCGGCGAGGTCGGCGCCGATCCCGGGAATCTGGTCGATTTGCTTAAGGGTAAGCTCGGCGACCTGAAGCGGCTGGTCATGGATCGCGCGAGCCGCGTTGCGATAGGCGCGCACGCGAAAGAAGTTCTCGCCGGAAGAGCTCGAGCATGTCGGCGATCTCGTCGAGAACTTTCGCAATTTCATCGTTCTGCATGCGTCGAATGCGGGCGCAATCGCTTAGTGCTGCGCCTGGGCGGATGGCCGCTCCGGCCGTGCGAGTTCCAGCAGGCGGATAACTTCGGCATCCGCCAACTGATGGAAATCACTGTAGAATTCGCCGATTCCAAAGAACATCGACGGCGTGCTCAGGCATACGATTTCGTCCACTTCGCCGCGCAGCGACGCGATGGTATCGGCGGGTCCGACCGGAACCGCGAGGACACCTTTCTTTGGCGCCTGTTGCCGGACTCCACGCAGCGCGGCGCGTATCGATCCGCCAGTCGCGATCTCATCGTCGACGACGATCACGGTGCGACCCTTGAGTTCGATGCGCACGCGCCCAGCGCGGTACAGGAGGTTTCTCCGATGGATTTCCTTCAGTTGGTTTTGAATCTCGCGTTCAAGATAGGCGCGCGAGACTCGCAGCGCGCTCATCACTTCGGGATTGAGAATCGTCTCAGGATGATTGCCGTCCACCACCGCTCCGACGCCGAGCCTCGGCTCCCCGGGCGCCCCGAGCTTGCGAACGATTATTACGTCGAGCGGTGCATTGAGCGCGCGAGCGACCTCGAAGGCGACCGGTACGCCGCCGCGCGGCACACCCAAAACTACCGGCTGCTTATCTTTGTATTTCAGCAGGCGCGCGGCGAGTTTGCGGCCGGCGTCGGCGCGGTCAGCGAACACGATGTCCTGATCGTCGTTGGGACAATCGGCCGGCGCCGCTTCCTTCGCCGCGCCAGCGGTCAGATATTTCGCAAACCAATCGCGCGCCAACCTCACAACCTCCTTGAGAGTTCCCGGCTCTTCGAACAGATGAGTCGCGCCTGGAACAATCTTCATCGCCTTCTCGCATCCGAGTCGTTCGAAGGCCTCCTGGTTCATTTCGATAACCGGGCTGTCGTCGCCGCCAACGATGAGAAGAGTGGGGGCCTTCACCCGCTGAAGGCATTTCATCGCGAGATCCGGGCGGCCGCCTCGCGAAACGACTGCCCTGATCGAGGAATCGCGTGCTGCGGCGACCAGCGCGGCGGCGGCGCCGGTGCTCGCGCCGAAATATCCGATCCGATATCTCGCGAATTTCGCTTGCGAGCGGAGCCATCTGGTCGCGTCGACGAGGCGATGGCCGAGAAAATCGATATCGAAAACATTCTCGCGATCGGCGGCCTGATCGTCAGTCAGAAGATCGAAGAGCAGGGTACCGATGCCCGCTTTCTGCAGCGCCTTCGCGACATAGGTATTGCGCGGGCTCAGCCTGCTGCTGCCGCTTCCATGCGCGAAGAGCACGATACCTTTAGCGCCGCGGGTACAGTCAGCGTGCCTTCGAGTAGGATCGAATCGGAGGGAATCCTTACCTGCTCATCTGAACGTTGTCGCTCCATGGTTGTCTTCCTGTATGCGGCTACTCTTGAGCGGCGCGCAGATGGTTGACGACGCCATCGACGCCGAAGATGTACCAGGCGTCCGCTTCGGCCATCTCCGCCTGGCGGCGGTTGGGCACCACGCCCTCGAGAGTCACCACCGAGTTGCGCGTGCTGACGTTGATCCAGCCGGCGGCGACGAGGCGATCCTTTTCCAAAGCTATCGCGACCGCGGCGGTGATCTCGTCGTCGTTGTCGTCCTCGAAGGGCTTAACCTCGATCCCGTTTACGACGTCGCGAGTGCCCGGGACCCACCATGCGAGCAGTCCCGCCAGACGCTTGTGCGACAGGCTTTCGACCTGGCCATCGAGCGTCACGACTCCGTCGGCGACTGCGATTTCAACTAGTTGCCCCGGTCAGCGGTGGCCTCGGCGGCGGCTCTCTCGCGGCGCTCTTCGGCAGTCTGAATCCTGCAGCGAGTGAAAGCTCCTTCCTGCAGCATCGCAGCGCGTAGGTGATCCCGGATTGCGCCATCACCCATCGGTTGCGCCGGAGCGACGCGGAGCCTGTCGACGATTCCTATCGAGCCACGAATCGAAGCCGCCAGTTCCAGCGCAATCTTCTTGGCGGCGACACTTTTGGTTTCGCCCTGAAGGACAAGGCTTCCGTCGGGTTGGTATTCGATAACAATCGGATGCCGGCGAAGGTTGACGCGCGGATCGCGTTCCAGAGCCGCATGAACCTCGCGTACGATTTCCGCTGATTCAAGCATCGAAACGCTTGAGACCCCGGATGGATTGACCGTCTGATGCTGGCGCTGCGCTTCGGCCCACAGCTTCTTCAGATCCTTGGGGAGCTGGCTCATCACGTCCCACGCCTCGCCTTCCTGGCCTGTCGGGTTGGCCGAGTAACTCTGCAATCCCGCGAAGACGGCCGATACCGCACGTTCCGCTTCCGCATCATCGGTGAGTCCGGCCATCCGGCGCACTTCCCATATGAACTGTTCCCCGCTGACGCGATGGACCTTGCGATCGGGGTGCTCCAGAGACATCCACATCATCTTGAGGCGCTTGGGGAGTTGCGCGGCGACATGCAGCGCTTCATTCGGCGTGATCCGATCGCGCAGTTCCTGGAAGACCGCGAAGGTCAGCCCCTCCGCGCGACGCAGGTCACATCCGATGCGCCCCATCACATCTTTGAAGAATGCCTGATCTTGCATGATGATGTCTCCCTGGGAGTGCTCTTGTAATTCAGTGCAGCACGGCACGTTTCCTGTCTGCATTGTACCACCCGTATCCGATTTGGGGGTAACCACCAGTATCGCTTTTGGTTACTGCCGCAGCGGTTGTGCCGCTGGTGACGTTAAAGAGTGATCATTCGAAAGGGAGGCCGGTTTCTTCTCTTTAGCAGCATATTTTCTAAGTGCCTCGTTTAGGAAAATGGAGTAGGATGACAAGAAGATAAAATAATCAAAACGGAGGACAGAAAAATGGGAGCACTTTTACCATGGCGGCCCTTTCGGGAGGCTCGAACGGATAGCGCGACGCTGGGAATCGCCGTTCCCCCGCCTTTTCGAGGATTTCGAGGATAAGTTCGAGGAAGTGTTCACGCCGGCGGTCGAGAGCTACGTGAAGGATGGCAATCTGATCGTGCGGGCAGACGTGCCGGGCCTTGAGGCCAAAGACATCGAGGTCACCATTCTCGGCAACGTCCTCAGCATCAAGGGCGACGTAGAGTGACAAGAAGTGAAGAAAGAGGACTAAATGCGGCGCGAGGTCGTTACGGGGCCTTTGAGCGGCGGATGAGTCTGCCGGAAGGAGCAGCCACCGACAAGGTCAAAGCCAGCTTCAAGAACGGGGTGATCGAGATTACCGTTCCGCTGGGGAAGGAGACCGTGGCCAAGAAGGTGCCGATCGAGGCCAAAGCAGAAAAGGCAGTTGAGATTTCCAAAAAATAGTCATCCAGCGGCGAGCCTGGCGATTCTGATCGCCAGGCTCTCTAACCTCACGAAGGAGGTGAAAGTGATGAAAGCGAAGGATTTAATGACTACGGACGTCAAGTGCTGCGCAGAGTACAATACGCTCAGTACAGCCGCAGAGATGATGTGGGAAAACGATATCGGATGTGTTCCAGTAGTGGACAAGCAAGGCCGCGCCATCGGAATGCTGACTGATCGGGATATCTGCATGGGCGCGTTCTTCCAGGGAGCGCCTCTTACCGGCGCGCAGGTGACCAGCGCGATGTCGAAAGAGGTTTTTTCTCGCACGCCCGAGGACGACATTGCGGCGGCAGAAAACTTGATGAAGGAAAAGCAGATCCACCGCTTGCTGGTGCGCGATGCTGGGGGACATCCGGTTGGCGTGATATCGCTGGACGATATCGCGCGTGAAGGCGCGCGCGAGGCGGAGAATACTGAGAACGGCGCGTCAAGTCAGCGACGCCGAAATCACAGGCCTCCTGGCATCGGTCTGCGCTCCGCGCCACCGCATCATTCAGGCACAGGCGGCCTAATAACCGCGGCCGATTGGTTGAGCTGCGAGGGACGGCAAATGGCGTACAAGGAACTGCATTTCCAGTCCGAGGCTCGGGAAAGGCTGCTTCGCGGCGCCAAGGCATTGACGGACGCCGTCAGGATCACGCTCGGTCCCAAGTCCAAATGCGTCCTGATCCAGAAGAGCTTCGGCGTGCCGGTGGTCTGCAACGATGGCGTTACGATCGCCAGGGAAATCGAGCTCGAAGGATCCTTGTGATAATCTCGGCGCTCAAATGATCCGGCAAGCTGCTGAGCGCACTGGCGATGCGGTTGGTGATGGCACGAGCACCGCCACGATTCTCGCTTACGCGATTTTTGCCGAGGGCGTTCGCAACGTGGCTGCCGGCGCGAGCGCAATCGATTTGAAGCGCGGTATCGACCGTGGAATCAAGATCGCCGTCGAGTCTTTGCGAGGCTTGTCGAGGGCCGTACAGAGCCGTCGGGAAAAGGCTCAGATAGCGGCCATTTCCGCGCACAATGATTTAACGATCGGCGACCTGGTCGCGGATGCGTTCGAAAAGGTCGGAGCCGAAGGCGTCGTTTCGCTCGAAGAATCCAAGACCACCGAGACACAGCTCAAGATCGTCGAGGGACTTGCCTTCGACCGCGGTTATTTATCGCCTTACTTCGTCACCGATCCCGAAAAGATGGAAGCGGTGCTGGAAGACGCGGCGATCCTCGTCACCGACAAGAAAATCAGCGTGATGAAGGATCTCGTTCCGCTGCTGGAACAGATCGTTCGCGCCGGACAGGCCTTGGTGATTATCGCTGACGACCTCGACGGTGAGGCGTTGGCCACGCTGGTGGTAAACAAGCTGCGCGGCGCGCTTAAGTGTGTCGCGGTCAAGGCGCCGGGGTTCGGGGACCGCCGCAAGGAGATGCTTGAAGACATCGCGATTCTGACCGGCGGACGCGTGATCTCTGAGGATGTCGGGATAAAGCTCAAGAAGGTGGAGATAGCGCACCTCGGGCACGCGCAGAGGGTGGTTGTCGATCGCGACAACACCAAGATTATCGGCGGTCTCGGCGCCAAGGAATTGATCGAGGCACGAAAGAAACAACTTCGCCAGCAGATCGACAAGACCACCAGCGACTACGATCGCGACAAGTTGAAAGAACGGCTCGGGAAGCTCGCCGGTGGGGTCGCGGTCATCCGGGTTGGCGCGCCCTCCGAATCGGAGATGAAGAGCCGCAAGGAGGCGCTGGACGACGCTATCAGTTCAACCCGCGCCGCCATCGCCGAAGGGATCGTTCCCGGCGGCGGGCTTGCCCTGCTCAGGGCAATCGATGCGGTCGAGCGGGAGGAGAACAAGTGCGCAGGCGACGAACGTACCGGCTTGCAAATCCTCAAGCATGCCCTGAGGGAGCCCGCGCGTCAGCTCGCCGAGAATTCAGGTGAAGACGGCGGCGTAGTTATCCACGAGATGCGCGCCCACCAGGGAAACTGGGGTTACGACGCCGCCGAGAGAAAGTACGTCGATCTGGTCGAAGCCGGTATCATCGATCCCACCAAGGTGGTTCGGCTCGCGCTCGAGAATGCAGCGTCGGCCGCGACGCTTCTGTTGCTCAGCGAAGCGACCCTGACGGAAGTGCGAGAAGAAAAAGAGCAGCGCGCGCCGGCGCTGCCGGAGTGAGAGAAAGCCGACATCGGAGAGTGGGAAGATGAGTGACGAATTAAAGACCGGCCCGACGGAGGGCCGCGAGATGCTTCGAGAAATGCTGACCCGGCTCCGCAGCGAAGCTCAGCAGAGAATAAAAGATCTCCGAAAAGATCAGGAGCAAGAGGCCGAGTTAGAGCCCGAGGACGAGATGGAGTCGGCGCGCACGACCGGAGAAGTCGAAACTCACGCAGGACTGATTGCGCGCGCAGAAGAGAAACTCCGGTACCTCGATGAGGCGTTCGCCCGGCTTGACGCGGGCAAGTACGGCCGATGCCTCAAATGCGGCGGTGCAATTCCGATCGACCGTCTGATGTCGATTCCCTTCGCCGCGTACTGCGTCACCTGCCAGAAAGAGTCTCCATCGCGCCAGAGGCGGCTGGGGCGAAGGGACCACCATTGCGCCGTACGATCAACAATGGGCCTTGCCTGAAGAAATGGAGGCCCCGACGGACCGCCAATATAGCAGCACCGATCCCGAGGAACAGTTGACGATCTCTGCGCGTGAACCACTCCCATCCGGGGAGCCTGAGAACCAAGCAACGCGCCGCTCGTCGCGCAATAAACGGACCTCCCGGCGCAAGAGATAACCACACACTTTATCTGCACTGTCGTCATTGGCCCCGGTCTGTTTCACGTCGCTGTATCCAATCGCACCAGTATCTGGATCGCAATAACGTGTGTAACATCCGGAATTGGCCGGTCTCCGCTGATGGGGGAGCGACATGCCAATCGACCTGAGATTCGATCCAAACGAGATTCCCCTGCTCACCGATCTTTACGAGCTTACCATGGCGGCAAGCTACTTCGCCCTGGGATTCAATCGACCGGCATGTTTCGGCATGAGCGTCCGCCACCTGCCTCCACGGCGCGGCTTTCTTGTGGCAGCAGGCCTGGAACGCCTGCTGGAAGCGCTTGAACAGTTTCTATTCGAACCGGCCATCGTCGATTACCTCGTCACGGCATCTGTCCGAATGGACTTCCTCGATATCCTCGGCAAACTGCGATTTACGGGCGAGGTCCTGCCATGGCTGAAGGCACGGTCTCTTTTGCCGGGGAACCAATCATCGAGGTGCGCGCTCCGCTAATCGAGGCGCAACTGATCGAGACGCTGGGTCATCAGCAGATCCAATGGCCTCGCTTATCGCGAGCAAGGCGGCGCGCAGCGTGATCGCTGCGCGGGGCAAGCCTGGTCGATTTCGGACTCAGACGCAGCCAAGGCGAGGCCGCAGGCCTATAGCGGCGCGCTCGAGTTACCTTGCGGGTTTCGACGGCATTCCGATGTTCTTGCCGGCCGGCGTTACAGTATCCCGCTCTACGGCACCATGGCTCCAGCTACATCATGGCGCATGACCGGGAGCGCACGGCCTTCGAGCACTTCGTACAGGATTTCCGAGAGCGCAGCACGCTTCTGGTCGATACCTACGACACCGTCCGTGGCGTCCAGAATGCCGTCATTGTCGCGGAGCAGATGCGCCGGCAAGGCTTTGAACTGCAGGGTGTACGGCTCGACAGCGGCGATCTCGCCGACTTGAGTCTCAAGGCGCGGGCCATCCTTGATCTAGCGGTCGAAGAATACTTCGATCTTCGCCAGCGGAATAAGAACGAATCAAGATCGACCATCGGATGGCGACGACGCGCCTATCGATGTCTTCGGCGTCGGCACCGAGATGGTCGTGAGCGGCGACGCTCATCGCTCGACCTCGCTTATAAGCTCAACAATACGACGGCATTCCCCGAATCAATACTTCCCAGGAAGCTTACCCTGCCGGGGAGATAGCAGGTGTTCCGGGTATTCGACGCTGACGGCCGCCTTTATGCCGACCTGATAGGTCTGGCCGGCGAGACCGCGTCGCTCGTCGCGCGCCAATTCAATCCAATTCCATCCGGAGTCGCGACACTCCTGTCCTTGCAATTCAGCGGCCGCCGCCGACTCATGCCGCGTCCCGAGGCCGCCGAGTCGCGCGAGCGCTTCCTCTACACGCTTGAGCGGCTTGATTAGCGTTACAGGGTCCTCGACACCCGAGGCGTATCCGGCGCGGCATTGTTGGCCCTCAGTACGATGCTGAATGAACAGGAACAACGGGCCGAGAAGACCCGGATATCGAGCGCGGCTGCCTCATGCCGGGTCACACCGCGCACTCGCGGCAGTCGGGGACGCGTTCATCTTCTACGAACAACAGCGCCTGATGTGATCTGGAACCGTAGCGGTAAACGGTAATGCCCTTGAGCTTGAGGCTCCGCGCCGCATCGAGGCTTCCGCACGTCGTCCGGCGAAGCACTCGTGGGCAGATCGACCGCTTTGGAAACCGCCGAATCGACGTGCCGCTGAAAAGCCGCCTGCATCCGAACATGATCCAGCGGACTAAATTCCAGCGCGATCGGAAAACGCCGCTTAAGCTCCTGGTATCCTGCAATTTTCCGCATCCAGCCGTGTCGCGGATCTCTTTCATCGCCTCAGGGCTGCTGGAACCCCAGCCTTCGATCGCATCGACCGCCGCGCGGTCGACCTCGGTCAGCGTGCGCCGGTCCAGCGCACGTCTGACGCTGGCGAGCGCGAAAATGCTCAATCCCTCGAACATCCTGCAAGCAGGCTCAGCGTTCCGGTCGGTGCGACGCAAGGTACGGTCGCGTTGCGCAGCGCTGAAATACCCTGAGCGGGCCAAATGCTCTCGGAGAGTGCCGGGTACGAGCACCGCCGCTCGCCGAGTTCTATGATTGGCTCGTGCCTCAGAGGTAAGCGTCGCGGCATCCGTTCGCCGAGCGCGACCGCCTGGTCGGAATCATACGGAATGCGGAGCCCCGCCAGCAGATCGGCCAGGCCCATCACGCCGAGACGGATCTTCGGGGCCGCCGGGTCGCCGCCTCGATTTCTTTGGCGGGGAGTCAGATGCCTCGATCGAGTTGTCGAGGAATACTCACTCTTCGCATCGCCTCCTGCATCGCCCCCATTCGACGTCCGCCGCTCCGGCAAAGGCCGCGAGATTGATCGAGCCGAGCGTGCAAGATTCGTAAGGCAGCAGCGGTTGCTCACCGCATGGATTTGTCGCCTCGACAGCTCCGAGCGCCGGGTCGGATTATGACGATTGATCTCGTCGAGGAAGAGCAATCCGGGATCGCCTGAGGCGTGCGCCGCCTGCACCATAGCGTGGAACAGACCGCGCGCATCGACGGTTGTGATCGCCAGTTCGTGCGCGGATTTTGCAGCGAGAACCTTGGCCAGTGTCAACGGCGTGAAGGGATTCGTCGCTAATTCCCACTGACAGGTTGAGTTTCTCAAGAGCATTTCGATCAGCTTCGTGTTGATGAAGCCACGGATGTCCGGTGATCACTCGAAGCACCGCCATGTTCGTACCGCGACGCCTACCCCCGGAACGGATAACCGTAGTCGCGTGGTTGAACAGTTCCATGAACGATAACGGTCCGGAGCTCACACCCCCGGTCGAATGAACCGATTCGCCCACCGATCGAGTTCGCTGAACCAGGAGCCGGTTCGGCCGCCGGTTTGTCGATTCGTGCCGCGAGCGCGAGCGCTTGGAAGATTTAATCGAGGTCGTTGCGGAACGCAGTACGGACATGCCGCCAGCTGTCCGTTCGGCATTCCGGCGTTCTTCAGCGCGGCTACATTCCAGACTCTAGAGCGTCCAGTTGAAGAACCGCTCCTCCCAGTATCTCGGTCTTCGCCGAGTTTCGTCCGGAGCTGCCACCGCCCTGGCCACGCGGCCCAGCATCGCGGTGGGATCCTCAATCGGATCACCGCTCTGTCGCGGCGCAGATAACGCTCGCGGAGAACAGCCAGGCGTTTCGTGAAAACTACACATCCAGACACTTCCTTTTCACGCTTCGTGCCGTTCCGAGGATGGCGAAAAAGCCTGTGCGGACCGCCTGCCTCCGTTAACCTCTGGTTCCATCGGGATCGTCGCTGTATCCAGCGGCATCACTTATGTCAGACTTCAGCACTCGCTTTGGCCAGAGTGAGTCCTGGGCGCTGCTCGCCAATGGCACGGCTGATGCTGATAGCAAATGAACATATTCGGATTTGCGGATGAACTGACATGAATCTCGTTGTTCTGGCCCGGCTCCGGAAACACCTCGCTCGCCGACTCTCTTGCCGAAGGCTCGGAACCCGAGTCTGCCGCTCTGTTCTGGACGTTTTCCCGACACCGAGTCGCACGCAGAGATAGAAGAAAGCGTGCGCGGCTTGACGTCTACGTGGTTCAGCCGACCGGTCCTCCGGTAGACCGTCACTTGATGGAATACTCTTCCTCGCTGACGCCTGCCGGCGGGCAGGTGCATCGCGTCTTACCCGCGTACTCGTACTTTGGGTATGCGCGACAGGATCGCCGGGCAAAGGGGCGGGGACGGTTGGCGGGCGGCCGATCGCGGACCTGCTGGGAGTCGCCGGCTTCGAGCGAATTGTCGCCGTCAATCTTCATACCGTTTCACCAAGGGCTTCTTCAGCATCCTGCTGGAACACCTGGAAGTCGGTATCACTGCTTGCAAATGCGATCGAGGAATTTGTGACCGACAAGAGTGTGATTGTCGCGCCGGACCTGGGGGCCGTCAGACTCGCCGAAAGCTACGGGGAACTGCTGAGCCGGCCGATCGCAATTGCCCACAAGATCCGCGTCAGCGGCGAAGAAGTAAGAGTGCGTGGCATCGTGGGCGAGGTCGGCGGACGTGCGGATTATCGTGGACGACATGATATCAACCGGCGCACCATAGAGGCTGCCGCGACAGCCATGATCGCCGCCGGTTGAATTCCCGAGATCACGGTAGTTGCCAGCCATGCGTCGCTGGTCGGCCCGGCGATCCGCTGGCTTTCAGCTTCGCCGCTGAAACGAATGGTGTGACCGACAGTCTGCCAACTCCGGAGCACGGCTCACTGGCGCTGCAGGTGGTAAGCCTGGTACCGATGTCCGCCCAGACAGTGAGCCGCCTAAGTGTTGGCGAGTCCATGACGAACTCCTGAGCCACCGATGATCGCGAACAATCATGACAAGTCATCGGATGATTTGCCTGAGGCAGAAATACGGATCTGATCAAACTCAGCGACCATCTGTGGGAGATTCCGAAAACAGGCGCAATGCGGGTACCCGGACGAGTCTATGCCAGCGCGAGGATGATCGAGGAATGCGCGACGACCCGGCCCTCACGCAGGTTGCCAACGTTGCCTGTCTGCCGGGGATCGTCGGCCATCCCTCGCGATGCCCGACATCCATTGGGGCTACGGCTTCCCGATCGGCGGCGTGGCGGCTATCGATGCCCGTGAAGGCGTCGTATCGCCAGGAGGAGTCGGCTACGACATCAATTGTGGCGTGCGCCTGGTGCGCACGGACCTCCATTTCAACTTCGTCGAACCGCGAATAGGTCAGCTGGCCGACGCGCTCTTCGCCAAGATTCCGGCTGGACTCGGCTCTTGGCGCGCGATACCGGGACTGTCGATCGAGCAACTCAAGGAAGTGGTCAGCGAAGGTGCGAAGTGGGCACTGCGCAACGGATACGCTACCGAGCGCGACCTCGAACACACCGAAGAAGGCGGAATGCTCGCAGGCGCCGACCCCGACCGCCTAAGCGAGCGCGCATACAAGCGCGGCTCGAACCAACTAGGCACGCTCGGTTCGGGCAATCACTTTCTCGAAGTCAGCCGGGTCGACGAGATCTATGACTCGAAGCTTGCCGATGCGTTGGGACTCGAACTCGGTCAGGTCACGGTTCTGATCCACTCGGGCTCGCGCGGCCTGGGCCACCAAACCTGCGATGACTATCTCAAACTTGTCGGTGGCGCGATGGCCCGCTACGGAATCAACCTGCCCGATCGCCAGCTCGCCGCCGTTCCAATCAACTCGGCGGAAGGGCAAGCCTATCTCGGCGCCATGGCCGCCGCCGCGAACTTTGCCTGGTGCAATCGGCAGGTAATGATGCACCTCGCCGAGCAGGCTTTCCTCCAAGCGCTCTCGATCGCGCCGAAAGAACTGGGCTTCGAGCTGGTGTACGACGTCTGCCACAATATCGCCAAATTCGAAGAGCACACTGTGGATGGCCGCAAGCGACTCGTCTGCGTGCATCGCAAGGGCGCCACCCGCGCCTTCGGCCCCGGCCATCCCGCGTTGCCTGAGGCACTGCGTCCGCTGGGACAGCCCGTGCTGGTGCCTGGAATATGGGCCGCTATTCGTTCGTGCTGGTGGGCCTTGAAACTGCCATGCGCGAGACCTTCGGCTCATCGTGCCACGGCGCTGGGCGGTTGATGAGCAGAATGAAGGCAAAGAGAGAAGCCGGTAGCCGCGACCTGCGTGCCGAATTAAAGGCGCTGGGTGTTACAGTCAGAGCCCACAGCCGCGCCGGCATTGCCGAGGAGATGCCGCACGCCTACAAGGACGTCGCCGAGGTGGTTGAGGTCATGGAAGCCGCACGCATAACTCGACGGGTCGCGAGACTCAAGCCGTTTGCTGTCATCAAAGGCTGATGCCGACGAAACCGACTACGACACAGACCGAAGACTCCACTCTATTTCGCGAGTTCGAGCACACCGGCGACCTCGGCATCGAGTTGGATGCTCCCACTCGCGGCGAGTTGTTCCGCCGCGCCGCGGTTGCCATTGCTGCGCTGTTGGTCGAGAGGGCAACCGTCGCAGAGATCGAGCAGCGGGAGATCGAGGTCGAGGCCGAAGCCGATGTCGATCTTATGCATGACCTGCTGACGGAGCTGCTTGCTCTTTTCATGGTGGAGGGGTTCATCTGGCGCGACGCTTCAGTGAAGGAGGCCGGCCGATCTCTCGGCGTGACGCTTCGAGGCGAACCTTTCGACCCCGCCCGCCACGCGTTTCGCGGTGAAATCAAAGCTGTCACCTACCATCAACTGATGGTTGAAAACTCACCCGGCGGATGGCGTTCACGCATAATTTTCGATGTTTGAAACGGGATAGAAGCATTTACTTAGCATTGAATGAGCGCGCGTGAGTACTCTGCGAAATCCAGCGCTTCGTCAGGTAAGTGGGTACATCACGAAACTCCTGTTTCAAAAGGGTAGAAGTTCGGACTTTGCTCAGAGTGGCTTTCCCCGATACTCAGACGGCACAAGGAGTCGTTCACCATGTCATGCAAAGCTCTGTCTTTACTCGCAATGGCGACGATGTTGCCCGTGATAATGCTGTCAGAACCGGGGCGGGCGGAAACCTATAAACAGGTGTCGATTGACGAGGACGGTCAGTTGCATATCGTTCTGGATACCGGAAAGGAGATTCTTCCAGAAAAGTTACCCGAGCAAGTCGCGTTTGATGCGCCGGCGATTTCCCCGACCACCACATGGTTGGCTGGTTGGCAGCATACCCTGATCCTAACTATGAGAAAGGTCGTTTTCTGAACGGCGATTTGGTGCTCTATCAAAACGGCCGTATTCTCCATGAATTTTCCGCCCCTCAAGTCTTTTGGGATTGGCAATTTCGGGACGGCGGCAAACGCGTCGCCTATTCGACAGGTCCTACACATGGCGGAGCGGCTCAATGCGTACTCCGGGACGTACACTCTGGCCGCGTCATTAGCCGATGGTTAGTAACATCTGCACAGAACGGTGGCACGTCGCGGTTTGTGCCGCCCGGCCGCCCGCCGACTTGGGCCGAGACCTTACGGTATTAAACAGAGCAATCTCCTGACCAGCTCCTTATGTGTCGAAATAGGTAGAACCTGGAACACTGGCCGGGGGCATAAATACAACATTATTCCTGTGTAAGTTGCCCGTAAAGGAATTGCCGCCTAAGAACTCTTTTCCCGAGTCCGACCATCTCAAGCATTCACGCACCCTGTGTCCCGCGCCGGGACAGCATCGCTTCGATTAGACTGCCACTGCATTGCCGCGCAAGCAGATAGAGGAGATTAGCGTTTACCTGATTGCGACGATGGTCAGTCCTGAGTTCCGGAAGCGACGAGATAGACCGAACCATCGGGCAGGCGATACACGTGAGTGTAGGGAGGCCATCCTTCAATGCCTTCGATGAATTGGGGCTCTCCTTCGATCGCCTCCAGGAGTTCCTCCCAATCTTCAACTTCAGCCTCCGCAATTCTGTGGTAGCTGCCATCTTGCTCATACACCATGAGACATTGGATCATCGATGGGACCTCCCTTGATCATCGGCAAAGCCTGAATCCGAATGGCAACCGAGCCGCATGGTCTTTAAAACGCGTTCCTATTTTTTCCGAATCGCTTCGACGTAACGAACGATTTCGGGACGTTGCGCTCTCTGATGCAGGCCCGGCGATCGCGATCGACGTTATCGCACTCAGGGACAGCGCCAGAAGCGCAACGACAAGATCGAAGCGCCCTTTTGTTCATAACACTTAAACTCTTGGCGAACCAGTCAGCGCTTCAGCAGAGTCAGAATTCCCACTGCGGAGGTTAACTTCTGCGCGGTTCGCCTAGGGCCTCCGACCTCGCAGGTGTTGGAGGTTGATCGCGATCCGTGATAGCCGCCGGGTAGCTAGGGCCCACCGGCTGTGCGGCGCACCGGGGGAAGAGACGGTGAGCCGCTGCCGTGCGGCCAAGGATAGTGTAATCTCGCGATATTAGGCGGCTTTCTTCTTGTGCCCGTTACCTTTTCCGGCTCCGGTTGGTTTGCGAACCGCAAAACGCTTGTCGAGCCGATTCATCTTGTCGACGACGCCCCCGTACTCCAGCTCGGCGTAAGGCAACATCGCAGGGCCCGAGAATCCCTGTGCGCCGGATCTCGGCAGCCTTTTGTGCCGCGTTGTTCCTTACCCAATCCCAGAACGGGTGGTCGAACAAATCCACGACCTCCGTAAATTTCCCTTCGTGGACACAAAAGCCCGCGCAAGTGACCACTGGAGGGCCGTCAAAGAACGAAACGCCCGAATTCAGCTTCACCGGCATCAGGGGACCGTTGTGGCTGCCACGCATCGTGCCCGCGACGTAGTGAGCGATACGATAGGGTGACAGGATCTCGCCGGTGGCCGGAAAATTCCCCTGTGCGCGGACGAGCGCGACCGGATCGTCCTTGCCCGTGTACTTGCCGGCGATGTTGTGCAGGCGCGAGGTCGAGACCACCGCTGCAATTTCATTGGCAGCCCGGCTGTGAACCGACTCGACCACGAAGCGTTCATTGTCTCGGAGCAAACAGGCGATATCGTACAGCTCTTCCGGCGCGCGGAGTTCGATAATTCGATCGCCCTCGGTGTAGGCGACGTCCATTATCGTGAAGCTGTAACCCTTCGCAATGTTGGGAGAGAGCAGTAACCCCGGACAGAACATCGGATCTGCGAAGCCGAGATAGAGAGGCAAGTTGTAGGCACCCGGATCGGTCTTGTCGGCCGCGAAAAACACAAATGGCTCGTTGGGACGCTCATCGAATTCCATTTCGCACGACGCCGGTCCCAGCCCGCGCACGTTTCCGGAGAACGCGTCCTTCAGGAGGTCCTGGCCGGCACCGTACAATCCCTGTTCCTTGGCAACCGCTGTTCCCGCCATGAAGGCGTTCCACGCAAGCTCATGGATCTTTGAGTTGTCCACCCCCTGC
Organism: Binataceae bacterium (SeqCode); assembly: GCA_963803045.1. GTDB lineage: Bacteria > Desulfobacterota > Binatia > Binatales > Binataceae > Binatus. Next base: position 87,544 of record CAWDLC010000026.1, on the reverse strand, counting down.
TGATGCGACATCAGGATGGCAACGTCATCACCCGTTGAGCTGATGTATGTGTCGAGCAACAGCTCGCTTCCGTGCTCATGGACGTATTGCTCTATGGTTTTCTTGAGCTTCGCACTGGGCCTGATATGGCCGGCAATCGAACCGACGTCAGCCTTGATCACTGAGAGTGTAATTTTCATCGGGCGTTCCTCGTCAGCGTGTTATGCGCCTCAACCTACCATCTCTTTCTCCGTGCTTGCCTCTACGAGCATCACCCGTGCCAGCTGCCCGTATCCGGAGTGTGAGCAAACCATCGGAAACTTGAGCTTCGGAGGTGGCCCGATGCCAAACGCTGACACCGACGATGACGCCGATCGAGTCAATACCGAATCCTATGGTTCGATTCTGCACATCACGTCATAATCGAGTCCAACTGAACCGCATTCATATCTGTTGGGGTCACAAAAACGCGAATGCCGAAAAGAATTGGGGAGACTTCGCAGCCGATCGGAATCGTTCGCCATGCGGCTGCGATATTCAATGCTCCCTTTTCGTGAAACGATTTGGTAGTGGTGGTTAGGGGTGAAACGCGTTCATGAATCTCGCCGATTATCTGCAGCAATCCTTGCCTGAAGAACTGAACGGACTCGGCATCCTCGCCCTGGACATGCGTTGGAGCTGGAACCATAGCGCGGATGTACTCTGGGAGATGGTAGACCCGGAGATGTGGCACGCGACGGGAAACCCCTGGCTGATTCTGCGAAGCATGCCTCAGACTCGATTCGAAGAGTTAGCCCAGGATCCGGAATTTGCTGCGGAACTGCGCCGCCAACTGGCTGCGCGCGAGCAGTATCTGGCCGAACCGACCTGGTTCGCCCAGACGTGCAAAGCGTCGCTCGGCACAATCGCATATTTCAGCATGGAGTTCGGGCTCAGCGAGGCTCTGCCGATATATTCGGGTGGTCTCGGGATCCTGGCAGGCGACTTTCTCAAGACGGCGAGCGATCTGGGCGTGCCGATGGTTGGGATCGGATTGCTTTACAATCGCGGCTACTTTCGGCAGATGCTGAACGCAGAGGGCGAGCAACTCGCGTTCTACCCATCCAACCAGCCCCACCTGCTGCCGCTGGCCCCGCTGCGCGATGAAACAAACCAGTGGGTCAGAATAGCTGTCGAACTGCCGGGGCGCACGCTCCACTTACTTACCTGGGTGGTGCAGGTCGGAAGGGCCACGCTTTATTTGCTCGATAGCAACGATCCTCTCAACACACCGGCCGATCACGGGATCACCGCTGAGCTTTATGGCGGCAGTCCGGAGCTACGCTTGCAGCAGGAGATCGCGCTTGGAATCGGGGGATGGCGGTTGCTGGAAAAGCTCAAGATCGATTGCAAGATCTGCCACCTTAACGAGGGACATGCGGCACTCGCTGCGCTGGAACGAATTCGCAGCTTCATGATCCGCACAGGTCAGAGTTTTGCGGCCGCGTTGCACTGCATGCGCCCGGGAAACGTATTCACGACGCACACGCCGGTCGCGGCTGCATTCGACCAATTCCCCGTGGATTTAATCCGCCGGTATGGCCAGAGATATGCCGAGGCGCTTGGCGTCGACGACGAGGAACTGCTGGCGCTTGGACGCGTTAATTCGCACGACCCGGCGGAGTCCTTTAACATGGCCTATCTAGCGCTGCGTTGCTGCGGAAGGGTTAATGCGGTGAGCCGTCTTCACGCCGAGGTCAGCCAGCGCCTGTTTCAACCGCTATTTCCCCGCTGGCCACAGAAGGAGGTGCCAATCGAGCACGTGACCAATGGAGTGCACGCACCAACCTGGGATTCGGCTGCAGCCGACGCGGTCTGGACGGAGAGCTGTGGCAAGGGCCGCTGGCTTGGCATTCTGGAAACCGTCGAACAGGAACTGAGTCGTGCCACTGACGAGGCGCTCTGGGCGGTGCGCGCCAAGGGGCGCGCGGCCCTCATCAGGCATGTGCGTGAGCGGATGGTCCGACAGCGGGCCGCCCGGGGAGCAGAACCCTTGGCCGCTCCTCCCCCCTCGGTGCTCGATGATAACGTTCTGACGCTTGGGTTCGCCCGGCGGTTCACGGGCTACAAGCGCCCGACGCTGATGCTCCACGATAGGAAGCGGCTGACTCAGATCCTCACGAACCCCAAGCGCCCCGTTCAGTTGCTCGTTGCCGGTAAGGCTCATCCGCTGGACATCGAAGGTGTGCGCATGGTGCGTGAATGGGCCGAGTATACGCGTGGTCCCGAGGCTTGTGGCCGCGCGGTGTTTCTCGAGGATTACGATATGGCGCTGGCCGCCGAACTGGTCCAGGGTGTTGATTTGTGGATCAATACGCCACGTCGTCCGTGGGAAGCGTGCGGAACCAGCGGGATGAAACTGCTGGTTAATGGCGGTCTCAATCTTTCCGAGCTGGACGGGTGGTGGGCCGAAGCCTACTCGCCAGAGGTTGGATGGGCGCTGGGCGATGGCAAGGAACACGACGAGCCTGGATGGGATGCGGCCGAGGCGGAGGCGCTCTATTCACTACTGGAACGGGAAGTGGTCCCGACCTTCTACGCGCGTGATGCGCGAGGCATTCCGCTGGGCTGGCTGGCGAAGATGCGTGCGAGCATGGCGCGGCTCACGACGCGCTTTTCGAGCAACCGGATGGTGCGCGAGTATACGGAAAACTACTACATTCCTGCAGCCGGGGAGCTTGAGCGCCGAATGGCCCCGGAGGGCCCAGTCGGCATTGCTATAGAACAATGGCGTCGGCGGTTGGCCGAGCGCTGGGGGACGCTGCATTTCGGCAACCTGAGCGTGAGTCGGTCGGACTCGAGCCTCACGTTCGAACTGCAGGTCTATTTGGGTGAGATTGAGCCGGCGGATGCACAGGTAGAGATTTGGGTTGAACCTGCCGATAGCCAAGCGTCCGCTGTCATCACCATGGAGCCAGTCGAAAAACTTGCCGGTGCGACGAACGGCTTCATATACCGAGCGACGGTCGCTGCCGATCATCCTGCAGACGATTACACCCCGCGCATCGTACCGAGAAAGCCCGGCGTCAGCGTACCGCTCGAAGCGTCACAAATTCTCTGGTTCCGATGACTTGTCACGCTCTGACTTGGCGGTCCCGATGGCTCTATTACGAGGAGGTCGATCGCGCCGGCGTATCAGGGCTGAAGGATACGAGAGATGCTATTATTATACGGTTAGGTTGCTTGATGTAGGTGAATCAAGCGGCAACCGTGCCTCGGACTGATTTGCTGATAGGACTTCGACAGTGTCATCGATAGTCACCCGCGATGCGGCGCGCCTGCCTCGAGCGAGGAGTCTCGGATCGCAGATTGTGCGCGATCTCGGCGGTGTTGCGATGCTCGCGATCGCGTCGCTGGCGGCTGGACTCGTAATGAACCGGTTCTCGCTCGCTCCGCTTCCTATCGTCTATCAAACGCCAGAGCAGCGGTTCGATGCCGAGCTGACGACGCTGGTCGTGGCGCCGCCGTTTAAGATCGCGCCGGCGGCAACTGTCGGACTTGATCAATTCCGTTCAGCCGTCGAGCGCAAAAGTGCACTCATCCTTGATGCCCGGCCGTCCGTGTTCTTCGAACAGGGACACGTCCCGGGAGCGTTGAGTCTCCCGCGAGATGACTTCGCGCGAGATTACCAGCATCTATCTCCCTCGCTAAAAGCCGCCACTGACAAGCCGATCATCGTGTACTGCGCGGGCGGCGAATGTCATGACAGCCGCCTCGTTGCAAACGCGTTGCTGAGTCTCGGCTTTAGCAACGTCAGCGTCTTCACCGGCGGGTGGGATGCATGGTCTGCGGCTGGGCTGCCGGCATCTACAGGGAGCGCACGATGATGCCTGCCGACAATTCGCGTCGGTACTATGTGGTGCTCGCGGTCAGCATAGCCGTGGCTGCCCTATTCATTTACGCGGGCAGCGACAAGATCCGCGACCCGCTGCAGTTCGCAGATAGCACCGCGGCGTTCGCGATCCTGCCAGCGGTGTTCATCAACCTGCTGGCGCTCGGTCTGCCGCCATTCGAGATCGCATGCGGCCTCTTGCTGCTCGCGCCGCCGACCAGACGAGTCGGAGCGCTCGCGCTCGTTGTCATTTCTGTAATGTTTTTCACGGCGCTGTTGTCCGCGCTGCTTCGAGGTCTCACGCTCGACTGCGGCTGCTTCGGGATCGGCACGCCATCGCGACCGAGAATGTGGGTGGAGCTCGGACTAGACATCGTGCTGTTCTCGGGCGCCCTGTTCGTGTATTTGCGCTCGATTACCCGGCTGTCGGCGCCCGCGCCGTGAATACATCTGCAATCAACGGCATGACCAAATGCGCCGCGGCCTTGCGGATTCCGAGAGAATAAATAGAATGGGCTCATGATGCGGGTAACAATACTCGTCCTGCCACTTTTGCTGTTGCTGGCCGCGCTCAGCTGGGCGCAGACATCGTCGTCGATGGACGCTTCGCCAGCCGCGATAGCGACCCCCGCCGCTGGTCCGATGATGGGGCAGGCTCCCGTGGGTTGGCCTCAGCCCCATCCACCGTGGTTCGGATGCCGCCCGCGACCTCCTCGCAGCGTGCGAATTGTGGCCTTCGTTCTAAGGGTCCTGCTGGCGCTCTCCGCGATTTTTGCTCTGACGGCGTTGGGCATTTTTCTGTTACGCCGTAGCCAGCCGCATCCCTGACAAGAGGGGCGCAGGCGAGACAACGCAGTTCGATTTCGTGGTAGATAGCGCGCTGCGCAGTCAGCAAAGTTGAAGAATATTCTCTGAATGATAATCAGAGTCACGACTGGCAGCTCGACCTCGCGCAACTTGCAGACTCTGTGGCGACCGCGCCGCTCAACTATCGCAAGAGCCGGGCGCGGGGCTCCGACTTCAGCCTGACCTACGAACGCAAAGCGCTGTCCGCGTACCTCAATTTCTCCTACGTTGTGCTGCAAGCCAATTATATCAGCGACGGTTGCCTTTCTCGCCGATAACGCCTCGGAGATCGGTTACATCGCGAATCATTGGGTCACGCTCGCCTACGATCGGATTCGTCGGATCGGGCGGCGTCGCGTACTGATCGGGATTCCTGCTCACGGCCGACACTCAGTCATCGCCATCAGGACACTCAGTCATCACTGCCAGGGATTCATTCCACTGTGTTGGTGCGGGTCTAAAAGCAGGATTCAAAAATCCAGCATCCAGCACGACGGTATAAAGTTTGCTTTAGTTGGAAAGGCGATTTTTTGAGAAATTTTGAGAAATATTGATCTCTTTTTTTTTTAAGAAATATTCATGACTTTAGAAATCTTAATGAGAGCAATTTTCTCGGGACCCGAAAATGATAATGGTTCTTTTGGATGCGATCGCGTTGCCTTTTGGATACATCGGATACATTTTTTGGGACACTTCGTCGTTGTGAGGAGCATGTGTAACCCGGCGGTAAGCCGCTAAACGGGCGTTTTGCCAACGGCAGGTACCCCATGACACTGGTTAGCCAGATGAGTCGACAGCAGATAGGTGGGCGAATGCTTTCGTTGATGTCGGGTGCGCTGGTAGTGCTGCTGCTCGCAGCGCCGGCGTGGGCGCTGGAGGGCAGTTGGGGGGCGCCAGCGACGTCGCCCGAGGGCGTGCCTACGGTCGCGCCGGGCATACTCTATCCTTTGCTCCCCACCGAGCTGACGCCGCCGACCTACGACTATGCGGCGGCCGAGACGTGCGCCGGGTGCCATTATATATCGGAGGCGGAAGGGTTCTTACCTGCCCTCGACCACACTTCGCGTGTATTGGGCGTTTGGCTTCAGAACGCCGCCGCTGTCAACGCTTCGTGCACGACCGGCCCCGGCGGCAGCGTACTTTTTGGAGAGCCATATGCGTGCTGTACAGGGAAAGGGACAGGCACCTGCGGCGACATGTGGCAATTGACGGGCAGCGGATGGTTCGCCTCGCGGCACGCGCAGTCCGATTATGCGTCGACCGAGAACGGGTTTTGCGCAAAGTGTCATTCGCCCCTTCAAGCTTCCGCGAGCGCAAGCTTCAACAATGGAGCCGTTGTCAATGCCGGCCCTGTTCCGCAGCAGCGATTCCAAGCTGTAACCTGTGCAACGTGTCATCCTCCTGACAACATCACCGCGCAGATCGGCGCGTTGAATCCGAGTGCCATAGATGGCGGGGCGATCGCAATCTATCTCTGGAAGGGCTACAACAATCCTGCCTCCTATCAGACTCTGAGCAGCGGAACGAACGCCGATGGCACCTCGAAGGAAGACCTGCTCTGCCTCAACTGCCATGAGCAGCGTCACAACACTGACAACGCGGCCATGTGGGCTATGATGACGACCACGCACAATCATCTGATCCCTGGCGGTGGTCCTGTCCGTTGCAGGGATTGCCACATGTCGGAATACCAGTCCATCGGCGGCGGCAGCACCGGCCTGCCGGTGCTCGAGGAAGTGTTTCACGACTGGAACGTTGGCGCGGACCTTCCTTACTCCTGCGGCGCGGTAGGATCAGTGTCGAATTGTCATAACAGCTCATATTCCACGTTCACGGTAACCGACGCGCAGAACCTCATCCCGTACATTAAAGAGCAGCACACCGATTGGTGGACCCTGCCGCCGTTCAACGGGGAGGTGCAGGCCGCAATGGTGCCGGCGCACGGGGCGCCTACGCTGGTGGAGTACAAGGTTCTAGAACGAGAGATATCGAAAATTGACGCCATGTGAGCGCAGTAGGAAGATGATGAATATCAACCCCGCCACATCGAGGCGACCAACGCAGCTACCTCCGGAGGCTTTTGCCCGTCCGGCTGGGCTCTACGGGCAGTTGCCAATCCCGAGACTGGTTCGGATCGCTGCGATCCTCTGTGCGTTGCTGCTCGCGTGGAATGCTCAGGGTTTATGCGCAAACTCAGGCCCCGCCCCCACGTACCTGGACCGTCCCGACTATAATTACGCCGGCGTTACGTGTATGTCCTGCCACTTTGGGGACGCAGATGACCACACGTCGCGCGCCGCCGGTGTTCAGTTTGGCAACAGTGGGTGTATGGGTAGTGGAACTCCATTACCGTGCTGTACAGGGGTAGGGACAGGCACTTGCCCCAACCAGTGGGAGCGAACGGGCCATGGTTGGTGGGATTCGCGGCACTCCCAGTCAGAGAACGGCTGGTCAAGTACGGCGATCTATTACGGCTGGACACAGCCCCCCGGGCCATACGGCGAGAACGACAATACTTTCTGCGCCAACTGCCACTCGCCGCTTCAGGCCAGCGTGTTCCCGATCGCATCAATTTCGGAATCGGGCACGACGGCGACAGTGACGTTCTCGGCGCCAGGAGTTCCGGTTACGGACATCGGAGTCGGTGACATCATTTTCATCACTGGCACCGCGACGGCTGCCACGCCTCCTGTGGCCTGCACTGGCTACAACAACACTGAAACCTCGCTCCCACCCCCGGCCATAGGGGGATGGACAGTGACCTATGTCCAGCCTCCGCCGTTGGGCTCCGACTTCACGGCGCAAATTCAGTTCACAGCTGCTACCAGTAGCCTTGCCACCTGTTATGGCGGCACTCTCGGAGATACTACCAGGACGAGCGGGGTGACCTACAACGGCTCCGTGCTCGACCCAGTCACAGTTTTGAGCACTGCTACAGGCACGATCGCCGCAAGTGCTGTAGGCTTTACGGGCGTGTGGTGCAGCGCGTGCCATTCGAGCACCAGCCTCGATACAGCGATCTGTGCGCGATATCCCGCTGGGGAATTCAGTTGCGCAACGTCTACGCTCATCCGCGGCGCGAATCCGGCGCTGGCAGCCTCGTGGATTCCGATACTGCCGGGTCAGGAAAGCCAATTCTGCCTGACCTGTCACGAACAGGATCCGCACAACGCGCCGTCGAATTCGGTCTTTCAGGTGATGTACGCTGCCGGTGTATCGTGTATCGATTGTCACATGGCCCCTTATTTGAACGGTGTTGTGGACTCGCTCTTAGAGCGATTCCATGACTGGAAGGTCGCCGAAAACTTACCGTACTCGTGCGGCGCACAGGGTTCCCTACCTGGATACACCTGCCATTCGGGGTTCACCGCAGCCTCCGCTCTGGCTTATATCCCTTTCATGACCGGCCAACACAGCGACTGGTGGAGCCTGCCGCCGTTTTCGACCGAGACGGCCGCGATATCAGCACATGAACTGAACGGGACCTCCGACCAGCTCGCGCTATGGCGCGAGATACAGGCGGTTTACGGGCCAGCGAACGTTAAAGAAGCCAGTTATAAAGAAACCAGCTATGAGGAAGGGGCGCGGCTGAAGACCGCGGTCGTAAGGCCATGATGACTGGAGCGTCGAAGCGAAGTAAGCGCAATCGGGCGCCTGCCATGTGGTTGTTGCCGCTGTTGTTTTTTGGCCTCCTTGCGGTGCTGCCTGCGGCAGGCGCGCAAGCTGCCTTGAGCGACCCCGGCATGCTGCTTGCGGGAGGCTTGGATCAGTTCAATGGCCCGATGGCCACTGCGGAGTTTTACAACTTTAAGACTGCAGCCTTCTCCTGCAAGTTTTTAGGAGGAGTAAATTCTGCTACCGGAGCGTGCAAGAACACCTTAGCGCAGGCCCGTTTCAACGCGTCGGTGGCGCCGCTACGAAGCGGCGGGGTGCTGATTGCAGGCGGCAACGGCGTCGGCGTGACATGCCTCAACTCCGCGGCGATTTACAGTTCGTCAACCGGCAAGTTTACCGCAACCGGCAGCATGACCGACGCCCATTGTTTCGCGCATACCACCACCCTGCTCTCGAATGGCTATGTTCTAATCACCGGCGGAGAGGACCAAACCGGAAACATCGTCAATACCGCGGATATGTACAATTCGGCGACCGGCAAATTCGACTGCTCAGGGCTTGGAGGAGTCTCGCCCACTACCGGCTACTGCAAAAACACGCTGACCGATGCCCGCTTCCTCGACACCGCAACGCTGTTACAGAATGGCAGCGTGCTGATCGCAGGCGGCAACGATGGTTCGATCGTTAACACGGCGGAGATATACGCTTGGTCAACCGGCTTTACCGCGACCGGCACCATGACCGACAGCCGCGAAAACCACACCGCAACGCTGTTAACGAATGGCAGTGTGCTGATCGCCGGCGGCCTCGACGCTGCGGGCAACGTGCTGGCGACCGCCGAGCTTTACACTGGCGGCACTTTTGCCGCAACCGGCAGCATGACCCATGCCCGCTACCTGCATACCGCGACCCAGCTTAGTACCGGGAACATCCTTATCACCGGCGGCGAAGACGGAGCCGGAACCGTGCTGGCGACCGCCGAGGTGTACAATCCTGTTGCCGCAACCTTCACGGCGGTTGGCACCATGACCACCGCTCGCGCGCTTCATACGGCTGTGCTGATTACCTCGGGACCCAAGAAGGGCTATGTCCTGATCGCCGGCGGGATCAACAACGGGGGCAACACGCTCAGCACGGCTGAGCTGTTCAATCCCAAGACCGGCAAGTTTAGCGCGACCGGGAGCATGGAAGTGGGGCGCTCGTCGCAGGATGGTACGGCGCTGCCGTAGGGCGACGAGGCACCGATGGCCCATTGCTCAGAATGCGAGACACCGTTCCCGGCGGGCGCGAAGTTCTGCGCTGAGTGCGGCAATCGCGTCGATGCGGCAGGCGCGGACGAATTGCGGCAGCCAAGCGACACACGGCCGCGTCGTGGTGGGTTCTCAGTTCCATGGATTGCCGCAGTCAGTGGCGCGTTTTTGCTTGGCGGAGTCCTGGCGTGGTCGTTTATGGCTGCCGGCAGACACGACCGTTCGCAAGTTGCCATGCAGCCAACTATCCAGGGGCGTGCACCGACTTTGAACGCAGAAGCATCTGGCATCATGCCGCCCGGACGTTCGACGCCCTCTTTACCGGCAGGGCATCCGATGGCTCGTGGCGAGGCCCACGCCGCCAGCACGCTTATCGCCAAGGCGGAGAAACAGGCCCAGGCCCGTCCCAAGGACATCGCGGTTTGGAACCGCTTCGGCGACGTGGCCTTCCGGTCCGGGCCATTCGACCCCGCGAACTATGACAAGGCGCGTGAAGCGTTCGCTCACGTGCTCGAACTCGACCCCGACAATCTCGACGCCCTGCGCGGGCTCGGAAACGTATGTTTCGATCAACGACGATTCGACAAAGCGATCGCGGCGTACCAGCACTACCTGCGCCTTAAACCGAGAGACGTGCAGGTAGTTACCGACCTCGGCACGATGTACATGGCCCAGCACAACTCGCACGAGGCGATTGCACGCTACGATACGGCGCTCGCGCTCGATCCGGGGTTCTTTCCCGCTCAGTTTAACCTTGCGGTGGCGTACTTGATGCTCAATGACAACCCCAATGCACGTGAGGCACTGTCGCGTGCGCGCCCTCTTGCACCTGGAGAGGCTGCTCGCACCAGGATCGATATGCTGTTGGCGCGGATAGATTCAAATGAAATGGCGAAGAGCACTGCTGCCGGGAAGTCGCGATGAAATTTCCCTCACACCTCAGCCTGCCGAGTCAAAAGTGGCAGGGCATTGGCGAGAACGATATTGGCAATGATCAGCTCACGCCATGGACGGTGGCGTCGCCTCAATCACTGTTCCTCGGCAACGCCGCCCGGACTTCATTCAGAGGAATGGCGGCGATATGACGTTGCGACATCTAAAGTTCTATACCTCACATAAGGGATAGTTCTTTTCCTCGTCAACATGGGGGAGAAGCAAATGAACAAGTACGCAGGAAAAGTACGGATCGGCGTGATCGCGATCTTTTGTGCGGTCGCGTTGGCGATTGTCGGCCTTCATCGTTCTTCAGGCCGCGCCTATAGCGCGGGCCCGACCCCGACCCTCTTGGTTACGGACGTTTGCTCCTACGCCGTCACGGCTTATTCCGCCGCGATCAGCGGCGACGTGTCCCCGCTGACCCCCGCCCCTACCGGCCTTTCCGGACCGCAATTTGTGGCCCTTGACGCGAGTGGAAACATTTACGCCACCAACGCCTGCACCAACGCCATCACCATTTACGCCGAGGGGAGCAAAAACGACGCCGCTCCCATCGCAGTCATCGGCGGGAGCAATACCCTCCTGAGCGACCCAGCAGGCATCGCGCTGGATTCCAGCGGCAAAATCTATGTGGCGAATGCAGGCACCCCCAGCGTGACGGTCTATGCGCCGCTGGGAAAGAGCACCGGGCCGCTCAACGTCGCCCCCACCGCAATCATCAGCGGGAGCAACACCCTCCTGAGCGACCCACAAGGCATCGCGCTGGATTCCAGCGACAACATATATGTGGCGGATGAAAGCGCCGCCAGCGTGTTTGTCTATGCGGCGGGGAGCACCGGCAACATCGCCCCCACCGACACCATCACCGGGAACAACACCGGCCTGAGCGGCCCGGAAGGCATCACGCTGGATTCCAGCCTCAACATCTATGTGGCGGATGCAAACGCCGCCAGCGTGTTTGTCTATGCGGCGGGGAGCACCGGCAACGCCCCCCCACCGCCACCATCAGCGGGCCCGCCACCGGACTGAGCGCTCCATACGGCATCGGGTTGGATTCCCGGAGCAAAATCTATGTGGCGGACGCGTTCGTCCCCGCCGTGTTTGCCTATCCTTCCCTGGCCAGCCTTCCCAGCACGCCCAATTATCCCAACGTGACGCCCCTCATCACCATCAGCGGGAGCAAGACCGGCCTGATCAGCCCGGAAGGCATCGCGCTGGATTCCAGCAACGACATCTATGTGGCGGACAACAGCGCCAATAGCGTGTTTCTCTATCAGGCGGGGAGCCACGGCAATGTCGCTCCCATCCCCACCATCGGCTCGACCGTGACCACCGGCCTAGGATGGCCGCAAGGCATCGCGCTGGATTCCAGCGGCAAAATCTATGTGGTGGATGACGGACCTGGCGGACCCGGCGGCGACGGCCCCGGCAGCGTGTTTGTCTATGCCGCCCTGAGCAACGCCAATGCCGCTCCCACTGCCACCATCAGCGGGACCAACACCGGCCTGACCTACCCACAAGGCATCGTGGTGGATTCCACCGGCAAAATCTATGTAGCGGATGAAGGCGCCACCAGCGTGTTTGTCTATCCGGCGGGGAGCAACGGCAACGTCGCCCCCACCACCACCATCACCGGTGGCGAGACCCTCCTGGACACCCCGGAAGGCATCGCGCTGGATCCCAAGCGCAACATCTATGTGGCGGACGACGGTGATGACGAATCTTGCGATGGCACCGAGGGCGTGTATGTCTATGCGGCCGGGAGCACCGGCAATGTCGCCCCCATCGCCACCATCAATGGCCTGCCGTTGTGCTACCCAATAGGCATCGCGTTGGATTCCAGCGGCAACATCTATGTCGCGGACGAGGGCGCCGCCAGCGTGTTTGTCTATTCGCCGTTAAGTCCGACGTGCACTTCTGCGAGTCCTTGCGCCATTAGCGCGGCCCCCATCGCCACCATCAGCGGCCTCGCCACCGGTCTCATCAGCCCATACGGCATCACGTTGGATTCCAGCAACAACATTGATGTGGCGGACCTCGGCAACCCCGAGGCCTACCCCGCACCCATTTTCCCCAGCGTGTTTGTTTATTCGGCGGGGAGCACCGGTAACGTCGCCCCCATCGTCACCATCAGCGGTCCGCTCACAGAACTGGCTGAGCCTCAGTTCATCGCCATCCAGCCAGCCACCCCGACCGCGCCGACACCAACCGCCACTGCCACCCGCACCGCCACCCCGACAGCGACAGCAACCGCAACTGATCCAGCGGCAACTGCGACCGCGACTCCAACGGCAACTCAAACCCCGACTGCCACGCCGACTCCGATCTCGGAGAAGCTGACGTTCAGCCCCGCTTCGCTGGCATTCGGATCGGTGACAGTTGGGAATACCAGCAAGGCCAAGACTGTCACGATCAAGAACGCGGGCAGCAAGAAAACAGGTTTGGCGGTGAACTTGGCGGTGAACATCGAGAGCGAGAGCGCGTCGCCGTCCGTGTTCACGGTGACGTCGGAATGCAAAACGCTCAAGCCCGGCAAGAGTTGCAAGGCATCGGTGACCTTCACGCCGCCGGACACGAAGCTGCAGAGTGGCAGCCTGAAGATTTCTGACAACGTGATCGGCTCGCCACAGTCCGTGCCCCTGTCGGGAACCGGGAAGGCGAAGGCCGCCAAGAAAAAATAGAGCGGCAGAGACAGACGTTTGGCTTTAGCGACCGGCTTTCCTGTCGGGCGGGACGTGCGCGGCGGCGCTGGGGGCCAAGCCGAGCCGCACCTACATCGTGACGTTCACGCCGGCGGCCGGTGGGGCGCGCACGGCGACGCTCAGCGTCACGGCGAGCCCCGACCTGCTAAGCCCGCACAACGTGAGCCTGACGGGCACGGGCTCATAGGCGTCGCGATCGGGCGGATCGAGCCCGTCGCGCTGGGAGGCCGTTTGGACTACAAGGCGACTTGAAATCAGAGAGTCAAATGCGATCGGGGAAATTGTGACCGGTGGTATAAAATCCCTGTCCCGAAGCCTGTATTCAAAAGGCAATGCGAGCTTGGAGACGATCGGGACGAGGGCGGACCGGAAGCCAGGCACGTCAATCGACAGTATCGACCGCGCTCGTCGTTGTGAGGAGCATGTGGAACCGTCGGCGGTAAGCTGCTGAACGGGCGCTTTTGCCAACCGCAGGCACCCTAAATGGAGGACGCCAGGATGGAGGGGGAACGCAGTGCACGAAAGTTTTGGGCAGGTCTTTTTGTGGCGCTGCTCGCGTTTGAAATCGCCTCCCTGATTTCATCGGCCCCGATCGGCGCGCAAGGCACCCTTCCTTCCCAAGCCACGGCATCGGCGACCACCCTGCCGCCCGGCTACGTCCATAATGACACCTGCACCAGTTGCCATGAGGTGCAGGTCAAGACCTTCCGGCAGACAATGATGGGCCATATTATGATGGGCCGCCCGCGCGACGAGCAGGAAGGCCTCTCGTGCCAGACCTGTCATGGTCCCGGCCGCGAGCACATACGCCATCCGGGCAAGCCGGCGCCGGGATTTCTGAGTTTTCGCGAGACCTCCTTCACGGACATCAAGATTGAGAACGACCGCTGCCTCGAATGCCATCAAAGAGGCGAGCGCGCGTTCTGGCGGGCCAGCACCCACGCCTCGCGCGGCATCCGATGCGTCGATTGCCACGCGGTGATGTGTCCGGTCACGGCGAGCGCGCTGCCACAGCCGCAACTCAAGAAGTCACCGCTTGGCACGGAATTCATCAATCCGTTCATGGTGACGCGCCCCGAAACCCAGGTTTGCCTGCGCTGCCATCTCGACAAAAAGATGCAGATCAATTTGCCGTCGCACATGCCGCTGCGCGAGGGGTTGATGACATGCAGCGACTGCCACAATCCGCATGGCGGACCCTATCAGAAGCAATTGCGGGCGGCGATGGTCAATGAGGTCTGTTACCGCTGTCATGCCGAAAAGCGCGGACCGTTCCTCTGGATGCACGCACCGGTGGCGATGAACTGCCTCAATTGCCATGTCCCGCACGGCAGCATCAACCAGCACATGCTGGTGATCAACATGCCGGTGCTATGCCAGCGCTGCCACATCGGGGGTATACATCCAAGTGAGCCTCACGCGAGGGGACAAATCTTCGTGATCAATCAGCAATGCGCCAATTGCCATTCGCAGATACATGGCTCCAACTCGCCGGGCGGGAGATATTTCACGCGCTGAAGCGGGAGGCAGAGAAGACACGCCATCGCTGGGCCGTACCGCGTTTTGCAGCCGGCCCGGGAGGAAACGTCATGAACCTGAAGCGGTTGTTAGCCGGATGTGGAACGATGGTGCTGGTGCTGTCGATGCTGTCGCCGGCACTGGCACAGGTCGATCTCGGGCAATTCACGGCGGATGGTTCGGTCGAGGCCGGCGCCATTCCCCAGCCTGTCCCCTATAACGACCTCGCGAAGTATCAGGAGTACCGCGATCTGGCGCAGCAGTTCATCGTCCCGAAACTCCAGTTGATCCTGGGCGACAAGGCGGAGAACTATTACGTCCAGTTCGACGCCGTCAACGTCGCACAAAAAAACCAGATGTACTCGCTGCGCTTCGGCGAGTACGGTCTGCTCGATGTTCAGGCAAAATTCTTCGAGATTCCACACGCCTTCAGCAACGTCGCGAGCACGGCGTACGACGAAAATGGCGGCGACTTCACCCTATCCTCGAAGCCCACTTCCGGCGGCGCCGGTCTCCAATCCTGGCTAGAAAAGAACGACAAACCGTTCGACATGAGCCTGCTCGAAGGTGTCGCGGACATCAACGTGCACTATACGCCGACGCCGTCGCTGAGCTTCAGTGCGAACATGAATTACCAGAACCCGACCGGCCAACAGCCTTTCGGGGGCAGCTTTATGTTTGGCATCAGCCCGGGTAGTTACAAAGTGAACGAACTCTGGGCGCCAATCCAGTACTACACCTATAACTTCGGCACAGGCATGGAATACGCGAAAAACGGATGGCTGGTGGGTTTCCAGTACCAGGGATCCTTCTTCGTCGATGACTACAGCACCCTTACCTGGGACAACCCCCTCAATACTACCGGAGTAGGCAGCAAATGCGTTGATTCCACCATCTTCACTCCCACCTCGCTTACCGGCCCCTGCCAGGGACGGGCAGCCATGTACCCGAACAACCAAGCTCACAACTTCATCGTGAACGGAGCAGGTCAGCTTCCATTCAACACGCACGTGATGGGCAGCCTCGAGTACGGATTCTGGCTCCAGAACGCTCCCTTTATTCCGCTTACGGCCAACAGCCTCTATAAGCAGTCATTAAGTTCGGTCGGAGCGCCCAATAGCCTCGGCGGCGACGTGCGTCCTTTCTTCGCCAACCTCGCGATCGACAGCAATCCGATCGAACGGCTGGATCTAAAGGCGACCTATTCCTATTTCGATTATGACAACCAGACGCCGGCGATCACCTTCAAAGGCGTTAAGTCGCTGAATGACGTGTCGGACGCGCAGATGCCTTTCAGCGCTTATCCCTTTGCATTCGCGGAGCAGGACGTCAGCCTCGAGCCAACCTACCGCGTGACTGATACTCTCGCCGCGCACTTTACTTTCAAGTGGCAGACCAACCACAACGACGGGCTGGAGGTGCTACAGCAGGATCAAACCAGCTACGGACCCGCGCTCGATTGGAACCCATACCCGTGGCTGACTTTCCGGGCGGATTACCAGCACGCACACCGCGACTCGCCGGGATACAACAACAACCGCGCTGACCTGGTCGAGGTGCTTGGCGGGACCCCGGGAGGGATCGAGGAGGTTCAGGAGATGCGGCGGTTTGACGAGGCCACGCTCGATGTGAACCAGACTTCGCTGTATGCCTCCGCGCAGCCGATCGAAAAACTTACGCTGTTCACCGCCTTCAATTACGACGACTATAACTACCCCTCCACCGACTTCGGCCTGCAGCACACTTCGAGTTATTCGCCGTCGGTGGGGGCCAGTTGGGATCCGCTGCCAGCCGTGCACCTTTTTAGCGACTACGGATGGCAGGCGTATGATTGGAACCTGCGGTCGCTTTACGGCGGCACGGTTGACGCCTGCCCTCCCAAATGCCCATCGCCCGTACCCCCGAAGGGAAAAACGTGGGTTTGGACGGCCGGCGGCCGCAACCAGGGCAACAATATCGACCTCGGCATGGACATCGCGATACCGCACAATCGCATCCTGCCGCGGCCGTCGCATCTGAAACTCCAGTACACGTACACGGATGGCAACAACCGCACCCACCAAGCGGGAGCTACCGCGGCCGGGACGGCGTCGGAGGCGATCAACTACCCCAATACCGGCAGCGACTTCCACGAGTTGATGATTCAGTACGAGTACGATTTGCGCGACAACGTCGCGATCAACGTCGGCTACTACTTCAGCTGCTCCAGCGAAAAAAATTTCATGGTGGACAACATGGGGAATTACATGCCGGGAGCGGCACGGCTGGCAAAACTACTCGACATTTCTTGGCAACACCGACTTGGGTTCCTACAACGCCAATGTCGGATTCATAACCCTGAAATACAAATTTTAAGCAAAGTCTGGTATGGCACGCACAGTCGACAGAACCGGTGCCGACAACGACCGCACCGCGATAAATAATATCCTGAAGTACCAATTTTAGGGGAAGACTGGGAACAATATCACACCGGGAGGCCGGAACAAATAATACGCTGAAATACCAATTTTGAGCCAATGCTGCTAAGGGTACGCACAGCGAAGGCCGGGACAAGCAGCGAGTGACCGTCTTCCGCCGCGGCGCAACCCCTTTAAACAAGCGCCGGGAAAGCAACGGAAGGAATAGGAGGAGCCATGTCGAAGAGTTTGAGAACGGAGATTCGATCGAGACTGTGGATTTGGACCGCGTCGGCCATACCGGCGGTTGCAGCGCTGGCGTTGATCTCAACTACCGCCCGCGCCGCCGACCTCACGGCCGCCGCAAGCAGTTACTCGGATACGTGCGCGAAGTGTCACGGCCCGGCCGGCAAGGGCGACGGCCCGAAAGCGGCCGAACT
This sequence comes from Binataceae bacterium (SeqCode), assembly GCA_963803045.1. GTDB lineage: Bacteria > Desulfobacterota > Binatia > Binatales > Binataceae > Binatus. Next base: position 69,991 of record CAWDLC010000026.1, on the reverse strand, counting down.
GAAGGACAAGGAAGGCAAGCTGGTCGCCATCGGAGATTTGTCCAATTGCGCCAAGATGGCCAAGGTTACCGACGACGCCATGTTCAAGGAGCTGAAGGAGGGCGGCGCGTCGGTGGGCAAGAGCAAGTTCATGACGCCCTATGGTGATGCGATGGAGGACGACGAGATCAAGGCGCTGGTTGCGTACGTCAGAACCTTGTGCAAAAAGTAGCGGTGCGCGCCAGGCTCTAGAATGAGCCTCGGCGCGCTGGGTTGAAAGCGAGCAGGCTCAGGAGGCGGCTGGCTGGCAGTTCGCCGGCCGGTAAGGCCGAGTATTGTGCTCGCACTCGCTGTGATCACCCAGAGCGGCCAAATGAAAGGCGTCGCACTGGTAACCGGCCTGAACGTCACCAGGGAGCGAGCCAAGACGAGCGGATCCGATCGCGGGATCGGACCGCTCGCCGCCCGGAAACCGGGCGGTGTTTCCCCAGAGTCCAGGGAGCAAGCAACGCAGGAGAAATATGCAAACGAGCGGAGATGAGCCGGGCGCGCCGGGACCGGAGCGCGAGGCACAGCAAACTGGCGCCGAAGCCGAGCGCCAATTGCCAAGCCTGGCTCGCAACCGGCTGAGCATCGCCGGCCTGATCATCGCCGTCATCGTCTTGGCGAACATACTTTCCTTGGCTGGCATGACGCTGTTGGGGGTGCAGTTGAACCCCTACGTCGGCATTTTTGCCTACCTGATCGGTCCGGCCGTCATGATATTGGGCCTGTTGCTCGTTCCGGCCGGTATGCTGCTCGAACGGCGGCGGCGCCGGAAGTTTTTGCCGGGCGAGTTGCCGCCCTTTCCCAAGCTCGATCTCAACGAGGCTTCGGTTCGCCGCGGCTTTCTCGGCGCGGTAGGCTTTTCGCTGTTTTTCGCGGCTCTGAGCATGGTGGCAAGCTACCAAGGCTACCAGTTCACGGACTCGGCGACGTTTTGCGGCCAGACCTGTCACGTCCCGATGAAGCCGGAATTCGTCGCCTACCTGGATTCGCCGCACGCGCGGGTCGCATGCGCGGGCTGCCACGTCGGACCCGGCGCCACTTTGTTTGTTCGCTCCAAACTATCGGGCGTCTATCAGGTCTATTCGGTAATGTTCAACAAGTACCCCAGGCCGATTGAAACCCCCATCAAGGATTTGCGCCCGGTTCAGGGAGCCTGCGAGCAATGCCATTGGCCGCTGAAGTTCTACGGCGCACAGCTCAAGGTCTTCCCGCATTATTCCTACGACGAGAAGAACACGCCCATGCACATCCAGATGCTGATCAAGACGGGAGGAGGAACTGCCGAGTTCGGCCGCGCCACCGGAATCCACTGGCACATGAACATCGCCAACGAAGTATGGTTCGCGGCTACTGACAAGCAGTCCCAGGTGATTCCCTGGGTAAAAGTAAGAACCCCTGACGGAAGGACCACGGAATACCTCGCCAAGGACAGTTCGCTGACCCCAAAGCAGATCGCGGAGATCCCCATGCAAACGATGGATTGCGTGAGCTGCCACGCCCGCCCGTCACATAAGTTTCGCCCGCCCGATCAGGCGGTCGATGAGGCGTTCGATGCGGGCCAGATGGACCCTACGCTTCCCTACTTGAAGAGGCAGGCGGTCAAGGCCCTGATCAAGCGGTACAGCTCGCCGGAACAGGCGACCGATGGAATCGCAACCGCCCTCGATGTCTTTTACCGCAATCGCTATCCCCAGATTTATGTCAGCGAGATGGCCGCAAATCAAAGCTGCCATCGCGGCCGTGCAGGAGATCTACAAGAACAACATCTTTCCGTATATGCAGGTTGACTGGCGCACGCATCCCGATAACATCGGCCACCTGTATTACCCGGGATGCTTCCGCTGTCACGACGGGCAGCACGTCAGCGCTGATGGCCGGGTGATACCCCAGGAATGCGAATCCTGTCACACGGTCCTTGCAACTCCCACCAGTGTCGCCGAGTTCAAGCATCCAGTTGATCTGAAAGATGTAGGCTACTCCTGCAGCACTTGTCACACCGGGGGCGTGCTCTAGAGATCGGGCGGCAATGAAAAGCTTGTTACCAAAGATTCCTGAACAGATCGTAAGGCTGGCAATCGTATTCGTTCTGTTGATTGGAGCATTCTCGTGGATCTGGCTAACCCTGCCGCCGTCCTTCAAGGATAAAAAGTTGCAGTGGGCGGCCGCAACGGAGCGAGAACGACATCGAGAGGTCAAGTATGCCGGTGCCAGGATATGCGGCGGCTGCCATACGACAAGAGGACGACACGAAGAAGACGGGTTACCATCGAAGTCTGTCCTGCGAGACTTGTCACGGGCCGGCGAGAGCGCATGTGCGCAATCCTAGTGGGGTGAAGCCGCAGATACCCCAGAGTCGAGACTTTTGCCCTCTCTGTCACGCCTACGATCCTTCCCGGCCCATGGGCTTCCCGCAGATCAATCCCGTGGCTCACAACCCCATGAAGCCTTGCATCACTTGCCACAACCCCCACGACCCGAAGCCTCCACAAACGCCTTCGACTTGCACGGCCTGCCATCAAAGCATTATGCGAGCGAAGGCCGTGTCTCCCCACGCGCTCCTGGAATGCACTACCTGCCACACGGCTCCTGAGCAGCACAAGGTCGATCCTTTGAGTGTGCAGGTCACGAAGCCGAGCAACCGCGAGTTTTGCGGGCAATGCCATAGCAATGACTCGAAGATCATCGGAACACTTAAGGTCGATCTTGCGTCTCACCACGAAAAATATCTGTGCTGGCAGTGCCATTATCAGCACATGCCCGCGGTATACCGATGAGGCAGGCAGATGAATAGAAGAGCCTTCTTGAGAACACTGGCTGTCACCATCCTACGGGCGGGGGTATTCCTTGGACTGTCCCAGGCTGGTTCGGTCCGAGCCGCCATCGAGAACGCCGGACCGGAAGAGAAAAAACGCTACGGCATGGCGATCGATATCAACAGGTGCATCGGGTGTGGACGATGCATGGAAGCCTGCAAAACCGAGAATGGCGTTTCGAGCGAGCCGTTCTACTTCCGCACATGGGTGGAGCGCTACGTCATCAAGCAAGACGATAGTCTAACCGTCCAGAACGTCGGGCTGGAGCGGTACCAGGTTGCGGAGCCGATACTCAACGAGTCGGACATCCTGCGGAGCTTCTTCGTGCCGAAGCTGTGTAACCAGTGTGACCACCCGCCCTGCGTGCAGGTGTGCCCAGTGGGCGCGACGTTTTCCACTGAGGAAGGTGTGATTCTCATCGACGCGGAGCGCTGCATTGGATGTGGATACTGCATTCAGGCGTGTCCCTATGGCGCGCGCTATCTCCGTCCGGATACCAAGACGGCCGACAAATGCACGTTCTGTTACCATCGAATTACCAAGGGACTACTACCGGCCTGCGTAGAAGTGTGCCCCACGCAAGCGAGAGTGTTCGGCGATCTCAACAGCTACGCGAGCCCTCTTACTTGGTTCAAGCGCATGAAGATGATCCACGTGCTTAAGCCCCATCTGAACACGGAGCCGAAAGTGTTCTACGCGAATCTGGACGGGTTAGTGAGATGACCCCCCCCAACGAGATGCTCGAGCTTCCTGAAACAAGTAACCGGCCACATCTATCCGAATGAGATCGAGCTGCGCTGGTCGATTCTCATCGTCCTATACCCGTACCTTACGGGGCTCGTGGCCGGAGCCTTCATCCTGGCGTCCCTCGTTGAGGTGTTCGACGTGAAGGAGGTGCAACCCACGTACCGGTTGGCCTTGCTAACGGCGTTGTCCTTTCTGCTCATTGCGCCGCTGCCTCTCCTTTTGCACCTCGGGCGTCCGGAGCGGGCCTACGAAGTGTTGCTGACGCCGAACCCGACCTCGGCCATGGCCATGTTCGGTTTTGTTTATGCCTGGTACCTGATGGTGGTTCTGTTGCTGGAGATCTGGTTTGCGTATCGCAAGGATCTGATCGTGTGGTCGGCGCGAGAAAAGTTTCCGATGAAGTGGATTCACAAGGCGATCACGCTGTTCTCGACGGATACGAGCGAGGCGGCGGTCGAATTCGATCGCAAGGCGGTAAAGGTCATCACGGCGATCGGGATTCCGTCTGCCTTTCTACTCCACGGCTATGTGGGATTCATTTTCGGATCGATCAAGGCCAATCCATGGTGGAGCAGCGTATTGATGCCGATCGTGTTCTTGTTCTCGGCCATCGTGTCAGGAATTGCGCTGGTGGTGCTCCTGTACATGGTCATTATCCCGCTTCGGCGAGAGAAGATCGACATGAAATGCCTCGACAGGATGGCCTCGTTCCTATTCTATGCGGTCATCGTCGACTTTTCTCTCGAGATGCTCGATTTCATTCACCGTCTTTACGAGAGCGAGGAATCAATCAAGATCCTGTCCGCACTGATCATCAACAAACTGTTCGTCAGTCTGGTGGTGATTCAGGTCCTTCTCGGGATGCTGGTGCCGCTGGTGATCCTCGTGATAATACAGGTGCTCAGCGTTGATGAGGAGCTGAGAAAACTTCTGTACTTCGTGTCGGCGATCTTGATTCAGGTAGGGATCTTCAGCACCCGCTGGAATGTCGTCATTGGAGGCCAGATGTTTTCGAAGAGCTTTCTGGGCTTGACGACGTATAAGATGGACCTGTTAGGAATCGACGGGCTGCTAACAGCCATCGGGCTGCTGATCTTACCGTTTATCGTGCTGGCGATCCTGATGAAGATCTTTCCGCCGTGGGGGATGGCGGCAGAGCGCGGGCAACGAGCCTAGCGCATCGGCGCAGGTGGGAGGGATAAATGGCGCACGGATCAGGGCGGATGGTTAGCGGCCTCGGGCACACCGCGTGCGCTATTGCGGCAATGCTGCTGTCCGCAGTTGCGATGGCGCAGGCTGCTCCGCCGAAGGCGCTCAGCGATAGCGATTGCCTGTCCTGCCATAATCTGCGGGCCAGCGCCAAGTTGCAGGCCAGGCCGGTGAGCGTGTACGTCAATGCCGAGATATTCCAGCCCTCGGTCCATTCGAAGCTGGGTTGTGTCTCCTGCCATTCTGACATCCATGCCTTTCCCCATCCCGACCCGGTCCGGCCGGTTTCCTGCGCTGGCTGCCACCCGAACCAAACTTCGGCCTTCGCCGACAGCATTCACGCAATTGCCGAGCGGGAGAAGAAGAGCCGCTTTCCGGCCTGCCTCAATTGTCACGGAAATCCTCACGGCATACGCACTAGGACTGACCCGAAGTCGCGAGTCTACCCGCTCAACCTGCCGCGCACCTGCGGTTCCTGCCACGGAGACCCCGAGATTGCCAAAAAATATGGCTTTCCGGACGTCTACGCGCTTTATATGGATTCGATTCACGGTTTCGCCCTGACCACTGACGGGCTCTTGGTGGCCGCCACCTGCGGCAGTTGCCATGGGGCGCACGATATCCTCAGCAGAAAGGACCCGAAGAGCCGGACCTTCCGTAAAAATGTGCCTGCCACCTGTGGCGGGTGCCATGCCGGCGTCCAAGCCGATTATCTTGCCGGAGCGCACGGCGTGGCGATGACTGCCGGGCGCGCGAATGCTCCGGTATGCACGGATTGCCATACTACGCATCAGATTGCCCACGTGGACACCGCGAACTGGCAAGTTAAAACCGTCGCTACCTGCGGCAACTGTCACAAGGACAGGCTGCACAGCTACCGCGATACTTTCCACGGCCAGGTGACCGAGCTCGGCTTCATCGCCACCGCGCGATGCTGGAGTTGCCATGGCGTTCACGAAATTCTTCCGGCCTCCAATCCCAAGTCCAAGATCGCGGGGGCCAACCTCTCCGCCACCTGCGGCAAGTGCCACGGTGGCGTAACAGCGAGCTTTGTCAGCTACGAGCCGCATCCCAATTCGCACGACCGGCGGCGGAACCCGGCCCTGTATTACTCGGCCCTCTTCATGAACCTGCTGCTTTTGGGGGTCTTCCTGTTCTTCGGCCTGCACACGTTGCTATGGCTTGTGCGGTCGTTGATAGGGGCGCCGGGGAAGGACGATGGAGTGAGCGGTGAACAGTAACGATTCAGACCGCTATTATTTTCGCTTCTCGCTGGGGCAGCGCTACCTGCACGGCTTGGTGATCGTAACCTTTTTGGGTCTTGCCGCCACCGGAATGACCCTGCGGTTCAGCGAGCGGGGTTGGGCAAGGTGGCTGGCGGAAATCACCGGCGGATTCACCGCGGTCCTATCTCTGCATAAGCTCTGTGCGGTGCTCATATCACTCGGCTTCCTCTACCATGTTGGAGAGATCCTCTTCAGGGCGATCATAAAGAAGGAGCCGGGCGTTTTTTGGGGGCCAAACTCGATGACCCCGCAGCCCAAGGACGCCGTGGACCTTTTTAAGATGGTGCAATGGTTTCTTTGGATGGGGCCGCAGCCCAAATTCGACCACTTTGCGTACTGGGAGAAGTTCGACTATTGGGCGGTGTTCTGGGGAATGGCGATTATCGGCGCCAGCGGCTACATGATGTGGTTCGGACCTTTCTTTGCCCGCTTGGTGCCCGGCTACGTCCTCAATATCGCGCTTCTGATTCACGGCGAGGAAGCTCTGCTCGCCGTCTGGTTCATCTTTATCATCCACTTCTTCAATTCCCACCTGCGCCCTGAGAAATTTCCGCTCGACCCTGTGATATTTACCGGCCGCCTGACCGCCGAGGAGTACCAGCATGAGCGCCCCCTGGATTATTCGCGCCTTGGCAAGTCCGGCGCCCTCGAAATGTTGCGCACCGACCCGCCTCCCCGTTGGCTCACGAATTTCTCCCGCTTGATCGCGATTATTTCGGTCGGCATCGGCTTTTTCCTGCTCGTGCTCACTCTGATCGCCTTTTGGAGCGAGTAGGCCCATGACCGACGTTTACGAAATTTCCCCGTCACGGCGCGCGCAGGATTGTTTCTGCCGCCTGCGCGCCGTATACGTTTCCCTCGGGATGAAACTGCCGAGATCTATTCGGACTGGAAAATAGCGCTCGGATTGGCGCTCATTAACGTCGCTATCACACAAGGAGAATCGCGATGGCATCCGGCATAGTCATTTTCATCGCCGCAGTCTTCATTCTGAGCGGGGTCAAAATCCTTAACGAATACCAGCGCGGCGTAATCTTCCGCCTGGGGCGGCTCACGCCGCACCGCGGCCCGGGCATAATCTACGTGATCCCCGTGGTGGAGCGGATTGTCCGGATCGATCTGCGTACGATCACGCTCGACATCCCACCGCAGGACGTAATCACCAAGGACAACGTGACCGTCAAGGTAAGCGCGGTGCTCTACTTCCGGGTGATCGATCCGTCGCGCGCGGTCACCGAGGTGGCGAATTACCTGTTCGCCACCATGCAGCTCGCGCAGACCACGTTGCGCTCCGTAGGCGGACAGACCGAACTCGACGAGCTCTTAAGCCAGCGCGACAAAGTCAACGCGCGCATCCAGGCGATCGTCGATGCCCAAACCGAGCCGTGGGGAATCAAGGTCATGCTCGTCGAGCTGAAGAACATTGACCTGCCGCAGGACATGCAGCGCGCGATCGCCGCGCAGGCCGAGGCCGAGCGCGAGCGGCGCGCCAAGGTGATCGCGGCCGAGGGCGAATTCCAGGCGGCGCAGCGCCTGGCCGAGGCAGCGGAAATCATGAGCAAAAGCCCGATCACGCTCCAGCTTCGCTACCTGCAGACGCTCGCTGAGATCGCGACCGAGCACAATTCGACCACCGTGTTTCCCCTTCCAATCGATCTGCTCGAGCCCTTTCGCAAGGTGACAAGCGCCGGCGGTGGCGACGCCGGCAAGCCGAAGTAAGGGAAGGTCATCGCGGCGCCGTGGGCACGTGGCGCGGGCAGTTGGTTGCAGAGCTTACGCTGATTTCGACGGCTGCACACACCAGCGCGGCCGGCAAATGTCGGCTCGCGTGGCGATCTTAGCAGGTGGCTCGGGGATGCCCGATTACGGTTGACAAAATACCTTGGAATAAATATTGCTGATGCCTTAAAAGAAACGGATGAAGGGACCCTAATGTAATTGCGGAAAATCGCAACTGGAGAGGGATCCTATCGTCGCATGTCTCCAAAAATGTGTATCGAGCGAACACACTTGTAGCCTTTCGTCATCATATTTGGGAACGAAGCGAAACCTTAGAGAAAACAAGGAGCAGAATCGTCATGTCAGAAAGTTCACGGGCGAAGATTCGATCGAAAAGCTGGAGTTGGATGCCCTCGGCGGTGGTATCGGTGATGCTAGCGCTGCCGTTGATCCCAACCGTTGTCCGCGCAGCCGAAGTCGATCTGAAGGCCGCGGCCAATAATTATAAGGAGTCGTGCGCGGACTGCCATGGCCAGTCGGGCAAAGGCGACGGACCCAAAGCCGCGAAACTATCGGTGAAAGTTGGAGACCTGACCGATTGCGCGAAGATGGGCAAGGTCAGCGACGACGTCCTCCTCAAGGTTATCAAAGAGGGCGGCCCAGCGGCCAACCTCAACAAGGCGATGACCGGGTTCAGCGACGCCTATGAGGACAACGAGATCAAAGGTCTGGTCGCCTATATCCGCAGCTTGTGCGGAAAGTGACGCTGCGATCTGGGCTTCAACTTAGAGCATCGGGTGTGCCACGCAGGCACGGAGCGATGAGCCTCGGCTGGGGTTGGAAGATCGTGCGGGAATCTTGTGCCTGGTGAGGCCTCGGACTAGCGGCTGCATCGGTTGGAATCACCGCGCCGATCAATGCTCGGGCAATTAGGCGAAAGACATCGCAAGGATTATCAAATTGCGTGTGTGGATTCTTGTGGCACGCCCATTGCCTTGTTTCTCGGACTGAGGTCATCCATTTGAGGTCATCCATCATATGAGGGCGACGCCTTGGAGCATGGCAATTCTGCTGGGGCTATGCGGCGCCGCGATGGTGTTGGGCGGCTGCGACTGGACGGTCCCGACGGTTTCCTGGTTCGGGGCGGCGCCAACGCTGGAACAGCAGCCCATTGCTTTCGACCATCGCAAGCATACTGCCGGCGCCGACGGCATCAAATGCGAAACCTGTCATACCTATAGCTCCGCCACCACGGGAACGTTTGCCGGGCTTCCCCAAGTGGACACCTGCATGGATTGCCACAAGATGGTGAAACGGATGCCGCCGGCGAAGCTGGCGAAGAAACCGGAGTTCGCCAAGCTCAAGCAGTTCGCGGCCGCCGGCTACATCCCGTGGGAGCGAGTATATACCGAGCCTGACTATGTCTTTTTTCCGCACCGCCGCCACATCGCGGTCGCGAAACTCCCTTGTGCGGAATGCCACGGCGACGTGCGCAATATGGCCGAACCGATTTTGCGCCCGGTGGTCAATCAGTCGATGAATTGGTGCATGAATTGCCATCAACAAAAGCGCGCCTCGCAGGATTGCATCGCGTGCCACAAATGAAGCACCCGACGGAAAAGCAAAGCGCATTGCCGCGCCCCGACGGCGACCAGCGGGGGATTGCCCGGCGCGATTTCCTCAAGCTGGCCGGCGCCGGCACGGTCGCGGCCGCGGTCGCCTCGGGTGCCGTAGCGCACGCGGTTTCCGGCGCACTGGAGGTCCGCGAGGACGAGTTTCCGCAGGCGGGGCCGGAATCCGCCGTGGTGTCGCTGTGCGGGATGTGCCCGCAGCGGTGCTCGATGACGGTGCGCCGGATCTCGGAACGGGGGGTCGCGGTCAAGGGCAATCCGCTCGATCCCGCTAGTCGCGGCGGACTATGCCCGGTGGGCCAAGCCATCCTGCAACTGGTCTACAACCCCGACCGGGTGCGCAGTCCGATGCTGCGGGAGGGCGCCGCAAATGCTCCGCGATGGCGTGAGATAAGCTGGGCGGAGGCGATTGCGCTGATCAAGAGCCGGCTCGAGGCAATCCGCTCCGGTCCCGGAGCGCATACCGTGGTGGCGCTCGGTGACGGCACGTCGGAGTTGGCGGGACTGATGATGGCGCGATTGCTGCGCGCCTTTGGCTCGGCGAATTTCATCACCGATGAGTCCGCGCAGCCTTCGCACGGGCAGGATTTGACCCAGGCCATCAGCGGCCGGGTGGCCTACGATTTCGAGAACAGCCGCTACATCCTGAGTTTCGCGGCGCCACTGCTGGAAGGCTGGATGTCGCCGGTGCGCCAGATGCGTGACATAGCGGATTTTCGCGAGGGATGGCTCGGCGAGCGGGGCAAACTGGTGCAGATCGAGAGCCGCCTGTCGGCTACCGTGGCCAAGGCTGACGAGTGGATACGGGTGAACCCCGGAACCGAGGGTGTGCTGGCGCTCGGGATCGCCGGCGTGCTGGTCAGATACCAGTTGTACGACGCCGGTTTCGTAAAGGAGCATGTGGCCGGCTTTGAGCTTTGGCCGGAGCAGAAACCGGCGCGCGGCCTGCGCGAGGTGCTCCTCCAGGATTATGACCCCGCCAAAGTTGCGGCCATCACCGGGGTCTCCAGCGAAGTGATCGTCCGGCTGGCGCATGAGTTCGCCCAGATGCGGCCCGCGCTGGCGGTGCCGCCTGGAGCGCGGCCCGGACGGCAGGACAATGGCTTTTTAGAGGCGGCCGCGCAAGCGCTGAACGCGCTGTCCGGCGTAATCGACCAGCCGGGGGGAGTGTTGGTAAGCCGCGAACCGCCACTGGCCGCTTGGGCAGCAATCAAACCGCAACTGGATGAAGCCGGGCAGCCGCCGCGCCTGCGCAACGCGAGCGAGCTTGCCGCCGCGGCCGAGGGGGGACATCCGTATGCGCCAAGTGCGCTGTTCCTGCTCGGGACAAACCCGCTGTTCGGTTCCTCGCCGATCCGGCCCGAGGCCCTTGACCGGATTCCATTCAAAGTCAGCTTCGCAACGCTGCTCGACGAAACCTCAGCCCACGCCGACCTAGTGCTCCCTGACTGCAGTTCGCTGGAGCGATGGGAAATCCGCACGGCGAGCCCGGGATACGCTCTGACCTCGGTGGGAGTTGGCAGTCCGGCGATCGCCCCCCGCTACGATTCGCGCCCGGCCGCACAGGTGATCCTGGATCTGGCAAAGGCGATGGGAGGCGAGGTGGCTGGCGCGCTGGCGTGGAGCGATCCGGGTGAGGCGTTGAAGGAAATGCTCGTGGGGCTCCATGACGCCGCGCACGGCGAGATTTTCTCCGAGCGCTTCCGCCGCGAATACACGCGCCCGGAAATGAGGACGTGGGGCTGGCCGGCGGACGCTTCGATAAACCGCGACGAATTCGTCGAGCTGGCCGTCAAACGCGGCGGCTGGGTGGACCCGCGCTATTCGTTCGGAGACTACAAGTCGGTTTTGAAGACCCGGTCGGGAAAGTTCGAGATGCCCGAGTTGCTAGGCTCCGCACCGCCAGCCGTTGTCGCGCGGCCCGGTTATCCGCTGGACCTCAATTTTTTCCGGCCGATGGCCTTGATGAGCACGACGGGGGCAAATTTGCCGTACCTGCAGGAGGTGGCGGGCGCTCCCGAGGACTGGCCGTGGAATTCTTATATCGAGATCAACCCTGCCACCGCCGCCACGCTCGGAATCGGGGACGGCGACTGGGTGGTCGTCGAATCGCCCACCACGCAGATCGAACTGCAAGCTCACCTGTATGCGGGGGCGATGCCGAACGTGGTAAATATTCCACTTGGCCAGGGGCATACTGCCTTGGGCCGCTGGGCTAGCGGTCGCGGCGTCAACCCGCTCAAGCTGCTGCCTGATGGCGGCGGGCCGCCGAAGGTACGCATCGCAAAGAGACAGGAATAAGTATGGGACAGTCCATGCCGCGATGGGGAATGGTGATCGATCTCGACCGGTGCAGCGGATGCCGCGGGTGCGTGGTGGCCTGCAAGCAGGAGAACAATATCGCCCCCTCGACCCAGGAGGACGCTGAGTCCAGCCGCATGATCTCGTGGATGAACGTAATCACCGTGGTGGAAGGCGATTACCCCGACACCAAGCTGCGGCTGCTTCCTATGCTGTGCCAGCAGTGCGAAAACCCGCCGTGCGTGCGGGTGTGTCCGGTCGGGGCGACCCAGAAGAGTTCGCAGGGAATCGTCGGCCAGATCTATCCGCGGTGCATCGGCTGCCGTTACTGCGCCTCCGCCTGCCCGTACCAGGTCAAGTACTTCAACTGGTTCCGGCCCAGTTGGCCGAGGGAATTTGAGCAATCGCGGAATCCGGACGTATCCGTGCGGCCAAAGGGAGTGATCGAGAAATGCACGTTTTGCGTTCAGCGCCTTCAGCGCGCCCGCGATCAGGCCGCCTTCGAAGGGCGCAAGGTGCGCAGCGAAGGCGAGTACGTTCCGGCGTGCGTGGAGAGCTGCCCGGCCAAGGCGATGTATTTCGGCGACCTTGATGATCGCTCGACCGAAGTCGCCCACCTGGCGCGCGACTCGCGAGCTTTCCGGGTGATGGACGAACTGGGGACCGCGCCAAACATCATCTACCTAAAAGAGAGCACATAAGTGGAAAATCGCGATTCAGAGCAGGATGCGATTCTGTTCGAGCCGTTACTGAAGACCGGACCCGGATATTGGCTCTTGATCTTTGTGTTGGTCAGTACAGTCTTGTGGGGGGGGTATGCGTACGTGACCCAGTTCCGCCTTGGGCTGGGGGTGACGGGACTCAACCGGCCGGTGTACTGGGGCTTTTACATCACCAATTTCGTGTTCTTTATCGGCATCAGCCACGCCGGGACGCTGATTTCGGCGATTTTGCGGCTGTGCCAGGCCGAATGGCGCCGGCCGATAACCAGGATGGCAGAGGCGATTACCGTGCTGGTCCTGATTTTCGGCGCCGGCAACGTCCTGCTTGACCTCGGGCGGCCGGACCGTGTGCTTTACGTGCTCCGCTTCATGCATTTCACGTCGCCCCTGATATGGGACGTGATCAGCGTCACGATCTATCTCTGCGCCAGCACAACCTATTTGTACGTAGCGATGATTCCCGACATCGCGCTCTTGCGCGACCGGATCACGGATTGGCGCCAGCCCATCTATCGGGTGCTCGCGCTGGGATGGCACGGAAGCCACGAGCAGGAGCGTCGGCTGCAGACCGCGATTGCGATCGTGGCGATTGCCGTGATTCCGATTGCAGTTTCCGTCCATACAGTGGTGTCGTGGGTATTTGCGATGACGATCCAGCCGATGTGGCACTCGAGTATTTTTGGCCCCTATTTCGTGGTGGGGGCGATTTACTCGGGCATCGCGGCGCTGCTGCTGACGATGATTCTGCTGCGCAAGATTTACCATCTGGAAGACTACCTGAAGGAAATCCACTTCGAGTATCTGGGGCAGTTGCTGCTCGCCATGTGTCTTTTGTGGTTTTATTTCACGCTTGCCGAATACCTGACGGCGTTCTACGGGCATGAGCCGGTCGAAATGCGCATCTTCTGGACGAAGCTGAGCGGACCCTATGCGCCGTTCTTTTGGGCGATGGTGGTGACGTGCTTCGTCATTCCGCTTGCGATCCTGTGCAATCGCTGGACGCGTAGGATTCCCGGAATCGCGGTGGCCTCGCTATCGATATGCATCGGCATGTGGCTGGAGCGTTTCATTATTGTTGTGCCCACCCTGGTCAATCCGCGCCTGCCCTGGGCGCGGGGTTCGTATACCCCGTCCTGGGTGGAGGTTTCGCTGTTTGCTGCTTTCATCGCGGGATTTATCCTGCTCTATGCGATTTTCGTCAAACTGTTCCCGATCATTTCCATTTGGGAAGTGCGCGAGGGACGCGAACAAGGCGTCGCGGAAGTCAGCGAGCGGTTACGCGGCTACCTGCCCGGCGATGGCGGGCTTCACCAGCCTGTTAAAGCCGGATCCTGACCGGATCGGAGCTTGGACCCGGGAGGCCCGCCCGCGCCGCATCCGCGCACCGGGCGCTTCCCGCAACGGGAGATAACGTGAAGCGGTTGGCAATTACAGCGGCAAGCCTGACGATCGCGGGCGCTCTACTATTGCTCGCCAGCGCTCCGTGCATGGCGGAGGACTTGGCGGCGGCAAAGAACAAATTCGATTCCCTGTGTGTCAAATGCCACGGGGCGTCCGCAAAGGGCGAGGGCCCTGCGGCCGCGACGCTGGAGACCAAACCGGGAGACCTGACAGATTGTGCGAAGATGCATGAGGTTACCGACGACCAAGTCTTCGAGATCATCAAAGAGGGCGGCCAGGTGGCCGGACTCAACCAGGCCATGCAAGGGTTCCACGAGGGATTGAGCGACGACGACATCAGGGGGCTGGTCGCCTACATCCGCAGCTTCTGCGAGCACGCGCAGCCCGCCGCCGCAGACCACATCCCGTTGCGCCATAAATAGCGCCGCAATCAACACCGGAAGTAGTACTCTGTCAGGGGCCGCAGCGAACACGAGCTGTCGAGCCCACTGCGCCCAAGCTGTGGGTTTCTTTTCCCGAATGCCGCTTCGATCGAAAAATAAAAAGGGCCGCGGGATTCTCGCCCGCGGCCTTTGGGAAATCGGTTTCTTGACGGATTACAATCCGGGCGGGCGGGCGGGGTCTGCACCCAAGTAAAACTGGTTCTGCTGCGCCGCGGCGCCGACGAACTCCAAGCCGCCAAGTTCCTGCGCTTGCTCGCCTTGCGTCCTGCGCCTGCGCGGCGGGGTGCCGAAGACCAAAGCCATTCCCCCCAGGAACAACAGGCAACCAAGCGAGTACACTCCGGCCATCAGCGACCATTCCAGTGTCGTTGGCGCGTAGGATGAGACGGCACCTGTGAAAGCGGCGGGCCGCATCAAGGAGGGGAGCAGCAGGTAGGTGCGCTCGGCAAACACCCCCACGACCACCAGCAGTGAGGCCACTCCGATGGTGGTAGTCGACCGCTTGCGGTTCGGTAGCCCGAGCAGCAAAAGCGGGATCAGCAGGCCTACGATCGCGTCGAACCAGAAGATCTTGGAGAAGCGGCCGAAGAGCAGTTCGTTGAACACCGCAAGGTGGGGCACGGTTCCCGAGTATCCGACGGTCAGAAATTCGCTGAAGATCAGATACATCAGCACCAGGATCGCGACAATCAAGTACCGCGCCAGCATCCGCACAGATTCTTCAGCGACCGGAAACTTAAACAACCGGCGCCCAACGATCACCGCCAGCATGACCATGGCAAATCCCGAGACCAGCGCGGAGGCAATGAACAGGGGCGCCAGGATCGAGGTGTTCCAGCCGGGCTGCCCTTTTACCAGTCCCAGGATCCACGCGGTCACGGAATGGAGCGCCACCGCGGCCGGAATCGAAATGATCGCAAGCACGTTGAGGCAGCGATGATCCCATTCCGTGGAGCGGGGAGAGAGGCTGGTGTGGCCCAGAGTTGCCAACTCCACCAACGGACGCAACGACGGATGATCCTTGAGGCGGCGCACCAACTGCTCACGCGCGCTGAAGTACAACAGCGCAAGGCACAGGATCATGTAGCAGGAGATGCAGGAGACGTCCCACAACAGCGGCGATTCAATGTGCGGGTGGAGAAACAGGTTGAACATGTACAGCGGCCGCCCGAGATCCATGATGATGAAAGTGGCGGCCAGCACGAGCAAGCTCGCCGCCAGGATTTCAGACATTATCGCAATCGGCTTCATCTCCTTCTTGTCGAGCAGATGGACCAGCGCGGAAACTGCGATCCCGCCGGCGCTCAAGCCAACGCAGAAAATGAAATTGGCGATATACAGTCCCCAGAACACGGGTCTGTTGAGCCCGGTCACTCCCAGGCCCTCAGCGAACTGCCGGGAGTACATGTAAATCCCCCAGCAAACCAGCGCTACGAAAACCGCTGCCGCGGCCCAATATGGAGCCCGGACTCCGCCGGGGACGGCCATCGTCCCATTGGATTGGTCAATCCCGTTCATCTCTGTCTCCTCACCCGCTAACGGCCGCCAGCACCAGCACCCCAATCGCCGCCGCCGTCAATAACACGGCCAGCCCGATCAGGATGTTAATGACCACGAAGAAAGTCCGGCCTTCGTTAACATGAGTGGCGTCGTTAACGTAGGTGGCGTCGTTAACATGGATGGCGTTATTCATCGTCCTGCCGCCGCTGTCCTATGAACATTTCCGAGTTCCGTAGCCGCCCCACGATTGGCGGTTTTCGCCATCCGGGGCGCGCCCCGCAGCGTCAAAACCGCTGCAACAGCGAGCGGGGGAAGGGCGAGCAGTCCCATCCGGCCCACGACTGCCCAGTCCACGTATCCATACTGGTATGCGCTGAGCAGCACGGTCAGGATGTTGATCCAGATAAAGATCGCAGCCACGATCGTAACGGCAGTCCTTTTGGCGTTCATGCTCGTTCATCTCCTTGCTGAATGTCTGCTCCCTCGCGCGGGAAGAACAACGTGACCAGTTTTGCCCGCGTGGGAGCGGGGTTCACAATCTCGTAGGGGCCCGGCTGGTCGAGGCAAATCCAATGGCCGGGAAGCAATTCCCAACTCTGATACCCGCGCCGGATGATTGGCTGGCCTTCGACCACCAGATGCCATGAGGACCCGGCCCACAACGAAGGGTCGGCGAGGGTTGCACCACCGCCGATCTCCACTGACAGGACCTCCAAGTTCTCACGCTGATAGAGCACACTGATCTTGGCATCTTGGCGCTGAACCGAGCGCAGCGCCGTCCCGCTTTGGATCACAGGCACGGTATGCTCAATTTGTTCATGAAGTTCCATCCGCCAATCTCCTCGCGTCTCGAGGCACCACAGACATGCTAACGCAAGCCAGGTGCCAGCGGATCGAATTGGGGAACTTCCAAATAAGGCTGGAAATTGCTGGAGATTTAAGAGCGACTGTGCAAACGGTCGGAGCAACCGTTACAAAATGAAATAGAGATGTAGAAATGGCTATTTCAAAATGAAAGGAAGAAATCTTCGATTATTATTCGCCTTCTTCGCTGTTTTCCTTTGCCAACTTCCGCCAGAGCGTTACTGACGATACGCCGAGAATTTCTGCCGCGCGGGTGCGATTGCCACCGCATGCATCGAGTACTTTGCGAATGTGCTCGGCTTCCATCTCGCGCAAGCTGCGCAGGGAGTTCGCGGGCTCTGCGTCAGGATGCGGTTGCTCCGCGTGCAGGCTCGGGGGCAGATGGGCCTGACGGATCGGCTCTCCCGGTGTGGCGAAAATCACGGCTCGCTCAACGACATTACGCAGTTCGCGGACGTTGCCCGGCCAATCGTGGCCGGCCAAGGCCGCGAGCACCTCGGCGGAGAAATCGAGCGGGGCCTTTTTCAGTTCATGGGCGTAGAACGCCAGAAAGTGGCGAGCCAGCGGTATGATGTCTTCGGGACGCTTGCGCAACGCCGGCACTTCCAACTGGACGACGTTTAGGCGCCAGTAGAGGTCTTCGCGGAACCTGCCGGCCTTGATTTCCTGTTCGAGGTTCTTGTTGGTCGCCGCTATGATCCGGACGTCAACCTCCATCGGTTCGTCCGAACCCACCCGCTTGATCTGGTGCTCCTCGAGGGCGCGCAGAATCTTGGCCTGCATCTCGACCGGCATTTCTCCGATCTCGTCGAGGAACAGGGTTCCGCCGTTGGCCACCTCCCAACTGCCGCGGCGGCTGTAGACCGCGCCCGTGAACGCCCCCCGGCGGTGGCCGAAAAGCTCCGATTCAAGCAGGTTGGGCGGGATGGCGGCGCAATTGACCGTGACGAACGGATGCCCCTTGCGTGGGCTTTCGGCATGGATGAAGCGAGCGATGACCTCCTTGCCGGACCCGCTCTCGCCCACCACCAGCACGCTGCTATCGGTGGCCGCCACGGTTTTCGCCAGCCTGAACAGACGCTGCATAGCCTCGCTCTGGCCGATCACCACACCGTCGCCGAACAGATTTTGCAGCTCCTGCCTCAAATAGACGTTTTCGTCAAGCAGCCGCTTCTGCTCCATGGCCCTGGCGATCACATGCCTAAGCTGGTCAGGACTGAAAGGCTTGGGCAGATAGTCCGTCGCCCCCAGCTTGATCGCGGCCACCGCGGACTCGATGGTCGCGTAGCCGGTGATCATGACCACGATCGTGCCTGGACAGGATTGCTTGATGTGCTCGAGCAGCGCCATGCCGTCCATTCCGGGCAGCTTGATGTCGCACACGACCAGGTCCACCGGGCCGCGCTCGAGCCTGGCTTGGGCGGCCTCGGCACTGGCCGCGACCTCGACCGAGTAGCCCACCCGCTCCAGCGCCTTCTTGATCGATTCGACGACGTTGCGCTCGTCGTCTACGGCCAAGATCCTTGCCAACGGCGTCTCGCTCATGCCCTCAACTCCGCCGAAAGTGGAAGAACGATTCTTACGCTGGTCCCGCTCTGGCCGTCCGGACCGGCCGCCTCACGGGTGCGGCTTTCCATCTCAAGCCGGCCCATGTGCTCCTCGATTATGCCGTAACTGATCGAAAGTCCGAGCCCGGTACCCTCGCGTTTGGTGGTGAAAAATGGCTCGAAAACCCGCGAACGGTCCTCCTCGGGTATTCCAACGCCTGTGTCCTTGACCTCGATCGTCAGCCAATTGCCGGTGAGCTGCGCGCTGACCGACAGGCGGCCTCCGCCTTCCATCGCTTGGGCCGCGTTGACGAACAGGTTGGTCAAAACCTGCACCATTCGCTCGGAATCCCAGAATACCTCGGGAAGGCCGGCCTCGATTCGACGCTCAACCTTGATGCCGCGGAGATCGAGTTCGTGCTCAACCAGCCTCAACGCCTGATCGATAACCTCCTCGGGCCTGCACAGGGCTTTTTGCAGGTCGCGGCGGCGGGAAAACGTGCGCAGATCGTCGATGATGCGCCTGCAACGGCCGGCATCCTCGTCAATTCTCTTAAGCTCGCTGTAAAGCGGGGAGTCGTGCCCGACCTCTTCGATCAGCAGGTTAGCGTTCATCAGGATGCCGGTCAGCGGGTTGTTGAGCTCATGGGCGACGCCGCTCGCGAGCAGCCCGAGCGAGGCGAGCTTCTCCGACTGGCGAAGCGCCTCGTCCTTTCGCTTCAGTTCCTCGGTCCGCTGCATGACCCGCTCCTCGAGGTTGCGGCTGTACCGGCTCAGCTGATCGCGATAGCGCTCCACCTCCTCCACCATCGCGTTGAACGATAGGGCCAGTTCACCGATCTCGCCCGAACCGACCGTCACTCGGTATCCCCAGTCTCCCGCCCTGACCCGGCGAGTGCCCCGGAGCAGACCCTGGATGGGGCGCGAGACCCGGTTCGCCAGGAAGGCCGCGATGCCCGAGCCCATCACCACAACCGCAAGGCTCACCAGGACCATCAGGGTCAAAGCGCGCTGGCTGAGCGCCTGCGACTGTTCGCGCAAGGCCGCGACGCGTGTGACCAGGGTATCCGCCATCGTCTGGAGCCGGTGGCTTATCCCGGCAACCAGTTGGTCAACCTCGTCCGCCTCGCTGGGACGGTATGATTGTGCGCCCGGGCCCGCCGCTTCGAAGACCTTAAGGCCTTGGATCCGGAGCCGCTCGAACTTGGGGCTGAGCGAAGCCGCCATCTGTTTGGTCGTCATCAGCGAGTTCCCGTGGCAGGAGGCCGAGGCGCACGATGTCAGTTGTTCCTGTGCCGAATGCACCGCGCCCTCGAACTCCTGAGGGCCGCCGTCGTGCCGGTGAAGCAGGAAGGCCCGCGCGCTGGCGTCCGCCCTGAAGAGCGCTAGCTGGATATGGTCGGTAGCTTCCAGCGACAAGCTGATTTCGTCGAGTTGCCGATTGACGGCGACCAGCGAGCGGATCGAATAGATGGTGAAAAGTCCCAACACGATCGTCCCCGGGATGGTGGCGATCAGGAAGCCTAGTATGAAACGGCGGGTAAGATTCCCTCTGCGGGGCTTCTTTGGAGGTTCGCCCTGCGGCTCGGAATTGCCGCCGTGGTTGGCGTTGATTGGGCCTGCGCGGGAAGCGATGGCTGGTGGTGCGTCGGAAGTCACTCGTGCGCCTTGGCAGCACTCGACCCGCAGAGTGCTGTTGAACGAGCACTGCAAAGGCCGTTTTTGCGCCTCACCCACCGGCTGTACTTCTCCGCACCACCCCAAGCGCATCCAAACCCGCATCTATCAGGACTTTTCAAAGATTTTATCAAATTGTCAGACCAATTTGAAAACGGAAATCCGGGTTAAGAAAGAAAATGCCTGGCCGCCCTATGGGCAACCAAGCATATATATAACCTTTGTATGCTAGGTGATGCGCAGGAAAAATTCAAGCCAGTTCCGCCTCGCCAAACTCCGGCCTCTATAAAGTTAAGTGACATAACACTAGGTAATCTTTCGTCTCCTACTAGGTACTCTTCCTCTGCGACCTAGGTGATTTTCCGATTCACCTCCCCGCTCCTTTGCTTCAACGTAGATAGCAATTGGCACGCATAGCTCGCACAGAAAATTCGCTGCGTAGCGAAGCCAGCCAGGGATCGGAAAGAGGCAGTTGGCGAATCTGTCAAATAATGGTCACGCGCCCGTTGCAACCTTCGAGTCGGCTGCGCGCGAAGGAATCCGCTCGAGAATGCAGGCGGTTCAATGGGGGCAGGGACTGCACATGGAAGCCCTTGCCAATCTTGCGCACGAACTTCGCTCGCCGGTGCAGGTGATCCTTGGCTATCTCGACATCCTGCGCGACGAGTTGAGCGAAGCAATTGACGACCGCCACAAGCAGATTATCGAACGCATGAATGCCAACGCGCACGACCTCGCGCAAACGGTCGAAAACGTAATGGACTTTTCGGTCGCGGACGCGATGGCCGAGGCGGCAGACGAAGAAGAAATCCGGCTGCACGATCTGATTGGAGAGCTTGCGCCGGCGCTCGAGGCTGCCAACGATTCAAAAGGCCTGGAAATCAGATTCGATCTCGCAGCCGCGCCCACTGTCTTTCGCTCGCGGCGCCGGCCAATCAAGTTGATACTGCTCAACCTCGCGGTCAACGCGATCAAGTTTACCGATCGAGGCGGCGTCACTATCGCGATTCGCCGGGGTGTAACATCCCAACTCGGCTCCGCAGTTGAACTGGAAGTCCGCGACACGGGACCCGGTATCGAGGCCGAGATGGTCGCGCAGGCATTCAAACCCTGCGCCCAGCTTTCGCACTCGAGTATCCGCAGTCACCGCGGAATGGGTCTGGGCCTCGCCGTTGTTCAGCGCAACGTGGAAGCGCTCGGCGCCAAAATTATCGTCAGGACCGCACTCCAGCAGGGCTCCGCCTTCGTCGTCATAATCCCAATCGCGGACCCAATCGCCAAAGCGCCCTGTCCGATCCGCGCCTGAGCGACCGGGCGCAAGGGGGGAAGCCAGGCGCGAGCACAAGCTGGTGCAACTCGATCCGATGCGCCGCCGCCTGCCGCGTTTTGGCGCAAGCCATTCCATTGTCGATGACGCTGTTACGGCGGCTGAAGTAGTGCCGCGCGAGCCAGGCGCTTAGCGGTAGTGACGCATCAGGCCGACCACGACGCCGCGAATCGCCAGGTCGCCCTCGCCGACCATGATCGGTTGCATTGCAGAGTTCGCGGGCTGAAGGCGGATCTGTCCGCCCGATTCACGGTAGAACTTCTTGACCGTCGCCTCATTGCCGATCAGTGCAACCACCGTCTCGCCGTTGTCGGCGCTGTCGCGGCCTTCGACGATTATATAGTCGCCGTCGCGAATGCCGTCTTCGATCATCGAGTCGCCCTTCACCCGCAGGCAAAATGTATCGTCGCGCCGGATGAACTCGTCGGGCACGCTGATCGTTTCGTTGTTCTCGACCGCCTCGATCGGCGCGCCCGCCGCAACGGTGCCGAGCAATCGGATCGCCTTGGCCGCTTCATGCTTCTCCGATGCCGCGACCTCAAGCGCCCGGCTGTGATTGTGCTGGCGCTTGATGAACCCCTTCTGCTCGAGGTTGTGCAGATGCTTGTGCACGGTGGCGAGCGACGACAGCCCGAAGTATTGGCCGACTTCGGCCAGCGTGGGCGCGTAGCCGTGTTCGCTGATATACTCGTTCAAGTAGTCGATTAGCTGCTTCTGCCGCTTGGTCAGCGTCGCCATTGCGCTTCTCCCCCTGCTCTTCAGACGCTATTGGATGATGGCGAAAATCAGGCGAAAATGCAAGCGTGGACGCTTCAATCAGGCAGGGACGGTTTCGCCGTCTCGACGCACCGGATAATCTCAATTACGACCTGAATCCGATGGCGAAACTGCGCATCCAATTCGAAACCGGCGATCCCGAAAAACTAATCGAGTTCGATCCTGCCAAGGCGCCGTTTCATCACGACGGCAAGCCGGGCTCGATACTCGACGTGATGCTGGGTCACGGCGTCCATCTCGAACACGCATGCGGTGGCAATTGCGCGTGCACGACCTGTCACGTGATCGTGAGGCAGGGATTCAACAAGCTCGGCGAGTCCAGCGAGCAGGAAGAAGATATGCTCGACAAGGCGCCGGGGCTCACTCCGACTTCGCGGCTGGGATGCCAGGCCGTCATCGAGGATCCCGACGCGGAAATCGTCATCACAGTCCCGCGCTACACGATTAACCAGGTCAGCGAGGCGGCCGAGGAATGACGGCCGACCCACTTCCCGCCGCTGCCAGCAGGCGCGCGACGCTGAATGCCCGCGTCGAGAAAATTTTCGACCACGCGTCCGACACCCGCTCGCTTTTTCTCTCGCTCACCAGCGGCAGGCATCTGCGATTTATCCCCGGCCAGTTCATCTCGATATCGATTCCGCTCGGCGACGAAACCCGCTCGCGCCCCTACTCGATCGCGTCCGACCCCGAAGACCGCGGCCCATTCGAGGTTTGCTTCAATCGCGTCGCGAACGGGCGCGGCGTCGCATGGATGTTCGAGCGGCGCGTCGGCGACACGATCGATTTCAGCGGGCCGTTCGGCGCCTTCACGATCGAGCGCGCGCTGGAGGTGGAAGCGGGGTTCATCGCGGAGGGCACGGCGATCGCGCCGATTCGCCCGATGCTGAAGCGGGCGCTCGCTTCATCGCCGCGCGAAGGTGCGCGGCCGAAGATCCATTTGATATACGCGGCGCCGGATCGCGAGCACATCCTGTACTCCACCGAACTCGCAGGAGCTCGCGCGGACCGCGCCGAATTTTTCGTACGAGACCGTGATCGCGCCTGCCGAAAAAATTTACGATCGTCTGTTCGAGTTGGCACAGGCTCGATGGGTCACCGGCGAGGCCGATCGCACGCGGCAGTTCTATATCTGCGGCGTCGGCAAGGGCGTGATCCGATTGCGCGACCTGCTTCGTGGCGCAGGCTACGAGCGCCGCGCCGTGCACTACGAGCAGTGGTGACTTCCCAGCCTCTCCCGAGACAAGCGCCGGATGCTACGATGCGAACCTGGAAAGCAGAGTAACCGCACCCGGGTGCCCGTCGATTCTAACGCCGCGCGCAATCGCCCCCTCGCGCTCGAGTCGGCGCGCCGCAGCTTCGACCAGCGCCGGATCGATTCCGAGGATCCGTGCGATCGCGCGCTCAATCCCGAATGCCGCGGTCTCGAAATATTTGGCGACAATTACATACGCTGCCTGCATCCGCGTGAGCGTCCGTGCCTCGGCAATCGCGTCGGGCCATCGATGCTCCATCGTATCCCACACGTAGCTGAACGGGTCGGCGCGCTCGTCCACTTTGAGCGCGAGAAATTTTTCCTGCAACTCCGCCATCGCACGGTCGAACACTGCCCGCTGCGACGGTTGCGCATAGCCGCTCGCGAGCTTCAGCGCGCGCGTCTCGGCCGCACCGCGCTTGCAGAGAGCGTCCATCACTAGTTTGCCGCAATGCGACAGTCCGCCGCGTTCGTAAAGCCTCCGATAGCCGCCCGGCTCGATGCGAACCTTAAGAAACGCACCCAGCATCTCGCGCGCGATGAAGCTCGGGCGTCGCCCGATCACTTTGCCGTAATAAACCGCGCGGCGATGCGGCAACGCGTCCTTTATCCGCCACGTCATCCCGATCGCGTAGTCGTGCTGGATGTGCTCCGGCGTTGTGGGTTCGCGCGTTCCCGCGATCGCCTCGCGCAGGCACGGCACGCCCATCCCGGCCGTGAATCCGGTGCAGAATCCGACCTCGTCGATGAATTTGAGCGCGCTCTTCTCGCCGGTCACGCGCCGCGACGCGACACGCCTGAAGTGAAAGTCGCGATGGCGCTCAAGTGCCTCGAGAACCCCCGGATTGTCAACCCCGGCGGCAGCGGTCATCCCGCAATTCGCTCGACGCAATCCGCGAAGATCCGCCGGTAGTTGGTCGTCACCGCGAGTCCGCGCGTGATTCCTTCCAGCCCGATCAGCGCGCGAATCAGAAACACGCTGTGCGGCGGCGATTTGTAGAGCCGATTCTCGAGCGCCAGCTCGCCGACCTTGGCCGCCTTGCCGACCGTATCGTATTCGAGGGGATCGACGGCGCGATCCACCCTCATCGGCTCGAACAGGATGTGGATGATTCTGACCATCGGCGCCGCATCCTGATTGCGATCGAGGTAACCCAGCTTGACCATCGCCGCCGCCAGCAATTCGTCGTCGCCGCTCAGAATCGCGCGCGCGACTTGCAGGTTCGCCTTGCGCACCGGTTCCGGGAAACGCCGAATCGAACCGAAGTCGAGCACGCCCAACCGCGGATGATGGCTCACCAGGTAGTTGCCCGGATGAAAATCCGTGTGCAGCATTCCGAATTCCAGAATCTGCCGCCACGCGAACTCGTGAATCTTGATCGCGACCCATTGCCGCAATTCGGAATCGACCTCCGGCCCCATCACGTCTGCCAGCGGATAGCCGTCGATGTACGTCATCGTCAGCACGCGCCGCGAACTCAGCTCCTTGATGAAGCGCGGAATCATGATTTCACCATCCGCGCCGAGACGCCGGCCGAACTCCGTCATGTTGCGCGCTTCGTTCACGTAGTCGAGCTCCTCGCGCAGGCGCTGCTCGAGTTCTCTGTACACCGCGCCGGTGTCGATTTGCTGGCGCATCACGTCATGGCCGAGCGCCTGCAGCGTCCGCAGCAGCAGTTTGAGATTGCGCAGATCCTGCTCGACCGTATCCTCGACGCCCGGATACTGAATCTTCACCGCGACGTCGATACCTTCGCGCGTGACCGCACGATGCACCTGTCCGAGCGACGCGGCAGCAAACGCAGTCTGGTCGAAACTCCTGAAGATCGCTTCGGGCCGCTTGCCAATCTCACTGCGAATCTGTTCCGAGATAGTCGCGTAGCTCATCGGCGGCACGCTCGATTGCGTCGCCCGCAGCACGTCGAGCGCCTCGCCCGGCAGCAGGTCCTTGCGAATCGAGAGCATCTGGATCAGCTTCATGAATGCGCCGCGAAGCTGCTTGGAGCTCTCGACAATTCGCTGCGCGTTGCGGATATGAGTTTCCAGCAGTTCGCGCTCGCGCGCGGGCGCGCTCAGAAACGGCCGCAGCAGCTGATTCCACAGGTAGCTGGAGCCAACTTGCGACGCGAGCTCGCCCATCTTGATCGCGCGGCGCGCGCGCCCGCTGGTGATTGACGTGCGTTTCGTCATCAGCGGCCGTCGCGCTCGATTCCCACCCGGTTGATCAGTGTCGCCGCCAGCGCCGCACCAAAACCATTGTCGATGTTGACGACCGTTACGCCGCTCGCGCACGAATTCAGCATCCCCAGCAGCGCGGCCAGCCCGCCCATCGACGCGCCGTAGCCCACGCTGGTCGGCACAGCGATTACAGGTTTATCCACCAAGCCCGCGACTACCGACGGCAGGGCGCCCTCCATACCGGCAACGACAATAAGCACGCTCGCCTGGCGAATCACTTCGAGGTTCGCAGTCAAGCGATGAATTCCCGCGACGCCGACGTCGTAAACCCGCGCGACCCGATTTCCAAACAGCTCGGCGCACAGCGCGGCTTCCTCGGCGGCCGGAATGTCGGAGGTTCCCGCGCTCAGCACCAGCACGATGCCGCGCCCCGACGGCTTGCGGCGCTCCTTCACCACCGCGCCAATCCGCGCGTCCCGATGATACACCAGTGCGCGAATTTTGCGTTTGACGATGCGCGCCTTGTCCGCGGTCAGCCGCGTGATTATGAGATTCGTTCCTGACGCGAGCACCCGTTGTCCGATCGCCGCAAGCTGATCCGCCGTCTTGCCCTCGCCGAAAACTGCTTCGGGAATGCCGCGCCGGATGCTCCTGTGGCTGTCGAGCTTGGCAAATCCAAGATCCTCGAACGGCAACTCGCGGATGCGTTTGAACGCCACGCCGGGAGTCATGCTGCCCGCGGCAACACCGTCGAGGATTTGGCGGATTCGCTTTTCGGTCATCGCCGCTTGAGAAGTTCGGGGCGGATCGGATGCGCAAGTGTCAGCATCAGCTCGCGCACCGCCCGTGCGTCGCTGCGCGTGACAGTGATCGTCAGCTCGCCCTCGATTAATTTTTCGCCGGGCTTGGGAATATGCCCGAGTCGTTCCACCACCAGTCCACCGATCGTAGCATACTCATCGGCCTCCGAAAGCTTGAGGCCGAAGCGCTCGTTCAGTTCCGCGATCGGTGCGCGCCCGATCACGGACAGCACACGCGGGCTGACTATTTTGGCCAACTCCTCGCCAAGGTCGTGTTCGTCCTCGATATTGCCGACGATCTCCTCGATCAGATCTTCCAGCGTCAGAATTCCTGCCGAGCCGCCATACTCATCGACGATTACAGCCAGATTTTCTCCGGTGCGTTGCATCGCCACCATCACCTCGTCGAGCGGCATCGATTCCGGAAAATAACTGACCGGCCGCATCACGTCGCTCACCGGGCGGCTGAGATCGGGCGCTTGCAAAAGATCGAAAACATGAACGACGCCAACGATGTCCGTGATTCGACGCCGGAAGACCGGGATGCGGCTGAATCCCTCGCGGCGGACAGTTTCGATCACCGCCGCAAGCGAGGTTTCCTCCTCGACCGCATCGACACCGACCAGCGGCACCATCGCCTTGCGCGCGTCGGCTTGCGAGAAGCGAAAGATTCGGCTGATCATCAGTTGCTCGGCGGGCAGGATGGCGTCGTGCGGCTGCTCGGATGCGTCGCTCGGCCGTCGCAGCATCAATCGCGCCAAATCCTCGCGGCTCATGAACACGCTCCCGGCATCGGCCGGCACACCCGCAAGACGGCGAAGCAATCGGCTCAGAACAGTCTCTGCGCCGAGCAGCGGCGCGAGCATGGTCGCAAGGAAACGCAACGGCCGCGCGGCAAACAGCGCAAACGCGTGCGGGTTTCCAAGCGTCAGCAGCTTCGGTATCCATTCGCCCAGCACCAGAGTAATCGGCGTCAGAATAAATGGCGCGAGATAAACCAGGTGCGGCCGGGTTTGATGCAGGAAGCTGGTGAGCAGGACCGCCGCGACAACCGTGGCGACGTTGGTACCGGTCAGCGTCAGCGCCAGCAAACGATCGCGATTGGCCAGCAATTCGCCGAGCATTCGCGATCGCTCGTGCCCGCGTTCGCTGCCGGCGCGAACTTTCAAATCGTCCGCTGAAACCAATGCGATCTCTGAGGCGGCGAAAAACACCTGTACCGCAAGACACCCGACCAGCGCGACGATCAGCTCGACCATCGTCATCGATGCAGCCTCACCAGCTCGACGGCCGCGCCGCGCACGCGCTCGATGGTGGCTTCGAATTCTCCGAGTCTCATCTTCTCTCCCGCGCGCGGCACGCGCCCGAGCTTGCGCAGGATCAGGCTGCTCAGCGTCTTGCCGCCGCCATAGACTTCGACAACGCGGGCCGGAGCGAGCGCGTCCGCCAGCTTGCCCAGCGCGACCGCGCCCGACGCCGTCCATTCGTCGTCGGATATTTTCGTGAGCTCGGGAATTTCAATGTCGAACTCGTCGCGAATCTCGCCGAATAATTCCTCGAGCAGGTCTTCGAGCGTCACCAAACCCAGCAGACGGCCGTACTCGTTGACCACCAGCGCGATCTGGAAGCGCCCGCGGCGCATCTCGTCAAATAAATCGGCGAGCAGCTTGCCCGGCGGGACAAAATACGCCGGCCGCACCAGGCGCTCCACGCGCGGTGGCGATGGCTCCAGGCGGCGCGCTGCGAGATCCTTGGCGTGCAGAATTCCGACGATATTGTCCTGGCTGTGGCGATAGACCGGCACGCGCGAGAAATTTTCGTGCGCGATTTCCGCTACCAGTTGCGCCACCGGCATCTCAATGTCGAGCGAGAAGATTCGCTCCCGCGGCGTCATCACCTCAGCCGCGCGCCGCGCACCGAAGTCGAACACGCGATGAATCATCGCACGCTCGGCGGGTTCAACCTGGCCCTGGTTCTCGCCGAGCCTGAGCAGCGTCTTGAACTCCGCCTCGGAGACCGGGCCCGGGCGCGGCGCTTGCTCCAGTGGCGTGAAATGCCGCGTGAACGGATGAACAAAATCGGCGAGCACCGCCAGCGGCCGCGCCGTGATCCACGTCAGCGCGGCCGGAAATCCAAGTGCGAATGTCTTTGGCGTAATGTCGCAGAACAAAAGTACGATCACGAGCATCGCCGGCGCCGCGACGATCGGTCCCCATTTGTCGCCGAGCCACGCCAGCAGAATGATCGTCGCGAGGCAGTCGGCGAAGATGTTGCACGCTTCGTTCAGCCCGATGATGACCATCAACGACTCGAGCGGCCGGCGCATCAGGCGGTCGAGCGCGTGCTGCACGGAAAGGCTCATCTGCTCGCGCGTGTGCTCCATCCGCGCCATCGAGAACAGCGCGGTCTCGGACGCGGCCAGCGTGGCGCTCAGCACGACAAGGATCAGGACCGCGAGAGGCAGGATGAACATCATTCTATCTAGCCGCGCGATCGCAGCTGATCCCATCCTGCGACAGTCGGCGCGCTATCACCAATCACGTTCACGCGCTTGCCCCGAACGATCGTGCCGATTCGCCGCACCCCGACACGCAAGCGGCGCGACAGTTCGGACTCGCTGCGGCCGGGCCTCATGCAGAAGATCAGTTCGTAATCCTCGCCGCCCGTGAGTGCGTGCACGAGATTGCCGCCCATCAGCGCACGGTACGCCGGCGAGACCGGGATTCGCGAGGCGTCGATCTCAGCGCCGACACCGCTTCGTTCGAGAATGTGGCCCAGGTCCTGCATGAATCCGTCGCTGACATCGATCGCAGCCGGCGCGGGCCTGAGCGCCGCCAGGCGTTGCCCGGCATACAGCCGCGCTTGCGGACGCAGAAATCGCTCGACCAGATATTTTCTTGCGGCGCGATCTTTTTTCGGATTTTTTGCCGCACTGACGCGCGCCTTCAGCTTGCCCGCCAGGATGCGCCAGCCGAGCGCCGCATCGCCGAGCGTGCCGGTCACAAAGATCTCGTCGCCGGGACGCGCCGCATCTCGTCGCATCACGCCGCGCCCAACCTCGCCGAGCATCGCGATCGTGATCGACAGCTCGCGCGCGCGCGTAACATTGCCGCCCACGATATCCGTGGAAGCTTCGCGCGCCGCATTGCGCAGCCCCGCGTAAATCCGTTCGAGCGTCCGCGCTGCAATTCCCTCGCGCACGGCCAGGTTCACGACGCAGGCAGTCGGACGGCCGCCCATCGCCGCGATGTCGCTCAAGTTGACCGCGAGCGCGCGCGCACCAAGCGCTTGCCCCGTGCCCCATCGCAGATCGAAGTGAACGTCCTCGACCAGCGTATCGATCGTAAACAGCGCCTGCCCCCGCGGCCGTGAAATAATAGCGCAATCGTCGCCGGCACCGAGGATCGTGCGGCGGCTGAGACGGATTCCCGCGGTCAGTCGCGTGATCAGTTCGAATTCGCCGGGCAGTTTGCCAGATGCGTCGGGCAGTTTGCTCACGGCGTCCGCGCTTTCGGTGGTTGCGCTTCAAGCGGCAATTCCGCGACCAGCGTCAGGCCGCGCCGGTCGTTCGCGAACCGGGCCTCGACCCGGCCGCCGGCCGCTTCCGCCATCGCGCGCGCGATATACAGTCCGAGTCCGCGCAGCGCGGCGCGATCCCCGTTTTTGTCGGGGCGCTCGAACAGCGCTTCCAGTTCCGCCGGTGAAAGCGGCGGGCCGCTGTCGCTGACCTCGACCACGATCGATTCGTTTCGCATCCCCGCGCTCAACACAACTTCGCCGGTCGCCGTCCTTCCGATCGCATACGCGAGCATGTTTCTCACGATCCGCCCGAAATGACGCCGGTCGAGTTTGCACGCCGGCAGCCGCGCGATCTCGGTGCGTAGAGTCAGGCGCCGCCGCCGCGCCTGCAGGGCGCAATCCTCCACGACCTCGCTGAGCACCTGGTTCGGATCCAGTTCGACCGGTGCCGGGATGACGGCGTGTTCCTGCACCTCGTAGTAGTCGAGCACATTGCTCACTACCAGGTCCATGTTCCACGCGGTCGAGCCGATTCGTTCGAGCAGGTCTGTCCGCTCCTTTGGACTGGTGCCCACCTCCTCGAGCAGATTGACGTAGCCGCTCAGCGCCGCGACCGGACTGCGAATGTCATGCGCCATCGTCGCGATTTGCGTCTGCCGGAACCGCGCGGCTTCCTCCAGGTCCTGCACCTGTTTCTTGAGGCGGCGGCGGTATCGATTTATGAAAATCGCCGTGTATTGAGCGAAGAACACAGCTGCGACCAGACCCATCCATCGGTACATCCCGTATGGCGTTTCGATCGGCACCAGGTACTCGCTCGCCGCGTAGCCCAGTAGCGAAGTGCCAGCCATCACAGACTGCCAGGGCGTGCCCCAGCTCACGAACGCCGCGGTTGCCACCGGACACAACATGATCGTAATAAAGCGCGACTCGGGGTTTCCCGTCGCTCGGCTGATCAGGATGAACACCGTCATCAGAAACAGGTTGTACAGCAGGATCCAGAATTTCCAATGGCGCTTGAACGAGCGCGTCCACACCAGCCCGAAGAACAGGCAGGTCGCGCCCAGGATCAGCCAGTGCAGGCCTATCCCCGGCGCATTCCCTCCCTGCACCTGCTGATCGTACGCAAGGTACGCCAGCAGCATGAAGATTCCGAGCGCGCCGCCGAGTTTCAGAACTCGCAGCGATTCCTCGTCATCCTCGGTCCAGCTGAACTCCGAAGTGGCGCGGCCAAGCTCGGAATATGTAAACCCGGATCGGCCGTCGTTTTTGCTGCGTTGCGCCAATCAGGCTCCCCCGTCATTTTTTCTGCGGCTTCTAAACCCTCTCATTATCGCAAATAACCTGACTTCAGCGCAGGGCTTCATCAAACGCCTTTTTCATCGCGCTCAACGCAAAATCGACCTCGTCCGGCGTGATCGTCAGCACCGGCGCAAGCCGGACCACATTGTCCGCGTTGAGCGTCCAGTTCAGAACCACCCCGCGTGCTAAAGTCGCCGCCACAAAGCGCCGCGCCAGCGCCGCATCGCGAAACTCGATGCCCACCAGCATCCCGAGCCCGCGCACCGCCGCGATTTCCGGCGCGCGCATCGCCAACAGCCGCCGCACGATCTCTTTGCCAATCGTCCCAGCGCGCTCATACAGACGTTCGCGCACGATCACGTTCAGGGCAGCCAGTCCGGCCGCGCACGAAAGCGGATGGCCGCCGAAGGTCGTGATATGTCCGAGCGGCGGATCGTGCGAGAGCGTGCCGAGAAGCTCGTCGCGGCCGCACAATGCGCCCAGCGGCAGACCGCCGCCGAGTGCCTTGGCCATTACGACCATGTCGGGCACGACCCCAAAATGCTCGAGCGCGAACAGCTTGCCGGTGCGGCCAAAGCCCGTCAGGACCTCGTCGAAGATGAGCATCGCACCGGCTTGATCGCATCGTTGCCGCAGCGCGCGAATGAATCCGGCCTCCGGTATGCGCACGCCGCCCTCAGCCTGCACCGGCTCGACAACCACCGCCGCGATCGTCGAATCGATTTTCGCAACCGCCCCCTCGTCACCGAACGGCAGATGCCGCACCGGCCCGGGTAGCGCGCCGAACGGCTCGCGCATCGCGCGATTTCCAGCCAGCGCGAGCGCGCCCATCGTGTCACCGTGATACGCCCCGTCGAACGCCGCGAATCCCGCGCGTCCGGTGAACTTGCGTGCCACCTTGAGCGCACATTCGATCGCTTCTGCGCCACTGTTGGTGAAATACACGCGCTCGAGCGGCCGCGGGAGAAGCTCGGTGAGCCTTCGCGCCAGCATAACCTGGCTCTCGATCACGTACTCGCCGTACACCATGACGTGCAGATGGCGTCGCGCCTGCTCGCCGATCGCGGCAAGCACCTCGGGATGTCCATGGCCGAGCGCCGAGACGCCAATCCCCGCGATGAAATCGAGGTAGCGCCGCCCGTCCGACGCGACCAGCCACGAACCCTCGGCGCGAGATATCTCCAGCTCGATCGGTGCATCGGAAGTCTGCGCCAGATTTTGGCGGAAGAAATCGCCGAGCTCACTCATCGCGGTCCAACCATCATATCGATGAACCCGCCTCCACCGTGGCGCCAATCAAGCGGCGGCGATTGCATCTCACCGGGCGCGCACACGTACGGTATCCCGATCGCTCCGACGGTTGCACTCATGTCGGCGGCCTCCGCTTCATCGCCAGCGACCGCCATCGCTTCGATCCGTCCCGATACACCCGCGAGGCAATCGCGAAATTCCCCGAGGTCGCGCACTCCGGTCACGTGCACCGTCCTGAACCCCGGCGAAACTTTGAATGAATCGTCCAAGGACGGCCTCGGCTCGAAAACCACCGTCCATTCAAGCCCCCGGCCCTCAAACAGCTCGACCGGCTCGCCCGCAATCCGCCGCCAGCGCGCGCGCTCGCGCACTCCGCGTATTTCGGCAGCGTCGCGCAATGGGATTTTCGCCGGCGGCATCGATTTCCCCATACGTTCGAGTGCCGCTGACATTCGCACCGCCAGGTCGCGTGCTGCACCGCCGGGATGACTCACCACGAACACCTGATGGAGCGACAGGCAGCCCAGCTGTTCGAACAATGCGACATCGCGCGCGAGCAGCTCCGCGGCCTTGTCGATCCGCGACGGATCCATAGCACCCGGCGCGATCACCGCGGCGCTGACCCGGCTGCCGAATCCGATCACATTGGGTCGATTGTGAAGCAACTCAATCGTCAGGTCGTCGCCGTACGCCACCACCCGCTCGCAATTCGCAATCAACGCCGCGGTCAGATCGGGGCGCGCGCGGCTCCAGTGGAAGACCTCGATGCGTGCGCCGGCGTCGCGATCGATCTCGGCCAGCGTGCGCGCAAACTCCGCGAAAAATATCGGCTCGGCCGAGGCGGTTTTGACCACCACCCCTGCGCCTGCCACCAGCGCGATCGCGATCTCATGTATCCCGGCGCCGGCAACGTTGCCGGCGGCGATGAATCCTGCCGTTTTTGGCCTGCCGATCCCGCCGCTCACTGAAACCCGTGCGGCCAGAGCTTTCAACGCATCGCTTGTGAATGGTTTCAGCAGCGCGTCGATCGAGTTTTCGAGGATCGCGACGGAATACCCCGCCGCGCGCGCGATTGCAGCGATCGCGTCGCGTCGGCGCGCGTAATGCCGATCACGCCAGAGTCCGGAGGCGCGCGCCAGTGCCTTGGCCATTCGATCCGCGCCGGGGTTGATATCTGCTGCTCCGCGCACGCGCGCGGCTGCCGATGCTATATCCGATTCGATTAGCCCTGATGAATTGCGTCCGGCCACGCCGCCATCCCGCATGCGCACCTGCGCTTCGCTCGACGCCGTACCCACGCTCATCGCGGAGTCTCCTCGCGCTCTGGCGTCACACCAATCCTGCGCGCTGCTTCAGTCGCGGAGAATTGCCCAATCGCCAGCGCGCAGCCCCGAGCCTCTCCGCCTGTCGCTCTGCCAAGCACGCGAACCCGGCCACGCTCGACCCACCCCAGATCTTCCGTCATGACGGCAGACACCGAGCCGACGTTGGCCAGATCGAAGAACGTGAGCAGTCCGATCTCCCCTTCCGGCATCGGCCTCAACGTGACCGGATCCCGCGCCGTCACGCGCAGCCACGGCGGCGGAATTTTGAAGCGCTCTTGCGCATTCGACACGCCGGAGCAATTGAACACCGTCGCGTCGTAGAGCTGCGAGCACAATTCCGTCATCCCATATTCGTTGATAACCATCGCGGGCGCGATCGCGAGCAATTCGCCGGCCCGCCCGATCACCTCCGAGGCTTGCATCGGTACGGCCTGCCCTTTTGTCCCGCCGGTGTCCATCATTCGCGAACCCGGAGCGAGCTGAAGTTTCACGCCACCGCTGCGAAGCTCGGAAAACAGCGCCGCGAATGCCGCCGTGGTCCCGAGGATGCAGACCGGTTCGCGCCGTGCTGCCGCGTCGGCAAGAAACCCGGCTGCCGCCTCAACCTCGATACGGTCGCGCGATGCGGCCGCCAGATGCGTGCGCGTCCCGAATTCTTCGATGCACCAGCTGATCATCGCCGCCAGCGACGACTCCGGCATCACCTCCGCCGTCGGATGCATTGCGAGAATCGCCATCCGATGAGCGTCAGGGAACAGCATCGTGCGCAGGTGAGCGATCGCCGAGGCGCGATAAATCTCAGGCCGCGCAACGATATGGCGTCCGCGGCGTTCCCGCCCCTGCGTGGTTCCGCTGGTGAGAAAGATGGCTGCATCGGCGGATCGCGCGGCACCGTCAATCGCGAGGTCGGCGTACTTGAATGCGACATTGCTGACCGCCGGGACATCGCCCACGCTGCGCACCGCGCCGGGATCGACACCGCACCCCTCGCAGTAGCGCCGATATGCGCCAACCGCCTCGAATTGATGGCGAAAAACGTCGAGCGCAAGCCGTTGGAACGATTCAGGCTCGGGCCTGTGGATAAACGTGAGAACCTGCTCGTAGATGGACATCGGATTCGCGCCACAGGCCGGGCGGGGGATGATCATGGCACCGCCGCGCGCGCCCATTCAATCCTGCGATCCTGCGGCGCCCGCTTTAGACAAAAAATGCCCGTATTTACGCGCCTCTCGAAATGTTCTAGGCTCCTCTTGTTGTGGGTGGCGGGCAGGAGGCCTCGGCAGCGGTCAAAGGGCCGGGTAGGTTGAGGCTTTCGTAGGTTACAGCGTATTATTTAATCAATCCGTGCAACGCACCGCAATTTGGGATGTAACCAATTTTGCGCTTGCGACGTATTTTTGCTAAATAGGCTGCCATCGGATCGGGGAGAACCATCGCAAAATGAAGAAATTCGCCGCCGGCGTGATGCTAGGCTTTGTTGCTAGCTGGGCAGTTGCTTTTGCTTCGTCCAACGTGAGCCACGATGGGAATTTCTGGAACCGCCTCAATGGCGCCGCCAAGGACGGTTACGTCAACGGTTATTCCGATGCGATGCGGGTGAGCGTGGGCAAACTCGACGTCCTCAATTCCGCCGCCGATCTGTTTCATTGGAAGGGGGCGCGTCGCATTATCCATCAGCTCTCGGGACAGCTCTCGATGGGCGAGGTAACTGCGAATCAGGCGGTCAAGCGGCTCGACGAGTTGTATTCGAATCAGAAGTACAGCGAGCTCGATCTCGGCGAGGCGCTGCAGACGCTTTCGATTCGCGCGAATGAAACCGCGATGCCCGATGCGCCGGTGAAGAGCGCGAAGTAAAAAAACCATTCGACTTTCTCGTCTGAGGCGGTCTCGTCAGGGACCGCCTCTTTTTCTCGCCACACACCTGAACGATCGCGCTTGAAACAGCAGGTCCACGGTCCTAGCCTAATTCGCGGGACATCCACGTGAACGCGCCTGTATTTCTGCTCGAAAAAGTTCTCCGCGCCACCGTTGGCATTCACTCGCATATCCCATCGACGCATGTCTCGACCGCGATTGGCCTGGGCACCGATCGCCGGGCACCGGCACCGTCGTCAGCCCCGACGGACTGATCCTCACGGTTCATTACCTCTTGCTCGGCGCGCAAAACGTGATCGTCACGATGCCCGGGGGCGAGCAACTTGAGGCAAAAATCGTAGGTAAGGATTACAGCACCGGAATCGGCCTGCTGAAGATCGATTGCGGCAAAAAAATCCCCTGCGTCGAAGTCGTGTCGTCGGAAAAATGCGTCGTCGGGCAGGAGGCGTTCACCGTCTCGAGTCTCGGCGGCGAGAAGCGATGCGCTGATTGCGGCATCATCACGTATCTCGGTCCTTTCGACGCGGTCTGGGAATTCATGCTCGACAATGCGTCTGCGTCACCGCCTCGTCGCTGAACATCGGGATGAGTGGCGGACCGATCTGCAACCTTCAGGCGCAGGTCGTGGGCGTTTCATATCTTGAATTTCGCTGACTTGAGCCGCGCTATTCTTGGCGTGCCGGGCGAATGTTTCCTCGCCGTGCCGCGATGAGTTGATGCAACATGGCCGGCGCACCACCGCCGCACCGCGCGCCTGGCTCGGCGTGCTCTCATACACGCTGCGCGAGCACGTTGTGATTGCGGGCGTGATGCCCGGCAGTCCGGGTCAAAAGGCCGGGCTGCAACAGGGCGACCTGGTTATTTCCGATCGATGAGCATCGACCTGAACGACCGGCGAGTTCTTTACGAGGCGATCCGCAACCATCGACCCGGCGAGAACATCAAGCTTAAGATCCTGCGCGACAATCGCGTTTACCAGCTTGATATCCCCGCCATCCGCGCCGAAGATTACTTCGCCTAGTTTCCCGGTCGGTCGCGCCGCACTAGAGCTCTTCCCTTCGACCACGGCGCAAATGCGGCGTCATCCCTGCGGCGCGCGACAACGGAGCGCGGCCTTAACACTGGGTGCAGGGGTCAGCCCTTGCCTACACGTCCTTGAAGGCGCCTTCTTCTGCGAGGCCTCGATAGCGGCCTGCGCCGCCGCCAGCCGCGCGACCGGAATCCGATACGGCGAGCACGACACGTAATTCAAGCCCGAGGCGATGGCACAGCTTGACGCTGGCGGGATCGCCGCCATGCTCGCCGCAGATCCCGATCTTCAATTTCCTGTTCGCCTTGCGCCCGCGCTCGATCGCGATTCGCATCAATTCGCCAACTCCGGCGGGATCGAGTTCCGCGAACGGGTCCTTCTTGTAAACTCCAGCACTAATGTAGTCGGCGAGGAATTTGCCCGAGTCATCGCGCGAGATCCCATACGTCATCTGCGTCAGATCGTTGGTCCCGAATGAAAAGAACTCCGCGACCGCGCCGATCTGATCCGGCCACGCATGCACGCGCGCGGCACTTCGATCATCGTGCCGATCGTGAATGGCACCTTGATGCCGCGTTCGCTTAAACACCTCGGCCGCCACCTCGCGAATCTGGCCGCCAGGACGTCGAATTCCCTGCGCTCGCCGATCAGCGGCAGCATGATTTCAGGCATTGCCTTGACGCCCTGCTTGCGCAGCTCGCACGCCGCCTCGATAATCGCGCGCGCCTGCGCCTTGTAAATCTCTGGGATAGCTGATTCCCAGGCCGCGAGCCGCGATGCCCCAGCATCGGATTGACCTCGAACAGGCTCTCGCGCACCTGCTTCAGATGCTCCAGCGTGGTGCCGATTTTGGCGGCCAGGTCGCGCAGCTCGCTGTCCGTCCTTCGGGAGAAATTCATGCAACGGCGGATCCAGCAAACGGATCGTGACCGGCAACCCCGCCATCGCTTTCAGGATGCCGACGAAATCCTCGCGCTGCATCGGCAGGATCTTTGCCAAGCGCGCGCCCGCGCTGCTCGCGCGTTCTCCGCCATGATCATTTCGCGCACGGCCGAGATTCGCTCGGGATCGAAGAACATGTGCTCGGTGCGGCACAGCCCGATTCCTTCGGCGCCGAACTCGCGCGCGACCCTGGCGTCGTTGCGGAGTGTCGGCGTTGGCGCGCACGCCTAATTCGCGTTCCGCGTCCGCCCATGCACAGAAATTTCTTGAAGAATGACGGTATCTCTGGATCGACCGTCGACACGCGGCCCTCGATCACTTCGCCCGACGATCCATCGAGCGTGATGTACTCGCCGCGGCGGACTACCGCGCCGTTGGCTGACAGCGTGCCGGCGCCGTAGTCGATTTCCAGCGCTGAGACTCCGGCGACGCACGACTTGCCCATCCCGCGTGCGACCACGGCTGCGTGACTGGTCATCCCGCCGCGTGCGGTGAGAATTCCTTCGGCGACCTGCATCCCG
Organism: Binataceae bacterium (SeqCode); assembly: GCA_963803045.1. Classification (GTDB taxonomy): domain Bacteria; phylum Desulfobacterota; class Binatia; order Binatales; family Binataceae; genus Binatus. Next base: position 32,005 of record CAWDLC010000026.1, on the reverse strand, counting down.
TGGATGTCTTCGGGCGAGGTCTCCAGGCGCACCAGGATTACTTTGCGGCCGGCGGCCGCCACCGCAACTGCCTCATCCGCCGAGAACACCACTTCGCCGTTAACCGCACCCGGCGACGCGGGCAGTCCGCGCGCGATCACGTGTTTTTTGCTCGACGGGTCCAGCCGCGGATGCAGAAACTGCTCGAGCTGTTCGGGCTCGACGCGCTTCAACGCCGTCTTGCGATCGATCAGCTTCTCGTCGGCCATATCCACCGCGATTCGCACCGCGGCTTGCGCCGTTCGCTTGCCGGTGCGGGTCTGGAGCATGAACAGCCGATTGCGCTCGATGGTGAATTCCATGTCCTGCGTATCGCGAAAATGCTTTTCGAGCTGCGCGGAGATCTTGAGAAATTGCTTGTAAACGCCCGGAAAGCTTTCCTCGAGCGTGGGGTATTGCGCCACACGCTCGGCCTCGCTGATTTCCGCGCGCGCGGCCCATTGGCGCCCCGCTTTCAGGCTTATCTGCCTTCCGGTGCGGATGCCGGCGACGACGTCTTCGCCCTGCGCGTTGGGCAGAAACTCGCCGTAGATTCCTGTTTCACCGGTGGCGGGATCGCGCGTGAATGCGACGCCGGTGGCGCAATCGTCGCCCAGGTTGCCGAACACCATCGACTGCACGGTGACCGCAGTGCCCCAATCGCCCGGGATATTGTTGATTCGCCGGTACGTGATCGCACGATCGTTGTGCCACGAGCCGAACACCGCGCCGATCGCCATCCATAGCTGCTCGCGCGGATCCTGCGGGATGTCGCGGCCGACCCGCGAACGAATCAGCGCCCGGAACTCGCCGACCAGTTCCTGCAAGTCATCGACCTTCAGGTCGGTGTCGTTCTTGACGCCGCGGACCGCCTTCTTGTGATCGATAATTTCCTCGAACGGATCGGGATCGTTCTTGTTCTCCGGCTTCAGCTTGAGCACCACGTCGCCGAACATCTGGCAAAACCGCCGGTACGAGTCCCACGCGAAGCGCGGGTTGCCGCTGATTTCCGCTAGTCCCTTCACCGTCTCGTCGGTAAGACCGAGGTTCAGCACCGTGTCCATCATTCCCGGCATCGAAACGCGCGCGCCCGAGCGCACCGACACCAGCAACGGATTCTTCGCGTCGCCGAACTTGCGCCCGAGCGCCTTCTCGATTCGCGCCACACTTTTCGCCACGCCTTCGCTGAGCCCCTTGGGATACTTGTGGTCGTGATCGTAAAAGTAGTTGCAGACCTGCGTCGAGATCGTGAAGCCGGGCGGGACCGGCAGCTCGAGCCGCGCCATCTCGGCCAGGTTCGCGCCCTTGCCGCCCAGAAGATTGCGCATCGCGGCGCGTCCTTCCGCCACGCCCGCACCGAAGAAGTAGATCTCAGGATGAATGCGACCCATGTGAAACCGTTTCCTCCCGTCTCCGCATCGTGCGGAGGAATTTTGAACTTTATGCCGATCCCGGAGCGACCTGGCGCGTCCAGCCTATTCGATCGCTGATCTCTTCGGCGAGCCTAGCTATCGGCACGCGATCCTGCGTCATTGAGTCGCGATCGCGAAGAGTCACCGTGTCGTCTTCCATCGTCTGATGATCGATCGTTACGCCGAAGGGCGTGCCGACTTCATCCTGGCGGCGATAGCGCCGGCCGATCGAGCCCGCTTGATCGTAAGCGACTGTGAAATGACGCTTCAGCGCGTCGCGCACCGCGATTGCCTTCTCGGGCTGTCCCGCCTTGCGCAGCAGCGGATAGACCGCAACCTTGATCGGCGCGAGGCGGGGATCGAGCCGCAGCACGATTCGCTCCTCGTTATCGACCACGTCCTCGTCGTACGCGTCGAGCATGAACGCGAGCATCGCGCGATCGACGCCCAGCGCGGGCTCGATCACCCACGGCCGAAAGCGGGTCTTGGCTGTCCTCGTCGAAATAAGTAAGGTCCTTGCCGCTGAACTTCGCATGTTGATCGAGGTCGTAGCTGCCGCGCTTGGCCACGCCTTCCAACTCGCCCCATCCGAACGGATACAGGAACTCGATGTCGGTGGTGCCGCTCGAATAATGCGACAATTCATCGGTCGCGTGTTCGCGGGCGCGCAGATGCTCGCGCTTGATTCCGAATTTGACGTGCCAGTTGAATCGGAAATCGACCCAGTAGCGATACCATTTCTCTTCTTCTGCGCGATCGGGACGAACGAAGAACTCCATCTCCATCTGCTCGAACTCGCGGGTGCGGAAAATGAAATTCTCGGTGGTGATTTCGTTGCGGAACGACTTGCCCTGCTGCGCGACGCCGAATGGCAGCTTGACGCGCTGCGTATCGACGATGTTCTCGAAGTTCGAGAAAATTCCCTGCGCGGTTTCCGGCCGCAGATAGACAATCGCCGCGGTGTCTTCGACCGGACCCATGAAGGTTTTGAACATCAGGTTGAATTGGCGCGCCGGCGTTAGTTCGCCGCCGCATTCGGGGCATCTGTCGCCCTCGATGCGATCGGCGCGAAAACGCTGCTTGCAGTTTTTGCAATCGACCAGCGGGTCGGTGAAATTCTTGAGATGACCCGACGCTTCCCAGGTGCGCGGATGCTGAAAAATCGCCGAGTCCAGCCCGAGCACGTCGCTGCGGTGCTGCACCATCTCGCGCCACCACGCCTCCTTGACGTTGCGCTTGAGCTCGACGCCCAAGCGGGCCGTAGTCGAAGGTGGAGCCGAGTCCCCCGTAGATGTCGCTCGTGGGAAAAACAATCCCACGGCGCTTGCACAGGTTGACCAGTTTTTCCATCGTGACCGCGCGTTTGGTCGCGGGCACTGCGTTTTCCGCGGACAACAAAAAATTCCTCCGGATCGCTCCGGGCGCGCTTGCCCGCCGAGCGAATCGTGGAGCCTATCATGGGCCCGAATCCCCAGCAATTTTCATGATTTGCCGGATATTGCCGCGATTTGCGCGCGGTCCCGAAGGCGCGACCGCGTTTTCGCAACCTCGCGCATGCGGCGTATGGCCGTTTTCCCGAAGCTCGTGCTACAAGTCCTGACCAGGGATGAGGCGGCAGGCGCCGCCGCGCCCGCGGTCGAGGAGGACATTCGATGCGAATTTCGACGCTCGTCATCTGCGCATTTACGATTGGAGCTTCGATTGCGATTGCGGGATGCGGTCACAAGCTGGTCGCGCACAACGGCGAAAGCACCGTCGCCGTCTATCCCGACGAGAATACGTTCACCAAACTGGCCGATTTGAAAAAGCAGGGCGGAGTCGGCGGGATGATCGGAGGGCTTGGCGAAGGACTCGCCACCAAGCAGGTTGACAACAACACTCCGGTGCGAATCATCAACAGCGACGACAAAGGCTCGCAGATCGAAGTGCTCGACGGCGCGTTCAAGGGCCTGCAGGGCTTCGTCCCGAGCGACAACGTGAGCTGACGACTAACACGCGCTCGGCGATTCGCGTTTTGTTCTCCTGAACTAAAAACGTTTCACGTGAAACGCTTCGCGAAAACCCCAACAAATAAGCGGTGATTTCACCCAATCCGGCGAATTGCGACCCGCTATGCGTGCCCAACGGCGGCGCCGGAACTTCGCCGCGCAGCGCGATAGCTACAGTGCGTTGGCGCCGCGCTCGCCGGTGCGAATACGCACCACCTCTTCCATCGGCATCACGAAGATTTTCCCGTCGCCGATTCTGCCGGTTCGCGCCGCGCGCTCGATGGTCTCGACGACCTGCGCCGCCAGCTCGTCCGAAACAATTATCTCGAGCTTTACCTTGGGCAGAAAGTCCACGACGTACTCCGCACCGCGGTACAGCTCGGTATGCCCCTTCTGACGGCCGAATCCCTTGACCTCGCTGACCGTGAGACCCTGCACACCGATACTCGACAACGCCTCTTTGACCTCGTCGAGCTTGAACGGTTTGATGATCGCCTCAACTTTCTTCATAAGTCTCCTCTCGGTCTCTGCTCAGGCTGGCCGCGCGGGACATATGCCGGCCGACACCGCACCCTTCTATTAACCATTCTCCTAGGATGCCGCTGGTTCAAGACCCCCGGTTTCGCGCGTGCGTCCGGGACGGCTCCGACAAATACCTAGTCCATCCAGCGGGATTGCGGCAACATCCAGCGCAACCGTTAACGCAAGCGCGATGCCAACGCGGAATTTTCCGCCGATGCGCCTTGCCGCGGTCACGGATACTGCTCGGCGCGGCTCTTCCTGGAACCTCCACGATGCCTAACTGGCGGGCGTCCGCTTAATCCACAGGCACTAACTGGAGGCGGTGGGGTCGCGGCGCTTGGGCTGGAACCTGGGCTCCTCGCCGCGCGATAGGCGCCGGATATTCTCGCGATGGCGAAACAGGACCAGCGCCGTCATCAGGATCGCGAGCAGCAAGTAATGTTGCGGCAACCCCAGTGCTGCGGCCGCCGGCGGCAGCGCGATCGCCGCGCCGATCGACGCCAGCGACATGATTCGGCTAACCGCAAACACCACGCCGAACACCGCAAGCGCGACCAGAATCACCATCGGCGCAATCGCGAGCCAGATTCCCAGCGCCGCCGCCACGCCCTTGCCGCCACGGAAGCCGAGAAACACCGAGCAAATCGCGCCGATAAACGCCGCCAGACCTGTCGACGCGATAACCGCAATTGGAAAGCCCGCCGCCTGCGCCACCATCACCGGAATCGCGCCCTTGCACACGTCGCCGGCGAACGTTATCACCGCCGCGCTTGCGCCGCCTGCGCGCGCCACGTTGGAGGTCCCGATATTGCCCGAGCCGACCGCGCGCGGATCGAAGCCGCGCATCCGGCCCACGATCACGCCGGTCGGAATCGAGCCTACGAGGTACGCGCCAATTATCAGGATTGCTTCAATCATCATCGCGTGCCGAATGAGGCGGAAGCATGGTTCGTGGCCGACGCTCACTTATGGAGGAACATTCACTGAAAAAACTTCGGAGGATTCTAAAAAATCGGGGTGACTGGATTTGAACCAGCGACTCCTGCGTCCCGAACGCAGTGCTCTGGCCAGGCTGAGCTACACCCCGTCTCCGGTTGAGCGTGATCGGGAGAATACCGACGAGTGTTTATAGCATCCGAGGCGATCCAGCGCGAGTCCGTGTCGGAAATCGCATGCACTTGTCAGACCGCCGCGGAGTGCGCGCAATCAAGCTCGCGCATCTCGCCGATAATCTTGCGATAGTCGGGCTGGGCGAATATTCCCGATCCCGACACGAACACGTTGGCGCCCGCCGCCTTCACGTCCGCGATGTTGTCGAGCTTCACTCCGCCATCGATCTCCAGGTCGATACTCAGTCCGCGCCGGGTCAACTCGCGCCGGATGTAGCGCAACTTGTCCAGCGCGGCCGGGATAAACCCCTGGCCGCCGAATCCCGGATGCACGCTCATCACGAGGATCATGTCGAGATGCCCGGCGAAGGCGATCACCCGGTCGGCGCCGGTCTCGGGATTGATTGCAATCGACGCGCGCGCGCCGAGGTCGCGGATTCGCTTCGCCATCGCGGGGATGTCGGGGCAGACCTCGCATGCACCGAAATCGAATTGGCGCCCGCCTTGACGAACGCTTCGACGTATCGCGCCGGCTCCGAGATCATCAGGTGCGCATCGAGCGGCAGTCTGGTTATCCTGCGCACCGATTCCAGCACCGGCATGCCGATCGAGAGGTTCGGAACGAAATGGCCGTCCATCACGTCGAAATGAATCAGGTCGGCGCCCGCCTTTTCGACCCGACGAATTTCTTCGCCGAGCCGCGCGAAGTCAGCGGACAGGATCGACGGCGCTATTTTGTCGGCGGGATCCACGTGTGAACGATCTCTCAAAGTCTACCGCCTCAGTTGCTACCGCATCGCCGTCAAGCAGGCATAGCGCCTACTCGATTTTCAGCCGATGCGACAGGCGCGCGGCGAAAAAGCCGTCCAGTCCGCCGACGTCCGGCCGCGTCTTCATGTCCTCGCGCGTCGATCACGTCTTTGAGCACGGGCCGTCAGCCGCCGCGGCCGCGATCGATTTCGAAATCGCCGTGGCGCGCGAGAAATCCATCGACCACGCCTTCGCCCTCTTCGGGCGCAATGCTGCAAACCGAATACACGATCGCGCCTGCGCGACGCACCATCGCCGCCGCGTTCTCGAGCATTCGCGATTGTATCGCAGCCATTCGCGCCGGATCGCCCGGCTTGAGCCGCCACTTGATCTCCGGATGCTCCCGCAGTGTCCCGATTCCCGTGCACGGCGCATCGAGCATCACGTACTCGAAGCTCGACGGCGCAAGCGGCACCGCAGCCGCCAGGTCGGCGCAAACATACTCAACATTGCGATGCCGCAGGCGGCGCGTCAGGCCGCGCGCGTTCTTGAGTCCACCCAGATTGAGGTCCAATCGCAATCACTCGGCCGCGTTCTCCCACCAGTTCCGCCAGATGGGTCGCCTTGCCGCCCGGCGCCGCCGCACAATCGACAACCGTCGCGCCCGCACCCGGCGCCAGCATTCGCGCGACCATCTGCGACGCCTCGGATTGCGCGTGGAACAACCCCTCGCGATAGGCACGCGACTCGAAGTGCGGCGCGCTGTTCAGCACGATCGTTTCGGGTGCGCGGCCAGGCGCGCCGATCTCGAAACTGTCCGCGCTCAGTTTCTCGATTAAGTCCGCGCGGGATCCGCGCGCGAGATTGAGCCTGATCACGTTGGGCGCGGCCTCGTTGTTCGCCGTCATCAGGCGCTCGGCATCCGCGACACCGAACCAATCGACGAATCGCTCGACCATCCAGCGTGGATGCGAATACGCAACGGCGAGATAACTTTTTTCGTTGCGCTCCCGCGCCGGCATCGGCGCCATCTCACGCGTCGCGCGGCGCATTACGGCATTGACGAAGCCCGACGCTGTGCGCGCCTGGGGAATTCGTTTGGCGATGCTGACCGCCGTGTCCACCACGGCATGCTGTGGAATTCGGTCAAGAAATCGAAGCTGAAAAAGCCCCATCCGCATGATCGCCAGCGCCGCCGGCTGAATCCCTTCGAGCTTGCGTCCCGTCAGATGCGCCAGCTCGTAATCGAGGCGTCCTCTCCACGCCAGCGTCCCGAGCACCAGCCGCGTGATCAGCCGGCGATCAGCCGGCGGAAAATCGGGCAGCCGCGCGCCCAGCAGAACGTCGGCATAACCGGACTCCTGGTCGACGCGGTACAGAATCTCAGCCGCTGCCATTCGCGACGCGAGACCTTCGTCCGTTGGTGAGCTGGATCGCGCGCCGAGCCGCATTTTCGCCTGTTCTTCGCTCATGCGCCGAATCGCGCGCCGGCTTCCACGCGCTTGCCGCGAAGGAAATCAGCCGCGGAAATTCTCTTTCGCCCCGCCGCTTGCACCTCGAGCAGCCTGAGTCGTCCCGTTCCGCACTGGACCACAGGATTCGGCTTCACGCTGACGATCGTGCCGGGATCATGCCCGCTTGAACCGGCGTCTTCGACCGCGGCGCGCCAGATGAGAACTTCATCGCCGCCCAGACGCGTCCGCGCCACTGGCCACGGATCGTATGCGCGCGTCATCCGTTCGATCTGCACGGCGCTCGCGGTCCAATCGATCACCGCGTCCTTCTTTTCGACCTGTGCCGTGTAGGTGGCCTGCGCTTCGTCCTGCGGTGTTTCGACCAGCGCGCCGCGCGCGGCCAGATCGATCGCCTCGAGCATCGCGGCCGCACCAAGCTCCGCGAGCTTTTCCTTCAGCGTCCCTTGCGTGTCGTTTGATTCGATCGAAATGCTGCGTTGCAAGTACATCGGGCCGGCGTCCATCCGCTCGACCATCCGCATGATCGTGACTCCCGTTTCGGCGTCGCCCGCCAGGATCGCACCTTCGACCGGGGCGGCGCCGCGATGGCGCGGCAGGAGAGATGCGTGCACGTTCATCGGCGCGATTCGCGGAACGTCGAGAATCGAATCCGGCAGAATTCGTCCGTAAGCCGCCACCACCAGGAGGTCGGGCTCGAATGCTTTCAGCTCGCTTAAAAATTCCGGCGTCCGAATTTTGATGGGCTTCAGCGTCGGAATTCCACGGCGCGCCGCGAGCGCGCCGACTGCGCTCGGCTCTGTGCCGAGCCCACGTCCGCGCGGCTCGTCGGGACGCGTGACAACTCCAACCACGCGGAAGTTGGCTCTGGGAACCATCACGAGCCGTTCCAGGATGTGGGCCGCCAAGGCCGGCGTGCCCATGAAAACGATCTTTAGTGACTCGGCGATTTTAGATCCGCACCGTGGAGGGACGCCGGCTTTCGGCCTTGCCCTCCTTGATTAACTTCTTAAGTTTGCGCTTGTAGAGTTCGCGCTTGATTCGGCTGATGCGGTCGATGAAGAGTTTGCCGTCCAGGTGATCGATCTCGTGCTGCAACGCCACCGCGAGCAGGTCGTCGGCTTCGATCTCGATCTCCTTCTCGTCGGGCGTCCACGCGCGCACCAGCACGCGCGCTGCGCGTTCCACGTCGGCGGTGTAACCGATCACCGACAGGCATCCCTCTTCCCAAATGATCTTGCCCTCGGCTTCGACGACCCGGGGGTTGATGAGCTTCAGCAGATGCTTGCCGGGCTGTTCATGGTCGGTGTCGAGCACGATTATCCGCTTGGATTCTCCGACCTGCGGCGCGGCAAGACCGACACCCGGCGCGGCGTACATCGTCTGCACCATGCTGTCGATCAGCCCTTCGACGTTGCCGTTGATATTCTTGACCGGGGCCGCCGGCTGCTTGAGCGAGTCGTCTGGAAATTTGCGAATTTTCAGCAGCGCCATCTCGGATACCGAGCTTTACAAATCTATCAAAGGGTAACTGGCGCGGCGAGTCCGAGCGGCGCAAGAAATGATTCCACTGCGCGGATGCACTCCGCGGGACGCTCGATTTGAAGAAAATGCGTGGTCCCCGCGATCGCTTCGTACGGCAGCCCCAGCTCCTCGGCCATCGCGCGCCCGATCAGCGACGGCGCCATCACTTCTTCCAGCGTCGGATCTCCGCATACGAGTTTTACCGGCACCGGGCAATGCGCCATCTGCGGCCACAGATCCGGATTCGCGCCGCTGGAAAAAACCTGCGCCTCGTATTCGCGCGGGCACGCAAGAATCCAATCGCCGCTCGTGCGATCGTGCCGCAGCGTCGCCCGCGCCATCAGCTCGTATGCTTCCGGCACCCATCTCTTGAAGCGCCTGCCGAACTGCTTCGCCAGTTCCATCGGATCCTTGTAGCGCTCGGGGCGCCGCGCCGCGCGCAAGGCGAGCGACTCCTTGTCGGATTGCTGCAGGTACTGCACAGGATGCCCTTCGCGCGGATAAACCGGCGGATCGAACAGCACCAGCGCTTCGAATCGCCGTCCGTACTTGAGCGCATGCACTGCAGCCGTGACGCCCGACAGCGAATGAAACAGCCCGGCGGCAGGCTTGGTGCCAAGCTCGCGATTAATCGCGTGCCAGACCACGTCCATATCGGCGACAAAATTACCCCACGTATGCCCTTCGGCGGTGTGCAACGGGTTGTGCCCGTGGTTGCGGAAATCGAAGACGATCACTTCGTAACGCTCGCGGAGCCTCCCCCAGAATGGAAAATAACCGTCGATCGCAAGCCCGTTGCCGTGACTGAGCACCAGTCGCGGCGCGCCGGGGATACCGTGCTGGCGAACATGGATTGTTGCGCCGTCCTTCATCTTCACGTCGAACGCGTGACGCGCGCGCGGCACATGATGCATCGGTTGATGTTCGTTCATCTCGTTCATTTACTCACAGCATCCTTACCGGATCGATGTCGATGGCAAGATAAATGCCGTCGCGCTCTGCCGACGGTTCAACTTCGGCGCGCATCGCGGCGATCGCCGCGCGCATCGGCTTCAATTCGCGCGATTTTACCATCACCTGCCACCGGTAGCGCTGCTTGATCCGTTCGATCGGCGCAGGCGCCGGCCCCAGCACGCGGATTCCCTCCGGCGTCGAAGCCCTGGCCAACGATTTGGCGACCTGCTCGGCCACGCGTCTGACCAGGTGCGGCTCCGCGCCCTCGATTCGCACCATCGCGAGGCGCGCAAACGGCGGATACATCAGGTCACGGCGCAGTTGCAGCTCGCGCCTCATGAACCGCGCGTAGTCCTGATCCTTGGCGGCGCGGATGCTGTAGTGATTCGGTGCGTAGGTCTGGATGATCACGCGGCCCGCGCGCTCGCCACGTCCGGCGCGTCCCGCGACCTGCGTCAACAACTGAAACGTTCGCTCGGCGGAACGGAAGTCGGGCATGTTCAGCGCCAAATCGGCGTTGACCACTGCGGCCAGCGTGACGCCGGGAAAATCGAAACCCTTGGTGATCATCTGCGTGCCGACCAGGATATCTATTTCACCCGCGCGAAGCTCGGCCAGCATCCGCGCGCGCGCTCCGCGCAGACTGCTCGTGTCGGAGTCCATTCTTTCTATCCTTGCCGCCGGCATCATCTCCGCCAACGCCTGCGTGAGTCTCTCTGTGCCGAAGCCCTGCCCCTTGAGTCCGTAGCCATGGCATTCGGGGCAGGTGTCGGGCGCCGCAGCATGATTGCCGCAGTAATGGCATCGGAGCGAGCGGTCGCGCATATGAAACGTCATGCTGACGCTGCAGTTCGGGCACGCGATCACATTGCCGCAGATATGGCATTGCAGAAAATTGTGAAACCCGCGGCGGTTGAGAAACACCATGCTCTGGCCGCCTGACGCGAGATTTTCGCGCAGCGCCGCGACCAACGCCGTCGAGAGAGGCACCGCATCCGGAACTTCCACTGCTCGAGGTTTCGGTTCTTCCGGTCCCGCTCCATTTGCAGGCTTGGCTGCCGCAACCCTGCGCGCATCGGCGACTTCGCGCCGCATATCGACGACTTCGACCGATGCCATCGCGCGATCGTTCACGCGCCGCGAAAGCCGGATCAGCCGGTACCGTCCGCGCCGCGCATTCGCATACGACTCGCTCGACGGGGTCGCCGAGCCGAGCACAATGGGGCATTTCGAAAATCCCGCGAGCGCGACCGCGAGATCGCGGGCATGATAGCGAATTCCTTCCTCATTTTTGTACGAAGCGTCGTGCTCCTCGTCAACGACGATCAACCCGGCATCGTGAATCGGCGCGAAGATCACCGAGCGCGGACCGATCATCACTCGCGCCTGCCCGCCCAGCGCCGCCATCCAGCTCGCCCATCGCTCCGACACGCTCTGCGCACTGTGGGCGATGGCGACCAGCGATCCGAAACGCGCGCGAAACGATCGGACGACTTCGTCAGCGAGCGCGATCTCGGGCACCAGGATCAAGACGTTTCGCCCGGCCGCGAGCGCTCGCGCGGCAAGGTTCAGGTAAATTTCGGTTTTGCCGCTGGCGGTGACGCCCCAGAGCAAAAACGCTTCATAGCGCCGATGCTCGATGGCCGGTGAAATCGCGTCCAGCGCGACTTGTTGTTCATCGGTGAGATCGAACTGGGCCGCCGCGACGTTGTGGGCCGTAGCGTCGCGCGCCGCCTCGATCGCGATCAACCCGCGACGCGCGAGGCTCTTCAACGCCGCGCTCGCGCCGTCGATTTCAGCCTTCAGATCCGCGACGCACACGCCCGTAGCGCCGGCGTTGGCGATCGCACCCAGCACTTCGCGTTGCTTGGAACCGCGAACGCCCTCGACGCTTGCGGCTGCGGCGAGCCGCGCGATCAAATCCGCCGTATCGCGATGCCTCCCGGTGGTACCGTCGCGGCGCTCGAGGGTGCCGCTGGCGATGAAGCGGGCGATCGCGGCGCGCACCTCGCCGGGCGGACCGATTTTCTCAAGCCCGCGCATCGTTGCCGCGCGCTTCGCGATCGTCTCGATAATCGCGCGCTCGACTCGCGTGAACGCGGCGCGCGCCAGCCCGTCGGGCGGCGTCGCGAGCCGATACGCAGTCCGCGACTCGACCCGCGCGACCGAAGGAATCACGCTGCGGTACGCATCCGCAATCGAAACCATGTAGTAAGACGCGAGGAACTCCATCAATTGCAAATGCGCGCGATCGAACAGCGGCCGCGGCTCGAGGACTTCGAGGATGGGCTTCAGCTGTCCTGTCGAAAGTCGTTCGCCGAGCTGCGTGACCACTCCCGTCACCTTGCGCGAGCGCAGCGGCGCGAGCACGCGATGCCCCGGCTGGATACGCCCGTCGAGCGCCGGCGGAATCGAATACGTCAGCGTTTCGAATCCGCGCGTCGCCCCGACGATCACAACATTGGCCTGCATCCTGACCCTCTGTGCGCAGCGCCCAAACCGGCCGCGCGCATGCAACTTACACCTCGCGCGAGCGGCGCGGCGAGTCGCCAGGCCGCCGGATCCCGCCTTTGCCCGATCGATCCACCGCTTTCGCGGGCGCGTCCAGTCTGGTTGAATCGGGTGATGGAGGCCCGCTCGAACGAATACGCGCGGGAGGCGACACGAACCGATGCTGCGATTTCTGACTGCCGGTGAATCGCACGGCCCCGAGCTGGTCGCGACGGTCGAAGGCGTGCCCGCCGGCTTCGATATCGCCATAGCCGCGATCAACGCCGATCTCGCACGCCGCCAAAAGGGTTACGGCCGCGGCGGCCGAATGCTGATCGAGAAGGACGAGGTGCGGCCGGTTTCCGGTATCCGCTTCGGCAAATCGCTCGGCAGCCCGATCACGTTCATCATCGAGAATCGCGACTTCAAGAATTGGGTTAAGCGGATGTCCGCCGATCCGAAAGATCGTGGCGAGGCGGAGGTCGTCACGCGTCCGCGGCCCGGCCACGCCGACCTTGTGGGCGTGCTCAAATACAATCTCGAAGATATCCGTGACGTACTCGAACGAGCTTCCGCGCGCGAAACCACCGCGCGCGTGGCGATCGGCGGCCTGGCAAAGCAAATTCTCTCGCCGTTCGGGATCGACGTGCTCGGCTACGCGGCAAGCATCGGCGCGACCGAGGCTAATACTGACGCGGCGCTGAGCATCGAAGAACTGCGCCGCATCACGGAAGCATCGCTAGTGCGCGTGGCGGACCCGGACGCCGAACGTAAAATAATCGCCGAAATCGACGAGTGCAAAAAGACCGGCGACACGCTCGGCGGCATCGTCGAGGTGATTGCGGCCGGATTGCCGGTCGGGCTCGGCAGTCACGTGCAATGGGATCGCAAACTCGACGGACGCCTCGCGTTCGCCCTGCTCAGCATTCAGGCCGCCAAAGGCGTCGAGTTCGGCCTCGGCTTCAAGGCGGGACGGCTTCGCGGCTCCGAACTTCACGATGAAATCGGATACGACGCCGCCGAGCGCCGCTTCACACGCCGTTCCAACAATTCCGGCGGCACCGAGGGCGGCATGAGCACCGGCGAGCCGATCCGCGTACGCGTCGCGTTCAAGCCGCTATCAACGCTGATGCGTCCGCTGCACTCGGTCGATATCAAAACCAAGGCGGAGGCGGTCGGCGCGATCGAGCGCTCCGACGTATGCGCGGTTCCCGCCGCCGCGGTCATCGCGGAATCGGTGGTCGCGTTCGAACTCGCAGCGGCGTTTCTCGAAAAGTTCGGCGGCGATTCAATTGTCGAGATTACGCGCAACTTCAAAGGCTTCCTCGAACAGGTGCGCAATTACTGAAACGCCGGGTGCGCAGGACCGCAAAAACGCGCGCGCCTGGATCCGCGCAGCAACGCAAATGACGCCTAAATTGATCCTCACCGGATTCATGGCCACCGGGAAAAGCTCGATCGGCCCGCTGGTCGCGCGCCGGCTCCGATGGGAATTCGTGGACGTCGACTCCGTAATTGTCGCGCAGGCCGGAAAACCAATCGCGCAAATCTTCGCCGACCATGGCGAGGCTCACTTCCGCCAGCTCGAACGAGAAGTGGTCGCGCATCTGACCGCCGATCGCCGGCGATGCCCCCAGTGCCACGGGCCGCGTCCCGAAGTGATTTCGACTGGTGGCGGCGTACTGGTTGACGAATCAAATTGCGCGGCGCTCAAGCGCGCCGGCGTGATCGTGTGCCTCACGGCACGGCCCGAAGTCGTCGCAGCGCGCGTCGAGCGATCGAAAACCGAGCGCCCGAAACTGACCGAGGGCGGAAAATCCACTTTGACTCGAATCAAAGAGCTGATGGACGAGCGAGTTGACGCCTACGCTCGCGCCGATGTCCAAATCGACACCTCCGATCTCACAGTTGATCAACTCGCCGATCGTGTTATCTCGGCCTTCGCTGCACATGCCGCGCGACGATGCCTGCCATCGGCACAGGGCGCGCGATCCGCATAGCGATGCGTACCATCCGCATAGAACTCGGGCCCGCGTCGCATGACGCTCATGTGGGCGCGGGAATCCTGGACCGGCTTGGCGAGCTCGCATGCGACGCCGGACTAAAGCCCGGTTCATGTGCCGTCGTCACGGATTCGACGGTCGAAAAGCTTTACGCCGCGCGCGTCGAGGACGCGCTTGGCAAAAGCGGTTTCGCAGCCGCCGTAATTTCGGTGCCGCCTGGCGAAGCCTCCAAGTCTCTCCCGACGCTTGAGCTTCTCTACGATCGGATGACCGAGATCGGGCTTGACCGTGCCAGTGCGGTGTTCGCGCTCGGCGGCGGCGTCGTTGGCGATCTCGCTGGATTTGCGGCTGCGACCTTTCTGCGCGGCGTGGCGCTCATACAAGTGCCGACCACGGTGGTGGCACAAGTCGATTCCGCGCTCGGCGGCAAAACCGCGGTCAACCATCGCCACGCCAAAAACCTGATCGGCGCGTTCTACCAGCCGCGGCTGATTGTCGCGGACGTGACTGCGCTCAGATCGCTGCCGGACCGCGAGTTTCGCGAGGGCCTGGCAGAAGTTATCAAGTATGGCGCAATCATGGACGCGCCGATGATCGCGGACCTGGAATGCGACCTCGATTCGATCCTTGCCCGCCAGCCCGATCTGCTCGAGCAAGTCGTCGCGCGATCACTGATGCACAAAGCCGCCGTCGTCGGCGCCGACGAGCGCGAAAGCGGGATGCGCAAAACCTTGAATTTCGGCCACACTATCGGCCATGCGATCGAAGCGAGCGCTGGTTACGGCAGCTACTTTCACGGCGAGGCTGTCGCTATCGGGATGGTCGCGGCAGCCCGGCTGTCCTGCTCATATGCCGGATTCTCAGCCGACGAAGCGTCGCGTCTCCAGCGGCTGATCGAGCGCGCCGGCTTGCCGACTGTGATGCCTCCCGGATGGCACAGCGACGACTTCATCCGCGCGCTCAGTCTCGACAAAAAACGCGCCGCTGGCGCGGTTGAATTCGTGCTGCTGGACCGCCTGGGTCATTCGTTGACGAAGAGCCTCTCGATTGACGAGATCGTCACACCTCTGCTCTGAATGTCCGTCCAGTTACAGTCCGAGACTCGCGTAGTGTTCTGGAGATAACTAATTATTACGAAAATTCCGCTTGAATACTTGGCGCGTCTATGATGTGTTTAGTATCTATTGAGTAGGGTATATTGGGCTGGTTGAAGCCGTACATAGTTAAGGGCCGCCAAAACGGGGTAAACACGCGTAGCGCAGAGGTATCACATGAATCGATTTGACGAAATCAAAAGCCGTGTCATGACGGTGCAGGAAGTATCAAGCTACCTGCGAGTACATTCCTCCACGGTTTACAGGATGCTGAAGAAAAATCAGCTTCCTGCGTTCCGCGTGGGCAGCGACTGGCGGTTTACCGTCGAGGCAATCGACAAATGGCGCGCTGCCGTGGAGTCTGGCACCCCGCTTCCCGCGAGCGAGAATGACTGAGCTCGAAGTGACCGCAAAAAACCTGGCTGGATGAAAATCGACGCGCCGGCCGGCTAATTCCGGAAATACCGGCGCGGATTTTCTATCAGAATCGCAGGAGTCTTCGCCTCTCCGCCCCCCCCGCTTCAGCGCCGGCACGATTGTTTTTTGAACACGCCGGGATCTAGCTGGAACGATTTGGCCTGGGCTCGGCGTCGCCGCCAAAGAGCGCCGCGAGGATGATCAGCGCAACGCCAATCGTTATCGCGCTGTCCGCAACGTTGAACACCGGGTAGTTAAGGTCGTAGTAATGCGCGCGCACAAAGTCGATCACGCGGCCGTCGCGGGTTGCGCGATCGACCAGGTTCCCTGTAGCGCCGGCCAGAATCAGCGCGAAGGCGACCGAATTAATCGACACTCGCTCCGATCGCGCTATCAACACCACCAGCACGATTATCGCCGCGCACGACATCGACAGCAGAAACGCCAGGCGGGCCCACGGCGGCGCGTCCGCCAGCATGCTGAACGCGGCGCCGGGATTCAGCGTGTACGTGATGTCCAGGTAGTTCGGGATGAGCGCGATACTTTCATACAGCGCCATGTGCGCCTTGACGAACAGTTTGGTTGCCTGATCGAGCACGATGATCGGAATCGTGATGCCGCCGATCAAAAGCAGGAACGGCTTGCGCGGCGCCCCGCCGGCCAATCCTCTCCCCTCTCCTCGTCCAGGGAGCAGGTTGGGAAGGGGCTTCACGCTCGATCGTTCCTGCAACGGCTACGCCCCCACCACC
This sequence comes from Binataceae bacterium (SeqCode), assembly GCA_963803045.1. Classification (GTDB taxonomy): domain Bacteria; phylum Desulfobacterota; class Binatia; order Binatales; family Binataceae; genus Binatus. Next base: position 15,503 of record CAWDLC010000026.1, on the reverse strand, counting down.
GCGCGGCATCTCGCGTCCAACTGCTCGCCGCCGCCTTCATCGAAGTATTTCCAGCATCGCGCGCACTTGACCCCGGACGCATGACGCCCAAGCAGCGTGATTGCGGGATCCACGGCGGCTCGCGCGAAGCTGCCATCGACCGCGAAGTTCTCGCGGCCGCCGGCTTGCCGCCTGATCTCGGCTGCTTCCGCGTCGCCCAGAATCGCGACGTCCGAGACGATGAACAAGTCCTTCAGCTCTTCGCGATACTGCGTGATCGTTTCGGCAAGCCCGCCCTCAGAGCCACCTTCAGCTCCCAGGCTGATTGCGGCATCGAGCGGCGCGCCGATCGTTCCCGACTTGCGCATCGCCTCGAGCAGCTTGAGTGCCTCGTCACGAACCTTGAGCAGCCGCTCCCATCGCGCCTCCAATTCGTCATCGCGCCACGACGGACTGGCCGGATGCATCGTCGTCAGATGCACGCTCTTCGAGCCGCCGCCCCGGGAGATACGCGTAAACTTCCTCGGCCGTGAACGGAATCAGCGGCGCGAGCATCCTGACCAGCGCGTCGAGAATATTGAACAGCGCGGTCTGCGCCGAGCGCCGCTCGCGGGATTTCTCCGCCGCGCAGTAAAGGCGGTCGCGCGCGACATCGATATACAGCGAGCTCAAATCGACGACGATGAAATTCAGCATCGCCTGATACGCGCTCTGGAACTCGAATGCTTCGTAAGCCCGGCGCACTTCGCTCTTGAGTTTCTCCGTGCGCGCCAGGATGAAACGATCGAACTCGAGCATCTCTTTCAACACAACTGCGTCGCGCGCGGGATCGAAGTCAGCCAGGTTGCCCAGCACGAACCGGCAGGTGTTGCGAATCTTTCGATATGACTCTGACACCGCGCTGAAAATTGTCTGGCCGAGCGTGATCTCAGCCGTGTAGTCGAGCGACGCGTACACCAGCCGCAGCACGTCAGCGCCCATCCGTCCGACCGCATCGACGGCGTCCTCCGCGTTGCCGAGCGACTTGGACATCTTGCGGCCGCGCTCGTCCACTGTCAGTCCATGGCTGATTACGCTCTTGAACGGCGCCGAGCCGCGCTCCGACACCGCGCAAACCAGCGACGAGCCGAACCATCCGCGCGCCTGTTCCACTGCTTCCAGGTACGCGTCCGCCGGCCACGTCAGTTCCGGGCGCGCGCCCAGCACCGCGGCTTGCGAGGATCCCGAATCGAACCACACATCGAGAATGTCTTCTTGCTTGATAAAATCCGCGCCGCCGCAGCTCTGGCATTTGAGGCCTGGCGCGACGAAGTCCGCCACCGGCCGGCTGTACCATGCGTCGGAGCCTTCGCGCGCGAAAATTTTCTCGACTCGATCCATCGTCGCAAGCAGCGGCGCGACCTCATCGCATTTCGCGCATCTGACCGCAGGAATCGGCACGCCCCACGCGCGCTGGCGCGAGATGCACCAGTCGGGGCGCGTCTCCGTCATGTTGCGGATCCGATCGCGCGACCATCCGGGATACCATTTCACTTTGTCGATCGCATCGATCACTTTGGCGCGCAGTTGGTTGTGATCGATGCTCACGAACCATTGCTCGGTCGCAAGAAAGATCAGCGGATTGTGGCATCGCCAGCAATGCGGGTAGCTGTGCGAGAGGTTTTGCGCATGCAGCAGCGCGCCGGCCGCGGCCAGTCTCTCGACGATCGGCTTGTTCGCCTTGAAGACGTTCTGCCCCGCCCATTCTCCGCCTTCCCCCGTGAACACTCCGCCCCCATCGACCGGCGTGAACGGCGTCAGCCCGTACGCCCTGCCGGCCACGAAATCCTCGTAGCCGTGTCCCGGCGCGGTATGTACCAATCCGGTGCCGGCGTCCGCCGTCACGTGCTCGGCGTACATCAGCTTCACGTCACGCGGGATAAACGGATGTCGAAAGATGTCCCGGCCGTCCAGCGCCTTGAGCGCCGCGCGGCTGAGCGCGATGCGCTTTTCAACTGCCAGCCCGCATTCCCTCTCGACGCTGTCGGCCAATCGCGACGCGACCACGTAGTAATGATCGCCGGCCTTCAGCGCGACGTAGTCGAAAGTCTCGTTCAGTGAGATTCCGAGATTCGCCGGCAAAGTCCACGGCGTCGTTGTCCAGATTACGGCCGACAGTTTGCCGGCCTTGTGCGCGGCGTTAAGCTCAGCGCCGTCGCTGCGATCTGCGGCCAGCGCGCCCGCATCCTTGAGATTCGAATTGAACGCGAAGGCGGCGTAGATCGACGGCGAAACGTGATCGCGGTACTCGACTTCAGCCTCCGCCAGCGCCGTGCGGCATTCGAAGCACCAATGCACCGGGCGCAATCCCCGATAAACGTAGCCGTGCTCGACCATCTTGCGCAGCACGCCGATTTCGGCCGCGTCGTACCCCGGCGCCATCGTGAGATACGGCTTGAACCAATCACCGATCACTCCCAGGCGCCGGAAGTCCGAGCGCTGCAGATCGATCCATTTCTCCGCTTCGGCGCGGCACAGCTTGCGCAGCTCGAGCTTGGAAATCGTACGCGCCTTGTCGCCGAGCTCGCGCGAGACCCTGTGCTCAATCGGCATCCCGTGACAGTCCCATCCCGGCACGAACGGCGTGCGATATCCCATCATCGAGCGCGATCGCACCACGAAGTCCTTCAGAATTTTGTTGAGCGCGGTCCCCAGATGCACCCGGCCGTTGGCGTATGGCGGCCCGTCGTGCAGCACCCACGACTCCGCATCCTTGCGCGCCTCCATCAAGCGCCCGTAAAGGCCGGTCTCATCCCAATGCTTGAGCATTTCCGGCTCCCGCTTGGGCAGATTTGCCTTCATCGGGAAGTCAGTCTTGGGAAGTTTCAGCGTCGATTTGTAGTCGGTCTCAGCCACGCGCCATGATGCCCGCGCGCCCGTGCGCGCGCGATCTCCTTCGCAATTATCGGGTATTGAATCTGCGTCCGATCAGATTAACTTACGCCGCATTCCTTCGCGAGTATCGAGCGCCGCCGCGCATCGGGGATGCCCCTGCCCGTTTGAATCCCGCCGCCAGCCTCCCTATCATCTCTCACGCACCAGTGGAGCATCGAATCGCATATCCATAGAAAAAATTATGGGACTCAGAAAAGTAACTCTGTTCGACAAGGAAGGTACCACCCTCGTTCCCGTGGACGAGGACGGGCAGGCGAAACCCGCCGTGATGGGCGTCCGATGGGTCAATCCCGTCACCTTCGAAACCATTCGCGTGCGCGGCGGCAAACGCACCGGCCCGAAGAACGAAGTCCTGATGGAAGTTCCCGCGACGCTCGACACCGGCGCGTTCGCAATCGAGGACTTTCCCCCGCCCAAGGTCAAGCAAAAGCTCGCGCAAATCGAAGCGCCGAAGGACGCGGGAAAATCGGCGAAAAGACCATGACCGAGCCCGGCGCGCTCGCGGGCTTGCGCGTCCTCGACCTGAGCGGCCATCGCGCACAATTTTGCGCGCGACTGCTGGCCGACATGGGCGCCGACGTCATCAAAGTCGAACCGCCCGCCGGCGACGACGCGCGCCGCATCGGCCCCTTCCTCGACGACCTTCCGCATCTCGACCGCAGCCTGTTCTTCTGGTTCTACAATCTGGGCAAGCGCTCCCTCACGCTTGATCTCAACCATTTCCGCGGCGCCGGCATTCTGCTCCAGCTCGCCCGTACCGCCGACGTCGTCATCGAGAGTTTCGCGCCCGGTACCCTCGACCGGCTCGGGCTTGGCTGGGATACTCTCCATCGCGAGAACCCCGCGTTGGTGCTCTGCTCAATCGCGCCGTTCGGCCAGACCGGCCCCTATCGCGACTTCATCGCCGACGACACCGTGCTGACCGCGATGGGTGGGATGCTGTACGTCAACGGTTTCCCCAATCACGCTCCCGTTCGTCCGCTCGGTCTGCAGGCTTATCATTCGTCGGCGTACTACGGCGCGATCGCCGTGATGCTCGCGCTGCTCGCGCGCGATCGCACCGCGGAAGGCGATTGGATCGACCTCAGCATGCAGGAGGCCACCGCGGCCGCCGTCGAGCACGTCGCCGGTGGATTCTTCGAGCGCGGCGAGGCCGAGCCGCGCCGCGGCACTCTGCATTGGAGCCGTTTCTTTCGCGTCGGCAAATGCCGCGACGGTTACATCATGCATTGCACGCTCGGCGACTGGACCTCGCTCATCGAATGGGTCAAGTCCGACGGCAAGGCTGCCGATCTCGACGCGCCCGACTATCAGCAGGTGATGTATCGCTATCTCATGGCCGAGCATCTCTTCGACGTGCTCGACGATTGGGTCAAGGACTATCCGCGCGACGAGCTGCTCGAGCGCGCGCAGCTTCTGCGCCAGCCCTACGCCACCGTCCGCCCGCCCGAGGCGCTGTTCGACGACGAGCAGCTCGCCGAGCGCGGCTACTTCGTCGAGGTCGAGCATCCCGAGCTCGGCCGCAAGTTCCGCTATCCGGGCGCGCCGTATCTTTTCAATGGCACGCCGTGGCGAGTGTCGCGCCGCCCGCCGCTGATCGGAGAGCATACCGGCGAAATTTTGCGCGACGAACTCTCGATGGCTCCCCAAGCGCTCGCCGCGCTCTTTGCCGAGGGAGTGATCTGATCATGCCGGCGATGCCGCTGGACGGCATCCGCATCCTCGATTTCACCTGGGTCGTCGCCGGCCCGGTCGCTACGCGCATTCTCGCAGACCACGGCGCGCAGGTCGTCAAGGTCGAGCGCAAGGATCCGCCCCCGCTCGGCAACCGCAAGCTCGGCCTCCAATGCGACCTGCATCGCGGCAAACTTTCGGTCGCGCTCAACATGCAGCACCCGCGCGGCGTCGAACTCGCCCGCCGCCTCGCCGCGAAAAGCGACGTCGTGATCGACAATTTTTCCGCCCGCGTAATGCGCAGTTGGGGGATGGACTACGAAAGTCTCACCGCCGTCAAGCCCGACATCATCTGCATCAGCATGTCCGGCCTGGGCCACACCGGCCCGCTTTCCAGCTACGTCAGCTACGGACCGACCCTGCAGGCCCTCACCGGCTTCACTATGCTGATGGCCGAACCCGACGGCACTCCCGCCGGCTACGGCTATTCGTACGCCGACACGTGCGGCGGTTACACGGGCGCACTGGCGGCGCTCATTGCGATTTGGAATCGCCGCCGCACCGGCCGCGGTCAGTTCGTCGATCTCTCGCAGTTCGAGGCCGTCGCCAGCGTAATCGGTCCCGCGCTCCTCGACATCTCCGTCAACGGCCGAACGCAGTCGAGTCCCGGGTACAATTCGCAGGAAGGCCCCGCCGCACCGCACGGCGTTTACAAATGCCGCCCGCTTGATGGCGACGACGACCGATGGGTCGCCATTGCCGTGCGCACCGGCCCCGAATGGCGCCGATTCGTCACCGCGATTGGTTCTCCATCGTGGGCAAGCGACCCGAAGTTCCGCACGCTCTATCTGCGGATGCAAAATAGCGCCGATCTCGACGCCAACGTTTCACGATGGACCGCGGAACACAGCGCCGAAGACGCGATGGCGATCCTCCAACGCGCCGGCATCGCCGCCGGCGTCGTCGAAAACGGCATCGATCTCTGCGCGCGCGATCCTCAACTGAAAGAGCGCGGCTTCTGGCCCGCCGTCTCGACTGCCAGGGGCGCGACGACTCACGTCACGGGCATCCCGTTCAAGCTTTCCGGCGGCTCGGGAAAGGTCCGCTCGATCGCGCCCGAAGTCGGCGAGGACACCGATTACGTGCTCGGCGAGTTGCTTGGACTCGGCCGCGCTGAGCGCGATGAATTGATCGCTGCCGGCGCCGTCTGGCCCTGACTGCTCGCGAATCCGTGTTACCCAGGTAACAATGTCCCCCAACTAACGCGCATCGCTCGCAGCCCCTCGTTGCGCTAGTGTCAGCGACACTGGCTGTTAACAGCCGGTAGGGGAATTATTGCACGCAAGCGTAATATCGAGTGCGCTGGTTGGCGTTGACGCGTTCCCGGTCGAAGTCGAAATCGACATCGGCGCCGGGATGCCGCCGCATCGTCTCGTCGGTCTGGCCGAGGGCGCGGTCAAAGAGGCGCTCGATCGCGTCAAGTCCGCGCTCAAGAATTCCGGCTTCGATTTCCCCACTCGCAAGATGACCATCAACCTCGCGCCGGCCGACACGCGCAAGGAAGGCTCGGCGTTCGATCTCCCACTCGCGCTCGGAATTCTTGCCGCACAAAACGTGTTGAAAGATCGCGAGCGCCTGCGCGCCTATCTCGTGCTTGGCGAACTCGCGCTCGACGGCCGCATCAAAGGCATCAAGGGCGCGCTGCCGACTGCCCTGCTCGCGCGCTCTGCCAGGTTCGCGGGCGTGATGCTCCCGCGCGAGAATGCCTCCGAGGCATCGGTGGTCGGCGAGGGCACCGCCGTGCTCGGCGTCGAGAGCCTGCGCGAGGCTTTCGAATTCTTCGAGGGCCTGCGTCCGCTCCAATCTGCGCCTCCCGATCTCAGCGCCGCGTTCGGCGCGGCAAATATTTACGACGTCGATTTCAGCGAGGTCAAAGGCCAGGAGCAGGCCAAGCGCGCGCTCGAAGTCGCCGCCGCGGGCGGTCATAACGTCCTGATGATTGGGCCGCCCGGCTCGGGCAAGACGATGCTCGCCAAGCGCCTGCCCTCGATCCTGCCTGCGATGACCTTCGAGGAGGCCATCGAGACCACCAAGGTGCACTCCGTGATGGGCCTGCTGGACGGCCGCGCGCTCATCACCACGCGCCCCTTCCGCTCTCCCCACCACACCATTTCCGACGCCGGCCTCATCGGCGGCGGCTCGATTCCGCGCCCCGGCGAGGTCAGCCTCGCCCATCACGGCGTCCTGTTCCTCGACGAATTGCCCGAGTTCCGCAAGAACGTGCTCGAGGTCCTGCGCCAGCCGCTCGAGGACGCGCGCATCACCATCTCGCGCGTGATGGGCACGCTGACTTTCCCCGCCTCCGTGATGCTGGTGGCGGCGATGAACCCGTGCCCGTGCGGCTTCTACACCGATCCGCAGCACGAGTGCTCCTGCTCGCCAATCGCGATTCAGCGCTATCGCTCGCGCATCTCCGGCCCGCTCCTCGATCGTATTGACATCCATATCGAAGTGCCCGCCGTGAAGTACAAAGACCTGACCGATCGCGTCGCACGTGAGCCGTCGATCGCCATTCGCGAGCGCGTCAATCGCGCGCGCGAGGCGCAGCTGATTCGTTTCGCCGGGATGCCATTTTTCTGCAATGCACAGATGCGCGCGAGCGATCTCCGCCTCCATTGCCAAATCGAGTCTGGCGGCGAGCGTCTGCTCGAGCTTGCTATCAACCGCCTTGGACTGAGCGCGCGAGCCTATACGCGAATCCTGAAAGTCTCGCGCACCATCGCCGATCTCGACGGCGCCGCCTCGATCGCCGCTCACCACGTGAGCGAGGCGATTCAGTACCGCTCGCTCGACAGAGCAGCCCCCTAGCAGGGTGTCGAAAATTGCTTCTTCAACACCCCTGCCAGCCCCAAAACGAAGCGGGCGGCTCGAGTGATCGAGCCGCCCGCCGTCAGATCCGCGCGATTTCCGGCTTTAGCGGATGTCGTACCCAGCCACGAACTGATCCGGCTGACCGGTACCCGTGTGCTTCAACACTAACGTGCCCGACGCGACTGTGCTCGCAGGGAAGAAGTTCTTCGGACCCGTCACGGCGTTGCCCAGCGCGTTGGTCGGTACTTCGATACCCGTATCGACGTCACCCGAATTGTCGATCGGCCGGAAGTACACCTCGTAGTTCGTGCTCGCCTCCGCGCCTTTCAATGTCACGATGATTCGGCCGCCTGCGTTGACCTCGTAGCCGCCTTCATCCAGAGGGTCGCTCCCGCAAACCAGATCGGCAGGATCGGTCACAGCGCCGCATTGAACCAGGTTCGAGACCGAGACTGCCGGCGGCACGGACTTCTGATTCACCTTGAATCCGGACACGAACTCATCCGTGCTGCTGCTCTGCAGCACGATTGATCCTGAACCGATCGTACCCGCCGCGAATTCGGCGGTCACCACCAGCGTGGCATTGCCATGGCTGTCGGTCGGGCCGACCGTTCCGATCGTAATCGGGGTGCCGCCGCTCGGCGAACGCAAGATCGCGGTGTAGCTGGTACTGCGCCGGGCGCCGGACACATGGATCGATATAGCGCCGTCGTCGTTTTCAACATCGACACGGCCGCTGGTCAAAGAGTCGCTTCCGCAGCCTGAAAGAGTTCCTGGCACTGTCACATCCGTGCAGCGCACCAGGCCGGGCTGGAAGTCACGACCCGATTCGAGACCGTCGCTCGAGATCGATATCCCGGTGACAAACTCTTCGCTGCCGCCGCTGCTCAAAACCACGTTGCCGGCGCCGACGGTTCCGAATTTGAAAAATGCATCTCTTCGAAACGCGCCGTCTCCATTGTTATTGGTCTTTAGATTGCCAATCGAAGTGGACTGAGTACCGTCGCCTGAGACGAAACTGACGGCATACGTGGTGTTGGTCGCCGCCCCAAAGACTATGACCGTCACGTCCCCTTGATCGCTGATCGTCGCGCCGCCCCGCTTGAGCGGATCCTGCGTCGATGCGCATGTCGTAAGCGCGGCCGGCGTCGTAACTGATTTGCATTGAACCAGCGGTGCGTCGAAGGTTTGCGCGCGCGCCAATCCTGATGCCAGACAAAGCACGAAGGGCGCGGCGAGTAATGCGACCGGCCATTTCACTCGTGATAGAAACATACAACTTCTCCTCCTGAGTCTCCGTCGGTTGCCCGCGCAATCGAGTTAAAGATGAGCGATTCGAAATGTAAGACGCGCCCAACCGCGAGGTCGTTTACACGGTTCACACAGGAAGTCCGAAATAGTGTGGTTTTCGATTTGCAAAATCCGCATCTTCTCTCCTGACCCCGGGTGCAGGGGCCGGCGCCTGCCCTACGGCGCCGCAGCCGCTCCCCGCGCACGCTGCCGCCATAGTCCCAGCCGCCGGCGCGCCTCTCGCCGCTGCTGCGGCGTCATCTGCTGCCAGCGGTGATAGTTCGCCAGCATCCTTTCGCGCTGCTCTGGAGGAAGCTGCTCGAATTGCTGGTATCGCTTCATTACCTTATCGCGCTGATCTGCCGGCAGGCGCCGGTAACGCGCATAGGCCTGCTGCAATTCATCGCGCCGCGCCTCGGGAAGCTGGCGCCACTTGCGCAATCCTTCGAGCACTCGCTTGCGTTCTTCAGGCGGCAGATTGCGGAATTCCTGGAAGTTCTGCTGCACCTTCTGCCGCTCCTCGGGCCGCATCGTGTTCCATCGCCGGTAGTTCTCGAGCACCCGCTGGCGCTGCTCCGGCGTCAGCTGTGCCCATTCCTTCTGATGCTGCGCGATAAGCGCGCGCTCCGCGTCGTTCGACGGCTCCACCGCGGGCGTCGATTGCGCGTGAGCGGGAATAGCCGGCGGCCATCCGCACAAGATGAATACCGCGAGTATGAATGCACTGACCATTCGCATGCGACCCGTCATGGCTGCGGCCCCTCGACGTCATAGCTGGGCTGGCTCGCTGGCGCCGGTGCAGGCGCGCCGCTGACCGCCGCTCTGGGAGCCGGCGCGTCGTTTCTGCCAGCGGCGGTGCCGTCCGCATCAGCGTGATTTCCCAGGTAACCCATCGCGTCGAGCGTGCGTATCTGATCGAGCATCGAGTCTTCCGTTGGGGGCGCGGCGGGCGCCGGCGCACCTTTCACGTCGTTGCTTGGACGCGGCTCGAACAGGTCAAGGTTCATCAACATTCTCAAGTCGGGCGCCGCGGCCTGCGCCGATGTCCGCCGCGTTTCGCTACCGACAAGCATGGCCGCTAACAGCATGATCGCAGCCGCTTTACGACGGAGTTTCATTGTTCTGGCGATCCCCGGGCGTCAGCTCGTCCAGATGCTCGATCACGTCATAATTCTCAAGCAGATCAAGATGCTCGACGACGCGATAGTTGGCCAGCAGGCCGACATCCGCGCTGCTCAACTCCTGTTGCAGCTCGAGCTGATCGACTCCCGGCGCTTGCAGACCTCGCGCGCCGCGATGCACCACAATTGCGATCGCGACCACCGCCAGCGCCGCCGCGCCCATCGCCATTGACGGCCAGCGAAAAACAGGCAATTGAAGACGAGCCCACCATCGCCCGCGCACGCGGCCGCGACTCGCCTGGGCACCGCCGAGCTTGCGCTTAAGCTCGGCCCGGTAATCCGCCCAATCCGGCTCGCGCACATCATCAACTGCCCGCGCGAGATGCGACAGAATCGCCGACGACGCCTGTGCCGACCCGCGGCATTGCGCGCATCCCTCCAGATGCGCCCCCACCCGGGCCCGCTCGGATGCGCTCAACTCTCCGCGCAGATACGGGATCAGTTCGGTCTCGGGGTGATTGGCGGCCATCGTAGTCAGTCGTCTCTCAATTAGTCAGTCGCGTCTCAGTCGGTCGGTTCTCGACTAGTCACTCGTTTTGCAGCAATTTCCGGAGCTGCGTGATCCCGCGATGCACATGCACGCGCGCCGTGTTCTCCGAGCACTTGAGCACCTCGCCTATTTCGCGGCTCGTGAATCCCTCTTGCGTCTGCAGCAAGACCGCGGCACGCTGCTGCGGCGAGAGCTTTTCCAGCGCGGGACGAAGCCGGCTTATCGATTGGCTCAGCATCGCCTCGCCCTCGGGATCGGCCTCACTCGACGCCGGATCGAAAGCGCGTTCGTCGGGGTCGTCGGCGCCGGGACTCGCCAGAGGCGCCAGTCGCCGCCACCATCGATTTCGCCTCTGATGGTCGATACACAGGTTGACGAGTATCCGATAGAACCAGGTCGAAAAGCGCGACCGCCCATCGAACCGGCCGGCCGATTCGTACAGCCGGATGAAGGCGTCCTGCGAGACGTCGCGCGCGTCGGCTTCGTTTCCAAGGATTGAGGATGCGAGCCGGTAGGCACGGGCCTGATGGCGGTCCACCATGAGCTCGAATGCGTCCGCATCGCGCTCGGCGATTCTCCTGCACAGTTCCTCATCGGAAGGCTCCACCTGAATCAGCCTGCCCGTGGGCCGTTGGATAGCCACGGACCAGGCTGAATCACGGTCCCCGGCCGGCAATCCAAAAGAAACAGCCTCTGGACCGATGTTACATTTGGCCGTTGCATTTGACGAAACAACCCGGCGGTTCGTTTACACGCTTCCTCACCCAATTCGGCACGGGCCGGTCCGAACTCGGTCACTCTGACTCCCTCGCCCGCAGCCCGGCGCGATTCCTGGAGCGCCGGGAGAGTTCGAATCTGAGGTAGAAGGTTCAACGCTCGCTCCTCCCGCCCCGCCCGCATTTTGCCTACCTCGCCACCAGCACCTCCGCCAGATGACGCACTTCGATCTTCTCGCCCGCGCGGCTCAAGCCCCCGCCGATCTGCATCAGGCATCCGCAATCGTTGGCAACCACGACCTCGGCGCCGCTCTCCTTGATTCGCGCCATCTTGTCCTCGAGCATCGAGGCCGAGATATGCGGGAACTTCACCGAGAACATCCCGCCGAAGCCGCAGCACTCCTCCCGGTCGCGCAGCTCGCAAATTCTGATTCCTGACACCGCGCTCAGCAGCGTCATCGGTTCATCGCGCACGCCCAACTCGCGCATCAGATGACACGACGGATGATACGCGACCGCCCGCTCGTAGCGTGCGCCGACGTACTTCACCTTCAGCACGTTGACGATGAACTGCGACAGCTCGAATACCCACGGCCGAATCGCGTGCGCCCGGGCGGCGAGCGCGGGATCGTCCGCGAGCAGGTCGCCGTAAAAGATCTTCAGCATACTGGTGCATGAGCCCGACGGCACGACGATCGGAATGCCCGGTCGGACCGAACTCAGAAAGCGGCGTGCGAGGTCGAGCGCCTCATCGCGGAAACCCTCATTGAAAACGACCTGGCCGCAACAGAATGCGCCGCGAACCGGCGTCACCTTGAGCCGCAGCCGCTCGAGCACCGTCGCCGCCGCATCGTTGACCTCGGGAAAAAATTCCTCGGCGAGGCAGGTCGAGAATAGTTGGACTTCAGTCATCGCGGGGCCACACCACGATCACGTGGATCGATTTGGGCCCGTGCACGCCGAGCACGATTCGTTTCTCGATATCCGCGGTCCGGCTGGGGCCCGTGATCAGCGTCAATCGATTCGCCGCGACGCCGCCCGGGCCCAACTCGGCGAGCACCGCCGCCAGATTTGCCATCACGCGATCGATCTGAACGATCACGAGGCTCGCCGGCGGCAGCAGCGTGAGAGAACTCGGCCGATCCCCGGTTGAAACCACCGCCAGCGTGCCGGTCGAGGCGATCGCGAAATCCGCCTCCGCGATCCCCAAGTCTGCGTTTGCCACCCGCGCGCGCATCGCGGCGCGTTCCGTGTCAGCCACCGGAATCGTGCGAACTATCCTGCAATCCGCGCGCTCGAGCGCCTCGCCGATTGCGTCCATGTCGCTCACGGCGCCTTGTCCGAGCGCGACCGTCTTCGCGCCGATCTCGGCGGCGAGAGTTACTATTCGATTAGTCACTTCGGCCGGAGTGAGTATTCCGAGGAGCTTGCCGCCGACCGCTTCGAGCTCGCGCGCGAACGTCGACGCGAGCGCCGCGCGATGCGCCGATGGCGACACTGGCACCGCTGCGCTCGCAGCCGCGGCGTGAGAGGTGCTCCGCGCGCCGGCGCCGAGCGCGTCTTTTACGCTCGCGATTATTTTGTGAATCTCAGCCACGTTCAGCCTGGCGGGCGCTCCGGCCCGGGCGCGGGGCGCTTATGCGGACGCGGCCGCGGGAAGTCGCGATACTTCGTCCAGTTGCCGAACGGTCCCGGCATCCGGCGCAGATAACCATTGTGCGCGAATGGTTTCAGCACCATCGCGGCAATCTGTCCGAGCACTCGAACCGTGCGCGGATGCCGCGCCATCCTGGCGAACCGCCGCGCGCCCCGCCGCGCCCGCTCTATCGCACGCGGCCATCGGAGCGCATGCCCGCCGGCGCTCTCTTTCCAGCGCAAATGGAGCAGAATTCGCGGGATATCGATTTTTACGGGACAGATATCCTTGCACGCGCCGCACAGGGTTGACGCGAACGGCAGGTATCCCGCGGCGCTGCCGAAAAGATTGGGGCTGACGATCGATCCGATCGGACCCGGATAGACCGAGCGATACGCGTGACCGCCGATACGCCTGTAGATCGGACATACGTTCAGGCACGCGCCGCATCGGATGCAATTCAACGCCTCCCGCAGAACCGGATCCGCCAGCATCGAGCTGCGTCCGTTGTCCAGGATCACCACGTGCATCTCGCCCGGTCCGTCGAGTTCGCCCTCGCGCCTCGGACCCGTGATGAAACTGGTATAGGTCGTGAGCTTCTGCCCGGTCGCGGTGCGCGCGAGGATTTCCAGGAAGTGGCTCAGGTCTTCGAGCCGCGCGATGACCTTCTCGATTCCCATCACGGCGACGAACGTCTCCGGCATCGTGCTCGACATTCGCCCGTTGCCTTCGTTCTCGACGATGACGAGCGTGCCGGTTTCTGCGATCGCAAAATTGACGCCCGTAACTCCGAAATCCGCGTTCAGAAAAATCGCGCGCAGTCGCGAGCGCGCTTCGGCCGTGAGTTTTTCAGGCTCCGCGGTGTACGCGATACCGAACTTGTCGGTGAAAAGTTGCCCGATGTCTTCCTTGGACAAATGAATCGCGGGCGTGAGGATATGCGACGGGCGCTCGCCGCGAAGCTGCACGATGTACTCGCCAAGATCCGTCTCGACCGCGTCGATCCCCGCGCGCTCGAGCGCATGATTGAGCTCGATCTCCTCCGTCGTCATCGACTTGCCCTTGACGACGTTCTTCGCGCCGTGCCCCTTTGCAAGTTCGACTATATAGTCGCGCGCCTGCGCCGCATCCTCGGCGAAGAACACCTTGCATCCGCGCGCTTCGAGCTTCGACGCCAGTTCGATCAGCAATTCGTCGAGATGCGCAATCGCGTCGGTCTTGATTCGATGCGCTGCGTCGCGCTCGTCGTCGTACGGCGGAAACTCCGCCTTGACTTCGGCGAAGTGATCGAGATGCCGCGCGCTGGCGCTCTCGAGCTTGCGCCGCAACTCATGGTCGCCGACGGCGGCGCGGCTCGACTCGAAGAAATCGCGGGCTTTCGGAAATTCAGCCATCTGGGGTGTCGCGCGTCAGTTGTGAGTCGATCGGCGCGGGGTCAATTTATCAGCGCGACTTTAGTTTATCAGCGCAACCTGGCGAATCAGGCGCAGCACCGCTTCGCGCGCCGACTCGGCCGCGGGATGCTCGGGCGCCTGCGAAAGAAAACTCTGGAAGTCGTCGAGCGCCGGCTTGAAGCATTCCAGCCGCTCGAACAGGCCGCCGCGTTCCACCAGCTCATCGAGCGCGCGCGGTTCCAGCATGATAATCCGGTCGAGCACCGACAGCGCGCGCGTCCAGTCCGACGCCCCCATGTAAATGATCTTCAGGTTGCGAAGCATCCGCGCCAGGATATGGCGCGCTCCGCATGGCTTCAGCATCGCAGGATTCAATTCCACCGGCTGTCCGTAAATTTGCGTCAGGCGCGCGCGAATCTCGTCGAGCGCGAGAATCTTTCCGCCGACGAATGGATCGATGATCAGCTCGCCGCGCTCGTCCACCGCCTTGACCAGGAAATGCGTCGGAAACGAGACCCCGTAGAGGTTGATACCGAGCCGGCGGCCCACTTCGAGATACACCAGCGAAAGCGTGATCGGAATTCCGAGCCGGCGATTGATCACGTCGTTCAGAAATGAGTTGCGCGGATCGTTGTAGTTCTCGGCGTTGCCCTCGAATCCCTTCAGCTCGAACAGAAAATGCGAGAGCAACTGGACGCGTTCCACCGTGTCCTCGCCCGCGCGGACGATTGGTTCGGCTTCACGCGCCAGCGCCGCCAGCTTGTCCAGGTATTCTTCGATGTCGAGCTCGGGATACTCTTCTTTCGCGATCAGCAGCGCGCCGCGCGCCAGTGGAACCGGCTCCTTCGCCGCAAGCATCGCAAATTCTCGCCGCGCATCGTTCATCGGGTGGGCACCGCTCGCAACAGTCTCGCCTTGCGCGATTGCTTTGACAAGCGCCGGCGATCAGTTTGTTTCGAGCGCCGCCGCGGCCTCATCGCGTACCGCCGCGTCGCAGTCGCCGAGCGCGCGTTCGAGTGCGCGGTGGGCGGCGCGTCCTCCGATCTGTCCGAGCGCCCATGCGGCGTGCGAGCGGATCAATGGCTCAGGCTCGGCTTCCAGCGCGCGCCCAAGCGGCGCCACCGCGTCGGGATTTCGCGTGTTGCCGAGCACGACCGCGACGTTGCGCAGCAACCCGTGTCGCTTGGCGCGCTTCACCGCGCTCTTCGTAAAGCGGCGGCCGAACTCCTCGTCGTTGAGCGCCAACAGCCCGGGCAAATGCGGGACGAGATCGTTCGAGCCATCGTCAGCCGCCAAATCGTTCCATGGACAAACGTCGTTGCAAATGTCGCAGCCGAA
>CAWDLC010000025.1:0-97666 GCA_963803045.1 Binataceae bacterium (SeqCode) | reverse complement strand
TCTTGAGTCCCGACGCGAAGCAAACGATTGGATCTACACGTTTCACCGTCTTGCGCGACGACAACTCATCTGAAGAGATCAAGGGCGAGACCAGGTACCTGGATGGCGAGCACGACAATGAAAACGAACGGCTGTACGTCGCAAACCCGGACTCCACACCCAGGCTTGACACTTACGAGCACTCGTTTTTCAACACCGACGGCACGCTTCGCATGGTTGACACGCTCAACACCAAATCTGGCATCGCCTCATGCACGAGCTACACCGCGGGCAAGATGAAGGTGCGCAAGTCGCAGCTTGATGTCCCGGCCGATTCTTTCGCTGGCGCGTCCGAGATGATGATGGTGGTCGGCAGCCTTAGGCGGGGAATCCAGGAAATCAGATTTCATGCGTTCGCATGCGTTCCGGGACCTGAGATCTTCAGCGTCCAGGCGTCGCTTCCAGATCGATCGGGGCATTGGCCTCTATACCCGGGTGATCTTGTCCGCCTCGATATGCGGCCCAACCTGGGGCGCTTGAATCTATTGCTTGCGCCGTTCATGCCAACGATGGACGCGTGGTTCAATCCCAATGACAATTGGAACTACGTCGGCGGCGAGTTTGATCGCTATTTCCTCGGACCTCACGTGCTGACGGTGCGCGTCCCGCCAGCGGATTGAGGCTTCGAGAACGCGCCAATCTGAGATTCGATCCGTGACGCGAAGATACCGCGTTGGCGCGGGTCCGCTCGAGACGCACGGGAAGATTGCTCAAGTGTGCTCCCGAGCGGTAGTCGGAGAAAAAAACCTTCCGGGGAGGCTGAGCCATTTGGCTTCGCCTCCCCGCTGCATACACTTAAACTTAAGATGAGCGCTTATAAATCGTGGTCGTCCTCAGGTGTCCAGGAAACGCCGCGCAGGACCTCTCCGAATCCGGTATCCGCGCCTTGGTCGCCATTTCCGCTGACCGTCGAGGTTATCGCATAGATGGTCGCGCTGCCGTCCTTGTGCACGATACCGGTTATGTTGCGAAGTCCATCGGTCTCGGGCGCCCATGGGAGGCTGGTTGCAGAGTTACTTCCACTAGGATAGCCAGGCACGCTGTACGGCACGCCCAAACCTAGGCCGCTTTGTAACACATATGCGAGTTGCCAGGTGCTTGTGGATGAATTGAAGATCCACTTTTGAAGTCCCGCGGTGGTTTGCGTCGCGGCATTCGCAAAGACCCCATCGCCCTCATCTGCAACATAGACCTGGCCTGGCTGATTTGCAGTGCGGGCCCTGACGGACTTGCTGTCGCGGAATTTAGTCAGCTTCTTTCGACGCGACAACGCTGGCGTTGCGCAGAAGGGCCACCGCCCGATCCGACGCTTCGTCGTCTGCCACGATTATCGCATATTTTGAAATCAGCTTGGTCCCCGGACGAGGTTTGATCCGGGCGTCCTGAAGCAGTCCGAGTGCTCGTACAAACATTTCCGCCAAATCGCCGGCGCCAGCCCGCGAATCGATAATAATTCTCGCCACGGCATTCCTCCGATTCCTTCCAGGCGGTCTATTGGGCAAGAGACAGAACTAGCCCAAAGAGATGATCGGCGCTACCTGTGGCTGTCCAAAAAACGCGTCAGGAATGACGTGTTATTCCTCTTGTGTCAATACGCATCAGCGTCAGCAGCCCGCTGGTGCTATGCGCCACAGATTCTGATCTTTTTAAATGACATCTTAAATTAACGAATCTAATAAATTTGCCAAGGTTTCCACGAAGTCATCAGATGTTTTCTTTGTTACGTGGCCCCCTTAATGTCTCTTGGGTGAATGACCTTCTGCGAGCCCGCCACGCTCGCCGTGGCACAACGGCCATGTCAAGCGGCTCATCGGATCGATCCGTCGCGAATGTCTCGACCATCTGCTTCGTGCTACAACGAGGTCCGGACGCATCTCTCATTGAGTCCGCTCTGGAAGAAACCTGTGATGACGAATAGTCGGCAGCCACTGCTCGTCATGGGACTTGGCAATATCCTGTGGGGCGACGACGGTCTCGGTGTTGCCGCCGTCCAAAAACTACTTTGCAACTTCCACGTCCCCGATGGCGTTCGCGTGCTCGATGGCGGTACGCTCGGGCTGGCGCTGCTGCCCGTCATCCAGGACGCCGAGCGCGTTTTGCTGATCGACGCGATTCGCCAGGCGGGGGCCCGACCCGGTGCAATTGTGCGTATTGAGGGCGATGACGTGGCGCCGGCGGTGCGCGAGCGGCTCTCACCGCATCAGGTTGGTGTGGCCGATCTTCTCGACGCGGCGCGGCTGCTTGGGTGTTATCCGGAGCGGCTGGTGCTGCTGGGCATCGTGCCGGCCCGTCTGGATTTCGGATTCGGCCCTTCGGCGGAGGTGGAACGCCAGCTTGACAATCTAGTGAACCGCGTTGTTGAACAAGCGTTGGAATGGGGTTATGCGTTCCGCTCGCGGGTCGGCGACAATAGCGCTGCTTGAGGTAGTGATGGCGATGACATTGGTCCTGTCAGGCTGTGGGAACAAGGATTCCGGATTGCCGCGCCCCTACCGCGATCTCGCGGTGCCCGAGAGAATGCTCGCGTCGGCCCGGGCGCAGGCGCGCGGCCGCAAGCTGTTTCTCACAAACTGCGCAATCTGTCACGGCAACCAAGCCAACGGCAACGGCATCCGCAGCGAGGGACTTGATCCCAGGCCGGTCGACTTCACGAACCCCGGATGGCGCAGTCAGATGACCCCGCGCCATACTTTCTATGTGATTCGCAACGGAGTTGGCGGAACCGGGATGCCGAGTTGGAACACGCTCAGCGACGAGGAAACCTGGGAACTCGTTGCATACGTACTGTCGGTCGCGCAGTGACGCGATGGATGCGCGGCTCTCAATCATCAGTACGGATTGCGCCGACGATCGCATCGAGGGACGACGAGTTAAAGTCAGGGGGATTGTTCAGGGCGTCGGATTTCGCCCGTGGGTGCATCGCCTCGCCACGCGCGAGCGGATTACCGGCCGCGTCTGGAACGATTCCACCGGCGCGACGATCGAGGCATTTGGCGACCCGAACGCGCTCGAACGGTTCGTGGAACTGCTCTTAACCAGCGCGCCGCCGGCCGCACGAATCGACAACGTCGCGTGCGAACCGATCGCGCGCGAGCATCTCGACCGGTTCGAGATAGCGGAGAGCCACCGCGGCGGCGATCGTCGTCCTGCGATCCCGCCCGATATGGCAACCTGCCCGGAGTGCCTTGCAGAGATTTTCGATCCGGCCGACCGCCGCTATCGCTACGCGTTCACCAACTGCACCAATTGCGGCCCGCGCTTTACGATTGCGCGCGACATCCCCTACGACCGTCCTGCCACGACCATGGCGGGATTCGCGATGTGCCCCGAGTGCCAGCGCGAGTACCAATCTCCGGCCGACCGCCGCTTTCACGCGCAACCCAATGCGTGCCCGATCTGCGGCCCGAGGCTGCGGCTGGTTGATTGCGCGAATCGGAGCGTGCGCAACGACGACGATCCGATCCGCGCGGCCGCCGCAGCGATTATCGAAGGCAAAATAGTCGCGATCAAAGGAATCGGCGGGTTTCACCTCGCGTGCGATGCGACCGACCCCGCCGCGGTGCGCCGCCTGCGTGAGCGCAAGCATCGCGACGAGAAACCGTTCGCGGTTATGGTGCGCGATAGCGCCGAGGCACAGCGCCTGGCGCATTTTACCGAGGCGGACAAGGAGATCCTGCTCGCAAGCGAGCGGCCAATTGTGATCGTTCGCCGCCGCCAGCACGCGGCTCTTGCGCCCGAAATCGCTCCGGGCAATCCCACCGTCGGCCTGATGCTTCCGTACGCTCCGCTGCATCATCTGCTGATGGCGGAAGTCGGCCGTCCGATAGTGATGACCTCGGGCAATCTGTCCGAAGCACCAATCGCGTATCGCGACGATGAGGCAATTGCGCGGCTTAAGTCGATTGCCGACCTGTTTGTGATGCACGACCGCGAAATCGTCACGAGATGCGAGGATTCCGTCGTGCGCGTGATAGCGGCGCGTCCCACCGTCATGCGCCGGTCGCGCGGTTACGTTCCGCGTCCGATTACGGTTGCGCAACCGTTTAGCCGGCCGGTGCTGGCGTGCGGCGCGCAACTCAAGAACACGTTCTGCATTGGCGTCGGAAGCGAGGCATACTTCGGGCCGCACATTGGCGACCTCGATAATCTCGAGACCTTCGAGTCGTTCGAGGAATCGATTGCGCGGATGGAGCGCTTTCTTGGCGTCCAGCCGGAATTGATCGCACACGATCTGCATCCCGATTATCTCTCGACCGCCTATGCGCTCGGACGAAGCGGGGTGCCGGCGGTCGGCGTGCAGCATCATCATGCGCACGTCGCCAGCGCGATGGCGGAGCATCGCCTTGCCGGTCCGGTCCTCGGCATCGCCTTCGACGGAACCGGGTACGGCACTGACGGTCATGCGTGGGGTGGCGAGTTCATGGCCGCCGACACCGCTGATTTCGAGCGGCTTGCGACCTTTCGCCCGATTGCGCTCGCAGGCGGCGACTGGGCCATCCGCAACGTATGGCGAATAGCGCTCGCAATGCTGGACGATGCGTTCGATGGCGCCGCGCCGCTCGCTGATCTCGCGCTGTTCCGCACGATTGCGCCCCGCGAAATCGAGATCGTGCGGGCGATGATAGCTGGACATCTCAATGCGCCGCTGGCGCATGGCGTCGGCCGCTACTTCGACGCGTTCGGCGCGCTCGCACTCGGGCTCGCGCGTGCGAACCACGAAGGGCAGGTGGCGATGCGCCTGGAATGGGTGGCCGACCCGGCCGAGCGCGGACGCTACCGCTTTGACATCGATCGCTCCGCAGCGCCTTGGCAGATCGATCTGCGGGCGGGGGTGCGCGAATCGGTCCGCGATCTCGGCGGTGGCGTGTCGGCGGCGACAATTTCTGCGCGCTTCCACAACACGCTCGTGTCCGCATCGGCGGAGATCGTTCGCACCGCTGCCGTGCGGCTGGGACGTATCCCGATCGTGCTCAGTGGCGGATGCTTCCAGAATGCGCGGCTGGCGGAATCAATCGCGGGCGCCTTGTCACCCGGATTCGACGTTTACCTGCATCGCTCTGTGCCGCCCGGCGATGGCGGAATCGCGCTCGGGCAAGCTATCGTCGCTGATGCGAAGTCAAGAAAGCCCGCAGGGGGTCCAGTATGTGCCTAGGCGTTCCAGGCAAGGTGTTGACGGTCGATGGATTGGTCGCCACCGTCGATTTTTTCGGGGTCAGGCGCGATGTCAGGCTCGACATCGTCGATGAACCGGTCGAGCCGGGCGACTATGTGATGAATCACGTCGGCTTCGCGATCCGCCGCATCCCCCCCGCCGAAGTGGAGGAGACGCTCGCGCTTTACGAGCAGTTGCTCGCGGCGATTTCGAGCGAAGATCTTCTGGCCGCCGACATCCGGGGCGAGATAACCGCGACGGGTGAAAAAAAATGACCGATGCGGGCCGCAACGCGATGCAGTTCCGCGACCCCGCGCGCGCCGCCCAGATGGCCTCGCTGCTCGAGCGTCTGGTCGGCGAAATCGGCCGCGAACCCGTGTCTGTGATGCACGTCTGCGGCAGTCACGAGCAGGCGATCGCGCGCTTCGGCCTTCGTGCAATCTTTCCCCGCGCGCTGGAAGTGATCATGGGACCCGGATGCCCCGTTTGCGTGACGGACATGCCCGAGATCGATGAAGCCGTCGCGCTGGCGGAAGACGGCGTCAGAATTGCGACTTACGGCGACATGCTGCGCGTGCCGGGCACCGCGCGATCGCTGGCCGACGCGCAGGCGGCGGGCGCAAAAGTTGATGTCGTTTACAGCGTCATGCAGGCTCGGCAACTTGCCGCGAAGCTCGACGAAGAACTGGTTTTCTTTGCGAGCGGTTTCGAAACCACCGCGGTCGCAACTGCGGCCGTGCTGCTGGCCTCGCCGCCGCCGAATTTTTCGATTCTTTCGGCGCACAAGTACATTCCGCCGGTGATGGAGATCGTCGCCGAGATGCCGGACACGCGCGTGGAGGGCTTCCTTGCGGCGGGACATGCGGCGACGATCACGGGCTGGGCTATTTTCGAGCGTTTCGTCGAACGCCACCACATCCCGGTCGTCGTGGCGGGATTCGAGCCGCTCGATATTCTTGCCGGGCTGGCAAAATTGGTCGAACTGGTGCGCGACCGCCGCCCCGAAGTCGCAAACATGTATCCGCGATGTGTCACGCGCGAGGGCAACCGCCGCGCGCAGGAAGTTCTCTGGAAAGTCTTCCGGCCGGTCGGTGGAAGGTGGCGCGGAATTGCGCACGTGCCCAATGGGAACCTGCGCCTGCGCGACGAATTCGCGCGTTTCGATGCGCGCCGGCGCTTCAAGATCGACGTGAGCCGGCTCTGGGACTACGCGCCGCCGAGTCTGGCGCATAGCTGTATCTGCGGCGACATCATGGCCGGCATCGCATCGCCATCGTCCTGCCAGCTGTTCGGCAAGCAATGCGTGCCCGATAGTCCCGGTGGGAGCGTGCATGGTCAGCACCGAGGGTACATGCCGGATCTGGCATCAGTACGGCGGACAACTCGATCTGAGGGACAAAGATGAGCGCGCTTAGGATCGCGCCGGACGCAAAGGTGATGCTCAAGCACGGCGCGGGCGGCCGCGCGATGCGCGAGTTGATTCAACAGGTCTTCATCGGCGATGCGCAACCGCCCGCAGACGGAGGCATCGGGCTTGCCGCCATGGACGATGGCGCGGCGATTCGCGTGGGCGACCGATGGCTGGTGATGACGACCGACTCGTACGTAATCAAGCCCGCGTTCTTTCCGGGCGGCGACATCGGGCGCCTGGCGGTGTCAGGTACCGTGAACGATCTCGCGATGATGGGTGCGACGGAAGTCGCCGCGCTTACCTGCGCGGTGATTATCGAGGAAGGCTTTCCGCGCGCGGACCTGGAACGGATCACGGCTTCGATCAGCGCTGCATGCGCGGAAGCCCGAACCGCCATTGTCACCGGCGACACCAAGGTGATGGGCCGCGGCGAAATCGACGGAATCGTGCTTAACACCGCGGGCGTCGCGTTCACACGCCGCGTGGTTCCGGACTGCGGCCTCAGGGCCGGCGACAAGATTATAGTCACTGGCACGATCGGCGATCATGGTCTGGCCGTGATGGCGCGGCGTCATTCGCTTGATCTCGAGGGCGACTTGCTCTCGGACGTCGCACCGCTCAACGGACTGGTCCGGCGCGCGCTTGAGGCCGGCGGCGAGGAACTGATCGCGATGAAGGACCCCACCCGCGGCGGGCTTGCCAGCACGCTGCACGAGATGGCGCAGAAGAGCAACGTCGGAATCGTGCTCGAAGGTCCGCGCGTGCCGATCAGCGCCAGCGTGCAGGCCGCCGCCGAACTGCTCGGGATCGATCCCATGCATGCCGCAAACGAGGGCAAGGCAGTGATCGCCGTGCGGCCCGGCGCCGAGGATCGCGTGCTTGCCGCCTTGCGGTCGCATCCGTATGGCCGTCACGCCGCGGTCGTCGGGATCTGCGTCACTGACCGGCCGGGGTTCGTGATTCTCGACACGGGCTTCGGGCGCCGGTTGCTCGCCGAGCCCGAGGGCGAGCTACTACCGCGAATCTGCTGAAGCGGCGGGTGATGGAGCGATGAAGCACATCAAAATCGAGCGGGACGGAGCGGTCGGAATCATCACAATCGATCGCACCGAACGATTCAACTCGCTCGATGTGGCGACCGCGCAGGATCTCCGCAAGGCGGGCCTGCAACTCGCGCGCGACGGCGGCGTGCGGGCGGTAATATTGCGCGGCGCGGGCGGCATCTTCTGCAGCGGGGCTGACCTGAAGTATATCCGCTCGGGCGGTGACGGCGCCGATCTCAGCTACCTCGCGCCGGAGGTGAACGCACCCGGCGATCGCTTTGGCGAGATCTTCAAGCAGATCATCGAGTACATCCACAGCACGATCTCCGAGATAAAACGCGCGCCCAAGCCGTTTATTGCCGCAGTGGACGGAATCGCGGCCGCCGGCGGGCTCGGTATCGCGATGGCCTGCGACCTCGTGCTCGCGTCCGATCGCGCGAGCTTCGAATGGGCTTACAGCAAGACCGGGTTGACCGGCGCCGAAAGCTCAACGTTCTTCCTGCCCAAGCTCATAGGGCTTCGCCGCTCGATGGAATTGGTACTGATGAATCCGCGTATCGATGCCGAGCGCGCTTTGCGGATCGGACTGATTAACGAGGTGTATCCCGCCGCTCAGTTCGACGCCGAATCGATGGCGGTTGCGCAGCGCATCGCCGCCGGACCGACCGACGCGTATGCCGTTGCCAAGCGTCTCATCAACGAGGCGGCGGGTGTGGACCGGCTCGATTACCATCTCGACCGCGAGCTCGAGAGCCTCACGCGGAGCGCAGACTCAAGTGATTTTGCCGCCGGAATCGACGCGTTCTTCTCCAAGACCCAGGCGCGCTTCAAGGGCAAATAGGGATCGCGCGATGCACGAGTATTCGATCGTGAGCTCGCTGCTCGAGCGCGTTGGCGCACAGGCGCGCGCACACAATGCAACCGCAGTGCATCGCCTGACGATCAGGATTGGCGCGGCGGCGGGAGTCGATCCCGATTTACTGTCAAAGGCTTACGAGATGTTCCGCGAGGGCACGCTCTGTGCCGGTGCGGAGCTATGCGTTCAGCGCGTCGAGGAGCAATGGGCGTGTCCCGAATGCGGCCGGACGATCGCACGCGGCGAGATCTTGCGCTGTGCGCAATGCGCAATGCCTGCACGGCTGGTGTCGGGCGACGAAATAATCCTCGAGCAAATCGAGATGGAGGTGCCGTGATGTGCCAGGACTGCGGATGCGGCGACCCGGAAATAGTACCGGTCGAGGTTCACGAGCGGCTGCTCTCTGCCAACGACCGGGTTGCGCAGCATAACCGCGCGCATTTCGTTGAGCACGGCGTGCTCGCGCTCAACCTGATGGGCTCGCCCGGCTCGGGCAAGACGGCGATCCTGGAGGCAATGGCGCGTGCGCCGGGAGTGACTCGCAAGCTTGCCGCGGTGAGCGGCGATCTTGCGACCGATCGCGACGCCCAACGACTGCGCGCGGCGGGAATACCGGCCGCGACCATCACCACCGGCTCCGCGTGCCATCTCGACGCCGAGATGGTGCATAAGGCGCTGCACGACTTCGCACTCGACGGCCTCGATTTCTTCGTGATCGAGAACGTCGGCAATCTGGTCTGTCCCGCGATCTACGATCTCGGTCAGGCGCTGAACGTCGTCGCGCTTTCGATTACCGAAGGCGAAGACAAACCGCTCAAGTATCCCGTCATGTTCCGAAACGCGGACGCGGTGCTGCTGACGAAGATGGATTTGCTTCCGCATCTTGGCGGCGTATGCATCCGCGACTTCGACGACGCTCTCGCGCGCGTGATGCCGCAACCGCGGGTCTTCCCGGTTTGCGCGCGCACCGGCGAGGGGCTGGATCGATGGCTTCAGTGGCTTGATGAGAAGCGCATCCGGGCATGACAGGAAGGTGAGGAAAGGAGGTTGCCCCACTTCCAGCCAACCGCGCCGAACCATCTTACAAAGCCACAATGCCTCGTGGGCGGCGGCTAGCCTCCGGTGTGCTGCAGTATGAACTCGCCCGGGAAAGACGAAACACACGCCATGACGTGCGTAATCGCATCGGTATCGTATTCGTCTCCCGATCGGTACGCTTCGAAAAACCTGTTCAATCGCGCGACGCGCTCCGGCCACGCCTCAGCGGCCTGTAGGCCGATAGAGACGCCGAAGTTAGTGAAGGCAAATTTGGTCGAATACGCTCCCGGCTCGCGGCAGAAGTAGCCGGGCGGATCGATCCACATTCGGTCAAGTATCGCCAGACTCCGCTCGCGCTGAATGCGAGCCCATTGTTCCTCTGGAAAGAAGCAAGTCATCCAGAGCATCATTCCCAGCCCGAGGTCCTGAGTGATTACCAGGTTTTCATAGCTTCGTTCGACTATGGTTTTCATCTGCCGGATCTCGTCTGCGAGCGTTTCTTCATCGAGCAACCGGTAAACAATGTATCCATGGAACGGATCGAGCGAGCCGAGTCCGAAGCCTGGGTACGGTGCGCTTAAATCTTCGAGCATTTTCCAGTGCACGCCCCGTCCCGGAATCAGGAAAGCGGGATGGATGTCCTTCACCAGTTGGAGCGCTTTCGTGCGATATTCGGGAACTATCTTGCCTAGTCGTGATAGCGCGAAAACCCACATCGCCAGATAGTGAAAGTACTGGCCATCACGATCTGCCGCTTCGCCAATTCGGAAACCGCGCCGGCGTCCCAGCACGCGCTCGACCTCAGCGACGACCCACCGGGCTTCATCCAGGAATTCGTTGCGCCTCAATTCATGGTAGAGCGAGACCAACAGAACGACACCGAAAGCGTCGGTCCATAGGTATCGCATCCCATTGGGCCAGATGCGTTGTTCGCGCATCCAGCCGAGCTTCCTCAATACTCTTGCGACAGACGGGGTCATCTCGGGAATTATTTTTGTGAACCTGCGACAATCCTGCCCGTCTGTTCCGACCCTGAGTCGAGACGCGGACCAAGGATACGATTCAATTCGTCGGAACCAACGGTCTCCTCCTGCAGAAGCGCATCAACGAGCCGATCCAGCCGCTCCCTGGAATCAGTCAAGCAACGGCGGACGTCATCGTGGGTCTCCTGGAGCAGACGCGAGACCTCCTGGTCTATTCGGGCCGCGGTCGCTTCGCTGTAATCGCGTCCCTGCGAGATCTCGTATCCAAGGAAAGGTTGCTGCTCGTCGGTCTTGAAAGCCACGAGTCCGAGCTTGCTCATCCCCCAACGGGTCACCATGCGGCGAGCCAATCGCGTAGCTTCCACCAGATCGTTCTCCGCGCCGGTGGTCACCTCGTTGAAGACGATCTCCTCGGCAGTGCGTCCGCCGAGCATCACTGCCAGCCGCGCCTTTAGATAGGAGAGGCTCAGGTTATGGCGGTCTTCCCCCGGGAGCTGTTCCGTCATCCCGAGAGCCTGTCCGTGGGGCACGATCGTCACCTTGTGCACCGGATCCGCGGCCGGAGTTAGCCATGCGACTACCACGTGTCCACACTCGTGATAGGCAATCACGCGCCGTTCGCTGGGATTAATCAGTTGCGGATGAGCCGCACCCATCCGGACCTTGTCCTGACTCTCTTCAAAATCCGCCATCGTAACAGAGTGATGGTCGTGTCTCGCCGCGGTAAGCGCCGCCTCGTTGCAAAGGTTCGCCAAGTCCGCTCCGCTCATGCCTATCGTGCTGCGCGCAAGAGTGGGCAGATCCACGTCGCCGGAGAGTCGGAGCCTGCCCGTGTGGATGCGCAGGATACCTTCGCGCCCTATTTTGTCTGGAAGAGTAATCACTACGTGACGATCGAAACGTCCCGGCCGCAGCAGCGCTGGGTCGAGAACGTCCGGCCGATTGGTCGCCGCGAGAATGATGACCTCGAACCGCGGGTCAAAACCGTCGAGTTCGCCCAATAGCTGGTTGAGCGTCTGTTCGCGCTCATCGTTCACGGCGCCCAGGCCGGCGCCGCGTCGCCGTCCGACCGCATCCAGCTCGTCGATGAACACGATCGCGGGCGCCGCCTCCTTGGCTTGCCGGAACAAGTCTCGTACACGGCTCGCTCCTACACCGACGAACATCTCAACGAACTCGGATGCATTGAGGCTGAAAAACGGGACCCCCGCCTCGCCAGCTACGGCGCGTGCCATAAGAGTCTTGCCGGTTCCCGGCGCTCCGACCAGCAGCACGCCTCTGGGAATTCGTGCCCCTAGGTCGTGGTACTTTTGGGGGTGCCTCAGGAAATCGACCTCCTCCTGAAGCTCGGACTTGGCCTCGTCCGCCCCTGCCACGTCATTGAAAGTCACCTTTGGCTGCTCGCTACTGTAGCGCTGGGCCTTCATGCGCCCAAACCCGAACACACCCGATTGACTACGTAAGGCTCGGTTGCCCGTCCACCAGAAGAATGCGAACAGAAGTATCAGCGGCCCCCATGTAACCAGCAGCTCGACGAACCATGGAATTGAAGACGACGACACTTCTACGACGACATGGTGTGCTATGAGCAGAGGCATCATGCCGGGGTCGCCGACGGTCGTGGGAAAGGTCGTGGTGAATTCGCTGTATGCAGTGGCAGCTTGTGCCGCAGCACTCGGGTTCGTGCGCGGTGGAGATGCAGAAGGCGCCGGCGTAAGTTTCGCCGATGGCTCGGCGGGAGATTCGGCCTGTGGCCAAATGAACTGTTTTACAAATTTCCCCTCGATCACGTCTCCGGCGATGTGAACCTGGGAGACATTGTCCTCCCGCACCTGCGCGAGAAACAAGGAATAGGGGATGCGAGCCTTGGGCTGTGACCGCGGCCACATGCCGGCGACGTACCAGATCAGCACCGCCAGAGACAGCAGCCACCAGAGCAGGACGCTGCGCGGGAGCGGCGGTTGCCGCGTCCCCGGCATTCTCTTTTGCGGTTTCACTTCCTGCTGCGCCATTTGCTGTATCCTTCGCCCTTTGCAACGTTCACAAGAGCCAGGCCGAGCGGCGTCCGCCGTTGCCTACGAGCACACGGCTCGACTTCATTTTGCCGCGGCGATAGCCAGCTCCTCGGACTCTGCTCGGAGTCGCGATCAACTCCGAGCAGGGAAATTATCCATGCTGGTCAAGCCGGCCCGGCTGCCGGATGCCGCTTGCCTCCGACAATCGCGACCGTGCTCGCCTGTGGACCTTCATCACCCTCCTCCTCGGCAAAGCGCACCGCGGTTCCGGGCGTCAGGTCGTCGAAATGCTCATCGAGGACACTGTGGCGATGGAAATAGATCTCGCGGTTGTCCGGCGTTTCGAGGAAGCCGTAGCCCTCTTGCGGGAAAATGCGAGCAACGCGGCCAACCGACGGTAGCTCGTGTACTTTGACGTCGCGCCTTAGTTCGCGAAGATGATCCTCGATGCGACGCCGGGCGGCATCGAATGCATCTCTGATCGCGACCGCCAAATCATCGGCCGACTGCCGGTTGACGGAGACCTCCGCACGGGGCAGGCGGAGATCGATCCGAACGTTGAACGGGCCTCCTTTGCGGTGGTGATGAACCGGCGCTTCGACCACGACGTGGCATCCGGTGAGCCGCGGGAAGTAGAGCTGCAGGTCGTCGGCGCGTTCACGGATCTGCGCCTCCATGGCCGGAGTCAATTGAAAATCACGTGAGGTAATTTGAACGGGGCGCTGCATTTGAATTCACCATCCTTGGCGTCGAGTTTTTTTGAGACACACGCCGCTGAAGTTGATCGTATGTGCCAATCCAAAGCATTCCTAGCGAGGACTAATTCCGGCGCCCCTAAGCTTAGGGCGGCAGAGGCCTACGATGGAACCCACACGATCGGTGCGATCATTTTGCGATGTTTCGTACTCCGTCCCTCCCGTCTTGCTTTTCTCTCTAGCTGGTGCGCGAATGCAGGTAGGCCACGCAGCCGTTTAAGCTGGCCATTTGCGGATAGTGCGCTTCCGGAATATCGACTCCGGTCGCTTCGTGAATGGCGATCGCGAGGTTCAGGATGTCCATCGAGTCGAGGTCGATTTGCTCGCGCAGATCGACAGCCGGATCGATTTCGCTCAACTCGACTTCGGGCGCGATCCTGTGTAGCTCGCGCAGAAAGAGCGCCTTTATCTCGTCGTCGGTCACAGCTTCTCCGGCTCCTGTAATAGACGCTCGATGGCGGCGAGGAACAATGCGCCTCGATGACCGTCAGTCGCGCGATGGTCGCCCGATAGGCTCGCCATCATAACCGGCCTCGCGCCGACCATTGCGCCGCTTGCCCACGGGCGCTCGACGATCTTGCCGAAACCGACCAGCGCAACCTGCGGCGGATAGATGACTCCGAAGACGGTCTCGACACCCTGGTCGCCGAGACTGGTGACGGTGATCGTCGCATCGGCAATTTCGGAACTGCGAAGCACGCCGGCGCGCACGCGCTTAACCAGATCGCGCAGACTCACCATGATCTCGCTGAGGCTTTTCTTGTCAACATCGTGAATCGCCGGCGCGATGAGCCCGCCTTGCCGCAGCGATATCGCGACGCCGACGTGAACCGCCTCGCTCGGTTTGAACGCACCATCGATCCAGAAGCCGTTGATCTCGGGTATCTCATGAGCGGCGAGCGCGACGGCCTTCAGGAGCAGTACGGAATAGAGCATCCGCTCGGTCACCGGACGCTTGAGGTTCTCCTCCTGCAGCCACCCCATCGCTTTGCTCATGTCGATGTGAGTGCCGAGGTAATAATGAGGTATCTCGCGCTTCGAGCGCGCCATCGCCGCCGCGATCACTTTGCGCATCGCCGCATGACGGTCGAGCGGCGCGATGGCGGGCTTCGGCAGCGCCGATGGCGCCGGCCCTTCAATCGGCGCGGCAACTGGAGGTGCAGGAGCTGGCGTCAGCGGAGCCCTCGCGGCGCGCTCGACATCGGCCTTGGTGATCGCACCTTCGGGACCGGTGCCCTTGACGGTCGCGAGATCGACCTTGAGTTCCATCGCGACGCGCATCGCAAGCGGGGAGATACGCGCGCGATGGGGCGGGGCAGGCTTCGGCGCCGGCTTCGCCACGATACGCGCAGGTGCAGGTGGAGTCGGCGGAGCGGGCGCGAGAACCACCGGCGCGGGCGCAGCGCGCTTCGCCTCGGGAGCGGCAGCAACAGCCTCGCCATCTGTGGCAAGCACCGCCAGCAACGTACCGACGGGGACCTTTTCTCCTTCGGGCACGACGATCTTTTGGATGACGCCGGTCTGAAAAATTTCCACCTCAATAGTGGCTTTCTCGGTATCAATCACTGCAACGATATCGCCGCGCTTCACCGCATCGCCCGGCTTCACCAGCCATTGCAGGACAGTCCCGGCCTCCATATCGGCGCCCAGCGATGGCATCAGGAAATCAGCCATGACCGCCCATCATTCGCGTCACGGTTGCGACGATCGTGGACGCTTGCGGCAGCGCGGCGTCCTCAAGATGCCTGGCATAGGGCATCGGAACTTCGGCGCTGCAGATGCGCTCCACCGGCAGGTCGAGTTCGTAGAACGCCCCTTCCATGATGCGTGCGCTGATCTCTGCCGAGATGCTGCCGCTGCGCCATCCTTCGTCGATAACCACCGCGCGATGCGTGCGCATGACCGAATCGAGGATCGTCTCGGTGTCGAGCGGCCGCAGCGTGCGAAGATCCACGACCTCCGCATCGACCCCGGATGCCGCAAGTTGTTCGGCGGCTTGGATCGTCTTGCCCAGCGTGCCGCCGTATGTGATCAGGCTCACGTCCGTGCCCGCGCGCCGTATCGCAGCCTTCGAGATCTCGACCGCGCCCGCGTCGGCGGCCATCTCACCCTCCATGTTGTACAGGGTGCCATGCTCGAAGATGAGCACCGGGTCGGGATCCTCGAGCGCCGTCCACAGCATCCCGCGCGCGTCTTCCAGGGTGGCCGGCGCCAGCACCTTGATGCCCGGAATGTGCGCGTACCATCCTTCGAGGCTGTGAGAATGCTGCGCCGCGAGCTGCCGCCCGGCGCCGGTGGTCATCCTGATCACGAGCGGAATGTTGATCTGGCCGCCCGACATATGGAGGATCGTCGCCGCGTTGTTCACGATTTGGTCGAGCGCCAGCAGGCTGAAGTTGACCGTCATGATTTCGACGATCGGCCGCATGCCGTTCATCGCCGCACCGATTCCCGCGCCGACAAACGCGGATTCGGAAAGCGGGGTGTCACGGATGCGATCGGGGCCGAACTCCTCCAGCAATCCTTTGCTCACGGCGTAGCATCCGCCGTAAGCGCCGACATCTTCACCCATCAGAAAGACGCGCTGATCGCGGACCAGTGCGTCGCGGATCGCCTGGCGCATCGCCTCGCGATAAGTAATCTTCACTTTCTGCGCGTGCGGGCTCACGTCGGCTTCTGTTCCGAGTAGGCAAAACGTGTAAGGTCTTCGATCGGCTCCCAAGTGCCGGCCTCGGCGAAAGCGACCGCTTGTTCGATCTCTGATGCGACCTCATCTTCGATGCGCTTCATGCTCGCGTCATCCAAGACGCCCTGTGTTGTCAGATGATTCTGAAAGGTCGTGATCGGATCGCGTTTCTTCCATTCCTCGACTTCGCGCTTGTCGCGATAGAGCTGCGGATCGTACATCGAGTGCGCGCGGAAGCGATAAGTCCGGAATTCGAGGAAGCACGGCCCCTCGCCGGACCGCACTGCGAGCGCGGCTCGCTGCGCGGCTTCCTCGCACGCGACGACGTCCATTCCATCGACCGGCCACGACGGCATTTCGTATGCCGCCGCTTTCAGGCTGAGATCGGTTTGCGACTGCGCGCGCTTGAGCGCCGTGCCCATCGCGTAGAGGTTGTTCTCGCAGCACAGCAGGACCGGGAGCTTCCACAACGCCGCGAGGTTCATGCATTCGTGAAACTCGCCCTCGGCCACAGCGCCGTCGCCGAAGAAGCATGCGGTCACGCGCTGGCGGTGTTGCAGCTTGTCGGCCAGCGCGAAACCGATCGCGAGCGGCAGCCCGCCACCGACGATTGCGTTGCCGCCATAAAATCGCGCCGCCGCGTCGAACAGATGCATCGAGCCGCCACGGCCGCGGCTGCATCCTTCCTGCTTGCCATACATCTCGGCCATGATCGAGTCGGTCGAAACGCCGCGCAGCAGCGCGTGTCCATGCTCGCGATAGGTCGCGACGACAGCGTCTTCCGGCGTCAGCGCGCGCATCGCGCCGACCGCGACGGCTTCCTCGCCGATGTATAGATGGAGAAATCCGCGGATTTTGCCCGCGCTGTACAGCTCGGCGCATTTTTCTTCGAAGCGGCGGATGCGGACCATGTCGCGCAGCAAGGCCAGTGCGTGCCCGGCGTCAACACTTGGCGTCGCAATGGTTGGTTGTAGCGCCACGTTCTATAGACTCTCCAGCGTCGAAGTGTCGCCCTCGGGAAGGCCGAGCTCGCGGGCCTTGAGCAGTCTGCGCATGATTTTTCCGCTGCGGGTCTTCGGCACGTTGGCGATGAAGTCGATTTCCTTGGGGGCGACCACCGCGCCCAACCGTTTGCGCGCGAAGCCGAGCAGGTCGCTACGAAGCTCGTCGCTCGATACGAACCCCGGCTTCAGCGAGACGAACGCCTTCACGATTTCACCGGCCATCGGGTCCGGTTTGCCGATGACGCCTGCCTCTGCGACCGCAGGATGTTCCATCAGGGTGCTCTCGACCTCGAACGGCCCGATCAGATGACCCGACGATTTGATCACATCGTCGGCGCGTCCAACGAACCAGAAGTAGCCATCGCCGTCGCGCCGCGCGAGATCGCCAGTCAGGTACCATCCTCCCGTGAAACATTTGCGATAGCGCTCTTCTTCATTCAGGTAACCGCGAAACATCGATGGCCAACCGGGCCGCAACACGAGTTCGCCTTCAACTCCAGCTTCGCGAATCTCTTCGATGGCGCCGTCCTTAAGGTGGCGCACGACGCCTGCCTCGATGCCGGGAAGCGGGCGCCCCATCGAGCCCGGGCGAATATCCATCGCGGCGAAGTTTGAAATCATAATGCCGCCGGTCTCCGTCTGCCACCAATTGTCATGAATCGGAAGGCCGAACGCTTCCTGTCCCCATATCACCGCTTCGGGATTGAGCGGCTCGCCCACGCTGGCGATGAAGCGCAGATGGCGAAGATCGTATTTGCGGATCACCTCGGTCCCGATCTTCATCATCATGCGAACCGCGGTCGGCGCCGTGTACCAGTTGGTGACCTTCTGCTTCTGCAGTAACGCGTACCATCGTTCCGCGTCGAACTCCGCCTCATCGATGATGCTGGTGATGCCATTGGTGAGCGGCGCGATGATTCCGTATGACGTACCCGTGATCCATCCGGGATCCGCCGTGCACCAAAAAATATCATCGGGATGAAAGTCGAGCGCGAAGCGGCCGGTCATATGATGCGCGACGACGGCCTGATGCACGTGCATCGCGCCCTTGGGTTTGCCCGTGGTACCGCTGGTGAAATGAAGCAGCGCGAGATCCTCGGGATCGGTCTGCGGGATCTCGAAATCGTCGCGCGCGTCGTTCATCAACTGATGGAAATCCTCCGTGTTTGGAATCGCGCGAATCTCCTCGGGCTTGCCAATCAGCAGCACGTGCTTGAGCCCGGGCAGCGAGGCGCGCACCTCGGCGACTTTGCGTTTGTACAGCGCCACGGTGGTCACCAGCACGCGGCCGTCGCCAATGCCGATCCGCTGACGAATAGGTTCCGGGCCGAAGGCTGAGAAGAGCGGGCAGAAGACGTTGCCTTTTTTCAGCGTCCCGAGCGCGCTGATGTAGAGTTCGGGCACACGCCCAGCGAGCAGAAACACCCGCTCGCCCTTGCTGAGACCGAGGCGGCGCAGCACATTGGCAAAACGGTTGGTGAGCAAGCGCAGGTCAGTATATGAAAAATCGCGCGTCTCGCCGCCCTTGCCGATCCATCGCAGCGCCAAGTGATCGCGCAGCGCACCGGCCGCGTGACGATCGATCGCCTCGTGCGCGATGTTCAGCCCGCGGCCGCCAGGCAGGCCGTCGAGTTCGCGCCGAGCCGCATCCCACGAAAATCCTGTGCAGACTTTCTCGTAATCGAGGAGATTCGGGGTGACGGCCCATCCGCGTTTCGGCTTTTCAATAGTCTTGGAGATCATTTGTAAACTGGCTGAGCGAGGCTACATCCCGATTCGAAGATTGAGCGTTCATGGCGCGGAAAGGTAGCTTGAAGTTGTCGGGGATGTATCCGAACGCAGCACCGATTGGCGCGGATTCAGGCGCTCGAGTGGCAAGTAAATTTGCTGGCGTGAGAAAAGCGCAACATCTTTCATGGCTTGGTTGGATCCAGCCCCGGGTTTGTCGCGGATTTTCTCTCGGCCGCTGGATGCGCGAATTGACCTTTGCCTTGCTGCGCCTGCAAGAATGATTGCAGCACGTGTCCGAATCGTTCGGTCGACAGTGGCTTCGAAACGTAGTAGTGGGCGCCGTTGGTGCGCGCCCGTTTCTCGTTGGCGTCGCTTTGGCTGCCGGCGACGTAGAGCAAAGAGGGGCTGGAGAAGCGCTTATGAATCTGCGCGAGCACCCAGCCGCGATCACCTTCTTCGACCGCTTGATCGTCGAGTATAACCAGTCGCACGTTGGGCTGAGCGAACACCTCGCGACTCACGTATTTGTCGGCCGTATGGCGAACCAGCTTCCAGGGAGGCTTGACGATTGCGGCTACCAGGTTCGCCAACGCCTCGTCATCAGAGAGCAGCAGCACAGTGGGTGAGAGGCGTGTTTGCTCCGAGCTCTCCGTTGTCACCTTTTGCGGCATCTTTTCCGCCTAGTGTTCATGAAGAAAGAAACACTGTTCAGGCAGTTCTGCCCCAGTCATTGCACCAAATATGCCAAGGCTATCGCCCAATTTGGGCGATGCCGCAAGAACGAAAGGAGACAATTTTCACCGGATGTCTCCTTCGGAAGCAGCAGAAAACGAACAAAAGTATGCCAACCTCAGCGAGCCTGCTGGCCCAGCAGCCGCAGACAAAACAAAAAGTGAATAAGGCCCAAGCTTAAGAGGGTAGCCGGATTTCAGCTACTTCTTCGCGCCCGAAGTTTGCGCTTCATCGACGAAAGGACAACCGCTATCGGGTGGCTCCTTGCGAACCAGTGGAACTGGCGTCCGCATGATGGTGGATCATCTTCCATTTGCCGTCTTCGAGCCGGAAGACGTTGGTCGCGCGCTGATCGAAACTGACCATCGGGCCCTCCGGCGAACGCAATTGGCCAGTCTCGGTGCAGACTGAATAACCCATGTCTGTGCCCACGACGACGATGATGTCGCGCGGAGCGATCCGGCCGCCAGGATAAAGCCGGGCCATGTTTTGAAAATCTGCGTAAACCTCATTCCATCCGTCTGCTCGGCCGCCAACCGCGCTCAGGTTTGAGACGTCCGGGCGATGGGACCATAGGGCGCTCAGCGGATCGAGATCGCTGTGCATGGCACTATTGAGCGCGACATAGAAACGCATCGTCGCGCTGCGGATTTCGTCCTCGGCAGGCGACGAAGCCCTGAGAGCCTGCGACTGTGCACGTGCGGTCTGCGCCAGTGGCGGCGCGAGGCCAAGCAAGGTGATTACGGCTACGATCGAGCCTAGATTTCGCCAACGCGCTGATAGTTCCACAGCCGCCTCCGGGGCAGTAATGCAGCGGTCGCAACCGCCGCGGGTTACTCCTTTGCTTTCGAACCGTAGCACACGGCGAGTCCGGCGCGGGCGTCGTCGGACTGGATTCCGTATTGCGCGATCGGATGGCGCAGACCGTAAAACGTGGCGAGTATCCACTCAGCAGGTCACGTGAAGGATCGCGTTGGTATCCAAGCCATCCTTGCCGAGCACTTTGATGGCCTCGTCGGTGGGCACAACCAGGAGCTCGATCTTGCGTCGGCACGCCTCGCGTTTCACTTCCTCCATCACGGGGAGTGAGCCGTACTTCCCGGAGCCGACTACCAGCCGTCGGCATTCCCAGGGTATTTCCTCTTCTACAGAGAGCGGGGTGTGCCCGAACTCCTCGCGGAATTTCCGCGAGGGCTTCTTCTTGCGCTTGCGAATCCTGCTGTGGTCGATCACCACGTCGTGCTCGTAGGTCTTGCCGTCAATTTCGATCGAACCGAAAGTGAATTTGCCGAAGTTCATCGCTGTACGCCGGTTGGTGCTTATCATCCGCCGAGGGCCGCACAACCGCAATTCAGCCCCGAGCAGGAAGAGAACTCGAAGGGGTGCCGGGTCCTCGCCCCAAGCGCGGAACCTTGCGAAAATAGGCGCCCGATGAGATGAAGCATTTCCGCAGACCGCCTGCATTGAGCGCTCGCAGCCGAATCATGTCAGGAACAGCGTAATCGATGTCTCCCACAGGAAAAGCCCAAGGGCGTTTGTCAGATTTGTCGCTGACAGCCCTGGTACCCGAGGTCGTCACCTCGCTCGGCCTCTTGACCGGTTTCTATTCGCTGGTTTTTGCGATCAACGGGCACTTCGGATTGGCGGCCCTCATGACCGAAATCGCGCTGGTGTTCGATTGGCTGGACGGACTCAGCGCCCGCGTCTTACACACCTCGAGCCGCCTCGGAGTGGAATTCGACAGCCTTTCCGATGTCACGGCATTCGGGGTCGCTCCCGCAGGCCTCGCGTACATGTGGGCTCTCAGGCCGGCGGGCGGATGGGGTGCGACGGTTTGTGGTCTCTACATAATCTGTGCGGCACTGCGCCTGGCGCGCTTCAACATACAAGTCGGCAGCGTCGACAAGAGCCGGTTCGTTGGCCTGCCGGTCACCGGCGCAGCAGCGATGGTCGCGGGTGTGGCGCTCGCATATGGTTATCTTGAGATCGATTGGCCGCGCGCGCTATGCGCGGTCATGCTACCGCTCACCTTGATCGTTGGATGCCTGATGATCTCCCGGGTGCCATACCCAAGCTTCAAGTCGATCAGTATTCGGCGCGCGACGCCTCGAATGGCGGTCGCAATGCTCGCCGGCTTGGGTCTCCTGGTCGCCGCGCCTGAGCTTGCCGCATTTCTGTTCGCGTTAGTTTATTTGCTTTCCGGCCCGGTTCTTTTTGCGCGCGGTGAGCGCATCCAAGCGGACTTGCCCGGTCTTTGGCCGGCCTCCGACAGGCCCGTCCGTCAAGGAGTGGGGCCCAAGCCGGTTCTTTGAAGGCAAACATGTTCAAGAGAATCCTGTGTCCGATCGATCTCAAGAAGCTGTCGATGGCGGCTCTCGAAATCGCGAGCGCACTTGCCGAGCAGAATCACGCGACCATTTCCCTCGTGCACGTGGTTCCATCTCCCCTGCCCAGCCCGCTGGAGCCGGTTCCTGATTGGGAACGAACCGTAAACACGAGACTCGGGCGCCTCGCGCAAAGCCATTTTGGAGGTCGGGCACGTTGGGATACCGTCGTCCTTCGCGGTGATCCGGCCCAAGCGATAATGCACGCTGCCGCCGATCTGGACGCAGACCTGATCGTGATGGCAACGCATGGTCATAAGGGAATCAATCGCCTTCTTCTGGGAAGCGTCACTGAGCAGGTGGTGCGCGAGTCACTGATACCTGTGCTCACCGTCCGGGCAGGCAGGCAATCCGCGTTCAATCGAACCCACCAATCAATCCGCTCGGACTAGGTCTTGAGGAGACACACCGGGCCTGCGTCGCCTTCGCGGAGGGTCAAAATGAGGCACAGGGAATGCGCGCGAACAGGCTCTCGTCCTTTAGCCTCGATAATGTGGGGGGCCAGCGGTAGAATGTTTGCCCTGTAGAATGCCATGGCTTGACTCGCAGCCTTCGGAGGAGATGGACCACGACGTCTGAAGATCAGCGCGGACTCTTGGTTCCGGTCGCAAATCCCGAGGCGGTTGCGGGGCTCCTGGCGATTGCCTTCGCGGCCAACCAACCCAATGACCCACCTCCGCGCGTGCTTGCGCTGGTAGGCTGGCCGCCCGGCGCGCCAGCGGAAACGCCGGGAGCAGAAAAAGGTACTGCACCACCGACCACTGCATTGCTGGCAGCGGTCCGCTATGCCTACGCGAAGGGCGTGACGATTGGGGCGCAGGTGTCGTGGTCCGACGATCCGGCACTGGATATCATCACCGTAGCGCAGGAAGCGAGGGTCGCCTGGATCCTGCTCGGCTATCATCGCGCGGCATCGGGGAGCGACACGACGGGTGGCGTCGTGCGGGAGGTCTTTGCCAAGGCCGAAGCGCTGCCCGTCAACGTCGGCGTTTTCATCCAAGGGACCGATCGTCCCATCGAGCGAGTCTTCGCTGCAGTTGATTCAAGCCCGGATGGCCGCGCGAGCCTTGCCCTCGGTGTGCGCATCGCGCAGGGGAACAAGTGCAAGCTTCGTGCGCTTCTCCTGGCGAAACGCATGCCAAAAAGTGTGGAAGGCGTCATGCTCGACATGGTGCGCGATGCGCGCGCCGACATGGGAGAAGGGTTCCACGCAGATGTGCTGACAGAACGCAGCCTGCGTCAGCTACTTAAGCAGGCGCCCGGACAATTGCTGATTGTCGGGAGAAAATTCGCTGACGAGGTTGGATTGCCCTTGGACGAAGTCCCAGGCAGTCATCGTTGTGTAATCCTCGTTCAGGGCGCCGATACCAACCCTTCAGAACCTGCCCCAGTCAGTTGACGGCCAATGACCGAGGAACGCTCGCATAAGAACCCATCGAATGTTGCTGGCCTCTGCGCGCGATCAGGGCGACAAAGTCTCTCTCCGTCAGGATGCCGACCAGGACCTGAGCCAACATGGTATTGTTCCCGGCCGTGTCATTGACAGCTACGATCTTAATGTGAGAAGCAGGGAGATGAAGTCTGTCGGGCCGGTCGTTGTGTCGGCGCACTAGCCGCTGGGTCCAGGCGCTGGCGACTAGATACTGTGCCGATGAAAATCGGGACGAACCGCTAATTGGTCTGTTGGGAGAAACGAGCGTGGGCAGCATCAGCGCGGTTGACGAAAAGACCCGTCGCAAGTTCTATCTTGATGATCCAGACGATCTTAAGCCTGGCGAGAAGGTGGTGTTCCTCCTGAGCCTGCACGGGGGCGGTTCGGTCGGCTCTTGGCAGCGCGCCTACTTCCCGGCTTTCCAATACAAAGAGAAGTATCGTTTGGTCATCGCCACGCCATCTGCGGCCACCAAGGAGCCGTCGCGGCGGTGGGTGGGGGAGGCGGATGACGCCCAACTGCGCAATATTGTGAACTATGTGTTTGACAAGTATGGGAAGAACAACATCGCCTCGTTCTGGCTCATTGGCCATTCCCAAGGCGGCATGACGGCGAACCGCCTGCTCGGTGATGACTTCTTCAAAAACCGAGTCGACGGCTGGCTCAGCCTCTCTGGCGGGCGGATCGGGCCGATCGAGCTTCCAGCGTCCTTCTTCGTCCCCGTGCGTGGGCCGCTGCCCCCGATGCCATCCCAGGGGGGCGACGCACCCCGCCCGGGCCGCGCCTCGACGCCTGACTGTGACATCTCCTTCATCTTCGCGACGGGCGAGCATGAGATGGTCGCCCTGCCAGCGACTTCGCCATGGGCCGACAAATACAAGGCCGGCCCACGGGTGAGGTTGGCCGATGTGGTCGATGACGAGCCCGGCCAAATCTATGACACCACCCGCGAAGGGAAGTCGACCCCGGCCTGGGGTCTGTTGCCTCGGCCGGGCACGGCTCAGGTATACGTCTATCCAAAAGCCCGAGACGGGCGCCTTATCGCCGACGTCGTGCGCCTTGATAAGGGCCACACCGAAGGACTGGAGCCGAGGATCACAGAAGAGCTTATCAAGATGATGGTCTCGGCACCCGGCGGAAAAGCCCAGCGGAGCAGTTAGGAGACGGCGCGATAACTCAGGTAACCTCCAAGGAACTGGGGCCATTGTCCTGGTGACTTAGCATAGGACAGCGCGGCGGAAAGGAGAGCAGACACCGGGCTGCGAGGAGGGACTTTCTTGGCGGCGCAGCTCAACGTCTACGTTTGTCCTTCCTGTAAAGGTCCGCTCACGCGCGGTGGCCAAGCATTCGATTGCCGCGCCTGTCAGGCCACCTATCCGATCGTCGATAGCATCCCGGATTTCACCGGGCAGGACCTGAATTCTAGAATTAACCCGGCCTTGCGCATGATGAATGCGCCCCTGATTTCGCGATTGTACGAGAACAAGCTCTGGTATCCGGTGATCCTGAGAATCGTCGGAGGAAGCAAAGCTCCGTCTTTCGAGCAGCTCATGGGTAAGGTCGGGGCGATGGTGGCGGCGGAGAGCGGCATAGTCCTGGACGTCGCCTGCGGGCCGGGGACGCTGGGACGCCGGATCGCGTCCCCGACAAGAACCGTGTACGGGGTCGACATTTCGTGGAGCATGTTACGGCAAGGCGCGGCCTACGTAACTCAAGAGGGCATCGGCAACGTCCAATTCGCGCGCGCAACTGTGGAGGCATTGCCTTTCCCCGACGCGTTCTTCAACGTCGCTCTGTGCGGCGGCGCACTCCATCTGTTCCCGGACACGGTCGCCGCGCTCCGCGAGATTGCTCGCGTGATGAAACCCGGTGCGCTCCTGGCGGTGACGACCTTTACGCCTGCACGCGTGGGTATCCTGCGCTTCGAGGCCATCCGCGAGCGTATCCAGAGGCTTGGCGGGCAGCTCTTCGAACTGGCGCAACTCGACGGATACTTGACTCAGGCAGGATTCGAGGGCTTCAGACCACAGCTCGACGGCTCAGTCCTGACCTTCGATGCGCGCAAGCGAGCGTAGCTGCTTGATCTCCAGCTCGCCGAGCCGGGTCGCCCATTTGGCCTTGGCGATCCACGCGTCGCTGATCACTTCGCTGACGATGCGGTTATCCTGAAGGTCAGTTCGGCCAGCTTGCGCCTGAGGCTTCCGAGCGCGCTTGTGTGAGGACGACGCGTTCGTAAATTCCGGTTCAATGCGTTCGATGTTGACCGGCTGACCAGCCGGCAGATACACTGCCGAAGCGGGGTGGAGCAGTCTGGTAGCTCGCCGGGCTCATAACCCGGAGGTCGAAGGTTCAAATCCTTCCCCCGCAACCACTAAAGCCCCCGCAAATCCCGACACCGCCGGATCTCGCCGGCTATCGCCAGCGCGATCAGTAGCGCCGACTCGCGCCACCACGTCGCGCGAGCCGCGCTGCCGCGAGACGCCCGCGCACCCCCGGAGCCAGCTCGATCACTTGATCGTCGGGATAAACTTGGGCATGTCCTTCGACGCCTTCATCTTCCACTTGGGCGTGCGCTTCTCGACGAACGCGCTGACGCCTTCGTGCGCGTCGGCCTGCTTGCCGGACCACACGAAGGCTTTCGAATCGATCGCCTGCGCCTTTTCCGTCTTGGGCTCCGCGAGCAGTCCGTAGATCAGCCGCTTGGTTATTGCGACCGACACCGGCGCCGTGTTCTGGGCGATATCGAGCGCCATCTCGCGCACCTTCGTCATGAACTCCGCGTCGGGCCACACGTGGCTCACGATTCCAAATTCGAGCGCCTCGCGCGCGCTGATAATCCGCCCGGTCATTAGAAGTTCATTGGCCTTGGCCAGTCCGATCATTCGCGGCACGGTCCACAGGCTGAGCGCCTCCGGAGTAACTCCGCGCCTCACGAACACGAATCCGATGCGCGCGCTCTCAGCCGCGACGCGGATGTCCCATTGCATCGGCAGCGTGATTCCCATGCCGACCGCCGGCCCGTTGATCGCCGCGATGATCGGTTTGCGCACGTTCCACGGCCGAATCGCAGGTCCCGGCCGTCGGCGGCGCTCCGGACGCGCGTCAGCGTCAAACGTGTTGCCGCCGCTCGACAGATCCGCGCCCGCGCTGAACGCACGGCCCGCGCCGGTGACGACGATCACGCGCACCTCGTCATTCTTGTCGTATTCGGCAAACGCGCCGTAAAGCTCCGCCGCCATCGTGCCCGCGAATGCGTTCAGTTTCTCGGGGCGATTGAGCGTGAGAGTCGCGATGCCGTCTTTTACTTCCTTCAGGATGTAACCGCTGGCCATGTGATTTGTTTGCTCCTTGTGCTGGCGATTCTGGGTTTCTCTCATCCGCGTTTATAGACCCGCTCCGCGGCAATCGCAAAACCCGCGCCCGCCCCCGGCCCCGCGCTGCTCTCGGAGGGGACGTACCAATGGAGCTTGTCGCAGCGATAACGCCAGGACAAGGAAAGCTAGCTCTCCTCATCGATGAAGGCTTCTTACTTCCGGAAATCGATCGGTTGCGGACAGGCCGAGCCGCCCGCGTTGTAGCCGTAAACCATCTCGCCGCCCAGGTCCGCGCCCGCCGCTATCAGCCCCATGACTGCTATCAGACCGGCGAGAAACACGTAGCGTCCCCGCGTCGGCATCGGCCGCGTCGCGAGCGCCCACACCGCCAGCATGCCGGTCAGCGCCGACGCCGCTACCATCAGATGCTTATGGTGCCGCAGCAGTTCGTGGCGGACCGATACCGAAACCATCAGGCCGGGCGCTGCATAGAGACCGCTGGCCAGCGACGCCGCGGCGCCGAGTGCGCCCAGCACCAGCATCCAGAGCGCAGTCCACTTAAGCGCATCGCTCGCGCGAATGGACGCGAGGAAATAAAGAAGCGCCGCGGCGTAGAGAAACGCGATCGGAAAATGCACCAGGATGGGATGGATATTCTGCAGGTGCGATGCGCCCGGCAGAATGCGCTCCAGCACGACGCTGTTTGCCCGCGACTACTTCACGGACTCGACGACCAGGAAATTCACGCCGTTCTTGCTGTATTCCTTGCCCGTCACCGTCACCCGGTCTTCCATCCGCTGAATGACGCTGTCGGGAAGCGGCGACGCATCCTTGTTCGGCAACAGGATGTAGGATTTCTCGGTCCCGCTTTCGATAAGCACTGCCGGAATTCCCTTGGATACGCACTTCATCGCGCACGCCTTGTGGCCCGGGCCCTTCGCACCCATCGTGCCGTAACAGTAGGCGTCTTCGAGATTGCCGGTGACCGATTTCTCGCTGCCATCGGCCGCGATCGCCGCACCAGCGAGTCCTAGCGCAACAACGAAAACGAGTCCGAATCCGAAATTCGTTAGCCGATTCATTGTTCACCTCCCGAAAAAAAACGATCAAATGGTCAACTCGATATCCCAGTAACCGCCCAGCCCGGACTTCACAATCGGCGAAAGGCAAGCCTAGCGGCGGTACGAACGTGCTTCAACCGTCGAGCCGACGTCGCCGCCGCCGAACATCTCGCGCCATCCCTTGCGTCGCCGCGCTCCGGGCAATCGCGCACCGAGCCGCTGCAGGTGCAGCTCGAGAATTTGCTTGAGTTCGTCGTTGAGCCGCTCGATCTCGATTTCCTCGGGCATCTTGGGCCGAGGCTGCCCTTCGGTAATTCCGCCGCGGCGCCGGCCGTAGAGCTGCTGCAAGCGCAACTCCGCCTTCGCGAACATTGCTTTGTATTTATAGTCGAGCCGGCTGAGCGCGTCGGTCATCGCGGCCAGCGCCACGAACCTGCGCCGCATCCGCCACCATTCGAACAGCGTCAGCAACATCACGCCGAACATGAACAGCGCAACGATCCCCAGGCTGACGGCGGTAGCACGCCACCACGGCAGCAACTTGAGGCCAAGCTGCAAATCCTGATTGTCGCCGGTCAGTTCCTGAACTTGCGTCTGGAGCGATTTGACCTGCTCCTCCGCCGAATCGGCCTTCTGCTCCGCCGTTTGCTGCTGCGCGCTCAGCGCCTCAACCTGTGACTTGAGCGCATTGACCTCGGTGGTGAAAGGATGCGGAACCTTCAACACCTCGTCCACCTGCAGTTCGTCGTCAGGGTGAATCCGGTTGGCGTGGGCGAGCTCGATCGGCTGTGATCCCGAACATCTGCGCAACTCCGCTGATCGAATCGCCGGGGCGAACCGTGTAAGGGATGATGTTCGCGGGATGATCCGGCTTGACGACGGGTTTTGGCGCCGAC
Source organism: Binataceae bacterium (SeqCode) (assembly GCA_963803045.1). Taxonomy (GTDB): domain Bacteria; phylum Desulfobacterota; class Binatia; order Binatales; family Binataceae; genus Binatus. Next base: position 69,134 of record CAWDLC010000025.1, on the reverse strand, counting down.
TGGTCCGCGGGCTCTGCCGTTTCGCGAGCCTCAGACGGTTCGGCCTCGCTCGGCGGACGCACGACTCGCGAGGGAGGCGCAGAGGGCGGAATCGTAGTCTCGTTGAAATCGGATTGAGCGAACGCAAGTCCGCAGCCGGCAACGATAAACATCGCCGCGAGGGCCAGTCTGGATAAAGTTGACCTGAACCGCCGCGCGTTCATCATGGAGGTCCCCTTTGTGGACTCATTCCAGTATCCATGAGATTCCGCTTGGGATCTAGGATGCAGCAGCATCCCCTGACTTTAGTCAGCACGGCGCGCACGCTTGGCCGGATGCAGCGCCGCATACGCCGCCCCCACAACACCGGCCCGCGGACCCAGCGCCGCACGCACGATCTTCGCCTGCGATGCGATCGCCATGAAGGCCCGCTCGCGCACCTGCGTCATCATGGTTTTGCGCATGTATGGCAGCGCGCCGGCGACGCCACCCCCGATCACAACCAACTCGGGATTGAATATGTCGAGAAAACCCGCAATCGCGATTCCGAGGTAATGGCCGGCAGTCGCGAACGCCTCGAGCGCGAGTCTGTCGCCGCGCCGAGCTTGGGCCGACAATCCGCGCACCGAGAAATTTTTTTCAGAATCTACGAATCGCAGTGGGAGCGACGACCCCGGTGGCAGCCCCAGACGCTCTTCGACCAGGCCGCGCAGCCCTGACGCCGATGCATATGACTCGAGACATCCGTTCGCGCCGCAGTCGCATCGCGGACCGTCCGGATCGACCGTGACATGCCCCAATTCGCCCGCCATTCCGCTGCGCCCGTGAACCAGTTTGCCGCCGACGATCAGTCCGCCGCCGACTCCGGTGCCAAGCGTCAGCAGCACGACATCGCGCCGCCCGCGAGCCGCGCCGCGCCAGTATTCGCCGAGCGCCCACGCGTTGGCGTCGTTCTCGATGACCACATTGCGGCCGATGAGCGCTTCGAGGGTGCGACGCAGCGGGTATCCGCGCCATGCGGCGACGTGCGGCGCCTGCATTACGGTTCCCGAGTACACGTTTAGCGGTCCCGGCACCGCGACTCCGACCGCTCGCGGCGATCCAAGCCCGCGCCGGCGCGCGGTAACCAGTAGATGAGTGAGCTGCGCGGCGATATTTTCAGCGACGGCTGCGGCCTGGCGCGACGCATACGACGGCCCATGCTCCATCAGCAACACGTCGCCGCCGGCAGACACGGCGGTGCAGCGGATATTGGTGCCACCCATATCCAATCCGACCGCCCATGCGCGCGTCATTTTCCGGATTCGCCCGGGAATTTCATCAGCGCGAGATATTCGCGATTTCCGGCCGCGCCTTCAATCGGCGATTCGATTGTGCCGGCCACGTCGAGACCGATACTGTGCGCGAACTCCACGATCCCCGCGACCGCTTCGCGCCGGAGCTTTTCGTCCCTGACGATGCCCCCCTTGCCGACCTTGCCCTTGCCGACTTCGAACTGCGGCTTGATCAGCGCGACTATCTCAGCGCGCGGCCCGACCAGCGCAAGCACCGACGGAATCACCAGCCGCAATGAGATAAAACTGGTGTCGATCGTCACCAACTCGGGCGCGTAGGGCAAGTCGCCAGGCGAGGCGAGCCGGATGTTCATGCGATCAAGCACGGTGACGCGCCGATCCTCGCGCAGCTTGAGCGCAAGCTGCCCGTAGCCGACGTCCATCGCGATCACGGCCTTGGCGCCGCGGCGCAGCAGCACGTCGGTAAAGCCGCCGGTCGATGCGCCCACGTCCATCGTGAGCTTGCCCTCGATCGAGATGCCGAAATGCTCGAGCGCGGCGATAAGCTTGTACGCTCCGCGCGAGGCAAACTGAGGCGCACCAGCCATGAGCGCGATGGGGGTTTCGGAATCGACCTTGAGGTCGGCTTTGTAGGCCGGCCGCGAGTTGACGCGCACGCGTCCCGCCATTATCAGGCGTTGGGCGATTTCGCGGCTGTCGGCCAGACCGCGGCGCGCCATTTCGGCGTCGAGCCTGAAGCGGACCAGCGGCGCAGAAGAGCGCCGCGGCTTCGGCTTGGCGCCGGAACCATTGCTAGAAGGGTGTTTCGTCGTCGTCCTTTGCGCCGGCGGGGCGCTCCTCATCAGATGATGCTTCAAAGGGCGCCGTGCGCAGTTCGCCGCCGGCGCTCCGCGTTAGCAGTTCGACCTTGCGCTCGACTTCGTCGAGTTTCCCGTTGAGCGCCTTCACCAGCATGACGCCGCGTTCGAAGGCTCCGATTGATTCTTCGAGCGTAAGCTCACCCGAATCGATCTGATTGACGATCGTCTCAAGATCCTTGAGCTCATCCTCGAATTTTTTTGTTTTCGTGACCATCGCCTAGATTGCGCGGCCGGTCGCGCGCGCTCTCAGCCGCCCCCTGGCCAACCTGATATCGAGCTCATCGTCCAGCTTCACCGTGGCCGCGTCGAGCACCGCGCGCGAATCGCGCCGGTTGATCACCACCGCGTAGCCGCGGTCGAGAACTTTCAGCGGCGACAAAGCGTCGAGCCTCCCCGCCAGCGCGCCTAGCTGGCGCCGCCTGGCTTCGAGCGCCGACAGCGTGCCATGAACAAGACTGTTGCCGAGCCGGGAGGTCGCAAGGCGCATCTCGCGCACCATCGCATCGGGACTGCGAAGACGCAGCCGCAATTCGCGGACACTGCGCCGGCGGTCCGCGATTCGTGAAGACACCGCTTGCGCGAGTTCGCCCTCGATCTCGGCAACGCGTTCGCGCGCCTGGGCGATAGCAGCGCCGGGATGACGTATCCGCGCCGCCAGATCGTCCACCGACTCCCGCCGGCCCGATAGTTCGCGTTGCATCACGCTCGCGAGTGACGCGCCTAGTGATGCGACGCGTTCGGTCAACTCGGCGAGGCTGGGCACGACCATCTGCGCGGCCGCGGTGGGAGTGGGCGCGCGCAGGTCGGCGACGAAATCCGCGATCGTATAGTCAACTTCATGGCCGACGGCGGAAATTACCGGGATCGCCGACCGGAAAATCGCCCGCGCGACGATCTCTTCGTTGAACGCCCACAAATCTTCGAGCGAGCCGCCGCCGCGTCCAACGATCAGCACCTCGGCACGGCCGTCGCGATTGAGATCGGCGATCGCATCCGCGATCTCCTGAGCCGAGCCGTCGCCCTGCACCTTCGCGGGCCGAAAAATCACCTGCAGGTTCGGGAATCGATCAAACAAAATGCGCAACATGTCGCGCAATCCCGCCCCACCGCGCGCCGTCACGATTCCAATCCGGCGCGGCAGATACGGAATCGCGCGTTTGCGTGCCCGATCGAACAGTCCTTCGGCCTCGAGCCGTCTCTTCAACTGCTCGAATGCGACCTGCAACGCGCCGACGCCGCGCGGCTCCATTTCGTCGGCATAAAGTTGCAACGCGCCGCGCTGTTCGAAGATTTGCACCCGTCCACGAACAATCACTTCCATCCCGTCGGCGGCTTTGAACCGCATCCGGTTGAAGGCCGACTTGAACATCACGGCGTTGATCGCGCTGCGGGAGTCCTTGAGCGTGAAATAAAAATGATTCGACGGCGCCAGCCGCGCGTTCGAGATCTCGCCGACCACCCAGCACTCGCCCAGGTTGGCGTCGAGTGCGTCGCGGACCATCCGTACCAGGTCCGATACGCTGATCAGGCCCGAGCGGCGGCCGCGCAGCGAAAGATCGAGCTGCCCGTCCATGGTTGTTTAGCTTATCAGAACAACTTGCCGGGCACCTATATGGCGCATTAGATAAGCTTTTCCGCGATTGTTCGCTTGGTGGGCAAGGCCGAAGTGCGAGCGGCCGGCGGCAACACCAACGCGACACCCGCGCAAAAAAAACGCGCCGGACATCATAATGCCCGGTGCGCTGCGCTCAATTCTATCGCCGTCGTCTAGTCGCCCTTCGACTTGGCGCTGTCGCCCTCGGCGGCGGATACGGCAGGCTGCAACTCGCCCTTGGCCAGCTGGAGCTTGAACGTGTCCCAATGCTTGAGGATCTCGATCGCGCGATCGAGCTGCACGTCCTTTTCCTCTTTTGCCTTGGCGCCCTTCGCGCCGGGACCCTTCTCGCCCTTGTCGGTCCCGGGGGCGGGAGCCGCGCTCTCGCCAGTCGCCGGATTCTTGTCATCCTTCTTCTGCCCGTTCTGGAAATGATGGGGCAAATCAGACTCGTGGATTTCCGGGTTTTGGTCGAACTCGGCGCCCTGCTGTGTTAGCGATGCGAGCGTTTCCTTGGGCGGCTCGACATCGATGTCGGGTGTTATTCCCACCGCCTGGATCGAGCGGCCAGTGGGAGTGTAGTAGCGCGCCGTGGTCAGGCGCAGCGCGGAATGATCGTCGAGCGGCAGAATCGTTTGCACCGAGCCTTTGCCGAAGGTTTGGGTGCCGAGAATGACGGCGCGCTTCTGATCCTGCAAAGCGCCGGCGACGATTTCGCTGGCGCTCGCGCTGCCGCCGTTGACCAGCACCACCATCGGATAGTCAACGAAATTCGCCTTCTTGTGCGAGAAGTATTTCTGCTGCTGATTTTCCTCGCGCCCCTGCGTGTATACGATCAGGCCGCCGTCGAGAAAATCGTCCGAAACCTTCACCGCCTGGTTCAGCAATCCGCCCGGATTGTCGCGCAGGTCGAACACAAGTCCCTTGAGCTTGCCGTGCTCCTTCGCTTCAAACTCGTCAATCGCCTTCTCGACGCCCTCGCCCGTGTTCTCCTGGAAGGTGGTGACGCGGAGGTAGCCGTAGCCGCCGTCAAGCATCTTCGACTTGACCGACTGAATCTTGATGACGTCGCGCGCGAGCGTCACCGTAAACAGCTCAGGCACGCCGCTGCGATGAAGCGTCAGCTTGATCTTGCTGCCCTTGGGCCCGCGCATCCGCTTGACGGCCTCGGCCAGCGACATGTCCTTGGTGAAGTCGTCGTCGATCTTGACGATCTGGTCGCCGGCCTTGAGTCCGGCCCGATACGCCGGTGTGTCCTCGATCGGCGCAACTACAGTGAGCGCGCCATTCTTGATGGTTATTTCGATTCCGAGCCCGCCGAAGCTGCCGCGTGTCTCGACCTCGAGGTCGCGGTACAGGTCGGGCGTCAGGTAGGCGCTATGCGGGTCGAGCGACGCCAGCATCCCGCTGATGGCACCGTCGATCAGCCGTTTGGTCGATACCGGTTCGACGTAGTTTTTCTGCACGATTGCGAGCACGCTCGCGAACGTGTCGAGCTCCTGGTAGGTCTCGTTCGAGAGAGCCTGGGCTCGGCGCACGGCGACCTCCTGCAGGACAAGGAAGCAGGAGGCCAGACAGACCGCCAACGTGATCGACCATCGATGTCTTTTAATCATTGACATTTATTTAGTGTCGCTTGGGAATCGTGATTCTGAGCTTAGCCGTTTAATTTAAGCAGATGCCGCGCTGTGATGCATATGGCTTCGACACCGGCCCTTTTTTTGCCGTTGATAATAGGCCTTCTATCCTTGCTTTGAGTCGAGCAGTTGCCGCAACGCGTCCTTGACGTCCGGCCGCGACCAGTCAAACGCGCCCATATGGTGCGCCACTATCTGGCCCTTGCGGTCGATTATAAACGTCTCGGGCACCCCGCTCACGTCGTAAGTCTCGCTGATCTTGTTTTGGGGGTCGAGCAGTATTGTGAAATGGTACCCGTTTTTCGCGACATAGGGCGCCACCACCGAGCGGCCGCTGGTGTCCTGGCTGGCCGCGAGCATCACGAAGTCCTTGTTGCCCTTGAAGTCGTCGTACAGCGTCTGCATCGAGGGCATTTCTTCCCGGCACGGTCCGCACCAGGTAGCCCATACGTTCAGAAATACGACTTTGCCACGTAGCGATTCGAGCGAAACAGTTGTTCCATCCAGGGTCTCGAGCTTGAAATCGGCCGCTCGACTACCGGCCGCCACCATCGCCTCGGGCTGCTCGGCAGTTTCGGGCGGATTCGCAGCGATGCGTGCGCCGCGGTGCCCGCTCAGCGCGACGAGCGTAAGGCCGACCATCACGACAATGGCGGCAACCAGGTAGAGGATTTTGTCCTTGATCTCCATCGCACTCAGGCCCGCACCGCGTTCATCGCTGGACGCCGGTCTTTTTCGGCGGACTGCTGCTCTTTCTCCCGGGTGAGAATCAACGCGACGCCGCCGACGATCATCATCGCGATCGCAATCAGCTGCGCCTCACTGAGACCATGGAAGACCCGCGGATTGATGCGTACAAACTCGACGAGAAAGCGGGCGGCGCCTGCCAAAACCAGGTACCAATACATCAGCCGGCCAACCGGATGATACGTCTTGCGCATCGACCACAATATCGTAAACACGCCGAGGTACAGAATAGTTTCGTAAACTGGCGCGGGATGCACGCGGACGCCGGGGAAGAAGCCGGAAACGAGGCGGTAATGCTCGTCTAATTTCAGCACGGTCTCGGGGTTCCAGCCGACGATCGCGCGAGGATACGCCATCGCCCACGGCAAGGTGGACGGCAGGCCCCAGTCGCCGTCGCCGGAGAGCTGGCATCCGATTCGTCCGATTGCCTGTCCGATGGCAAGAGCAGGCGCGCACATGTCCATAGTCGCGGCGAATCCGATTCGATACCACCGCGAAACCAGGTAAGCGCCGAGGATTCCACCGATCATGCCGCCGTAGAATACGAATCCCGAGCCGGAGAAGATCATCGCCTTGGGATCGGCAAGGTACGTGGGCAGATCGTCGAGGATCGCGTAGATGCGCGAACCGACCAGCCCCGTCACGGCTGCCGTGATCACGATCGAGGACGAATATTCTGGATCGAGGCCGCGGCGGACGCATTCGAGGCGGATAACGTAGTCGGCCGCCAGGAATCCAAGCGCCATCATCAGCCCGTAGCTGTAAACGGTCAGCGGGCCAAGGTGGAACAAGACAGGAATCATTATTGCGAATTATAGTACGCGACGGCCCGCGCAGACCACAAAGGTTCGCGTTGGGGCGGCCGCTATTATATGACGCAAGTATGCGGGCAGTTCTTCAACGCGTCAGCCGCGCGGAGGTGCGCCTCAACGGGCGCATCATGGGCAAAATTGCGCGTGGATTGGTCGTGCTGCTCGGCGTTGCCAGCGGCGACAGCGAAGCCGACGCGGTGCATCTGGCAGATAGAATCCTCGGCATGCGCGTATTCGCCGACGACGCCGGCAAGATGAACTGCTCGTTGGCCCAGGTCGGTGGCGCGTTGCTGGTCGTGTCGCAATTCACGTTGAATGGCGTCTTGTTCCCTGGGGAACCGGTTTGGTGGATTGGCCGGTCGAGCTCGGGCGCGCGGCGTCTCGACCGGCCGTGAGGTAGCGGCAGGGCGAAAAAATGTTGGCGGATTTGTTGACTTTTTGGTAGGGCGGTGCGGCGTGGCCGCGCGCCGCGGATGGGGTTTTCGGAGATTCCTTTTCCTCCGTTTCGGCGCGGCGGCGCGACCGGACGCGCATCAGCAGCGGAGCGGTTCAGGGCGCGGAGCGCCCGGCGCTGCAGCGCGGGAGGCCGCGACGGTGCGGCGAAACGCCGTCTGAAAGGGAGGTGATGGGCCTGAGGTCCGAGTTGCGGAAGTCCGGCATGTGCGCGGGCTTCTTCGCGTGGGCCTTGAGGTCGACGGCTGCGCGGTGCGCTTTCAGGTGGCGCGCGGCGCGCGAGCACTCATCGCAGTCCGGGATTACGCGGGCTTGCTCGATAGCGTCGGGGTCGCCGGGGTGCGCGGGGTCGATGTAGTTCGGCGGTTCGACTCTGCCTGGCATGGTTCGATTGTACCACTCGATTGAGTGGTGGTCTCGCGCACCAATTTTGACTCGCTTAGCCTCAGATTTTTTCAGATTACGAGGCGGCGGAGGTCGATGAGGATGTCGAGGATGCGGGCCTGATTCACGGAGAGGCGGCGGAGCACTTCGACTGCGACGTGCTCTGCCTGCGCGAATTGCGCGGCGGTGTCGTCGGTATCGAGCCCGCGGTGCAGCGCCGCGACCGTGGCGTCGATGTTCTCAACTTCGGTGAGTGCTTCGAGAATTTTTTTCAGCATGGGATTTTTCCTCCAGAGCGTTCGCGGCTGAGGGCCGCGCGCTCAATTTTGTTGCGCGCGGCCTCTGACGCGGTGCTCCGGGTTCCATCCTCGTTCCCGCCTTGCATCGGATGACAACGGTTGTCGTGTGGTCTCTCGGTGTGTGTGTGAGTCGCCGGCGCGAAGCTGCGGCGCGTGACGGCCGGAGGCCAGGCACGCGGTGCCCGCAGCGCCGCGAGCGAGTCCGCGAAGCGGAGCGGTGAGCGAGAGGGACGCGAGCGAACCGGCGCGATGCCGCGCGCCCCGCGCGCGGCTCGGAGATGCGCGGGCGAGCACGGCGCGCCGCGCGCCGCGCGGAGCATCGCGAGTACCGCACAGGTTGGGCGTGTGTGCGCGCTTCGAGACGCCAGCCGTTGGCGCTCGATGCGCGCTCCGTTGTCGCGCGGTGCAGATGTGCTTGGAGGAATCGAGTTGAGAAGAGAGAAGAGCGCGCGGCGCGGGGAGTGGTGGCCGGGTTAGGGTTGCCGGACCTGGTGGGTGAGAAATTTGGGCTTGGGGGTGTCTATTTCGGTGGTGAGTGGGGGCGTCGTCCGGGGACGGCGCGAAGGGATGCGTAGCGAGCCTTCGCGGAACCCGCGACGGGTCGCAGCCTCCGGAGGCGAAGGCGCGCGGAGCGCGGCTTACTGGAAGGGGCCGGGCATTCCGTAGCTGATGAGCATCGCGATGTCGGGGTCGTTGTACAGCGGAGCGATTCGCTCTGGCGCTCGGTGAGGAGGGAGCGGTCGCGGCGAGCTTGGGGCTGGCGTTGGGTCCAGTGCCAGGCGAGTCGGAGGCGCTCGGGCTCGGGGATGCTGACTTGGTAGCGGCGCGCGCGCGCGGGGAAGTCGAGTTCGCTGCTGGGGTCGGGGCCTTTGGCGAGATACTTGGTGAGGTAATCGCGGACGCCGGTGTTTCGGACGGCGCGCACGTCGACGAAGCCGAATCCGGCTCGAGATGCGAGGCGCGAAAGGAGCTTGGGGTCAATCCAGCGTTCGATTGAGACCACGGCGTGGAGGTGCAGGCGGTTGCCTCCGGCCCCGCACTCGCAATCGAGCTGCTCGTGGTATGCGCCGCGTCCGTCGCCGGGGAGTTCTGCGCCGGGGAACCAGCCGAAGGCGGCGGGGTCGTAGTCGTACCAGCCGCGCTTCGGGCAGCGGCAATCGGTGACCGCTCCGATTTCTCGAATCCAGGCGGCTTCGAAATCGCCGAAGTACCTATGCAGGCCGCGCCAAAATTTGCGGAGCGCGGCGGCCTGGTACTTGAGGTTTGGGCGTTTCGGCCATCCGCGGCCGGGCGGCATGGTGATGGTGATGAATTTCCTCCAGTGTCCTCGGGTGAAGCGGCGCATGACGCGCCGCGCCTTCGCTGGGCGGCAGGCGGGGCATCGCCACGATTTGCAGCGGGCGGGGACGGCGCGGCCGATGCTGACGCTGTAAAGCGAGCCGCGCGCCCGCTGGCAGGTGCTACTTTGTTCGTGCGGGCCGGTGGGCCGCTTTTCTGTTTCCACGTGCTGTACCACGCGGAGCGGGGGCGCTTGCTGGTCCGCTCAGTTTGTCGGCCATCTCCGCGAGTGCGCGGTCCGGCGAAAGGTTGAGGTAGACGGCGGTGATGCTTAGGTGGCTGTGCCCGAGCATCTGCCGGAGGGTCTCGATTGAGACTCCGGCGCTGAGCGTCTCTACCGCGAAGGTGTGACGCAACACGTGCGGGCTGCAGGGTCGTGCGATGTGCGCGCGCCGTGCGAGCCGTGCGAGGTGTCGCTGTGCGGTGCGGGGTTGCGGAAGCGGGCCGTAGCGCCACGCGCGCAGAAGCGCGGCGTTCGCTGCCTCCGGAAGGTACACGGTGCGGCGCTTGCTGCCCTTCCCGTTCGCGATTGTGAGGCGCGACCGCTCAACGTCGAGGTCGTCCGGTCGCAGCGCCGAGAATTCGGCCACGCGGATTCCGGTGCCGAGCAGGGTTTCGACGATGGCGCGGTCGAGGATGCTGGTCGAGCATCGGCGCAGCGCCATGATTTCGGCGGGGCGCAACGGCTCGCGCTTGAACATGTGACCTTCGGACCGGCCGGGCATGGCTGCTTGTTAGCACGGCGTGACGGAGTGTCGCAATTCACGTTGCTCGCCGACACGAATTCAGGCCGCCGGCCGTCGTTCACCCGAGCAGCCGCGCCCGACGAAGCGCGCCGCCTCTACGAGCACTTTCTCTCGCTCGTGCGCGGTCGCGATGTTAAGGTTGAGAGTGGTGAATTCGGTGCGATGATGGAAGTGGAAATCGTCAATGACGGCCCGGTGACGATCATCCTCGATAGTCGTGAAAAGTGAAGATTGAAGGACTGGAGAAGTAGGCTACGATGCCGCGGGCGGGATTCTATATCGCCGAATCGGGGAAGATCTCGTTTCGGCGCGACGGCAACTGGTATAGCGACGACGAGCGGATCGACAACCCACGAATCTGCCTGCTCTTCAGCCGGAGCATCAAGCGCAATCCCGACGGCAGTTACTATCTGCAAGTCGCTGAAGAACGCGCGCCGATAGCGGTCGAGGACACGCCCTACGTAGTCAAGGCGCTCGAAGACGACGAGCTGGGCGGATTCATGATGGTGCTGAACGACGACACTCGCGAGCCGCTCGATCCCGCGGCGCTGGAGATCGGCGCCGGCAACGTCCTGTACGCGCGCGTCAAGGACGGCGATTGTCGCGCCCGCTTCCTTCGCTCCGCCTACTACCATCTCAGTGACCGCTTCGAGTCCGACGACGCCGGACGCTTCTACGTCAATCTCAGGGGCCGCCGGTATCCGCTCGGTGGCGCGCCAGCAGTAAGCAGTGAAAAACTGAAAACTGAAAACTGAAAGCGATGCAGCTCGCCGAGCCGAACTTACATATCGTTTTGGTTCGCCCCGAGATTCCGCAGAACACGGGGTCGATCGCGCGTCTGGCGGCCGCGACCAGGACCCGGCTCCACCTGGTGGGTCCGCTCGGATTCTCGCTCAAGGATCGCTATCTCAAGCGCGCCGGCCTCGATTACTGGCCGCTGGTGGATTTGCGCACGTATGAAGGATGGGAGCAGTTTGCCGCGGTGCATCGCGACCCGCTGGCAACGAGAGTGAAAAAGACGAAATTTTTCTCGACTCATGCCGACGCGACCTATCTCGATGCGCACTACGCGCGCGGCGACTTTCTTTTCTTTGGCTGCGAGACGGCGGGCCTGGGCCGCGATTTCGTGCTTGAAAGAATTGACCGTGCGTATCGGATTCCGATCTTCGAGGCGGGCGTCCGAAGCCTCAATCTCTCCAACGCGGTGTCGATCGTGGTGTATGAAGCGCTGCACCAGACTGGCGCGCTCAATGCTTCTTGACGGCGCAACTGCCGCAGCCTGTGCCGCAGCCGCCCTTCTCGCCAGAGGCGGCGCCGACGCCGGCGGGCGGCGCGCCAAAATAATAACCCGCCTGCTCCAGTTCGCCGGGCGAGACCCACTTGAGATGGTCGGGAACGGCGGTGTCGCAATGCACACAGACGCGGCGTTCGGCGCCGTCGTCATCGAGCGCGACGCAGGTCAGCACCGGCTTGCCGCAAGCCGCGCAATCCGCCATCGGAAATGACGCGTCTGTGGGCGTGAGCGTCGGCATCGCGGATTAAACTACATCATCGCGCGGAGATGAGGAATCTGCGCCGAATTCCTCGACTTCGCCGCAAGCGCGCAACGGGCTAGGCGGCGCTTGCGCCGTAATGGATCCGCACGTATTCGAGCGCGGCTTCGCGGGTTTCGAGCGCGCCGTCGAGTTGATGGTCCTCGACGTCCTTCAAAATTTCCTTGAAGCGCGGCCCCGGCGTGAATCCCAACTGCTTGAGGTCCTCGCCGCCGATCAAACGCGGCGGACGAATCTCGGCCGGGGTCATCGTCGTCATCGCGCGGCGGCAAAAGTGCCAGAAGCCCAGGTAGGAGCTCGACGCCATCGCGTCCATAAACGCGACTTCCATCAATTCGTCAAATCCGTCTTCCGCGAGCATTCTCTTCAACGTCGCCGGGCGCATCCGCGGCACCATGCAGAGCTTCAGATGATTCCTCACCAGGTACGCGACCCGCTCCTGGACCGTGCGTGAGCGCTTCAGCCGCGCCATGATTTCCGCCGCCTTCACGGCGCCATCCTCGGTGTGCCCGTAGAACGTGACCTTGTCGCCGGCAACCGCACGGCATTGCGGCTTGGCGATATCGTGCAGCAGGATCCCGAACGCAACGGTCTCGCTGCATCCGGCGGGAAGCATCGCGACGCCAATCCGCGTATGAGTGTACACGTCGCCCTCGGGATGGAAATTTTCGGGCTGCGCGCATCCGGGCATCAGGGCGACTTCGGGCAGCAGCAATTGCATCAGGCCGCTGTCCATCATCAGATCCATCGCGCGCGCGGCGGCGCCCTCGGTCATCATCATCACGATTTCTTCGCCGATTCGTTCGGCCGCAATCCCAACAATCGTCGGCGCGGCGCGTTTCATCGCGGCCCAGGTCGCGGGATCGATCGTGAAGTTGAGCCGCGCGGCGAAGCGGGCGGCGCGCAGGATGCGCAAATGATCCTCGTCGAACCGGTCGTAGGGATTTCCGATCGCGCGGATAATTCCGGCGCGCAGATCGCGCATCCCGCCGACCAAATCGATCAGGCGGTCGGCGATCGGATCGTAAAACATCCCGCCAATGGTGAAGTCGCGGCGGATCGCATCTTCCTCGATCGCGCCGAAGCGCACCGACGAGGGCCGGCGTCCATCGACATATTCGGCATCGGCGCGAAATGTCGCGACTTCGAACAGATCGTCGTCGATCAGCACGCCGATTACGCCGAACTTCGCCCCGACCGCCACGGTGCGGTCGAACAGTTTCTGCACAACCTTGGGACGCGCGTCGGTGGCGACGTCGTAATCCTTGGGCTCGACGCCAAGAATTCGATCGCGCACACATCCGCCGGCGAAAACGGCGCGAAAGCCGGAATCGACGAGACGGCGAACGATATAGAGGGCCTTTTGCTCTTTCTCGCTCATGGGCGACTCTCCAATCGCATATTTTATAGCGGCGCGATTGGGGGGTGCCATACGGGGGCAGAGAAAAACGCGCCTAACAGGGAGGGGAAACCGGCGCTGCGCTAACCCTCGCGCGGGCGCGATTGCCCCAGCAGGATTCCGCCATCGACGGCGATCACCTGGCCGGTCACGTTAAGCGCCTTGTCGGAGCAGAGCCACGCCACCGCGCGGCCGATATCCTGGGCCGTCTGTTCGCGGCCGAGCGGAACGAGCTGGCGCACCGCCGAGTCGAAGACCGCGCGCGCGTTTGCATCGCCGCCGCCGAGCACCGCGCCCAGATCCTGCCATACTTTGGTGTAGATGAGCCCCGGGGCAACCGCGTTGACGCGAATTCCGGCCCGACCAAGCTGGAGTGCGAGCGTTTTGCTGTACGAGATCACGCCAGCCTTGGCCGCGGCGTATGCGGCCAGCGCCGGAGACGCCTGCAGGCCGGCAACCGATGAGGTGTTGCAGATCGCGGCGCCGCTTTGCATCCGCGGCGCAACCTCGCGCGACACTATATAGACCGAGTTCAGGTTGAGATCGACAAAGCGGCGCCACGTTTCGACGTCGTCCCAGCCGGGTTGATTGCCACTCCCGAACCATGCCCGATCGCCGCCGCCGGCGTTGTTGCAGAGCACGTCAGGATGAGCGCCCAAACGGGAGACGATCTCCTCGACCGCGCCGTGCACCTGCTTCTCGTCGGTGACGTCGGCGGCAAAGCCCTGAACCTGGGCGGCGATCGCGGCGGGTGGTGGCGCCAGATCGTGATCGATCACGGCGACGCTGTCGACCACCTTTTCTTCCAGCAGCGCGTTCACGATCCCGAGTCCGAGTCCGCGCGCTCCTCCAGTCACGATTGCGTATTTCACTGATTTTTTCTCCGGGGCGAACGCAAGCGCTCAGGCTGCTTCCTTGCGGCTGCCCGAGTATTCTTTTTTATAGACGCGCAGCAGAGACGCAAACACCGACATGATCGCGGGGCCCAGGAACAGGCCAAGCGGCCCGTACGCTTCGAGCCCGCCGAGAATCCCGAGGAACAGCGCGATAGTGGGCAGGCCCGTGCCGTGCTTCATCGCCAGCGGCTTGATGAAATTGTCGATGACCGCGAGCGCGATCGAAGACCAGATGACCAGGCCGACGGCCGCCGGCCAACCCGACGCGAAGCCCAGGTAGAGCGCCGCGGGAATCCATACTATTGCAGTGCCGCCGATTGGCATCAGGCCCGCGGCAGCGGATGCAATCCCCAGGAACAGCCAGTACGGCACGCCGAAGATCAGCATGCCCAAGGCGATCGTCACGCCTTGCAGCACGGCGGTCAGCATCAGGCCGCGCATCACCGACGAAAGCGTCATGCGCAAAGTATCGAAGATTGCCTTCTTGTCATCTTCATGCAGCGGGGTCAGTTCGCGCAGGCTGCGGTAGTAGTAGTCGCCATCGCGCAGCATGTAGAAGAACGCGAGCAGCGCGATTCCGAAGTCGATGATGAACGCGAGGAGATTTTTCGCGGCGTGGGTCGCATTCTTGACTACGTAATCGCTGGTCATCTGCGCCGCTTGCAGCGTGAGCTTGGGCAGCTCCTCGTCGAGTTTGTAACCGCGTTCCCCCATCCGTCTGGCGACCCATGCGCCGAGATCGGTGTGGACCGCCCAGTCGTGCACCTTCGTCACACCGCCGCTGCTCACCAATTCCGTGGCCTGCGCGTAAAGCGTCTGCGCCTCGACCACGAGGCGGCCGGAGGCCCAAATTGACGGCAGAACGACGCCAAGCCCGACGACAACGCTGATGATGGCCGTCGACAGCGATCGCCGTTTGACGTACTTTTCGACTTCGATCAGCGCGGGATGCGCCATGAATGCGAGCAGGATTCCCCACGCCAATGGCGTCAGGAACGGCAACATCAGCTCGTACAGCTCGTAGGCCATCACGGCCAGAAAGCCGAAGAAGAAAAGCTGCACTATGCGCTCGCGTTCCATTTTCTTAAGCCGTGACGTCCCTCCCGTGCGCGCGCGATACTTGGCGCGAAAGCATAGCAGATGCCCCCGCTACGGTCGCAGCCCACGGTGGATCGGGGCGCGCGGTGGTTCGGTTGCCCGCGAGCCCAATATCAGTTACCGTTTGCGGTTGCTTGAAGTATCCAGTCAATGCGCCTCGGCCGTGAAGGCACGTAGCTCAGTGGGAGAGCGCTTCCTTGACACGGAAGAGGTCGGCGGTTCAATCCCGCCCGTGCCTACCAGGTCCGTGCCGACAGGCTTGCGTGCAAGTTCCGCCCCGCCAATTCATTTCTTATGCGCCTGAAGTTCGCTGCGTACCCTGCTATGATTAGAATCTTCGCTTGATGAGTTCCGAAGTAACCGTAACGTTGAGCGGCGAATCCCGCGTCGTGCCGGTTGGCACTATCGTTCGCGATGTACTGAGCGGGATTCCAAGCCGCGACCTGGTGGCCGCGCGCGTCAACGGGAAGGTCGTCGATCTCACGCGCAAGCTCGAACACGACGCCTCTGTCGAGCCGGTGCTGGCCGGCTCGCCCGAGGGTCTCGAGATAATCCGTCATTCCACCGCACATCTGATGGCGATGGCGGTGCAATCGCTGTATCCCGGCACGCAGGTGACGATCGGCCCGGTTATCGAGGACGGCTTTTTCTATGACTTCGCGCCCCTCGCGCCGTTCACAGTCGAGGATCTGCCAAAGATCGAAGCGAAGATGCGCGAGCTGGTGAAGGCCGACCACAAGATCCGGCGGACCGAAGTCTCGCGCGAGGACGCCATTCGCAAATTCTCGGCGATGGGCGAGAAATACAAGGTCGAGATAATCCAGGGCATCCCGGACGATCACGTGTCGATCTATAGCCAGGGCGACTGGATGGATCTCTGCCGCGGACCGCACGTCCCCTCGACCCGCTATCTCAAGGCATTCAAACTCACCAGCGTGGCCGGCGCGTATTGGCGCGGCGACGAGCACAACGCGATGCTGTCGCGCATCTACGGCACCGCGTTCGCCAGCAAGGAGGCCCTCGAGGAGCATCTGAAACTCGTCGAGCTCGCCCGCCAGCGCGACCATCGCAAGCTCGGCCGCGAGATGGGCCTCTATATCTTCGATCCAGTCTCGCCGGGCTCGCCGTTCTACCTGCCCAAGGGCGTGATCATCTTCAACGCGCTCGTGGACTACATGAGGCGTCTGTACCGGCGCTACGGCTACGACGAGGTGGTCACGCCGCTGCTGTTCAAGAACGAGCTTTTCAATACCTCGGGGCATTGGGAAAATTTCCGCGAGAATATGTTCCTCTCGCCGGATCCCGACAGTGAGACGGATACCATCGATACCGGTCCCGACGGATGGCATCACGGCTATGGGCTCAAGCCCATGAATTGCCCCGGCCATACCTTCGTGTACCGCGCCGAGAAGCGCTCGTACCGCGATCTTCCGCTGCGCTTCGCGGAGTTCAGCCGGCTGCATCGCGCCGAACGCTCGGGCACGCTGCACGGCCTGATGCGGGTGCGCGCGATGTCGCAAGACGACGCGCACATCTTCTGCCGCGAAGATCAGATCGAGAACGAAATCGCGCTGAATCTGCAAATGGTTCGCGACGTTTACGGTGCGCTGGGTTTCGAACGCGTCGAGTTCAAGCTGGCGACGATGCCGGAGCAGCATCTCGGCACCGAAGAGCAATGGCAGATGACCGAGGCAAAGCTCGGCAACGCAATGAAGCGCAACGAAATCGCGTACGAGATAAATCCGAAGGAAGGCGCCTTCTACGGACCCAAGATCGAGATTTACGTGTCCGACGCGCTCAAGCGTAAGTGGCAGGTCGCGACGATACAGCTCGATTCCAACATGCCCGAGCGCTTCGACCTGGCCTACACCAACAGCGCCGGCGCCGAAGAACGTCCCGTGATGATTCATCGCGCGATCCTGGGCTCGCTCGAACGCTTTATCGGCGTGCTGATCGAGCATACCGGCGGCGTGCTGCCTTTGTGGCTTGCGCCGGAGCAGGTGCGGGTGCTGTCGCTTAGCGAAAAGGTCGAGAGCTACGCGGGCGAAGTCACCGACCTGCTCAAGCGCGAGGGATTCCGCGCCCACGGCGACATCCGCAACGAGAAGCTCGGTTTCAAGGTTCGTGAAGCCGAACTTGCCAAGGTGCCATATATGATCGTGGTCGGCGAGCGCGAGGCCGCCGACCGATCGGTGTCGCTGCGGCTGCTGCGCGGCGAGAAGAGCAAGGCGATGCCGCTGGCGGCGCTGGTCGAGCTATTAAAGAAAGAGCCGATCCCGGCTTAGGAAGTTCATCCGGCCACCAAGCCGGAGGAGGTGCTTTATCCGAAGAGATTTCAGAACCCCGCCCTCAAGGGAGCCCGCGATTCGCATTAATAACATGATTCGCGCTCAAGAAGTCCGCGTAATCGACGCCGACGGCAGCCAGGTCGGAATCCTGCCCCTGCGCGAGGCGATCAAAGTGGCGGAGAGCCGCGGCCTGGACCTGGTCGAGGTCTCTTCGACGGCGACGCCGCCGGTGTGCCGCGTCACCGACTTCGACAAGTACCGGTACGCGCAGAAGAAAAAGTCGCACGACTCCAAAAAGCGCACCGTCAGCATGATCAAGGAAGTGAAGATGGGGTCGGCGACCGGGCAGCATGATGTAGACTTCAAAGTTAATCACATCAAGCGCTTTATTGGAGAAGGTCACCGTGTTAAGCTGACGGTTTCGTTCCGCGGCCGCGCGATTACCCATCCAGAACTCGGACGGGCGCTGATCGAGAGAATTATTGCGCAGGTTACGGACGTCGCGCAGGCCGAAGGCACGCCCCGGATGGAAGGACGCAACATGTCGGTGCTGCTGACGCCGCGATAGAAAAAATTTCAGGAAAGAAGCAAAGCGACCATGCCGAAAATCAGGACCAGCCGTACCGCCGCCAAGCGCTTTTCCGTGACCAAGAGCGGCAAAGTCAAGTTCAAACACGCGTATGCCCGCCATATGTTCTCGGCCAAAAATCCGAAACAGAAAGCGCGGCTCCGCAGGACCGGTATCCTGGGCAAGGCCGACGCCGAAAAAGTTAAGATAATGATGCCGTACGCGTGAGTTCGGCCAACTAAAAACTAACTTACCGGATATCTACCAAGGAAGGATTCGACTCCGATGCCTCGCGCCAAAGGCGGACCCAAGACGCGCCGCCGTCATAAGCGTCAACTCAAGCTCGCCTCCGGCTTCGTCGGTGGGCGCAAACTCTACAGACAGGCTCGCTCGACGCTCGAAAAGGGCCTCACCTACGCCTATCGCGATCGCAAGCAGAAAAAGCGCGATTTCCGCACGCTCTGGATTGCGCGTATAAATGCGCTCGCCCGCGAAAGCGGAATCTCGTACAGCAGCCTGATGAACGGGCTCAAAAAGGCCGGCGTCGAGGTCGATCGCAAGATGCTGGCGAAGCTCGCGCAAGAGCGCGACGGATTGTTTACCGAGCTGGTGCGCACCGCGAAGAGCGCGCTCGGCTTGCAAGCCGCATAGAGCCGCGCCGTTCCAAGCGTCGCGCATCAGGAACCATGTGGGTCATTCGCCCACGTGGTTTTTTGTTTTTGGCGCGTGCAACATTGCACAACGGATGAATGGCGCCACTGAGCCGGAAGTCGGGGGAAGAGCACGATGAGAGAACAACTCGAAGAAATCAGGCGCCGCGCGATCGCGGAACTCGCCGACGACGCCGGCGAAGCGCAAATCGACGCGGTTCGCGTGCGCGTGCTCGGCCGCTCGGGCGAGCTTACGGAAATCATGCGCGGGATGCGCGAGGTCCCGGGCGCAGAGCGCCCCGCCATCGGCCAGCTCATCAATCAGATCAAGCGCGAAGTCGAAGCGCGCATCGAGACTCTGAGCGAGAAACTCAAAGCCGCAGCGCTGGACGAAATCGCTCGATGAAAAACGCCTCGACGTGACCCTGCCCGGCATGCGCATCGCGCGCGGCCGGCATCCATCCGATCACCGACATTCTCGAAAAAATGCTGCAAATCTTCGAGTCGATGGGCTTCGAAGTCGCGATGACCCAGGATATCGAGGACGACTTCCACAACTTCGCGGCGCTCAACTTCCCGCCGCATCATCCGGCGCGCGACATGCAGGACACCTTTTACCTCGAGGGCGGGATGCTGCTGCGAACGCATACCTCCAACGGCCAGATCCGCGTGATGGAAAAACGCCGGCCGCCGCTGGCGGTCGTTTGTCCCGGGCGATGCTATCGGCGCGATGACCTGAGCGTGCGCAGCTCGCCGATGTTCACGCAGATCGAGGGTTTCATGGTCGATAAACGCGGGCGCGTCACGATGGCGCATCTCAAGGGCGTGCTGACCGAATTCGCGCGCGCGTTTTTCGGCACGACCGCGGTCCGTTTTCGCGCCAGCTATTTTCCATTCACCGAGCCAAGCGCCGAACTCGATATGCATTGCATTCTCTGCGACGGCGCCGGATGCCCGGTCTGCAAGCATTCCGGATGGACCGAAGTGCTCGGCTGCGGAATGATCCATCCCGAACGTGCTGCGCGCGGTCGGATACGATCCCGACGAGTACCAGGGCTTCGCCTTCGGCATGGGCGTCGAGCGCACGGGTCTGCTCAAGCTCGGGGTTGACGACCTGCGTCTGTTTTTCGAGAACGACCTTCGCTTTTTGAGCCAGTTCCCGGCGCTCAGCGGAGTGTGCGATGAAGCTTCCGCTCAGTTGGCTGAGAGACTTCGTCAGCATCGATGCGCCGCGTCGAAGAAATCTCGCGACGCCTCAGTTACGCGGGATTGGTTGTCGAGAATGTCGAAAAACTCACGCCCGGATTCACAGGCGTGTTCGCCGCCAGGGTGCTTCACGTCGAGAAGCATCCCAACGCCGACCGGCTGAATCTTTGCGACGTGGACGCGGGCGAAAAGGGCCAATTCAAAGTCGTCTGCGGCGCGCCGAACGTGAAGGCCGGCATGGTAGCGCCGCTCGCTCTGGTTGGCGCGCAGCTGTGGCAAGCAGCCGCCGCTGGAGGCAGCCGTCATTCGCGGCGTGCGTTCCGAGGGCATGCTCTGCTCGGAGCGCGAGCTCGGCCTGTCGCAGGATCAGGCTGGAATCCTTGCGCTCGGCGCGGATGCGCCGCTGGGTGGCGACGTGGCCGCGTATTTGCACCTCGACGATACCGTGCTCGATGTCGAAATCACCCCGAATCGAGGCGATTGCCTGTCAGTTCTCGGCCTGGCGCGCGAGGTCGCAGCATTGTTCGCCGCCAGACTGCGCGCGCCCAGGCTCCGCGCGGCGCATTCGGCGGCTCGCCCGACGCGAGCCGGCTTTTCGGTTTCGGTTTCCATCGATGCGCCCGATCTGTGCCCTCGTTACGCCGCGCTCGCGATGACCGGAATCAAGGTCGGTCCTTCGCCGGCGTGGCTCAAGCGCCGGCTGGAACTATGCGGGATGCGCGCGCTGAACAACGTGGTCGATGCGACCAACTACGTGATGCTCGAACTCGGCCAGCCCTTGCACGCGTTCGACTTCGGCAAAATCGCAGGCGGCCGGATTATCGTCCGCCGCGCCGGCGATACGCGCGAGTTCGTCACCCTCGACAACGTCGCGCGCACGCTCGAGTCAAACGATCTGCTGATCGCCGACAGCGACAAGCCGCTCGCGATCGCAGGCGTGATGGGCGGCCTCAACTCCGAGGTCGGCGATTCGACGCGGGACTATCTTGCTCGAGAGCGCGTACTTCGAGCCGATGACCATAGCGCGCACCACGCGGCGCCTGGGTTTGCGCAGCGAGGCAAGTTACCGCTTCGAGCGCGGCATCGATCGAGCGGGACAAGTCGGCGCGCTGATTCGGGCCGCCGAATTGATCCGCAGGATCGCGCGCGGACGCGAGGCGTCGCCGATCGCCGACTTCGAGCCGCGCAAAGCCGAGCCGCGCGAGATTGCGCTCGACCTCGGCGCGATGGAATCGTTGCTTGGCGCCGCGATACCGGCGGCCGTCGCCAGGAGCCGTCTCAAATCGCTGGGCGCGCAAGTGAGCACGCGCGCCAAGGGTATGCTCGCGGTCGTGCCTCCGTCGTTCCGCTCCGATCTGGTCGAGCAGGCCGATCTGATCGAGGAAGTCGCGCGGCTCGGCGGTCTCGAGGACATTCCGGCGCTGCTGCCTGAACGCGTGACTGCACTCACTCCCGTCAATCGCGAGCGCGAGTTCTTGAAGGGCACGCGCGAAGTGATGCTGGGATGCGGCCTGACCGAAGCCACCACCATCGCGTTCGTCGCGCCCGCCGACAACGCGCGCTTTTCGGGGATTCAAGCCGCGACCCGGCCGCTCAAAGTATCCAACCCGCTGTCTGCGGAACTCAGCGAGCTGCGCGTGAGCCTGCTGCCGGGACTCATCGCCTCGCTCAGGTTCAATTTGAACCGCGAGGCCCGCGCCTTTCACGCGTTTGAAATCGGCAAGACCTTCCGCATGGAGGGCGATATCGCGACCGAGCACAATCATCTTGCCGCCGTCAGCTACGGGGCTTACGCGCTCTCTGCAATTGGCGAGCACAGCGTGACGGCCGGATTTTTTTCGATCAAAGGAATCCTCGAGACATACCTGGAAGCGATTGGAATTTCGCCGCGCGTGACGTTCAAAGCTCTCGAGAGTGCGGACAACGAAACGCCATTCCTGCATCCCGGCCGCAGTGCTATCGTTGCGCTCGACGGCGTGCCGATCGGTCTGATTGGCGAGTTGCATCCGGCGGAAGCGATGCGCCTTGATCTGAACGATCCCTGCGCGGTCTATGAACTTGACTTGAGCACTCTCATTGCCTATGGTTTCTCGCCGCGCAAAACTTTCCAGCCGCCGCCAAAATATCCAGCCATCAGGCGCGATTTGGCGCTGGTGCTGGATCGGAATTTCCCGGCGGATATGGTAGTCAAAACCATTTGGGAATGCGGCGCGTCGCTGCTGGAAAGCGTCGAGGTCTTCGACGTGTACGAGGGGGCGGCGGTCGCGGCCGGAAAAAAGAGCGTGGCGCTGGCTTGTCGTTACCGTGCAAAAGATCGCACGCTGACCGATGAGGAGGTTAACCGCATTCACGCCGTGTTGGTCGAGCGGGCGCGGATGCGATTAGGGGCGGAGTTGCGGCAGTAAGCGTGCCTAACGCGAGCGGGTGGGGATCGTTACGCCGCAGGGCATGACTAAAGCCGATCTTGTAGATCTGATCTACGAGCGGGTAGGCTCCTCCAAGAAGGAAGCCTGTGAAGTGGTCGAAGCGGTGTTTGCGATCATCAGGGATTCGTTGCGCCACGGTCAGAAAGTGAAAATTTCCGGCTTCGGCACCTTTCTCGTCAATCAAAAAAATAAGCGCCGCGGGCGCAACCCGCAGACCGGCGAGCCGATCACCATCGATTCCCGCCGCGTCCTCTCCTTCAAGCCCAGCCAGGTGTTGAAGCAGCGGGTTAACAACGGCTCCAAGCCAGGGGTATGACGCCGATGCCACGCCAGCCATCAGTTCGGCGGCAAAAACTCAAGTCGCAGGCGCCCGTCACGATGCCCTTGTTCCCCGAGCGCGGGTTGAAGATCGGCGAAGCGGCGCGCGCGCTGGGCGTCGAGACCTACGTGCTGCGTTTTTGGGAAACCCAGTTCCCATTTCTGAAACCCAGGCACACGCGCACCAAGCATCGCTTCTACCAGGAAAAGGACCTCGAGGTGCTGCGCCTCATCAAGCGCCTCCTGCACGACGAAGGCTTCACGATCGCGGGCGCGAACAAGCACATCAAGGAATTTGGCATTGACGCTTTGATGACCGGCAAGCCCGTCGCGAAGCCTGCCCCGGCATCATCCGAGCACGCGCCTGCGCAGTCTCCCGGTATCGACGGTGAAGCTCGCCGCGTACTCAGTGAGGTCCGCCGCGACCTCGAATCGATCCACAAAATTTTGGAAGACTGAAATTCGTTCTGGGGGAAATGATCCGAAAATTAGCTAACCGCTGGTGAGGCCAGTGCTCGCGATGTCTTGTCCAGAGTGAACAAATGCCCGCAGCCGAACCTACGCAAGAAATTCCAATCGCTGCGACCTCGGAGCAGTTTCGGCTCGGAATACGGCTCAAGAGCATCTTTATGCCACATGCGCGAAAGCAGCGAGAAGCACTATATATGGGCAGTACCGGACTAAAACCGTGGGTTAGGTTTGTCCATTACACTTCAGCAGAAGCAGCGTTCAAGATTATCGAGAGTAAGCGCGTGTGGATGCGAAATACCACATGCATGGCGGACTACAGCGAAGTCCAGCACGGCTTCGAGATCCTGCAGAGGTTCTTCGCCGATGATACTAGAAAGCGACAATTGTACGATGCGATCGACACGGTTTCGCCGAACATAGCAGAAGAAGCTGTTACCTGTTCAATCAGTGGTGGAACAACATCCGCTTTAGCACGTACATAACGTCAATCTCGGAGCACGATGACAAGGAAGACTTACACGGTCGGTTATCCATGTCGCGTGCATTTGGAGGCAATACGGCTCGCGTCGCTGTTGTTCTGCGTTTACCTTGGTTCTCCGCCGGTTCGGAAGCGCTGAACCTCATGGTGAGTCCTGTCGCCTATTTGCGAGAGGAAGAAGCGCACTCTGTACTCGCCACGGTCATCGAAAACATACAGGCTAACCATGATTTCCTGGTTTCCATAGAAAGATCCGCCGTCGTGGCAACTGTGTTCAACATGCTGGTCGCAGGCGTGACGTGCCTGAAGCACGAGGGGTTTCACGAAGAACGCGAGTGGCGCGTAATCTACGCTCCGGAACGCTCGCCGTCCGCACTCATGAAATCGTCCATCGAGGTCCTCGGCGGAATCCCGCAGATTATCTACAAGTTGCCGCTTGACGCGAAAGTCTCTGACGTGCTCGCAGAATTGGACTTGGCGCGGATGTTCGATCGATTGATCATTGGCCCTTCTCAGTTTTCTTGGTCTATGTATGAAGCGTTTACGAAAGCGTTGACGGCGATGGGCGTTGAGCAAGCCGGAACCCGCGTGTTTACCTCCGGTATTCCAATTCGCTCATAAACACAGTCTGCGCGGTCGCCGACAATAGTCCAAACCCGCCGTCCCAACGAGGCCCGCTGCGACATCGATCCACAAAATTTTGGAAGACTAACCGGCGCGATCGCGCCACATCTCGCGACGCGGACGGATGGAGGCTGAAGAAACTAGTCGGAGATACGCTCTTGCGATGCCAACTGCGCGCCCGCCGGCTTGCGCGCGGCTGCCGCCGCTTGCGCGCCCGAAGCCTGGCGGACCAGTACCCCCAGCGGCGCGAGATTCAGTTCGGTTGCGCATTGCTCAGTCGCGCGATGCGCGATTCGTCCCGCCTCGACCATCTCCGCAACTATGCACACCGCGCCGGCCATCGTGAGCGCTCCCAGGCCAAGCGCGATCTCAGGCAGTCCCGCTATCGCCGCAACTGCCGCGCTCACCGCGCCTGCCGCCAGAGCCAGCTTGGTGATTCGAGTGGACTTCATTCGCGCCAGTACGTGGTTGGTGACCTTGCCCGCCTCGTGCTCTTCGTCGGCGGTCTTGAGCTCGATCCGCGTCCACGGATTCGGCCGCACTTCCAGGTCGTAGTCGTTCCACCCCGCCTGGACGATCGCGCCATGCCCGCTGCGCGCGAACAGCTTCAGCATCCCGTCGATCAGGCGGTCACGGGTAATGCTTTCGTCGTTCCAATAGTCCAGCCGCACCGTACGTCTGAGCCAGTTGACGGTTGGGCGTTGGCGCACGCCGTCAGCGCCCGCGAGTCCGGTCAGGGCTTTCGCCCGCGTCTTGTAGCGCGTCATCGTTCGCACCATCGGCCCCGTGTAAGCGAGATACGCGATCAGAAGTCGTGCTCGGAAACTTTCGTGAGATTTTTCAAGCGGCGCATGCCACGCATAGTACAGCGCCCAGATCAGCCCTAGCGCGAGCATCGCAGCCGCGGGAATCAGCGACACCCCAAGCATGATCGACGCGACTAGCGCGATCGCCGAGAGCACTGTCCACTCGAGCGTCTGTGGCAGAACCCTGGCCAGCGTAAGTCCGGGCTCGAACAGCGTCTGTGCACCTGCGGTTGCAGTCTTCCACAGCACGCGTTTGCGGCTGCCACCCGGAATAGTCCGCGCCAGCCCGGGAATCGTACCTCGCCACGCGATTTGGCCCATCGCGTTGAAGCGCTCGGGATAGCGCGGATACAGCATCGCCTCGGCGCGTCCGTAGCCGCGCTGCTGTCCGTAGTAAGCCTTGACCGTGTTGCGCCGGAAGTGCCAGACGAATGCGGCCGGTGAGAACCCGAGCTTGAAGCCCGCGTCGAGCATTCGCCAGCATATGTCAACGTCGTCGCCCGCGGACGTGAACTGCGGATCGAATCCGCCAATCTTTGCGAGGGCCGTCTTCGCGAAGAGCATGTTGCAGCCTGCCAGATGCTCCGCTCGATCGGCGGCCACCAGTACGTGGCACGGCGCGCCTGGCGATGCGGCGCAACTGGCTTCGATCCAGCCGTCTTCGTGCGGCGCGTAGTTCGGTCCGCCGCATCCGTCGAAGTTGTTTTCGATCATCGAGCGGACCATCAGCGTCAGCCAATGTGGATCGACGACGCAGTCCGAATCGGTGTAGGCGATGATTTCGCCGCGTGCCGCCTGCATCCCGACGTTGCGCGCGACGCCGAGTCCCTTGTTGGGCTGGCGAATGAGACGGAACTCCGGAAAATCCATCGAGATGTCAGCGGTGCGATCGCGCGAGCCGTCATCGACGATGACTACCTCGAAATTCGGGTAGTCCAGGCGCCGCAGCGACTCCAGGCAATCCCGCATGGTGCGCTCCGCGTTGTACGCGCAAATCACCACCGACACCATCGGCATCTTCGGCGGCAGCGGCGGGCAGCTGCCATTGAGCGTCACGAACGGCATCACATCCGACGCGCGCATCATGCGCACGCCAAGCCAGTCGTGAGAAACCGGAGCAGGAACCGGCGGAGCAACCACGCCAGCCGCACCCGTGCCAAACGCCACTGCTACCGCTTCGTCCTGCCCCGGCGATGCATCCTTGAATTCGATCACCACCGGCCGTGCTTCCGCGACGTTATGCAAGGTGACGACGAAATCGCGAATCTCGACCGGCTCGAGCGCAGGAATTTCCGCGTAAAGAAAATCCTCTTCCAAGATTGAAAGTGCGCGCGTTTCGGGCCGCACCTTTATTGCGACAATCGCCTCCGGCGCGCGCCCTTTGATCGTCTTCACGACGCCGCGCAGACGCCGCCGCGCGTTTTCGAGTCCGCCCGCGCGCAGCGCGTCCTGGCCGATTTCGCAATCGAGGATGTAACCGGCCAGGGCAGGATGCCGTCCAAAAATATTTGCTTTTGTTGTATGCGCGATCCGCGAGACGAGGGATTTCCATCCGCGACGGCTCGTCAGTTCATCCGCAGTGATTCTCAACTCGACCATGGCGACCAGTCCCGACTGGGCCGCGATGTCCAGGCACGGCTGCGACTGCGCCTCGGTCAGCACCACGCCGGTCGTGTGCGCGGTTCTGAGATCGTCGAGCCGCTTTCTTAGTTTGAGCTTCTGACCAAAATCGAGCGTTGCGCTCACGTCGGCGAGGCGCATCGCCTTGAAAAAGAACTTCTGTCCTGCGCGGGAAAGGAACTTGCCGTGTGGCGTGACGCGTTGCGCAGGACCGGAATTGGTAAGCATGGATGTGGCTGGCCTCTCGAAGAGGATCTAAGTGCCAAAGCCATGCCACCGGAAAAATCCAGCGATTATGGGGCTTTTTCGGCAAATACCCGCCTTGCACAAACCAATTGGGGTGAGCCGTGTACGATTTGCGCCTCGGGCACGAAGACCGCCAACGGCTGCCTTACTTGATAGGGGTAATTTACCCCCATTAACCCGAACAGTTCGCAGGGTGCAAAATCAGGCAGATGCCGTCCTAATACACACGCTAGATTGGTTATTTTGCGAATGTTATACGTCACTTGATATATGAACGCTGAACTCCTGCCACTGGGTTTTATAGCAATGGAACCATCGCTCACCTGTGGATGCGGCCGACCTTCAAAGTCCGAACGACACCGTGAACCAACCGACGCGCCAATTGAGACCACCCCCGAAGAACTACAGGCGATAAGGCACCAGCTCGCTGAGATCGAGCAATCGCTCTCGCGCCTGTGGGGTCCGACAATTTGGAGCCGCACGCCCGAATGCATCCAGCTCCGCGCCGAGGCCGCGGATCTGATCGACCGGCACTTCGACGGCATCGTCGACCAGTGGGGAGATGGGATAGGCGCCATCATCGACGGTCACTCCGAATACGACGAGAAAGGGCGCAAAGCCAATTTGGCCAATGCTCTCATCCGCCTCCTCGATCACCTGCGCGATCCCGATGACATTTGCACTTACGTTTATCTGCAAAGGCATTGCCAGGAGGGGATGCTCGCGCGGGCCAAACCCTCTCAGTTCAACACCATCCACATCGCTCTCAAGCAAATAATTCTCAATCACGTTAGATCTTCAATGACCGGTCCCGCGATGGAGCTGGTGCGCGATCTGGTGGTCGCGGCAATCGACGAGCGGCGCCTGATGGTCTCGCAGTTCTACATCGAATCGCGCGAACGGCTGCTGCGCGAATCCGAAGAGAAGTATCGCAATACAATCGACCACGCGCCGGATCCGATGTATGAGATCGAACCGCACACCTGGATTGTGATCGGGCTGAATGCGGCTGCCCTGCAGCTCCATCAAATGGAAGCCGACCTACAAATGGAAGCCGGCCAAGCGCACAAGAAGCTGGAGATTATCGGGCATCCCCTCCCGGATTTCGTACCGCCGGAGCTGAGGGCAAGAGTCATCGAGAGCCTGGAGACGGTTTTGCGCCAGGGATCGGCGCAGACCTCGGAATTTCCGATCGGGCCGTTCTTCTTCGACGTAAACTCCGCGCTCATCACCTACGGCAAGAAGCAATTCGTCCAGATGATCCTGCGCGACGTAACGCAGCGGCGCGAGATGCTCGACTCGCTGATCAAGGCTGAGCGATTGGCCGCGGCCGGCACCTTCGCGGCGGGCGTGGCGCATGAGGTGAACAACCCGCTGGCGTCGATCTCATCGCTGGTTCAATCAATCCTGACCGGCGAGAACGACCCCCAGCGGCGCACCGCGCTGCACACCATCCTGTCCCAGATCACGCGCATCTCGAGCACGCTCAAGGACCTGGTGAATTTCGCGCGACCCACCACCGCGCAACGCAAGCCGGTTGAGGTCAACGGGCTGATCGCCGAGACGCTGCGCCTCATCACCTACAACAAACGCTTCAGCGGCATCCGGGTTGAACCCATTCTTGCCCCCGATCTGCGCCGCGCGTTCGCCGACGACAACGAAATCCAGCAGGTGCTGCTCAATCTGCTCTTCAACGCGGCCGACGCCTCCCCCGCCGAGGGCGGCGTGATCAAGGTGATCACCGAGAACCAGCGCACCGGACAGGGCGGGGAAAAATCGCGCCGGGTCGTTATCAAGGTGGCCGACAACGGCATCGGAATTCCGCGCGAACACTTGGAACGCGTGTTCGATCCATTCTTCACCACCAAGCCCGCGGGCGCCGGCGTCGGACTGGGACTGTCGCTATGCCAGCGCATGATCCTGTCCAATCAGGGCACCATTCGCGTTGACAGCGAGGTCGGCCGCGGCACCGCAGTCACGATCACGCTGGCGGCCGCCGAGGATTCCGTACGCGCGGAACAGGCGGCGAGCATGGCAGCGTCTTGAGAATCGAAATGCCATGAACAACGACGCTTCATGGACCGCACAGGAACGCGGACCTTACCGGCTGCTGATCGTCGAAGACGAACCGTTGATGCGGTCGATCATCGTGCAGCTCGCGCGCAGCGAAGGCTACGAGGTGATGGAGGCGCCGGCCGCCGAGGTCGCGCTGCACATCTTCGAAAAAGAAAAAATCGATCTCGCGATTCTCGACCTTAACCTGACCAGCGGCGGCAGCGGACTCGATCTGCTGCGCAAGATGCGCGAACTCGACCCCGAGGTGATGGGAATAATCGTCACCGCCTACGCCAGCGTCGAGTCAGCCGTCGAGGCGCTGCACCAGGGCGCTTACGATTACATCACCAAGCCGTTTGCGAACGATCACCTGAAAAAGGTGATGCGCAACGCGCTCGAGGGCAAGGCGCTGTTCACGGAAAACCGTTTTCTGCGGCAGGAACTGCGCGAGAAGTATCGCTTCGAGAGCATCATCGGCAAAAGCGACGCGATCGAAAGCGTGTTCCGCATCATGGAGAAAGTCGCGCGCACCGACTCCGAGCGTGTTGATCACCGGCGAGTCCGGCACCGGCAAGGAACTGGTCGCCCGCGCGATTCATTTCAGCTCCGATCGCGCCAACAACCGCTTCCTGCCGATCAATTGCGGCGCGCTGCCCGAGAACCTGCTCGAGAGCGAACTGTTCGGCTACAAACGCGGCGCCTTCACCGGCGCCGCGCGGGACAAAGTGGGCCTGCTCAAGGCCGCCGACAAAGGCACCATCCTGCTCGACGAGATTGGCGAGCTGCCGCTCGCGCTGCAGGTCAAACTGCTGCGCGCGCTCCAGGAGCGCGAGGCCTACCCGCTGGGCGCCAACGATCCGGTGGCGTTCGACGTGCGCGTGCTATGCGCCACCAATCGCAACCTCGAAACCGAGGTCAAGGCCGGCCGCTTCCGCGAGGAACTGCTCTACCGAATCAACGTCATCAACATCAATCTTCCCGGTTTGCGCGAGCGCCAGGACGACATTCCCCTGCTCGCCAACCATTTCCTGCGCAAGTACGAAAAGTCGTTATCGCGGACTGCGATGCGCTTTTCCAAAGGCGCGATGCGCCTGCTCATCAACTACGCGTGGCCGGGCAACGTCCGCGAGCTCGAAAACGCCGTCGAGCGCGCCGCCATTCTGGCCGAGACCGACGTCATCCACTCGCGCGATTTGCCCGACAAGCTCCGCAGCACGTCGCCGGTGATGGCGAGTATCGAGAACACGGGGCTGACGCTCGAGGAGCTTGAACGCGAGCATATCAAGCGCGTGCTCGAAAAGGTCGAACACGACAAGGTAAAGGCCGCGCAGGTGCTCGGCATTCACCTCTCGACGCTCTATCGCAAGGTCCAGCGCTACCACCTCGACGGCGGCGACACGCCCGTGCCTCAGGAGTCTGCACGCTCGGCGTGAGCGCCTGGGAATAGGCGTGGCAATCCGGCAGCCAAGGATATAGACTTTTTGCTGGGCCGAGTGGATGCGGAGCGGCCCGGAGAAAAATATGGACCTGTTTGCGCCATCTCACCTGCTGATCATTTTGCTGATCATTTTGGTCATCTTCGGGCCCAGCAAGCTCGGCGATGTCGGCGGCGCGATGGGCAAAGCGATTCGCGACTTCAAGCGCGCGATGAACGAGCCCGAAGATGCGGCCAAGACGGTCGCGAAGACCGACGACGCCAAGGCTGCAGAGGCCGTAAAGCCCGACAAAGCTTCCTGACCCGCCGCGATTCGCTGAATTCCCGATCATTCCTCACTGCGCCTGCGATGACGCGCGTTCGCAACGCGTAAGATTCCTGCGGCTGCGCTTCAGAGGAAACGGATTTGCCGAAACCTCACGCAGGTTTCGGACTTCCCGTCTGTTAAGAGAATCGGCACCGCCGCCGAAAAATTCGGGGGCTGGGATTGCTCCCAGCCCCCTGCCGTCACCACATCCACCGCCCCACCACAACTCCTGAAGTGCGACTCGCGCCGCGCCTGCATTCAAGGTGGGTCCCGGAGAATCCTTATCCCCATTTTCTCCGAGGACTGGCTAATACCTTCGCCGCCGCTTGTAGCTACATCCCCGTCCGCATCCACCTCATCGCGCCAGTCTCCCGGAAATCCTCTCCCGCCAATTGTCCATCTGATTCTCCGGGACCCTTAAAACTCCTTGTTCATGAGCACCCGCTGGCGGTGCCGCAGTTCATGCACTTGTAGCAGGCGCCGTTGCGCACCATGATGCTGCCGCAGTCGGGGCACGGAGGCGCATCGGCCTGATTGATGAAGGCCTGGCGGATGCCGCCGTCCTTGCCGTCGCGCAGACTGACGACGGTCGCCGCCGGCGCGGTCGCCACCGGCGCGTGCGCCGCGTCGGACTTTGCCGACAGATTCTTCTCCGACTCGATAATCCCGACCTCGCGCTTTGCTTCCTCGTCAAGAAACTTCGACGCCATCCATCGGAACAGGTAGTCGACGATCGACTTGGCGTACGGGATTTGCGGATTCTTGGTGAAGCCCGACGGCTCGAAGCGCATGTGCGAGAATTTGTCCACCAGGAACTGGAGCGGAACGCCGTACTGGAGCGCGAACGAAATCGCGGTCGCAAACGAGTCCATCAGGCCCGAGATGGTCGAGCCCTGCTTGGACATCGTGACGAAAATTTCGCCCGGGGTGCCGTCCTCGTACATGCCGACGGTGATGTAGCCTTCGTGGCCGGCGATATCGAATTTGTGGGTGATCGATTTGCGCTCATCGGGCAGCTTGCGCCGCTGCATCGCGATCGTCGGCCGACGCGATCGACGCCACCGCGGCCGCCGCTTTCTCTATTTCTTTGGCTTGCCGGTGTTGAGCGGCTGCATCCGCTTGGATCCGTCGCGGTAAATGGCGACCGACTTCAGCCCGAGCTTCCAGGCGGTGAGGTAAGCCTCGGCGACTTCGTCCACGGTCGCTTCGGCGGGCATGTTGATGGTCTTGGAAATCGCGCCGGAGATGAACGGCTGCACCGCACCCATCATCTTGAGATGGCCCGTGGTAGTGAATCGTGCGCGCGCCGGCGCGCGGCTTGAAGGCACAATCGAAGACCGCCAGATGCGCGTCGGCAAGCTGCGGCGCGCCCTCGATGGTTTCGTTGCTCGTCGAGGTATTCGACGATTTCCTGGACTTCGCTTTGAGTCGTAGCCCAGGCGCTTGAGCGCGCGCGGGACGGTGTTGTTGACGATCTTCAGCATCCCGCCGCCGACCAGCTTCTTGTACTTGACCAGCGCGATGTCGGGCTCGATGCCGGTGGTGTCGCAATCCATCATGAACGCGATGGTGCCGGTCGGCGCGATCACGGTCGCCTGCGAATTGCGGTAGCCGGCGCAGGCGCCGAGCTTGAGCGCGTCGTCCCATGACTCGCGCGCGGCGCGAAGCAGGTCGAGCGGAACGTACGACGGATCGAGCTTGTAGGCGGCGGCTCGCGTGGCGCTCGATCACCTTCAGCATCGGCTCGCGATTGGGCGCGTAGCCGGCGAACGGACCCATTTGCTTGCGGCGATGCGCGCCGACTGCGAGATAGGCCTCGCCGGTCATCAGGGCGGTGATCGCGGCGGCGTAGCTGCGCCCCTGATCGGAGTCGTACGGCATCCCGAGCGCCATCAGCAGCGCGCCGAGGTTTGCGTAGCCCAAGCCCGAGTTCGCGGAACGCGCTGGGCGTTGCGTGGCGATCTCGTCGGTCGGATACGAGGAATTATCGACCACGATGTCCTGCGCCGTGATCATTACGTCGACCGCGTGGCGGAACGCGCTTGACGTCGAACTCGCCGCGCTCGTCGATGAACTTCAGCAGGTTGAGCGAGGCGAGGTTGCAGGCCGAGTTGTCCAGATGCATGTACTCGCTGCACGGATTCGACGCGTTGATCCGCCCGCTGGTCGGGGCAGGTGTGCCAGACGTTGATCGTCGTGTCGAACTGCATCCCGGGATCGCCGCAGGCGTGCGCCGCCTCGGCGATCATGCGGAGCAGCGTCGCGCGCGCGGTAGGTCTCGGCGACCTCGCCGGACCTTGACGAAGTGGGTCTGCCAATCGCCGTCGTCGGGCACCGCGCGCATGAATTCGTCGGTCACGCGCACCGAATTGTTGGCGTTCTGGAAGAACACCGAGCCGTAGGCCGGGCCGTCGAGCGAGGAGTCGTAGCCGGCTTCGATCAGCGCCCACGCCTTGCTGCTCCTCTTCCTGCCTTGCACTTGATGAAATCGATCGATGTCGGGATGGTCGGCGTTGAGCACGACCATCTTGGCCGCGCGGCGCGTCTTGCCGCCCGACTTGATGACGCCGGCACGACGCGTCGGCCGCCTTCATGAACGACAACGGTCCCGACGCGGTCCCGCCCGACGAGAGCTTCTCGCGGCAGGAGCGCAATGCCGACAGGTTCACGCCCGCGCCGGAGCCGCCTTTGAAGATCATGCCTTCGTTGCGGTACCAGTTCAGGATCGAGTCCATGCTGTCATCGACCTTGAGGATGAAGCATGCCGAGCACTGCGGCTTGGCCTCGATGCCGACGTTGAAATAGACCGGGCTGTTGAACGAGGCTTTCTGGTTGAGCAGCAGGTACTTGGTCAGCTCGGCGTGGAAGGTTTCGCGCGCGTCGAGCGCTTGCGAAGTAGCCCTGCTTCTCGCCCCATCCGGCGATGGTATCGACGACGCGGGAGATGAGCTGGCGGACGCTGGTCTCGCGCCGGGGCGTTGCCGAGCGGGCCGCGGAAATATTTCGAGACGACGACGTTGGTCGCGGTTTGCGACCATCCGCGCGGCACCTCGACGTCCTTGCTGCTCGAAGACAACGCGGCCGTCTTCGCCCGAGATGACGGCGCTGCGGAGATCCCATTCGACCTCGGAATATGGATCGACGCCGGCGGTGGTAAAGAAACGCTCGAGCACGATACCGCGGCCGGGCGCGGCAGAGTCCGCAGGCGCACCGGTGGGGGCTGTTGCGCGGTCGGCTATTTTAGACTTCGGATCCATTTCCAGATCTATCGCTCCCCCGCCCATGACCGCATCCTCCCCGCCTCAGTTACATGCGCGTTAAGCCCGCATTCAGCTCACTAGCGGTGTGACCGCTGTCGTGACGGCTCCTGGCAAATCCAGAGTCGCAGGTGACTCGTTGGCGACAATATGCGCGGCCGGTTCGGTCTGTCAAGCCCCGATCCCCTACAGGTAGTGTAGAACAAGCTGTTCATAAACCATATATCAGGTTGTTGATAACTTTTTGGTAAATCTTCGCTTCTCTTTGAAATCTGTGAGTGATTGATGGTCTCCAATTAGCCATACTAATACGTAATAGGGCCTTCTCCGGATGGCCATTTGCGTGCCGAAAGTCGCCGGCCAAGCGGCTGGTATGCGGGCGATGTGAGTGGCGCTATCGTGGAGCGCTCATGCCGACTCGACGCCACAAGGCTCCGGAACAGATCGGCGCCGCGATGCAGCCGCTGCTCGATCGCCTGGATCGCGAAGGTCATTTCGCGATCGTGCGGCTGGCGAAAGCATGGCCGGAGATGGTCGGCGAGGCGATCGCGCGTCGCACCGAAATCGTCTCGCTGAAATTCCACACCGCGGTCGTGAAAGTGTCGGGTGCGATGTGGATACAAGAACTGAATCTGATGAAGTCGCAAATTCTCGCGCGCGTGACAGAGAGGCTGGGCGATGACGTCGTGCGTGAGCTGCGATTTGTGCAGGGACGGCTCAGCCGGCGCGAGCGGCCGAAACTGCGCACGGTGCCGCGTGCGACAACGACACGGAAATCGATCGAGCTGCCGGAGTTGAAGGATCCCGAGTTGCGCAAGGCGTTCGAGCGGCTGATCGAAGCGTGGGGGCGTGCATCGAGATGACAGTGGGAGAGCAAACAGAAGAACTTAATTGTAGTTTTTAAGAATGCGAAACCTACCGTGGGTTTGCAGGGGTGACGCCTGCACCCGATGCTAAGAAAAGATGCGCGGCTTGCCCTGTTAGAACAGGTAAACGGGGGCCGCGCGGGTAACGTCATAATACCGTATGCCGTGAATCCGCGCGGGCGCGGGTTCGTACTAAGTAATCGAGAGCGACACGCCATCGTCGAGAGAGACAGGTCGTGGTGGAATCAGCGGAAGGATCAAAACAGGACCGGATTCTGCACGCCCTGAACCGGCTCGCGTTCGGTCCACGGCCGGGCGACTTCGAGCGCGTCCGCGCGATGGGGCCTGAACGCTATGTACACGAGCAACTGCATCCCGAGTCGATACCGATTCCCGGCGATCTGACCGAGCACGTCAACGAATATCGTACGATCCACATGTCTCCGATCGCGCTGTTCATCGAATATCAGCGGCCGATCATGGAGGCGCGCAGGGACGCCAAGGCCGAGAGCGGCGGCGACCAGGCTGCGATAAAGGACGCGACCAAAGACGCGCGAATCCGGCAGCGAGTCGTGATGCGCGAGGCGGTCGAGGCGCGGCTGATGCGCGCGATCGAAGGGCCGCGGCAGTTGCAGGAAGTGATGACCGCGTTCTGGTTCAACCATTTCAATATCTTCGCCGGCAAGGGGCTGGACAATATATGGACGGGTGTGTTCGAGGAGAACGCGGTTCGGCCGCATACGATGGGCAAGTTCCGCACGCTCCTGGGCGCGACCGCGCATCATCCGGCGATGCTTTTCTACCTCGACAACTGGCAGAACACGGCGCCCGGCAGCGCCGGCTCGAAGGGCAAGTTCGAAGGAATAAACGAGAACTACGCGCGCGAGCTGATGGAACTGCATACGCTGGGCGTCAACGGCGGCTACTCGCAGGCCGACGTAATCGCGCTCGCGCATATTATGACAGGCTGGGGACTTCCCAAGCCCGGGGGCGGAATTCCCAGGCCCGGTGGCGAGGGCATGCCGGGTGTGGGGATGGGGGAATTTTCCCCGATGCGGCGATTTATGCAACGCCGGCAAAACTTCACGCGGGCGCCAGTTGACCCGAGCGGCTTTTACTTCGACGCCGAGCGCCATGATTTTTCGAGCAAGAATTTCTTGGGTCATCGAATAGACGGCGGCGGAATCGCCGAAGGCGAGCATGCGCTGGACATCCTGGCAAGCAGCGCCGCCACGGCGACGCATCTGAGCTTCAAGCTTGCGCAGTACTTCGTCGCCGACGATCCACCCAAAGCGCTGGTGAGCCGGATGGCGGATCGCTACCGCTCGACCGACGGCGAGATTCGCGCAGTGCTCGAGACGATGTTCACGAGCGCGGAATTCTGGGACCCCCGATGCTACGGCGCCAAATTCAAAACGCCCTACGAGTACGTGGTCTCGTGCGTGCGCGCGACGGGCGCGCCGGTTAGCAACTACCGGCCGCTGTACGGCACGATGCAAATTCTCGGGATGCCGCTGTACGGATGCCAGACGCCCAACGGCTACGCCAACACGCAGGATGCGTGGCTCAATCCCGGCGCGATGATGACGCGGCTCAGCTTTGCCACGGCGCTCGGCTCGGGGAATCTGCCACTGGAAAATCCGCCGTTCGAAGAAGACGCGGACGGCGGTGCAATGCGCCGCGAGCCGGCGGCGGTTTCGAGGAATGGTGGCGGCAAAGTGAAAATCAGGTTCGACGCCGATCCGGCGCGGCCAAAGATGACGCCGCCCGATTCCCCGCAGCTTGCGGCTACGCTCGGCGATTATTTTTCACCGTCGACGGCCAACGCCGTGGAGGCGTCGCCGGCGCAACTTCGCGCGCCGCTGATTCTCGGCAGTCCCGAGTTCATGAAGCGCTGAGAGTTTGAAATGATTTTTCAGGAAAGTGATTCGTGCATAGAATGCAGTTTGGGCGCAGCGACGCCGATTAGCCGGCGCGCTTTTTTGCGCCGCGCGGCGATTGCGTCGGCGTCGGGAATCGTGCTGCTGAGCCCGCATGCATGGGCGGCACGCTCGCTCGACGCCACCAGCAAGCGGCGGCTCGTCGTGGTGTTCCTGCGCGGTGCGGTTGACGGCCTGAACGTGGTAGTGCCACACGGCGAGCCGGCGTACTACGACGCGCGCCCGACAATCGCGATCGGACGCATGGGCGCAAGCGATGGGTTGATCGATCTCGACGGCCATTTCGGGATGCATCCCGCGCTCGCGCCGCTGGAGGGCCAATGGCGCGACGGCACGCTGGCGTTCGTGCATGCATGCGGCTCGCCGGATCCGACGCGATCGCATTTCGACGCGCAGGATTTCATGGAGAGTGGCACGCCGGGCATCAAATCGACGCCCGATGGATGGCTGAATCGGATGCTGGCGCTGACTGCGGGTACGCATGGCCCGACCGAGGCGTTGAGTCTCGGTCCGACGGTGCCGCGGATTCTGAGCGGCAAGGCGCCGGTCGCGAATATCGCGCTCGGGCGGGCGGCGGACCGGCCGATGCCGATGGACCGGCCGGTAATCGAAGTGGCGTTCGATCGGCTTTACATCGGCAGCGATGCGATCAGCCGCGCCTATCGCGATGGACGCGAGGCACGCAAGCGCCTGATGAGTGAACTGGCGGATGATATGGCGCAGGCCAATGGCGGCGCGCCCTCGCCGGATGGATTCTCCGACGACACCGACAGACTGGCGCGCCTGATCGGCCGCGATCCCACGATTCGCGTCGCATTCATGGCGCTAGGCGGCTGGGATACGCATGTCAGCGAGGGGGCGGCCAACGGCCAGCTCGCGGGACATCTGAAGCCGCTCGGCGAGGGGCTGGCGAGTCTGTCCAAGCGGCTTGGGCCGAGCTACCAGGACACCGTCATCCTTGTGATTTCGGAGTTCGGCCGCACTATGCACGAGAACGGCAACGGCGGAACCGATCACGGGCACGGCAACGTGATGTGGGTGATGGGCGGGCCGGTGAGGGGCAGAAGAGTTTATGGAAAGTGGCCGGGTCTTTCGCCGGGCAGCCTGTACCAAGAGCGCGACCTCGCGGTCACGACCGACTTTCGCGAACCAATCGCGGCGGTCCTGCGATCCCATCTGGAGTTTTCGGATTCGCAGATCGATCGAGTATTCCCGGAACGTCCACGTTCCAGCGGCCACGTCGATGGATTGATCAAGGTGTGAACCAGCGGGCGCGGCCGATGGTCGGTCGCGCCCGCCTTGGTTCGGGGACGGCTCTGATCGCGGGGGAAGAATCGGAGCCGGCGCTAATCACTTATTCTAGTGGCCATTCAGCGGCAGCCCGGGCAGCACCCGCGTAGCTTCGCTTTGCACCGCCTGCAGGGCATTCGGATTGAGTCCCAAAGCCGCCAGGATGGTCGGCGCCACCTGACGCGTCTCAACCGGGAGCGTGACCGCGCCGGCTTTGAATGATGGGTTCGACACCAGCATGATCACATTGACGTCGTCATGGGCAAAGCCACCGTGCTCCGCGAGCTTCTTCTTACTGTTCGAATAGGTCACGCCGATATTGGGAGTAACGAGGATATCCGGCGTGCGCGAATCGCCGATATTGTAGTAGAGGCCAATCGAGGGGCCCGAGAAAATCTGACCGATGCCCGCGATTTGGCGGCTTGCCGGAGACGCGGGATCGGCCTCAAGCGCCGCGACGGCGGCAGCGTCTCGCTTGAATCCGTAAGCCAGAGCAGGGCCACGTCGTCCTCCGTCGGTCCGATCGCGCTGGGGTTCTCCGAAAGCGCCAGGTAGCTGCTCAGGATTGTGGCAGGATCGTCGGACCCATCCCTGATATAGCGGCTGGAATCGATCGGCGACTGCCCGTGTTTGGCGGTGATGATGATCAGCGTCGAATCGATCAGATGTTGCGTCTTCAGTTCCGCGACCATCTGCCCGATCGAATTATCAATGAACTCGATCTCACTCTTCAGCGAAGCGGTTGGGCGTCCCGATCGAATCGATGTAACCGCCTTTGACTGCTGTAAGGCCCGGACGCGACCGCGCCATGCTGGTAGATCAGTTTCTGGCCGATGCTGACCGCCTGGAAGTTCATGCCAAAGATGTCCGGCACGGGCGCTCTGGCGGTGCCGTCATGGTTCCTGCCTTTGATCTCGTTGAGGATGGCATTCACCTTGAGGCCGTCATAGCACTGGATGTCCTGGAAGCTCCCGGTGTAGCTCATCGCCCGCGCTTACGGCGTTTTGGTCCGGCAGGTATGGCGCCCCGCTCTGGATGCAAGCGGGGATGACCAGCTGCGTCGGCGCTTCGGACGCAAAGTTCGCGGTATCGGAGTTTATTTCCGGTGAATAGTAATCGTCGACATTAGTGTCCTTAGCTCGTATTGGTAGGGCCGCCCACGGCCGAATAGGACGGATGCTTGTCAGACCAGGCCGTGTAACCTCCCGCGCCATGTATAACCCCGAAAATCGTATTGTCGCGGACGAAATTCCACGGGTAAACCGGATTACAATTCTTGTCGCGGACCAGATGTGACTGACACGCCAGCCGCAATGCGATCATTGATGTTGTGAAAGATGCGCAAACACGCGCAGGTAGATGGCGATGGAGCGGATGCAGCGCGGATGCAAAAACGCCGACGCTGGAGGACTCAGAGAAAGTTTAGGCTGGAACAGACGAAGAGCAGACGGCGCCGTCAGCGCTCCATATCCTGCATCTTCTTGTCCATTTCGCGAAGCTTGGCGAGTTTCTGATCGGTCGGCTCGGCCTGTTTGCTCGAATCGGCGGCCAGCGTCTTGGCGCGCTCGGTCGGCAACTCGCCGCTGACCTTTTGCAGCGCTTCCTGCGCGAGGCGCCGGACCATCTGGCTTTGATCCTCGGCAACGACCTTGTTCAGCAGCCCGATGGCCTTGTCGCTTCCGATTTCGCCAAGGGCGAAGACGGCAGTGCCGCGGCCGCGCTCGTCCTGATCTTCGCCGAGATACTGCATGACGGGCATCGCGCCTTGCGCATCGCCGATCCTGCCAAGCGCCGCCACCAGATGCAGCTTGACGATGGGCTCGGTGGAACGCAGAAAGAGCATCGAGGACATCGGTGGCACGGACTCATTGGCTTCACGCGCGCCGAGGATGTCGACGGCCTTTATCTTGACGCGCGCATCCGGGTCGGACATCGAGTTCATCAGGATCTGGTTGACTTCCGGATCCTGCAGATTGCGGAGTTTCAACAGCTCGGAGACGCGCACGGCGGGGTCGGCGTCCTTGAGGCCGAGCTTTACGTCTTTGATGATCTTGAACGGCGTTTCCTGCGTCCCGCGAGACCCCAAATCGTCAACGCCGGGTCTCATTTGCCCCTGATGCGACAATGGATTGGCACTGAGAGCGCTGCCCAATCCCTGGCCGCCATACTGCGCAAAGGCGAGCTGTGGTGCGGCAAGAGTGACGCCTAGCGCGAGGGCGGCAAATAAATTTCGCGTGATAGTCATTTCGCGCACCTCCGCAATCGGCCAGAATTATTGGCGATCATGAGTGATATTGCAAGGAAACACGCCGCCGGGGCGCGGCGCGTGAATGTTGCGTGTGCTCGCGAGCATTGTAATCGCCGCGTTCATGCTCATTATACTCGGCACCGGCGCGGGCGCCATCGCGGGGCCAATATTGGCATCGGGCGCATCGGATTCGGATCCGCCGGCAGAGCCTCAGCCGGCGCCCCCACACAAGCATCGCCATTTGCCCACTCCGGCACCGACCCCGATGGCGCTGCCGCCCGAGGTCAAGGCGAAGGTGCCGGCGTACAAACCGGGGCCGATACCGTTTCACGACGGCGAGCAGTTGATCTATCAAGCATCGTGGGTTGGGATTCCGGCGGCGCAGGCGCGTATCGAGTTCCACAAATTGCAAAAAGATCCTTCGCGATGGATCGGGGAAATCTGGATCGAGACCAACCCGTTTGCGGATGTGTTCTACAAGATGCGCGACTACATGCGGGAGAGCGTGGCCGATGACACGCTCCACAGCAGCGGTGTTTATTTGGTCCAACACGAAAAATCGCGGCTCAATTACTACGAGGTGACCATCGATCGGCCCGCGCAGATGGTCACGATTACGAAGAAGAAT
Organism: Binataceae bacterium (SeqCode); assembly: GCA_963803045.1. GTDB lineage: Bacteria > Desulfobacterota > Binatia > Binatales > Binataceae > Binatus. The sequence continues at coordinate 28,317 of CAWDLC010000025.1, read as the reverse complement.
CACAAAGGAACGCAGAGCAAGGAATTCATCGCGTCGGATCCGTGGGGGCCGATATCGGGCGCGATGATGGCGCTGACGCAGAACTTCGCGCCGGGCAAGACCTATGCGTTCGACGTGTTCAGCGGCAGCCAGCGCTATGTTTTCGCATTCGAGGTCGAGAAGCAGGAGAAGCTTCACCTCTCGATCGGCGACTTCGACGCGTGGCGCATCGTGCCCGACGTCTGGTACGTCAGCGACGGCGAGCTGCGCAGCGAGGCGCACGGGACGGTGTTGTGGATATCGGCGGATGAGCGCCATCTGCCGCTGCGGATCGAGGCGCAGGCGTTCATCGGGTACGTGCGCGCCGACTTGATCAGCATCGATGGCAAGGACGGCGTCGAGAGTGCGCTCAGAGTGATGGTTGCGCGGTGGTTGACTGAGCTACGATGAGGGAAATCGGACGATGGGTAAGAAGCTCGAATTTTTCTATGACTGCTCGAGCCCGTGGACATACCTGGCGTTCACGAAGATCGAGGACATCGCGCGGCGCCACGGTGCGGAACTGATCTGGCGGCCGATCCTGGTGGGCGGCCTGTTCAACACGGTCAATCCTTCGGTGTACGAGAATCGCGCCAAGCCGGTTCCGGCCAAGGCCAGGTACTACGTCAAGGATCTGGCCGACTGGGCGCGATTTTACGGTCTGAAAATCGGCAACCCTACGGTGTTCCCGGTCAATTCGGTCAAGGCGATGCGTGGTGCGTTCGTCGCCGACGAGCATCGTGTAATCGCGCGTTACTCGAGGCTCGTGTTCGAGAGCTATTGGGGGCAAGACAAGGATATCAGCAAGGACGGCGTGCTGCGCGAAATCGTGCGCCAAACGGGCCTCGACGAAAAAGAATTTTTCACGAAGATCGCATCCGATGAGTACAAGGCCAGGCTGCGCGAGAACGTCGAGGAGCTGATCGCGCGCGGCGGTTTTGGATCGCCAACGATGTTCGTCGAGGGATCGATGTTCTTCGGCAACGATCGGCTGCCTCTGGTCGAGCACGAGCTGGCGGTCGGAGCCGGCAGGGCTTAGAAGAGCGAAAGGCTCAAACAGGTCGATGACGAATTGGGAGGAAGGTCAGGCGCGACCGCATCTGCACGACGACCTCGGGCAGCGCGAAGCCAAAGGAGTGCGCGCGTTCGTCGCAGTCCGGATGAACGAGCAGGTCGAAAAGTCGGTGGCGGAGACGATCGATGAACTGAAGCATCCACACGACGGTGTCCGATGGGTGCGGCGGGCAAATCTCCATATCACGCTCAAGTTTCTTGGACCGGCAGTGGATTCGCATCGACTGGAGCAGCTCACCGCCGGGCTTCATCAGCTCGCGACAAAGACGGCGCCGTTCGAGGTCGCCGCGGCAGGAGTCGGCGCGTTTCCCGACCTCGAGCACCCGCGCACGATTTGGGTGGGATTGCATAGCGTGGAATCGGGGGCGCTTGCCGCGCTTGCCGCACGGTTGGAGACGGTCGCGGCTGACTATGGATTCGAGCGCGAGAAGCGGCGCTGGAACGGGCATCTGACGATCGGGCGGGTTGGCGATCGGCCGATTGCGGACAAAACTCGCCAGGCACTACACGCGGCGCGAGACCGCGAGTTTGGCGTCTCGAGGATCGAATCGATCACGCTCTACCGCAGCCATCTCGGGCCCGACGGATCGAGCTACGAAGCGCTCGCGACATTTCTGTTCCAGTCGCGTTAGCCACACCGCTGTGGACACGGGCGCCAGCGCGGATAGAGCTATCGACGCGAGTTTGTGGCAAGATTCGCAGCGCGATAAACAAATCCCGCATGGGCACAATCGATGGCGATAGAGATCAAAAGTAAAGCGCTCGACCTGGCGTTGAGCCAAATCGAGAAACAGTTCGGCAAGGGCTCGATCATGAAGCTCGGCGAGCAGGCGATTTCGGGCGATGTCGCGGTCGTATCGACCGGCTCGCTCGGACTCGACCTCGCACTGGGCGTGGGTGGATTGCCGCGCGGGCGCGTGGTCGAAATCTACGGCCCGGAATCGTCGGGCAAGACGACGCTGGCGCTGGAATGTATCGCGGAAGCGCAGAAGATGGGCGGTACCTGCGCGTTTATTGACGCGGAACACGCGCTCGACGCGGCTTACGCGCGCAAGCTGGGCGTCAAGGTCGAGGATCTGCTCATCTCGCAGCCCGACAACGGCGAGCAGGCGCTGGAGATCACGGAGACTCTCGTGCAATCGGGGGCGATCGACGTGCTGGTAATAGACTCGGTGGCGGCGCTCGTGCCACGCGCGGAAATCGAAGGCGAGATGGGCGAGCCGCAGATGGGCTTGCAGGCGCGTCTGATGTCGCAAGCGCTGCGCAAGCTGACGTCGATCATATCGCGCTCGCGCACGATCGTTATCTTCATCAACCAGATCCGGATGAAGATTGGCGTGATGTTCGGGAATCCGGAGACGACCACCGGCGGCAACGCGCTCAAGTTCTATTCGTCGGTGAGAATCGATATCCGGCGAATCGGCACGATCAAGAACGCGACCGAAGTGATCGGCTCGCGAACCAAAGTCAAAGTTGTGAAGAACAAGGTCGCGCCGCCGTTTCGCGAGGCCGAGTTCGACATCCTGTACGGCACCGGAATTTCGAAGGAAGGCGAGCTGGTCGATCTGGCCAGCGAGCACGGTATCATCGAGAAGCTCGGCGCCTGGTACTCCTACAACGGCGAGCGAATCGGGCAGGGACGCGAAAACGCGCGCGACCTGCTCAGGGCGAATCCGAAGCTGGCGCAAGAGATAGAAGCCAGGGTGCGCGAAAAGCTGGCGGCCAAGCCGGTCGCGCTGCCGCCCGACGCGGCGGTGGACGAGGCGGCCGAGCCGCCCGCGCCGTCGCCAAAGAAGAAGGGGTGACGGTCTAACGAGCGCGCCGTGTCCTCAGATCGCCAGGTGGAAGTGGGCAAGGATTGCGGGGCCGGTGTGCGAAAGAATTCGCGATAGCGCGAAGAGCAGCCCGAAGAAGGCGCCGAACAGCCCGCCGTTGACGCGAATCCAGTCCAGGTGCGTGCGCGTCTTCGATTCAATCTGAATTCTGATCTGATCGTCAGAGAGCCGCGCCAGATTCTCGCGGACCATCTGCGTTATCTGACCGCGGCTTGATTCGACGGTCCTGCGGACCAGGTTGTCGATCAATCGCTGCGCAAATTGATTCGCGTAGCTGTCGGGATCACGAAGCTGACCCCCAAACTCGTGAATTGCGCTTTCGAGCGTGTCGCGAAGCTCCGGGTCGTTCTGCAGCTCGGGCAGCCGTTTGCGCAAATTCGCCGCGATACGCGCGCTAATCGAATCCGCGCCGAGCCGATTCATCACCGCGTAGATTCGCGTGACCGTCTTCGGAAGCATCCGCTTGAGAATCGCCTCAAGGCGATCGCGTTTCTCGGCTGATTCAAGGTATTCGATCGCATTGCTGAGTATCCGTTCGAGCCCGGCCTGCCCCAGCACGTCGCTCAGCTTGAGCTCCTGGAGAAACGAGCCAAGGCGGCCGACGAGATCCATCTCACCCAGCTTGCGCCCGATCATCTGTGGCGTGAGCCATTCGTTCTCGATGGTGGCGGCGATTCCGTCGATCAACTTCGCGCGATTACGCGGCAGCACGCCGGAGTTGGGCAGGTACCACCGCCGCTCGAAGATCATCTTGAGCGCGATGTAATCGCATAGACCGCCGATGAGAGCCGCCTCCGCCATCGAGACCCCAATCTCGGACGAGGTTCTCCAATGCGTGAACATCAGGGCGGCCAGGCTGACGAGGTAAACGAACGCCGAAAAAGCCAGCGTCAGATCGCCCTTGTGGGAAAGAAAAAATTTGGTGAAGGAGAAGTTCTCTCCGCTGCGGGTGGGCGCGTCGATGCTGATGTCCATAAATCCAGTTTGGCCGACCTTTCGGGTTTGTCCAACTATTTCACTGGCACGCCGCAGTCCAAAGCTCTTTTCACTGGGTGCAGGGGTCACCCCTGCCCAAGGAAGTGCGGAACCCACCGTGGGTTCCGCATTTAATAGAGTGATCTACTCTTCCCCCGCGGCTGACTTGCGTTTATTCTTTCGCAGCCGTCGCTCAAATAGAATCAGGATTGCATGCGCTGGACTACCGCAAAGATCAGGCAATCGTTTCTCGATTTCTTCGCCGCGCGCGGTCATACGATCGTGCCGTCGGCGTCGCTGATTCCCAAGGGCGATCCCACCCTGCTGTTCACCAACGCCGGGATGGTCCAGTTCAAGGATTATTTCCTGGGCGTACGCTCGCCGCAGCACGTGCGCGTCGCAGATTGTCAGAAATGCCTGCGTATCTCGGGCAAGCATAACGATCTCGAGGCGGTCGGCCGCGACACTTACCATCACACCTTTTTCGAGATGCTCGGCAACTGGTCGTTCGGCGACTACTACAAGGAAGAAGCGATTCGGTGGCATTGGGAACTCATAACCAAGGTCTGGGAAATCGATCCGAAGCTGCTCTACGCGACCGTTCACAAGGACGACAAAGAGTCTGAGGACATCTGGATAAAGCTTGGAGTGCTTCCGCGCGAACGGATTCTGCAATTCGGCGACAAAGATAATTTCTGGGAGATGGGCGAGACGGGGCCGTGCGGTCCCAACTCGGAAATCAGCATCGACCGGGGTCAAGGTGCCTGTAACCCTGAAAAAAATCATCGGGGGCAGAAATGTTTTGTGAACGTCGACGGGTGCGAGCGATTCATCGAGATCGGCAACCTGGTTTTCATTCAATACAATCGCGACGCGGCGGGCGCGCTGACGCCGTTGCCGATGAAGCACGTCGATACGGGCACCGGGCTCGAGCGTGTCGCGGCGGCATTGCAGAGCATCGAGACCGGCAAGATCCTCGGCAACTACGAGATCGATCTGTTCCAGACAGTCATCCACAAGATTGAAGAGGCCGCGCAAAAGTTCGGCGACAAGGCGCGGTACGGCAAGAAGGAAGAGCGCGACGTATCGTTTCGCGCGATCGCGGATCACGCACGCACGATGACCTTCCTGATCGCGGAGGGCGTCATCCCAGGCAACACCGATCGCGAGTATGTGCTGCGGCGGATTATTCGGCGCGCCGCACGTCATGGACGCTATCTTGGAATCCATCGTCCGTTCCTCGCGATGACGCACGCGGGCGTGGTCGAGGCGATGGGCGACGCCTATCCGGAGATCAAGGCGGCGGCCACTAAGACTGCCGAGGTAATCACCCAGGAGGAGTCGCGCTTCGGCGAGACGCTTGATCGCGGGCTGGAACTGATCGACACGGAACTCGCACGAATCAAGAACAGCGGCGGCCATATGCTGCCGGGCGAGGTCGCGTTCAAGCTGTACGACACGTACGGGTTTCCGCTCGATCTGACCGAGGACGTGCTGCGCAATTACTCGATTGAGGTGGATGCCGCGGGCTTCAACCGGCTGATGGACGAGCAGAAAGAGCGCGGACGTGCCGCGCGCAAAGATGACGCGCTCGCACCGGAGATCAGTCTCGGCACCGGAACTACGTCGCGATTCGTCGGCTACCACATTTACGAGGGCGAGTCCGAAGTGCTCGCGGCGGGTGGCAAGGACGGGGAGCACGTAGCAATCGTCGTCGCGGAGACGCCCTTCTATCCCGAGGGCGGCGGGCAGGTCGGAGACCGCGGAGTGATCGAGACCGCGTCAGGCGCAATTCTCGAAGTGTCGGACACGCGCAAGACCGAAGGCTCGATAGTTCATGTCGGGCGGATTATCCGCGGCGAGATCGGCGACTTCGACCCGTGGCGCGCGCGTCAAGCTCAAGATCGATCGAATCAGGCGCGACGCCACGATGCTGAATCATTCCGCGACGCACATCCTGCATTACGCGTTGCGCGATATCCTGGGCAATACCGTGCATCAGGCGGGCTCGCTGGTCGATCCGGACAAGCTGCGCTTTGACTTCGCGCATCAGGGACCGGTCAACGACGACGCTCTGGCAGACGATCGAGGAAGAGATCAACGCGCGCATCCGCGAGAACGCCGAAGTGACGACCGAGGAGATGGCGTACGACGACGCAATCAAGGCGGGCGCGCTCGCATTTTTCGGCGACAAGTACGGCGATCGCGTCCGGGTGGTGAGGATGGGCGATTTTTCGGTCGAGCTATGCGGCGGCACCCACATCTCGCGCACCGGCGATGTCGGCTTTTTCAAACTCGAAGCGGAATCGGGCGTCGCGGCAGGAGTGCGGCGAATCGAGGCGGTGACGGGACAAGGCGCGCTCGAGACAATTCGCAAGCGCGAGAAGATCCTCGAGGAAATCGGCGCGCAGCTCGGTGCGCGCGACGGCGCGGCGATCGAGCGGCTCGAAAAACTTCTGGCGCGCGAAAAGGAGCTGGAGAAAAAGCTGCGCGCGATGGAGCAGAAGCTGGCCGCAGGCGCCGGCGGCGCGGCGGCCGAAGAAGAAGTGCGCGAGGCCGGCGGCGTCAGAGTCGTGACGCGCAGGCTCGACGGAGTCGATCCGCGCACTATGCGCGAGATGGCGGATCGGATGCGTCAAAAGCACGGCTCGGCGGTGGTCGCGCTCGGCTCCGACCTCGGCGAGGGCAAGGTGGCGCTGCTGGTCGCGGTGACGGCTGACCTGACGGCGAAGATCAAAGCGGGCGACATCATCAAGAATATCGCGCCGATCGTGGGCGGCACGGGCGGCGGGCGGCCGGACCTCGCGCAGGCGGGCGGCCGCGACGCATCGAAGCTCGACGAAGCGCTGGCCAAAGTCGCCGCGCTGTTGCAGTAGCCTTTGGAAGCACTTTCATACGCCCGGCGAAATGATTAGATTAGCTTTGCCGGTGCTTGAACGACTGCCGGCCGGCGAAGGCGACGAAATCAGTACCTCAAGAGGCCCCGGCGATTTCCCAGTTAGCCACCGAAGACTCGCTCGAACTCCATTTCGACGATCCGCGCCTGTTCACCGATTTGCTCGGCCAGCACGACGCGCACGTCCGCACTGTCGAGGCGGCGCTGGGAGTTCGGATTGGCGTGACCGGAACCTCGCTGAGAATTACCGGCGCGCACGCCGAGCAGGCGCTCGCGGGCAAGGTGATCGGCGAAATTTACGACCTGCTGAAGCACGGGTACCCGATCTATCCGAGCGACGTCGAGTACGCGATTCGAATTATTCGCGGCGACCGCAACGCCGAGCTGAAGGATATTTTTCTCGACACGATTTACGTCTCCGCGAACAAGCGCGTCATCTCTCCCAAGAGCATCAACCAGAAAATTTACATCGACTCGATTCGCGCTCACGATATCGTTTTCGGAATCGGTCCCGCGGGCACCGGCAAGACATACCTTGCGATGGCGATGGCGCTGGCCGCGTTGATGAAGAACCAGGTCACGCGGATGGTGCTGTGCCGGCCGGCGGTCGAAGCGGGCGAGAAGCTGGGCTTCCTGCCGGGCGACCTCGCGGAGAAAGTGAATCCGTACCTGCGGCCGCTCTACGACGCGCTGCATGACATGGTGGATTTCGATCGGGCGCGGCGGATGCTCGAGCGCGGGACGATCGAAGTCGCGCCGCTCGCGTTCATGCGCGGGCGCACGCTCAACGACTCATTCATCATTCTCGACGAGGCGCAAAACACGACCTCCGAGCAAATGAAGATGTTCCTGACGCGGCTCGGCTACAACTCCAAGGCGGTCATCACCGGCGATGTCACGCAAATCGATTTGCCCAGCGGCAAGCTGTCGGGCCTCAAGGAAGCAAGCATCGTGCTCGGCAACACGCCAGGGATTTCCTTCGTGAGGTTCAACGACCGCGACGTCGTACGGCATCGGCTGGTGCAATCGATCATCAAGGCGTACGAATCGTTTAACGCTGAAGGACCGGCGCCGGCGCCGCAAACTGACGGTAACCATCGGGATTGAAACGCGTGGCGGTGGAGTTCCGATGCGCGACGGCGCGGGGACGATGCTACGCGCGCGGGCTTCGCGCCGATGCGGACCGGCTTATGCGCGCCGCGGGGCTTGCGGAATGCGAATTGTCGCTTACGCTCACAAGCGATCGCGCGCTGCGCAGGCTGAATCGTGATTTTCGGGGAATCGATGCGGCCACCGACGTTCTTTCCTTCTCGCAGATTGAACAAGCAGGCGGCGCGCCATTGGATCCCCGCAGCGTAAAGAACAGTCCGGGACTTCCGGTCGGAGATGTGGTAATCTCGATCGATACGGCAATCCGGCAGGCGTGCGAGTTTCGCGTGAGCGCGTCGTCGCGACTCCGCCGGCTTCTGATTCACGGATTTCTGCATTTGATCGGTTACGACCACGAACGCTCGGCAGCCGACGCGCGGCGGATGTTCGCGCGCGAGCGAACGCTGGCGGCGAAGATCGGCGAAAGACGCGTTGTCCGGTCGCGGCGCCCGGCCGGCGCTCAAAGCAAACGCAAAGTCGCCGGCCGGCGCGAATCGGCGCGATGAAACGCGAGCCCGCCAGGATTCCTGCGGCCGCGATGCTGACGCATTTCACGCGCGCCTCGACCGCCGGGTCGGCACTGGACAACCTGGTGGCGATTCTCAAGGATGGCGTTATTCGTGGCGGAAGCCGGATGGTCCGCGGCGCGCATCCGGCGGTTTGCATGTTCGACGTGCCGATTGCACAACTGCGCACGATCCTCGACCGGCGCAATCGTCGCCGTTATGAACCATTCGGGATCGCGGTGGACAAGCGGTATGCTTTCACGGTGGGTGCGCGGCCGGTTATTTACCTGCCATGGCGCGAGGCGGAAAAAATCCTCGCTCCGGAAGAGAGTTGGCGTGTGGTGTCGATCGAAATCGACAAGAATCCGCCGGTCGATTGGAGCTTCGAGCGCGAATGGCGCGCCGCCGGCGATCTCGCGTTCGAGCCGCCGCTGGCGGCTGCGCTGGTCGAAACCTGGAAGGACGTGGACGAGATTTTCGAGCGTTTCAACGGCCGGCCGCCTTGCGCCGGCGTGATTCCGATTGCCGAGATGTTTGCACCGCCCGCCTGACGATGTCGTCGAACAATGCAACGCGCGCGGCGCTCGCCGCAGCCAGCGGTCTCGCGCTGGGACTGGCATTTCCGAAGTTCGATTACGGACTGCTGGCGTGGGTGGCCTTCGTGCCGCTCTTTTACGTGATCGAAGGCGAAAACATGCGGCGCGTATTCGGGTGGGCATACCTGCAAGGTTTCGCCTCGTACGTCGTATCGCTCTACTGGATTCCGATTCCGCTGCACGACTTCGCCGACGTGCGAATGAGCTTCGCGATCTTTCCGATGCTGCTGCTGGCGGGCCTGGTCGCGATCGACACGGCGGCTGCCATTTGGGCGGGTGAATTCGTCGCGCGGCGGACACGAATTCCGGCCGTGCTCACGATGCCGGTTGCGTGGACGGCGTTCGAATGGATTCGCACTTATATCCCGGCCGGGTTCCCGTGGAATCTGCTCGGCTACGCGGCTTACCGCAATCTGGAATTGATCCAATTCGCCGAATTCACCGGCGTGTATGGCGTTTCGGCGCTGATCATGTTCTTCAACGCCGTGGTGTATGTCGTGATTTTCCGCCGCGGCGTCTATCGCTTGCAGACCATCAGCCTGAGCGCGTTAACCACGATGATGATCGCGCTGGTCGGGTTTGGCGCGTGGCGGATCAGCAATCTCAAGAACGCACCGCACGCGGGGAGCTTCAAGGTCGCGATGGTGCAGGGAAATATCCCGCAATCGCTCAAGTGGGATCCGAAGTTCCTGCCCGAGAGCTACAAAGTTTACCAGGACGAAACCGCGAGCGCGGCGAAGCGCGGCGCCGACCTCATCGTCTGGCCCGAGGCGGCGGCGGCATTCCTGTTCCAGCCTGACGATCAATATCCCGCCGGACTGGCAGATGACGAAGCGTATCGCACTGCGCTGCTCACGCTCGCGCGCAATATCGGCGAGCCGGTATTGTTTGGAGCGCCGGCGCTGGCACGCCAGGACGGGCGCCTGGGATTTTACAATCGCGCGTACCTGGTGTCGGCCAAAGGCGAAGTGGATGCGCATTACGACAAGATCGAGCTGGTGCCATTCGGCGAGTATGTTCCGGCTCGCTCGATCCTCGGCTACTTCGTCAATCGGGTGGTGGACGGCTTCGGCGATTTGGTTCCCGGCAAAGAGCAGACACTGTTCAACGTCAAAGGCGCGCAGCTCGGGATTCTGATCTGTTACGAAAGTATTTTCCCCGATCTCACCCGGCGCGAGGTGAACCGCGGCGCCGATGTGCTGGTGAACATCACCAATGACGCGTGGTACGGCACGAGTTCGGCGCCATACCAGGTGCTCGCGATGGCGGCGTTGCGCTCGGTCGAGACGAAAGTCCCGATGGTAAGGGTGGCGAACACGGGAATCAGCGCGCTCATCGAGCCGTCGGGACAAATCACGGATCGCACGCCGCTGTTCAAGCGCGGCACGGTGATCGTGAACGTATCGTGGCGGCCGGTGCGGACGGTTTACACGATCGTGGGCGATTTATTTGCGGAGACTTGCTTCGTGCTGATGGCGATTGGATTAATCCTCGCGTGGCGATGGCCACGCACCGCGCCGGTTGCGGCCGCTCGACCGCGGCGGCTTCCCGCCAACGGCCGCCATGCTTAAGGTTTGAGAATCCGCCGAAGACCGGCTCCGACAATCGCGCGGGTGCCCCATTAATCCGGGCGGCACTTCATGACATAATAGAAATTGGCCGGCGGACGGCGCCGGCGCGAGGTGTGAGATGCTCAGCGACATGAAACAGCAGCTTTCCGAGTTTGATGACCGCGCCGAAAAGCTCGGGAGGCGTCTTTGACGTCCCCGCACTGACCGTCCGCCAGAACCAACTCGTCCAACAATCTGCCAAGCCCGATTTCTGGGATCGGCAGGAAACCGCACAAGCAGCGCTCAAGGAGCAGGAACAGATTCGCGCCCAGCTGGCGGGCTACAAGATGCTCCGCGACAAGCTGGACGAGGCGCGCGTGTTCCTGCAGATGGCCGAAGAAGAAGGCGCCGACGATTCCGAAGCGGCGCGCGAGACTGCCGCCGCCCTGGAGGCGTCGCGAGCTGAGATCGAGCGCCAGGAACTGCGGCTGATGCTCGGCGGCGAGCACGATCGCCTCGGCGCGATCGTTTCGATACATCCCGGCGCCGGCGGCATGGAGGCGCAAGACTGGGCCGAGATGTTGCTGCGCCTTTATCTACGATGGGCCGAGCGGCGCGGCTTCAAAACCGAGATTGCAGACTTGCAACCGGGCGACGGCGCCGGAATCAAGAGCGCAACCGTCACGGTCGAAGGAGACTTTGCGTACGGATATTTGAAGGCCGAGGCCGGGATTCATCGGCTGGTACGAATCTCGCCGTACGACGCCAACGCGCGGCGCCATACCTCGTTCGCGTCGGTCTTTGTTTTTCCGGCGGTTGACGACAAGGTCGAGATAACGATCAATCCCGCCGACTTGAGAATCGATACGTTCCGCGCATCGGGTGCGGGCGGCCAGCACGTCAACAAGACCGACTCTGCCGTACGATTCACACATCTCCCGACCAATATCGTCGTGACCTGCCAGAATGAACGCTCGCAGCACAAGAACCGCGCGATGGCGATGAAGATATTGCGCGCGCGATTGTTCGAACTCGAGCAGCGCAAGAAAAAAGAAGAGCTCGAGAAGTTCAGCAAGGACAAAAAAGAAATCGCCTGGGGCAGTCAGATTCGTTCTTACGTGCTGCAGCCCTATCAGATGGTCAAGGACCATCGCACCGGCGTCGAGGTCGGCAACACCAGCGCGGTACTCGACGGCGCGATTGACGAGTTTATCCAGGCCTACCTGATGGGCGTGCGCAAGGGCGACGCCGGCTCCGTGCCCAGTTAGGCTTGCGCGCCAAGTCTCCGCCGATCCAGTGTGAACAGCGGGAAACGAAAAACCCCGATGGCGGAGCATCCAAGCGAAGGTCCCCGGCGCCGTTTTTATCGTTCGCCGCGCGCGCGCAGACGCGCGGTGGCCGGACTCGTGGTCGCGTTCATCTTTGTGGCCGTGATGACGGGGTTGTTCTACCAAACGACCCAAAGTGGGCTCGCGCCGGAGTCGGGCGTCGTCCATCTCACCGGGCTGACAGCGCCGGTCAAGGTGATTCGCGACACGGCCGGCGTGCCGCATATCTATGCACAGAACCGGCGCGACCTGGCGCGGGCGCTGGGTTACACGCAGGCGCAGGATCGACTGTTCCAGCTCGAGATGCGCCGGCGGCTGGCGGAAGGCCGTCTGGCCGAAGTGTTTGGCGCCGACCTGGTCGAAAGCGACTATGTCTATCGGCTGTTCGATCCTGAGAAATTTGCAAGCGACAGTCTCGCGACCTATCCGCCCGAGATGCGCGCCCAAGTGGATGCGTTCATCGGCGGAATCAACGCTTATATCGATGGTCATCAGCACAGTCTGGAGCCCGCGTTTCGGCTGCTCGGCATCAAGCCGGCGCATTACACGGCCGAAGATCTCGAAGCAGGGGCGCTGACGATTGCTACGCTGCTCGGTTACAACGCAACCGAAGAGTCGGTGTATATCAACCTCGCGCCGAAGATGGCGCCGAGCGAGATCGCCGCGCTGATGCCAGTGTATCCGTCGCTGCCGCTGGAACTACCGCCGCCCCAGACGACCGTGGTGTTCGCCGGGGCGAAGCTGGCGTTTCATCTCGCGCCCGGCTTCGCGCAAATCGGGCATATGGGCATCCCCGCGAGCAACAACTGGGTGGTCGATGGCACCAAGACGATGTCGGGCAAGCCGATGCTCGCAAGCGACCCGCATCTGCCGCAATCGATCCCTTCGATTTGGTACGAGGCGGTGCTGGTCACTCCCGACGGCTTCACGTCGGGCGCGCTCGCGGCGGGTTCGCCGGCGGTCGCGATCGGCACCAACGGGCATGTCGCGTGGGGCGTGACGAGCGTGTGCGCGGATGTGATGGATCTCAGCCTCGAGCATCTCTCGGCGGACGGCAGAAGTTACGAGTTCGCGGGAAAATGGCTTCCACTGGAGCGGCGCGACGTGACGATTCATGTCAGAGACGCCCCTGACGTGACGCGGACGGTCCTCTCGACGCGCGACGGCCCCATAGTCAGCGACGTGCTCGCGCGCGAGGACAACCCGCTGGCCGGCGTCAAGCTGCGCGGAAATTACGCGCTGTCCCTGCGATTTGCGGGACTGACGCCCGGACCGTCGGCAGGGTTTGGATTCGGTGCGGCCAGCGCGCGCACGGGAAGGGAGCTGGTCGAAGCCTATCGTAGCTTCACGACGACGCCGCTCAATCTCGTCTGGGGCGATGACTCAGGAAATATCGGATGGCATATCGTTGGCGCGATACCGAATCGCACCGGCTTCGACGGCAAGTACCCAACTGCTGGATTCACCGGAAATTTCGAATGGAACGGAATGATCCCGTTCGACAGTTTGCCGCATACCGAGAATCCGCCCTCGCATTTTATCGTCACTGCCAACAATCGCCTGGCCGACGTACCGTGGAATGGAAGTTGGGTCGCGCCGTGGCGCTTCGCTCGTATCTCGGAGCTGATCCGCGCGCGCGACAAGATGACGGCGGACGATTTCAAATCGATTCAACGAGATCGGGTATCGATCTTCGCGCTCAAGCTGCGCGACGCGCTGGTGCAGGCCGGCGATGGCGGCGACGGGGACGTGCGATGGGCGCTTGGTGAAATCCGCGGATGGGACGGCGCGATGACGGCGAACAGCAGGCCCGCGGCGATTGTCGCGGCGACCGAAGTGACGCTGGCGCGGCGCGTGTTCAAGCCTCTTCTCGGTGACGATTTCAAATCGTTCATGCTGCTCGAGGACGGCGGAACGTACCCGGCGACCGAAGACATGATCGTGCGACCCGCAAGTCCGCTGTGGCCGGGAGGAGCCGGCGCCGCGAGTGCGACGTTGCGCGCAAGTCTGAAAGACTCGGTCGCGCTACTGGCGGAAAAGCTCGGCAGCGATCGCGACAAGTGGCGATGGGGCGCGATGGAGACGATCGAGTTTGCGCATCCGCTGGGGGAGCGCGGCGGCGTGCTCGGATGGTACTTCAACCGCGGGCCATACCCGACCGAGGGCGGACGGCATACGGTGAACAACTCGTGGTTCGAATTGGGCGATGCGCCGGATCAATTCAAGGTCACGCAGATTTCGTCGTACCGGTTCATCGGGGACCTCGGCGACCCCGAAGGCGCGCTCGGAATGAATCACAGCGGCGAATCGGACCATCCGGCGTCACCTCACTACGACGATATGATCGGCCCCTGGAGCCGCGGCGAGTATCATGCGCTCGACCCGAGTTTTACCCGCGCGCAGTCGTCGGCCGAGGCTGAATTGGACCTGGTGCCGCGTTAGATACGCAATGTGGCAGATGTCCATGCAATGGTACATGTGCGGTGACAGGACGCCCGAGGATCGCGCAAGGGATCGGCGTGAGTCGTTGACGTGGATGATTCTCGCTGGTTTGGGCACTATCATTCCGCTGGGATTCAGTTTCATCAGCAGAACTCATTTGACGCCTGGAACAGGCATAAGCGTTCCGATCGAATTTATCGTTTTCAGCACAGTTCTGATTGCCGCGATCCCTTTCGCGGTCAAGGTTAATCATCAGCTCGCCCTTCCGGGTGGCCCGTTGATTACTGCGACACTCAACCGTGAACCGCAGCCGTACGCATGGCGGGAGGTATTGCTAGCCGGCGTCCTTTGGTCGGTGATCGCGCTGGTGGTCTTGATGATCGCCCTCTTCGTCGGCGTCGGTTTGCTTTTATATTTCTTCCCCTCTTTCGTTCCGCGCATTCCGGCCCGCCAGATTCAGCGGGCACCGGTCGTGAAGCCATCAGGGATTTGGCTTGTATCCAGTGTAGTGGTTTCCGCGGTTGCAGCCGGCGTGCAAGAGGAGATCCTCTTTCGCTTCGTACTCATGGGAGTAGTCTCGTGGGCTTTGACGACTATCAGAGGAACTGCGGACCAGCGACCCGGCAGAGGTCAGCTTTGGCTGGCGAACGTTGTGCAGGCCTATTTCTTTGCACTCGCGCACCTGGTGTCCGACTTCCATGTGGCCAAGGGAATTGTTGGAGTGGGGCAGGTCGCAATTCGTTCACTCGTTCAGCCCCAGACTTTCGCTGGAGTATTCTTCGGATGGTTGTATTTACGCAGCGGTTTAGAGACCTCAATGGTCTCGCATATATTCATCGATTTGTTAGCATTGATCGAAGTGCCTGCCGCGATCAGATGAAGCCGCTTTGACTGAGATCTCGCTGATCGGAAGTCGATAGAGAATTTTATTTTCCCGATGCGTTTTCGGTTTGCGTCGCGCGCCGGACTGATCAAAGTTGCAATATGAAACGGACGCGACCTGATAATCGTTTGCCGATTAATCATACAAGGAGTTGCGGATGATCGACGTCTATTTCTGGCCAACGCCCAACGGCTACAAGATCACGTGGATGTCGAGGAAGTCGGCCTCAAGTACAATGTGATCCCGGTCAATATTGGTGCGGGCGATCAGTTCAAACCCGAGTTCCTGAAAATCAGCCCGAACAACAGGATGCCCGCGATCACCGATCCCGAAGGTCCAGATGGAAAACCGATTTCGATTTTCGAGTCGGGCGCGATTCTGATGTACCTGGCCGAGAAGACGGGCAAGCTGATGCCGTCGGACACACGCGGAAAGTACAACGTGATTCAGTGGCTGATGTTCCAGATGGCAAGCGTCGGCCCGATGCTCGGCCAGGCGCATCACTTCCGCCGCTACGCACCCGAGAAACTCGAGTACGCGATCAACCGTTACACCAACGAAGCCAAGCGCATCTACGGAGTGATCGACAAGCGCTTGGGCGAGGCGAAGTACCTGGCGGGCGATTACTCGATCGCCGATATCGCGACCTACCCGTGGCTGGTGCCGCATTCGATGCAGGGGCAGAACCTGGAAGATTTCCCGAACCTGAAGAAGTGGTACGACGAGCTGCGCGCACGGCCGGCGACTCAACGCGGCTTCGCCGTGATGAGCGAGGTAGTAGAAAGGATGCGCGCGGCGGCGCAGGCGAATCAACCGGCCCATGACCAAAAATCGTGGGAGATACTGTTCGGCAACAAACAGTTCGAGAAGCGCTGAAGACGAACCGCTTCGCCCGGGGCGACGATGGAATCGGCGAGCGATACGAGTCTTCCAGGTGTGCGCGAGTCGGTGTTTGAAGCCGTGCTGGCAGCCGCGACGCTCACACTGTGGCCAATCCTCGACGAAAGATCGCAGGGCAACGCCGCGCAGCGCTCGCGCGCGACGGTTTATTTTCCGATTATTGGATTCATCCTCGGCGTAATTCTCGCAATTGCCGATCGAACCGCCGGCCTGGTATCCGGGCCGGTCGGACGCTCGTTCCTCGTGCTGATCGCAGGAGCGGGACTGTCGCTGGGGCTGGCAAATCGCGGAGTCGCTGACACGGTCGAGGTGATTCGCCGGGGCGCACGGCCAGCCTCGACCGGACTGGCGCGAATCGGACCGGTCGGCGCGATTGCTGCGATCGCAGCGTTCGCATTCGAGATTTGGTGCTTGTCGCGAATCACCGACGACGCGGGACGGGCGTCGGCTCTGGTGATGGCGATGATGCTGTCGCGATGGGCGATCATTCCGATCGGCTACGGGCTGAAACCACTGGAGCATTGGGGCCTCGGCATCCCGTATGAAGGCGGCATTTCGTTTCGCGAGTTCGCCGTCTCCAGCGCGGTCGCTCTGGGAGTCACGATGGGCCTGTATCAAAACCTCGGGCTGACTGTGATCGTCGCGCTGGCGCTGACCATTGTTGCGATGCGCCTGGTGCTCAGCCGCCGCATGGGCGGGACCTCGGGTTATACGCTGGCGGGAGGATGTGCGCTGGTTGAAGTCGTTACGTTGGCGGTGCTGGCGGCGCTGCGCGCCTAACCGTTTCGCTTGAGCGCATCGGACCATACCGATTTCAGCAGGTCGCGCAACTCGTCGAGCGATCCATTGTTCTCGATCACGAGGCTGGCATGCTTCGCGCGTTGCTCGTCGGACAACTGCGCGCGGATTCGCGCCTCGGTTTCAGCCGGTTTCAGTCCGCGTTGGCGCTCGATTCGGCCGACCACTTGCTCGCGCGAGGCGCGCACCAGCCAGATTTCGTCGAACAGCGGTTGCCAATTTGCTTCGATCAGAATTGCAGCCTCGACAACGATCGGCATCTTCGTGCCGCTCGCGCGCAATTCGGCGACGTTGCGGCGGATGCTCTCGAACGTGGCAGGCCATACGATCGACGTCAGCTTGCCCAGCTGCTCGGAATTTCCAAACACGATGGAACCGAGTTTCCTGCGATCGATTGTGCGATCGGGAGCAACAATCTGCCCGCCGAAGGCCGCGACGACTGCGTCGTAGGCGGGACCGCCGGGAGCGTAAGTGATGTGCGCGATTTTGTCGGCGTCGAGAATCGGCGCACCGAATTCGCCGAGGATCTCCGCGACGGTGCTCTTGCCCGAACCGATTCCACCAGTGAGACCAATTGTAAGCATCTGTCTTTCCCGGCAAATGGGCGCAGCGCCAAAGCGCCGTGAATCTTCAGCCGGCGGCTTCGCGGCTCCATGCCTGAATGTTGTAGAGGTAGCTGAAGAAGCCGCCGCGATCCAGTAACTCGTTGAACGACCCCTGTTCGGCAATTACCCCATCGCGCAGCACAAGTATTCGATCGGCGTTCTGAACCGTCGAGAGCCGGTGCGCGATCACCAGCGTGGTCCGTCCGCGCATCGCCTCGCGCACGGCGGCGAGCACCATCGATTCGGTTTCAGGATCCAGCGCGCTGGTCGGTTCATCCATGATTAAAATCGGAGCGTCCTTGAGCAGCGCGCGCGCGATCGTGACGCGCTGCGCCTCTCCCTCGGAAAGACTGTGTCCGCCCTGCCCCAACACTTCGTTCAGGCCGGCCGGCAACTTGGCGAGCACGGGTCCGAGCCGCGCCATTTCGATCGCACGGAGCACTTTCGCGTCGTCAACCACCGGCTTCCCGAACGCGACGTTGACGCGCAAAGTATCACCGAGCACGAGCGGCGGCTGCAGGACCATCGCGATGTTGCCGCGGATCGAATCGAGGGTGAGGTATCGGGTATCGTTGCCGTCGATCTTGATCGCGCCAAGCTGGGGTTCGTAAAAGCGCGCGAGCAGGCTGGCCATCGTGGTTTTTCCGGAGCCGCTTGGACCGACGATCGCGATGGTCTCGCCCGGTGCAGCCTTGAAGCTGACCCCCTTGAGCACGGTTTGGCCCGGTTCGTAGCCGAACACGACATTGTCGAATTCGATCTCACCGCGCGCGCGGCCAAGCGTCTGCGCTCCCGCCCGGTCCTTGATTTCAGGATCTATTGCGAGCAACTCCAGGCATCGCCTGAGTCCCGCCTTCGCGCCTTCGATCTGTCCGTAGGTTTGGGAAATCTGGTTCACCGGCGCGTAGAGCGAGGCGAGGTAAGTCGTGAAAACGATCAGGTCACCGATCGTGAGCCGCCCATCAAGGACGTGCTGCGCACCGAGGTAAATCACGAGCGCCGTGCCGCACGCGATCAACACGCCGACCGCGCCGGCGTAAATCGTTTGCAGGGTGTACAAGCGCAGAGTCGCGCCCAGACTTTCACTGCTCGATTCGACGAACTCGCGGTACGACTCGCCCTCTCGCGTGAAGGCCTGCACGACGTGAATCGCGGCGAGCGCGCTTTGCGCGACGGTGAACAGGCGGCTTTCCTTGATTCGCGCGCCGCCCGCGATCACGTCGATTCGTCCGCTGATAGACATGATCAGCGCAATCAGGAGCGGTACTATGGCGAGCGCCACCAGCGTCAGCGTCGCGTCCATCCTGATCATCACAACGAACATCCCACCCAGCAGAATCAGCGACGACAACACCGGGAAGAATCCATTCATCGCGATCGTTTGAATCGAGTAGGTGTCGTAGGTGATGCGCACCATCAAGTCGCCGACTTCGCGCCGGCGATGAAATGACAGCGACAGGCGCTGCAAATGATCGAACAAGCGCGCGCGCAACTCGTTGACCATCCGCTGGCCGATCGAAACGGTGACGTAATTCGTCATGACGTTGAGCAGGCCGAGCAGCGTGTACAAGATGACGAGGCTGATGCACGCGGCTGCCAGAAGCTCGCCGCGCGGCATCGCCGGAATCCATTTGCTCACCATCGGCGCGCCGCGCAGCACATTGTCGATTACAATCTTGAGCGGCCACGGCTTGAGCACCTCGGTCGCCGAGGCAAGCAGCACGCCCGCGATTGCGATCGCGAGACGGCCCAGATGCGGGCGCATCCTGCGAATAACGTGGCCGTAAAGTTCCAGCGTGCGCATCAGGTTTCGTCTTCCGAGCGCTTTGCGATCGAGATTCCAAGCGATCCAGCCGCCTCGGCTGCGCAGACTCTGATGATCGCGGGAATCCGCCGCGCGCGATTGATCGCCAACAGCCCGACTGCGATCGCCGCGCATATTACGCCGGCGATTCCCGCCCGCAGCGAGAATCCCGCGGCCAACAAGACCAGCAGCATGATCGCCGCGGCGATCAGCGCCCGGCGCGGCGCCGAGCGAAGACGCCAGAGCAGCGCGACAGTGCCGTCGCTCTGGAGCAGCGCGTTTATCGGCACGCGAATCGTCGGCGCAACGACGATCTCGAGGTCGTAGGACTGGAAGCCGTCGGTCTCGGCGACTGCCACGCCGCGGCGAACCAATGCTTCGCGCATCGCGGCAAGTATCGTCGCGGAATCGATTCGCACGGCGCCGCCTGACATAACGAACTCGACCTGGCCGCTTAATTTAACCGGACCGTTGTAATCTCCGCCGGCGGTCGCGGGCTCGAATCGCCATTTGACGCGCTCGCGCGCAAGACTGCGAACGGCTCAGGGCCGAGCAGATCAACGATCCAGAGATAGATTCGCGCCGCCGGGCCGCGATAAGCGCGCGGCATGGGCGCCGACGCTGCGCCCGCCGCCGCAGCCAGCATCGAGAGCGCGACTCCACCAGCACCGAGCAGCCGAGCAACGCGATCGACATGCCGGCGAGGATCAGAACAATCAGACGACAGCCCGAGCCATTGAAAGGTCAGCGGCGCTCGGCGTACGAGTTGCCCGCCGAATAGACGGTCTGAAACAGGCCGCGGCCGAAGGCGCCGTAATAGACGCGCGCGCCGCCGACATCGAGCCGATCCACGCGGCCCCGCCGTAGATCCCGTCCTCGTCTGCGCGGCGCCAGCGGATACTTGCGCAACAGCAACGCCTCGCCGGCGCCGTAGCCGCGTTGCTGGCGCGAGATAGCGCGGCAAGCGTCGCGCGCCGCTCATGGATCACGACCGCGCCGGGCGCGTAGGCGAGCGTTTCAGCTCGCGCTCGCGCAAGCCGCCACGAAAAATCGACGTCGTCGCCGGCGGCGGTGAACATCGGATCGAAGCCGCCGGCCTCACGCAGCGCGGACTTCTGTCGATCGCCATGTTGCATCCGCACAGTTGCGCGAGGCGATCGTCGCCGGCACGCACCTCGCGCGGCTGCCCGGGCGCGGCAGCGATCGCGGCGGCGCGGGCAGATCGCGGGTAGCGGGGGCGGAAATTCGGGCCGCCCGCCGCGGCCGCATCGCGGTCGCGATCGAGGTTTCCACCAGATGATACAGCCAATCGCGATCGGCGCGCGGCGTCGGCGTCGATGAAGGCGACGATTTCGCCGCCGGCGGCCTGCGACTCCGGTGTTGCGCGCGGCGGCGAGTCCGCGATGCTCGTCGCGCATCGCGCGCGACTCCGGCGCGCTCGGCGATCTGCGGCGGTCGAATCGGTCGAGCCGTCGTCGACGACGATGATTTCGTAATCGGGATAGTTGAGCCGCGCGAGCGAATCGAGGCATCCGCCGAGCGTCGCCGCCGCGTTGTAGGCGGGGACCACCACCGAAGCTTTGGGCAGCGTCGCCAGCGGCGGCGGGAGCGGGCCGCTGAAAACTTCGCGCAACAGCGGAAAGCGCGCTTGCGGACGCGCTCGCGCGTCACCAGGCCGAACGCCCAATCGGTGATTTCGTTGCCGCCGGTGTGCCATTCGTCGGTGAAGGCGAACACGATGAAGCCGGACAGTCCAAGCTCAAAGGCGGCGCGCGCACTGCCATCGCAAGCAGTTCGGCCTGATGCTCCTCGCCCTCGCGGATCGTGTCCATCCCGGTTTCGCTCAGCACCAGCGGCCGCTCGCCCGGCTCTCGCCATCAGATGCGTCAGGTAGCGGCGGAAGTCGGCTTCGCGATGGAGGTAGACGTTGAAGCAAATGAAATCGAGAAAGTTCAGATCGAGATATTCGGCCGAAGGATAGTTCGAGTAAGTGAAGAGCGCGCCGGGGTCGATGCTGCTTGCCGATGTCGTGGAGCTCGGCGAGGAAGCGGCTGACGGCGCGCGGCGCCGTGCCAGCGCACGATGTCGGAGCGAATCTCGTTGCCGAGCTGTAGGCGAATATCACGTCGGCGAAGTCGCGCATCGCGGACCGTCTTGCGGATGGCGTCGCGGATATCGCGGATCATCTCGCGCGAATCGAGAAAACGCCATATGAAACGGCCACGGAATCCCGACCATCAGCCGCAGCCCGTGCCTTCGCGGCCAGCTCGAACATC
The DNA here is from genome assembly GCA_963803045.1 of Binataceae bacterium (SeqCode). GTDB lineage: Bacteria > Desulfobacterota > Binatia > Binatales > Binataceae > Binatus. The sequence goes on along the minus strand of CAWDLC010000025.1, from coordinate 6,682 downwards.
CACGGCGGCGGCGGAACGTAGGTGCGGATCGACGTTGGCGCCCAGCTCGCGCATCAGCGCGAAATCCGCAGCCGCGCGCTCGGGCTCGGGATAGCGCTCGCCGCGCGAGTTGGGCAGCGAACGGCCCGTAGGAGACCCCGCGCGCGTAGAATTTTCGCTCGCCGTCAAAAAGATATTTTCCGCGCGCGACCAGCCGAGCCATCCCGATGAGCTAATCGCAAAGCGCTCGCGCGCGCAACGCACCGCTCGGCCGCACACTTACATCACGCAAGCCGCGCCCTGACAATCGATTCCTCAGCGATGGAAAAATCGAACCCCGCGGCAGCAGCTCGGAATTCACTGAACCGGCGTCGAGCTTCGTCGACGTCAACGGTATCCGGATACATATGCTGGACTGGGGCGGCGATGGTGCGCCGATCGTGATCCTGCACGCGACCGGATTTCTCGGCCGCATCTATCGGCCGCTCGCAGAGCCGCTGCGCGCGATCGGCCACGTGTACAGCTACGATCAGCGCGGCCACGGCGACAGTGCGGCGGCGCCCGGCGGCGACTATAGCTGGGACTGGACGATGCGAGACCTCGAAGCGTTTATAACTGCCATGGGCTGGACCGGCGTCCGGGCTGTGGGCCATTCCGCCGGCGCGACGGCGATCGGCGGGCTTGCTTGCGAGCGCCCGGACCTGATCTCACGCGCGGTCCTGGTCGAGCCGGTAATCTTCGAGTCACCGGCCGCGCCGGAACTCGGATGGCGCAATCCGTTCATCGAGCGCACGCTGAAGCGCAGGCGCATTTTCGACAGCGTCGAGGCGATGTTCTCGAACTTCGACAACAAGCCGCCGTATAACACCTGGCAGAAGCAGATTATGCGCGACTATTGCCAGTTCGGTACGCGCCCGGCAAGCGATGGCAAGCGCGAACTCAAATGCGCGCCCGAGATCGAGGCAAAATTCTACGAGACGTCGCGCGATTTCGACGGGCTCGGGCGGATTCTCCGCTGCACGGCGCCGCTGCTGATAATGTTCGGCGCGCGCGGCGATTCGCTCGGCGCGGCGCTGTCCGGAAAGGTCGCGAAGCAGCTCAAGAACGGACGCGTGATCGATGTGGCCGACGCCGGCCATTTTATGCCGATGGAAAAGCCCGACTACGTTGCGGATCAAGCGACCGAATTCCTGGCATCTGAGTAATAGTACAATTTCGAATGTATTGTCGTTCAGCCGGCGCGGTCTCATTCAGGGCGAAGTGAGTATTGCGCGCGCTTCGCTGGTGTATATCCCCGGGCGTTCGTAGAGAATCAATGGCGGCTCGACAGTTACTTGGATTCCGCCGCCGGCGCGGCCCTCGATCAACATCACCGATGCCGGCATCGCGATCCGTGGATGAACGAAACGGATACGCTTGGGCTCGAACTGCTTCGAGCGCATCGCAGAAATCAGCTCGGCGCTTCTGCGTGCGGTGAAGACAAACGCAACCTGCGCACCGCGGCGTGCGTAGCGGCGCGCGGCCGCGACGAAATCCATGAGCACCGCGGCGCTTTCGCCGCGTGCCAGGCGGCGTCCGGGGTCGGGATTCTCGCGGCCGGCGGCGGCGGCGCGATAGGGAGGATTCGCGACGACCAGGTCGAAACTTGCAGGCTCGACTCCCGCGATTGTTTCTCTGCCGAAGGTCGGCACAAACCGCATTCACCGACTCCAGCCCGTTGATCGCGGCGCTACGGGCGATCATGGCCGCCAGTGGCGGCTGGATCTCGATCGCAACGACCTCGCGCGGCCGATAAAGGGCGGCCATCATGATCGATACGACGCCGCATCCGGCGCCCAACTCGAGCACTCGCTCGCGCGTACTCGCGCGCGCGAAGCGGCCGAGCAAAATCGCCTCGACCGAGAAACGGTAACCATGCCTGGGCTGGATCAGCGTGATACGCCCGTCCAGGATCGTGTCGCGAGTTTCGCCGCTCGAATTCGCCGTCATGAATGCCTCCGAAGAAGGAGAGCTTTACGCCCGCATCTTTCGCAATAGCGGCTCTTTGTTTGACATTTCGACGTTTCGAGTGAAACATCGCTTGACGCGTTCGAGTTCGTACTTGCGTGACATTGTGGGACGCAAGGGGATTCGAGCGAAAGACGTACACGGGCTGACCTCTCAACGGAGGAATCGCTGATGGTGTTTCTGATTATCGTAGTGGCTATCGTCGCATGGGTAGTCTTTGCATACAATCGATTAGTCAGTCTGCGCAACCAGGTAGATAATTCCTGGCGGCAAATCGATGTACAACTGAAGCGCCGTCATGATCTAATTCCGAATCTCATCGAAGCCGTCAAAGGCTATATGCAGTTCGAGCGCGACACGCTGACACAGGTCGTCGAGGCGCGCGCCAAGGCTGTCAGCGCGCCGGATCAGGCCTCGCGGATGGCAGCGGAGAGCCAGCTAACGACGGGGCTGGGTAAACTGCTGGCAGTGATGGAGAACTATCCGCAGCTAAAGGCCGACGAGAACGTGCTCAAACTGCAGGAAGAGCTGACGACCACGGAAAATCAAATCGCGTTCGCGCGACAGGCGTACAACGACGTCGTGCTCGCTCTGAACACGCGCATCCAAGTCTTCCCGACGAATCTCATCGCCAGCAATTTCGGTTTCAAGGCCGCGGAATATTTCAAAGGTGCTCCGGAAGAGCAGGCTGTCCCCAAGGTTGACCTTTCGATGACCGCGCCGCGCGCCTGAGCACACGGGTCGCGGGCGGGCATGCTCGATGGCAGCAAGCAACTTCAGGGGTCTCGAAGCGACCAATCGCCGCGAGACCGCGATGCTGGTCGTCGCTTTCATGCTGCTGTTCGGGGTGCTTGGGCTCGGACTTGATTTTGCAGCGCGCGACATTGCGATCGCCGACGGACACCTGATCGGCTTCCCGGTACTGACGATAGCGGCGCTGGTTTTCGCCGGCGTGCAATCGATCGTGTCATATTACAGTGGCGCGTCCCTGGTGCTGCTCTCGGTTCACGCGCGCCCGCTCACGCCTGACACGGCGAAGCATCAGGTGGTGCTCGATGTGATCAACGAAATGGCGATCGCGGCGCGGATGCCCGTGCCCAAGCCGTATATCATCGATGATCCGTCGCCGAATGCGTTCGCGACCGGACGCGACCCGGCCCATTCGGTGGTTTGCGTCACACAGGGACTGGTCGATCAGATGGATCGGGAAGAGTTGCAGGGAGTGATCGGGCACGAGATGTCGCACGTCGCCGACTACGACATCCGCACGATGATGATGATCGCGGTGATGGTTGGTGGAATCGCGATGCTCTCGGACTTCGTGTACCGCTGGATGTTCTTCGGCGGATTCGGCGCGCGCGGCAGGAGCAATTCCGATCGCGACAATCAGGCGGCGCTGCTGATCTCAATTGCGGTGATTGTCCTGGCTGCGGTGGCGCCGATCTTTTCGCAGTTGCTTGCGATGGCGGTGTCGCGGCAGCGCGAATACCTTGCGGATGCGTCGTCAGTTGAGTTCACGCGCAACCCGCGTGCGCTGCTGCGCGCGCTGGAGCACATTGCGAAAATCGAGTCGCCGCTAAAACAAGGCACCGCCGGCACCGCGCATCTGTTCATCGTCAATCCTCGCGAGGGCTTGCGCGAAGACGACGAAGGATTCTTTGCCAACCTGTTTTCGACGCATCCGCCCCTCGGCAGGCGCATCGCAAGACTACAGGCTTTGCTGGGTGCGACGGGCGCGGCCACACTCGACGCGCACTAGCGGTTGCGCCCTTTCAGGGCGCGCTCGATTTCGCGCTCGGAGGTCTTGCGCGCGATCGCGGCGCGTTTGTCGTAGGAGTGCTTGCCCTTGGCGAGCCCCAGTTCAACCTTGGCGCGGCCGTTTTTGAAATAGATTTTCAGCGGGATGATCGAATAACCCTTCTCGCGCACGCGGCCCCATAGGCGATCGATCTCGCGGCGATGCATCAGGAGTTTTCGCGCGCGAGTTTCCTTGTGGCTGAATTGGCCCGCAGGAGCGTAGGCGCCGATATGGACGCTCTCAAGGAACGCTTCGCCGTTTTTTATGCGCGCGTAACTGTCGCGCAGATTTGCGCGATGCGCTCGCAGCGACTTGACCTCCGTGCCGGTGAGTGCGAGGCCGGCCTCGAGCGTCTCCTCGATGAAGAAGTCATGCCGCGCCTTGCGGTTGTCGGCGACCAGATCGAATCCGTCGCCGGATGGTTTGCCGTTGCGGCTGTCGCGTGCCATCGCAGGGCGAGTTTATCCGCAGGCGGGGACGCAGATAAGGGGGTCGGGCAGACGGTTGCGAACGCGGCGATTGAGCCTTAGATTGAATGTTGTAACCGTTTCGACTGGCCTCATATCGAAAACCCACGATCCGTGGGGGCGAACTGGATTCGACGAAGACAATATGGCCATGGTCGCACGCCGGGTGCTGTCGACCCGTAAAACTGGCAGACTGCGAAATTTACCCGCAGACAATAACGGTTACGCTCTGGCGGCCTAAGGGCCGCTAGCGTCCCGCCGCTGCTCGCCCATGGCAGCGGGTCGGGGCGTCATTTAGTGGGCTAGGGAACCGCAGTTCACCGGCTGGGCGGCGTCCCGAAAATTCAGCCGGCTGGCGTCAGGAAAGCCCGTCTGTGGGCGTTTCGGACGCGAGCTAAAATTCGCAGACTAAGCGTGTAGTGGCCGTCGCCGGAAGGCCTTCGGACGGGGGTTCAATTCCCCCCGCCTCCACCACAATCCGATCCGCACGATCGCGTCAGAACCGCGGCTAGGCCGCGATGAGGTCGAGATTGTGCGCCTTTGCGCCCTCGACTGGCGGCGGCCGTAGTTGCACTTCGCTCAGAATAATGTGTGTACTGTCGGTTGGATCGATCGGCTGAAGGAACCAACCAGATGACCCCTGCCAATGCCGCGCCGCTGGCAATCGCGCTCCTCGGACTGTTGCTCGGAATGCGCCACGCTACCGACCCCGATCACGTGATCGCGGTCACGACGATTCTGAGCCGCGAACGCCGCCTGGCCGTTGCGGCCGGGATCGGCGTCGTCTGGGGACTCGGCCACACGCTGACCGTGCTGCTGGTGGGCGCCGCTATCATAATTTTCAAAATTGCGATCCCGGTCCGGCTCGGACTGGCGATGGAATTCGCGGTGGCGGTCGTGCTGATTCTGCTCGGCGTCGGCGCGGCAGCAAGCTTGATTCGCAAAGCGGCGGCTCGGATGCGCGGGAGTTCATCGGAGCAGGAAGACCTGGTCGTCCATGCGCACGCTCACGCCCACGCGGGTGCGATGCACTTGCATCCGCACGTCCACGTTGGTCCTTACGAAAATACCGACAATGCGATGCATCACGATCATCGCATCCCCGCTGACAGATTGCCGCCGTTCGCCGCGCGCCGTCCGCTGCTGAGATCATTCGCGGTGGGACTCGTCCACGGACTCGCCGGCAGCGCCGCGATTGCGGTGCTGGTCCTGAGCGCGATTCCGCAACCGCTATGGGCAACGTTCTACCTCGCGATTTTCTGCGCCGGTACGATAATCGGCATGGGGCTCATCACAACCGCAATCGCCACGCCGTTCCTGGCCGTGTCGAGGCAGGCGTCATGGATCCATCAAGGCCTCGTCACTGGCTCGGGACTACTGAGTTTCGGCTTTGGCCTGTTCCTCGCGTACCAGATAGGTATCGTTGACCATCTGTTCAGCGCCGCTCCCATCTGGATTCCGCAATGAAAGAGCCCTCGCGGGCGTGGGATCGTTTCACGCACGCGGGGGCACTTTGCGCAAGTGTTGCACCGATGCGAATCTCAAACGGGCAACGAGTGCTCGAAGGAGAACCGAAATGATCGACCTGTACTATTGGCCGACACCGAACGGACACAAGATTACGATTTTTCTTGAGGAGACCGGGCTCGACTACAAAATCGTTCCGGTGAATATCCGCAAGGGCGAGCAGTTCGCCCCTGAGTTCCTCAAGATCAGCCCGAACAACCGAATGCCCGCGATCATCGACCATGACGGTCCAGGCGGGAAGCCGTTTTCGCTCTTTGAGTCCGGCGCGATCCTTCTCTACCTGGCGGAGAAGACCGGTAAGTTCATGCCGTCGGAGACCCGCGCGCGCTACAACGTCGTGCAGTGGCTAATGTTCCAAATGGCCGGAGTTGGACCGATGTTCGGGCAAAGAGGGCACTTTCTTCGCGCCGCGCCGGAGAAACTCCCGTACGCCATCGAGCGATACACCAACGAATCGCGCCGCTTGCTCAACGTAATCGAAAATCGTCTCGGCGAGAGCGCGTACCTGGCAGGAGATTACTCGATCGCGGACATGGCGACCTATCCGTGGGTGGTAGGAACGCGCCGCGAACCCGAGCAGTTGGAGAGCCGCCCGAATTTCAAGCGATGGCTCGATGCGATCGGGGAGCGTCCCGCCGTGAAGCGGGGAGTCGCGGTGATGGCCGACCTGCCACCCGAGCCGCTCGACGACGAAGCGCGGTCGATACTGTACGGCACGAAGCAGTTCGAGCGCCGCTGAAGCGGGCGTGGCGGCCCGAGTCCCGCAACTCGCGGGACGTCGAGCCTATTAGCGCCGCTTACCGCCGCGTCCTCCTCCTCCGCCGCCGCCGCCGCCACCTCCGCCACCACCGCCGCCACCACCGCCGCGGAAACTCCGGAAGGCTTGCACCTGCTGCGTATGCTG
>CAWDLC010000024.1:0-10997 GCA_963803045.1 Binataceae bacterium (SeqCode) | reverse complement strand
CGTGCAGGCTACCCGTCTCCGGCATGATGAGGTCCAAGGTGACGAGCTGAGGGCGCAGCTTCCGGACCAACTCGAGCGCCGTCGCTGAATCCGCCGCCATCGCGACAATTTGGCAGCCCATTGCCTGAAGGCGTTGCTTGAGCATGTCTCGCGCCGAAACGGAATCTTCCACTAGCAGAGTTCTTACCGACACAGTTCGCGACCCCACCTGGCGGCATCTTAGCAATATCGCGTTCAAGTGGCGACTGGGCGGCATCGCGTCGACAAGTGCGAGCAATCTGTCGCTCCAGCGGACGGACCACGGCTACCGGCGCAGTCCTGGACCGACGGAGCGCCCGCAATTCAGGCATCCTTCTTGCAGAAGCATCCAGTTCGGCCAACGGGCACAGGGGGCGCTACCCGTTGCTCACGGTAGGCGGTACGCGCTGCGTTACAGAAGTGATGACGCGACAGAAAACTAGTCCGGAACCAAACCATCGGCCATGAACGAAGGCACCGACTTGGTCGTAGTCGTGGATAGCGATCTGCGAGCGTTGGTCCCTGAATTTCTCAGAAGCAAACGCGCCCATATCGCAGAGACCCTCCGCGCATTGGAGCGGGGCGACTATGAGACCGCAGCGCGCGTGGGCCACCAACTCAAGGGCGAAGGCTCCGCCTTCGGCTTCGACCAAGTTACGGCGATGGGTGCCGAGTTGGAACTTGCGGCGACAAGCGCCGATCGGTGTGTGGCGCTGAGGTGGGCGAGAGCTCTTGCCGAGTTTCTCGACCATATCGAAGTCAGATTCAGTGATTGAGCCGCCCGCGACTACCGGTAATGCGAGGCGCTTTTCTCCGCGCCTTTCGATCAACTCAGAGTTCAATCTGACGGAATCGCCGTTCGAAAAGTTGCAGAGATGCTACTCTGTGTTGTGATTTTGCTACTTTCGAATGCAACGATTTCTCCCGCGGCTTGGCAGCGTTCCTCGATTCTGAGGCACGACAGTTGCTTCTCTTCCTCCTGCGAGGGCGTAGAGCCCTGCGCCAGGGAGTATAGGATTCAAATTGGGACGCCCCGAGACCGATATCGCCGACGCTGACAGAAGCCGGCGGCTGGCTGTCGAGCGCGAACTCGAAGCTCTGCGCGCCGAACTGGCCGAGCAGGTCGCCGCTCGCCATGAAGCCGAAGTCCGCCTCGAACAGGAAGTTGCGCAGCGCGACCGCATCATAGCCGAGGGCGAGCGGACTGCGGCCAAGTTGCGCGAGAGTGAGACGGCGCTGCGCCAACTGTTCGATCAGAATCTTGATTCGATGACGATTACCGATCTCGAAACCGGCAGATACATCGATGTCAACGAGGAGTACACCCGAAATAGCGGCTACAGCCGCGAAGATGTAGTCGGCAAACGCTCGCGCGAACACCAGTCATTCGAGAACGCTGAGGAGAACCTCCGTTACGTCGAAGAGCTCAAACGAGCCGGATTGGTCAGGAACATGGAGGCCACCTTTCGCCACAAGGACGGCAGCACCTACTCCGGCCTGATCTCTGGGCTCAATCTCAAGCTGCGCGGACATTTATGCTCCGTCTCGATCACTCGCGATATCGGCGCGCTTAAGGAAACACAGCGCCAGCTAATCGCCGCGCGCGAAGGCGCGCTCGAGGCCTCGCGGGCCAAGTCTGCCTTCCTTTCGAGCATGTCGCACGAGATTCGCACGCCGATGAACGCGGTGCTGGGGATGGCGGAGCTGCTGGCGAACAGCATACTCACCGACGAGCAGCGCCGGTGGCTCAACGTGATGCGCTCCAATGGCGACGCACTGCTCGACCTGATCAACGACATGCTCGACCTCGCCAAGGTCGAGAGCGGCCGCCTCACGATCGAGCGCATCGCGCTCGATCTCGAAGAGCTGATCGACAAGCTGGGCGACCTGATGGGCGTGCGCGCGTACCAAAAGGGCCTTGAGCTCGCGATGCGAATCGCGCCCGACGTGCCGCGCAATCTGGTCGGCGACCCGCTGCGTCTGCGCCAGATTCTGGTCAATCTGCTCGGCAACGCGATCAAGTTCACCGATCGCGGCCAGATCGTTCTGAGCGTCGAACGCGCGGACATCGCCGCGGCGGGCCGGCCGGATCCTGATCAGATCCGATTGCGCTTCGCGATCCGCGACACCGGCATCGGCATTCCCAAGGACAAGCTGTCGATAATATTTTCCAGCTTCGGCCAGGCCGACTCGTCGACCACGCGCCGCTACGGTGGCAGCGGGCTCGGACTCGCGATCGTACGCCGGCTGGTCGAGCTGTATGGCGGTGAAATCACGGTCGAGAGCGAGCCGGGGGTGGGGAGCTGTTTCAGTTTCGTCGCAATGTTCGGCGCCGGGCGGGCGGTGAAGACGCGTGCTGGCGCGGCACGCGTCAATCTCCGCGACGTTGAGACCCTGATCGTCGACGATACCGAGGTCAATCGCCTGATTCTGCGGGAGACCCTCGAACCCGAAGGCGCGCGAGTCACAGAAGCGCCAAGCGGTCCGGGTGCGCTGGAGGAACTCGAGAAAGCAAGCGCCACGGGCCGCCGATTCGAGCTAATCCTGCTGGATTGCAGAATGCCGGGGATGGACGGGATCGAACTCGCCGCGCGGATCCGCGACTTCTATGCGAAGAGCGGCGCGCCGCCACCGGTCGTGATGATGCTCACCTCTGACGACATGAGCGTCCGGCTCCCGCAACTGTGCGAACTCGGACTCCACGCCTATCTGGTCAAGCCGATACGGCGAGCCGAGCTGCTCGAAGCGATCGGTAGAGCAATGGGCGACCCCGCCGCGGTTGCAAAGTCCGTCGTGAGACCGCGTGCGGCCGAAGTAACTGGCGCGCTGCACGGATTGCGGATCCTGCTGGCCGACGATTCTCCCGACAACCGTCTGCTGGTGCGCGCATTCCTCTCGAAGACCGGCTGCCAGCTCGACGAGGTCCGGGACGGCCGCGAAGCCTTCGCGCAGTTCAAGACCGGAAACTATGACGTGGTGCTGATGGACATCAGGATGCCGGTGATGAACGGGCTCGACGCGACCCGCGCGATCAGGCGGTGGGAGAACGAGAACCGCAGACGGCGCACGCCGATCATTGCGCTGACTGCGTCGGCGCTGCAAGAAGAGGTGCGCGACTGCCTGGACGCCGGTTGCGACACACACGTGAGCAAACCTGTCAAACGCGTGACTCTTAGCAAAGCGATTCGCACCGCAGCTGGCGGCACGCGCGTCGCGGATTTAGCAAATCAACGCAAGAATGGCCCGGCTCCAGTCGCAGTCGAGGTCACGCCTGGCAGCCAACCGATCTCGCGCGCTGATGCCGGCGAGGCCGCCTGGATCGGCACAGTCGCTCAGGGCGGACCAGACAAGAAGGATCAGCGGCAGGACGACGAACCCGCACTAAAAAGAAGAGCGCCAGCGGCTTAGAGGAGAGGGAGCATCGCAACTGCGCTGGCTCTGAGTCAAACCACCAACGCCCGCAGAATATGTCGCTTCCGTCCTTGCGGCAACCAGACCAACACGACTTGACATAATTTGCTACAAAAAGTATAAAAACATTAACGCACGTGGGTGGACCGCAGCCAAACGCGTGTCGCTTCGCTGACGCTGGGGAGAGCAGATGGTGAAGTTCAACCATCGCAGGGTAGACAAGGCCGGCTGGGTTCTGTCCCCCAAGTCGGGAGCGTTGAGATTCGGATTGGCGAAGGGCCAGGCCATGGCCGAATTCGCCGTCGTCGCGCCACTCTTCCTGTTACTGATCTTTGGGGTGTTGGAGTACGCCTGGCTCATGTTCGCGCAAATGAACGTGCAGCAGGCCGTGGATGATGGGGGCCGGTACGCGTCCACGGGGCAGGAAATCAACGGTACCGGGAGCCGCATATCGTCGATCATTCAGACGGTTCAAAAGGAAATAAGCGTGCCCGGCGTGAACGCCTCGAACCTTCAAATTTGCAGCGTTCCACCCGGCACTCCACCCGGGGGAGGGACGCCACTATGCTACAACTCTGGCGCCGATAGCGGCAACACTGGTGCGGCGGGCGGCCCGGGGTACACCGTGACGCTGACGCTGACGACCACGCTGCCGCTGATGACGCCGCTAATTGGACGGTTCTTTCCCTCGGCGGGCTACACTTTCACCTCGAGCGCCACCTTCATGAATGAGCCCTTTAACCCGTCCACGACCGACTAGAGAATAAGAGAGTATGTCACGCTTTTATCGCTCGGCCCGCGGAAAGCTGATAGCTAACGACTCCGGTCAGGCGTTGGTGGAGCTTGCATTTGTAGTGACCCTGCTCCTCCTTCTGGTGTGCACGTCGGTCGATTTCGGTCGCGCCCTGAATACCATGCAGGTGATGTCCGAACTGACCCGGCAAGGCTCGAATCTAGCGTTACGCGGGGAAGGTACGTCAACGTGCGACAGTATGTGCACGGCCATCGCAGCCCTATCAACGGCAAACGACTCCGGTCTGAACCTGGCAGGTAAGGGCAAAATAATAATTACGTCACTTACCGAAACTTTATCCGGAAGTGAGACTGTCGGTCCATCTGGCGGTCCTTATACGATTGCTGAACAAGACGTATCGTCGGGGGGTCTTTCGGCAACAAGTAAGCTAGGCACGGCAGTAGGCGCGACGGTGACATTACCCGGAGCGCCCGGGCTCCAGAACGGCCAATATTTGTACGTTACGGAGATATTCTACACATTCACGGCGCTCACTCCGATCGGAAAACTAACGAACGGCGCCGTCGGCATGCCATCGGTGCTGTATGACATCGCATATTTCTGAGGACAAGGATCAGGTGAATCTCTTGCATCAGGGGAAAAATAGAAAAAAAGAGCATGGGCAAGTTTTCCTGTTGCTCGCTCTCCTCATACCTATCCTGATCGTGTTCGCCGGTTTCGGGCTTGACCTCGGTCTGGCTTACGTCACCAAGACGACCCTCTCCAAAGCAGTGGATGCGGCAGCACTTACGACGATGAAAAACATCAACCTGGGGACTGGGAGTCTCCCCAATTGCAGTCTAACCGGTGGAGCAGCAACGGTCGGGCTGGATACGTTCAACGTCAATTATAAGTCAATACCCGGCCAAGGTACTACTCCGACGCCCAGCATATGCTTCAGCTTGGACTCCAACAACAATACGATTGTCAACGTCAGTGCCACGGCCACGATCAACACTTACTTCCTGCGCGCATTGTCCATCATTCCCGGAGTCACCACCAACTACGATACTTTGACCGTCAGCGCGTCTGCCACGGCTCAACGCAACCCAATGATCATGTCGCTGGTGCTCGATATATCGTACTCGATGGAACAAAATGGCGGATCGACGGCGCTCGCGCCCGCGGTCGAAGCCTTCATCGCTGACTTCGACCCGAACAATAACGATACGATCGATTGGGTCTCAATGGTCACTTTTGGATCATCCGCAGTGGTGGATGTTCCCAATACGCAGCCCTTCAAGGACGCAATCGACACTGCGGTCGCTCAAAAATTCTGGGCAGGTGGAATTATCAACTACACCAATTCGCAAGCGGGACTGTTGGATGGGCAGACTCAGATCGCCGACCAGTACGCGAAGGTGACGGCGGGTGAGAACGTGATCAAAGTGCTGGTATTTTTCACCGACGGCTGGCCGAATATACAAGAGGACACTCTGACGTGTCCGGCGGCTACCAAGGGCGGAACACCAACCACAGCCAAGCTCCTGTATTGCGGCTGCGATCCGGGCGACGAATCGCTGAGTTTGTGCACCGCACAACAGGCTGTGTTCTTTAATCCCGCCACCTGCAGCACAACAGATAATAACTGTAGCGCACCAACAAGCGGCTGTGGGTCAAGCACCAAAACTGCGCAACTTCCTCAGAATTTTCCGGATCAGCAGACTGGCGTGAGCGAACCGCTGGTCGTGGGCGCGAATTTTAATATCGAGTATTGCGGCGGCCCAACGCCGGCCTCCGGCCAAACGCTGGGCAGCGACGCGATGTATCGCGCGGCCCAGGTGTCCACCAACCCCACCACCGGCCTGCTGTCCCAGGGTGTCTATGTTTACGCGATCGGCATGGGAGACGCGATCACCAACCAACCGGTCGCCCAGGAATTCCTCCGGGAGGTCGCCAACGATCCCTCCGCCGCCACCTACAATCCCAACCTGCCGGCAGGAGAGGCGGTGTTTGCGTCTAGCTCTGCGGACCTGACGCAGGTGTTCCAGACGATCGCCTCGAAGATTCTTCTGCGCCTCTCGCGATAGAAGGATCGCACAGCTATCGCTCAAAGCACCCGATCGGGTTGCGTGGGAGAGGACGCAGCCCGACGATCCGAGCGGCTTGCTGATTCGGGACGCACGGTCGCGCGGGCCGTGGTTTTCTGCTCCGTTAAGAGCGATGCTGAGCCTGACAACATCGCGATTCCTTCGCCTCGAACGGTGCCGGGTTTTGTGCGGTGTTTCCTCTATGCGCGGATTTCCGGCCAACTCCGCGGAGAATCTCTGAATGCGAAGACTGATTGGCGGATGGCGCGGTCCGATGCGTACTGCTCTCCGTCAACCTGTCAACCGGTTGACACCCATACGGCGGTTGACAAGCGGCGGTCGACGTACGGTGGTTATCGCGCGCTAGTCAATCATCACGCTGTTATTTTAAGGGCGGGCCAGATGGACTATTCGCGTTCGCGCCGGCGCGGATTAGGTTTTGAGGAGCGACAGCTCCCCGCGCCCGAGCTGTTGCCATTGCGCGAGCCCGATTTTTATTCCGAGCGCATGGAGCTTTCGCCCGCCGCCATCGGCAGGCAGCTCAGCGACTCGTAGATCTCGGCCTCAGACTTGAACTTGCGGATCACCGCGAGACTCCTTTCGCCTTTCGCAGGCCCGCATCGCTTCGCGCCGCATGAGTTTGTTGTCCGGGCAATCCACGCGTCCTGAGTGCGGGACCCGGACGCGCGCTCATCTCACGCGGCACTATCGTCTCGCTGCAACTGGGGCAAGTGAGCTTCGGATTGATCGCGTGACCGCACCGCCGATGGACCAGTTCGACCGGCACGCCCGCGTCCCCTGCCATCCAGTGGTCGCCCCACGTGATCATCGCGACGAGAAGCGGGTAGAGGTCAATGCCCTTCTCCGTAAGTCGATACTCGAATCGGCGCGGCCGCTTCTGGTATTCAATCCGGCTCAGGATGCCGTCGCGCACCAGCTTGCGAAGCCGATCGGACAGACGATGAGGCGTCATGCCGAGGTCGTCGCGCAAGCCATCGAACCGCCGGATTCCGAGGAAGGCGTCGCGGATAATGAGCATCGTCCATCGATCGCCGACGACCGACAGCGTCCGCGCGACCGAGCAGGTCATCGTGTTGATTTCGTTCCAGCGCATCGTTGAGGGTGCCGGCTTGTTCTTGACTCAATAGTAAGTTCCAAAATAGAAGTTAGTCAAGAACGCGCGGACCCGAAGGAGTTCTCATATGAGCGATGAATGGCGGCCGACCGCGTGCATCCTGTGTTCCGTCAACTGCGGAATCGAGGTCAAGCTCGACGGGCGCCATATCGCGCGCGTCCGCGGCAATCGCGCGCACGTCGCCTCGCGCGGCTACGCTTGCGAAAAGGCCCAGCGCCTCGACTACTACCAGAACGGGCGGGATCGGTTGACCGCGCCGCTGCGCCGCAGGGCTGACGGCACATTTGAAGAGATAGACTGGGACACCGCGATTCGCGAGGTCGCCGCTGGTCTCATGCGAGTGCGCGACAAGTGGGGCGGCCCGAGCATCTTCTATTACGGCGGTGGCGGCCAGGGAAACCATCTGGTCGGCAGTTATGGAGCAGCGACGAAGCGCGCGCTCGGCGGAGTCTTTTCGTCCAACGCGCTCGCCCAGGAAAAGACCGGAGAATTCTGGGTCGACGAGATGCTCTGCGGTGCGCGCCTCAACGGCGACTACGAGCATGCGGAGGTGGCGGTATTCGTGGGCAAGAATCCGTGGCAGTCGCACGGCTTTCAGCGCGCACGCCCGGTATTACGCGACATATCGTCCGATCCGAATCGTGCGCTGATTGTGATCGATCCGCGCCGGACCGAAACCGCACAGATGGCAGACTACCATCTCCGTGTTCGTCCGGGCACCGACGCATTCTGCCTCGCCGCGATTCTCGGCGCGCTGGTGCAGGAGGATCTGATCGATCACGACTTCATCCGCGATCACACGCGCGACGGCGATGAGCTGACCGCGACGCTGAAGGACGTCCCCGTCGCCGACTACTGTGCCCGCGCCGGCCTCACCGAGGAGTCCGTGCGCGAGGTGGCGTGCCGAATCGCGCGCGCATCGAGCGTTTCGGTCTACGAAGACCTCGGCATCGAGCAGTCGCTCCACAGCACGCTCAACTCGTATCTGGAAAAACTGCTCTCCGTGCTGACCGGAAATGTCGGGAAGCGGGGCGGGATGAACGCGGGCACGAGTCTCATCGGGCTGACTAGCGGCCGGGTTGCGGCCTATACGAGCCCCGTCGGCGGACATCGCATTATCGGTGGTCTGGTCCCCGCCAATGTGATTCCCGATGAAATCCTGACCGACCATCCGAAACGCTTTCGCGCAATGATCATCGAAAGCGCCAACCCGGTTCACTCGGTCGCCGACAGCGCGCGGATGCGCAAGGCTCTTGAGGCGCTCGAATTCGTTGTGTGCATCGACGTTGCGATGACCGAGAGCGCGCGGCTGGCAAGCTACGTGCTCCCAGCGTCGTCGCAATACGAAAAATGGGAAGCGACCTTCTTCGGCGCCGAATTTCAGACGGATACCACCACAGCGAACACCTTCACGTTGCGCGCCCCGATTCTCGATCCGCAGCCCGGAACCCTTGCCGAAGGTGAGATTCATCGCCGGCTGGTTCGCGCGATAGGCGCGATTACCGACGCGGACGTCGCGCCGCTGCGCGCGGCGGCGGCCAGGGGACGCAGCCCCTTCGCGACGGAGTTACAGCGGGTCGTCTCCGAGCGGCCGCACCTGGCGGCGGTCATGACCGTCCTTCTCTACGAGACGCTCGGCCCGACACTTGGCGCCGGCAACGAGAACGCGGCATCTCTGTGGGGAGTGTCGCAAAACTTCGCGCGCAGATATCCGGAATCGCTCCGCCGCGCTGGGTTCAGCGGCGAAGCCCATGAGCTCGGCGACGCTCTATTCGACGCGATGCTGAAGAATCGCTCCGGAGTTGTGATCAGCGTCGATCCGTACGCTGAGACTTGGCGGCGGATTCCGGATGGGCAGATTAATCTGACGATTTCCGAATTGATGAATGAACTCAAGTCGCTGCGCGATGAGCATCCGACGCACAACGCCGAGTTCCCGTTTGTGCTGTCAGCAGGTCAACGACGCTCCTCGACCGCGAACACCGTCATTCGCGATCCTCAATGGCGGCCCAAGGATCCACTGGGTGCGCTCTGGATGAGTCCGATTGACGCGTCTGAGCTTGGAGTCGAAAGCGGCGGCCGCGTGCGCGTGATCACGAAGCGAGCCAGCACGGAGACGGTTGTCGAGGTGACCGACAGCATGCTGCCCGGACACGTCGCGCTGCCAAACGGGTCGGGGCTGTGGTACCCCGATCGCGAAGGGCAGGAGTTTTTGCATGGCGTGCCGCCGAACGAGCTGACGGCATCCGAGGATCGCGACTGGATCGCGGGTACGCCGTTTCACAAGCACGTGCCGGCCAGGATCGAGCGCGTGGGGTTCTCCACAGAGAGAATCGAGCATAAATCAGCCGCTGCCGGCCGAATTTGAGATTCTCCGGTGCCCTGTTGGGCGGGACACATCAAGCACACCTGCGCGGAATAACCCCTGCGGATGCTCGGTAAATTACCGCTCACCAGTCTGGCAATGTAGTGCTCGGCTCTCAATTTGAGCAGTAGGGGGGTCTTGCTAATTGAATTGGTTCGACTGACACCGACAGTTCTAATTTCATTCGCTCCGCCAGCGAGTCCTCGATGTTGAGGGAGACAGATGTATCGCGAGGCCTGGCGGTTGCAGCGCGAACAGTACTGGTTCCAGGACATGGCTGACGTCGACTGGAAGGCGGTCTATGGCCAGTATCTGCTGCTGGTCGAGAGGGTCGGGAGCCGCGGCGAGTTCGAGGGTTTGCTGTGGGAGAGGCAGGGCGAACTCGGTGCGAGCCACGCGTACGCGTTCGGCGGAGACTTCCGAAAATCGCCGCTGTATCCGATCGGCTTTCTCGGCGCCGACATCGCGTGGGAGGAGAGCTCAGCGGCCTGGCGAATCACGCATGTCGTCCGCGGCGATCCGTCGGACTCGCGCAACCCTCCGCCTCTGGTCCGGCCAGGAGTCAACGTCGGTGAAGGTGCAGCGATCGCCGCCGTGAACAACCAGCCCGTGACACGAGACGTCTCTCCAGCACGGCTGTTAGTACATCAGGCCGGCGCCGAAGTTGTGCTCACGTTGTGCTTACCGTCACCGATTCACCGGGTGGCGCGACTCATGATGTCGTAGTTAAGGCGACCGGCGACGACACGCTCATTCGCTACCGCGAGTGGGTCGAACGCAATCGCGCATGGGTTCACGAGCGAAGCGGTGGCCGATGCGGCTACGTTCACACCGAGACCTGCTTTTGGTCGACGTAGGCGAGCGCCGATTTCGCCACGATGGCTCTGATTCGCGTGTTTCGTTTCGCGCCACGTGGGCGCTTTTGGCCCAGCGCTCTTCGCTGTTCGGGCCGACAAAGGCGGCTTTTCGCGGGTCGTTACGAGGAACGCATCTTGCTCCTTCCCTAATTATTACGCGGTTCGAGCTGCTGGCAGGGCATTGCGAACGAATGCGCCCTTAACGGTTGCCGAGCATTTCAAGCTTCGAAACCACCGGCGGGAATGCCCGCGCTAGATGGGCACAACGCGCAATCGGAAGGGCACATCTAGAACTAGCGGCTAGCAAGGTGCCGAGATGAAAATAGCAGTCACTGGAAGAGGCGGGGTGGGCAAGACCACGCTCGCGAGCCTGCTCGCCTACACGTTT
>CAWDLC010000023.1:0-30999 GCA_963803045.1 Binataceae bacterium (SeqCode) | reverse complement strand
CCGCTTGCATCGGCATCTACGTCGGCTTCCTCATGCCGTTTCTCGGAGCCATGTACTTGCCGAACGGTAATGACATCCGTTCGGTGGACATAGATTTGACGTGCTTGGTAACCAACAAAGCATCCATTACACCAGTCCGCTCGTTTGGCACCTACCCCGGCCGCTTTGCGATAGATCGGATCCTGGATATAGCCGCACGCCGTCTCGGGATAAATCCGCTGGAGATGAGGCGCAGAAATGCGATCAAGACTTTTCCCTACACGACCCGCTGGGTGTCCACGTCAACAGCGGTGACTTTCTGGGAGCCCTGGATAAAGCCGCAGCCACCATCGGCTACGACGCTTTCCGTGCCGAGCAAGCCAGGGCGAGAGAACAGGGTCGTTATCTCGGCGTGGGCTTCAGTATGGGCGTGGAGATGTCCGGCGTGTCCTCCGACGTTCTGGTTGAGATGGAACATGCACCGGGATTCGGTTCAGCCACCGTTCGCTTCGATGCTCACGGCAAGGTCCAGGTAGCGGAAGGCGACGCCCCGCACGGCCAAGGCCATGAGACCACCTTCGCTCAGGCGGTCGCGGGAGAACTCGGGCTTACGCCAGACGATGTCTACGTAACCTACGGCGATACATTTTCCACGCCGTTTTCGACCGGCACCATCGGAAGTCGCGGATCGTCCTATACGCTCAGCGCTGCGGTGCTTGCCGCGCGTGCCCTGCGAGCAAAAATTTGCGCGATCGCGGCGCATCTCCTTCGAATTCCTCAAGACGCGCCTGGACGGGACGAGTTTCGATTTGAAGATGGCGAGATCATATGGTCCAACGATCCGGCCAAGCGGGTATCGCTGCGTGAGATCGCCCACGCGGCGGTACTCGCGCCGACAGAGCTGCCTCCCGGAATGGAAGCCGGGCTGGAACACACATCATACTTCGAGGCACCGACCCCGGGTATGCACAGTTGCAACGTCCACGTGGCCACGGTTGAGGCGGTCCCGGAAACGGGCCGCTTCAAGATTTTGCGCTATGTGGCAGTGTCCGATGCCGGGGTGCCGATCAACCCCATGATCGTGCGAGGACAGATTCATGGCGGCGTCATGATGGGAATCGGCAACGCCACCACCGAGGAATACATCTACGACGAAAATGGCCAACAGCTCACCTGCACGCTGCTGGATTACCATATGCTCTCGGCTTTGGATATGCCGAATGTTGAGGTCATTCACTACGGCTGTCCCTCCCCGCATACGCCATTGGGCTCGAAGGGCAAGGGCGAGGGCATCCCGGGCATGTGCCCCGCGGTCCTCGCCAACGCGGTGGAGGACGCCCTCGCTCCATTCGGGATAAAGATCACCAGCCTCCCGCTCAAGTCGGAATACATCTGGCGCCTCTTGCACCCGAACGGCTGAGCGCGGCAGGCCCGATCGCAGCTCCGTCGTTAGAAAAATGAGCGGGGCGGCCGCAGCTATCGAGAAATCGCTGCCATTCGCCACTATGCGCCTGGCCTGCTCCCCGACGTAGGCGCATTTATGAGTAGAGTCCGAGGTTAATGTTTTGCCCCAGGTGGGGCTGTGGTTACTAAAAACTTCGAAAGCGGCGAAAAGTCTAGAGTTTTGAGATTCACCGCCGTAATGTCGCCGGCATGCTCACGCTCGTGCGTTCGATCGTTTCTGTGCTTGCTTGCCGATTCCGTTTAGCTGATGGCGCAGGGCGAGGACCTCTAGTTCCAGAACCGCGTGTCAACACCGGGGGAAAACTACATCAGTGGCCAGAGCAAAAATGCATCAGTTGGAGGGGGGCAATGGGAATGGTGGTTGGCTTCTGGCAGGGGGAGCGCGAGGGGGATCGCCCCCTCGCTAATGCAGCGAATAACTAATGTCGTCGAGCCGCGAGCGGCGCGGTCTTATCCGGGATCTCGCGGCGGTTGATCGTCACTGATGCGGCGCTTGCTCTGCTTGAGCCGATAGCTGTCGCCGTTCATTTCCAGGATGTGGACGTGGTGGGTCAGCCGATCGAGCAGCGCGCCGGTGAGCCGCTCGGAGGCGAACACGCTGGTCCATTCATCGAACGGCAGGTTGCTGGTGACGATGGTCGAGCCGCGCTCGTAGCGTTGGCTGAACACCTCGAACAGCAGCTCGGCGCCGGTCTGCGACAGCGGCACGTAGCCGAGTTCGTCGATGATCAGCAGCTTGTAGCCGGCAAGCTGGCGTTGCAGCCGCAGCAGTCGCTTCTCGTCGCGCGCCTCGATCAGCTCGTGGACCAGGGCCGCCGCCGTGGTGAAGCCGACCGACGAGCCCTTCTGGCAGGCCGCCAGCCCCAGACCGAGCGCCACATGAGTCTTGCCGGTGCCGCTGTTGCCGACCGCGATGATGTTCTCCCGGCGGGCGACGTATTCGCAGCGGGCCAGCTCCAGCACCAGGGCCTTGTTGAGCGACGGCAGGGCCAGGAAGTCGAAGCTGTCGAGGCTTTTGACCGCCGGGAACCTGGCCTCCTTGATCCGCCGCTCGACCATCCGCCGCTCGCGCTCGATCAGCTCCAGTTCGGCCAGCCGCAGCAGGTAGCGGGAGTGATCGACGCCTTCGGCGGCGCACTGCCGGGCGAGCTTGTCGTACTCGCGCAGGAAGGTCGGCAGCTTCAGCGCCTTCAGGTGATGGGCGAGCAGAACCTGCGGGCGTGTCGGTCATGACGCCACTCCCGCTGAGCAGACCCAGGTAGGTCTGCGCCGAGGTGGTCGCCACGGTCGCCTCGCGGCAGGTAGGGATAGACCGTCAGGTCGAGCCGCGGCGGTCGCCGTTCGATCCGGCACAGCACCAGATGCTTCACCGCATCGAAGCCGATCACGCCGCGATCAATGGCATCGCGCACGCCGGCCGCGACATCCTCGAGGCGAAACACCTCCAGCAGGCGCAGCACCTGCACGAACTCGCGCTTGCCTGGCTTGCCCATGCGCGCCTCCAGCAGGCGGCGCAGGGTCGCGAACTCCTCGGGCAATTCCCAGCCGGCCAGCGGCGCCGCCTGGTCGAGGGCGCCGATCTTGCGCTCCAGCAGCGCCAGGTAGTGCAGCGGATCGAAGACGAAGTCTTCCCGCTCATAGGAGCGGGCATGCCGGGCGATGACCTCGGCGCCGCAGGCGATCACCACCTGGTGGACGTAGCCACGGACCAGCACCTCACGGTGGCCGTAGGCGGTCGGCACCGAGTAGTCGTTGCCGCGATAGCGCACCAGCGACAACGAACTCACCCGCGCCGGCCTGCTTTTCGCACGCTTCGTAGGGCGTCGCCGGCAGCGGCATGGAAGCAGCCAGATCCCGCACCAGCCGCTCACCGATCGTCTCCTCGTGGCCGCGCAGCCGGTCGCTCGAAACGGCGGCGGCAATCCTCCAGCAACTGCTCGTTCAGCGTCGGCAAAGCTGGCCGCATGTGGGATCGGCACCAGGAAGTTCCGCCGCGCGTACCGACCAGACCCTCAACCTTGCCCTTGTCGTTGCCCTTGCCAGGCCGCCCGAACCGATCGGCGAACAGGTAGTGCGACTGCAGTTCGCTGAACACCCGCGTCCGTTGCCGTGTCGCCATCCCCCAGGATCCGCGCCACCGCCAGCGTTGTGTTGTCGTACAGGATCGACGCCGGCACCCCGCCGAAGAACTCGAACGCCGCGTTGTGCCCTTCGCAGAACGCCTCCGTCGTCTCCGCCGGATAAGCCTGCACGAACCAGGCGTCGCTGTGCGGCAGGTCCATCGCGAAGAAGTGGATCTTCCGCTCCACCCCGCCGATCACCGCCAGCGCCTCGCCGAAATCAACCTGCGCGTGCCCAGGATCATGCCGCAACGGCACGAACATCTCCCGCTGCCGCTGACGCTGCTCGTGCACGTAGTCCTTGACGATCGTCATCCCGCCAGCGTAGCCGTGCTCGTCGCGCAGCCGCTCGAAGATCCGCTTCGACGTGTGCCGCTGCTTCGCCGGCTGCCCCTTATCCTCCTCCAGGATCCGGTCGATGATCCCGACAAACGGATCCAGCTTGGGCCGCGCCGGCGGCCGGCTGCGCCGGTACCCCGGCGGCACCGAGAACGCCAGCATCTTCGCCACCGTCCGCGGGTCGATCCCAAACCGCCGCGCCGCCTCCCGCCGGCTCATCCCCTCCACGTACACCGCTCGTCGAACCTGTCCGTACAGCTCCACGCCCTTCATCCCTCCGCCCCTCTGCCGCTCTCCGGCAAAGAGCTTTCTGCTGCCGGATTTTTACTCCGGCGCAACCGGTCTATCCGGCCGCTTCAGTGAGGGATTTTCTCTCCGGCGCTCTCATGTCGGGTAGGCTAGACGATCCGGCTTAGAGTTAGCAGGGTGCGCTGGTGATAAACTAGTTGAATAGGCACTTGTTTGATGGAGCGACCCTTGAAGAATCAGGCTTGTCACGCGCGCCGCGTTTTCGCTTTTGGACTCTTCAGGCATTAATCAACAGCCTAGGCGAGCAGTTCCTGCCCCGATTCGACGCCGTCCGAACGCTGGGTAGCGGGTCGGTTTTAATGAACGGAGCGATTGACAAATTGCGAGTCCGCTAGAAACTCGCTTGAACCGCTAATAGAGCCTGGGAACGAGCCGTGATGTCCGGGCGCAGTACGCATCGTACTCGTCGCCAAACTGCGTGCGCAGCAGCCGCTCTTCCGCACGGATGCGCGCGAGGAGCGGCAGTATCATGAGCGCCGTGAGCAGCACGCCGACCCCGGAACGAAAGGCCAGGCCCCACCCCAGCGAGTTGACGAGCAACCCCAGATAGCTGGGGTGGCGGATGACACCATAGACGCCGCTGGTTACCAGCGTATGCCTGGGCTGGATGGCGACCAGCCCGCTGAATCGAGGGCCGAGCACAAAGACCGGCCAGATCCGCAGCGCACCACCGGCAGCGAAGAGCACGACGCCAAGCCAGCGAATGGTATCGCCGTCGATGGTCCAGAACTCCTTCCGGTCCGCGTAGGCCGGCAGATAGGCGTCCAGCAGCCCGATCAGCGCAAAGGCTACGATGACCCAGCGGTTGCCACGATCCTCGCGCACCCCTGGGCTCAGATTTCCGCCCGCGAAGAGCGATACGCCAGCCATTACGGAGACCGCGACCGCGAGCGCGATCAGCGCCGGGTGGGAGAAGAAAGCCGCAAGCCCGCCCCAGCCGAGGACGGCCAAGCCGAAATAGGCAGCGGTGCCCACAACGATAAGCGTCAATCTGACGGTTGGCATCTCGATCGCTCACGTCCGCTCTTAACCGACATCTCCCAAGATAACCGACCAAACCAGCCCTTCTTTGGGGAGAGTACGCCCACCGCAGCTGCCAACAAAGCCGGGGTTTGAACTGACCCACTACCCGAAGAAACAGATAACGTTTTTCTAGAAAGAAACAGTGTTTTATGCAAAAGCCCTCTTTTGTCAACGGCCGCGTGTCAACCACCGCGTGTCAACCGCCGCTCAAGTGTCAACCGGTTGACAGGTTGACGGGCCTCAAACCGCCGTTTCAAATGCAGAGGGGGGTTGGCATCGGACTGGGTCATCCGCCACCGAGTCTTTCAATCGGAGATTCAAACGCGGCGGCGTTTTGGCAGTTTACCTCGGATTGCTCACGGTCCATCTGGCGTCGGCTTTTGAAAAAGCCCAAAGGAGGCGTTTGGCCCGAGGAAGCGCCGTCACGCCACTGCGCCGAAGGCTTTATAGACCAACTCTCTCAACTCGTCGTTACAGGCGCCATACTCATCGACAATATCGATAATGCGATCGATCTGCCGCTTGGAGCCGCGCGGCAAGGCGTTGATTTCCTCCAACTCTTCCGGCGTGAGATATTTCTGCAGGTGGCCATATAGGTTGGTTTCCGGCTTAACCACCTGGGTGAAAAGTATTTGATACCAAGACCTTGCCGAGCTAGCTCGCCGCGCCCGGATGCATCGTCGGTAGTCCCGTACTTCATCGGGAAGCCGGTCCTCGATTTCTGGCATCAGCCACGCATAGAAATTTTGTACACTCTTGCCATATGTCTCAAACAGGCTCCTTACGTCGATGCGCTCTTGCTGCCCCCGGATGTAGGTTTGCGCCGCAGCGTTGAACTTACCATCCCGCAGAAGTTCAGCCGCTTTAAATTCGAAATGACTGGTCTGCCCCGGCCCCATGTCCTTGATCGACCAGTCAGCCTCCAGAAACGTTACATGATTGAGCCTATTGCGAAGCTCTTTGATGAATTCGTGCTGTCTTCCGTCAAAATTTTTTGCGCGCATCTCGTCGAATTCGGGAATAATTTCTTTCACATGGCGAGCCAACCCGACAAGAGCTGCCGCAGCGCCGGATAGTGCAAAAATCTCTTTGCGACATGCCTTCTCATGTTCCCTGAGTTCGGACCTTCGTGGTCGCAAGAATAGTGTTCCATCTTTCGAGGCCGCGTTGAACTCGTCGAGTCTTTGTTATCAGGTCTGCATGGCATCTCCAGTATGTCTCCAGCGCCCTCTGAAGAGATCTTATCTTTCCGTCAAGGTCATAGCCGGGATGGCAGCTCATAATCTGGTGCTCTTCCCATCCTCCTATGCCGACGAGCCTTTCGAGGACTTCGTCCTTTACAGGGACAGTCTTAACGCCCTCTTTGAGGAATTCATTTCGTCTCCTTTTTTGTTCGGACAGGATCTTCGCGACCTCGCGCAGCGACTCAATCGAAGATGCAGGGATTTGCGGCATTTTTTCTAATTTTCCCTCTAAGGAGGTTTAGGGAAACCCTCTCATAACTTAGCACGCTTACAGATAATCTTGTCAGACGTACCGGGGCTGCTACCCGGATCTCATCCGAGAGAGCCACCGCACTGCAAGCAGCGCCGGAAAAATTACGCACGGTCTCGGCTTTACCTGGGTTGATCACCAGGCGGCGATCGCGAGCGTCGTAGCCCAGCGCCACCGTGCCGCCCATCCACAAACCCTTGCGCTTGCAGGCGGCGATCTTGTCGCGGATCCGCTCGCCCGTTACTTCGCGCTCGGATTGCGCGAACGACAGCAGGACGTTCAGCGTGAGGCGGCCCATCGAGGTGGTGGTGTTGAATTGCTGCGTCACCGAGACGAACGACACAGCGTGGTGCTCGAACACCTCGATCAGTTTGGCGAAGTCGCTCAGCGATCGCGTCAGGCGATCGACCTTGTACACCACGACGATGTGGACCTTGCCGGCCCGAATATCGGCGAGCAGACGCTGGAGCGCGGGCCGCTCCAGATTGCCACCCGAATACCCTCCATCGTCGTAGCGCGCGCGGATTAGCTTCCAGCCTTCCTGGCTTTGGCTCTTGACGTACGCCTCGCCGGCCTCGCGCTGCGCATCAAGGGAATTGAATTGCTGTTCCAGTCCTTCCTCCGATGATTTCCGCGTATAGACCGCGCACCACTTGAGCGAAGCCTTAGTCGCCATCGGCAACCACCTCCGCCTCGCGACCGGCGCCTTTGCGAAAGCCGAAAAAGGCCGGGCCATTCCAACGGCTGCCGGTTATCTCGCGCGCGACCTGCGAGAGGCTCCCATAGGTCTTGCCGTTGTAGCTGTAGCCTTCTTCCAGAATGGTTACCGCATGGCGAGTGCCCTTCCACTCCCGGATTAGGACGGTGCCGGGCCGATAACGAAGTGGCGGATCAAGATCGATTGCGCCGCCGTGCAGGTAGGCTTTTGCCGATCGATCCATGCGTCGGCGGACACTGGGCTTCAGGCCGCCGTACTTGCGCGCCTGGACCTCCCAGGCCAGCGCCAGGATGAGCAGCTCGCGGCTGGCCCTGAAGCCGGGCGGCTGGCCGTTCAAGCGGGTCCAGATGGCGACCAGGGTAGGCTTGTCGGCGTGCGTCAGGTCGGCCAATTGGACGCGCTGTACCGGGTTGGTCATGGCGTTCCTCCTCACACCATGACCGCTCGCTTGGCGCAGGAAGTCCAGTATCAAACGCTCCAAAGACGGTGAAAAATCACGCAATTTCCGCGCAGCGGCGAATCTCTCCAAAGGGTCGCGTCACTCAGCGAGCGTCGTACGGACGGCAACCGAAACATCGCCTTCTCTTCGATCACCTACGGAATCTTGATCGTGAGGCTTCGTGACATCGCTTCCATCACCGCCGCGACAGAGCAATGACTGCTGACGACGGCCGGAGGCGCCAAAACCCCGGCCCGAGAAGGAGTCTCACATGAACACGGATACGAAACACGCGGCGGGAGCGTTCGTCAACGAGAGTCGAAAAGATTCCGGCTAGTCTGCCAAGCCCATCTCCGGTCGCTGAACCGGCAGCGCCCGCAAGAAAAAGGCGGTTGCTACCAAGCCGAAGGCCGCTCTGCCCTCTAAAACCAGGCAGGCCGCACGACGGCTACCGCGGCCATCGCGGGCGACGTCCAAGGCGGAGAAGTTGGTCTGCAGATATTGCGGCAGCGATGATCTCTCACCGTCCTTCAAGAAGAGACGCGATGCTCGGTGCCGCGCCTGCTTCAAGAAGCGCTATGGTTCGGCCGCCCGGGCCAAGAAGGGCCACACGCGCTCGGAAGGCGAAGGCCGCGGAGTAGTTTCACGACACGGGAACGAATCGCATTGGGCCGGTGGAAGGGGTCCGGCCCCGCTGCGCGTTCTGTTGAGAGCGGGACAAGCTGCTCGCGCTGGCCAGCGTCTGAGCGCTGACCATGGGGGGCGGCAGCGGTCCAAGAGTATGGAGCCCATCAGCTACGCTGCGGTTCGTTTGCATTGGCATTAACGGTCCACGTACTTCCCGTTCTGAAGTCGATAAGATCCGCCATGGCGCTTGGCGAACCGCTATCTCCGGCAGAGCCAAGATACTCGGGGATGACCAACTCGTCCTTGCCATCCCCGCTGAGGTCTTGAATGACCTTGGGAATGTAGGGGCGGTTCTTCTATCCCTCGAGGTGGATGGCCTGGCCTTTAATCGTCTGCTCGTTAATCTTGCCAGCAGAATTCCGGGTGTAAATTACCAAATAGTTGACACCCCCACTGCCAAGAGGACCAGAGACTACCACCAATTGGTACCGCGGACCTCCAAAAAGATTGGCCCACGTAAATTCCTGGATGTCGCCGGCCGTGACGTTCTCATCAAAACGGCCGTTAGGTAGCGGATCAATGGCAAGCTTCTCTACCTCGGATTCAAGAAATCTCGCCACGGCGGCCTTGTCGAACGAGCGCAGGGTTTCGAGGTTGGACTGGTCCCAGGCGATATCGGCGATCTTGGCCCCGAAGGCGGCGCTTGCAAGCGCGAGCATTCCGAGAACGGCGATCGCTATCTTCTTCATAGGCGCCGTTGCTAAGGGGCCGTGCGGGGATAGGGGTCGGCGGAATAGCAGGCGAGGCAGCGATTTTTATTTACGTTCACTAAGCGCTTTCCTCGCGGCGTCAATCTCGCGCTGCAGTTCGAGCCTCGCCGCGAGCAGATCTTCTTCGTGGTCTCCCATGTCACCAAATACTATCGTGGCATTCCATGGGTCCGGTCCGCTCCGGGCCGGTTACCCATTCGCGCGCCTGTTGTTCGCCCGCCTTGGGGTCGCGGCCGATCACGCGCAGGATCTTGTCCCGAGTGATGATGGCCGTGTCCAGCATCATCTTCTGCCCCCGATTTATCATCCGCGCGCCAGGCTCGCTCTGAGCCTCGCGCGCCGCCCCCTCACGGAAGTCGGCGATTTCGCTGTTTAGTTCCGGCAGCACTTGGGTGTCATAGAATTTGGCGAAATCGCGGCTCGCCTCCACGTATTTCCCGTTCTGCAGTCGATAGACCTTGGGCCATATAGCCACTGGCGCAGCGCCATATAGGCCGGAGCCAAGCTGGACGGGAATGACCAGCTCGTCCTTGCCGTCGCCGTTGAGGTCTTGAATGACCTTGGGAATGTAAGGGCGGTCCTTCCATCCTTCGAGCCGGATGCGCATGGCCGGGAATCTCTTGCTCGCTTATCTTCCCGGAGGAGTCCCGGCTGTAGATTGCCATACTGTTAGCGCCGGAACTGCCAAGAGGCTGGAACACTACCACCAATTGGTACTGGTTATTTCCCGGAGAGATTCGGCCCATGAAAAACCCCTGATGTCGCCGGCTCTGACGATGTCAAACTCTTCGTCATTGTCCGGGTTACGCGGCCAGTAAAAGGCCGCTGTACAAGCCCGGAATTGAGAAATCTCGCCACGGCGGCCTTGTCGAACGAGTGCAAAGTTTCGAGGTTGGACTGGTCCCAGGCGATATCGGCGATCTCGGCGCCGAATGCGGCGCTCGCAAGCGCGAGCATCCCGAGAATACCGATTAGCAGATTCATCTTCCTCATAGCCGGCTCTCCCCCGAGGGCGTACCAGATAATTCTAGTTGTCCGTAGACTCACCGACACCATCTTTGGTCAATAGCCGAGGCTGTTGCATACAGCGGGAACGGTTGCGTACTGATAGGCAAATTGATCACAGCACGCGTTTCCTGCTCCTTGTGTCAAACATAAACCAAGATTGTTCGACTGCGTGCAATACCTGGCGCAGTCGGCGTAAAAAATGTCTTCCGGATTCGGACTTGGGTTTAGGTTTGCGGCATTTACCCATTGCCAATCCCCTCCTTCGCACACGTTTTGGAAGGAGTAGCCGCGCAGCACTTGGCCGACGACGTACCGCCCTGAGCGCTCGAAGAATTGCTATGCGGTCGGTCCAGTGCGAGCGAGCCGCTGTGCATCGAGTGCTGCGGCTGGTCGCAGTATCTGGTGATCTCCAGAAAGCGCGCCAGCGATGTCTTCCGACCGCCGTTTCGCTGCGAGGTCCACCGTACGAAGCTCGGGCATCACCGAGGCCGCAATCGCGCAACTCAGGAAGTTGCTTTGGGCCGGATCAGGTTTTGAGGAGCCACAACGCGAGAAAATTCTTACGCGGCTCTATCTGATAACCTGCGAACTGCTCTGATACGATTGCTTGTGGACGACCGGTAGCGACCAATGCGATCAAGGATGTTAGATGGTGCACTGCTGGATGGCGCGTGATCGCTCCAGTGGGGCGCGCCGGTGGGGCGCGCCCTCCCCATCGTCGCGGGGCTAACCCAAGCGAAGTTGCCCCATCCCCTTCATCCGCCGCACCCCCCGCTCCACACCTGCGATTAGATCAGCCGCGCTCTATCGCCACAAGCCCCAACACGAGAAAATCGACAGCCCCCGTGACACGAAAAAGCCATCCGTAAAAAGCGAAGCATCTGGAAGCGACGTTCGGGATGCTCTGATTCGCATGCTTCGGTTCGCGCCATGTGGGCGTTTTTGGCCCAGTCTCCTCACCGTTCAGATACGATAAAGGCCGCATTTCGCGGTTCGTCTACAAGGAACGCATCTTGCTGCGCCTAATTATCAGGCGGTTCGAGCTGCTGGTAGGGCATCGCGAACTAACGCGCTTCTAAAAGGTTGCCGACCATTCCAAGTTTCGAGACCGCCGGCGCGAGTGCTCGCGCTAGATGGGCGCAATCGGAAGGTCACGTCCAGAATCAGCGGCGGCAGGGTGACGAGATGAAGATAGCAGTCACCGGAAGAGGCGGAGTGGGCAAGACCACGCTGACGAGCCTGCTCGCCTACAGCTTTGCGGCACAAGGTCACACGGTGCTGGCGGTTGACGCTGACCCAGCTCCCTCGCTCGGCCCGGCGCTCGGCTTTCCGCGGGAGACGCTCGGCGATCTAAGGCCGATCGCCGAAATGAAGGAGTTGATCGCTGAACGGACCGGGGCGCGGCCCGGCGACTACGGCAACTATTTCAAGCTGAATCCGCGTGTCGACGACATCCCGGAGCGCTTTTCGGTGACGCATCGCGGCATCCTGCTGCTGCAGGTCGGCGCCGTCGAAAAGGGCGGCTCGGGTTGCATTTGCCCGCAGAGCACGCTGCTGAAATCGCTCGTCGGGCACATCCTGCTCGATCGCGGCGAGGTCGTATTACTCGATTTGTATGCCGGGGTCGAGCATCTCGGCCGTGCTACCGCTGAATCAGTCGACGCGATGCTCGTGGTCACCGAGCCTACCGTGCGCAGCCTGACCACGGCCGCGCAGATCCGCGACCTCGCACGCGACATCCATCTGGATCGCCTCTTTGTGGTCGGCAGCAAGACCGAGGGCGAGGCCGATCGCGCCTTTATCGCCGAGCGTTCCCCCGGTCTTCCGGTGCTCGGTCATCTGTCATTCGACCCGCAAGTGCGCGAGGCCGACCGCAGCGGCCGGGCGATCTATGACCTTTCGCCGACCTTGGCCGCCGAGACCGAAGCGATCATCTCCGCGCTTAGGCGTGAACTGGAAATTGAGCCCGCGCGCCGAGAGGACAAGGTATCGGCAGAATAAGCATGCGAGCCCGGCGCCAGCCCCATGATTGCTGGCGAAGGAGGGCACGATGAAAACAGTCTTCGTCAATCCCGAGCGCTGCATCGGATGTCGGCAATGCGAGTTCGCCTGTGCGGTGGAGCATTCGCGAAGCCGCGTGCCGGAGCTGGCCGTATTCGAGGATCCGCCGCCGCGAACCCGCGTCCATGTCGAGCCCGGCTACGCGTTTAACAGTTCGTTTCCGAACCGATGCCGCCATTGCAATCCGGCGCCGTGCCAGCAGGTCTGTCCCACGGCCGCGATCTTCCGCGACGCGGAGCACGACCTCGTACTCGTCGAGCCGGCCAAGTGCATCGCGTGCGCGATGTGCGCGATGGTTTGTCCGTTCGACGTGCTCACCTATTATCCGCTGTCCGACGGAGTCGCGGCGCGCGTGGTCGCGGTCAAGTGCGATGGATGCATTGATCGCGTGCGGCGGGGCGAAATCCCGGCCTGCGCCGAGGTGTGCAAAGTCGGGGCGCTGGTCTACGGCGAGCTCAACGATTTGGTGAGGGAGGGCCGCCTGCGCGAGGCGCGCACGGTGCTCGCCGCAAGCGCCGCAGATCAAACCCGAGGTCCCCGGCGCCCCCGAGACGGTTGATGGATGGCGTCGGTGGGGAGCCGAACTGATGCACGTCGCAGGAGGTGCCCGATGACCACCTTCAATTCCAAAAACAACCACGCTCGTCTTACGATTAACCGCGACGCGCAGGAAATGCTCGATCGCGCCCGCGAGGATAATATCCCCACGGTATGGGACCGGCTGGCGGCGCAGGAGCCGCAATGCGGCTACTGTGCGATGGGCGTGAGCTGCCGCAACTGCGCGATGGGACCGTGCCGGGTCGATCCGTTTGGCGAGGGACCGCAAAAAGGGGTGTGCGGCGCGGATGCCGACATCATCGTGGCGCGCAACCTGGGCCGCACGATTGCGGCCGGCGCTTGCGCTCACTCCGATCACGGCCGCGACATCCTGGAGACGTTTCACGCCACCGCCGAAGGCAAAACTTCGGGTTACCGGATTGTCGACCACGAAAAGCTCAACGCGCTTGCCCGCGAACGGGGAATAGCGATCGACGGCCGGGCGCCGAATGACGTCGCGCATGAGCTGGCCGAAGCGATGTTCGAGGAGTTCGGCACGCGCAAGGGGTCGTTGGACTTCCTCGCGCGCGTTCCGAAAAAGCGGCTCGAGCTGTGGCAGAAACTCGGCATCACTCCCCGCGGCATCGATCGCGAGAACGTCGAGATGCTCCATCGCACGCACATGGGCGTTGACAACGACTACGTCAACATCCTGCTGCACGCGCTGCGCACCAGCCTCTCCGACGGATGGGGCGGCTCGATGATCGCGACCGAGCTCTCCGACGTGATGTTCGGGACGCCCAAGCCGCTGCTGTCGCGGGTCAACCTCGGCACGCTCAAGGCGGACCACGTCAACATCGCGCTCCATGGCCATAACCCGATGCTTTCGGACGTGATCGTGCAGGCCGCGAACGATCCCGAGCTGGTCAAGCTTGCCAAGGCCAAGGGCGCGGCCGGCATCAACCTGGTGGGCCTTTGCTGCACCGGCAATGAACTGCTGATGCGCCGTGGGCATCCCGATGGCGGGTAATCACCTGATGCAGGAACTGGCGATCATGACCGGGGCGCTCGAGGCGATGGTGGTCGATTACCAGTGCATCATGCCCGCCGTGACCGAGGTGGCGAAGTGCTTCCACACCCAGGTGATTTCGACTTCCGACAAGGCCAAGTTCCCCGGCGCGATTCATGTCAGCTTTGACCCTAACCGCGGCATCGAGATCGGCAAGGGGATCGTGCGCCGCGGGGTGGAAGCCTTCGCCAATCGCAATCCCGAGCGGGTGCGAATCCCGGTCGATTCGATGCCGATGATGGCGGGCTTTTCGGTGGAGGCGATCCTGGCCGCGCTTGGCGGAACCCCCGCGCCGCTGGTCGATGCGATCAAGCAGGGCACGATACGCGGTGCGGTCGGCGTAGTCGGCTGCAACAATCCCAAGATTCCGCAGGATTACGGCCACGTCGTGCTGACGCGCCGGCTCATCGAGAACGACATCCTGGTAGTGGTCACGGGGTGCGCCGCCGTGGCCAACGGCAAGGCCGGGCAGATGGTGCCTGAAGCGGCGGAACAGGCGGGCCCGGGCCTTAAAGCGGTATGCAAAGCGTTGGGCATCCCGCCCGTTCTGCACATGGGATCGTGCGTCGACAACTCGCGCATCATCACCCTTGCCGCCGCGCTTGCCAATTACCTCGGCGTCGATATCGACCAGCTTCCGCTCGCAGGTGCCGCGCCCGAGTGGTACTCGGAGAAGGCGGTTTCGATCGGCGCCTACGTCGTCGCAAGCGGCATCATACACCGTGCTTGGAGTGCAG
Organism: Binataceae bacterium (SeqCode); assembly: GCA_963803045.1. Taxonomy (GTDB): domain Bacteria; phylum Desulfobacterota; class Binatia; order Binatales; family Binataceae; genus Binatus. The sequence continues at coordinate 16,305 of CAWDLC010000023.1, read as the reverse complement.
CCGCCGATTTTCGGCAGCCGCAACGTCGTCAAACTGCTCGCCGACGGATTGGAAGGCGTAGTCGGCGCGAAGTTCGCCGTCGAGCCGGACCCCGAGAAGGCGGCCGTGCTCATTCGCCGCCATATCGAGTCCAAACGCAAGGCGCTCGGCCTGCCACACATCGCACCCGAGTCGATCCGTGCGCCCGAAGAGGCGCTCCACGTTGGTTGGCCCGCGAGCTAGAGGGTTGAAAGAGATCCTCGAGGCGGCCGGCGCGCGATGCGCCGGCCGGGACCGGGAGGTGACGCGATGCGGGTGGTGATCATCGGTGCCGGGCCGGCCGGGCTCACCGTGGCGGAGACGCTGCGTCAATACGACCGCGCCGCCGACATCGTCATGATCTCGGCAGAACCGTTTCCGCCCTATGCGCCTCCCGCCATGGCGGACTATTTCATGACCGGCCGTGAAGAGACGCTTTTCTGGAAAGGCCGTGAGATCTGCCGGCGTCTCGAAGTCGAGCATCGCGAGGACGCGCGCGTGCAGACGGTACGGCCCGCTGCGAAGGAGGTCGTGCTCGACGATGGCAACGTCCTTGGCTATGACCGGCTGGTCATCGCGTCCGGCAGCAGTCTCTACGCACCACTGAAGGGGCACGACCTGCCAGGCGTTTACGACTTCAAGTCTCTCAGAGCCGCCCACGCGCTGGTCAAACAGGTGGAAGGCAAAGCGGGTGGCAAAGCCGTCATCGTTGGCGCGGGATTCATCGGCGTCGAAATCGCGCTTCTGCTGCGCGCGCTTGGAGTTGCGGTCACGATGGTGGAGATGGCCGACCGGGTAATGCCGCGGATGCTGGACCCGGAGACGGCGGAGATCGTCCGTTCAGCGACAAGCGCGCGGGGCGTCGAGGTGCGATTGAACACCAAGGCTGCCGCCTTCACCGGCAGCCGCAAGGCCACAGGCGTGCAGCTCGAATCGGGCGAGGTGCTCAAAGCAGAAGTGTACGTAGCGGCAACCGGCGTCAAGCCGCACGTCGAGTTTCTCGCCGGCTCGGGGATTGATCTTGGATGGGGCGTGCGCGTGGACCAGCGCCTGCGCACCAACGTGCCGGACATCTTTGCCGCCGGCGACGTGGCGGAAACGTACGACCGGCTCACCGGCGAGCGCTACGTTCACGCAATCTTTCCCAATGCGGTGGCTCAGGCCGGCGTCGTCGCCCAAAACCTGCTTGGCTTCGACACTCGCTATGAAGGCGCGGAGTCGATGAACAGCCTGAAGCATCTGGGCTTGCCGGTGATGGCCGTCGGAGCGATGACCGGGGAGGAGCAGTTGCGATCGCGCCATGGCAACGCGTTGCGGAAGATCTTCCTGAGCAAGGGGCGGATAGTCGGCTTCCGCCTGGCTGGCGATATCCGTGCTGCGGGCGTCTATCGCGCTCTGATGCTCACGCGCGCCGACGTGCGAGACTTGAAGGAGCGCCTGCTCGATCCCTATTTCAGCGCCGGCGCTCTCGCACTCGAAGCCGCGGCGGGCAGGCTCGACCTGCGGCCATCACTATAAGCGGGGCGATTTCGTCTTGCGTTCCCTCCGATACATAGATCCTCAGACGACGGCGTACGGGCCGCCGCGCAACGATTGGTGAGCAGGAATCCGGGACGAATCAGGCGGCCAGACGTTCGTAGCGATGATGCAGGCCACCGACTTTTGGGATGGCGACGACTCTTCCGACAGGTCGCTTGGCTGACCTCGATGCCGAGCTTGAGCAGTTCGCCGTGGATCCGAGGCGCACCCCAGAGCGGGTTGGCGCTGCTCATCTGCCGAATCAGGTCACGAATCTCGCGCTCCACTGAGGGCCGCCCGGATCTTGAGCGCCAACGCCAAAACAAGCGGAATCCCTGACGGTGCCATTGGATTACCGTTGCTGGCTTGACCAGCACCATCGCCTCCAGACAGCGCGGCCACAGTCGGTAGAGCAAGACCCAGAGCAAGCGGCGAACAGCCGGGGTCGACCCGGCCGCTGGCGGCGAAGAACGTGCAGCTGGTTGACGGAGCGCAAGGTTCTCTAGCTCCACAACCGCCCGACTACGGAATCGGCTTACAAGCCGAGAGACGATCGATCGCTCGAGCTTAAGCATGCCGGCGATATTGCGTCGCTGAATCCAAAAACTCCAGACTTTTCGGAGCATTCGGAGTTCTTAGTAGCCACAGCTAGCTTGGGCGACAGATAATGCCGCCAATTCAACATCATCTTGATGCAGCTCCAAGTGATTGCTGCCATCAAGACGAGTGCCGAGGAAAAGACGCCGAAATGGCCAAGCGTGCTGCGACGATCGGTACCCCTCAATGAATCTGATTCAGTCAGTTTTGCCAGGGACTCGCGGCGAAGACGCTCAGCCATCTCGCTAAAACCTGGTTGCGACGGTTCGATATCCTCATCCGGGACATAGAGAGGCTCGGGTGGAACGGTTGCTTGCAGTTCCTCGCGTTTCCTGACTTCGCGAATTTGGCGCAGCATGAACAGCACGTCTTGCTTGCAGGTCAAAGATCCGAGCAGAGATGCGCTGGACAGCGCCTGGAGCTCCTGAGGAGTCACCCGGAGCCGTTCGATAACTTCATGGTCGCCGCGGAATTCTTCGATGATTTCGTGCTGGCTTGATTTTTCGAACGCCGAGATTTGTTCTGGTTCTCCCGCGTCGATATCTGAAACCGCCCCCGTCAAAGCCTCGAGAGGCGTCCTCGGCACGGCTAGAGGTCGTTGTTGTTCTTCTCCAGGCGAGGAGCAAATGTGCGGCGCCGGTGTCGTTTTGAGCGAATTGAAGGCGTCGAGCAACTGGCGGACCAATCGTTCCGTGTCGACACGTGCTGTAGCGAATTTTGGCTTGTTCATGACCCTGTGCTTTGATCTCGCGGCTCTGAATTTTCTGTTATTTCAAACTTACTGGGGTAAACCCTCTGAGCTTCGCTCGAAACTCTGCGCCAGCGCCGAGAATTCCTGGCGCAGTGTCTTGGCCGGCTCAAATGCGGTAGCAAGATGCGCGAGTCGATCCTGGAGCGTAGCCGCCGGTTCGAGCGCGGCGGCAAGTTGGCTCAAACTTTCGCTGAATGCCGCAGAAAGCTGATTGAGCTCCTGATCCAGAGCCCCCAGGGGCGTGAATTGCTTCAGGACCTGTCGAAGCTGGTCCTGGAAATTGCGCATCGGCTCGAGCACTTTGGCCAGATCCTTGATTTGCACCTCGAACTGGTGGAGAGGCTCAAACACATTTGCAAGATCGGAAAGCTGGTTCATCGGCTCCAGAATAAACGCGATCTGAGCGAGCTGCTCTTGCAGTGGCCTGACCTGCTCAAAAACCGTCGATACCGCCAGGCTGGGCTGAAACGAAACCTGCTGATCTGACATTCTAATTCCTCCCGTTAGCTACGTATTTGGTTAGCCTTCGTTCGCCATACCCTATGTGTTATGAGACCTACAGAAAGCCAAGCAGCAATACTCCTTCCGTTCCAGCGCTGCCCAATTAACGTCCGCGTTCTTGCTTCATGATTTGCTTGCGCTCGGCTTGAGGGGTCGTTCTCGCCATGTGACTCACTAAGCAAACGCGCGCGCAGGAAGGCTTCGAACGTGCCCGTTGAACGGATCTGCGCGTTCAGCAGGTAAGCGTGGGCGTAGGTCTCGATGACGTGCTCCTGCAGACCGAGGATGAAGTCCTCACAGAGCCACAGCACCTCGCGAGGGTTGGTCGGGGTCCACCCTGATCTCGCATTCTCGCTTCGACTCCTGCTCTTCGATTTCCTGTCAGGAGCCGACCTGATCCTCAGTTAAAGTTAGTGGTCCGCTTATTGGCGAATTTTGCATTGATCAACCCTCGCGTCCCGTACTCGCGGCCATCAGGCTGCTGCCGCGAGTCTCCATAGGCAAGACGCGTACCGTACCGCTAGCGTCGGCGTTTCCGCTCGCGCAGCTCGCGGGAATACTCATTGAAGGTGGCTGGTTTCTAGGTGCTAAGCCGTTCTGAGGAGGCGGGTCGCGAGGATGGAAGTACCGATTCGAGATTCGACTCAAGCGCCGTGTCGACGATGCATCCACGCAACGTTCCGATAAAAAAGTGCAACACGCACTATCGCCGTCCGTTGCCGCTGATTCGTGGGTTTTGACAGCGACCATTCGGTTGGGAACGGGCGTGCGCCGCTCCGTGCTTGCGGCTCAACGATGACCGCTCAGCGGGCTCTGATTGTCGGCGCCCCTAGTCAAAACCTAAACCCGGACGTATTGGTGATGCAGCCCGCCGAGGATTGGTATCGCTGCGATGCGGCCGATCTTTTGCGTCGGCCGAAAATCCGGAGCATCTTTATCCAGTGAGAGATGTGGCCGGACTTTGTTGTAATACGAAGCGTATGCCTTCAGGACATCGCGCAGGTGGGCTTCGCCGAACACGACGAGGTGGTCCAGTGATTCGCGACGTATCGATCCGATCAGCCGCTCAACATGCCCGTTCTGCCACGGCGAGCGTGGCGCCGTAGGGTGGAGCCGAACGACACATCCGCGGGCGCAACCGGTGTTCCCTTCGGAAGCATAGGTCCATTCAGATCGGGTCCATCTCTTGCGGCACAGGAAATGCCTCTTTCCTGATCAGGATTAAGTACGATGTCCGACGATACCGCGCCGCCTCTGCTGCCTATCCGCGCGGCGGATGAGCCAGCTAAGCCTTCATCGAGCGCGGGCATTCGCACGCTGCTCGACCTGTTCCGCCAATTTGCCGACATTCGCTCCGAGTACGTCGTTTACTACGACGGATACCGGAGCTGGGGCTATCGCTACGACCAGATCGCAGCCGCCAGCCGCGCCTTTGCTGAGCGGCTGCGGCGCGAGTCCATCGGCAAAGGCGACAAAGTTCTCATCTGGTCCGAGTCTCGTCCCGAATGGATCGCCGCGTTCTGGGGCTGCCTGCTCAACGGAAGCATCGTAGTTCCGATCGACTACCGCTCCTCCGCCGAGGTGATGTGCAACACGCAGCAGATGGTGCGCGCGCGGCTGGTGTTGATTGGCGATGACGTCCATCCGCCCGCAAACGGATTGGACATCCCATGCTGGCGGCTGTGCGAAGTAGATCTGCATGCAGCCTCGCCCGCGCCCGTTGTCGAGATTTCTCCCGACGATACCGCCGAGTTGGTCTTCACTTCGGGTTCGACCGCGGCTCCCAAGGGCGTGGTGATAACCCATCGCAACCTCGCGGCCGATCTCGACCCGATCCAGCGCGAGGTGAGGAAGTATCGCGGCTATGTGCGCCCGCTGTTTCCGTTGCGCTTCTTGAACCTGCTTCCGCTGAGCCACATGTTCGGGCAGCTACTGGCGATGTTTTTCCCGCCGATGCTGCCCGGAGTGGTGGTTCTAATGCGCGGCTACAGTCCGCAGGAGGTCGTGCGACAGATTCGCCGCCGCCGCGTCTCGTTCCTGGTCTGCGTTCCCAAGATGCTCGAAGTGATGCGCCAGTACGTAGTGCACAGGTTTCCGGAAACTGCCGCACCCCCTTCCGCTGACTCGCATTGGCTGGTGCGATGGTGGCGCTATAGGCGCGTGCATCGCATGTTCGGCCTCAAGTTCTGGGGCTTCGTAGTCGGCGGCGCGCCACTCGAACCTGCGCTCGAGGAGTTCTGGTCGCGCCTCGGCTTCCTTGTCGTGCAGGGATACGGTCTCACCGAAACTGCACCAGTCATCAGCTTCAGCCATCCGTTTCACGGGCATCCCATTGGGAGTGCGGGGCAACCGCTGCCCGGCGTTGAAGTCAAAATCGCTCCGGACGGAGAAATCCTGGTGCGCGGCGACATCGTCACTCCCGGCTACTTCAACGCGCCTTCCGAAAGCATGAAAGCGTTCGAGAACGGATGGTTCCACACCGGAGACATCGGCGTGCTCGACGCCGGCCATCTGTTCGTCCGCGGACGCAAGAAGGAAATGATCGTCACGTCCGCCGGGCTGAAGATTTTTCCCGAGGACGTCGAACTCGTCATCAACGCGCTTGCGGGAGTGCGCGATTGCGCGGCGGTCGGCAAGGATCGTGTTCACGCCGTGCTGGTGCTTGAACCCGGCGCCGACAAGGAAGAAGTGGTCCGTCTGGCCAACGCGCGACTCGAAACGCATCAGAGAATCCGAGCCGCTTCAGTCTGGACCGCCGGTGACCTTCCGCGCACCGAGGGAACCGGCAAACTCAAGCGCAGCGCGATCCAGAAATGGGTCGATGCCGGCGCGCCGGCGGGCGCCGCCAAACCGGCCGGCGAATTGGGCGAACTGATCGCGAGATATGCGCCCGATCGCGCAATCACAGGCGAGACCACTCTCGATCAGCTGGGGCTAAGCTCGCTCGAGCGCGTCGAACTGCTCGTCGAACTCGAGCAGCAGTTCAACGCCACCATCGATGAGGCGGTTTTCACAGGCGCTTACAAAGTCGCGGATCTCGCGAAGATGCTGCACGCTCCAGCGGCCCTACCCGAGGAATCCTTCGAACCGGGCACCTGGAACCGCAGCGTGGCCGCACGCGTGATACGGCGCGCCGGGCTGGCCGGATTCGCGATTCCGATGACCCGGCTCTTAATCAAGCTCACGGTCACAGGGCTGAAACACCTGGAATCGATCGAGGCGCCGGTGATCTTCGCCGCCAATCACCAGAGCTACCTCGATGTTCCGGCGATCTTCACGGCCCTGCCTGCGCGCTGGCGCTACCGCGTCGCGCCCGCGATGCTCAAGGAATTCTTCGACGCGCATTTCCATCCCGGGCGCTATTCGGCATGGCGCCGATTCGTCGCCAGCACGAGCTACTTCGTCGCCGCCATGTTCTTCAACGGATTTCCGCTTTCGCAGCAGGAGGCGGACACCCGTCAGACGCTGCGTCATATCGGTGAGCTGGTCAGCGACAACTGGTCCATCCTGATTTTCCCGGAAGGCGGCCTCTCGGTGACCGGCGAGATCCAGGCGTTCCAGCCGGGAGCGGCGATGTTGGCAGCGCGGCTGCGCCTGCCGGTGATTCCAGTGCGGCTGCGCGGCCTCGACCGCATCCTCCCTCGCGGCGCCTCGATGATCCATCCGGGCGCCGCATGGGTTGCATTCGGCGCACCGCTCCGTCTAGAGGGCGAGGACTACACCGCCCTAGCAAGACGAATCGAAGAGGCCGTCCGCGTACTATGAAAGCAGGCCACCAAACCTGGAACCGTCAGCAACTGCTTGTCGTCCTCACTACGGCAAACGGCTTTGCGCCTGATTCATGACGATTCGTTCGACGTCTTGACGCTCGACGCGATCCTGAAGCAGTGGCGAAAAGAGGGTGTACAGTTCGTGCCGCTGGACGAGCCTTGAGAGAGGCAATTTGATTCAGGTATAGAAAAGACAGAAGCGGTTAGGGTGCTTGTTGCTAACGCTATGAAGACCTTGCCTTCAGTAGCTCCCCGAATCCAGAACACTGCAGTTGTTGCTGCCGCGCGCTTGCAGTGGATCGATGCAGTCAAAGGAATCGCGATCCTCTGGATTGTCTTTTTTCACTTCTTCAAGGAGTACTCGGAAGGCCGCTTTCCAATACCATGGCGTCCGCTCTACTTTGCGACATTCCTCCATCAGTGTGGCCCGTCATCGCCGGTTGCGACGTTTGCCTGTATAGGCCGGGCGATCTTGGTCGCTGTCGCGATGGTTGGGTTTCACGCGGTCGGGGTGTTTCTGGTAATGAGCGGATTCGTGCTGACCTACTCAATCGCCGGAACCGGAAATCCTGAGCATGGTTGGCGCGGATGGTATCGCTCTCGCGTTCTACGGTTGTTTCCCGTCTACTGGACAGCGCATTTAATTTACCTGATCTCACCGTTTGAGGCGCGCTATGATCCGATCGACTACCGTTTTGTCCTGAGTCTCGTGGGCGATCGCGTCTACCCTGTCGATCTAATCGAGTACCTAAATCCGGCCTGGTGGTTCTTCGGTCTCATCCTCGAACTGTACCTTATTTTCCCTTTGCTCTTTCGTCTGCTCCAGAAGGTGGGCGCGCGGTGGTTCCTACTTATCTGCGCCGCCGAGACTATCGCCATCAGATACATTCTCCTGTTCAACGTAATTCGGATGTCGGGAATGGTGATAACCGCCTTCTGTGGATGTCGATTGTGGGAGTTTGCGGTCGGGATGGTGGTCGGGCTCTGGTACCGTCAAAACCAGGCCTGGGTGGATAAGCGCCTGTTTAGTGCGGGCGTGTTCGCAGGCGGCGTTGCTCTCTACGGCGCGGGGTTTTATGGCTACCATTCCTCCTTCACGTACATTTTTGCCGACGCGTTGCTCGGCACGGGGCTGTTTGTGATTCTCGCTCAGATAGCGCGGCAGAGCCGCCGGATACCGCGGGTGAATGCGGCGCTCGCATACGTGGGCGCCTATTCTTACGGGCTCTATCTCATCCATCAGCCGTATGCCACTTACTTTGGCGACCGGATGCGCGGTACGCCAATGTCGGAGTTTATTGTGGTCGTAGCCGCCCTGGTCACCGTCCTTGCTATCGCGTCGTCGTATCTCGAAAAGGCGGTCAACCATTGGGCCACATGGTTGCTCGGCGGTTCCGAGCCTCGAGCTGTGACGTAAGCCGGGCAGGACCCAGGCGGCCAAGCTTGCCCGAAAAGACGACGCGCTGCTGTACTTGATGCACGTAGAGTTTGTACCGATGAGTAACCTCGCCGAACTTGCTCACGACGTCACGCTTTCCACGGAACCTGGCAAACTCCGGCTCGAGCAGGTCGCGCGAAAACACCTGGCAAGGGTGCGGCACAAGCTTCTCGTGCAATTTGGCAGGCCCGCGGAACTAATCGAAAAGGGATTGAGCCACCTGATTTTTGGAAGCGTCGCGGAGCGTACGGTTCGCGAATCGATCGTTCCGGTGCTGACGGTCCGGGGACAACACAGCGTGGCCTGATCCATCCGTAGCCGCAGTAGCGAGGCTGCCGGAGCAGAAGGACAAGAAAATGGACGACAAAAATATCATCTGGTTCTCCGACGAGGGTTCGTCCGAGATTAGGCATCTGGGAGGCAAGAACGCGTCACTTGGAGAGATGACCAGGAACATGCGCGCACAGGGTATCCCTGTTCCCGACGGCTTTGCGGTAACGGCAGGCGCCTACTGGAAGTTCGTGGACGACAACGAACTGCGCCAGCCGATAGGCGCGGAGCTGCAGGCTATCAGAGAGCGAAAGCTCTCGCTTGCGGCCGGCGCGAAGCGGATACGGCAGATGATCGGACGCGCGAAGTTTCCGCCTGCGATGGCCGAGGCGATATGCACTGCGTATCGCAGGCTTTCGCAAGGCGCGCAGCAGGAAGATCTGGATGTGGCAGTGCGAAGCAGCGCCACCGCCGAGGATCTGCCCGATGCGAGCTTCGCCGGCCAGCAGGAAAGCTTCCTCAACATCCGCGGTGAGAAGAATCTGCTCGATGCGGTCCGCCGATGCTTTGCGTCATTGTTCACCGACCGCGCCATCGTGTACCGCGAGAACCACGGCTTCAATCATATGAAGGTTGCCCTGTCGGTCGGCGTTCAAAGAATGATCCACTCCGACAGAGGCAGTGCCGGTGTGATGTTTTCCATCGATACGGAAACCGGCTTTCCAAACACGGTGCTCATAAGCGCGTCCTGGGGACTTGGCGAGGCCGTGGTTCAGGGAATCGTCGAGCCGGACGAGTACGTAGTCTTCAAGGCTCTGCTCCAGCAAAAGGGACTCGCGCCTATTATCGAGAAGACCTTGGGGGAGAAGGAGAAGAAGATCGTTTACGGTGACCGGGGCCGAAAGACCACCCGGGCCATCAGCACTCCGAAGGATGAGCGGGAACGCTTTGCTCTCAGCGATCAGGACATCCTGACGCTTGCGAGGTGGGCGGTTGCTATCGAGTCGCACTACGCCCGCCCGATGGACATTGAATGGGCGAAAGACGGCGACACCGGCGAACTCTTCGTCGTCCAGGCTCGCCCGGAGACCGTTCAGTCGCGCAAGGAGGCCAGCTCGCTAAAGACGTATGCCCTCAAACAGAAGGGCGAGCAGCTGCTCGCTGGTCTCGCGATCGGCGATGCGATCGCCAGCGGAGCGGTATGCAGGCTGAAGAGCGCCTCGGAGATCGCCAAATTCAAAGACGGCGCGATCCTGGTCACCGAAACTACCGACCCCGACTGGATGCCTATCATGAAGCGGGCCGCAGCCATCATCACCGACCATGGCGGACGCACATCGCACGCCGCGATTGTCAGTCGCGAATTGGGGCTTCCCGCGATAGTCGGCACCGGCAAGGCCACCGCCGTGCTTGGAAGTGGGCGCGAAGTCACCGTGTCGTGCGCCGAGGGCGATGTGGGCTACGTCTATGACGGGGTTGGTGAATTCGAAGTGCGCGACCTCGCACTCGAAAACATTCCGCGAACCAGCACCAAGGTAATGCTCAACATGGCCAACCCGGCAGCGGCGATGCGCTGGTGGCGGCTGCCCGCGGACGGGATCGGCCTTGCGCGGATGGAGTTCATCATCAACAACATCGTCAAGATCCATCCGATGGCGCTGGTGAAGTTTGAGCAACTGGAGGATCTCGCAGCACAGCGACGGATTGCGCGACTGACGCATGGGTTCGAGGACAAGACACAATACTTCGTCGATACACTTGCCTTCGGAATCGCCAAGGTCGCAGCTTCGCGTTATCCCGACCCAGTGATCGTCCGGATGAGCGATTTCAAGACCAATGAGTATGCGCGGCTCATCGGCGGCAGCCAGTTCGAGCCAAAGGAAGAGAATCCCATGCTCGGATGGCGTGGCGCGAGCCGCTATTACAGCGAGGGCTATCGCGAAGGTTTCGCGCTGGAATGCCGAGCCATCCTCAAGGTGCGCGAGGAAATCGGACTGCGCAACGTCGTGGTGATGATCCCGTTCTGCAGGACGATTGGAGAAGCGGACAAGACTTTGCAGGCTATGGCGGACAACGGTCTGCGCCGCGGTGAAAATGGCCTTCAGGTTTACGTCATGTGTGAGATTCCATCGAACGTGATTCTCGCTGAAAAGTTCGCCGAGCGTTTCGATGGCTTTTCGATCGGCAGCAATGATCTGACGCAGCTGACCCTGGGCGTCGACCGCGATTCCGAGCAACTCGCTCCGCTGTTCAACGAACAGGACGAAGCCGTCACCACACTTATCGCGAGCGTCATCCCATCCGCGCACAAGCTTAATCGCAAGGTTGGCTTATGCGGACAGGCGCCGAGCGACCACCCGGAATTCGCCCGTTTCCTGGTTCACGCCGGGATCGATTCAATATCCGTCAGCCCCGACAGTTTTATCCGCGTCAAACGCCATGTCGCAGCGGCCGAGTCGGGGCAGACGCTCAAGGCGGTCAGGGCTTAGCTCGCTTTTCTTCGGAGAGACGGCGATGAAAGTCGAGCAGATCATGAATCGCGACGTCAAAACCTGCCATCTGCAAGACTCACTCAACCAGGCGGCGAAAATAATGTGGGAGGAGCCTTGCGGGGCTGTTCCGGTGGTTGATGAACAGGGCAGACCCGTCGGCTTTCTGACCGACCGAGATATCTGTATGGCCGCCTATACCCAAGGCAAGCCGCTGGATGAGTTGCGAGTCGAGACAGTCATGGCCCACAAGGTGGTATCCTGCACAACTGCGGATGACCTCGGCTCCGCAGCGCAGCTGATGCGGCAGAACCGCACAAGCGCCGGCTTCCGGTGATCAATCGGGACGGAACATTGGTCGGGTTGCTATCGCTGGAGGATCTCGCCTGCGAGGCTCAGAGACCGCTGCGCGCCGGGGTAAATGACAAACTGAGAAACCTGGTGCTGGAAGTGCACCTGTCGATCAATCGCGGACGCGTACGTCTCCATCCGGCTGCTTAGAGTGAAAGGGCATCGCGAGCATCGACGTGGAGCGCCCGACCTCAGCATGACTTCGGGCACTACTCTTTGCATCACAAAAAGGAAGGATCTCGCACCATGACCACGCTCGCAGGAAAGCCCGAGACACTTACCACTGATCAAAGGATTTCCGCGTACGGTCCGGCTCGTTCGACAGTTAAGGGGGCGCCGCTCAGCCTCAATGAGTTGCGGCAGATAGACGCTTACTGGCGCGCCAGCCTCTACCTATGTCTGGGGATGCTCTATTTGAAAGAAAATCCTTTGCTCCGCGAGCCGCTGAAAATCGAGCAAACCAAGCCTCGACTGCTGGGCCACTGGGGCTCGGATGCCGGGCAGAGTTTCGCCTACATTCACTTCAACAGGCTGATCAACAAGTATGACCTGAATGCGATCTTCATCTCCGGCCCCGGACATGGGGCGCCCGCCGTGTTGTCCAATGCGTACCTCGAAGGGACGTATTCCGAAATCTATCCGGACAAGAGCGAAGATGTCGCGGGAATGCAGCGCTTTTTCAAGCAGTTCAGCTTTCCCGGCGGGATCGGCAGCCACGCGACTCCCGAAACCCCCGGCAGCATCCACGAGGGCGGGGAACTCGGCTACAGCATCTCGCACGCCTACGGGACGGTGTACGACCATCCAGACCTGATCACGCTCGTGATGGTGGGCGACGGTGAAGCCGAGACCGGGCCGCTGGCGACGAGCTGGCACAGCAACAAGTTTCTGAATCCGATAACTGACGGCGCTGTGCTGCCGGTCTTGCACCTCAACGGCTACAAGATCAACAACCCCACGATTTTGGCCCGCATCAGCCACGAGGAGCTGGAGTCACTGTTCGTCGGCTACGGGTACACGCCTTACTTCGTCGAAGGCAGCGACCCACAGAGCATGCACCAGGCGATGGCCACGACCATGGAACACTGCGTACTTGAGATCCGCAAAATCCAGGATGAGGCACGGCGGACCGGGAAAGCGATCCGGCCGCGTTGGCCGATGGTCGTCTTGCGCAGTCCCAAGGGCTGGACGGCTCCGCGGCGGGTTGACGAGCATTACCTGGAGGGCTTCTGGCGGTCACACCAGATCCCGATTACCGACATCGCAACAAATCCAAGCCATCTGAAACTTCTTGAAAGCTGGATGCACAGTTACAAGCCCGAAGAGCTCTTCGATGAGACGGGTCGGTTAATCCCCGAGTTAAAGACCCTAGCTCCGAAGGGAAATCGGCGGATGAGCGCAAACCCGATCGCTAACGGCGGTCTTGTGCGCAAGCCCCTCGACATGCCTGATTTTCGGCGCTCGGCGGTCGAGGTCAAAAAACCCGGCGCGACCATGGCCGGGAATGTCCCGACTCTCGGCAATTTCCTGCGGGAAGTCATGCGGCTGAACATGGACCGCTTTCGCGTCTTCGGACCGGATGAAACGCAATCCAACCGACTTGAGGCGATTTATGAAGTCGCCAAGAAAGTCTGGCTGGCAGAATACTTCCCTGAGGACAGCGACGGCGGTGAGCTTGCCCCTAACGGGCGCGTGATGGAGATGCTGAGCGAGCATACCGTCGAAGGATGGCTGGAGGGATACCTTTTGAGCGGTCGGCACGGCTTACTCAACAGCTATGAGCCGTTCATACACGTGATCGACTCGATGTTTAACCAGCACGCCAAGTGGCTGGAAAAATGCAACGGACTGCCGTGGCGCGCCAAAGTGTCGTCGCTTAACCTGCTGATCACCGCGCTGGTGTGGCGGCAGGATCACAACGGTTTCACGCACCAGGACCCCGGCTTCCTCGATGTGGTTGCCAACAAGAGCCCCGCTGTCGTCCGCATTTACTTACCACCCGACGCCAACTGTCTGCTGTCCGTCGCTGACCACTGCTTGCAAAGCGTCAACTACGTGAACGTCATCGTTGCGGACAAGCAAGTGCATTTGCAGTACCTGGACATCGAAGCGGCAATCGAGCACTGCACGAAGGGCGTCGGGATTTGGAATTGGGCCAGCAACGACCAGGGCGCCGAGCCCGACGTGGTCATGGCAAGTTGCGGCGATGTGCCGACGATGGAGTCTTTGGCCGCCACGGCACTGCTGCGCGCGCATCTGCCCGACGTGAGAGTGCGGTTCGTAAACATTGTGGATCTTTTCAGGCTGGTCCCCAGTACGGAACATCCTCACGGTCTGACGGACCGGGAGTTCGAGGCCATCTTCACGCCGGACAAACCGGTCATCTTTAACTTTCATTCGTATCCGTGGCTGATTCACCGACTCACATATCGCCGGCCCGGGCAACACAACATTCATGTGCGTGGGTACAAGGAGAAGGGGAACATCAATACACCGCTGGAATTGGCCATCCTAAACCAGACCGACCGCTTCAGCCTGGCAATTGACGCCATCAACCGGATGCCTCGCTTCCGGGTCACGGGAGCCAGCGTTCGCGAAGCGCTGCTTAACTCTCAAATAGCGGCCAAGAGCCACGCTCACGAGTTCGGCATCGACCCTCAAGACATCACAAATTGGCAGTGGCCATTCTGACGACAGCGCATTGGCAGGACACAAGTCATCACAGCAATCGCCGGCGGTCTGTGGAAGCCGGTTTCGACCGTTTCGCGCCGAGCCTCATCGGCCGGTATCTCGAGCGATACGCGCGCGAGCGCCTCGGCATCGATCTCTCGCATCTCCTCGCACTGGGACGCGCGGTGCCTGGCGATGCAGACGAACCCTTCAATATGGCTTACCTCGCTATTCGCGGCAGTGGAACCATCAACGGGGTGCGCCATTGCTACCAGGGAAGGCGGCGGCGCCGTCAACGGCTCGCGACCATCAGGCCGGTCGGTCCCGGCAAGAACATTCGCTGCACATCTTGAAAGCCGGCTTCCCGCAGCCAGGCGGCATACTCGTCCTCGCTGTAGCTGGCGCCCGACTTGGTTCCCACCAGCATGTTGAGCGAGAACAGCGCGGCCGTTTTCGGGCCGGTCTTGTCGGGCTTCAGCAGGAAATCCTGGATGACCGCGCGCCCGCCCGGCGCCAGGGCGTCGTGGCAGCGCCGCAGCAGGTCGCGATTCTGCTCCGAGCTCAGCATGTGGCAGATCGCCGAGAGCAGAACGAGGTCGTATCCCTCGCCAAGCTTGTCCTTCCGCAGATCGCCCACTCGGGTTTTCACCCGTTGCGCCAGGCCTGCCTTGTCGATGTGCGCCTGAGCGATGGGCACCACCGCAGTCGTGTCCAACACGTCGGCGTGCAGCGTTTCGTTGGCCCGCGCGAAGGCAATGGCGTACGCTCCCGAGCCGCCGCCTACGTCGAGCATACGCTTGACGCCGTCCGTCCCCAGCGCGCGCACTACCTGGGCGGCCCGCTCGCGTGCGTTGCGGTCCATAGCGGCGATGAACGCCCGCGTCCACTCCTCGCCTCGATCGCCCGCTTCCTGGCCGTCGACCGCCGTGCCCCGGCGCACGCATTCAGTGAGATTGGACCAGCGACGCCACAAGTGCGCGATGTGCATCAGGCCGGCGCGCGCGTCGTCCGGAGATCCCGCCGCGAAGTACCGAGCGCTGGCGGGCGTGTCTTGAAAGACCTTGTCGCGTTTGGCGAGCAGGTTCAGCGCGGCCAGCGTGTTCAGCAGCATTTCGGTGGCACGAGGGTCGGTGTGCAGCTTCGCCGCGGCCTCAGCAGCCGTGCTGCCCTGCCCGACCGCGGTGAACACGTCGAGCTCGAGGGCGGTGAGGATGGCGCGGCTCTGCTGAAAGGCCTGTATCGCTTGGGTCAGATCCTCCGGCACGGCGCCGCTGGCGTCCCTGGCGCGCAGGCCGGCCATCACTTTCTCGCGGTGGGTGCGGATCTCCGCCGAAATCGCCGCCTCGTCCATGTTGGTTTAAGCTCCTCTCTCGGTAATCGGTAAGATACATAAATACCGGAATACGAGTTGCAAACTTAATAAGTTTATCTTGAATTTGTTTTCTTAAACTTTTATATTCTTTTTCCTCTTCAGTTAATTCTTTTTTCTTTTTCTCTGTTAATTTTTTATCATTAGTTTCCTTCTTAATTTTTTCCACTGACTCGGATTTATTTATAATTGTTTCAATATCTGTATTTAAACTACGAAACCCTTCAATGCTCATTAGGGCAGCCATTGCATCTTTACTATCCATCAAGCGTTGCAAAGTATTATTATCAACATTAACCAGTAGCGCGCTCTCCCATCGCCTTGCAAGCAATGTAGCGGTTGTGCCACTCATTGCCATATCTAAAACACCGGCCGCATCAATCTGTTTCATTGCACTCCATCATACGCAAGCACTGGTAAAAAATGAATAAACTCCTCAATTTTCTTTTCCGGATTTGTTTCGTTTACATTTAAACGACATCCATAATCTGCAATTTGCCTAAGCGCTCTGTCTGGAGCAAAATCAAAAACATAACACTCCTGTTTAATAATTTCCTCTTTAT
>CAWDLC010000022.1:0-90572 GCA_963803045.1 Binataceae bacterium (SeqCode) | reverse complement strand
GAATGTATTGCTATTGGTCGTGGATGGTTGGGAAGCCGGGAAAGAGATGGATAAAGACGAAAAGAAAAAAACATGGGAAGGCCGCTTAATACCAAAAGCTCTTATTATTGCCCGCTATTTTGACGCAGAAAAAAAGGCCATTGAAAAACTCGAAGCCCAGCGAGGTCTGGGTCGTCAGATGGAGGAGATGGAAGAGGAAAACAGCGGCGAAGAGGATTTGCTTGAAGAAGCGAAAAATGAAAAGGGATAGCGTACGCATAGCAGGCCAATCGGCCGGGGGCAGGCTGAACAGTTCATCCCTGAACCAGGCCCCTGAAACCCGGACTCATGAGTCACAGGATTTGCGCCCTTGGAATCGCTTGGGATCAAAGGTTCGGGCGTGAAGATGCCAGCGCAAGGACGCGGACTATCGAAAGCCAAGGCGACTGGTGATATTTACCGCACGATAGGGCGCGTTGGGGCAGGAGGGAAGCAGACGATGAAACGGTTCGCGATCACGTTTCTTTCAATCATCGCGCTCTCTGGGTGCGCGCTGCCACCGCCGCCAGCCCCGCAGCAGTTTCTGTCTACCAACGGGAAGCCGATCCTAGTGACGACGACCAATGGGGTACCAGGTCGCGAAATCCAAATCCTCGGAATGGTGAGAGCCTACAATAATGATTGCGGCGAGAAAATCGGCGCGGCAGCTCTGCGGAAATATCCTCTCACTGAAGCGGTCATCGGATACCAGGAGCAGCAGAGCACGTCGTGCTCTGGCGGGACGTTCGGCGGCATGCCGTATACTTTGTGTGGCGAGGCCTGCGAAGGGACGGCGGTTGAGTTCGTAGAGCGCGACGACGGGGGCACGCCGCGATAGCGCTACTTTCGGCTGCTGAGTTGACCTGCGAGTATGAGGTTGTTACCCCCTGAATTGTGAGTGAAGCGAGAAAACAGGGTGTTGTCCGAGGCGCGCAAGCGTACGAAGAGAAGTTCATCGCGTTTGTCGATATTTTGGGGTTTAAGGAGCTAGTCAAGCGATCTGAGAAAGGCGGCGATACCGCGCCGACAATCGAATACATCCTTGAGCTTCTCGGCAAGTTTGGTTCGTCGAGCGGGGAGGATTTCGCCAGATACGGCCCGACGACGTGCCCCTGTGCACCTCACAATGCACGGGACCTGAATTTTCGCGTGACCCAGATTTCAGATTGTGCCGTGATTTCCGCCGAGGTGTCGCCTGCGGGCCTGATCAATCTGGTACACTATTGTTACAAAATTGCGTTCAGGTTCCTCAACGCGGGGCATACATGTATTGGGTATATTACGCGTGGCAGCATCTATCACACAGATGCGCAAATCTTCGGTACCGGTTACCAGCGCGCGTACGAGCACGCGAGCAAAGGCAAGGTGTTGATTTTCCGAAGAGACGCGGCCGACAAGGGCACGCCTTTTATCGAAATCGATCCGGAGGTATGCAGGTATGTCACCGAGCAGCCCGACAACTGCGTCAAGACCGTTTTCAGAAAGCTGACGGAGAGTGACGGTAAGCGCACTGCCATCTCGCCCTTTTTTGCCCTCAAGATGCTGCCTGATGTCGTCATCGACAAGGACTTTGACCCCGCAGTATTGACGGGGCAGTTCGAGATGGTGCGCGACGGCATATTGCGGCTGCTTTCGCAGCTGGAGAACGCAAAGGCCAAGGCGAAGCCTCGCGGCCGTGGAAAGATAGAACACATCGAGCGCAAGCTTCGAGAGGTGTTGGCTTCGAAAGACAAGTATCTCGAAGTGATCGACTTCCTGTCACAGCCATTTCCGCCGCGGTTCTAGCCTTGACGGAAATCTGTTGGTCTCGTCGCAATCGGAGACCCCCGCTTGATCACAATTTGATCCCAATT
This sequence comes from Binataceae bacterium (SeqCode), assembly GCA_963803045.1. GTDB lineage: Bacteria > Desulfobacterota > Binatia > Binatales > Binataceae > Binatus. Next base: position 88,701 of record CAWDLC010000022.1, on the reverse strand, counting down.
CGCCCCCTGAACCGCTGAAATTGCAAACCTGACGTGGACTTTGCCAACAACGCTGCGCATTTCAGGTGCGACGCGTCGCAACGCCAGCTCTAACCGGGAAGCTGCGACCTGGCAATGGCGATGGAAGAGTGGGGGGATACCGTGAAAATAAAATTGGATGCGGCGACTCGAAACCGGTACCGGCTTCGCTAGCGCGAAGCTGTCCGAGATCCTTCCCTTCGCTCGCGTTGCTCGCTTCGTTCAGGATGACAGATTCGAAACTGAACCAGTGCAGATGGGGCGATTCGGTGAGACGTTCAGATCAAAGCGCGCTGTCGGGCTCCGAGGCTCCGAGCGCCCTTCCGCTGCGGCTGCTCGAAATTCTCTGTCCTCGCAGATGCGTGCTCTTTGCCGGGCCGCGACCGAGCGTCACGTGGTACATGTCGGCGAACTTCGAGATCGCGGGTTTACGCGCGCTGGTCGCCATGAAATGGTTGCCAAGGTCGGGCAGCTCGGCCAGTGCAGACTGATAGCGGTACTTGATGTCGTCGAACAGCGCCTTCATCCGCGGCGAGACCTCGTGATTCTCGCCTAGTTTCTCGGTGAGAGGATTGACCCAAGTGCCGGCTTTTTCCATCGCGAAGTGGAGATGCGGGCCGGTCGAAAGGCCGGTCGAACCGACATTTCCAATAACCTGCCCTATATGAACGTAGCCGCCCGGCTTCACGTCAGGACTAATCTTCGACAGATGACCGTAGATGCTGACCATCGCATGCTGATGCTGGATGCGGATGCAATTGCCGAGTTCGCCCTGCCATCCCGCACTTATGACCTTGCCATCGGCGACGGTTTTGACCGGCTCGCCGTATTTAGCGACCAGATCGACGCCGACATGAGGCCGGTACTCGTGCAGGATCGGATGATAGCGATGGAACGTGAAGCCCGAGGAAATGTACTTGAAATTGAGCGGAAAACGCAGGGACTGCGGGCCGAGCGCATGGCCCTTTTCGTCATATAGATGAGGTTGGCCGTGCTCGTCGCGGAACGAGATCGCGGTCAACGTGCGGCTTCCAAAGCGGATTTGCGCCGCCTGGACGTCGCCGACCAGCGTGTACGAGCCGTCGCGGCTGACCTTTTCCTGGTAGATCAGCTTGACCCCGGAGCCGGGCGCGAGACGGTTGAGATCATGGCGGTCCGAGAACGCATCCTGCAGCGATTCGACGATTGGCTTGGGTATCCGGTTCTCAGCGGCGGCGCGCTGGAAGTTGTCCTTGACCGCGAACGTAAGCTTGATCGGACGAATGTAATACTCCATCGGCCGGATCGCAGCCTTGAGCACGCCGGCGCCGAGGCTCGCCTCGGTGACCGTGGTATTTTCGTCAAGATCGTATTTGAGGCCGCGCATCTCGCCGGTCTCGGGATCCTTATACAGCGTCAGCGGATGCCCGCTGTGAAAATATCGGTTCGCAGTGACGCGCTGAATGTACGACGCCCACTGGTGCGCGTCGCCCGGTTCCATGCCGGCTTCGCGAAGGTAGCTTTCGATTGGCGCGGTGCGATCAAGCGTCATGCTGATTGTTATCGACGCGGGAGCGGGGTCGGCGGATTCGGGCTCCTCGACTACGTCAGGGCCGTCCTTGCCGGCGTCCAATTCGGAGCTGAGCGTGGCGAGCGGCGAGGAAAGAGTCTCTGGATTTGCTTGGAAAAAAAGAAACAGCGCCGTAGAGGTCGCAATCAGGGCAACGGCCAGTCCGGCCAGCGCACGTGGATATCCCAAGAACCCTCTCTCCCGAGCCAGCATCAATCGGCGAACTTAAGTCATGTCAGCTACATAAAGCAACCCGCGGTGGTGTATCCGTCTGATACACTACTTTTGTCGTCTGTTCGCCGTGCGATTAAGGTGGCAATACAGGCTTGTGCATTTGCGTTTACGATGAGGCCAGATAAACCATATGAGTCGGGATTATCAAACGCGCGCGACGCGACTGGACGGGGATGCCAATGACGATTGCTGCGCTTGATCTCGGCAGCCGCCGAATCGGAGTCGCCGTTACCGACGCAGCCTCGATGGGCGCGTATCCGCTGGGTATCGTCGAGCGGCGCGCGCTCAAAAATGACCTCAAGGTGATCGCCGCGATGCTGTGCGACCGCCGCGTGAGCACGATCGTCGTCGGCCTGCCGCTCAACATGGATGGCAGCGAAGGCCCCGCTGCCCGCTCCGCGCGGGAGTTCGCCGCGCATCTGGCGCTCGAGCTGCGAGTCACCGTCGAGATGTTCGACGAGCGGCTGACGAGCTTCGAAGCGCGGGAGCGCACGAGGGACATGCCGGTCAGGAAGGGTGCGCGCAAGAGAGGCGTCGACGCGCTTGCTGCGGTCGTCATCCTCGAAGGCTGGATGCAGGCGCATCCAGATAAACTCGTTACAGTCCTGTGACCTCGAGCAGCGCGGATCTAAGCTTGGAGAAATGCACTAGCGACAATAGGTATTTCAAGCGCCATTTGTGCGATATTGCGGCATCGGAAAAATCGATAAAGTAGTTGGGACCGATCGTCTGATGCAGCTCGGGTATCCGGCGAAAGAGCTGATCCACCTGAAGGCAGTCAAGGCCGGCATACGACTGCCTTCGGCAATCAAGGAACGCCGTCAGCGACACCAGGCTGTCACAGAACAGCTCGCTCTGCTCATTCATGTGAGAGACAAAGGTTGGCAGCATAGGATTGTGCTGTTTCGATAAACCGCCGTCCATCAATCGAAAAAGATAGTGCCCGACTTCATGAACCAGGGTGGCCTCGATGGCGCCGGGCGCGTGCGCCGTATTCAGATAGATCATGAACTCGCGGCGCGATGTTTCGCGTAGATCGGCAGAGAAGCCCCACATCGAGCGGCCAGCGCCCAACCTGTAAGGGTTCCCCACTACCACGAGCCGGTCGTTGCAAAAGTCGTCACTCGAACACCGAAAACTTGAGCCACAAAGCCGTGGCCCAAATAGATCAGGATGCGGGATGACTTGGTTTTGGATCAGTTGCTGCGCCGACCTGACAGTTAGCCGGGAAGGAAGCGCCGGAAGGTCGCGGTAGTCTTGACTGACAATTTGTCTTAGCGCGTCCAGATCTTCGCGCCGATGCTCCCAGGTCTGAATGGGTCCCATACCGAATTCGTTCAGCCAGAGCGCGATTGGATCTTCAGTCTCTAACTCTCTCTCGAGCATATAGAAGTCCTCACGAATCTGGTGCTCGACATTGCCGCCCACTTTCACACTCCCTGTCGCGGGCAGGCTCGGCAGTGCAAATTCTTAATGAGTGATCAGCCAGAATCGTGCCAATTGAAAGATGCGGCAAAACCACTTAGTTATTTTCAACAACAAATTGTTTCTATGAGTTAGACAGTCTGTTTCTTTTTGTAACATCTGTAGCTAAAAGGAGCAAAAATGAGGGCAAATAGTTTTGAGTTAGATAATTTGCCAATAGCGAGGTGCACTCGCGGCCGACCGCCAAAGTCCTGCTCAGAGTCCATGAAGTTTTTGGAGAACGCCAAGAAGTAGCGAAAATTGTCAGCGAAATTCAGGCACAAACTCGCAGCAGATCGGCAAATTCAAAAGCTTGCAGCCGCGACCGGAGCTAACTTTAAGTCAAATTGTACTTGGCGAGACGGGAATAAAGGCGTTTGCGCGAGATTTTCAGCATCGCGGCCGCCCGCACCTTGTTGCCCCGGGAGACTTCGAGTGCGTGCTTGATCATTTCCCGCTCGACATCGTCCATCCCGGCCGTTCCCTCTCGCGTCGCGGGAGGCGGCGGGGCTTTTTCCGTCTCGGCGAGGTTGGCGTTGCGGATGGCGGCGGGCAGATCGTTAAGCCCGATCGACGGGGCGCTGCCGAAGATGTGAGCGTTCTCGATCACATTGGAGAGCTCGCGCACGTTGCCCGGCCAGGAATAATTGTTCATCGCGCGCAACGCCTCCGGGTCCACCCCGCGCAGTGGCGGTTGGCGCGGACTGCGGGCGTTGTGCAATGCGACGAAGTGATCGACCAGCAGCTTAAGATCGCCGAGTCGTTCGCGCATCGGCGGGACCTCGATCATGCCAGCCTGGAGGCGATAATATAAATCCTTTCGCAGCACCCCGTCGCGCACCGCCTGCTCGGGATCGCGGTTGGTCGAGGCAATCAGCCGGATATCGACCGCCACTTCCTCGGTGGAGCCGATCGGCCGGACCATGCGCTCCTGCAGGGCGCGCAGAAGCTTGGCCTGGGTGTCGGGGCTCATCTCGGTGACCTCGTCGAGAAACAGCGTGCCACCCTCGGCTGCACGAAACATCCCTGAATAGTTACCGACGGCGCCGCTGAAGGCGCCGCGGCGATAGCCGAACAGCTCGCTCTCGATGAGGTCGCGCGGAACCGCGGCGCAGTTGAGCGCGAGGAAGCGCGAATCGGGCGCGGCGCCGCTGCTGTGGATTGCGTGCGCGACCAACTCCTTGCCAGTGCCGCTCTCGCCGACGACAAGTATGGTCGAGCGGATCCGTCCGGCTGCCTCGATTCGGCCGTACAGCGCGTGCATTGGGGAACTTGCACCGACCAAGCCATGGAATTGCCAGCGCAATTCGCGAGGTAATCGGGAAGCCTTCGAGCTCGAGGGGGCGAACTCTCGCATCCGCCTCCGCGAGCAGCGACCGAAAGTAGGAATCAGCGATCAGCGCGATCCACTGATGGTTGTGCTTGCTGATCAAATCGAATAACGCGGCGGATTGTGGGAACGAGGAGACCCCGCCGAGCACCGCCTCCAAGTGAGCCTGAAGCGTAGCAATCAGCTGAGGAAACGGCATGCGGCGCTCGGCCAATTGAGTCCCCAGCCGCCGCATGCACTCGGCGTAACTCTCCAAGCTGCCCTCCTTGAGGGCCTTCAGTCCTTGCTCGAAACTGACCTCGAAAGTCTCTCGAAGATATCGCGACAGCATCCGGGCCTCGCCGAAACGCGCGACGTAGACTTCGTTTGCGCGCTCGAAAATCGCGGTCCTCTGCTGAAATATCGTCTCGATCAGGGGAACTAGTTCGTGGATCTCCTCTGCGCCCAGGATTCGGAACGAATTCAGATCGCCATATGTCTCGGGCGGAAAGAAGCGACCTGCCATAAGAATAATATCAGGGGCTATCAGTAAACCTACAGTGTAATGTGTACCACTTGGAGTCAACTATGGCTAGCGGGGACTTTGCAAATCATCAAAAAACAATTCCGTAGCCGCTTCTGTGAAGGATTTGCATCAACTTATGTGCCAAATCAGACAATTTGGTCCATTGAGGACATAGTGTGCAGAATAGAGCAAATGATGACAGAAACAGTCTGACAAGTTAAATAGCTAATCCCTAAATAAATAGAACCACTTGGGCCTCTTATATGGCACGCTAGATGCGTATTACCGACGAGTCGGGGAGCGTGACGCTGTCCACTTTTTGTCAACTGGACGTCACACTGAACAACAGGGGTGAAATCGATCGGCCCCAAATCGAAGGTAAGGAGGCACGGGCATGAATTTCCTATCTCGTTTCTATATGACGGCGCAGCGTGGTCAAACTATGACCGAGTACGCGCTGATACTTTCAGCGGTGGCGGTGGTGGTTTTCGTGGGCTACCAGGCGATGGGATCGACGATGACGTCACTGCTGTCGTCGATTGACGGATACCTGTAGCTGTCGCTGCCTCGTCAGGAGTGACCCAAAACCCGAAAACCAGGACAGCGATAAGTAGACGCCAAGGTAGCGCAGGCGCTCTGCGAGATCATCGCCGAGCGCGGCGTACCGGTCTGGATCACGGTCGACAACGGCACTAAGTTTCAGAGCAAGGCGATGGAGGTGTGCGGCGGCGCCGGCGGCTGATGAAAAACTACGGCGCGAAATATATCCTCGTACTAGATGAAGCTTGTGGCATCAATCCTTGTAATCGCGATCGTCGTGGGCGGATCGTACGCCGCGCTCTCATACTACTGGCTGAGCCCCACCGAAAAATTCGCGCCGCCGCGCGAGCTCACGATTGAAAAGGGCGAGCCGTTTCGCCAGATCGCGCGGGCGCTCGGCGACACCGGAGTGGTTCGAAGCGCGCTTGTGCTGCGACTATACGGCCAGATGAGCCAGACCGCGCGCCAAATCAAACCGGGCGACTATGCTTTCAACGGCGGCGAGCGGATTCCCGACGTGATGCGCCATCTGGTCAGGGGCGATTTCGTCGTCGTGACGGTTACGATTCCCGAAGGCTTGACGGTCCATCAGATCGCAGAGCGGTTGGCCGAGACGGGCCTGGTCTGCGAGGACGAATTCGAGCAAGCGGCCCGCGAGGGCGCGATGGTGCGCGCGCTGGGGCTGATGCCGCTCGGCGCGGAAGGCTATCTGTTCCCCGCGACGTATAGATTTTCGCCGCACGCGAAGACCAACGACGTGCTCGCCGCGATGCTCGCGCGGTTCTACCAGGTCCTGACGCCGGCCGTGGAAGAGCGGATGTTCGAGGCCGGCCTGGATGCGCGCCGGCTGGTCACGATGGCCTCGATCGTCGAGAAGGAAGCGAAGGCGCCCGGCGAGCGGCGACTGATCGCGGGCGTGTTCTACAATCGGCTGCGGCTCAAGATGCCGCTGCAATCCGACCCGACGGCGGAGTATGAACTCGACGGAGGCAAAGAGTCGGCCGCGAGCGCGGTCCATACGGCGTCGGCCTTCAATACGTATGACTTCACCGGCTTGCCGCCCGGGCCAATCGCGAATCCGGGGCTCAAATCAATCGAGGCCGCGCTATATCCGACGCAGACCGAATTTCTCTATTTTTTTGTCGCACGCGAAGGCGGCACTCATGTCTTTTCGAAATCGTTTGACGAGCATCGGCGCGCGATCGCAACCGAACGGAAGCCGCCGGCAGGCCGGGCCGGCGCGCCTGCAAGGAAATCGGCAAGCAAACAAGGCGGAATGCCGGAAAGATAAGGTGCTTCGGGCCGCCGGTTGGACGGTCGCATCTGCGTCGAGTACGCTATAATTTCATTCTGTGGACAATCCGGTCGAGACAATCGGGATCGCCAGCGCGCGGATCGCGCGGCTAGCCGCCATCCGTGTGATGCTGTGCGCAGTTGCGCCAGCGCTCACCGCGATCGCGCTGGGAGTGTTGCTCGAGCCGATTGGCGGCGTGACCTGGACGCGACTGGGATACCGGCTTGCGCCCGAGCGCGGCGCCGTGCTCAGCCTTGCATTGATCGGCGCGGGCATTGTGGTGCTGGCGGTAGGATTGGTCGCGGCGCTTCGCGCGTATCGGCACGCCAACGACTTTGTTGCGGCCGCCGCCGAGCTCGACGACCGCCTGGATTGCGATCAGGAGATCGTGACGTTCGCCACGCTGGCCGATCCGTCGGCGCCGGAGAGCAGCCGGGCACGGCGCACGCCGCTGTTCCCGATTTTGTGGCGGCGCGCGATCGCGTTGTTCGCCGGCCTCGATGTTCGCCGGGAATTCAGACTCGAAGTCGGCGAGCCGCTCAAGCGCTCCTCGATTTTTGCGGGCGTGGTCGCGCTTGCGATGGTGCTTGCGACATTGGGATTGGTACGCGCGCCGACACCCGAGAATACCGAGGCCGCCAAGCTGCGCGCGTTCGCCGAGGAGATCGCCAGAACATCGACCAGTTCCGATGATTCCGCGCTGGCGGATAAGATTCGCGAAGCGGCCGACGCACTGGAAAATTCCAAGCTGCCGCCCGAACAGAAAAAGAAGCGCATCGAGGAAGCGATGCAGCAGGCCGACAAGGCCGCTCAAAAGCGCAACAACAGCCAGTCCGGAAAAAATCAGGGCACCGGCAAGTCGAACGCACAGAACGGAAACGGCAACGGCAAGAGCCAGGGCAACTCCGCGGGCTCCGGCAGCGGCGCGGGCAAGAGCGGGACCGGCGCCGGCCAGAACCTGGGCGGCGAGAGTTCGGGTTCGGGCAAAGGTGCTACCGGCAAGAATTCGGGCAAGAACGAAGGCGGAAAAGGATCGGCAAAAAACGACAAGAACGATCAGAACAAGGGCGACCAATCGAACATCGAACTCCATGACGAACTCGCCAAAGCCCAGGCGCAGGTCGAGACCGCCAACGCAAAAAATCCCGGCCCCGACAACCAGCCCGGCGACGACAAGAATCAGGGCGGCGCCAACAAGCCCGGCGATAAACCCAATCAAAAGGGCGGCAGCCAGCCCGATCCCAACCGCCCCGGCAACATCCCGAAGCCCGGCGCCAACGGCGATCGCAATATTCCCGCCGCTGGCGGCAACCCCAGGAATAACAAGGATATGGGCTCGAACCTCGGTGATACGCATCTCGGCGAGATGCCTACGTCAACTAACGCACAACGCTTCCTGAAGCCCGGCGAGAAGGGTGCGACCCTTGACATCAAGGATGCGCGCTACGTCATGTTCCGGCTGCCGGGAGCGCCCTCTTCCGGTAATGGCGGGAAAACGGTACTTGACACCGATCGGCCCACGGCGACGACGGGCTACGTCAATGCCCCGCTTGCGCCGACCAGCGACGACGCGCCGCCCGACGAACGACAACTGGTGCCGCCGCGCTATCGCGACATGATTCACTAGAAGATTCAGCAAAGGAAGGACAACGGATGGGAGCGGCTCCTCAACAAGCTTCACCCGACCAGCGGGTCGCGGATTTTCGCAAGATCTTCTCGCGCGCCGAGAGCGAAGTCGCGCGCGTGATCGTCGGCCATCGTGAGGTCGTACGAAAAATGCTGACCGCGCTGTTTTGCGGCGGCCATATTTTGATCGAAGGCGTGCCCGGACTCGGCAAGACGCTGATGGTCAAGGCGGCCAGCGAAACGCTCGGGCTCAGCTTCAAACGAATTCAGTTCACGCCCGACCTGATGCCCTCGGATATCATCGGCACGCAGGTGCTGACCGAGGCCGACGGTCATCGCGAGTTCCAGTTCAAGCCCGGCCCGATCTTCGCGCACATGGTGCTCGGCGACGAGATCAATCGCGCCACGCCCAAGACGCAATCGGCCGTGCTCGAGGCGATGGAAGAGCACCAGGTCACCGTCTTCGGCACCACCTACGTCCTCGATCCGCCGTATATCGTCCTCGCCACGCAAAATCCCATCGAACTCGAAGGAACCTATCCGCTGCCCGAAGCGCAGATGGATCGGTTCATCTTCAAAGTCGTGATGGGATCGCCCAAACCCGACGAATTGCGCGAAATCCTCAGCCGCACCACTGGTACGGCGCAAACCAGGATTCAGCCGCTGTTCGAACCTTCGCGCGCGCCGCGGGCGATCGAGGATCTCAAAGCACTGGTTCGCGAGGTGATGGTGGCCGAACCGCTCGAGCGTTACATCATCGGCGTGATCGGCGGATGCACTCCGGGCGGTCCCGGCGCCATCCCCGAGGTCTCGCAATACCTGCGTTTCGGGCCGAGCCCGCGCGGTGCGCAGGCGCTGATTCTGTGCGCCAAGGTCAACGCATTGCTCGCTGGCCGCGTGACCGTGAGCTACGACGACATCGACGACGCGATCGTCCCGTGCCTGCGCCATCGCTTGCTGCTCAACTTCCAGGCCGAAGCCGAAAGTGTTTCTTCCGAATCGATCCTCGAACAGGTGATAAAGCGGCTCAGGAAGCCGCGCACGTAGCCGATGTTCGGACTGCCGGATGAGTTTACGCCGGGTTTTCTTGCCCGGCTCGAAAGGCTCAGGATCAGAACTCGCCAGCGATATCCCGGGCTGGGCCGGGGCATGCACCTGTCGCCCAAGCGCGGCTCGTCGCTCGAGTTCAACGATTTTCGCCATTACTCGCCCGGCGACGACTTCCGCTACATCGATTGGGGACTGTACGGCCGCAGCGACAAACTCTACATCAAGCTTTTCCAGGAAGAGGAAGACCTGCTCACGTACATCTTCGTCGATGCGAGCGCGTCGATGGCGTATCCCGCGGGCGACCGCAAGTTCGAGTCCGCGATCCTGACCGCGCTCGCACTTGCCTACGTCGCTCTCGCCAGCGGCGATCGCGTGATGCTGCGCGTGCTTGGCGGGAAAGGCGGGAAGGTCAATCCGTCGTTCGTCAACGGCCGCCATCGAATCGTCGAACTCGCGCGCCGCCTCGTCAATCTCAGGCCGGGCGGACAGTTCGATTTCGCGACCTCGCTGGCGACCGAGCTGCTGGCCATTCGGCGCGCCGGCAAGGTGTTTATCGTTTCCGACTTTCTGATGCTGCTCAACTCGGTCACGCGCGGCCTTGGGATGTTCACCGCAGCCTCGATGGACCTGACGGCCGTGCAGATTCTTGGCGGGCGCGAGCTCAACGGCCAGGGCCTCGACGGCGACGTAGAGGTAGTCGATTCCGAATCGGGCGAGCGGCTGCGCGTCTCGATCGGCGAGCGCGAACGCACGCAGTATCGCGAGACGATGATGCGTCTCACGCGCGAAATAAAATCGTTCTGCCTCGAGCGCGGGCTGCATTACGCGCTCTACACGACCGACCACGACTTCCAGAATTTCTTCGTCCGCGCGGTGAGCGACCTCGGCCTGGCGCATTGAAGAGTTACCCGATGGGATTCCTTTATCCAGGCGCGCTCGTATTTTTCGCCCTCCTCCCGGCGCTCGTGCTCGCATATCTGGCCAAGGAGCGGCCGTCGCGCGTGACGGTCTCGAGCGTGATGGCGTTCCGCGCGCTGCGCGGTTTTCGGCGCGAGCGTTTCGGTGGATGGCCGCGGCTGGATTGGATGTTCTTCGCCGAGGTCTTCATCTTGAGTCTCGCGGTGGTCGCGATGGCGGGTCCGTTCATCTGGAAAAAAACCGCTCCGCTCGCGGTCGTGATCGACAATTCCGCCGCGATGCAGGCGCTGACGCCCGCGGGCAAGAGCCGTTTCGACGTCGCGCGCGAAAAGCTCGACGCCGCCTTGTCCGCCGAAGACGGCGGCGGCGAAATCTCCGTTTACGTCACCGCGCCACAGCCGCGCCGCGTGGCGCCCCCGTTCAACACCCTGACCGAGGCGCGCATGGCGCTGTCGCGAATCAAGCCGACCGATGCGCCCAACGATCAAACGACGCTCGAGAACTTTCTCGGCAACCTCGCCTCGGAAGCGCGCGTCGCAAAGGTGATTTTTGCCGGCGCCAACGCGCTCGCCGCGCCGGTCCCCGCGCGAATTCATCCGATCGCGGTGGGCGACGCCGTCGCCAACGCCGCGATCGGATCGTTCTCGCTCCGGCGCGAAGTCCTTGGCGCGGAAGCCCTTCACGCGAGTCTCTCGATCGCCAACTTCAGCCCCGAGACCCGCACGCTCGAGCTCGTCGTAACCGGCGACGGCAAGGAAATCGCCCACGCCAAAGAAGCTCTCGGCGCGCGCGAGACCGCTACGCTCGAGTTCCCCGCGATCCCGCCCGCACGGATCTACGTTGCGAAACTCGCGCCCGACGACGCGCTCGCGCTGGACAACGTTGCCTATGCGACCGCCGGCTCGGTCAAGAACGTGTCGATTCTCTTCATCAGCCCGACCCCGGCCGATGCCGCCGGACTGAATTCGATTCCCGGCGTCGAGGTCACCGCACGAAGCCCCGATTCCTACTCACCCGGCGATCTCGGCAACTTCGATCTCGCGATCTTTGAATACGCCACGCCCAAGGAACTGCCTGGCGTGAACACGATGCTGGTGATGCCGCCGCCGGGCGATCCCGTTTTCGGATTGGCGGTGACGCCGGCCTCGAAGGTCCGGATTGCCGGATGGCGCACGACCGACCCGCTGACCGATTCGGTGAACTTCCGCCTGCTCGATCTGCGCGGGGGCGAGTATTTCGGGACTCATCCGTGGATGAGTCAGATGGTCGGCGGCGACGGCGGTGCGCTGGTTTTAAGAGGCGAGCGCGGAGCGCATCGTTTCGTCGCGACCGGCTTCAACCCGTTCCCGTATCTCGGGCGGCGCAACCTTCCCATGTCGGTGCTGACGCTCAACGCCATCAGCTATCTCGCCGGACTGGGTGCGAGCAGCTCCGGCTACCGGACCGGGCAGCCGTGGCTGGTGCCGGCGGGCGTCGAGCGCGTGATACTGCCGTCGGGAAGAAAGATCGCCGCTCATCCCGGCACGCTTTTCACCGCGGTTTCGGAGCAGGGAGTCTATGAGCTGGTCGGTCCCGGCGGCGCGAAGACACCGCGCGCGGTGAATCTTGCCGACCTGACCGAGTCGGATCTCTCCAACTCGCCGGCGCTCAAAGTCGAAGCCGCAAATTCGGGTTCCGCCGCCGCGCCGGTAATGGAAAAATCCTCGCTTGGCGGTTACATCCTCGCCGCGATTATCGCGCTGACCGCTCTGGAAGCTCTCATCGTCTATCGGCGCCGCCGCATCGCCGAGGCCGCGCCGTGATTCCAACGTTCTTCCCGCACGATTTGACCTTCGCTCATCGCGAGGCGCTCTATCTGCTCGCGATTCCCGCGATCGTTGCGCTCTGGGGTCTTGTCAACGCGCGCGAAATTCGCCGGCTGTTTGCGCCGCTGATGCGCGCGATAGTGCTCGCCCTGTTCGTCGTCGCGCTCGCAAATCCGCAGCAGGTGATGCATTCCGAGGGCGCCGCGCGTCCCGCAATCGTCGACGCGAGCGCCAGTATCACGCCTGCGATGCGCGCGTGGACGCTCAAGCTGATCCGCGACGACCTTGGGCTGCGCGCCGGCGATCCCGCGTTCATGTTCGCGACAATTGCGGTCCCCCAATCGATCGGCGGCGTCGAATCGGCCTTCGCCAATGGAAGCGGATGCGGCGAATGCGGGCCCGGCGCGACCAACCTTGAAAGCGCGCTCTACCGTATCGCCGCAGATCCCGACGCGCACGGCGGCCCGGCCGTGATGGTGACCGACGGATGGCAAAATCGCGGCGACGCGGAGCGCGCGATAAGCGCGATTGTCTCCGCCGAGATTCGCCTCGACATCTTCACGCCGCCCGGCGCGCATTCGATCCCCAACGTCGCGATGACGGCGCTTTCGCTGCCGCCCGCGCTGGAGAAAGCCGCTCGGTTCGCGCTCGGCGTCACGCTGGATAATTTCAACGACGTGCCCGTGACCGGAACAATCACCATCGAGCGCGACGGCGCACTAATCGATCAGCGCAAAGTGACGCTTGCGCGCGGCTCGCAGCGTTTCGACTTCCCGGTCCGCACCGAAACCGCCGGCCTGGCTTCGTACACCGCCGCCTTCAAGGCCGACAATCCCGCGCTCGACACCTACCTCGAGGACGACTCTCTCAAAGGATGGGTCGGAGTGGGCGCGCGGCGCAAAGTTCTGATTCTTACCGACAGCGCCAGGGACGCGAACTATCTCGGCGCCGTCGTCAATCGAATGGGACTCGAACCGACTGTCGTACCCGTCACCGGCGGGACCTGGGACGGCGCCGTCTCGGGTTACGACGCGGTGCTGATTAACAACGTGCCGAGCGAACGTATCGCCCCGGCCGCGCAGAACGCGATGGCGGCGTACGTGAGTCGCGGCGGTTCGCTGGCGATGGTCGGCGGCGATTCGAGTTTCGGCCTTGGCGGTTATGCGGACAGCCCGCTCGATCCCGTGATGCCGGTGACGATGAAGCCTCCGCAGCACAAGGAAAAGAACCGCGCGCTGGTACTCATTATCGACAAGTCGGGCTCGATGGGCCGCAACGACAAACTCACCTACGCCAAAGCCGCCGCCGGGACCGTCACCAGAACTCTCAAGGACAACGACCTGATAGCCGTCATCGGATTCGACTCGCAGCCGTTCGTCGTCATCCCGCTGCAATCCGTCGGTCAGAGCCGCCCGTATTTCGATCAGATGGTCAACCGGCTTTCCGCGCATGGCCAGACTTTCATGATTCCCGCGCTGCGCGAGGCCGAACGCACGCTCGGCAACAGCGGCGCACAGGTCAAGCACGTCGTCATCCTCACCGACGGCGAGACCGGCGGCACCACCGAGATGTACTATGACCTGGTCTCGCGGATGCATCATGACGCCGGCACGACGATCTCGACGATCGCGGTCGGCCGGGACGCCAACGTTGACCTGCTCCAGGCGATCGCCCGGTACGGCGGCGGTTCCTACTATCAGACCGACAGCCCGCGCAATCTGCCCCAGCTTTTCGTCGAAGACTTTCGCGCCCACGGCGGCGAGATCACGATGGTCGAAAAAGAATTCACACCGCGCAGCGAAAGCCCCGACGCGATTTTGAAAGATCTCGCGGCGCGCCAGATGCCGCCGCTAAAAGGCTACGTCTCCACCGAGATCAAACCGCGCGCCACGATGAGCATGTACGTAGATCGCAGCGGCACGCGCGAACCGGTCATCGCGAGCTGGAAATACGGCGCGGGCAAAGCGATGGCGGTGACCACGGACGCGAGCGGCCGATGGTCCGGGACGTGGATCAGCGCGAATGTTTTTCAGCCGCTTTGGGATCGCCTGCTCGCCTGGATGACGCCGGAGATACCCGCCGAGCCCAAGATCGACGTCGCACTCGGCTACAATGCAGGCCGGATCAATATCAAGCTGACCGACTACAGCGCCGAGCCCGGCAACGCGGCCCGCCTGGTAACCGTGCTCGTGACCCGCCCCGACGGGACCAGGACTGAAACCGCACTCACCGAAGAAGTTGTGGGCGAGCTGTCGGGATCGATCGACGCGCCTGCCCCCGGCAATTACTACTTCGAAGTCCGCTCGCCGGCGGGCAAGGACAAGAAGTTTCCGCCGCTCGCGTTTACCGTCAGTCCGTCCGTCAACGCCGAATTGCCGCGCCCCGAGCCCAACTACGGCCTACTCGAACAGCTCGCGTCCGCCACCGGCGGGCGCCTCAATCCGTCGCCGGCCGAAGTCTCGACAGAACGCGCCACCCTCGAGCGCCGCGTCTCGATAAATCCGTACCTGCTCGTTGCCGCGATGATTATGCTTATCGCCGAGGCGCTGGTCCGCCGCCTCACTGCATGACACTGTTTCACTGATTCGAGGAGGCGAACGCTCACAACGCCGTGCGACTCAGAATGATTCGCACCACGCTGCCGAGGTCGGCCTCCCGCATGTGAATCCGGCGAACTTCGCTGACCGGCCGCCCGCCCATCCTGGCAATTGCCTCGAGCATCAGCCCTTCGCTCATCCCGTGGCGCATCTCGCCGACTAGAATCTTCGCGATGTACTTGGCTTCGAATGCCGATGCGCGCGCGAACAGCTCGCGCAACGCGTCGAGCTTGCGCTTGCGCGCGTGGTGCCCCTCGATAGCGGCGATCGCGGCGAATTTTTCGTTGAGCCCACGAATCGTAAGCGTGGGTTCAGGATCGGCCGCGCGAAGCTTGAGCGTCATCTCCACGGCCTCGCCGAAGTCTCCCGCGGCGGCAAAGATGTCTTCGCCCTGGTCTGCGCTGTCCGTCATCTCCGCGACGATTTTCCAGATTGCGCGGCCGCTTATTTGGATGCGCTTCTCCTCGCTTTGCGCGACGATGCGGCCTGCCATGAATCGCGCCGCGATTTCCGCTTCATCGGCATCGAGTTTGGCCAGAAATGTGCCGACCGTCTCGGCCATCTGAAGCCGGCTCTGCGTCTGGCTGAGCGACTGGCAGACGATTGCGAAGTCGTAAAACGAGGCCACGTACGAGATTAAGGCTGCGCGCGACCACCCGCGCAAGCGCCGCCCGGTTGTGCTTCTACGCGGCTATCGGATGCGATTTTACGAACGGCAAGAATACTTTCAGGAATGCGTCGCGGCCCTCGTCCATGAATGCATGTCCCACGCCGGCGATGATGTGTAGTTTCGCGCCAGGTATCTGCGCCGCGATTATCTCGGAGTTCTTCGCCGGGATCAGCACGTCCTCGGCGCCGGTCACGACCAGCGTCGGCGCCTTGATTTGCGGCAGGCGGTCGAACGTTTTCAGCGTGTAGGTCCCTTCGAGTTGGCGCTGGAATGCAAACGGCGGGGTCGGATGCTTGAGCTGGCGCGGAATCGTAGCCTCGAGCCGAGCCCGATTCTGCGCGATGTACTTTGGCGTGTACGCGAGCGGCCATCCGCGCCGAATCACTTCCTGCGGTGAAACACCCTCGCGCGGCGCGGTCAGAATCTTCAGCGATTCGGGCGGCGGCGGCGCGGTGTGCTTGCCACCCGCCGTGGTGCATCCAAGCGTGAGCGTCGCCGTTCGACCCGAATGGCGCAGCGCGAACTCCTGCGCGATCATCCCGCCCATCGAGACGCCAAAGATGTGCGCCCGCGCAACTTCGAGCTTGCCGAGCAGCCCGGCCGCGTCATCGGCAAACATCTCGATCGAATACGGCGCGTCAGGCTTGTCGCTCTGCCCCGTGCCGCGGTTGTCGAACGTGATCACGCGAAACGTGCGCGCGAGTTCGGCTACCAGCCCGGGATCCCACATCGCTGAACTGGCGCCGAGACCCATGATCATCAGGATCGGCTCGCCTTTCCCGGCGACGTCGCAGTTGAGGTTCACTTCGCCGACTTGAATCTTTGGCATTTCGACTTCCTTTCCGGACTGGGCCAACGGCCCCCCGTTTACTTGTTAATGCAGAATTCCCGCTTCTTCATGTACTCGACGGAGTTCTCGGTCAGCGCGGATTGCGCGCTCGCTTCGGCCCGATAGACCGGGTTGTGCTGCGGATCGTAATAGCACATCAGCTTGATAGTCTGGCCCAAAGGAATCTGAAATTCGACCGACTCGGGAACGTTGGACGGCCCGGATGAACTCGCCATCGGCATCGCCGCTGGCTGCGACGACATCGCCGGCGCCGGAAACCCTCCCGTGGCCTGGCACATCTTGAGCGCATCGATCTCGCAACTGCCAGCGGCGGCGAGCGACATCTGCATGTTTGCCAGATCCATCCCTGGCGATTGCGCGTTCTTGCTCGAGCACGACGTGGTGCAGGCCGCGATCGCCGCCAGAAAAGCCAGCGCCCCGGTCCCGGCCAGCCTCAAGATGCGATGCTCTGTCATCCTCGGGATTCGCTCCTGGATTTCAGGCCGCGGTCGAGGCAACCGCGGCGACGTCGCTGCGCGCACGATCCTCGAGTTCAACCTTGCGACATCGGAGGATCAGCTCGCTGCGCAGGATGTAGGCGGTCTCCTCGATCACGATTCCGTGGCGGGCAAGGATCTCCCGGAGCTGGTCCAGCGTGTAATGCGTGATGTGCTCGTCCTTGTATCCACCGGGCATCAGGAAGCCGTAGATCGGTTCGATGATCCGCCATCCAATCGCCGCGCAGTCGGGCGTACTGAGGATAAGCCGGCCACCGGCCCGGAGCACCCGGCACATCTCACCGAAAAGCGCCTCGTCGAATGGAACATGTTCGATGACCTGCGAACTGATCACGCAATCGAACGATTCGTCCTTGAACGGCAGCGCCAACGCGCAGGCGTTGACCAGCGGAATTTCGTAGCGGCGCAGAAAGCGCAGCTTGGCGTAGTTGTAATCCATGCCGATCGTGTTGTTGAGGCTCTGCACGACCAGGCTGGAACCACATCCCAGGTCGAGCACGCGGCCCGCGCCGCGCGCCCATAAGACGGTGACGTGATGGCGGCGGCGATGCCAGTAGCGCTGCGGGGGAATCAGGCTGTAGAAGGCGCGTTCCTCGTAGTCGGCGGCGCCGAGCGAGTTGCGGATTTTCCACAGCGGTACCGAAGAACGCAGAATTTTCCATCCGAAGCTGACGAGCTTCGCGTGCGAGCGGCCCGCGCCGCGCGGAAAATATGTGAATGGAACTTCGACGACGCTGAACCCGCTGGCGTAGGCTTTGACCAGGATTTCCTCCTGCACCTCGAAATTCGTGGAGTTGAGTTCGAGGTTCGCCACCACCTCGCGCCGGTACAGGCGATATCCGCTGGACATGTCGCGCACCGGCATCGAGAGTATGCGCCGCAGCACGAAGTTCAGCAGCCAACTCGTCGAACGGCGGACAAAGCCGGAGTAGGCGCCGCCGCCGAGCGCGTAGCGAGACGCGATCACGATGTCACCGCGCGTTCGCGCCCGCCACATCTTGACGATGAAATCGGGATCGTGCGACTGGTCGGCGTCCAGCGTAAGCAGGTAGTCGCCGCGAGCCTCGGCAAACCCCGTCTCCATCGCGCCCGCGTATCCGCGCCGGCGTTCCGCAACGACTCTTGCGCCAAGCGCTTGCGCCGTTTCACGAGTGCCGTCGCTGGACGGGCCATCCACCACCACGATCTCGTGAGTGAGCCGCTCGCGGTCGAGCAGCGCGATCAGCCTGGGGATCAAAATCCTCAGGTTTTCGGCCTCGTTCACGACCGGCAAAATTACGGAAACGTCCATTCGGGTTCAGTTTCCTTTATGCTCGAACGAAAGAAAAGGGAATATACGAATTACCGATGACCGCTATTCGGCGATGCCGGCAGGCTTGCCCGCGAACGTCGCGCACCGGACGCTCGCGGAGTAATCTCCCGAGGGGGATGGCGACGGGCGTGCGGAAAAAATCAATATCGAGGGCTATTGCGTTTGCGGCGATCGCTATTGCGGCGGCGAGTTCCACTCCGTCCTTTGCAAGGGTGATCCACCGCCATCCAACCGCATCCAAGCGCGCCACGGCGGCACAAGAAGAGGCGCCCGCGGTTGCGTTGACAGCAATTCACGTGCTCGGAGACAGACCGGCTCCGTTCGCCCTCGATGCAAAGGCCGCCATGATGATCGATGCCGACACTGGCGCGGTGCTGTACGCGTTTAACGAGCATCAGAAGATGCAGCCCGCCAGCCTCGCCAAGATCATGACGTTCTACCTGGCCCTCGATGCGCTGGAGGCACGCAAGATTATTCCCACTACGGACGTCACGATCAGTGAAAAGGCCTGGCGGCTCTCGATGGACGACACCGTCTCGCGAATGTTTCTCAGTGTCGGACAGAGAGTCGCCGTGAACGATCTCCTGTATGGCCTGATGGTGTCGTCGGGCAACGACGCGGCGGTGGCGCTCGCGGAATACCTCGGTGGCAGCACCGACGCGTTCACGCAGATGATGAACGACAAGGGGAAGGAGATCGGGCTAGACGAGACCCACTTCGAAAATCCCGACGGATTGCCGGTCGAAGGCGAGTTCACGACCGCCGCCGACATGGTGGCGCTTGCGCATTCGCTCGTGCGGCATCATCCGGAAGCGCTTACGTACACGTCGGCCAAAGAATTCGCGTTCGACAAAATCAAGCAACCCAACTTCAACACGTTGCTGTTCTACGACAAGCGCGTCAACGGGATAAAGACCGGCCACGTCGACGAAGCGGGCTATCACCTTGTCGCGTCGGCATCATCGGACGGGATGAATCTGCTGTCGGCCGTGATGGGCGCGCCGAGCTCGGAGCGCCGGCGCACCGAAACCGAAAAACTAATTGAATGGGCGTTTCGCACTTTTGTCAGTTACCGGCCCGATTTGAAAAAGGCGATGCCCGCGGCGATTCCGGTGCGCGACGGCGTTGCCGAGACGGTCGCGATCGGGCCACAGGGCGCCGCAGTGTTCACGCTCGGGCGTGGCGAAGAGACCAAAGTAACGGTCCAATTCGAGCCCGCGCTAAGGTATCTGGAAGCGCCGGTTCAACCCGGCGAGCCGGTTGGCGATCTCTCTGTTCTGCTTAACGGCAAGCCGCAAGCGACGATTCCGATCGTAACCAGAGCGGGCGTGCCTCGCGCCGGATTCTTCGGCCGCTTGGGTCAGAAGATCCGCCGCATGCTGTGAGCGCGATCACATTTGCGCGGTCACCACTTGAGCCCCAGCGCCTCGGTCAGAAACTTCATGAACGGCGCGGCCGACGCGCACGCGCTGGAAAACAAATCCATGAACCCGGCAGAGCAGACTTCCTTGCGCGGGAACTGCGTCCCGCCGATGAAGTCCTTGCGCTTGAGATCCTCGATCAACGGATGGTTGGCGTCGTAGCCTTTCGGCGGCCGGGACAGCATGTCGCCCGCCATTTCGAATCGCGCCCTGAATTTAGGATCGTTGACGGCGCTCTTCCATTTCGAGGGCCGCGCGACAATCGCGTCGCGAATCCTGGCGACTGAATCCGCTTGCGGATGCCAGACCCCGACGCCGGCGAAAGCCTCTGCGGGCGACAGTGAAAGATAGAACGACGGCGAGTCGAAGTGCGCCGCGTCGCGATGACGGAACGCCGCGGCCATGTTGGTATGATACGGCGTCTTGTCGCGCGAGAAGCGCAGATTGCGATAGATGCGCATCATCGAGCCGCCAGACGGGCGCGGATCCGCGACGTAGCTCGCGCTGATCCTTCGCAGCCGCGGCCCGAAATCAGCGATGAATGCGAGCATCGGCTCGAGCACCTCGCGCTCGTATCGCGGCTTGTTCTGCGCGAACCAGCCGCGATTGTTGTTGCGGCTCAGTTGCTCGAAAAATTCAAAGAATCGCGGAGTAAAGTAGCGCCGTGGCATCGCTGTCGCGATTTCTAACGCGAAGGGACTCGCACTGCAAACCAGTGAACAACTGAAAAAGCTATCTCTCGATGCGTAGATGGAAGATGCCGTCGCGCGCCGTGGATTCGAGCACCACGTAACCCTCCGCCTCGGCGGCACTGGGAATGTCGCGAGCGCCGCGCGGATCGTCGAGCGTCAGTTCAAGTACCTCGCCGCGCGCCATCTGCTCCAGCCGCACCTTCGCGCGCGCCCAGTTGAGCGGGCACTTGACGCCTCGCAGGTCGAGGCGAACAGCAACAGCTTTTTTGCCGCGCGCTTCCATGCCTCCATGATTCCTACCACACCCGGTCCGCCGTGACGCGAGTCGTGCAAGTGGTTCCCGTGAATCCGATCCGCGAAATCGGTAGGCTGGATCGATGTTCCTCGAAAGTGCCGAGCTCTACGACGCCATCTATCATTTCAAGAACTACGCCCGCGAGTGCGAGAGTTTGCGCGCGTTGATCGCAGACGCCGTGCCGGGCGCGCGCACGATTCTGGACGTCGCGTGCGGCACCGGCGAACACGCGAAATTTCTCAAGGAGCATTACGCGATCGACGGCGTCGACCTCAACGAAAACTACCTGCGCGCCGCGCGCGTGAAGAATCCCGCCGGCAGCTACACTCGCGCCGACATGACCGGCTTCGATTTGGCTGCGACTTACGACGCTGTGACATGCCTGTTCAGCGCGATCGGTTACGTTCGCACCGCCGACCGCATGAATCGCGCGATCGCATGCATGGCGCGTCACGTAAAGCCCGGCGGCGTGCTCATCGTCGAGCCCTGGCTCACTCCGGATGATTGGAAACCCGGCGCGACCTTCATTCATGCCGGCGCGATCGGCGCCGACAAGGTCTGCCGCATGAGCCACAGCGGGCAGGAAGGCAATCTATCGGTCCTGCTGCTGCACTATCTCAGGGGCCGGCCCGGCGGCATCGAGCACTACAGCGAGCGCCTCGAACTCGGATTGTTCACGCGCGACGAGATGACCCGCGCGTTCGAGTCGGCGAACATGCAAGTGCGCTACGACGCCGAGGGCTTGATGGGCCGCGGCCTTTACATCGCGCGCCCGCGCGCCCAGTGAACAGTGAACAGGTTCGCGGCCGCCTCGCCCATCGGCGTCAGCTCGCGAATCGCTCGGTCACGCGTTTGAGAATCGCCCGCATCGTGTCGAGGCTTTGCGCCCCCACCAGCGGATACTCGCCGATGAAAAACGTCGGCACGCCGCTGACGCCGCGCTGATGCGCCGCCAGCGAATTATTCTTCAGCCTCATTTCGTACCTGGGCGATTTTATCGCGTCCGCCACCTCGCCCGAGTCCAGTCGCGCTTCCGCCGCCAGCCGCGCGACAATCTCCGCGTCGCCGATGTTCACGCCGTCGTTGAAGTACGCCCGGTAGATTCGCTCTTCGAGCGCTTCGTCGCGGCCCGACTCGCGCGCAAACTCGGTAGCCGCCAGCGCGGCGCGTGAGTTGGTCAGCACAGCAGGCGCTTTCATCGAAAATCCCACCGCCTCGGCCATCGCGCCAATCCGCTTCCAGAGCGCGACTCGCGATGCCGGGTCGATCGTCTCGCGCGCCTTGTCGGCGGGAATTCCTTGCGCCGGCCAGTCGGGATGAATCTGAAAGCCGCGCCATTCGAGCTGGAAATCGAATTCCCGCTTCAGCCTTCGCATCGTTTCGAAGCCGACGTAGCAGAACGGACAGATGTAGTCCGAGAACATCACGATCTTCAGCGCCATTGCATGACTCCCATTGCGCACTACCGGCTATTGTTTCCTCACGCGCATAGCGGCGCAATCACGCGCGCGTGCAGAGCGCATTCTCCAACAATCGCGCGTTGCGAGACTGCGACGGGCGCGATTCTGACTGATCGAATAGAGACGGAAAGGGCAATTCATACCATCCGTATGGTTTTGGGAGAGTGCAGCTACTATCGGTAGCTTCGTTCCGTCAAAAATTATTTCTGCCGAAAGCTGGCGCCGTCCGACTTTGGGCGAGCCGGGCGAGCACGGGGCATCCTGGCGGTTGACCATAGCGTACGCATAGCACGCCAAATCGGCGGGGGGTCAGGCTGAATTAGTTCATCCCCAAAACCCGGCCGAAACCCGGATTCACATTGAAGAACAAAACCCTAACCCCTGGCCCCTTCCCCAGAAAGAATGGAGAAGGGGAACAGAAAAATCCTCTGGGGAATGCCGCCTCCTATCCCCCTAGCCCCCTTTCCGGGTCGGAAAGGGGGAACCGGACCAGAGATTCCCTTGGCTGCTCGTACCAAAGTGTCCCGCGAGTTGGCGCTGATTGGCAGCGGGCTCAGGCGAGGTGATCACGATGCCAAGCAAGGGCGATGGCTACGGAGCGTAAATCGCGCCGCAATCGGCGCGATCACTTCGCGGCGGGGAAGCTCAACGTAAAGCCGCCATCGGCGATGATGGTTTGTGCGGTCAGATAGCTCGCCGCGGGCAGGCATATCAGGCACGCGACGGCGGCGATCTCGTCGAGCGCCGGCAGCCGCTTCAGCGCGGATCGCTCGGCGGATCGGCGCAGAAGATCCTCGTGCGAGTAGCCCAGGTAGTTCGCGTAAGAGCGGGCCGAGTCGGTGTCGATGTACCCGACGCTGAGGCCGTTGACCGTGATGCCGCGCGGGCCGAGCTCGAACGCGAAGTCGCGCACCATGCTCTCCAGTGCGGCCTTGGCGGCGCCAAGCACGCCGTGGCCGGGCAGGTTGCGAATCGAGTCCATTCCCGAAATCATCAGCACGCGCCCGCCCTCGCCCATCACCCGGCTCGCTTCCTGAACCGCGGCGACGAATCCGTTGACGCTCAGCGCAAAGGTGCGGGCGAGATTGTGCGGCTTGGTTTCGAGCAGCGGCTTGAATGCGGTCGCGGCCGCATTTGCGACCAGGATGTCGAGCCCGCCCAGCTCCGAGGCGGCTCGCGCCACCATCGCGCGCACCTGCGCCTCGTCCTCGAGGTCGGCTTTGATGAGCATCGAGCGCGGCGCGATCGCCCCGACCTCCGCGAGCGTTTGCGCGGCGCTCGCTTCGTCGCGGCGGTAGTTCATCGCGACGGTCGCGCCCATCCGTGCCAGCCCGAGCGAGATGGCGCGGCCAAGTCCGCGAGTGCCGCCGGTGACGAGCGCCATCTTGCCGTTGAGGTCGTTCAACATCCTGCTAGGAAATCAGATTCGCGTAGAGGGCTCGCCGAATATCTTTGCCGATCGATGCGCCGTCTGCGCGCATCACGCGACGGTTGAACCCATTGAGCTCGACACTCACCGTCAGCTCGGCATCGGAGGCGTTCGCGGGCGTCGCAAACGCGACGCGGCCGCTTTCGGGCGTCCGCGTTTCGCCAATGACGTTGCCGTCAAGGCCATACAGCGTGACGCGCGCACCGGCAATCGGCGGATGCTCTCCGTCGGGCAGGAAATCGTTGTCCATCACGGTGACCCCAATGCTGCGAAAATCGCGCGCGCGCTCGATCTCGACTCGCAGATCGCGCAGATAAATCATCGGCTCGGCAAACACGCCCTGGATTCCCGCGCGCTCGGCCTCACGCGCCGGGTTCGCCTTCAGCTCGACGCGCTGCGCCGCCATCCCGTGGTCGGAAGTGACGATGAACAGCGTGGATTCGAGCAAGCCGCGCGCGCGGAACAAATCGAGCACCGCGCCGATTCGTTTGTCGGTGCGGTAGAGCGCCTCGCGCAGTGCCTCGTGATGGGGGCCGTAGTCGTGGCCCGCGCCATCGGTGATCACAAACTCGTGCGCGACGAACACGGGAGCATCGCCGCCGCAATGATCGAAAAGGTTGATCGCTTGCGCCATGCCGCGGATGTCCACGATCTCTTCGCGAGCGATCGCGGGCAGATTGTCCGCCGCCCATCGCGGGCTTACGTCGGCCGACATCTCGGCGGTAAGTGCTTTGAGGCGCTCCTTGTCGCCGACGATCCGCCGCTCGAACGCCGCGTGATCGGCGCCACGTCCCTGCGGTTCATGGATCGAGGCCGTGATCGCGCCTACCCCGCCGGGGCGGGCGCCAGCGGCGCGCTTGAAGGCCTCGTAGAGGGTCTCGACGCCGGGACTCAGATAACGCTCGGTCTCGAAGATGTTGCCCTGAATCGGCACGGTCTCGCGATGCTCGCGCAGGTGGAAAGTGGGATTGACGACGTCGTGATGCCCGCACCATGCACCAGTCAGAATCGTCGAATGGCTGGGCCACGTGATGCTCGGGAAATTGACGATCGATCCGTGCGAGAGCATCGCGCCACGCTCGACGAGGCCGGCGAGATTTGGAATCGCGCCAGGATTGTTATCGAGCTGATGGCGCAGTTCGGAATGCGACAGGCCGTCGAGCAGGAACATGTAAGCAAAGGTTGGGCGCCCGGCGTTATTGTCAATAATTTCCTCAAGCAAATTGCCGTCCTGGCGCTTCAGGTAGACTTCGGCGGGTGAGCCCGACGCATCGAGGCCGGCGATTTTCGGGAGTCCCATCAGGCGCGCGATCGTCGGCGCGACATCGACCTGGCGGGCGTTCAGCTTGAAGAGTCCGCGGCGAACGCCCGGACCGCTGAACACCAGCGGCGCGCGGCTTTGTACCACGTCGAGTGCGCCATGCATCCCCGGCTGGATTCCGTAGGCGTAGGCCTTGGGGCTGAGGATCAGATCGGGAGCGCGCGGACTGTCGAAGAGCTGGGCGATTCGCTCATACGCGTAGGGATGGCTCAGCACGCGGGGTTCGAAGTAGGCGCGATTTGGATCGTCGGTGCGATTGCCGCTGCGGCCGGCGGCGTCGAGTTCCTCGTCGATCGTGGAAACGATGAATGGATCCTGATTTGCGATCGGGTTCTCACCGATTTGCTCGACGACTTCGAATGACAGCGCGCCGCGTTCATCGGCGAAGCGTTTGAATCGAATCATCCCGCGCCGCGACCACACTTCGTAGGCGCCGGCGCGCCACGTGATCACGAGATCGACGTGATCGGCCGCCGGGGTCTCGGCGAGCAGCGCGAGGATCGTCGCGTCGCCGGAATCATACTGATGCGGATCGAGTCCCTGGCCACCGCGGCGTTCAGGTCCATGTTCGCGCAGCTGGCCGGATTTGCGATTCATTTGATCCCGAATCTCCTTGTTAAAAATGATCCCGAATCTCCTTGTTAAAAACATTGCGCCGCGCGACGTGACGCGTGCAAGCCACAGGCCACTCGCGGCGCATTGCTTAACGTCTCGTTCATATTCGCGATCCGGCGAGATTGCGTGAGCCCGCGCATTCCCGCAATAGTGAAATCCCAAACCGGGAAGGGCAATCAATGTATGGCGCTCAACGAAGAATCGGGATTCGAGTCGCGGATCGGGAAAGGCACCAAGGCTTCCGGGAAACTCAACTTTCGCGGCCCGGTAAAAATCGAAGGCGAAGCGGAAGGCGAGATCAGCGGAGATGAAGTTGTAATCGCGACCGGCGCGGTGGTAAGCGCACGGATTTCCGCGAGCAAGGTGACGATCGCGGGCGCGTTCAGCGGCGAAGTGACGGCGCGCGAGCGCGTCGAGTTGACGGCGACGGCGCGAGCGCAGTGCACGATCAGCACGCCGAGCCTAGTGCTCAACGAGGGCGCGCAGTTCGACGGCGATTGCAAGATGCCGGCCAAGAAGCTCGCTGCGTAAGCCTAAGCTTGGCGGGGAAGGGCGGACGAGACAAGAACGGTTTCGATGCCTCGTGAGTCGCGCCGGCGCAGCACGAGTCCCGAGTCGTTAAGCTCAATTTCCTCTGAGTCGCCCATCCGCGGCTCGTAAATCCACACGTGCGGATCGTTGCCACGCTGGCGGCACGACTGTTTGCTGGTTGCCGCGACGAGTGTATTCGGATCAATGGCCGCCACCCGTCCGGTCCATCGCGTCTGCCCGCGTTCGCGAATGTGGGCGATCGTCAGAGCGCGAAAGATGATCAGGTCGGCATCCACTTCGCGGTAGCGCCCGAGCTTGGTGGTCAAGTTGTTGCGCCCGCCCATCGCGCTCAAGTTCCCGCGCAGAAAATTGTCGGCTGATTCGTAGGTGGCATTGCGAGTGAAGGGCCCGCGGCGGTAGCTTACGACTACGCGCCGGATGAGCCCGGCGTCGTCGAGCTCGGCTGCGACTTCGTACACGTTGGATCCGCTCGCGGGACGCCGGATGCCGTGAATCCTGCCTGCGGCCAGGGTTTCATTCTCGACCGCGATCAACTCGCCGGCGCGGCGGATGTCGTAGCGCAACTCGCCGTCGGCAATGAGCATGCTCGAAAGCTAACCGCTCGGGTGGGGACGAACAAGTTTGCCGCACACGCGGTCAATCAGGCATTATGACAGTTCGTCACATAGAGGGTCCGAAGGAAGCCAGAAGGCTAGCGATTGATGGAAGACGCACTAAAGATTGGCGTGTACGTATTGCTGGTCCTGCCAGGCTTCATTTTCGTTCAGACACGTGACTACTTTCTCCTGCGGGAAAGGCGGTCTCAGTTCGAGAAAACGCTTGAGATCGTGCTTTGGAGTGCAGCTATCTGGATCATCGCGTGCGCAAGTCCGCTTTGGTGGCCCTCAAATCCGAGGGTCCTCGCTATACACGAGGCGCAAGCGGCGCTGCAGGATTCCACCGCAGGCGTAAGCCTAGACTGGCCCAAGCTTCTAACCACAGATGCTGCTGTCTTCTTTGCCATTGTCTGCTTGTGGTCGTTCTTGGGAGCAATTTTTTGGGGAATTCTTCGGAAGACTCGATATATAGACGCCCGCATCCGGTGGGTCACTGGCCGCGACTGGTACCCTTCCGTCAGGCAGAAATTCTTCGACAAGAACCTCGGCGCCGCCGTGATCGTAGAAACGCCAGCGGCCCGCTACCTTGGGATTCTCTTCGGAGCGCCAGACAGCAAAGAAGATCCCCATATTATCCTGAGCGAGGTGTCGCGCTTGCCAAAGCCGGGTGACGTCTCCCAAGAGATCGAGCCTCTCCCATTAGTCCGGTTGGTGCTCATCAAATATGATGATATTATTGAAATTCAAGCGCTTACCTCAGCGGCCGTTGAGCCGATTGGCGGCGAGCCGAAAGACGAGAATCGAGGACTAACTAAATGGCTGACGGCAAAAAAATGCTGGACGAATCTTTCAGCAAAGAGGCTCTTCGGAAGAGTCTCGAAGGGACGACCGGAACAAGGCCCGCATTGAGGAACATACAAATCTCCCCAAGCGGGCAGGTCCAGCCTCGACCCTCGAGTCCATCTCAGCCGGGATCCTCAACCTCGACTTCCGGGGGATCGCAGAAGAGTAAAAAATAGACCCTCACTCTGCTTGGCTTTCCGAAACATCCTGAATTTCTAGCCGAGTCAGGCAGGATCGAGCCAGATCGACGTTCTCTCGCGAAGCCTTGTTCGTTGCCAAGGCCGCTCCGCTCTCAACGCGCTAGGCAAATAGTTCCTCTTCATCTCACTTGTGATCCTTGCTTCCTCGTTCGGGTGGGGGCGAACAAGAGTTTGCGAGTGTTGGCAAGTTAAGGCATTGTGTCGGATCAAAGTCCCCGGTCGCCGGGGCTCCAAATCCAAGAGGAAGGGCTCGAATGGACTGGCAAGAGTATTACCGATCACGCACGATTTCGGCTGACGAAGCGGCGGCAATGGTAAAGCCGGGGATGCGGGTGGATTTCCCGCTCGCGGCGGGAGCCGTGATGCAGCAGGCGTTGGCGGCACGAGGCAAGCAGATCGGCGGCGTGATCGATCTCAGGATGTCGTCGCCGCTAATCGACCCGGGATGGCTGGCCGGAGAAATCGCGCCGCTTTTCAATCTGGAGTTCGAGCTGTTCATTGGCAACATGGGACGTCCCAGGCATGACAGCCATACAGCCACCTACCTGCCCAATTTATTTTCGACCAGCTTCAAGCCGCACGACGAACGGCCGGCCGAAGACAAGCCGATAGATTTCACGTTCGTCAACGTCACCACGCCCAACGCAAAGGGATTCGTCAGCTTCGGGCCGAATCAGTGGAACAAGCGGATGTACGCGCGGCGCGCGCGTCACGCAATCGCCGAGGTTGACGCAAGCATGACGCGTACTTACGGCGACGTTTACATGCATGTCTCGGAGTTCGAGTATTTCGTCGAGGGAACTCCGCCGGCGCCCGATCTGACCATGATCGACCGGGAGCTCGCGGCGATGGATGCGGAAAAGCGCGATGGCGTCCGCGCGATCATCGCGGAAGTGGGAGTCGAACGTATCGCGCCGATCATTCAGTATATGCAGCGCGTGACACTTTCGGATGTGCGCGTGATGCTCGGCCTTGCGCCGCCGGGCGAAGAGTTAAAGGCGATCGCGGGATACCTGAGCGAACTCGTCGAAGACGGCGTGACGATTCAGATCGGAGTCGGAGAACCCGGTTCGCAGATGGCGCGGCTGGGCGCATTCGATCGCAAGCACGACCTGGGGCTGCATACCGAGATGGTCGCGCCAGGAATCGCGCGACTGGTTGACGTCGGGATCATCAACGGCCGGCGCAAAACGATTCATCGCGGCAAGGCGGTGGCGGTCGCGTGGTCGGGTTCGGATCCGGAGGACTTGCAGATAATCGACGACAACCCGGCGTTCGAGCTTTACGATCCCGAGTACGCGCTCAAGATCGCGACAGTTTCCTCGAACTATCGGCAGACGTCGATCAACAATGCTCTCAGCGTCGATCTGACCGGTCAGATTAACTCGGAGTGCGTGCTCGGCGCGCGGATGATAAACGGAACGGGAGGACAGCCAGAAACTCATATCGGTGCGTTTCTATGCCCGGGCGGACGCGCAATTACGTTGCTGCAATCAACCGCGGTGAGCGGCGCGATTTCGCGCATCGTGCCGCAACTCGAAGCCGGCGCATTGATAACGGTGCCGCGTTATTTCGCCGATACGATAGTGACCGAATTTGGAATCGCGCGGCTGCTGGGCAAGAACCATCGCGAGCGCGCCGCCGAATTGATCGCGGTTGCCCACCCGGACCATCGCTCGGAGCTGAGGGAAGCGGCCAAGGCACTGTTTGGTTAGATCGTTCGGAAACACGAAAAACAGCCCCGATCCAATGATGAATAGTGCAATGAGGCAATGAGGAACGATAATCTAAGCTTGACCTTAGGCCAAAAATAGTCCAATAAGAGAGTCTATAGCTCAGTTCAACTTTTGTGATAGCTTATTTGCCAGCCTAAGAACGAATAGGCGTATTAAAGAGGAAGTGAACGGATGCCATCCTCGACTAAAGTGCTGACAGTCAACGAGCTGGCAGAGTATCTGCGAGTGCATCGTTCGACGATCTACCGCTTGCTCAAGAAAGGACAGTTGCCCGGTTTCAAGATCGGAAGCGACTGGCGCTTCAACGTCGAGGTAATCGATGAATGGCGGCTGCGCCAGGGCTCCGGCGTGCTGGAAGAGGAAGGGGCTGATTAGCAGGCGGCATCGCAGCGCCGGGCCGATCTGCCGCTGAAGCACTTCGATCCACAATTCGCGGTTAATTTGACATTCAAATCGGGTAAGTTGTCGCGCGCAAGCGTGCGCGGCTAGAATCCGAACAACCGAGTTGCCGCGCGCATCGAATTTCCGCGCGCGCCGATCGCGCAGAGTCATGCCTACTGACATTTCCGCCAAGACACGACTGTTCACCGAATCCGTAATCCGCGAGATGACGCGGCGAGCGCTCAAGTCCGGTGCGGTAAACCTGGCGCAGGGATTTCCCGACTTCCCCGCCCCGGCCGAAATCAAGCAGGCCGCGAAGCGCGCGATCGACGAGGACTACAATCAGTACGCGATCACCCACGGCTCGCTGAATTTCCGCCGCGCAATCGCGGACAAGGTACGCAGCTACAACGCCGTCGCGTGCGATCCCGACCGCAACATCACGGTAACCTGCGGCGCGACCGAAGCGATGATCGCGACGATGCTGGCGGTGATCAACCCCGGCGACGAGGTAATCATCTTCGAGCCGTTCTACGAGAATTACGGGCCCGACGTGATCCTGGCCGGTGCGACGCCGCGCTACGTGGCGCTGCGCGATCCTGATTTTTCGATCGATCGCGCCGAGCTCGAAGCGGCATTCGGCCCGCGCACCAAGGCAATCGTGATCAACACTCCGCACAATCCGAGCGGCAAGGTCTTCACGCGTCCCGAGCTCGAAGCGATTGCCTCGCTATGCCGCCGTCATGACACGCTGGCGATCACGGATGAGATTTACGAGCACATCATTTACGGCGGCGCGCACCACGTATCGATCGCGAGCCTTGCGGGGATGGCCGAGCGGACGGTGACGATTAGCGGGCTGTCGAAGACCTACTCGATAACGGGATGGCGGCTGGCGTACGCGATCGCCAGCGAAAGAATCACCGCGGCGATTCGCAAGGTGCATGACTTTCTGACGGTGGGCGCGCCGCATCCGCTGCAGGAAGCCGGGCCTGTCGCACTCAGGCTGCCGGAATCGTTTTATGCGGAGCTGGCCGCAATGTACGAGCGCAAGCGCCGCGCACTGTACGCGGCGCTCACCAGCGCCGGCCTGGAATGCAGCAAACCCGACGGCGCGTATTACATCTTGGCGGAGATTGGCGGGCTCGGATTCAAAGACGACTTCGCGGCGGCGGATTTCATCCTCGATGAAGTCGGCGTCGCCGCGGTGCCCGGTTCAAGCTTTTACCATCGGCCGCAGTTGGGGCATCGGAAGATTCGCTTCACGTTTTCGAAAAGCGACGAGACGATCGCCAGAGCCGCCGAGCGGCTGAGCCATCTGCAGGAGAAGCTGGCGGCGCGGTCAAAATAAATTCGAGACAAGCACGGTTCAGGCGCTGCGCGTGGGATCAGATGCTCCAGTTGAAGCCGAGCTCGGGGCCGATCATCTGCACGCGGAGCAAATTGCCCACGCCCGCCGAAGTCTGCGTGTACTTCGAGTAGTAGTAGTTGACGCCGGCAAATGGGGCGAAACCGCGCCAGTCGTGGTTCGAGTAAACGACGCGCCAGTGAGTCTCGAAGCCCGATTGCGAGTCGTAAACCGTCCCGCCCTCGCTGCGGCCGGAGTTCCACTTGTTGGCCCAATAGCCCTGCGCGGTCGCCTCGAACGCGAAATTGGCCGCCAGCCAATGCCGCGCCTCGAGCCCGATCACCGGTATCGGCAGCCCCCTATCATGGAAACGGATTCGCGCCTCGAACGGCGATGGGCGCGCAAGGTCATCGAAAAAGCCGCCGGCGAACGGCGAGAGCTGGCCGAAGTTGGGCGAGCCGTCGTTGATTCGAAAATCGTTGTACGTGAACTCGAGTCCGATCTTTGCGCGCGAGTCCCATCCCTGGAGAAACACCGGCAGCCCCTGTTCGTGATCGTGATATAGCGGCGTCAGGCGGCGCTCGTAGTATCCGCCGAATGTGTACCATCGCGTGCCGCCGGGATTCAGAGTCTGACCCAGGTACTCCTCGACGGTTCCGCCGACCGGAATCCCACACCTGATGATATTCGATGGCTTCTGACAAGGCCTGACCCATGGGCCGGGATACGGGGCGTATGGGGAGATTATCGTTCCGCCAAATGCCAGCGGCTGAGTTTCAATTTTGCTGCCGTATATACCGAAGTATCTGAATTGGAACTGCGCCGCGTTGACGCTGTCGAACCAGTACGAAAGCAGCACCTCGGGCAGTTGCATCTGCGAGACACCGAGATCGTGCTGCAAGCTAATCGCGCTGTCTGGAAATGAGTTGATCCGGCGCCGCAGCGTGTTGGCGCCAACGAGGAACTGGTAGGTGTCGCCGGCTTCGATGTCGATTTGATGTGGCGCCGGCGTAAGCAAATCGAATCCCGGCTCGCGCAGCGATCCGAAGTCGCTCGCAAAACAGTTCGCGCTCGCTACCAGCGCGGTGACGACCAAAGCCATTGCTAGTCGAACTAAACGCATGGGGCGGGAGTTCCGGGCGCAGACTGAAATCCGTCGGGCAAATCTCGCATGAAGTGCTCCATCTTCAATCGCCGAGATAGCGGCGACGCACAAACACTTCTCCCAGGAACAGCATGATCACAAGGGGAATCAGCCACGGATCCGCGCTGCGGCGAAATGCCACGGTCTGACCGCTATGGCGGGCAATTGTCGCGGCCGGCGCATCGAAGGCGCCGTGCGTCGCGGTTGACAGCCGGCGCAGCAGTTCGAGATTGGGCGGCTTGATGCGCAGCTCGGCGCTGTCGGCCGGAATCGATCCGGCGGCGGCGAATTCGCGTTGTTCGAGGATTTTTTCGGATTCGCCCGCTTTGAACATCAGCGTCGCGACGTACTTGCCGCGTGGCAGCGGCCCGACTTCGCCGCGATAGATCGAGGCGTCGGCCTCGGTCATCGCAACGTCGATGGCGCGCCCCGGCCCGGTGATCCGGCACACCAGGTTGCTGACGGGACTGGGATCGGCCTTTTCAGCCTCGACCGTGATCGATCCGTCAGGCGCGCCGTGGACGCGCATAGTGAACATCCCGGAGTCGCCCTGGCGCATCGTCCAAGCCGCCAGCTGCGACCAGAATTCCGCATAGCGGTTCCATCGAATCCAGCTCAGTGTGGCGAGTGAATCGGGTTCGGCAGCGAAAATCGCGGTGCGGCCGAGTCCGTATTGCCAC
Source organism: Binataceae bacterium (SeqCode) (assembly GCA_963803045.1). Lineage (GTDB taxonomy): Bacteria > Desulfobacterota > Binatia > Binatales > Binataceae > Binatus. The sequence continues at coordinate 55,729 of CAWDLC010000022.1, read as the reverse complement.
GCCGCAAGCAGCGGCGCGGATTTGTCGGCGCGCGCGACCTTGAGCGTGACTTGCGCGCCGTCCTTGGCCTCGCTCGCGGCGAAAAAATCTATCGGCGGAATCTCCTTGATGCTGATGCCGGAGAGCATCGCGGTTGCCGCCCCGGCTTCGACGGTGGTGCGATCCGGCTGGTGCCGGTTCATCGCCTGGCGCGTCAATCCGACCAGCAGCAGCGGCAGCTTCTCGATATCCTGCACGCGATAGAAGACGCCGCCGGTCGCCTGCGCGAAGTCCTGGAGCAAGCGCAGATTGGCCAGGTCGGGGCCGATGCGGATGGTCGAGACCGGAATATGCTGGCGGGCGAATTCGGCGATCAGATCGTCGTGGTCGTGATACTGGCGGTTGGTGTCGCCGTCGGTGAGCAAAATCACCTGGCGCACCGGGATGGCGCTCTGCAGAATCTCGCGTTCCGCGATTTCGAGCGCGTCCTTGAAGTCGGTGCCGCCGCCGGGTTGCAGGCGGTCGATGCGGTTTTCGAGCTCGCCGCGATCCTCGCCGAGCGGCTGTAGATGCGCGAGCACGTACGGCTGCGAATCGAACGCGATCACGCCGGCGAAATCAGTATCGTCGAGCTGGCGCAGCAGCGCGATCGCGGCTTGCTTGGCGTAGCGAATTCGCTCGCCGTCGCGCACCGCCGGATAGCGCGAGTCGTAACTCATCGAGTTCGAGCGATCGATGCAGAGGTAAACGGCAATCGGCTCGCGCGAGGGCGGCGGCGGTTGCGGTACGAACTTTACCGGCAACGCCTTTTCCAACTCGCCGCCGGCCAGTTCCTCCTCGCGCAATGTGTCGCCGGTCGCGACCAGTCCGCCGCCGTAGTCGGCGACGTAGCGATTGAGCGCGTGCTGCGCCGCGGGCGTCAGCGACCCCTCGGGCACATCGTCGAGGATGACGAGCTGATAGGGCAGGTAGTCCGCCGCGTGTTCGCCGAGGCTGCGCGGCGACACGAAATCGATCTTGTAGTTGCGCATCTTGAGCGCGGTCACGAGGCTTTCCGGCGGGGTGGTCGAGACGATCAGAATCCGCGGCGCGCCGGTCACCGAAATCGCGGCCTCGACCCGCGGATTCAACGCCACCCACGGAGGAGCAATCGAGACTTCTGCGCTCATCAAGTATGCACCCGCGCGCTCCAGCCGATATGGCAGCTCGAACCGGTTAAGCCCCGGCTTCAGCGCGATCGATTCCCCGCCGACTGCGGCGCCGTCGCGGTAGAGCTTGAGCGTGGCTGCGACCGGAGACCGCGATTCGCTGTCAACGTCGATTCTGAATGCAAAGCGCTGATCGGCGCGGACCGTGTCCGGGGAATAGAAATTGGTGACCGCAATTCTCCCGGTAGCCGGCGGCGGCGGCGCGGCGGCGAAAATTCGCACACCGTCCTCGAGCATCGCGGGAACTTCCGTCATCGCGGAATCCTCGGTTTCGTTGCCGTCGCTCAGCAGCACGATTCGCTTGTCCGCTTCCGGCGCAAACAGGCTTTCAGCCGCGGTCAGCGCGCCAGCTATGTTGGTGGCCCCTCCATCGGCGCCATCGCCGAAATGCCCCAGCAGCCGGGGATCGGCCAGAGGCGCAAGCAGCCGCGCGTCGCGGCCAAAACCGACAATCCCGAGCTGGTCGCTCGGAGCCATCGCGGACTTCAACTGTTCGACCCGGCCGCGCATCCAATCCTGCTGATTGGGCGACACCGAGCGCGACTCGTCCAGCGCCACGACCACCGCGACGCTTTGCGCGGCGATACGCCCCGGAATGCGCAGCCCCGCGAGCATCGCGACCAGCGCTGCAACGCACAGCGCGCGAAGTATCGCAGCCCCGGCGCCCGCCAGCCGCATCCGGCTGCGCATCGCGAGAATTCCCGGCGTCGCGGCCAGCGGCACGAGCACCAGCAGCCAGAGCAGATGCGGCCGATCAAACATGGCGCATCCCCCAGCGGCCGGCGTGGCCAATCAGCATCGCGGATTCAATCGTCAGGGCGAGCAACGCCAGCGCGATCAAAATGAAAACCAGCGGCTGCACTTCCCTGGCGGATTGCGCATTCGATGCGGCGGCCTTTTCCGCCGGCGCCTTCGCTTCGGCCTGCGATTTTGCACCAAGGTCGGACTCGGCCGCGTCGTAATAGTTGGCGAACACCTGCGTCGTCTCTCCCCCCGACTCGACGGTGTAGCGCCCGGCCTGCAGCGGACGGATTCGCACACGGCCCCATTTGTCGGCCGTGACGGTGCGCACGGTTGCGTCGGGCTGGGTGACACGCGCGGCCGCGGTTGCGGGTACGCTCACATCAGCACCGGTCGGCACGATCAAAATATCGCGCGGCGCGGTCAGTTGTTTGATCAGATCGACCGTCAGCACCAGCGCGTCGAGATGATCGGGGGCGAGCAGAAGATGATCGCGGACGTCGAATGCGAGTATGCCGACGGGACCGCCGGCAGCGCGTCCGCTCGCGGCCAGCGGGATCGACGAATGACCCGGACCCGTCGCGGTCGCAATCAGATCCATCCATTCAGGGATCGCGACAATTCGGGTCGCGCCCAGCGTCAGGGACTCGATCCCGGGCGCTTCGCCCATCGCGTAGCTGCTGATGTCCGCGCTCGCCAGCGTTCCCTGGACGGAGATTCCAATTCCGGCCGCGTACGGCAGGTTCTTCGCAAGTTGCGGCGGATATATGAGCAGCGTGGACGCCGCCGCGGCCGCAGGCACATAGCAGTCGTGCATGACAGCCAGTTCGAGCGGCTTCGCGCCGGGGCCGGATGCGTTCGCTTGCGCAAGGTAGCTCGCGGGATCGGCGGTCTCGATCTGGAAATTCGCGTTGACCGCGAGCAACACGCGCGCGATATCGTCGCGCACCGCGGCGTCGGGCGAGAGGACCAGGACCTGCGCCGGACGATCGGATGACGCGTACGCGTAGCGGTCGTTGTCTGCGTCGATCGCATCGGGGGTCAGGATTCGCGCGTGCAGCACGCCTCCCGTCCGGATCGGTCCGAACGGGACCACGACCTGTTCACGCGGCGCCAGCATCAGGATCTGATGAAACTCCTCGCTGGTGCCGAGATCGATCGCCAGTTCGCAGGGATGAGGGCGCGCGGAGAAATTGCGGATCACGGCGCGGCCTTGCGCCGAGCCCGGGATGCCAGGATCCAGCGACACGATCGCCAGATTGGAGTCGCCGGAACCGACCAGGTGGAAATTTACGCGCGCCGTCGAGGCGGCGTCGGCAAGAATCGCGGCGGCGGGCGGCCGATCGGCGAACAGATCGATTTCCGAGGCGCCGCGCGCGCGAATCAGCGCCGCTCGCAGAGCCGCCGTGCGTGCGGGCACCGCCATGGGAACCAGATCGCCGAGCGCGTTCCGCAGGTCAGCCAGGTTCGCGGTCTGCGGATGGAGCGCCTGCGCTTCCAGTGCGTATGCGATGACGCTGAACTCGTCTCCAACCGGCGCTTGATTGATTATTTCCATCGCATCCCGGCGGGCCTGGTCCAGTCTCGTGCCCAAGCCTTCGCGCGCACTCATCCCGGCGCCAAGATCGAACACCAGCGCATGGCTGCGGCCGCGACCGGGCGTGGGCGGCCTCATCACGTACAATCCCGCGATCGCGAGCGTCAGCGCCGTCAGCGCCGCCATCTCGAGCCAGAACAGCGGGTCGATCCGCACCTGACGGACGCTCGCAACCGGCGCCGGCGCTTCGTCGAAAAGCATCAGGCTCGACACTTCGATGGTCGGACGCGAGCGCGAGCGCAGATAGATCAGCACCAGCAGCGCGAGGCTGAGTGCATAAATGAAGTTCTGCGGATTCAGGAAACCCACGATTATCTCACAATTCCGAGCCGCGGGAGTTCGCGCTCCATAAAGCTTTCCAGATTGCCCGCTCCGAACGCCTGCGCATAAGTAATCGAGTGCGCCGTGCAGATCTCACGCACGCGCGCGGCTATCTTTTCGACCTTGCGCCGCAGCGCGGCGGCCGTCGCCGGGCCCAGCACGGTCTCGCGGACTTCGCCGGTCTCCGCGTCGCGCACGCGCAGCAGTCCTGACGGATACGAAGCGGTGCTCTCCTGCTCGCCCATCACGTGGACAACTTTTACATCGTGGCGCGACGCCACCAGCCGCTTGAGCGCGTCTTCGACGTCGCTTTCGTTGATGAGAAAATCCGAGATGATGACGACAGTCCCTGCCGGCCGGCGCTGCAGCAGCAATTGATCGACGGCCGCGCCCAGGCGGGTCTCGCCGCCCGCTTTCACCGACATCACGAACGGCCTGAAATTCAGGTACGACTCGCGGCGGCGATGAAACGGCGTTGCTTCGAGCTTCATCGCCCCACGGCGCATCGAGAACGCGCCGATTCGAACGGCGTCGTTGTCGGCCATCCCGATGTACGCGAGCGACGCGCCGATCGCCAACGCGAGCCCCAGCTTGTCGTCGCGCTCGGGCAATCCCATCGACGCACTCGCATCGACCAGCGCGGTAACCTCGACCTGGCGATCGGCGCGGTAAGTTCGCAGCATCAATTCGTCAAGCCGCGCGAACGCGTTCCAATCGAGGAAGCGCAAATCGTCGCCGGGCGCGTACTGCTTGAAATTTTCCGGTTCGATTCCGAGCCCCTGGATTCTGCCCAACGTGCGCTGGCCCGCGCGCACGGTGCGGGCACGCTTGATACCCAGCACCAGGCGGTCGAGCTTGCGCAAAAACTCCGGCTCGAAAGCGCGCGCCTCGAGCATCGCCGATTGCCTATAACTTAGCCGCGCGAACCGACTTGATGACGCGCTCGACAATATGCGCGGCGTCGATTCCGTCGGAGAGCGCGGCGTAGTTGAGCATGATGCGATGGGCGAGCGCGGCGACTGCCACGCGCTCGATATCTTCACGCGCGATATTGGCGCGCCCGTCGAGCAGCGCCCGCACCTTGGCGCCCAGAATAAGCGCCTGCGCGCCGCGCGGGCTCGAGCCGAACATCACGTAGCGATTGACCATCTCGTCGTGCACCGCCTTGGCTTCGTCGGTCACGAAGCGCGAGTTCTGCGGCTGCGTGGCTCGCACCAGTCGCGCCGCGTATATCTCCATCGCGGGCGCCGCCATCACTTCGCGCACCAGCCTTTTCAGCGCCTCGATTCGCTCGGGCGCTTCGGTGGCGTGGAAAACCGCCTCGATCCCCGCCTCTTCGGGCCCGGTCGTCGACGAGATGATTCGAGTCAGTTCGCCTTCGTCGGGATAGTTCAAACGGACTTTGAACAGGAAGCGATCGAGTTGCGCCTCAGGCAGCGGATAGGTGCCCTCCATCTCGATCGGATTCAGCGTCGCCATCACGAAGTACGGCGGTTTGAGGCGGTAGGTCGTGCCCGATACCGTCACCTGCAACTCGGCCATCGCCTCGAGCAGCGCCGACTGCGTCTTGGGCGTCGCGCGATTGATTTCGTCGCCCAGCAGAATATGGCAAAACACGGGCCCCGGCTGAAAGGCGAACTCGCGCCGTCCGTCTTCGCCCGACAAAATCACGCGCGTGCCGGTTATATCGGCCGGCATCAGATCGACGGTGAATTGAATTCGGTTGAAGCTCAGATTGAGCGCCAGCCCCAGCGTTTTGACCAGCGTCGTTTTGCCGGTGCCGGGAACGCCTTCGATCAGCACGTGGCCGCCGGCGAACAGCGCCGACAGCAACTCCTCGACGGCCTGCTCGTGTCCGATGATCAGCTTGTGGATCTCGGCCTGGATACGCCGAAACGTCCGGGCGAAATCCGCCACCGTTGGCGTTTCCGCCTGCACGTCGCTCATCTTTCGAATACCCGTTTGATAGTACTTCGATCTTCGGGCGGCACCGCGGCGCGGGCCACCGGCTCGTCCGGCTCCTGGTTCAGGCTGAGCCGCGTGCGCACTTTGGGCGCAACGTAGGCGTGACCGGCGCCCTTCGCACCGTGATCGACAGGCCGCGCTTCGATTGCGATCTCGAAACCCTCGGTGCCGAGCTTCGACGCCGCAGGTGCCCCGAACAGGCTGTCGGGATCGGCGCCGATTCCGTGCGCCGCGCCGCCGTTGCTGCCATTCTCGCCGCTTTGCTGGACGTCGCGATCGGTCGTGCTGTCGTCCTGATTGCCGGGATTGTTCTTTCCGGAGCTGGCTTCCACGCCCGACTCACCATTGCCGCTGGGCGAGGGCTCGGAATCCGGCTGGCGCAAATCGTCTTCCCTCGGCAGAGCGATCCCGTGGTTGGATTCTGGCTGGTCCTGTTTGAACTGTCCTGCGATGTCGCTGTGCCGATTCTTCTGCGTCTCAGGAGCGCGATGAATTTCATTTTGATCCTGATCGCCGCCCGCGTCGGCCAGGCGCAGGTTGAGGCGCTGCTTCGAGGCCGTCTGCTGTCCGGTCAGCTTGCTCTGTAAATGCCCGGCCATGTCGCGCGCGCGATTCACCAGCTGGTTTAGCGAATCGCCGCCTGCCTCGCGGCCCGCCGCGCTCTCCCGAGCCAATTTGTCCTCGAGCCGGCGCATGGTCGCGGCGTCTGCCGTGACCTGCATCGCCGATTCATCGCCCGGATCGGCCGGTCGCAGATGCAGGTCGTCCAGATCGACCGTCAGGTCGTCCTGCCCGCGGTCCGGAGTGATCTGTGGCGCGTGCTTGATTTTTGAAATCGGGATCGCCAGCGCCGCCAGCACGAAGGCTGCGGCCAGCGGATAGATCGCGCGCGACACGCGGCGCCGCTCGATACGCGCGGCCGCGAATTGGTCCTGATAGCCGAGTGTATCTTCAACCAGGTACGACCACAGCGAGCCTCGGGTCCGGTGATTCGCGAGCGCGACGATCGTCGAGAGACGCCCCTTCAGCTCGGCCCGATCGTCGGCAATCGCGGCGGCACGCACCGCGCTGGCACGCATCCGCCACGCAGCGCCGACTGCGCGCGCGATGCCGGCGCAGCCAATAATCACCAGCGCCGAAGCGCCAACCAGGAAAGCGAGCGGCGACAGCAGGTATGCACCGGCAAAAACCGCGGCGCCGCCCGCGATCACGATCGCAAGCGTGTAGAAAATCGCGTGCTGCAATGCCAGCGAGTTGAGTCGCGTGCGGACGGAACCTACCCGGCCCAGGATTTGCCCGAGTTTCTCGTCAGCTCGCCTGTCTTGTGACGGAGACCACATCTGAAGGCGCCAAGCGCGTGAATCGAGGATAGTTTAGCCCGGCCAATCACGCAACGATGAATCTCCGGCCCCACTGCTTCCTGTCCCAGCAGCGCCTAAAACGTCCAGCCAATAATCGATTTCAGAAATACTCCGTTACTCGCGCGAGTCACTCCGATTCCCACGCCGAGGTTGAGCTCAAGCTGCTGAATGAAATCGAAATTGAGCGCCGGCACCACGAAATGCTGCTGCTCCTGCATCCTTGGCAGCCGCTGAATCGGTCCCATGTCGCCGTAGTATTCGAGCGCCGGCGAAACCCAGCGGTTGAGCTCGTAGGCCAGCTCCCCCGACGGATCGAACTGAAGCCCGCGATGCGTCTGCGGACCGCTGAACGGCTTTATGAACGCGAAGTTCCCCACCAGCCGAAATCCCTCGTAGTTCGCGCCGGCGATCGGCCGCAGCTCGAGCGACATCGGATTTTCCTCGGCTGCGCGCCGCATGTAGTCGAGCTCGATATTGCCGCCGAATTGCACTGGCCACTCGAAGGTCTGCGGGACAGCGAAATGGACCTTCGTGCGCGAGCCCGAGTATTCGTAATCGCCGTTGGAGAGCTTCGCGGTGGTGAAATACTGCCCGACCTCCAGCCAACGCACGACTCCGTACGAGGCCTCGAGCGTCTCGTGTATCTGGTGCACGTCCATCTGGCTTTTCGCCAACTGCCCGGTCGCCGTCGAGGTCGTGTTTGAATGCAATTCGAGCGCCAGATGACCGACCGGCGCGGTGTCCGTGTCGTAGATCTCGATTTCATAGAAATCGATCGCGTGCGATGGACGCGCCGCCGCGAGCATCGTGGCCATGCATACAGAGAGCGCGAAAATGTGGCGGACATGCTTCGTCACGCGCGTTTCGCAAGAAATTCTTTAGCGCGATCCCTTGAGCCCGGCGTCATCAGCCGCTCCCAGAGCGATCGCAGACCAGTCCATGTCGGCGCGCCCCTTGGCTATCGCCGAGATAAGCCGATCGCGCAGCAGGCTGGCCGTCGGCATTGGCGCGTTCGCCACGCCTGCGGTCTGCAGCACGAGGTCGATATCCTTGAGTCCAAGCGGCAGCCGAAAACCCGCTGGTGTAAATTGCCCATGAGCTATGATCGGGCCGTAACCCTGGTACACCGGCGCCGCAAAGATCGTTTTGGCCAGCATCTCGAGCGCCGCCGCCGGATCGACACCGCTCTTGCGCATCATCGCGACCGCCTCACCCATCGCCTCGAGCGCAGCAGCGATCATAAAGTTGCCCGCGAGCTTCACCACATTCGCTGCGCCGGGATTGTCGCCAAAGTCGAATACTTCCCGCCCCATCGCCTCGATGATCGGTCTCACCCTGGCCCTGGCGTCAGCCGGCCCCGAAACGCAGATCCGCAACTGCTTCGCCTGTGCGGCGTTCGGCCGTCCGAACACCGGCGCCGCAACCATCACGCTCCCGCGCATCGCGTGATATGCGGCAAGTTCCCGCGTGGTCGCCGGCGACACCGTACTCATCGAGACATGAATTCCATCCGGCGCAATTCGCTCGGCGAGCGCATCCTCGCCCGTCACGAGCGCCTTGACCAGGGCGTCATCTGCGAGCATCGAGACGACGATACCTCCCGGATGCGCGACGTCGCCGGCGCGGTCCGCGCGACGCGCGCCCTTGGCAATGAGCGGCTCAGCCTTCGACGCGGTGCGGTTGTAAACCGTCAGATGGTATCCCGCGGCGAGCAAGTTCGCCGCCATCGGCAGACCCATCGCGCCCAGTCCGACGAACCCGATTTCCTGTGTCATCGGCTGAGCCTACCACTCCAGTCCAACGTCGCAATGAATTCGACTGCGACCACCGCGATTCGCTCATTTGACGGTTGCGGCCATTGGGAATAGTTTTTTCCCGCTCGCCGGGGACATTCACTGCGCATCTCCCCGAATCCTCACGGAGGCAATCCCTTCATGGATATCAGCAAGGACAAGCTGCTCAAGATGTACCGCACGATGCAGAAGATCCGGTATTTCGAGTCCAAGGCGCGGGACCTGGCGCTGGCCAACGAGATTCCCGGCTTCGTCCACGTCTCCATCGGCGAAGAAGCTTCCGCCACCGGCGTCTGCGCCGCGTTGCGCAAGACCGATCGCATTACGTCAACCCATCGCGGACACGGACATCTGATCGCCAAGGGCGGACGCCTCGATCGCATGATGGCGGAGATTTTCGGCAAGCGCACCGGCTACTGCAAAGGCAAAGGCGGCTCGATGCATATCGTTGACTACTCGCTCGGCATTCTCGGCGCCAACGGGATCGTCGGCGCCGGACTGCCGATCGCCACCGGCTCCGCGCTGGGCGCCGTAATCGCCGGCAAAGACGATGTCACCGTGGCCTTCTTCGGCGATGGCGCCTCCAACGAGGGCACTTTCCACGAGTCGCTGAACCTCGCAGCAGTCTGGAAATTGCCGGTCGTCTTCGTATGCGAGAACAACGGTTTCGGCGAGTTCACTCCGATGGCGACCGTGACCTCGGTCAAAGACATCGCCGTGCGCGCCAAGGCCTACGACATCCCCGGCCATATCGTCGATGGCAACGACGTGCTCGAAGTCTTTCGCTTCACCAGCGAGGCCGTCGCACGCGCCCGCGCCGGCGAAGGTCCCACCCTGCTCGAATGCAAGACCTATCGATGGGAGGGGCATGTCGTCGGCGAACAGGCCTTCCTTGGCGTCGGCGGGTATCGCGAGCAATCCGAAGTCGAGGAATGGAAGCGCAAATGCCCGCTGATTCGATTCGAGAAGTGGTGCGCGGAGAGCGGCAGGATAGGCTCGGCCGAACTCAGGAAAATCGTCGCCGACACCGAAAAGGAAATCGCCGGCGCGGTCGAATTCGCACGCTTCGAGCGAACTGCCCGCGCCGTCGGAAGTCACCGACGACGTTTACGCCTGATCGCACGCCAGCGGAGGAATCGTCATGCCGCAAACCAATTTTATCCAGGCGATAAACCAGGCCATCGCCGAAGAGATGGAACGCGATCCGCTGACCTTCCTGATGGGCGAGGACGTCGTGCTCGGCGCGTTCGGCGCGACCAGGGGCCTTATCGACAAGTTCGGCGCCAAGCGCGTGCGCAACACCCCGATTTCGGAGGCCGGCTTCGTCGGCGCGGCGGTCGGCGCCGCGATGGCGGGGACGCGCCCGATTTGCGAAGTCGAATTCGCCAGCTTCTTCTATTGCGCCTTCGACCAGGTCTGCAACCAGGCCGCCAAGCTGCGCTATATGTCCGGCGGACAGGCCACCATGCCGATCACGTTTCGCGCCGTGTTCGGCGCCGTGGGCGGCGCCGCCGCGCAGCATTCCGAGACGGTGTACGCGCAATTTCTGAGCGTCCCCGGCCTCAAGCTGGTCGTCCCTTCGGGGCCCGTCCGACATGAAGGGCCTGCTCAAGAGCGCCATCCGCGACAACAATCCTGTGATTGTTTTCGAGCACGGCGCGCTCGGCGGCCTCAGGGAGGACATCCCCGCCGGCGAGCACCTGGTGCCGCTCGGCAAGGCCGCCGTCAAGCGGCCCGGCGAGAACGTGACCGTGGTCGCGATCGGCGCGATGGTGCCGAAGGCGATGAACGTCGCGGACAAACTCGAGCAGGAAAAAATCTAGGTTGAAGTAATCGATCCGCGCACCCTGGTTCCGCTCGACGAAGATGCGATCCTTGCTTCGGTCGAGAAAACGAATCGAATCGTGATCGCTGACGAGGGCCATCTGCGCGGCGGCGCCGCCGCCGACCTCGCCGCGATCGTCGCCGACAAGGGCTTCGACTTCCTCGACGCACCGATCCGCCGCGTCACGTCGCTCGACGTGCCGATTCCGTTCAGTCCGCCGCTCGAAAAGGCGGCCATCGCGGACGAGGCTCGCATCGAAGCCGCGATTCGCGCCGTGGTCGGACGATAGCCGGGCCCGGACAATTGCGGAACTGACTGTGGCAGTTGAAGTTACGATGCCCAAGTTCGGGCTGACGATGCATGAAGGAACGATTCAGCGTTTCTTCAAGGCCCCGGGCGAGCGCGTCAACGCGGGCGAGCCGCTCTACGAGGTCGAGACCGAGAAAGTTCTCTACCAGGTCGAAGCGCCCGCGTCGGGTACGCTCGCGATCGCGCTGTTCGACGAGGGCGCAACGGTTGAATGCGGCGTGGCGATCGCCGTGATCGCGGAAGTGAGCGAGGATATCGCGACAGTCGCGGCGCGCTACGCCAAGTCGGCGTCGCAACCGGCCAATCACGGCTCACCCGTGACATCGCCGCCGCCCGACAATCGGAGCGCCGCGCCCAACGCGAGCGGGCGGAGTCGGCACCCCGCCAGCCCGGTCGCCCGCAAGCTCGCGTCTGAACTCGGCGTCGATCTCGATAAAGTCGAAGGCACCGGTCCCGGCGGACGGATCACTCGCGAAGACGTCGAGCGCGCCGCGAAATCCGCGCCGAAAATGCAGCCGGCAATCCCCGGATCGCAGCCCCCGGCGGCGCCGTCCGCCGATCGCGTCGCGTTTCGTGGCATGCGCAAGGTGATCGCCGAGCGGATGCATCAGAGTCTTCACGCCAGCGCGCAGATCACCATCACCGCCGAAGCCGATGTGACGCCGGCGACTGAGTTCCGCGCGCGGCTCTCCCGCGAATTCGATTTTTCATACACCGACATGATGATTCATTCGGTTGCGCGCGCCCTGATGCGCCATCCGCGAATGAATGCACGCCTGGGCGAAAACGCAACCGGCGCGGAGATCGCTCTTTGCGCAAGTGCGAATGTCGGAATCGCCGTCGCACTCGACGAGGGGCTGATCGTTCCGGTCATACAGCGCGCCGAGAGCAAGTCAGTTCGCGAGATCGCGGTTGAAAGCCGCGCGCTCGGCGAAAAGGCGCGCTCCGGCCAGCTCAAACTCGAGGACGTAAACGGAGGCACGTTTACGATAACCAACCTCGGCATGTTCGGAATCGACGCATTCACGCCGATTCTGAATCCCGGCGAGACCGGAATCCTCGGCGTCGGGCGAATTGTCGAGAAGCCGGCGGTCTATCGCGGCGAGATCGCCAAGCGCGCGATGCTCTGGCTAAGCCTCACTTTCGACCATCGCGTGGTTGACGGCGCCCCTGCCGCGCAGTTCCTTCAAAGCGTGATCGAAATCTTCAACCACGGCGGATGATGACCACCGCATCCTCGAATGTCACTTTACGCGGGCGCACACCGGCCGTGATTGCCGCGGCATGCCTGCTGGCCTGCGTTGCTCTTTCCGGCTCCGCTTTGGCCGCCTCCCCGGCCACGCCCAACATCCTGCCATCCGAGTCCAGGGGGGTGTCGAAGGCGCCGCCTCCCCAGCCGATCAATTGGGACAAGGTCACCCAGGAAGCGACCGACCTGCTGTCCAAGTACATCCAGATCAACACGACCAATCCGCCGGGCAACGAGATCGAGGCGGCGCGGATGCTCAGGGAAAAATTTCTGACCGACGGAATTCCCGCCACGACCTGGGAGCCGCAGCCTGGGCGCGGAATTGTCGCGGCGCGCCTGCGCGGAATCGGCAAGCATACCAAGTCTATAATCCTGCTGAGCCACATGGACGTGGTGCCCGCCAACCTCAAGGAATGGGAGGTGGCGCCGTTCTCGGGCGCCGTCAAGGGCGGAGAAATCTGGGGACGCGGCTCGATCGACGACAAGGGCCCCGGCGTGATCGAGCTGATGGCGATGCTCGCGATCAAGCGCGCGGGCATCCTGCTCGATCGCGACGTGCTGTTCGTCGCCACCGGCGACGAGGAAGAAGGCGGTAAGAATGGGGCGGGATGGTTCGTCGATCATGAGAGCAACGTTTTCTCCGACGCCGGCTATTTGATCAACGAAGGCGGCGGGATTCGCACGCTATCCGACAACAAGCGCAAGGTTTACGTGGTGTCAGTCACCGAAAAGACGCCACTGTGGCTGCGGCTTACGGCCACCGGCCCGGCCGGGCACGCATCCGATCCGCCCGCCGAAACCGCGGTCACGCGGCTGGTGCGCGCGCTGGATAAATTGAGCGAGTACAAACCGCCCGTCCACGTCATCGGGCCGGTGAATGACTACTATCACGCGATGGCCGAGCTCGAGCACGGCCCCCGGCAGCTTCTCGATCTCGCCGCCGCGCTGAAGGATCCAGCCTACCTCAAGGAATTTCTTGACGATCCCGGCCAGAACGCGCGGGTGCGCGACACGATCACGCCGACGGTGCTGTCTGCGAGCGATAAGACCAACGTGATATCCGAGACGGCGTATGCCGAAGTCGATTGCCGCCTGCTGCCGGGCAGCGATCCCAGGACGATGATGAACGACATTCGAAAAGTGATCGGCGACGACACCATCAAGGTCGATGTGATCCTGAACTTCCTGCCGATCTCGTCGCCGTCGCGCTCGCCGTTGATGACCGCGATTGCGACGCTGGCCAAAGACCACGACCAGGCCACCGTCGTGCCCTCCATGATCGTCGGATTCACCGACAGCCATTACTTCCGCCATAAAAAGATCGTCTCCTACGGTTTCATTCCGGTCGAAGTTCTTCCCGCCGAGGCAAAAGGCATTCACGGAATCAACGAGCGAATCGGCGTGAAGGAACTCACTGACGGGATTCAACGGATGGTCGAGTTGCTCCGGATTTTCGGGAGCCCGCAATAGGTATTGGCATGATTCGAGCCGGCGCCGGTTTCTCGAGCGCGCTCAATCCGCGCACCGCCGCGGCCGAGGCCACCGCCATCGCGCTCGCACAGGCGGGGCTCAGCCGGGCCAAGGGCGCACTCTGTTTCGCAACTCCGGCCTACGGCGCCGCGTATCCGATGATCCTGCGCATGGTGGCTTCGCAAGCGCATACGCGCGAAGTCGCGGGATGCTCGAGCGTGGGCGTTATCGCGGGTGAGACCGAAATCGAATCTGGAAACGCGCTGGCCGTGCTGGTGTTCGGCGGCGAAGAGATTCACGCTACCCGATTCTTCGTGCCGACGCTTCGCGGCCGGGCCGCGGGCGTCGCGGCTGAAGTGGCGTCCGCGGTGCGCACGCAGCTCGGCAAATCGAACCTGCTGGTTCTTTTTGCCGATACTTACAACTTCGAAGCTGAGGCTACGCTCGAAGCTCTGGGGACCGAACTGCCCGGCGTGATGATTGCGGGCGGCGGTGCGAGCGAGGATGGCTCAGCGGGCGAGACGTTTGTCTTCTGCGGCGATACGGTCAGCTCGAACGCAGTCTCCGGGATGCTGCTCGCGGGAGACTTCGAGCTGACTGTGGCGAGCTCTATCGCATGCGGCCTGATCGGAACGGCGCATCGCGTGACTGCCGCCCGCGACAACATAATGATCGAACTCGACGGCCGGCCGGCTTACGAAGTCTTCGCCGAGGCCGCCGGCCCTTTGGCCGGCGATCTGCGCCGCGCGCTGAGCTACGTCTTCGTTGCCATTCCGGTGTACGAGAACGCACGAACGATCGAGCGCGGACAATTCGTCGTGCGCAATATCGTCGGCGCCAGCGAGGAACACGGCGCAGTCGCGGTTGCCTTCCAGCCCAAGGTGGGCGACACGGCCGGTTTCGTGTTGCGCGATGCCGAGCGATCGCGCCAGGACTTGAAGGCGACGCTGGAAGACTTGAGCGGCCGCCTGGACGCGCCGCCGGCGTTTGGTCTGTACTTCGATTGCGTCTCGCGCGGGACCGGGCTCTACAACATCCCGGGTCACGATTCCGCGTACATCAGGCGCTACCTTGGACCCGTTCCGATCGCAGGGTTTTTCACCGGTTTCGAAATTGGCTCGCTCGGAGCGCAGCCCTCGATCCTCCAATACTCAGGCGTCCTCGCGCTGGTATCTGGAAGAAAATCTTAAGCGGCGGATTGGGCGCGCGCTTAAAGCGCGAATCAAGCGAGTGACCCGCTGCGTCGCGGGATTCCCGGCGCTTGCACGCCGGAAAGACTTAGTGGTAACTGAAACATGGATCTGAGCAGCTTCGAACCGCGCAGGATACCGCATTCACAAAACGGAGGAACGCAAGTTGGATTTCGGATTTTCTGAAGAACAGGAGATGCTTCGGGACGCGGCCAAGCGCTTTCTGGCCGACAACTGCCCGACCAAGTTTGTTCGCCAGATGATGGCGGACCCCACCGCGCACAACACTGCCTTCTGGAAAAAGCTGGTCGAACTCGGATGGCCCGGCCTGCTGATCCCGGAGAGTTACGGCGGCCAGGGTGGCAGTTTCCTCGACATGACGGTGATCGCCGAAGAAGCCGGCAAGGCTCTGGTGCCAGGACCCTTCTTCACCTCCGCGCTGCTCGGGGCGCCGCTGCTTGATAGAAGGCGGTTCGGACGCAGCAGAAGAAAGACTACCTCCCGCGCATGGCGAAGGGCGAGTATATCGGTACCGTCGCGATCGCCGAAGCCTCGGGCCGCTTCGACGCCGAGGGAGTCCAGCTTAAGGCGGCCAAGAGCGGCAACGAATACACGATCACCGGCGAGAAGTTTTTTGTGCCCGATGCGCACGTGGCCAACGGGATGGCGGTTGCGGTCCGCACCGGCGGCAGTGGCGAAAAGGGAATCACGATTCTGGCTGTTCCCACCACCGCGAAAGGCCTCACGATCACTCAGCTCAAGACGGTCGATATGACGCGGCGACTATGCCACGTCAAGTTCGACAATGTGAAAACCTCCGAACTTATCGGCAAGGAAGGCGAAGGATGGCCGATCCTGCGGCGCACGCTCGACATCGCAACCGCGGGCTTGGCGGCCGAGATGGTCGGGACGGCGCAGCGGGCGCTCGACATGTCGGTCGAATACGCCAAGACGCGCGTGCAATTCGGCAAGCCGATCGGATCGTTTCAGGCCGTCAAGCACAAGTGCGTTGACATGATGGTCGCGGTCGAAAACGCGCGCTCGCTGACCTACTACGCCTGCTGGACTGTCGATACCAAGGGCGCGGAGGCGGCGACTGCGGTGCCGATGGCGAAAGCGTACGCATCCGACATGGCGAAGAACGTCACGTCCGAGGCGATCCAGGTGCACGGCGGCATCGGCTTCACCTGGGAGCACGACATGCACCTGTATCATCGGCGCGCGCTGGCTGGCGAAGCTAATTTCGGCAACGCCCCGGTGCATCGCGAGACCGTGGCAAAGTCCCTGCTAGGCTGATCGCGACGAGCTGGATCGAACGGTAGAGGGTCGTGGGTTCATCGCCCGCGGCCCTTTTCTTTTTTCTTTCCCGATGGCGCGATTGACTATGGCGGAGGGCCTACGCGATCGATTTTACTTTTCCCTCGCCGGCGGCGGAGTTGCGCGCGGCGAGCCGATCGCGCATCGCGCGATGGCTCTCGCGCGTGATCGGATAGCGCGAGAAAACCAGCGCACTCAAGAAGTAGAGCGACGCGGGACCGAGCGCAAAGAGCGCGCGCAGATTCTCCCCTGCTTGCTGCGTGATCCCGCCAACGCCGGGCTTGTAACCGACCCAGCTCAGGACCGGGCCGACCAGCAGCAGCGAAACCGCCATCGCCATCTTTATCGACATTGAGGTGATTCCGCCGTATGCGCCCTCCTGGCGCCGACCGGTACGCTCCTCGTCCCATTCGATCACGTCCGCCGCCGCCGACATTTGCGTGACCCAAATCCCGATCCCGGAGAATCCGCTGAACGCCATCAAAAAATAAAACGCCAAAGTGCTTTGCTGGGTCATCAGCATGATCAGCAGCGAGCCCATCGCGTTGCAGATCATCGCGACCACGAAGGCCGGTTTCTTTTCGATCCTGACCGTGATCCTGAACCAGAACGGATACGAGATGGCCGATCCGGCGAAGTACGCCATCAACCATCGTGCCGCCGCATTCTCGTCGTGATACCAGTACTTGGCCAGGAAGCGCATCAGGACGGTTGGGATGTTGATGGCCATCACGGCCAGCGTGGTGGCGATTAGCAGAATGACGAACGGCCGATTGCCGGCAACCGATTTGAGCGACGCGAACAGCCTGGAACGCTCGCGCGTGGAAAATTCGGCGCGCTCGCGAAGGCCCGTGTACGCAAGCATCGCGCCACCGGCGACCACCAGACCGCAGAGCGCGCCGGTGACTTTGAAATCAGTGCCGCGCGCGAACAGGTACGAAGCCGCGAATGGCAACAGCGCTCCGCTGATGTCGCCGACCGTGCCCAGGAGCTGGCGGAAGGTCGAGAGCTTGGTGCGCTCGTCGTAGTCGAGCGTGAGTTCCGGCATCAGCGCGCCGAACGCCGTCTCGTAAAACTTCCGCGACGTCAGCATCAGGAAGTAGAAGCCGAGAAACCATATGAACAAGCCCGCGTTCAGCCGCGGCGGCGACAGCAGCAGGTAGTAGCAGATCGCCATTGGAATCGACGCGATGAAAAACGGCCGTCGCCGTCCCGACTTGAAGCGCGCGCGATCGGAAATATTGCCGACCAACGGGTCGGTCAGCGCGTCGATCACGAGCGCCAGGAAGAGTGCAAGCCCAGCCAGCGATGGAGAGAGCCCCTTGCGATCGGTATAGAAATAAAGAAGGTGAAGCCCGAGCAGGGTCGCGCACAGGTTGAGGCCGGTCTGCGCCTGCGCGTAGATTAACAGGGGACGAAGGCCGATCTTCTCGCTCAAATCCCGGTTTGCCACAGGTCGCAGAGACTACCCGATAGAGATGCCTACTTACAAAGCGATTGCGATTTCCGGTCCGACTCAACTATCGAGGTGGCGATGAGAATTCCCTATCGCGCACTGCGGCGTGAAGGCCGGCTGCGGCTGTGGCCTGTCGCACTGCTCTTGACGCTCGCGCTGGCGACGCAGGGATGTTCGTCCGTCACCTCGGTCACCTCGTACGCCAAGTCGCTATGGAGTTCCGGCGACGACACCGATCTCGACGAGGCGGCCAACGCCAACGAAGGTGAACCGCTGCCGCCTCCGTCGCCAACGTCGCGATCAGCTACCGGCGTCCCGGCGATGCGCTCGCACGCGCCACCGTAATCAAGTTCTTCGGCGCCGAAGTGATCGCCAACCATCAACGTGACGCGTCGCATACCGAGTCGGTGGTGCGATTCGATGGCGGCGTTCCGATCTGGGAGTTCAAGGCCGACGAAAGCACGTTTGGCTCCATCACTGGCGTCGGTGCGGCCAAGTACACGCTCAAAAGTATTGAGTACGCGAAAGTGCCCACGCACTTCACGCAGATAATTCCTGAGGAAGGACCGCCAGAGCCGCTCGATCGCGGCGCATATTACGTCTTTCAGGTCGAGCGTCAGTCGGGCTCGATCAGTTACCAGGCGGTCAAGGTGCTCGCCGACGGGTCGCTTCAGGCCTACAACGCTCAACCACGGGCGGGCAGCAGTTATCTGCTGTGCTGCAACGTCACATCGGATTTCCCCGAGCCGGTGATTCTGCCCGATACGACTCAAGAGACGGGAACCGAGAACGCGCCCCCCGAGGAATCTCCCGACCAATCCGGCGCCACCAGCGCCGCGCCATAGCGCCTTTATCGCTCTTTTTCGGACCATTGGCTGCCCGATTAGACTCGCCGCTGATTTGGAAATTCTCTAACGAATTGGCTTGGTTCCTTGTTTCGAGGACCTTTTTCATTTATGAATTGGTCTTCAGTAATGAATCAGTAATCGTAATTGACTTGCGATTCATTTTTGACTAAAAGCTGCCTTAGTGGGTCAAGCAACTCGAAGAATTTAGCGACGCTCCGAATCGATTCGATCGGCGGCGTGAGAAAACGCGCGTCGATCTGATTCAGGCGGCCGAACGCGTCATCTCGCGCAAGGGGTACCATCAGACGCGTATCGCCGATATCGCGACCGAAGCCGACGTCGGCCTGGGCACGTTCTACCTGCACTTCAAGACCAAGAATGAAATTTTTATCGAGCTGATTGAGCATGGCGCGGCTGAATTGCGGCGCGAACTCGCCGAGGCGAAGGCGGGCGTCCGTACGCCGGCCGAGAAGCTCAAAATCACGATCGACACGATTCTGGACGCGGCGGCCCAGGCGCCGGAACTGTTTCGGATAGTGTTCGGTCATAGCCCTGCGTTTCTGGATCTGATGGTCCGCGTCCACGAGGTATTCATCGACGACCTGCGCGACGACCTCGCTCCCGCGGTCGGTGAGCGCGCCGATGCGATTGCGCATCTCACGATCGGGATGTTGTCGCAGGCGATCTCATGGCTGCTCGCGAGCCGCGATCTTTCCCACGCGGAACTGAAAAACGTCACGGTAAATTTTGCCCTGGGCGGACTCGAGCGCGCGGCACGGCTCGGCGCCCCTTGAATCTGGAGGGTTCTCACGATGGCTCAAGACCGCACTGTTGTCAGCACGCCGCTCGAAAGCATTTTCCACTGGGACTACAGCGTGAAGTTCCCGCAGATGGACCGGCTGTACGAGAACGCCAAGCGCGATCAGTGGAACGTCTCGACGACAATCAACTGGGACCGCCCGATCGAGAAGGAAGTTCTGGACATGACCATGATGCCGATGTTCCAGACCGAGCTCTATCGATCGCTCAGCGAGGAGAACAAGCTCCAGCTCGGCCGCAAGTTCGCCGCGTGGCGGCTCTCGCAATTCCTGCACGGCGAGCAAGGCGCGCTGCTGGTCTGCGGACAGTTGGTTGACGCGGCGCCGGACCTCGACGCGAAAATGAACGCGGCGGCGCAGGTCTTCGACGAAGCGCGTCACGTGGAAGGCTTCCGCAAGTACATCACCAAGCTCGATCGCATCTACCCGATCGATCCCACGCTCGAGCGGCTGCTGGGCGCAATCCTGGAGCACGATCGCTGGGAGCCGAAGTACGTCGGGATGCAAATCGTTGCCGAGGGACTGGCGATCGCGGCGTTCCGTTTCATGCAGCGCGAGACCAAGGACGAGCTGCTCAAGGAACTGCTCGAGTACATCATGAAGGACGAGGCGCGTCACATTGGCTTCGGGATGCTCGCGCTGCGCGACGCCGTCACCAGGCTCGAGGGCAAGGACAAGAAGACCCTCGAGGACTTCGCCTTCACCGCCTGCGACATGATGGTGACCAAGGTCGTTGACGGCAAACCAAAGGACGGCTTCTTGTCGGGCGCGACGGTGTTCGAGGAAGTCGGCATCTCGGCCAGGGACATCGAGGATGAGCTGCACCGCAACCCGGCGTGGGCGGCGGCGGAGAACGACATGGAAAAGCAGTTCAACTCGTTCCTGTTCGTCGATACGATCATCCCATGCCTGCGGCAAATCGACCTGATCAACGATCGCACCGAGTCGTGGTATCAGCAGCTCGGCGTGATGCAGATGGCGTCGGCCGCATAGCCGCGACTGTCACAGACTGAATGACGAAGGGCCGGTCATCCACGACCGGCCCTTCTTTTTCGACCCCGCTGAGATGATGTTGATGCGCTACTTGCGGAACTTCGCGAGCGCTGCGCCGGAGAGCGAATAGATGGGTTCGCCGAACTCCTCATCGGCTTCGCCTGTCGGCTCGAAGCCGAGGCTCTTGTACAGAGCCGCGGCGTTGGTATTGGTGCGAAAGCAGGTTAGCTGCACGGTGCGGCATCGGGGATAACGCGCGACGATCATCCTGATCGTTTCGGCCACCGCGGCGCGTCCGTAGCCTATCCCCTGATGCGCCGCGTCGATCATGATGTCGTCGATCCAATAGTCATCGGCGCTGGACGGGTCGCATGCGATGGTCGAGTAGCCGACCACCTCGCCTCCCGCCCGAATGAGATGCGGCAGATGCTCGAATCGGTCGCCGAACTGCCGCACGTAGCATCGCGCGAGCGTCCATCGCGGCGGGGTGACGAAACTGATCTGCTCGGGGCGAACCTGCAACGCGAACAGCTTGCGGTAATTGCGCCGATCGACAGGTTCGAGAATGACTGCGCGATCGGCCGGCTTCATGATTGCACTTGCAAGAAGATGTCGCGGGCGTGCTCGTCGTTGATGCGCTTGACCGACGTAATTCGATCCGCAAATTGCGCCAGCGACGACGTCTCGGCCGATCCGACGTCAACCAGCACCGCAAAAATCGAAAATTCCAATTCGTCCTTGCGCTCGCGCAGCCGCGCCAGCCATTCCGGACTGACCTGCGACTCCCCGTCGGTGATGATCACGATGTCGCCGCGCTTGAGTTTCTTTTCGCCCAGCAGTTCGACCGCCGCATCGATCGGAGCCTCGAAGTCGGTGCCGCCGCCGGGGAAGTATTCGGCCATCTCGAGGACTTTGTTCAAGTCGGGCTGGTAGCGCCGCTCGCGATTAAGGTCGAGCACCTTGAGGCTCACGTCGCCCGAGGAAAACATGACGGCGCGGAACAGGCGGCGCTGGCGCCGCGCGATATCCATCAGCGTCAGCGCGACGGCCTTGGACCACATCTCCTTGTCACCCTGCATCGAGGAGCTTACGTCGATGCACACGACCATCGGGCCCTTTGCCTTTCTGCTCGTCGTCGCGCAGCCGGTACTGAAGGACGGCGCCTTCGAGTACGCGGCGATGGAAATCGCGCTTGAGCACGGGATGATGCATCGCGAGCAGCTCGGCGGGAATCAGGCGTCCGAGCTCGGAGCCGAGTTCGATGTCGTAGGCTTCGGCGACGCCGCGCTCGAGCGTTTTGCGCTTCAGCGCGCGCGCGTCCTGCTTGAACCGCCCGACCATCCGCGCCAGCTCGCCGAGTTTCTTGTTTCGCGCGAGACGCCGGCCGAGCTCGAGGCGAGCCCCGGCTGAGACGCGTCCGCCCTGGCCGAATTCGCGGCTGAAGTCGTGACTGTCCTCGGCGGCTTGATCGATTTCCCGGGCCAGCTCGGCGCTCTTGAGCTGCATGCGCTTGAGCGCGCTCTGATCCGCGCCTTTGAGTTGAGTTTCGAACTGGCGCGACTTCTGATTGAGACGCGCCTCGGAGACCTTGGCCGCACGTTCGGCCGCATCGGCCATCTCCGCGAGCTCGTTTTTCGTTTTCGTTGCCTGCTCTTTTTTTTCTTCGCCGGCCGCGGATTTCGTTTTCGTTGTCTTTCGATTCCTGAATTTCGTTGACGGCCTTCACCGCCTCGGCACGCGCTTCGAGATCCTGCTCCTGGCGCGCGAGATCCCACAGATCGAGCATCTCACCGCGATTGATGAGCTTCTCGGATCTCATCATCTCGAGCGCATGCTCGCTCATCACTATCGCGGCGATCGCGGCCTTGTCTTCTTCGAGTGCGGTGCGCGATCTGCAGCGCCTGGAACGGCGCGGACGGGACGATTTGCTCCAGAATGGTGCGGTTGAGCGCGGCCGCGTGGCGCACGTCGGAGGATTTGCGGAAGATCGGATTCATCTTGAACAGCGCGAAAAAGAGATCCTGCACCAGCGCGCCGAAATGAGGGACCAGGCGCTCGCCGGATTCAGCGAGATCAGCGATCGAGGGCGCGTCGGCGACGATTTCATTCCACGTGCGCCGGTCATAGCTGTCGCTTTCGAACCACGACGCATTGGTCGGCACCACCGGGACATACCGGCGGCGCGGCTGGATGATTTTGGCTTTGCGCGCCATCGGGATCGATCCTACGTCACTGAAAACCGGCTCGCCACGGCAATCGCTGCCATTGCGTCACGACGGCGCTTGAATGTATCGCTGGATGGGTAACACAATTGAACGAGCGCCGCGCCGCGGGAACCGGCAAGCGAACCTCGCGCGCCGGCGCCAATGAGATGACTCAGGAATCTTCAAGCCACACGCTCTCGAACCGGCAGCACGCGTTGATCCTCGCGGCGGTGCAGGAGTTCATCTCGACCGCCGAGCCTGTCGGTTCCGCACAGATCGTCGCGCGCCATCAGCTGGGCGTGCGCGCCGCGATGGTGCGCAACATGATGGCCGAGCTGGAAGACGGCGGTTACCTGCGTCAGCCGCACACGTCGGCCGGCCGGGTCCCGACCGAGAGGGCGTTTCGCTATTACGTCGATCATCTCGCCGCGGCGACAAGAATCGGCTTCGAGGATCGCGCGCAGATTGAGCTCCATTATTCGACCGCGGTCCGCAACCTGGGCGAAGTCCTGCGCGACACACCGCGGCTGCTCTCGATCCTGACGGGACAGGCGGCGCTGGCGATGGCGCCGCGGCTGGAGGCCTCGATCCTGGAGCGCGTCAACTTTGTGCGCTTGCGCGACAAGCAGGTGCTGGCCGTTTTCGTCGCTGCGAAAGGCGCGATGCAGAACCGGATTGTCGATACCGAGCGCGACCATTCGCAGGACGAACTCGATCGCATGGCGCGCTACCTCAACGAGTCGCTCGAAGGACGCACGCTCGACAAAGCGCGCAGGTGGATCGAGGCCCAACTGCGCCAGGAGCGGGCCAACTACGATCGCTTCATGCACGACGCGCTCGCCCTCGGCGAGGCGATTGCGGATTACGTCGGGCGTCCGGAGCTTTACGTCGAGGGCAGCCTGCAGGCGCTGGAGCAGCCGGAGTTCTCGGATCGCAACAAGATGCGCGAGCTGTTGCGCGCGCTCGACGATAAAACCGCGCTGCTCGAATTGCTCGAGCGCAGTCTGACCCACGCCGGGCTGACGGTGTCAATCGGGTCGGAGAACTACGACCCGCGCCTGTCGTCGTTGAGCGTGGTTGCGGCATCGTACGCCAGTGGTTCGAGCACGCTGGGCAGCCTGGCGATCGTGGGTCCGGTGCGAATGGACTACGACCGGGTGATACCGCTGGTTGAGTACACTGCGCGCGCGTTGTCGCGGTTGATAGAGTACTGAGTTCCCCCTTCTTCGCCCGCTCCGCTGATTCTCCGGGTTGGCAAGACCGCGCCGACCCAGAAATCGACGAAAATCCAACGATTCCGCCGTCACCAGCACTGGCGTCAGCATAAATCATGCTTAACTTTATGTTTGGTGTAGTTTTATCAAATGAGCAAGCGACACAAGCAATCCCAGGACGGAAATCCAGCAACGGACGGGGAATTCGATCAGGCGGACGCCGGCGCTGAATCAGTGCACGGTGAGGGCGGCCAGACTTCGGCGGGGATCGAAAGCGGCCTGGATGCCTTACGGGCGCAGATCGCCGAAAAAGACAAGGAAATCGCCGAGCTGAAGGACAAATATCTTCGCACGCTCGCCGACTCTGAAAATGCGCGCAAACGAATTCGCCAGCAGAGCGAGGAATCGATCCGCATCCAGCGCGAAAATATTCTCCGCGACCTGCTGCCGATCATCGACAACCTCGAGCGCGCGCTCGACGGCCGCCCGCAATGGCAATAACGCGCGGACGATCGTCGATGGCGTCGAGATGCGGTGCTGAGCCGCTGATCGACTTTCTACGTGCGCAAGGTGTGACGCCGTTGCAATCGGTCGGCCAGACGTTCGACCCCAATCGGCATGAGGCGGTCGACCACGTGGCGTCGCAGCTCATCCGCCGAACACGGTCGTCGAGTGAATTCCATCGCGGCTATCTGATCGGTGACCGGACGCTGCGCCCGGCCCGGGTGTCGGTTGCGAAGGAGGCCGGGACTGATTCTGGAAAGCGAAACGGAGGCGAAAGCGATGCCTCCGACATTGAAAATGACTGAAGCGTGATTATCTGTATATCAGAGGGTTTTTAGGAAAATGGCAAAAGTTATCGGTATCGACCTGGGCACGACGAATAGCTGCGTCGCGATCATGGAGGGTGGCGACCCGGTCGTTATCGCCAACTCCGAAGGCAGCCGCACCACGCCGTCCGTCGTCGCATTTACAGAAGCAGGCGAGCGGCTGGTCGGACAGATCGCCAAGCGCCAGGCGATCACCAATCCGACCAACACGGTGTTCGCAATCAAACGCCTGATGGGCCGGCGTTTCGATGACGCCGAAGTTCAGAAGGCCACTCAAGGTGCTGCCGTACAAGGTCGTGAAAAACGACGATGGCGCGGCCTGGGTGGAAATCCGCGGCAAGAAATACAGCCCGCCGGAGATTTCGGCGTTCATCCTGCAGAAGATGAAGCAGACGGCCGAGGACTATCTTGGCGAGAAAGTCACCGAGGCGGTGATCACGGTGCCCGCCTACTTCAACGACAGCCAGCGCCAGGCCACCAAGGATGCGGGCCGGATCGCGGGCCTGAACGTGCTGCGGATCATCAACGAGCCGACGGCCGCGTCGCTGGCCTACGGCCTCGACAAGAAGAAGGACGAAAAGATCGCCGTCTTCGATCTCGGCGGCGGCACGTTCGATATTTCGATTCTCGAACTGGGCGAAGGCGTCTTCGAGGTCAAGGCGACCAACGGCGACACCTTCCTGGGCGGCGAAGACTTCGACCAGCGCGTCATCGACTACCTGGCCGACGAGTTCCGCAAGGACCAGGGAATCGATCTGCGCAAGGACCGGATGGCGCTGCAGCGGCTCAAGGAAGCCGCCGAGAAAGCCAAGATGCGAGCTGTCCACCGTGACGGAGACCGATATCAACCTGCCCTTCATCACTGCCGACCAGTCCGGACCCAAGCATCTCAACATCAAGCTGACGCGCGCCAAGCTCGAAGCGCTGTGCGCCGACCTGCTCGACCGGCTCGACGCAGCCGTGCGTGACGGCGCTTCGCGACGCCGGCCTCAAGGCCAGCGAATCAACGAGGTCGTGCTGGTCGGCGGCATGACCCGGATGCCGGCGGTGCAGGAGCGGGTGAAGCGCCTCTTCGGCAAAGAAGGGCATAAGGGCGTCAACCCCGACGAGGTGGTCGCGGTCGGCGCGGCGATTCAGGCGGGCGTGCTCAAGGGCGAGGTCAAAGACGTCCTGCTGCTCGACGTGACGCCGCTGTCGCTCGGAATCGAGACGCTGGGCGGCGTGTTCACCAAGCTTATCGACAAGAACACCACCATCCCGACGCGCAAGAGCCAGGTGTTCTCGACCGCGCAGGACAACCAGACCGCGGTCACGATTCGGGTCTTCCAGGGCGAGCGCGAGATGGCGGCCGACAACAAGCTGCTCGGCCAGTTCGACTCTGATCGGGATTCCGCCGGCGCCCGCGCGGACTGCCGCAGGTCGAGGTCAGCTTCGACATCGACGCCAACGGCATCGTGAACGTCCATGCCAAGGACCTCGGCACCAACAAGGAGCAGTCGATCCGGATCACCGCCTCTTCCGGCCTGAACGAAGAAGAGATCAAGCGGATGGTGCGCGAGGCCGAAGCGCATGCCGCCGAAGACCATCGCAACGCCGCGCAGCAGGCCGAGGCTCGCAACAAGCTCGACAACCTGATCTACACCACCGAGAAGTCGCTCAAGGACTATGGCGCCAGCTTGACGAGGCTGCGACGCAAGCAGGTCGAGGACGCGCTCGCGGACAGCCAAGAGCAAGCTCGAGTCGCAAGGACGCCGACGAGATGAATCGCGCGGCCGAGGCGCTCGCCAACGCGTCGCACAAGCTGGCGGAGGCGATGTACAGCAAGACTCGCCAGGCAGGTGCTGGACGCACAAGCCGGCGCCGGCCCACAGGATGGCGCCAGCGGGCAGGCGGCGCTCAGGGCGGAAATGGCGAAGGCGCGCGCAAAGGAAGACGTAGTCGATGCGGACTTCAAAGAAGTCAAGGATCAGTAGCGACAGGCGGGGCCGCGCAAGCGGCCCCTCTCGATATGGAACCTGCAATGGCGTCGCCTCGGGTGATCGCATAGAATTTTTGCGCGATGCCGCCAGCACAAAAGCGTGACTATTACGAAATCCTCGGCGTCAATCGCGGCGCCGGCGAAGACGAACTGAAAAAAGCCTACCGTCGTCTCGCCATTCAGTTTCATCCTGATCGCAATCCCGGCAACAAAGAAGCCGAAGAGCGATTCAAGGAACTCAACGAGGCTTACCAGGTCCTTTCCGATCCCGAGCGGCGCGCGCAGTATGACCGTTTCGGTCACGCCGCCTTCCAGGGACCGCAGGGTCCGGGCGGATTCGGCGGTTTCGACTTCAGCCAGGGCTTCGAGGAAGTTTTCTCCGACATCTTTGGCGATTTTTTCGGCACCGGCCGCGGACGCTCGCGTTCGCGCACCCGGCGCGGCGACGACCTGCGCTACGATCTTGAAATCGAATTCGAAGAAGCGGCGCGCGGGATCGAGAAAGTCGTAAAGTTCCAGCGCCTGACGCAATGCGAAGCCTGCAACGGCACGCGCGCCCGCGGCGGCTCCAGCGGCGCACGCCAGTGCCCCAATTGCCGCGGCACCGGCCAGGTCCGCACGCAGCAGGGATTCTTTTCGATCTCGACCACCTGCGGGCAATGCCGCGGCGAGGGCATGATCATCTCCGACCCGTGCCCCAAGTGCCAGGGGCAGGGGCGAATCCGCAAGCACGGAATCGCTCGCAGTGAAAATTCCGCCGGGCGTGGACAACGGCTCGCGGCTCAAGCTGCGCGGCGAGGGCGAGGCCGGCTACGGCGGCGGGCCGCAAGGCGATCTCTACGTCGTAATCCACGTCAAGGAGCACCCGATGTTCGTGCGCCAGGACAACGACGTGATAATCGAGGCGCCGATCAGCTTCCCGCAGGCGGCGGTCGGCACCGAGATCGAAGTGCCGACGCTCGAAGGCAAAGTGAAGCTCAAGATTCCGCCTGCCACGCAATCGGGAAAAATCCTGCGCCTCAAGGGCAAGGGCATCGTCGACCTTCACGGCTACGGACGCGGCGACCAGCTCATCAAAATCATCGTCGAAACGCCGCGCAGCCTGACCCCGCGCCAGCGCGAACTGCTCGAGGAATTCGCCCAGCTCGACGGCAAGGCCGTCAACCATCCGCTCTCCAAGGGCTTCGTGGACAAGCTCAAGGAGATGTTCGGCTAGGCCTCTCCGTGTAGCTAACTTTGTGCCCGGCCCAACTCCTTGAACAAAGCCGCGCGCATCACGCCGGCCGGCGGCGCGACGCGATTGAACAACCTGAACGCGAGTTCGCCCTGGTTCACCAGCATCCCGGCGCCATCTGTCGCGCGTCGGCCGGCGGCAATTGCAGGCTTCAGGAACGCGGTCGGCTCCCGCGAATAGATCAGGTCATAGAAGAGACAATCGGCGGCAGTTGACCTGTAGTCCAGACGCGCGAATCGCCGCGTGGTCAGACCCATCGACGTTGCATTGACGATCAATCGAGCGCCGGCAAGCAGCTTCGAGTCCGTGAGCGCGTCCAGCCCGCGAGGCTCAACCGCCACGCGCGCCACGCCTTTCGCCGAAAAGCGGCGCGTCAATGCCACGGCGCGAGCGCGCGTGCGATTCGCGATCACGATCCGGTTCGCGCCCAGCCGCATGCAGGCGAGGACTGATGAGGCGGCGCCGCCGCCCGCGCCAATCACGATCGCGAGTCGCCCGCGAAGGCCGCATCCGAGATCGCGCAGGTCGCGCTCCAGCCCGCGCGCATCAGTATTGTCGCCGCGGAGCTTTCCGCGCCGGTTGACAACGAAAACGCAGTTCACCGCGCCGAGCGTGCGCGCCTCTGCACTCAGGTCCTTGATCAGCCTCGCCGCAACTTCCTTGTGCGGCACGGTCAGATTTACGCCGATGATTCCGAGCGGAGGAATCGCGCGGAGCGCCAGCGCGAGATTCTCGGCCGTGACGCGAAACGCCGCGTACATTCGATTCATGCCAAGCGCCGCGTAGGCTGCGTTGTGCATTGCGGGCGACTTGGAATGTGCGACCGGATCGCCAAAAATCGCCGCGAGCGCGGTGTCGCCATTAATTGCTGAAGATCTCATGGGCGCCCATGCCAGATCCTGTTCGATCGGATCGGCAGCGAAAGCGAAATTAACTCGCGGCGGGATGAGCGGCGCGCTCGGCGCGCACCTCTTGCGCGGTGAATACCCAGCTATATTTCAACCCCGCGCGCGCGAACGCCTCGACCGCGCCCTCGCCGCGTTCCACCAGCGCGATTGCCGCGATTACGTTTGCGCCCGCCTCGCGCATCGCAGCCACCGCTTGCAGGCTCGATCCTCCGGTAGTGATCGTATCGTCGATCACGGCAGTCTTCAGGCCGGGCTTGAACGCGCCTTCGATGATTTGCTGCAGCCCGTGCTGCTTGGTTTCCTTGCGCACGAAAAAACCGCGAATACTGACGCCGGCGCGATGCGCCGCGGCCATCACCGCGTCGGTCACGGGCAACGCGCCTGCCGCCATGCCGCCGATTTGTTCGACGCCGGCCGCGGTCGCAAGTTCCAGCACGAGTTCTCCGGCCAGGTACGCACCGCGCGGAATGTACAGCGTGCGTTTGCAATCGACGTAGTAGTCGGATGCGCGGCCCGATGAGAGCGTGAGTTGGCGCTCGAAATACGATTCCCGGGCGAGCATCGCCAGCAGTTCGCGGCGTTCTTCGGATCTCATGATTGAAGGGCGATCTTAACGGATGCAGCGCGGGGCACAAGAGCGGTATAATACCAACGGTCCTGTTGATAGCGTCAAACACGCCCGAACCGAACCCTGACCAGATAGCTCTAGCTCAATGGATCGTGTTAGGGTTCGCCCGGCAGCAAGAAGAGGCAGCGATGCCGCCACGAGTCCCGCAACTCGGGCGCCATGCGACCATCAGTGATTAGCAACGATTCACCCCGTGTGATCGGAACCGGCACCGCGTTACCCGACAACTACGTCGATCAGAAACAACTGACCTCGCGCCTGCGCGAGCTATGGGAGCGGCGCTACTCGGATCTGCGCCGCTTCGACAAAATGCAGAGCGCGCTCGGAATCACCGGGCGCCATCTTGCCCTGCCGATCGAGGAATACATCCCGCTCGACACCTTCGCCAAGACCAACGACGCGTGGCTGCGCGTTGCGCCCGAAATCGGAACCGTGGCGGCTGAACTCGCGCTCGAACGCGCCGGTCTGAAGCCTCGCGACGTCGATCATTTGTTCTTCGTCACCGTCACCGGCATCGCCGTTCCGAGCATCGACACTCGCGTCATCAGCGCACTCGGGATGCGCAAGGAAATCAAGCGGACTCCCATCTTCGGGCTCGGATGCGTGGCGGGAGCGGCCGGGACGGCGCGCGCTGCCGATTACATCCGCGCGTATCCGTCGGAAGTCGCGATGCTGCTGTCGGTCGAGTTGTGCTCGCTCACGCTGCAGCGCGAGGATCTTTCGATCGCCAACATTATCGCGTCCGGGCTGTTCGGCGACGGCGCCGCCGCGATGCTGATAGGAGGCAATGCGCAGGCGGCGGCGACCGGTCCGCAGGTAATCGCGACGCGTTCGCTCGTCTTCCCAAACACCGAAGAGATTCTCGGTTGGGAGATCGTGGACAGCGGCTTCAAAATCGTCCTGTCGTCAAAGCTCACCGACCTGGTCCGAGCCAATATTCTCGAGGAAGTTGATTCATTCCTGGCGACGCAACAAATCGACCGCGCGCACATCCGCCATTGGATCGCGCACGCCGGCGGCCCCAAGGTGCTCGAGACCCTCGAAGGCGCGCTCGCTCTGCCCGAGGCCGCGCTGGCGCGTTCGTGGCGCTCGCTGCAATCGGTCGGAAATCTCTCCTCCGCGTCCGTGATGTTCATCCTCGACGAATTGCTCGAAGACAACGCCGCCGCTCCCGGGGACTACGGCCTGATGATCGGGATGGGTCCCGGTTTCTCGGTCGAGCTGGTCCTCCTGAAATGGTGATCGGGCTTAAGTGGTAATCTCGCTTCGCACCTATCTGCTCATCCTCGCGCTGCTGGTCATCGAGCGGATCTTCGAGCTCGATCGCGCGCGCCGCAATGCGCGCCGTGCGTTCCAACACGGTGCTGTCGAAGTCGGCCAGGCGCACTATCGCGTGATGGTCGCATTTCACGCGCTGTTCATCGTGTCATGCGCAGCCGAGGCCACGTTGTTCCCGCACGCGTTTGCGCCCGCAGTCGCGTGGCTCGCGCTGTCCGCTGAAATCGTCGCGCAAGCGCTTCGCTATTGGGCGGTAGCAACTCTCGGCGATCGATGGAACACGCGAATCATCGTGAGTCCCGACCGCGCGCCTGCGACCGACGGACCCTATCGTTTCATGCGCCATCCCAACTATCTTGCGGTCGTGATCGAGATCGCAGCCGTGCCGATGATCGGCGGCGCGATCTTCACCGCGATCGCATTCTCCATAGGCAACGCCGCGATTCTCGCCGTGCGAATTCCGGCCGAGGAACGCGCGATGGGCGGGCGATACGCCGACGCACTTGGCTCGCGCCGCCGTTTTTTTCCCGGCTTGCGGCACGGATAGGACAGCCCCGCAATACCGCGGCCCGCTCCGTGATTCCGTAACATTCGCTTCGGGCGCGCTGCCTGCTATCATCGCGCCGTGTTTTTCGCACCGTTCCTCGCTTTCTACGCGATCGTCTTCTTCGTCGTCCTCGCGTTCCTTTTTATCCTGGTCGAAATCCGCGTCATCAACTACGCATTCGTGACGATCGGCCTGCCACCCGAGCTGGCGTTCACGGCTCTGCTCGTCAGTCTGGTTGGCAGCTACATCAATATTCCCATCACGCGTGTTGCCACCGGCCAGCCGCATCCCGCCGTCGTGGTCCGCAGTTTCGGTGTTCGCTACAGAGTGCCGATTCGCTACGCCACCGGCTCGACGATCATCGCCGTAAATGTCGGCGGTGCAATCGTTCCCGTACTAATCTCGGCGTATCTGCTGATGCAAATGCCCGCGATAATCGTGCCGGCGTTGATCGGAGTCGCGATCGTTACTGCTATCGTCCATCGTTTCGCGATGCCGGTTCCCGGGCTGGGAATCGCGACCCCGATGTTGATTCCGCCGATCGCCGCCGCCGCCTGCGGTTACTTCCTCGGCTCATCGCAGCATCATCGCGACGCCGTCGCATTCATCAGCGGCGTGATAGGCACGCTCATCGGCGCGGACTTGCTCAACCTGCACAATCTGCGCGATTTGGGCGCGCCGGTCGCATCGATCGGCGGCGCCGGCACCTTCGACGGGATCTTCCTGACCGGCATCGTCGCCGTCCTGCTGGCGTGAGCGCGGAAAGTTACGCCGGTTTGAACTTCACCAGCGTGTGATCCGGCGTCACGTCGTCGAAGCAGACCTCGACCGGCATGTCGACGCGCACATCCTCCGGCGCCGCCACGATATTGCTCGTCATGCGCGGCCCCTCGGCCAGTTCGACGATCGCCAACACGTACGGCGCGTCGGCAAACGCCCGGCTCGAGGCTCGCCGCACGACCGTAAAGCTGTACACCTTGCCACGCCCGCTCACGCGTTCCCACGCCAGTTTGTCCGAGAAGCATTTCGGGCATCGATCGCGCGGATAGTAGATGAACGCGCGGCACGCGCCGCAGCGCTGAAGCGTCAACTCGTGGCGCCGCGCCGCCTCCCAGAACGGCCGGCTCGTTGGCGATGGCTTCGGAAGCGGTTTGTAGTACTCGCTCATGATCTGCGCTCCAGCACGAGACTTGCCTGCTCGCTCATGATTCCGCCGTTGCCGTTGACGTAGCCGAGCGCCGCGCCCTTGACCTGGCGCTCGCCGCCGCGGCCCATCAATTGTCTTATAGCTTCCGTCACGTGACTCATGCCGCCCGCCAGGCCCGGCTGGCCGAACGACAATTGCCCGCCGTGCGTGTTGCACGGAAAGTCGCCCGCATACGTCAAGTCGTGCTCCATCACGAACGGTCCGCCCTGCCCCTTCTTGCAAAAGCCCGCGTCCTCGAGCGTGACGATCACGGTGATCGTGTAGCAGTCGTACGGACACGCGAAGTCCATGTCCTTCGGTTGCAAGCCCGCCATCTTGAACGCGGCCTCGGCAGCCGGCTTGATCGGCGATTCGGTGATCGACGGCGCATACGTGATCGTCGAGTGATTGGCGTACTCGCCTGCCCCCAGCAGCCATATCGGCGGATTCTTTGCGCGCTTCGCCACCTCGGGCGACGCGACAATTATCGCTGCGCCGCCGCTCACCGGGCTTACGATTTCATATAGATGAAGCGGATCGACGATCATCCGCGAGTTCAGCACGTCGTCGATCGTAAGCGCCTTGTCATTGAACGTCGCCAGCGGATTCTTGAGCGCGCTGGTTCGCTGATCGACCGCGACCTTCGCCATCTGCCGCGCCGTGGTGCCGTATTCATGCATATGGCGATGCGCGATCATCGCGTAGCCGCAATTCGCGCCGATATTTCCGTAAGGCGCCTCAAACTCGCGCTGCACCGATATCACCGGCGGGCGCTGGTCGCCGGTCTTGTTCAAATCCGCGACGATGCACAGCACCGCGTTGCACATTCCCGCGTCGATCGCCGCCGCCGCGCGCCAGATCATCCCGGCCGGACTCGCGCCTCCGATATCGACCTGGTTCAGCATCCGCACGTTCAGCCCCAGCACCTCGGCCGCGCTCGCCGGGTAAATCATCCCCGGGTCCGAAAACGGCACGCCGACCAGGAAGCCGTCGATGTCTTTCTTCTCCAGCCCCGCATCCGCGATCGCCTCGGCCGCCACCCGCGCCATCAGCCCGAGCGCGGTCAGGTCGCCGGGTTCCTTGACCGGTTTGAGTTCGCCAATTCCTATCGCTGCGGCTTTTCCCTTAAGGCTCAATTCGCATCGACCTCCCGCGTTTGCGTTCCCCACTTCGCGCGTGCGCGCATCTCGATTACGATTACCACAAATTGCGTCTTGCGAGCCTGCCGCCGCGCGGTTCAATTCAGTGAAAAAATCTTATAGCTTTGTTTGTTCGAGGCGCTTTTAAAAAAATGGCATTTATCATCTGTGACGACCATAACCTTGACGTCGAGGCCGACGGAATC
The DNA here is from genome assembly GCA_963803045.1 of Binataceae bacterium (SeqCode). GTDB lineage: Bacteria > Desulfobacterota > Binatia > Binatales > Binataceae > Binatus. The sequence continues at coordinate 21,937 of CAWDLC010000022.1, read as the reverse complement.
GACAACGCCGTCGCGAAGCAGTTGATGCTGATCGACGCGAAACCGGGCGCGACCGCGATCGAAAAAGAGATCATCGAGTTCGGGATTAAACATCGCAATTGCAACATCCGGATTCTCGCCGGCTAGTTTTGCCGATGGCAAGAATCGCCAAACCCCGTGGCCGCTCGGATCATCAATCTGATCGGAGCCGGTCGGGCTATGGCATTTGGAATGCTTCCGAGAGGGAATATGAAGGCAGAGGATCCGATCGCGCGATTTACTCGATGGTTTCGTCAGGAAGTGGCCGCCGGCACCAACGCTCCGGAGGCAATGGCGCTGGCTACTTGCGGCAGCGACGGTATACCCAGCGTGCGCTACATCCTGCTCAAACAAGCGGATGGGCGAGGGTTTTCCTTCTACACAGATATACGCAGTCCTAAGGGCCGGCAAATTGCGCAAAATCCCCGCGCCGCGCTGGCTTTTTATTGGCCGCGGCTGGGACGCCAGGTCAGGATCGATGGTTCAGTCGAGCGGATGACCCCGCACGAGGCGGACGAGTATTGGGTTACCCGGCCGATAGCCAGCAGGATTTCGGCAAGCGCCTCGTGCCAGAGCCATCCGCTGAAAAACCGCGAAGAGCTGATCGCGCGGGTCGCCAAGCTCCGGCGGGAACTGCGGGGCAAAGAGCCCGTGCGGCCGAATTACTGGCTCGGACTCCGTGTGGTGCCGAATCGGATCGAATTCTGGCTGCGAGCTCCCTTCCGCTTGCATCGGCGCGAATTGTTCCTGCGCAGCGCAGGCCAATGGCGCAAGACACTGCTCCAGCCCTGAGGACTGCTTCCGAGCGAAACAGATTGCCCACATCGGAACAATCAAGTTTCAGATAATCCAGCCCGAGGGAGAACGCAGAAAGACCCGTGTTCCTCTAGCTTTACAAGTCGATCGGGCACATAATTGCTGGCTCGTGGGAGAGACGCTGCATGGGTTATAACTTTCCGGCGCTGTACTTCGAAGCTACTCGTCTATGCAACCTCAAATGCCCTTTGTGCATGACCGGCAGCAACGATGCGCACAATGTTCGAAACAAACGTCGAAGCGAGCTCAGCTTCGATGAGATTCGCGAACTGGTATTGCTTCCAGCCAAGCGCCTCGGCGTTATAGCCATCGGATGGAGCGGCGGCGAGTTCCTGTTGCGAAAGGATGCAATGGAGCTGCTGCGGCTTACGGTGGAGCTGGGTTATCAATGCAAGGTTTGCAGCAACGGCGAGGTAATCGATCGGACCAAACTGCAGCAAATCAAGGAAGCAACCAGCGGCAAGGTAACTATATCGGTGGGGCTGAACTCGATTGACGAGCGCAACGAGTGGACCCGCGACGCCAAACCTGATCGTACTCTGGAGGTCCTCGCCCTGTGCGACGAGCTCAAGATTGACCGCCACGTCATCGTCACGATCTCCAAGGACAATGCCGAGACCTTCGCCGACACCGTCAAGTATCTGACCGATCGGCGGATTTCATACAACCGCTCGCCTTACGTGGCTCGAGGCTCGGGTTGCGATTTGTTCAAAAAGCTCGCGTTCGATCGCAACGATCTCGAAGATCGCTTCCATCCCGAGTTGCGCAGCCGGGTCAATGGCTACGTGAGCTACACCCCGTTTTTCCTCTCGCCGGAGCTGCACGCCCAGGTTTCCGGAGGAGCCGCCAATGGCACCGTGCCGCAGAATCCGCCGATCGGATGCTGGGTCGGGACCTGGTTGGCGCTCAACGCGGAAGGCGATGTTTCGATCTGTCCGGTTCTGCTCGATCTGCTCAAGGCCGGCAACGTGCGCGAAAAACCGCTGGACGAGCTGGTCGCTTCGAGCAAACTGATTGCCGACGTGCTCGATCGCGGCAAGCTCAAAGGCAAGTGCGGCGACTGCCGGTATCAGTACACATGCGGCGGATGCCGTGCGATGGCGTACTACCACAACGGCGACTACATGGGCGACGATCCCACCTGCTTCTTTGATCCCGAAGACCGGACCACGATCAGCGAGCACGAAGAGCAGACCAACCGCGTGTTCAAGAAGTACCTGATCGTGGCGCGTTACGCCGGCTTGTATACTCGTCCGGAGCGCCCGGGGGTGACTGATCGAGTTCGTGTAGCTGCGCCGGAGCCGCTTCGGCGCATCGCTTCCGATCACGTTGCCTCAGGCGCGGAGGAAGCCGCGCCTGAGGCAACCGAGTACTTGCTGAGACCGGCCTCCGGTAAGTGAAAAAGCCCGCAGCCGACCGGCTTCATCCCGCCGCGGCTTAGCCCTTGGGCAGGCCCAGCACGCGCTCGCCGATGATGTTGTGCTGGATCTGGTTGGTCCCGGCGTAGATCGTCGGTCCGCGCGCCCCGAGCATCCGGTACGACCACTTGCCCTTGTCGAACGCGAACGGCGCGCGGTACTCCAACTGCGAATACGGTCCGAGCAATTCCATCGCGAACAGCTGCACGCGCAGGTTCAGCTCGGTCGAGCACAGCTTCATCATGGAGCCCTCGGGGCCGGGCGGGAGTCCCTTCAGGCGCCGCGTCAGCTGGCGATAGCCGGTGTAGCGCAGCGCGGTCGCCTCGCACTGGAACTCCGCGATCTTCTGGCGCACCGCGGAGTCGTCCCAAGCGGTGGCGCTGCCACGCGGGAGCTGCCTGGCGAGCGCGGCCAGCTCGCGGATTTGGCCTGCGGCACCGCGGTCGCCGCCGCCGCCCGAGCGCTCGAACATGAGCGTGGTTATAGCGACCTGCCAGCCCTGGTTCTTCTCGGCAACCAGATTTTTCTTCGGCACGCGGACATCCTCGAAGAACACCTCGCTGAAGCCGCGCGCGCCAGTGATCTGCACCAGCGGTCGGATGGTGATGCCGGGCGAGTGCATGTCGACCAGCAGATAGCTGATGCCCTTGTGCTTGGGCGCGGACGGGTCAGTGCGCACCAACAGGAAGATCATGTCGGCGTGATGCGCCCCCGAGGTCCACACCTTCTGCCCGTTGACGACGAAGTCGTCGCCGTCCTCGACGGCGCGGGTCTGCAGCGAGGCGAGATCGGAGCCGGCGCCGGGTTCGGAGTAACCCTGGCACCAGGTTTCGTCGGCAGTGAGGATTTTCGGAAGGTGGCGTCTTTTCTGCTCGTCGGTGCCCCAGTGTATCAGGGTCGGTCCGAGCAGCCCGATTCCCATGCCGATCGCGGGCGCACTAAGCCCGAGGCGATTTAGCTCCTCGTTATATATTATGGTCTGCATGATGCTCGCGCCGCGCCCGCCGTATTCTTTGGGCCAGTTGACCGCGAGCCACTTGCCCTCGTTTAGCTTTCGCGCCCACCGGATGTGCTCGTTCCACCAGGCGTTGCCTTCTTCGTTGAACGCGTCGTCGCGCGGCCGCGGTGCAAACTGCTGGTTCGCTTCGAGCCACGCGCGCAGCTCCCGGCGGAAGGCCTCGTCATCCGGGTTGTAGTTGAAATCCATGGTCGTTCTCCTTGCGCTGTTTGATCCCCGCGCCAGCGCGGGTGACCGTACGTTTTTAGCCCTTCATCTCTTGGGGAGGCCGAGGACGCGCTCGCCGATGATGTTGTGCTGAATCTGGTTGGTGCCGGCCGGCACCCGAACACCCTCGAAGAGCACCTCGTTGAACCGGAATTCCCGTATATGGACCCAGCCCCCCCTATAGACCCGACGGCCTCTCATGCGCAAGGTTCCGGGCCATTTCCGGGCGTTGCGTGTTCCCGAGACGCGAAACGCCCCTCCCGGCACCGCTGGAAAGGCCGTCCAGCAAAACCCGCGGCACTGGTTCAGTTTCAGGCCAGATTTTGGGGATGACCTAATTCAGCCTGACCCCGGCGGATTTGGCGTGCTACGAGTACGCAATGGCAAACCGTCAGGATGTCCCATGCTCGCCAGGCTCGCCCGAATTCTGGCGACGCCTGCTTGCAGCAAAAATTAATTTTGACGGAACGAAGCTACCGATGGAGCCGAGCCGCCCCAAACCCACAACGGAGAGTATGAATTGCTCTTTCCGGCTCTATTCGATCATTCAGAATCGTGCCCGGCGCAGCCTTCAGGTTGACACCCGCAGGACCGAAGAGATCGTGCGTCACCCAAAAAGTCGCGTGGCGGCAGCACGCAGTTCGGAGCGAAAGTCCGGATGGGCGACCGCGATCAGTTCGGCGGCCCGCTCGCGGTGATTCTTACCCAGCATCCGAGCGACACCATATTCGGTCACTATTGTGTCGGCGAAGAATCGCGGGACGGTCACCAACGTGCCCTGCTCGAACTGCGGCACGATGCGCGAAACCTTACCGCCCTGCGCGGTCGAGGGCAGCAGCGTGATGGCGCGTCCGCCCGGGCATAGGAAGGCGCCAAGATGGGTCTCCGGCGCGCCGCCGGTGCCGTTGATGATCCGCGCGCCGACGGTCTCGGCGGTTATCTGGCCGGTCAAATCGACCGCCAGCGCGTTATTGATTGATGTCTGGCGGTAGTTGCGCGCCAGAATCGGGATGCTGAGCACGTACTCGGGGTCGTAAAGCTCGAAGGCCGGATTGTCATCGACGATTTTGAGGTCATCGGGATCGCCGCCGGACCACGCAACTGCCACCGCCTTGCCGCGATGGATGGTCTTGCGTTTGCCGTTGATGATGCCTTGGTCGACCAGCTTCGCGATTCCGGGCGCGACCATCTCGGTGTGCAAGCCGAGGTCGTGCTTGCGATCAAACGTGCCCAGCTTGGGCATCCGCGCGCTCGGCTCGCCGACGCCGATCTGGATGGTAGCGCCGTCGTCGATGAGCGGCTCGAGGTAGCCCGCGATGGTCTTGAACTCGGGTGGCGGCTCGACGATGCCGAGCCGCGCGCGCATGTCGTAAATCGACAGTCGCTGCAGGTACGGCGCAACGGGGAAGATCCGCTCGATGCCGACCTCGGCGATGATCGCGCGGACGCCTTCGCGTTTGGCCGGATCCAGCGCGGCGATTTCGCGCTCCAGGACCACGGGGTCGGGCGGAGGCTGGGTCGCATCGACAAAGTAGTCGAACTCGGTTGCGTGCACGTAGACGTCGCCGTGAGTGCGCGCGAGGTTGCCATCGACCTCCGCCACCGCCAGGCGCGCGCGGCGCACCAGACCGCGTTTGGCCCACTGGTGCGGCCCGAAGCACATGAAGCCGTGTGCATTGGGCGGGCCGACGTTCACGAACGCCAGATCGATAGGCTTGTCTTCGGCGGGGCGCTCGTCGTGCGCCTTGTGCACCGTCGAGAACAGGTTGGGCAGGTAGGTCGCGGCGCGGAGGTCGTGCAGCGGCCTGCCGACGTTGCCAATGAATAGTTCGAACTCGATCCGGAACACCGAACTCAGGTCCTGGCTGAACCAGCCGGGATCGATCGCCGGCGACGAGAGCCGCAGATCGATTCCGCCGGCAAGTTCCTCGGCCCGCGCTGCAAGCGCATGCTGCATCATCGGACCGCTCCCCATCGGAAACTGCACCCGCATTCCGGGCTTGGCCAGCGCGGCCGCTTCATCGGCCAGCAACTGGCGCGATCGGTAATGCTTCTGCCAATCCATGGCCTGTATTCCCCCTCCCCGGACCTCCCACGGCAGCGAATCGCTGCGGGGGCCGGTACGTTCGCGCTCTAGCAGAGCGCGCACGCGCTTGTCCATCGGTTCACGCGCCGGTACGGTGCGATCTCGCGATGCGCAGGGGTCGGCTCCGAGCTGCGTGCCGCGTAACGAGCGCGAAGCCGGTCCTCAATCCCGGCTGACCGCCGGGATCACTTCTTCGGCGAAAGCCTGAAACTCTTCCTCGACGAGAATCGGCCAGCGCAAGCTGAAGATGAAGTGCGTGACGCCGACCTTGGCGTACTGCGCGATTTTGTCGAGGCATTCGTCCTTGCCGCCGATCATGATTCGATCGCGCGCCTGCTCGAGCGGGATCCGCGCCGTGCTCGCCACGGCCCCGGAGATCATCTGCTCGCGCTCCTTGGACGCCTTGTAGCACAGCGGCAACATGATGGTCTTTTCGATCTCGTCGGTGTTGCGCCCGACCGTGTCGCCGTGCCGCTCGATAACGTCGATCAGGCGTTTCATCTCGGCGGGATTCGCATGCATCGTATTCCACATATCGGCATGCTTCGCGACAATCTTGAGCAGGAATTTTTCTCCGCGTCCGCCGATCATCAACGGGATGTGCGGCTTCTGGAGCGGCTTGGGATTACAGACCGCGTCGGCCACGTGGTAGTGCTTGCCCTCGAAGGTGGTTCTGTCCTGGGTGAACATTGCCTTGACGATCTGGCACGACTCGTCGAGCGCCTCGAGACGCCCGCGGACGGTTTTGAAGTCGAACCCGAAGCTCCGATGCTCCAGCTCATACCATCCGGTGCCCAGGCCGAGATTGAGCCTGCCACCGCTTACGTGGTCGAGCGTGGCCGCCATCTTCGCCGTCAGGCACGGGTTGCGATAGGTGTTGCTGTTGACGAGCGCGCCGATGCGGGCGCGCCTGGTGCACTGGCTGAGCGCGCTCAGCAGCGTCCAGTTCTCCATGCAGGGGCCGGCCGGGTCGGGCGTGAAGATCGGATAGAAGTGATCGAAGGCCCACAGCGAGTCGTAGCCCCAAGCGTCGATTTTGCCCCAGACGTCGCGCATCCGCTCCCATGTGACGTTCTGTTGTCCGGACTGGAATCCAAATCGAATCGGATGCTTGGTCATTTCCATTGTGACCTCCCCAGAATAGTCTCCCGGCGCCCGCGGCAGCGCCAATTCGTCCATAAACGATTCGATCGCGAACACGGGCTGTCCGCAGGGACATTCAGTCTGCTGTCCGCGATCACGTCAATTACCCTCCATGCAACTCGAGCGCAAAGACGCTTGCTACATTTGACAAAGCGGATGTCTGAAGCGTAAGGAAGCCAGCACCCAAACAAGCGAGGCATGAAGTGTGATCAGACACTACACCCTCTGTGTTACAGCGCTAGCGATTTTTGCGTCCTCAATTTCGAGCGTCTGCTATTCGGGGGATGCTCTGGGCCAGCAGTCCACCGCCTCGAATGCTCAGCCCGGTAATCGACCGCAGCACGTGTTCATTATTGTCCTGGAGAACGAGGGTTTCGAAACCACATTCGGCAGGAATTCTCCCGCGCCGTACCTTTCTCATGAGCTCGCTGCAAAGGGTCTGCTGTTAACACAGTACTATGGGATTGGTCATTTTAGCCTCGATAACTACATCGCAATGATCAGCGGGCAAGGGCCAAACGCATACACCCAGAATGACTGCTTTACTTACTATGATTTTCGTCCATTGACGGAAAAGCTCGATCCGGATGGCCAGGCATTAGGCGCCGGGTGTGTCTATCCGGACTCTGTCCCGACAATCGCGAATCAGCTCGAGGCGAAGCATCTGACCTGGAAGGGGTACATGGAAGACATCCGTGAGAACTGCACGCATCCAGTCCTCGGACAGCCCGATAATCATATTAAAGCAAGCAAAGAGTCTCAGTATGCCACTCGGCACAATCCATTTGTCTATTTTCACTCGATCATCGATCATCCGACCTGTGTAGAGCACGTGGTGCCGCTCGCACAGCTCGACAATGACCTGATCAGTGTCGCAAAAACGCCCAACCTCGCCTTCATCACGCCCAATTTATGCCACGACGGTCATGATCGCGCATCCGGCCTGTGCGAAGGGGGCAAGCTGGTATCGGCAAATCGGTTTCTGCGCCCGCTGGTAACCAAGATTCTGGATTCACCAGCGTATCAGCAAGACGGGATGCTGGTGATCACGTTCGACGAAGCCGATATCGAAATTAAGGGCAACAAGGTTGTGCCAGAACAAACAGATTCAACCTCCTGCTGCAATGAACCCACGGGTCCCAACACTGTCGCACCCGGTCGAACCGGACCGGGCGGCGGCAGAACCGGAGCACTGATAATTTCGCCGTTCGTGAAGCCGGGCTGCGATGATCATCCTTACAATCACTACGCGTTGTTGCGCAGCCTGGAGGACCTTTTCGGTCTCAACCATCTGGGATTCGCTGCACAGCCTGGGCTAAAAGCCTTCGGCGATGATGTGTACGGTAAGGCTGAATCGCCGTGCGATCGTTGAGGCACCGAGTTGACCTGAACAGTGACGCCCGAGCTTCATACGGTGGATCTCGCATCGGAATGACGGCCTGACGACGGTTGCGTCGCGCTCTCCACGACCGGCCAGGCACTCAGCCGACCCGGCGCAAGGTCCACCATATGAAGCCAGGTCGGGCTGCGGCCCGCGGGCGACGTTTTTCCCCTGCACAGGACCGGAAATCTTCCGCGTGCTTGGCATCGGCGAAAAACCAGCTCACGACGGCGCCGCGCGGAAATCACGAAGGTCAATCGGCGCCAGAGAGTTGTTTGTTTCTCTTTCTGAGAGAAAAAAATATCCAATCAGACCCCCGAAACACTGGAATTATAACTTAAATTAAGGGTATAAAACAGACTACGGCCAATGAAGGCTAACCAACACGCAGCTAGAACGGGAGAGAGGATAGACTAAAATGTCAGATCAGCAGGTTTCGTTTCAGCCCAGCCTGGCGGTATCGACGGTTTTTGAGCAGGTCAGGCCACTGCAAGAGCAGCTCGCTCAGATCGCGTTTATTCTGGAGCCGATGAACCAGCTTGCCGATCTTGCAAATGTGTTTGAGCCTCTCCACCAGTTCGAGGTGCAAATCAAGGATCTGGCCAAAGTGCTCGAGCCGATGCGCAATTTCCAGGACCAGCTTCGACAGGTCCTGAAGCAATTCACGCCCCTGGGGGCTCTGGATCAGGAGCTCAATCAGCTTTCTGCGGCATTCAGCGAAAGTTTGAGCCAACTTGCCGCCGCGCTCGAACCGGCGGCTACGCTCCAGGATCGACTCGCGCATCTTGCTACCGCATTTGAGCCGGCCAAGACACTGCGCCAGGAATTCTCGGCGCTGGCGCAGAGTTTCGAGCGAAGCTCAGAGGGTTTACCCCAGTAAGTTTGAAATAACAGAAAATTCAGAGCCGCGAGATCAAAGCACAGGGTCATGAACAAGCCAAAATTCGCTACAGCACGTGTCGACACGGAACGATTGGTCCGCCAGTTGCTCGACGCCTTCAATTCGCTCAAAACGACACCGGCGCCGCACATTTGCTCCTCGCCTGGAGAAGAACAACAACGACCTCTAGCCGTGCCGAGGACGCCTCTCGAGGCTTTGACGGGGGCGGTTTCAGATATCGACGCGGGAGAACCGGAACAAGTCTCGGCGTTCGAAAAATCAAGCCAGCACGAAATCATCGAAGAATTCCGCGGCGACCATGAAGTTATCGAACGGCTCCGGGTGACTCCTCAGGAGCTCCAGGCGCTGTCCAGCGCATCTCTGCTCGGATCTTTGACCTGCAAGCAAGACGTGCTGTTCATGCTGCGCCAAATTCGCGAAGCCAGGAAACGCGAGGAACTGCAAGCAACCGTTCCACCCGAGCCTCTCTATGTCCCGGATGAGAATGTCGAACCGTCACAACCAGGTTTTAGCGAGATGGCCGAGCGTCTTCGCCGCGAGTCCCTGGCAAAACTGACTGAATCAGATTCATTGAGGGGTACCGATCATCGCAGCACGTTTGGCCGGTTCGGCGTCTTTTCCTCGGCACTCGGCTTGATGGCAGCAATCACTTGGAGCTGCATCAAGATGATGTTGAATTGGCGGCATCATCTCTGACCGCGGATAAAGCGATGATACTATTTGACATAGAAGCCGCCCTTTGCGGTGCAGATTCACCAGGCGGCGAGAATTCCAACGCGTTTCAGCCCAATCTGGCGGTATCGACGGTTTTTGAGCAGGTCAGGCCACTGCAAGAGCAGCTCGCTCAGATCGCGTTTATTCTGGAAGCGATGAACCAGCTTTCCGATCTTGCAAATGTATTTGAGCCTCTCCACCAGTTCGAGGTGCAAATCAAGGATCTGGCTAAAGTGCTCGAGCCGATGCGCAATTTCCAGGACCAGCTTCGACAGGTCCTGAAGCAATTCACGCCCCTGGGGGCTCTGGATCAGGAGCTCAATCAGCTTTCTGCGGCATTCAGCGAAAGTTTGAGCCAACTTGCCGCCGCGCTCGAACCGGCGGCTACGCTCCAGGATCGACTCGCGCATCTTGCTACCGCATTTGAGCCGGCCAAGACACTGCGCCAGGAATTCTCGGCGCTGGCGCAGAGTTTCGAGCGAAGCTCAGAGGGTTTACCCCAGTAGCGTCGGAGCCAGTGCGGCGCGTTTACGGGGACATGGACGCCGCCATTCCAAGGGCCTAACGCTCCAGCGTCACCTGCCGGTCGAGCAATCTCGAGAGCAGGTCCGTCCTTCTCTCGCATGTCCACAATTCGAGGTCGGCCTTCTCGTTGTTGGAATCGACCCCGATGATGAGTCGGCCGGGAGCGTAGCGAACTTCGATATTCTTGACCACACTGAAGTGGCTTCGGTCCAGCGCGTCGGCGACGCGCAAGATGGCGGCGAGACCGCGGACCAGACGCCGTTTCGAGGGCGCCAAGCCGTTCATTTCGGGCGAGTCCAGCTTTGGCGCCTGCTTGCGATGGCCGCGCGCCGCCTGCGCGATTACCTCGACTTCGCCCGGATCGAAACCGAACAGCTCGGCGTTCTTGATCAGATAGTACGAGTGGCGATTGTGGCGGTCGTGATCGATCGCGTGGCCGATGTCGTGGAGCAACGCCGCGTATTCCAGCAGCTCACGCGAGCTCTTGGGCAGCGCGAGCACCGGAGCGGTCGCATCGAAGAGCTTCAGCGCCAGCTTCGCGACCTGGTGCCCGTGCTTGTTCGCGCCGGCGAAGCGGGTCGCAAGCGCATTTACCGAGAGCCGGCGCACGTCCTCGCCGGCGCCGCGAATGGTCGCGCTCGCGAGGCTCAGGAGGAGGCCTTCGCGCAGCGCCCACGTGCATGCGACCAGCACCGGCGCCGCCGAGCGCTTGAGCACGAAGTCCACCAGCGCGGCTGCGGCCGGCATCAGGTCAACCCGCTTCGCGTCGATGCCGGGCAGCTCGGAGCGCAGCGCCGAGTTTGCCGAGACCAGGTCGCGCGCGAGTTGGCTGATCTCCGCGGCCGTCGCACTCGCGCCGTGCAGCCGTCCCAGTTCGTTGCCGCGCGCGGCGCGCGCCATCGCGACCAGGGTGTTGATAGTGCCCGACGTTCCGATTGCGCGCACCACGCCCGCCTTGCGCGCCTTCTTGAGCAGCGCGCCGATCTCGTCGTTGAGATGGCGTTCGAGGCGCTTGAGCTGCGTGCGGCTGGGCGGGTCGTCGGTAAGGTAGCGCTCGGCCAGACGCGCCGCGCCCAGCTTCACGCTCTTCATCCACAGCGGCCGGCCGTCGCGAACCAGCACCAGCTCGACGCTGCCGCCGCCGACGTCGACCAACAGATGCGGTCCGCCGTCGAGTCCGAGCGCGTGGCGCGCGGCGAGAAAGATGAGCCGCGCCTCCTCGGCGCCGGAAATGATCTGCACGTTGAGACCGGTCTCGCGGTGGATGCGCCGGATGAAGGAGGCGCGGTTTTTCGCCTCGCGCACCGCGCTGGTCGCCACCGCGCGCACCTTGGCCACCTTGCGGACGCGCAGGATGCGCTTGAAGTTGACCAGCGCGCGCACCGCGAGGTCCATCGACTCGGGCATCAGATGACCGGTCATGAATGCGCGCCGGCCCAGCCGCACCGTCTCCTTGACCCGATCGACCACCTCGACGTGGCCATCGCGGCCGACATCGGCGACGATCATGTGCACGGAATTGGATCCGACATCGATCGCGCCAAGCCGCATGATCAGAAGTTAACCCCTCATGCGCGCGATGTCACCTACGCGCGCCCGAAAACCCGGCTCGGATGCGCGGATCGGCGCGCGATTGTTACGCGTGCATTAACGCGCGGGTTGCACCGGCGGCGAGCGGGCGGCGCTCGCGTGGATCAGGTTTTGATAAGGCGCAGCGCTCTTTTTTCTCAATTCCTGAAATTGCGCCGGTACGTGATGTAGTTCGCGCACACCTTTGCGCCGAGTTTTTCCGCGGTGCGGCGCGACGGCCAGTTGTCGTCGAGCACCAGCGTGTAACTCAGGTACTTCGCGCCTCGCCCGATCAGTTCCAGGTACGCATAGGACGCCATCGCGAGATTCACCCCGCGCCCGCGCGCTGAGGCGTGTACGCCGATTCCGAGGAAGTTGAGCTTTTCGGAATCCTTGAGTGCGCGTCCCGGTTTGAGCAGCGCGCCCTCGCTCGAATCCGGCATCACCATCAGGGTGCCCACCGGCTCCGCGCCGCGATACGCCAGCACGGAAGTATCGAGTCCGCCCAGCAACCCGAAGAACTGGAACAGGCTCGCGATCTCATCTTCGGTGAACGGCGCGGCGCCCCAATGCGCCTTGAACGCGTCGTTCCATACGGTGGTGAATTGATGGACGCGCCGGTCGGGGTCGGCGTCCTTGAGCGCAACGATTGAGAAGCCGGCGCGGGTGGCGGCTTCGAGCGCGCTCCGGTAGCGCGCGGTCAGCTCGGGCGTGACCTCGATCTTGTAATCGACCCATCCCTTTTCGGTTTCGAAGCCCGCGTCCTTGAGCAGGTTATGGTAGTAGGCGGGATTCTGGCGCAGCGTGCTCGGCGGCAGTGACTCGTAGTCATCGATCGCGAACGGGAATTCGAGCAGTCCGGAGCCGGCGCGCGCGGCCTGCATCCCGCGCTCCGCCAGCCATCGGCACGCTTCGTCCATCAGCTGCTTGACCGCTTCGCGCGTGCCGGGGAGCGCCTCGAACATCACGATGTGCCCGAGGCGCTCGTTCCAATGCCGGATGTAATGGCCGTCGACGACCGCCAGCGCGCGGGCCACGATTTCGCCGCCCTCGCGCGCGGCGAACGCTTTGAGCTGCCGGGCAGAGGCAAACGGCGGCTGCCCCATCAGGATCGGAAGCTGGAGCGGCACCGTCGCGGGCCATCGCGCGCTGCGATACTCATAGACTTGGTCATGAAAGAGCAGGAATTCGGTCAGCGCCTGCTCGCCCTCAGGTGTTTCGATTCGCAGCATCCGCACCTCGATTTCCGCCTCGATGGTACGTCGTCAGAGCGTGTTGAACAACTTGGCAATAGATTTAACGAGGTGTATTTGGAACTCCGCCGCATACGGGCCGAATCGCGGTTTCGCGCCACCCGAAATGATCGAACCGGCCACTTCGCCGGCAGACCGTGCCTGCGCCAGAAAAGACGCTCACAACCGTTGTACTGCAAGGCGGATTTCTCTATCCTTCGCCTGACAGAGAGTTCAGAAACGGAAATTCCCACTTGAACCGATCGACCGCCGCCGACCAGATGCGCCGGAACACGTCCGGCGCCGCGGCGAGCGCAATTGAGAGGGGAGATTCAGCCTTGAGAGAGATGAAGAGACCGTTGCCCGAGCCAACGCCGGAGACCCTGCATTTCTGGGAGGGCACCCGAGCCGGAGAATTGCGCCTGCAACGCTGCGACGCATGCCGCCGCGTCTATTTCCCACCGCGCCCGTTCTGCCCCAAGCTGTGCCTCGCGCACGGTGTCAGCGTGTTCAGGCGCGAGCGGGCAAGTGCGAAGCTCTACAGCTACGTGATCCATCAGCGACCCGCTCCCGGATTTGTGCCGCCGTATGCGATCGCCGTGGTCGAGCTCGACGAAGGCCCGCGCATGATGACCAACATCGTGGGCTGCCCGCAGACGCCGGAAGCGCTGCATCTCGACATGCCGCTCGAAGTGGTGTTCGAGAAGCAAACCGACGCTATCACGCTGCCCGCTCTTCAAGCCCGCTGGGAAGTAACATGAAGCAGAAATCAGTCGCCGTCGTCGGCGCGGCCGAGACCACCGACCTCGGCGTCATCCCTAATCTTTCACAAATTCAACTGCATGCCGATGCGGCCTTCAACGCGATGGCGGACGCCGGGCTCAAGCCCACCGACATCGATGGCGTCGCGACCGCGGGTGAGTCGCCGACCAATGTGGCCCATTACCTCGGCATCACGCCGACTTGGGTGGACGGGACTTCGATCGGCGGCTGCTCATTTATGCTTCACGTGCGCCACGCGGCGGCCGCCATCAACGAGGGCTTCTGCAAGACCGTGCTCATCACGCATGGCGAGAGCGGCCGTTCGCGCGTCGGCGCATCGATGCGGCGCGGGGGGGGCGGTGCCGCCAGCAGCCTGCAGGGCCAATTCGAGACGCCCTACGGCATCGTGGGACCGCCGACAACGTTCACCATCCCGGTGCTGCGCTATCTCAAGACCTACGGGCTCACGGAGGAGCCGCTCGCGATGGTCTCGGTGATCCAGCGCGAGTGGGCGGGCAAAAACCCACGCGCCACGTTCCGGGATCCGATCACGGTGGCCGACGTTCTCAACTCGCGGATGATCGCGTATCCGTTCCGGATCCTGATGTGCTGCCTGGTTACCGACGGCGGCGGCGCGCTGATCCTGACCTCGGCCGAGCGCGCCCGGGACTTCCCGCGCAAGCCCGTCTACATCCTGGGGACGGGAGAGAGCGTGGAGACGCCGATGGTGAGCCAGATGGAGGACCCCACAAGCTCCAGGGCGTTCCGCGTCTCGGGCAAGAAGGCCTTCGACGAGGCCGGCATCACGCCCGCGGACGTGGATCACCTGATGATCTACGACGCGTTCGCGCATCTGCCGCTCTACGGGCTCGAGGATCTCGGCTTCTGCAAGCCGGGCGAGGCGGCCGCCTTCATCGCCGAGCGCAACACAGCGCCGGGCGGGAAGCTCCCGCTCAACACCAACGGCGGCGGCCTCAGCTACATGCACTCGGGCATGTACGGGATGTACGCGATGCAGGAGAGCATCCGGCAGTTGCGCGGCATCGCGGCAGCGCAGGTGCCCGGCGCGAAAATCTCGATCGCACAGGGTGTCGGCGGCATGTTCGCCGCGGCCGGCACCATCGTGTTCAGCAACGAGGCGCCATGATGCAGTAACGCGGCCCGCGCGCGCGTGCGCAGGCCGCATCATGGCGAGTCTGCGTCATTTGCGTTTTCGAGGTGTGTGAGCCGAGACGTTCAGACCCGGACCGCTTGGAAGAACCTGCGAGACCGAGGGGAACTCAACTCCGCAAAACGATCCAGCCGGGAAAAATCGCGCGCCGCCTGCACCGACTGCGGTTCCATGGCGCGAGAGTGCCGATGCGAGATGCACCGCGGTGCTCATGCCGACCGCGCTCTCGATAGAATCTGTGACCACGACTTTGATTCCGGCCGTTCCCGCCAGCCTTGCAATTTCGACGCATCGAGTCGGGCCGCCCAGCCGCGCGGCCTTCAAGACGAGGTAGTCGGCGGCATCATGTTCGATAAAAGCGATGAGCGCCGCGGCGCCGCTGAGTGATTCATCGAGGGCGAGCGCAACACCGGCGCCGTCGCTGAGCCGCCGCATGTCGCCCGGTTGCGGCGAGCGCAAAGGCTCTTCGAGGAACTCTATGCCGTATGGCTGGAACCGATGCAGCGCAACCCGAGCCTGATCCAGCGTCCATGCGCGGTTCGCATCGAGACGGATTGAAAAATCGTTGCCGATCGCCATTCTTAACGATGCAACCTTCTTCGCGTCTTCCGCGATCGCGCGCGCCCCAACCTTTAGCTTGAAGGATGTGTACCCCTGGCCGACAGCGATGCGCGCCTCCCGGGTCAACTCCTCGGGCGTCCGGCCTGCCAGTAGCGCGCAGACCGGCACGGGGCCAATCGATTCGGCGCCCAGCACGGAAGCCATCGGAACTCCGCGCTGACGTGCGCTGAGATCGATCAGCGCGGTGTCGAGCGCGCATGTTGCGGCGGGTGTAAGCGGAGAGCCGCCGGAACCAGTGTCATCGATCAGGCTGCGCAACTCGTCGGGATCGCGATGGCGGTCAACACTTTGAGTGATCGATTCGAGCGCGCAGCGCGTCTCCCCGATTTGCTCACCGCCGAGCCAATACGCGGGGCTGGCCTCACCCATTCCCCGGTCACCGGAGTCGGATTCTAATGTCAACACGAACCCTTCGCGCGATCTGATTCGTCCCTGCGCAGTCGAGAGCGGCCGCACGAGGCGCGCGCAAAATGGAGTGATCGATGCGGCTGTGATCTTCAAAGGATGAGCGCCAAGGTCAAAAGCAGGCCGTAGGCCAGATGAAGCGCGGCGGTTCGCGCGAGGCTCTGATTCAACTCCGCTCCGGTGCGCCGGCAAATCGTGCGTATTTCCCGAAACGCGAGTGGCGCGGCTACGATTGGCAGCCACAACATCGCGCCACCGAGCCAGGCGAGCACTGGCGTCATTACGAACGCGATCGCAACCAGAGCGCCGTACTCGGCCCGCGCGAAACCTCGTCCGAGCCGCACCGCAAGCGTGCGCTTCCCCGCGCGGCCGTCGGTATCGATGTCGCGCAAGTTGTTCACGACCAGAATTGCGGTGACGAGGCACGCAATCGGGATCGAGGCTGCGATCGAAAGCGAGGTCGCAGTGCCGGTCTGAAGAAACACCGTCCCGTTCACCGCCAGGAGACCGAAAAATACAAACACGAACGCATCGCCCAATCCGTTGTAGGCGAGCGGCCAAGGTCCGGCGGTGTATGCGATCGCTGCCACCATTGATGCGATCCCGATGCACAGAATCGGCCATCCGCCGACCGAGACGAGGTAGCATCCGATCAGCGCCGCAAGACCGAGCACGCCGAGCGCCGCGTCCCTGACCATCGAAGGCTGGACCAAGCCGGCTTGCGTGACGCGAAGCGGTCCGAGCCGCGCCGCGGTGTCAGCCCCCGCGACGAAGTCGAAATAATCATTGGCGAGGTTGGTGCCGATCTGAATTAGCAATGCCGCGAGCAGGGTCATTAACCCGAGCATCGCGCTCACGTGGCCGGTCCGCTGGGCCAAGGCCAAACCCACGATCACGGGCGCCGCGGCCGCGGTCAAGGTCTGCGGTCGAGCAGCGGCAAGCCAAACCGAAAAGCCCGGCGGACCTAAATTTTCGATCGCTTGACCGCTCACGGCACGCGCTTGAACCTCGAGAAGTCGGGCTTGCGCTTCTGCTTGAAAGCGTTGCGGCCTTCCTGCGCCTCTTCCGTCATGTAGTAGAGCAAGGTGGTATTTCCAGCCAGTTCCTGGATTCCCGCCATCCCGTCCATCTCGGCATTGAATGCCGACTTGAGGCATCGCAGCGCCATCGGGCTTTGAGCGAGAATCTCGCGGCACCATTGGACTGTCGTCTCTTCCAGTTGCGCCAGTGGCACAACCACGTTGACCAATCCCATATCGAGCGCTTCGGTCGCGCTATAGCGCCGGCACAGGTACCAAATCTCGCGGGCTTTTTTCTGACCGACCAGCCGCGCGAGTTGCGACGCGCCGAGACCGCCGTCGAAACTTCCGACCCTCGGCCCGGTCTGGCCGAAGACCGCGTTGTCGGCTGCAATAGTCAGATCGCACACTACGTGCAGCACATGACCGCCGCCGATCGCGAAACCCGCCACCATCGCGATAACCGGTTTCGGGATGCTGCGAATCAGCTTTTGCAGGTCGAGTACGTTGAGGCGCGGAACGCCGTCGGCGCCGACGTAACCCTGCTCGCCTCGAATGCGCTGATCGCCGCCGCTGCAAAAGGCCTCGAGTGCCTTCACCGGTCAGGATGATTACGCCAATCTCGCTATCTTCGCGCGCCCGCGCGAAGGCGTCGAGCAGCTCCGTCACCGTCAGTGGACGAAATGCGTTGTGAACCTCGGGGCGGTTGATCGAAATCCGCGCGATTCCTTCGGCCTTCTGAAATTTGATGTCTTCATAATCGCACACGTCATGCCAATCGATTTGCACTGCTGTTCTCCTTGAAGGTTCGGATTCTTAGTTCTTACTGTTTGCCGTTAAGAAAATCAGTGACGACGCGGTTGAATTCGCGGGGACGTTCGAGATGCGGTGCGTGACCCGCGCCGGCGATCGCTTCAAAGCGCGCATCACTGACCAGAGCAGCCATTTGCCTGCCGATACCGGTGAACTTCAAGTCCAGCGCGCCCGCGATCACGAGCAGCGGCATGCGCAGCGCCGGTAATTCGTCGCCGAGCCACGGCTGCGTTCCGGTTCCCATCCCGCCGAGACTTCGGCCAAGCTCTTCGACGCAGCAGGCAAGCCGCTCAAGCCGCAGACGATCGATCTTTTCGGCCGGCATCCGCGCCATCGACTCAAAGAGCGGGATCGACTCCCATCGTTTGACGAACGCTTCGATTCCGGCGCTCTCGGCGAACTCCGCCAGCTCCGCGTCGGCGTGTCTCCGAGCTGCCCGCTCGGCGGGATCCGCGATGCCCGGAGAAGCGCTTTCCAGCACCAGCCGGTTGATATGAGCGCCATAATTGAGCGCGATAAACAGCGTGAGCCTGCCGCCCATCGAGTAACCGAGCAGCGAAAAGCGCGGGACTGCGAGAACCTCCGTGAGCAAGCGAATTACCATCGCCGCCGCGTGCTCGATCGAATAATTTTCAAGCTCGATTCCGACTCGGGTGCCTCCGTGTCCCGGCAAATCGATGCTGACGACCCGCCGATCCGGCCGGAGTTGCTCGCGCAGATCGCGCCAACTGTCCTTGCTGCCGGTGAAACCGTGAAGCAGCACGACGGGATCGCGCGCGGCCGTCTCCGGCGACAACGCGGATGGACCCTCGTCGCTGAATTCGACGGTCGCAGTGCCGATCGCAACTCGGCGATTCATCGGATTGTTCCCTTACTTTTCACTGGACCCGGCGCGAACCCGGCTGAGCGCCGTCTCGATCAGCCGGCGATGCATCGCGAGGTTGCGGGCTCGATCGCCTCGAATCTCGAGCAAGTGCAAGCCGGGATGATCGAGAGCGTATCCAACCGCGGCGTTAAATTCGCTCCACGAGCCAGCGCGCGCGTATCGTGCCCGGCCCAGTGCCGAAGCTTGCTCGAAATCAAGTCCGTGCGGCGTAGCGAAGAAGGGTTCGAAGCTGTCGCCGAGCGAGGCCTGGGGCAGAAACGAGAAAATCCCGCCGCCGTCATTGTTAATCACGATCACGAGCAGATGGACGGGGTAGCGCGCCGCAATTTGCAGGGCGCCGATATTGTGGAGCAGGCTCAAGTCCCCCAGCACGAGAACGGTCGGAGCTTTTCTCGCGGCAGCCGCGCCCAGGGCAGTTGCGAGCACTCCGTCGATGCCATTGGCGCCGCGATTGCAAAACAGGGCAGTGTCGCGGTCCGACTGTCCGACGAAAGTATCGAAGTCGCGCACCGGCATACTGTTGCCGGTATGCACGGCGCAACCGCCCGGCGCCAATCGCATCAGCTCGGCAACGACCTTGCCCTCGAACATCGTAGTTTCATCAGCGAGCATCGCGTCGAGCGCCGAGCGCGATCGGGCCGAGGCCGCAAGCCACGAATCGAGCCACGGCGACACCTTCGGCGAGTCATCAAGCGACTCGAAAATCGAGTCGCACAGTTCAACCGTCCCGGCGCGCGCCACGTCGGAGGCGATCTGAAGCGGATCGGGCCAGGTTCCCGGCTCCGCGACCATCAGGTGGGATCGGCGCGGTCGCGAGGCGAGAAATTGTCCGAGGCACTTGGAGACGGGAGGATCGCCAAACTGGATCACGGCGTCGGGCCGATTAGCCTCACAAAACGCCGGGTCACGGAGCAGGATGTCGTAGGCATCGACTATCCTCGAGCGGTCGTGACGCCCGGCGCGAAGACCCGACAATGGATCGGCGAGGACCGGCCAGTTGAGCCGCGCGGCCAGGCGCGCAATCGAGCGGGCCGCATCCGGCGACGGCGCGCCAGGACCGGATACTATCAGGCCTCGTTCGCAGCCGCGCAGCTTGTCCGCGAGCGCGCGAATCGAATCGGGCGGCAAGGCCGGACGCGCGGGATAAACTCGCGTGTACGGCGGGCGCGACTGGGCCGCAGCGAATTCGCCTTCACTGATGCGGGCAAGCGCCTCGCGTTCCTCGCTCACGTCGATAAGCGGTTCGCGCATCGGCAGGTTCAGATGCACCGGTCCGGCCGGCATTTCCGCCGCGGTGGCGAACGCGCGGCAGGCGATAGTCCGGTAATAGCTGTCGAGATCGAGGCCCGCGGCAGGAGCGGCAAGATCGACGCTCCATCGCGCATGACTGCCGTACATCCTGACCTGATCGATGGTCTGTGCGGAGCGGAAATCGCGTGCCTCGGGCGGACGGTCGGCCGTGATGACGATCAGCGGAATCTTCGACAGGGAAGCCTCGACGACCGCGGGCATGTAGTTGGCCGCGGCGGTGCCCGAAGTGCATGCGAGGATGACGGGGCAACCGGTCTCACGCGCCATCCCGAGCGCAAAAAATCCGGCGCTGCGTTCGTCGAGGATCACCCATGGCCGGATTGCGGGCGCACGCAGCAGGCCGGTGACGATCGCGGACGACCGGGAGCCGGGCGAGATGCAGGCGTGGGCGACGCCGCAAAGCGCGAACTCTTGCAGCATCAGGGCGGCAGCGCGGCTATTGGGATTACTTGATGGTTCCAAGGGTGGGCAGTATCCTAGTTTGAGTGCGCTAATTGACTTGGCTCAGCTCTGACGCCGCAGCCCACCAATTCTTCGAGGCCTTGAACTCGATTCGGATGTGCCTAACTTCACGGTCTCGGGCATATTTGGCCTTCTGTATTCCGGTCATTGTCCATGCGTCTATGGCTCTCTTTTCCTTCGATCTGTACTTCTTGTCGTAGTTGGCTAAGCTGGTAAGAAACAGATCCGCGTCCTCATCGCATTCAACATAGACCGCTATCCACGGTTCACTTTGAAAGGTCTTGCATGCGTTCCCTAATTTGGTGCGGTCATCTGTTTTGTTTCCTGTTTTCCTTCTGAATATGTAAACGCTTGTACTTTCCGTGCCAGAAATCCTAGTTCGCGACTTTACCGTGATGCCTAGGCGCTGCTTTGTCTTTGGGTGATAGGCGAAAACATCCATACCGGTGTGATCGACACGGCAAACCTCGAAGCCAGAGCGAGATAGCCAATGGCACACCAGGTACTCTCCAAAATTGCCGAGTATTTTCTGGAAGTGGCCTTCTTTATCAATTCCGATCTTCATAAACCCCTTTCCCTACCATGCATGAGTCTGTGAAAAGCGGGTCAAGTTTCTTCTTGCTCAAATTATGACATAACCCAAGGAGAGCTTTGCGTAACCTCTGAGCACGCTTTCAGGAAAGAGGCAGAATCCTGAATCGCGCGCAACATAGCGCGCTGTGTAAGGACCCTCACCTTCATCCTCTCCCTTACAGGGAGAGGAAAAATAAAGCTCCGACCAGGTTACACTACGCAAGGGTGGTGCTCCCGAGCAGTGCGGTCAGCTTCTTTTCGGTCTCCGCAAATTCCGCTTCGGAGTCGGAACCTGCGACAATTCCAGCGCCCCCGAAGAGGTACATCATCATCCCGTCGATAACGCCTGCGCGCAGCGCGACCGCGAACTCGCCATCCCCCCTGGCGTCAATCCAACCGACGGCGCCCGTGTACCCAGCCGCGCCCCGGTTCTTCGCGCTCGATGATTGCGCGGGCCGCTTCGCGCTCGCCTCCCACGCCGCCGCCATCGCCTGGGAACTCGGCCGCACCCTGAAGTTCGACCCCGTCAAGGAGAGCCATCGGCGGCGCGGGCCGCCAACCGAGGACCGGTCCCGCGCCCTGCGCGCCCCGTGGCACGTCTGAGCCGCGCCTGACGGATGAATTCCGAGACCCGCCCACCAGGGAGCAATAGAGCATCGGACCCCATAGGACCTATGACATGGGCTCTTCAGGCAGTGGTGGATGGGCGCGGCGCTTGAAGAAAAAGGTGGCGCTGCGCGTCAGGAGGTAGAGAGTGGCGGGCGGCGACTTCGCAACGCCACCAGCGAATCCTACATCTTGCTTGCCGCGGTGCAAGGCCAATTGCGTAGGACTTTCCTACAAACCGGCACAGCTACCGGGTGCCGTGGGCTGGAACGGGACCAGC
>CAWDLC010000021.1:0-10420 GCA_963803045.1 Binataceae bacterium (SeqCode) | reverse complement strand
CGAAAATGTGCGCCGATGCACGCCGAAGCAGGTCGGCCCGTAGAGTTCGCTCAGCAGCCACAGAGCAATCTCGTCGAGACCTCGCATGCACCATCCGATACATTGGTAGTCGTCGATTGCGTTGGCAGCCACCGTGCACGCATCCGCCGGCAATTCGTCCGCCACCAATCGTCTCGTCCGTCCGCTGTGAAGCAGTTCGCGCAAGCGGAAATAAAAGCGCAAAGCTTCTCCGCTCTCCTGAAGCGGGTCTTGTTTTCATCAAACATGGGCAGCCTACCTAACCCTGGATGTATAATTTTGAGACCGCACGAAGCGTGTGGCCGAGGGGGGGCTAACTCAGGCCCTCTCGCATCTGCACGAATAGCGCAGCCATCCGAACGGGACGCGAAATTCACTCGCCCCAACGCGACGAGGTCTCCAATGTTTTGATGCTCTAGCGCGGCGCCAGTCGCGAAGTCAACAGGATGATTATGCTATCAGACAATTTGTTATCCAAGCTGGCGCTGAAGATTCGCCTAACTCCCGCGCTGATTGTAGCGATTCATTGCGCTTTCGAGTCCATGCTCCGCGATCGCCTCGACCGCGCTCGCTGCGCGCTCGAGGATCGGCGCGAATGCCTGTCTTTCGGCGGCGGTCATCGCGCGGAGCAGGTATTCTTTATTTTCTTCGTTCTCCGGCGGCCGGCCGATTCCTATTCTGACCCGAATGAAGTCCGTTGTTCCAAGCGACTCCGCGATTGAACGAACGCCGCGGTTGCCGGCATCGCCGCCCCCTTGCTTGATTCTGAGCCGGCCCGCTTCGAGGTCGAGTTCGTCATGCACCACGATCAAGTGCTCGGGAGCAATTTTGAAATATCCGAGCAGGTCCGAAATGCATTCACCGCTTAGATTGTAAAAAGTCTGCGGCTTGACGAGTATCGCCGGCTTTCCGGCCAGCATGATTTCAGCGGTGACGCCTTTGAATCTGCGCCGGCTCGGTCCGACGTTTTTCGCTTTTGCGATTCGATCGATTGTCATGAATCCGGCGTTGTGACGCGAGCGTGAGTATTCCTCGCCGGGATTTCCCAGCCCGGCCACCACCCATTGAATCGATGAGCGCGATTCGGCTTCGGATTTCTTCCCGGATTGGCGGGACAAACGGAAATTCCCGAACAGACGCTTGATCGCCGCCATCAAATTCAACCGGCTCACGTATGAATGCGGCGCTTCGATGGAGTTGCGCGGACCAACGGCTCGAGCGCCCTGAACAGCGCGGCCATCTCGGCCGGAGTTCCAATCGAGATTCGCAGAGCGTCCTGAAGCAACGGTGTTGCGAAATGCCGGACCAGGATTCCGGCCCGGCGCAACCCTCGCGCGACCGGCGCCATGTCGCGGCCCGGCATCCGCGCGAGCACGAAATTGGCCTGCGATGGCGGTACCACGAAGCCGAGCTTGCGCAGCCGCGCCTCGGTCAGAGCGCGTGTCCGAATTACTTTCGCGACATTGCGGCGCATCCAACCGGAGTCGCGCAGCGCTTCGGCCCCCGCGGCGAGCGCGACCCGGCTCAAGTTGTACGAATCCTTGACCTTCAGCAGCGCGTCGATCAACCGACGGTGCGCAAAACACAGGCCCAGCCGCATCCCGGCCAGCGAATAGGACTTCGACAGGGTGCGCAGAACTACAACGTTGCGATGGCGCCGCACCAGGCCGAGCGCATTCTCGTCGGCAAAGTCCACGTACGCTTCGTCGATCACGAGCAATCTGCCGTCCAGCCGTTTTGCCAGCGCGCCCAGGCTGCGGGTGGGAGTTGAGGTACCCGACGGCGAATTGGGATTGCACACGATCGTGAGATTGGCGCGCGCCTGCGCAAGCGCGTCGAGCGGCAGCTCAAAGTCGCCGCCAAGCGGGAAGTGAAGGATTCGCGCCTCCTGCACCAGCGCCAACGTGTCGTACAACGAATACGTCGGGACCGGATATGCGACCGTGTCGCCGCTTCCGAGCGTCGCCCGAAACACCATCGCGAGCAGTTCGTCCGAGCCATTGCCCGCGATGATCATGCTTTGCGGTATCGAGTAGATTCGCGAGGCGCTCGCCACGAATTCATCGGCACGCGGCGCCGGATACAGGCGCAGCGCCGATCCTGCCATCGCTTTCGCCACCGCACGGCGCACCCGCGGCGACGGCGGATACGGGTTTTCATTGGTGTTGAGCTTGATTAAGCGTTGGCCCGGGCGCGGCTGCTCGCCGGGCCGATACGGCGCCATCCTTTTGATCGATTCGCGAAACATGTGTGAATTATGAATCGAGCGGCAGCTTGATTCGACTACCGGTCCGCGGCGAACGATAGCAAGCCTCGACCATTGCGCGTTTCGGCGGACGCTTCTTCGCAGCTGCGCGGAGCGGGCCGGTCGATTCAAGCAGCCACTTGATATACGGGGCCGAGCCGCGATCCGCGTTTAATGCCAAGACCTCCGGCACCTCGTAGGTATGCAACTCGCAAACACGCCGCTCCACTTTCGCGTAAAGAGTCGCACGAGTCTTGATAATCAACAGGTATTC
Source organism: Binataceae bacterium (SeqCode) (assembly GCA_963803045.1). Lineage (GTDB taxonomy): Bacteria > Desulfobacterota > Binatia > Binatales > Binataceae > Binatus. The sequence continues at coordinate 7,883 of CAWDLC010000021.1, read as the reverse complement.
GCGATCGTCTTCGACCGCATCGCGCCATCGATAAATCGATCGAACCGGTCCGACGATGTTGACGCAGGCCGCCAGCCTTTCGCCCACCAGCACACGCGCGATGGAGGCAGCCTGCTCCTCGCTGCCCGTGGTCACGAGCACCGCCTTCAGACGATGCGGCGTTCGAAGCGGCATCTCAGCCACGCGCCTCGCGTGCCAGACGTTTGCGCAACTCGCCGGGAGTGCATCGATACTTGAACGCCTTGCGATCGTTCACAAACAGAACCGGCACTTCGACTCCGAAGCGGGCCTCGAGGCCGGGGTCGCCGTCGATCTCGATCCGCTGGATACGCGCATCGAATTTCGGAAGTTCGGCCGCAATCATCTCTTCCATCGCGCGGCACAACTCGCAGTCGTTTCGTGTGTAGAGAATCAGCTCGATCATGAATCCCGCGGTCGTCTTGCCGCGCACCGAGGTACTCTAGCGATCGTGGCGCAGGACTCCAAGCGGGCTCACTTGATCGTGTTCGGACGAATGATATTTATCGGCATCCCGAGGGTTTTTTTGACGAACTCCGCCACCGATGTGATTGGCTTCGGCGTGATCGACGGGTCGCTCAGCGGGCCGCTGACATGGAAGTACGCCGCGACCAGTTTACCCGTGCCCGCACCTATGCGTTCTCCGATCAGTGGAATATGGCTCAACACCCAATCCACCGTGTCGAACGGAAACATACCGACCTGCATGTTGAGCACGCTCGCGCCGAACTGAACGCTGCCGTCCGCCGTGATATCCATCACGGGACCCTGCAGCACGAAATTATCCGTGTAGAAGAGCCCGCTCTCGCCCTTGAAATCGGTGACGATCGTTTTGAACGGGACTCCATTGACACGCGGGTCAGGAATCCGCGCGCTCAGCCAATTCTTGATGTCGATAAAACTGAGCAGGCGCGAAAGCAGCGTAAACTTGTTGAGGGTTCCGTCTCTGACCGTCGCCGACATGTCGCCGGCAAGAGTTTCGAAGAAGTTTGTGTCGGTGTTGCCCCACAGATCGATGGCGAGAAAAAGATGACCCACCAATGGCGACTGCTTGTTCTTGCCGCCCAGCATGAAGAGCGGCGCAGGGTCCATGTCGGTGACGCCGCCCACCATGTGGATCCAGTTGTCCGGAGCACGGCCGGTAAAATCGAGCTTCATCTTTCCGCCATAAGCGGTCGCGCTTATGTTATAAACGTGCCAATCCCCGGCCGGGTCGCGCGTAAAATCGGTCTTGGCATCGGTCATCTGAAAGGCGGCGAGATTTGCCGCCCGCGCTTCGATATGTCCGCTGCAAGGAACCGAAAAACGGATCGGCGGTGTGGCCGGCGACCATGGCATCCGCACAAAGGTCATTACCTCGAGATCGAGTTTCTGCAAGGCAGCGTCGATACGAATCGACGGGTGCGTGTAGTCGGGTACGGTGAGGCGGAAATCGATCGCCTGGTCCTCGAGCTTCGAGCCCGGCATCGACAGGAGGAGCTGCTTGTGACGCATCGTGAGCGTCGCGCCTTGAACCAGGATTGGTGAGCGCAGGAAATTGAATTTCACGTCGCCCTTTGCGAGCGTCAGCTTGCCCTCGGGCGTCATGGCGCCGGGATTGCCGGAATCGCTGTTGACAACGACTTTGCCGCCAATCGGCCCGCTCACCCGGAAGTCGGACGGATCGACCAGCAGCGCCAACCACGTCTCCGACGGGAAATCATGAAGTTCCAGTGTCAGATCATGCACGGCGATGCCCTGCTTTGCGAAATTCACGGCGCCGTCCAGCGTCGCATCGCCGCCGGTCGCCGCCAGCATCAGATGGTCGAACTTGATTGAATCCGGTTTGATGGCGACGGTGCCGCGTGAAACCTTGAGCGGTCCGGGCGAACCCTTGATGGCGAGAACGGCGCCGATGGCGTCGGCGCGTACCTGATAATCTTCGGGCGCAACCACGGTCTTCGCGCTCAGCTTTCCAGATGCCGTAGCAACCACTTCGACGCGGCCGCTGAGGTGTTCGAGACGATCGCGTTCCTTCAGTTGATATAACTCGAGCGACTTGGCGATTGCCGGATAGAGCTCGGCGAGGTCCGCGTCGACGCTCACGCTGGTCTTATAGTCCGCGCCCTCGATTCCCTTGCCGAAGTTGGCGTTGGCGACAAGGTCGTGGATCGCAGAGTTTCCAAACTTCGCGGTGCCTTGCGAGATCGTGAGCAAGCCTTTCGAGTAACCAAGCTGGGCGCTCAGATTTTCGACAGGCGGCAGTTTCGTATCCGTTGGAATTGTGAAACCGACGTCCTGGATAGTCCCGGTGACCACCAGATTCTTGCGAATCGCGTCGAGCGGCGCCGTCTTAATCTCATCGAGTGCGGCGCTGAGCGTCGCGTCGCCGACGGTCACCTTGCCGGGTCTGAGCCGGTTGAGCATATCCACGAGGTCTGCACGCAGATGGCGGACCGAGAGCAGTCTCTGCTTGACCGCAGCCGCGTCGAAGTGAAATCCGCCGATGTGGATTCCCAGCTCCGGTTTCTCGCTTTGGGGTTTGAGCAGCTCGGTATCGCCGGAAAGCACCGCCGTGTTGACCCGGCGCAAAACGATCTGCGTAACGGCATACTTGCCGTCGGTAATGTCGAAGCCGGCGTGCAGCGAGTAGTCGCCCAGATCCAACGGCGCGGCGAGCCGCTGGCTCTTGAGCAGCAGCCTCTGCGCACCCGCATCGGTCTCGCCGGTCATCGAACCATCGTCATGAAGCGAGAACTTGAGGCTGCCCTGTATCGCGCCGGCCAATGCGAAACCCTCCGCCGCGACTCCTTCCAGCGGCACGTCCCAGGCCCACAACTGCCCATGCGCAAATTCGCCAGGCCGCGAATTTTTCCCGGCGCCAAGATTGATTTTCCCGCTTATCTGCGCTCCGGAAACGGGCGAGCCAAGTACCGAGCCGCGGAACCCGAGCCGCCATAGGAAAGGCTCCCGGCGGGTGCGGTACGCAACGATTCCAACATGGTTGGCAAGCTCGGCGCCGTCGGCGTAGCGCACCGTGGCGTCGATCGTCTCGATGCGCCAGGCGATCCGCGCCAGCGCGTGCAGCACGTCTTGCAGCGCAGTGATCGTCTGCGCCTCTGGACGCGGCATGGGGACCGCGGACGCGTCGGCGGAGGCTACAGGCAGCGTGATTTCGGGACTGGTCGCGGTCAGCCGATAGAGCGGAAGCCCGGTGCTGACGAAAATCGAATGGTACGAGATGAGGGCGCGGAGCGACTTCAGCTTGACGATTTCACGGCCATTGGCGATGACCTGCGGCTGGTCGAGGACGACTATCAGGTGAGTGCCGAGATGAACGGAGCTGGCGCGGGGGATGATATCGACGCCGGTGCGCTTGCGGACCGAGGCCAGAACGTAGACGACGATGCGCGACTGGTTGACTGCGATCAGCGCCGCCGAAGCGCCGATTACGGCTGCCAGGATAAGCGCGAAAAGCGCGGCGATTCGGACCAGTCTCATGATTGCCGTGACGCGATCCGCACGTCCTACGCGCCGCCATCCGCCTGGCTCACGAAGCGGTCAGTTGCTTTCGGCCATCTCCGCCGGCGGCGCGTCGACATATCCCGCACGATGCTTGTTCCTAAGCGTCGTCTTGAGGACGCGGTTGCGCAGCCGCACCGACTTGGGCGTGACCTCGACCAGCTCTTCCTCGTCGATCCATTCCAGCGCCGCATCCAGCGTCGGAATGCGCGGCGGCGAAAGTCGAATTGCTTCGTCGTGGCCCGACGCGCGCATGTTGCTGAGCTTTTTTTCACGGCACACGTTGACCGGCAAGTTTATCTCACGGGCATACTCGCCGACGATCATCCCTTCGTAAACCGGCTCGCCGGGTCCGACGAAGAATATCCCGCGCTCCTGCAAATGGAAGATCGCGTAAGGCGTGGTGACGCCCTCGCGGTCGGAAATCATCGCCCCGTTGGCGCGCGAGCGAATCGTTCCCGACCACGGCGCGTAACCGTTGAACAACGTATTCATCAGGCCGTTGCCGCGGGTATTTTCGAGAAATCGGCCGCGAAACCCGATTAGGCCGCGCGCGGGAATGTCGTATTCCAGCCTTACGCGGTCGCTCGCATGGGTAACCATCGTGCGCATCTTGCCCTTGCGCGCCGAGAGCATCTGCGTGACCACGCCGATACATTCCGCCGGGATGTCGATCACGAGCATCTCCATCGGCTCGAGTATCTCACCACCGGCCTGCTTGGTGATGACGGTGGGCTTCGAGACCTGCATCTCGTAGCCTTCGCGGCGCATGGTCTCGACAATCACCGCGAGCTGCAATTCGCCGCGGCCCATCACGCGCCAGGAGTCGGGTGTCAGTTGCTCGACGCGGGTGCTCACATTGCGCCGCGCTTCGAATTCGATTCGTTCGCCCAGCTTGCGCGAGGTGACAAAATCTCCTTCGCGGCCCGCCCATGGCGAATTGTTCACCGAGAAAGTCATCGCCACGGTCGGCTCGTCGATGCGAATAGGCGGCAGCGGACGCGGGTTCTCGAGGTCGGCGATCGTTTCACCGATCGCGATGTCCTCGACGCCCGCGACGATCACTATCTCGCCCGCACTGGCGGTTTCACGTTCGACGCGCGTGAGCCCCTGCCATCCGTAGATGTGGGCGACCTTGCAGACCGCTGTCTTGCCGTCGCGCCGGCACAGCGAATAGTTCTGCGACGCCGTCATCGAGCCGGCGACGATTCTGCCGACCGCGAGGCGGCCGACGTAATCGTCGTAGTCGATATTATTGACCTGGAATTGCAGCGTCGCTTCGGGATCGACTTCGGGGCCGGGCAGGTGCGCGACGATCGCGTCGAACAGCGGGACCAGGTTTTCGCTCGGGAGGTCGAGCCTGGGCGATGCGGTGCCGGCGCGGGCCTGCGTATAGAGCACCGGGAAATCGAGCTGGCTTTCGTTCGCGCCGAGGTCGATGAACAGATCGTACACCTCGTCGAGAACCTCGGGCGCGCGCGCGTCGGCGCGATCGATCTTGTTGATGCAGACTATCGCGGGCAGGTTCGACTCGAGCGCCTTCTTGAGCACGAAACGCGTCTGCGGCAGCGGCCCCTCGCACGCATCGACCAGCAGCAACACGCCGTCCACCATCGACAGAGTGCGCTCGACCTCGCCGCCGAAGTCCGAGTGGCCCGGAGTATCGACGATGTTGATGCGCGTTTCACCCCACAGGATCGAGGTGTTCTTGGCCATGATCGTGATGCCGCGTTCGCGCTCGAGAGCGTTGGAATCCATCACGCGATCGATCACCTGCTCGTTGGCGCGGAAAACGCCCGACTGCCGCAACATCGCATCGACCAAGGTGGTTTTACCGTGATCGACATGGGCGACGATTGCTAAATTTCTTATGTCTGAACGTCTCATTTTGTGCCGGATGCTAAAGCGCGGCCGAGCCTCACAGGTTCGCCCGCGCCTCAAGATCTATTCTAGCCGTCGCTAGGCGCGGAGTAAACGCAGGTGCTCGCCGGAGCGGCGAAACATTCCCGTAACGCGCGCGCGCTAAGGCGCGTTGAGACGCTTTTGTTGGTCGCGCTGGAGCTTTTGGAGCAGTTGCTCGATGTTTTTGATTTCGGTAACGCGCCAATCGCCGTCCTCGCCGCGCGCCATGTGGATTTCCCACTCCTGCCCCTTGTTGTCCTTGAAGTCGGTGAACGCGGTGTCGCCGTTTCGATGCAAGAGCACGATCGAGGCTGCCACGGCCGCGCCGGGCATTTGCACCTCGCGCGCACCGTCATCGACTTTCTTGACCGCCCACGCCCGTGTTATCTGCGCCATCGGCTTGCTGAGAAGATCGATCGCCGCGTTGCCGATCATCGCACTTAGCGGGTCGCTCCCGCCTTGCTTCTGCACCATCTCGTAGCCTGCGTGCTTCACGACGCTCTCAAAATCGACGTATCGGGAAGCGCCGTCGCCGTCGCGCGCGTCTATGGCCTGCTTCATCCGGAGCACCGCCCAGCTCGGAGTCCGGGGCAGGTAAAACAGCGCCCAGCCGGCGACTGCGGCAACGATCAGGATCGCGGTGAAGTGGCGCAGTGCAAATCGAAACATCGCGTCTATTCTGCCTGATTCAGCGCGGTGAAAGCAGACTGGCGGCGGCTTTGTCGAGAAGCCAAACGACCTCGCCGCCATGTGGCGCAACGATCTGCGCAGGGAACTTGTCCGGGTCGCGCGGCCCTTCCAGCACATCTTTCACCGCCGCCGCCTTGCCCTGCCCCGCCACCAGGAACATCACGCGCTGCGCATTGTTGATCACCGGCGGCGTGATCGTCAGGCGATTGCGGGGCTCGGCGTCAACCTCCACTGCAACCACCAACCGCTGCGTTTCATGAATCGCAGGATTGCCCGGAAACAGCGATGCAGTATGGCGATTGTCGCCCAGCCCCAGCATCACGAGGTCGAAGCGTGGGAATTCACCATCGCCAAGGCCGAACCATTTTCGCAATTCATCTTCGCAAGCGGCAGCCGCCGACGCCGGCGGGTCTTCGCCGCGCATCCGATGCACCTGATCCGGCCGGAGCGCGAGCTTGCTCAGCATCGTGCGATTCGCCATCGCGTAATTGCTCTGGGCGTGATCCGGCGGGACGCATCGTTCGTCGCCCCAGAAAAATTGCACTTCCTTCCAATCGACACTCAGGCGAAACCGCGTCGCAAGCAGATCGTAGGTGGCGGCGGGCGTCGAACCGCCCGCGAGACAGAGCGTGAACTCGCCGTGGATGCTGATCGCCTCGCCGGTGATATGCGCCGTTTCTTCAGCGGCGCGGACGTAGAGTTCCTGCGCGTCCTTCAGAATGATCAATTTCGGTTGAGGCATACCAGTTCGTCCGGCAATGGAGTCGGGATTGCAAAGTTAGCCGACGACGCCCGGTCCGCGCCAGATCGTTCCCTTTTGCGATCGTGGCGATAGTTTACCTAGCTCGCGAGCAATTTCAGCGCGCGCTCGACGACGCTGTCCACGGTGAAGCCGAAATGCTTCATCACCTCTTCGAACTTGCCCGACGCGCCGTAAGTCGTCATCCCGATAATGTCGCCGTCGAGTCCGACCCATCGGTACCATGACATCGGCGCACCAGCCTCGACCGCGAGCCGGCGGCGAACGCCCGGCGGCAGCACAGAGTCGCGATAGGCTTGATCCTGCTTCTCAAAAATATTCTCGCTGGGCATGCTCACCACCCTTACCGACCTGCCCTTCTCTTCGAGTTTCGCCTTCGCATCGACGACCAGCGACAGTTCCGATCCCGACCCAATCAGAATGATTTCCGGCGGCCGTCCGGCGCTCTCGGTCAGCACGTACGCGCCGCGCCGGACGCCGCTGGCGGGCGCCATCTTCGTGCGATCGAGCGTAGGAACCTTCTGGCGCGAGAGCGCGAGCAGAACCGGGCCATGCGTGTGAGTCATGGCGGTGCGCCAGGCCTCGACCGCCTCGTTCGCATCGCCGGGGCGAATCACGGTGAGATGCGGAATCGTGCGCAGCGACGACAGATGCTCGATTGGCTGATGAGTCGGGCCGTCCTCGCCCACGCCGATTGAATCATGGGTGAAGACGAACACCACCTGGAGTTCCATCAGCGCCGCCAGCCGAATCGACGGCCGTCCGTAGTCGGTAAAGCACAGGAAGCTCGAGCCGTAGGGGATGAAACCGCCGTGCAGCGCGAGGCCGTTGAGAATCGCGCACATGCCGTGCTCGCGGATTCCGAAATGCGGATTGCGGCCTTCGAAATGCCCGCGCTCGAAATCGCCGCCGTCCTTGACGTCCGTGAAGGTGGACTCGTTAAGGTCGGCGGAGCCGCCGAACAGGTTCCAGACTTTTTTCCCGATCGCCGCCTCGGCCTGCGAGGCTGACA
>CAWDLC010000020.1:0-25496 GCA_963803045.1 Binataceae bacterium (SeqCode) | reverse complement strand
TTGGGCAGGGGTGACCCCTTGTATGTTGCCGTTGTCATCGCAAGATGGAAACAAACTTGGGCGCGGCAGACCGAGAACCCCTGGGTCCGCAAAGAGCGAGACCGCGGTGCAGCGCGGGTCGCCGCGCCCCAACAACCAGGCCAAAGCCCGAACAGTCGCCGGGGCCGGCGCAAGTGGTCGAGCCCGCATCGCGCAAGGAGGGGTGCGGCCTGAGCGGAGGAGCGCAGCGGTGACAAGGGCGGAAGTGTTCGTGGGGATCGACGTGAGCAAGGCGCGGTTGGATGTGGCGCTAGGCTCTGCGGGCGAGTTGTTGGGGGTGGACAACGACGCGCGTGGGATCGTGGAGCTGGCCGGGCGGTTGCAAAAGCTCGCTCCCGCGCTGGTGGTGCTGGAAGCCAGCGGCGGCTTGGAGACGGCGCTGGTGGGCGAACTGGCGGCGGCCCAGGTGCCGGTGGCGGTGGTTAACCCGCGCCAAGTGCGCGAGTTCACGCGCTGCACCGGGCAGTTGGCCAAGACCGACGCGCTTGACGCGCGTGCTCTGGCGCTGTTCGCGGAGCGGATCAAGCCGCCGCTCAGGGAGTTGCCCAATGAGCAGACCCGCCAGTTGCAGGCGCTGGTTACCCGCCGGCGCGAACTGGTCGAGATGCTGACCGCCGAGCGCAACCGGCTCGGCTGCGTGCCAGCAGTGTTGCACCGCGAGATCCGCGCCCATATCCGCTGGCTCCAAGCGCGGCTTAAGCAGCGCGACCACGACCTCGACCGCACGCTGCGCAACTCGCCGCTGTGGCGCGAACGGGAGGACCTGCTAAGCAGCGTGCCCGGTGTCGGTCCGGTGCTATGCGCAACGCTGATCGCGGGGCTGCCGGAGTTGGGCCGCCTCAACCGGCGGGAGATTGCCGCACTGGTCGGCGTGGCGCCGTATCCCCACGACAGCGGCACGATGCGCGGCCGGCGCATGGTATGGGGCGGACGTGCCCATCTGCGTGCCGTGCTCTACATGGGCACCCTCGTCGGCGTACGCTACAACCCGGTCCTGCGCTCCCTCTATCGCCGGCTGCGCGCGGCCGGCAAACCAGCCAGTGTTGCACCAGTCGCCTGCATGCGCAAACTGATCACCATCCTCAATGCAATGCTAAAACATCGCACTTCTTGAGTGCTCCATGCCCAATCCCCGCTTGACCTCCCAAGACAGTCGCTGCACCCAGTTGGCAAGAAACAAGCGCCACTTTCTCCCGTTAGAAAGTTTCTCAGGGAAGAGGCCGGAGCTGGCACGGGGGGAATTACCTCGCCGCGGGAGAGGCGGCGGGACGCATGCACATGAGTTGAACGAATGTTCCGACGCTCAGCCCTTAAGTCTTCCGCGCGAACTTGCTACCATCGGGGCAGCCTGATGCATTTCAGAGGGCCCATAGCTCAGCCAGGTTCAGAGCTGCCGGCTCATAACCGGCTGGTCCCAGGTTCAAATCCTGGTGGGCCCATATCATTCGTGTTCCGTTGGCCGAAGCACCATTGGCGGGCTTTAGTCCTTGTGGCACGATCACGAGCATAAATCGGCGCGACGCAAACAGGAGGGAAGAATTGCGTGAAGAGATAACCCGGCTGATGACCTTCAGATCATCGACCGGCAGTTGCACGAGTTCGAGCAATCGCTGTCTTCGATTGCCGAGCGAGTCGACCAACTCCGCGACGAGACCCAGAGCAACCAGGCCGAACTCGACCGACTCACCGAAGAAGACAAGGAAACAACCGCGGCCCGCAAAAAGGCCGAGCGCGAACTCGCCGATGGTGAAGCCAGATCCGCAACAAGCGGATGCGATTGAACCTGGTCCGCAACGACAAGGAATTGCAGGCGCTGACGCACGAGATCGAGTCGCTGAAGGAAAACAACCAGCGCCTGGAAAGCGAAGTGCTCGCCTCGATGCAGGCGGCCGAGCCGCGCACCCCGCGAATAAAGGAATTGACCGAACCATCATCACGGGAAGCGCACGGAGCTCGGCGGCCGAGAAAAGGAAATCGCGGCCGAGGTCGAGGAGCTGAAGAGCGACTCAGCAAGCATCGCAAGTCGCGCGAGAACGTCGCCGCGAATGTCGATGCGAACCTGCTCTCGCGCTACCAGATGATTTTCAGCCGGCGCGGCGGGCTCGCGGTCGCGATGGCGAGGGCGGGACCTGCCAGGGCTGCAGGATGCGGCTGCCGCCACAGCTATACAACGAGATCCAGAAACATCTTCAGATACATTTCTGCCCCAACTGCCAGCGCATCCTCTACTACGAGGAGCCGCCCCGAGTAGGAGAAGAGTCCGCAGGGAGCTAATCGTAGCTTTTTGAATGCGAAACTCACCGTGGGTTTCGCGCTTCCTCGGTGAACCGGATGCGGGCTTCGCCCTGTTACGAAGGGGTAGGGCGGAACGCACAATTGTCCTGATCCAGTGCCCTCTCCTTGTCCGAGGAGGGAGTTAGGATCTGATTCCATCGCCCGCCCGCTCTTTTTTTTGTCATCCTGAGCGCAGGGAAGGATTCTCGCGTGGTAGGGCGTGGGAGACCGAATCAAAAAGATGCTAGTCTGATCGGGCCGGAGTGAGTCGGGCGATCGCTTCCTGAACAGGGAAGAGGAAAGTCCGGGCTCCATAGGGCAGGGTGGCCGTTAACGGCGGCGCGAAGCGATTCGCGGAAAGTGGCACAGAAAATACACCGCCCGAAAGGGTAAGGGTGAAATGGCGGGGTAAGAGCCCACCGGCGCGCGAGTGATCGTGCGCGCATGCCAAACCCCACCCGGAGCAAGACCAAATAGGAGGCTGAGCGGCCCGCTCTTAAGGCCTCGGGTATGGTCGCATGAGCCGGCGAGCAATCGACGGCCTAGAGGAATGATCGCCGCCCGCAAGGGCACAGAACCCGGCTTACAGACTCACTCCGGTCTTTTTCACTGAAAAAAGTGCGCGCTACCGTTGCCCTGAAAAACGCGCAGCCGGGACGCGGCCGGCCTCGAGCGGTTTCAGAATCGCGGTGCCTGAGGTCAGGTAGCGGGAGACTCGCGAGAGTGCGGCCAGGTCGCGCACGCCGGCTTCGATTTCCGGCGCGATCGCGAGCTTCGACGTCCGGCGGAAGTTCGCGCGCGAAGGCCGCGACGCGCTCGATTTCGCCCAGCGTCCGGTCGCGATACTCCTCGAAGTGATGGACCAGCCGGCCGAATCCGTCCGCGTCCGCACCATCTTTCGCGAGCGACGATCTCAATTCCGAAATTTCCGCGAGATGACTCAACGGACGCCCGGCAAGATCCGCGACGGCCGACCATGTGCGCTCGTCGAGGAACCGATTGATCACTATTGCGGCGAGCTTGAGTCCCTCGGAGTCCATCTGGCCGAGAAGCTCGCGCGCCTGCCGGATGCGATCGGGCTTCCGCGGTCGTCACCATCACGAACCGAACGGCAGGCGAATGCAGCAGCGCTTCGGTCTTGTGCAGGCGGTCGACAATTGCGTCCATGCTGTCGGCGGCGGCCGCGAAGAAATCCGAGATGGTCGAAAGCACGTTGCCGCCGGCAAAGCGCTCGAGCTCGCGCACGACAAATCGCGCCGCCTCGCTGGCGACCTTCATCGCAATCCGCCCGGCAGAGAGCGACGGCGTGAACAGCCATCGCGCAGTTCGCGAATCGAGCAGGCGAATCAGCCGCGCGGGCGTTTGCAGGAACTCGAAGGAGTGCGATGCGGGGGGAGTGTCCACGACCTCGAGCTCGAAGGCGCCGGTCTGATGAAGATCGTAAAGTTGCTGGAGCGCGGCGAAAGCTTCGGAGCCGGCGAACTCGGCGGTCAGGCTTTTGTAGAATGGATTGTCGAAAATCCTGCGGCGCTTCGCCGGGTCGGCAACAAAGCGCTCGATGATGGCGTCCCAGGCGCCGGTCACGTCGAGTATCATCGCGGAGAGCCGAAGCCGTTGGTCAAGTCCGGCCGCGGCAAGCTGGCGGCGGCCGATTCGGGTTGGCTGGCCGCCCAGGCGGGCCAGGCCGAGCGCGTCACGCAGGCGCTCGGAAGGATCGACGGTTATCAGCGCGGTGTTGAGATTGGCAGATGCGCCCGCGAGGCCGAGCGCCGCGGCGATAGTCGTCTTACCGACGCCGCCGGTGCCGAGCAGAATCGGAATCGAGCCCTTTGTGAGCAGGTCTTTCAAGCAGCAGCTCCGTCTCAAAGTCACGATAGCAGGCGCGGCGAATGGGCGCATCGTTGACAACCGCTGTCACCGTCGAGTGATAGATTTGTGGACAGTCGGTTCGACGATCTGACAACCAGAGCATAGAATGCGCACGGGGGATCGCATGATCGAATACGCATTAATAGCGGTGTTCGTGCTGGCCGCGGCAGCAGTCATCGGGATTATTTTCCTGATGGCGAAAATGCGCGACCTTGCCGCCGCGGATGCGGTCGCGCCGCTGACGCAGCGACTCGATGCGGTTGCAAATAGCCTGGACGGAAAGCTCGCTGAGACACGCGCCGACATCGCGCAGCGATTGGCGGACGTCAAGGGCGATTTGCGCCAGGACGTTGCCGACCGGCTCGCGAGCGGCTTCAGGGACTCCGAGATGGCGTCGAGCACCAGCTATCCACCGGCCGTCAAGAGCAAATGAACAGTCTGAAGACTGAAATAGCGAGTCTCACCGCGTTGACGCGCGAAAGTCTCGGCGCCATGCGCACCGAGGTCGATCAAAAGCTCGGCGCCATCGGCGAGCAGGTTCAGCAAAAGCTCACTCAGAACATTCAGTCCGGGATCGAGCAGTTTCAGAAGGTCCAAGAGCATCTTAAGGCCGCTGAGGAACAGTTACGAAACGTCGGTGAAATCGGGGCGTCGATCAACGACTTGAACAATCTCCTGAAAATGCCGCACCTGCGCGGGAAGTTCGGTGAAGAAATGCTGGAGCGGCTGATCCAGGATTTCCTGCCGGCGTCGATGTACGAATTTCAGGCACCGCCTGCTGCGGGCGTGCCCGGCCTTGTCGACGTCGTGATCAAATTTCCTGAACGGAATCTGCCGATTGATGCAAAGTTCCCGCGCGAGCAGGTCGAGGCACTGTTCGAAGGAAAAAACCCGGCGGAGCTTGATGCGGCGCGAGTCGAGTTGGTTCGTGTCATGAAGGAACAAGCCAGGCGAATCACGGCCTACATTCAACCCGAAAATGGCACCACCGACATGGCCTTGATGTACCTTCCGAGTGAGACGCTGTACATGGAAGCGGTGCTCAATCGCGAGATCGTCGACCACCTCAACAAGCTCCACATATTTCCCGTTTCCAACAATACCCTTGTCGTCACGCTGGGATCGATCCAGATGGTCTTCAAGATGTACGAATTCGCAAAGGGTTTCGAAAAGGCGACGGAGGACCTGCGCAAAGCCCAGAAGTCGTTCGGGTTCTTCGAGAAGCAATTCGAGGATATCGGAAAATCGCTCAACAAAGCGCAGGATGCGTTCGGTACCGCCAAGCGCCATCTCTCAACCTACTCACGGCGCGTAACCGATCTGACTGGCGAGGCGGTAGCTGAAATCGAAGGATCGGTGGAGGGAGACGAGAAGTAGGGGGGGCTCGCGCTACTCCGATTCCTGGTCGGAGGGGGGCGGCGGCTTCAGTTGGCTGCGCTCCTTACCGGCGACGATCCATCGCTCGACCTCGCGCCGCTCGCGCTTCAGGAATCCCGCGATCGCGCGCTTGAGATCCGGATTGGAGACGTAGTGGATGCTGCGGGTGAGCGCGGGGTCGAAGCCGCGCAGCCATTTGTATTCGCCGCCGGCGCCGGGCTCGTAACGCTGAATGCCGCTGCGAATTGAGTGCTCGATGCCCGCGTAATAGCAGACGTTGAAGTGCAGGAAGCGGACCTCGCGCAGGCATCCCCAATAGCGGCCGTACATCACGTTCGCCTTGGCCAGGTTGACGGCGCCGGCGATCAGTTCGCGTCCCGCGTACGCGCCGATGAAGAGCATATTGCGCTTGAACGATTTGCCGATGAGGTCGAAAAATTCCCGGCTCAGATATTGACGCCCCCAATAGAGCTTATCGATCGTAGAGCAATAGATTCGATACATCTCGGGGAACATCCGATCGGGAATTTCTTCGCCCGCGACGACGCGGATGCGGATGCCCTGGTCGTCCATCGCGGCGCGTTCGTGGCGGACGGCGGTGCGCCGCTTGTGCTTGAGTCGGTTCAGATAATCGTCGAAGGTCGCGAAGCCCGCGTTATGCCAATGGTACTGGTAGCCGAGCCGCTCCATGAATCCGATCGGCGCGAGAGCAGCGGCCTCGTCGGGTTCGCAAAAATTGACGTGCACCGACGACAGCTTGTTGTCTTCGCAGATGGATGTGAGCGCGAGGCCGAGCAGATTGATGAGGCCAGCTCGATCGACTCCCGGCGCAGTGAGAAATCGGCGTCCGGTATGAGGCGTGAACGGCACCCCGACCAAAATCTTGGGGAAGTAGCTGACTGCGGCGCGCTCGGCCGCGTCGGCCCATCCATGGTCGAAGACGAACTCGCCCATGCTGTGGGTCTTGAGGTAGAGCGGGGATGCGGCGACGATTCGTTTTCGGGACGTCTCTCGAACCACGAGATGATACGGGGCCCATCCGGTGCTGCGCGCAGCCGATCCGGAGTGCTCCATCGCAAACAGCCAATCCCATTCGACGAAGGGGGAATCGTCGGGGGCGAGCAAGGCGTCCCACGCATCGCGGGGAATCTTGTCGATTCCCTCGACGATCGCGACCTCGAGTCTTGGCGCGGAATCATTCATGGCAAAGTTTCAATCCCATCTCATGGCCTCGCCACGCCGCACGACGCCCGGCGCTAAGGAGCAAATCACAGCGCTCAAAATATCAGACTTATCGCAACCGAACCGGTTTTTGCCGGATGCTCACCAGACACGCTCTAATTTGTTATTATATTTACCAGACGGAGCGAGGCGCTCCGAGCGACAGAGGTGGCGATGGGAGATTTCGTGCGCAAGCGGATGGTTTTGGCGCGAATCACCGGCGGCGACGGCGATGGCCGCTCAGGCGAGGGCGATATCGTTACCGAGCGCAAGACCCGCGCCAAGTCGAAGATCGCCAAACCGCCTCTGTACAAGGTTATTTTGCTCAACGACGATTACACGCCGATGGAGTTCGTCGTCGAAGTGTTGAAAGCGGTATTTCACAAGCCGCATGCCGAGGCGACCCGAATCATGCTCCACGTGCATCAGAACGGGATGGGCGTAGCGGGCGTGTATCCGTTCGAAGTCGCGGAGACCAAGACGCATACCGTCGAGGAACTCGCGCGCGCAGGCCGAGTATCCGCTCAAGTGCGTGATGGAAAAGGAGTGACCAGGTCGACAGCATCGATGGCCTCGCGTCCGAATAACAACATCATGATCAGCCGCGAACTGCAGGTGACGCTGCAACTCGCGATGACCGAAGCCGTCAACCGGCGTCACGAGTTCGTGTGTCTGGAGCATCTGCTGTACGCGATGCTCCATGACGTGACCACCACCACGATTCTGAAGAATTGCGGCGCCGATCTGGATGCGCTGCGGCGCAAGCTGGCGCATTACCTCGACGAGCAGGTCGAGCGGATGCCCAAGGGCGAGGAAGTCTCGCCGCGCTACGCGATCGGAGTGCAGCGGGCGCTGCAGCGCGCGGCGTTGCACGTGCAATCGGCGGGACGGCAGGAAATCACGGGCGGCAACGTGCTGGCCGCGATGTTCCATGAAAGCGAATCGCCGGCGATCTTCTTTCTGCAGGAGCAGGGCGTCACGCGCTTCGACGTGATCAATTTTATCTCGCACGGGGTTTCGAAGGCGGGCGCGGAAGACGACGAGGACGGCGAAGAATCGGACAAGGATTCGGTCGATCGCGACGGACACGAACACGAAGGCGGCGACGAGGATGGCGAACGCAAGCTGTCGCCGTCGAAGGCGCTCAACACTTACGCGATCAACCTCGCCAAGCGCGCGGCGGACGGAAAAATCGATCCGCTCGTCGGCCGCAAGAACGAACTCGAGCGCGCGGTGCACGTGCTGCTGCGCCGGCGCAAGAACAATCCCGTCTTCGTGGGCGAGGCGGGGGTCGGCAAGACCGCGCTGGCCGAGGGACTGGCGCTGGCGATTCACAAGGGCGACGTACCCGACGCGCTCAAGGGCGTCGAGATCTACGCGCTCGACATGGGCGCGCTGCTGGCGGGGACGCGCTTTCGCGGGGACTTCGAGCAGCGGCTGAAGGCGGTCATCAAGGCGGTCGTCGGCGACCCGAAGCGGATTTTGTTCATCGACGAAATCCATACGATAGTCGGCGCCGGCGCGGCTTCCGGCGGGACTATGGATGCGTCCAACCTGCTCAAGCCCGCACTCGCGTCCGGCGACCTGCGATGTATCGGATCGACGACTTACCAGGAGTACAAGCGCTCGTTCGACAAGGACAAGGCGCTGGCGCGGCGCTTCCAGCGAATCGACGTGGTCGAGCCGACGCAGGACGAGGCCGTGCAGATTCTGGGCGGCATCAAGTCGTACTACGAGAAGCATCACAACGTCCGCTACACGAATTCGGCGATCAGATTGGCGGTCGAGCTGTCGGCGCGATACATCAACGACCGCTTCCTGCCCGACAAGGCGATCGACGTGATGGACGAGGCGGGCGTCGCGGGGCATTTGCGCGCCGCAGGGACGACGGAACCGGTGACGGTCGGCACGCGCGACGTGGAGCGCACGGTCGCGCGGATGGCGAAGATTCCGGAGCGGACGGTGTCGGCGACCGATCGCGGGCGGCTGCAGACGCTCGACGAGGAGATGAAGCAGGCGGTCTTCGGCCAGGACGAGGCGATCGACTCGGTGGCGCGCGCGATCAAGCTCGCTCGCTCGGGGCTCGGCCATCCCGACAGGCCGGTTGGCGCCTTCCTGTTCGCCGGACCGACGGGCGTCGGCAAGACCGAAGTCGCCCGCCAACTCGCGAAAGTGATGGGCGTCGAGTTCATCCGCTTCGACATGAGCGAGTACATGGAGCGGCATACGGTTTCGCGCCTGATCGGCGCGCCGCCGGGATACGTCGGTTTCGATCAGGGCGGATTGCTCACCGACGCGATCAACAAGACGCCGCATTGCGTGCTGCTGCTCGACGAGATCGAGAAGGCGCATCCCGATCTGTTCAATATCCTGTTGCAGGTGATGGATCACGCGACGCTCACCGACAACAACGGGCGCAAGGCGGATTTCCGCAACGTGATCCTGGTGATGACCACGAATGCCGGCGCGCAGGAACTGTCGCGCGCGATGATCGGCTTCGCACGGCGGCACCGGGCAGGGAAATCCCAAGAGCGTGCTCGAGCGGATGTTCGCGCCGGAGTTCAGAAACCGCCTGTCGGCGACGATCGAGTTTGCTCCGCTGAGTACCGCGGTGATGGAGCGGGTGGTGGACAAGTTCATCGCGCGAATTGCAGGAGCGCCTCGACAAGCAGAAGGTCACGCTGATCGTGACGCCGGCGGCGAAGAAATGGCTGGCGGAGCATGGTCACGATCCGCGCTTCGGCGCGCGGCCGCTGGCGCGGTTGATCGAGAACGAGATCGCGCGGGTGCTCGCAGACGAGGTGCTGTTCGGCCGGCTGACCAAGGGCGGCAAGGCGACGGCGGACCTCGACGGCGACAAGCTCGCGTTTTCGTACGAGCCGAATCCCGCTCGCCAGCCCGCGCCGGTGGCGTGAGCTAAGCGCCGATTACAGAAAGATGACGGGAAGCGCGAAACCCCTTACGGGTTTCGCGCAATTAACAGTGCGGCGTCGGTGAGGCGCGGGATTTTCAGATCTGATCCGTGGGCTTTTGCAGTATCGTCGGATGCACCCATTCGGGGCCGCCCGTCTCCGGATGATCGATGTTGTAATGCAGGCCGCGCGACTCGCTTGCCGGCTCATCGCGGATCGCACGACCAGCTCGGCGACCATCGCCAGGTTGCGCAACTCGATCAGTGTCGGCGTCGAGCAGATGATCCCAGTAGTAGCTGTGGATCTCGTCCTTGAGCAGCTCGATGCGGCGAAGCGCGCGCTCCAGCCGCTGGTCGCTGCGCACGATGCCGACGTAGTTCCACATCAGGCGGCGAATCTCGTCCCAGCTCTGCGTGATCATCACGCGCTCCTCGCTGCGGATCGCGCGCCCGGGATCCCACTCCGGAAACTCGGGCGGCGCGCCGTCTCCCGCCGCGACGATTTCGCCGCGCCGAGGCAAACCCGCGCCGGCCCATCACCGCGGCCTCGAGCAGCGAGTTCGACGCGAGCCGGTTGGCGCCGTGCAGCCCGGTCATCGCGACCTCGCCGGCCGCGTACAGGCGCGCGAATCGAGGTGCGCGCATCGAGATCGGTCTGCACGCCGCCGCACATATAGTGCGCCGCGGGCACCACCGGAATCGGTCGCGCTGGTGAGGTCGTATCCAAAGCTCAGGCATCGCTTGAAGATATTCGGGAACCGCCGCTGGATGAAATCGGCGCCGCGATGGCTTAAATCGAGATAGACGAAGTCCAGCCCGTGACGCTTCATCTCGGAATCGATCGCGCGCGCAACCACGTCGCGCGGCGCCAGTTCGGCGTCGGGATGGTAGCGCTTCATGAACGCGCGTGCCGTCGGGCAGCTTCAGAATCGCGCCCTCGCCGCGAAGCGCCTCCGAAATGAGAAACGATTTGGCGGCGGGATGGTACAGGCAGGTCGGGATGGAACTGGTAGAACTCCATGTTGGCGACCGCGGCGCCCGCCCGATACGCCATCGCGACGCCGTCGCCCGAGGCGATATCGGGATTGGTGGTGTAGAGATAGACCTTGCCGGCGCCGCCTGTCGCCAGCATCGTGGCGCGCGAAATCACTTTTCGGATTTCGTGAGTGTTGCGGTCGAGCGCATAGACGCCCCAGCATGCGCCGGGCTTTCCCGCGGCGGCAGTCTCGATCAGCAGATTGATCGCGATGTGATTTTCCAGCAGTGCGGATGTTGGGCCGCGCGGCCGCGGCCTCGGCCAGCGCGCGCATTATCTCGCGGCCGGTCAGGTCCTGCGCGTGGAGCACGCGGCGATGGCTATGGCCACCCTCGCGGCCGAGGTCGTACTTTGTTCGCTGTCCTCGGGTCCGCCGGTCTCGACGCGGGTGAAACGGGTGCCGAGCCGGATCAACTCGCGCACCGCCTCGGGACCGTCGCGAACGATGGTTTCGACCGCGGCGCGATTGCACAGGCCGGCGCCCGCCCGCAGCGTGTCCTCGACGTGCGACTCGAACGAGTCGTCAACGCTCCACACGCTGGCGATTCCGCCCTGCGCGTAGGCGGTGTTGGCTTCGGAGCTGCCGGCCTTGGTCAGAACGGTGACGGTGCCGGTTTCGGCCGCCTTGATCGCGAAGATCAGGCCCGCGATGCCGCCGCCGATTACCAGGAAGTCGCTGGACAGTTGCGTATTATGCCTCATGAGGTTGGCCTCGGGCGCGCCGGCGGGGTGAATCGCGGAGCGCGCGTTGTGTCAAAATGACGCTACTCGGTCTGCGCTCGGCCGGTCAAGCCGAACCAGGGGCTCCGATTTGCCACCCTGATCCTATTCAAATATTCTCGATGGTGCGGATCGCAGCGAAAAACGGAAGCTCCGCTTCGCAGTTCGCCGAGCCGCCGACAGGCCAAGCCCGTGCCGATGACGCCGCCAAATATTGTCACCCTGTTCCGGATAGCCACCGCGCCGATCCTGCTCTGGATCCTGATGCACAGCGGGCCGATCGCTGCGTGGCTTGCGGCCGGGGTGTTTTTCATCGCAACGGTCAGCGATTTTTTCGACGGCTACCTCGCGCGCAATTACCACTCGGTCACCACGCTCGGCAAGTTTCTTGATCCGATGGCCGACAAGCTGGTCGTCGCGACGGCGCTGATCATGCTCGCCGGGATGACGCGGACGCCGCACGTGCCGGCGTGGATCGTCGTGGTGCTGGTGACGCGCGAAATAATGGTGACGGGACTGCGCGCGGTCGCGGCGGCCGAGGGGTTAATCGTGGCCGCCGAGGAGCTGGGCAAGTACAAGATGGCGTTGCAGTCGATCGCGATTCAGGGTTTGCTGATTCATTACACGTATCTGCGCGTTGATTTCTTCGCCGCCGGGATGTTCGTGCTGTGGATCTCGATGGCGGTGAGCGTGTGGTCGGGCGTCGATTACTACGTGCGAGTGGTCGTGGCGCTGCGACCGAAACCGGTGACTGCGGCGGCCAAGCGGGCGGTGATTTGACAGACGCTCCCGCGCCGGATAATCAAGTGGATTCGGCGTGCCGGTTTTCTTTTGAGGGCGGGTGTAGCTCAGTTGGTAGAGCGCGTGCTTGCCAAGCACGAGGTCGTCGGTTCGAAACCGATCACCCGCTCCAATAAATCGCGACAGACGGCCTCTCCTGGCTGTGCACCTGCGGGAATCGATCGCATATCACACATGGGGAAGAGGTCTCTTCTCCAGGTCGGAACCGGCGATCACGTCTCGAAGACATGCCTGCGATTCGCAACTGG
The DNA here is from genome assembly GCA_963803045.1 of Binataceae bacterium (SeqCode). Classification (GTDB taxonomy): domain Bacteria; phylum Desulfobacterota; class Binatia; order Binatales; family Binataceae; genus Binatus. The sequence continues at coordinate 13,000 of CAWDLC010000020.1, read as the reverse complement.
AAATGGATTCCGGATTAGTTTGATGAAAGTAAGCCCGCTGGCCGGAAAACCTGTCAATCAATCGCAACTCGTCGATATCCCCCGTTTGATCACGGCTTACTTCGACTGCAAGCCCGACGCCGGCAATCCCGCGCAACGAGTCGCCTTCGGCACCTCGGGGCATCGCGGCTCCTCGTTCGACGCCGCGTTCAACGAAGCGCACATCCTGGCGATTAGCCAGGCGATTTGCCTCTATCGCAAAAGTCAAAATATCAACGGTCCGCTCTACCTCGGGATGGACACGCATGCGCTGTCGGTCCCGGCGTTTGCCAGTGCGCTCGAAGTGCTGGCCGCCAACGGGGTCGAGACGATGGTGGACAGCGAGGGCGGATACACGCCGACGCCGGCGATATCGCACGCGATCCTGACCTACAATCGTGGCCGCAGGATCGGACTGGCGGACGGGATCGTGATCACGCCGTCGCACAATCCGCCGTCTGACGGCGGCTTCAAGTACAATCCACCCAACGGCGGGCCGGCTGATAGCGCCGTCACCGATTGGATTCAGAATACGGCCAACCAATTTCTCAAGGCCGGCCTGGCCGGGGTGCTGCGCGTTCCGTACGAGCGGGCGCGCACCGCCGCGACGCTTCATAAGCACGATTACATCGGCGCTTACGCCGGCGACTTGGGCAACGTCGTCGACATGGAGGCGATTCGCGGCGCGGGCGTGCAGATCGGAATCGATCCGCTCGGCGGCGCGGCGGTGCGCTACTGGCCCGCGCTGATCGAAAAGTACGGAATCAAGGCGACAGTGGTCAGCGACGTGGTCGATCCGACGTTTCGCTTCATGACCGCCGACTGGGACGGGAAGATCAGGATGGATTGCTCGTCGCCCTACGCGATGACGCGGTTGCTTGCGATTCGCGGTCGTTTTGACGTCGCGTTTGCCAATGACACCGATGCCGACCGGCACGGAATAGTCACTCGCTCGAGCGGACTGATGAATCCGAATCACTATCTGGCGGTTGCGATCTCATACCTGTTTCGCAATCGAAGCCAATGGCGCACAGATGCGGCGGTCGGCAAGACAGTGGTGAGCAGCAGCATGATTGATCGCGTCGCGGCGAGCATCGAACGCAAGCTCGTCGAGACTCCCGTCGGCTTCAAGTGGTTCGTGGACGGGCTGATCGATGGTTCGCTCGGATTCTGCGGCGAGGAAAGCGCCGGCGCGTCATTTCTGCGCACCGATGGAACCGTCTGGACGACAGACAAGGACGGACTCATCCTCGGCTTGCTCGCTGCCGAGATGATGGCGCGCGCAGGGCGCGATCCCGGCGCGGCATACAACGACTTGACGCGTGAGTTCGGTGAGCCTGCGTACGAGCGTATCGACGCGCCGGCAACGCTCGCGCAAAAGGAAATTCTAAAGAAGCTGACAGGTCCGCAACTAAATGCGCGCGAACTTGCGGGCGAGAAAATTCTCAAGACATTGACCATCGCGCCCGGTAACGGAGCGGCGATCGGCGGAATCAAGGTGATCGCGGAAAGCGGATGGTTTGCGGCGCGGCCGTCGGGTACCGAAGAGGTTTACAAAATATACGCGGAGAGCTTTCGCGGAGTCGATCATCTGCATCGGATTCAGACCGAGGCGCAGGAACTTATCGCGCGAGTCTTCAAGCAGGCCGAATCGTCGCCACCGGCGCGGACCAGCGGCAACTGAGGAATCAGGCTTGTCGGCCCGGCACATCATACTCTGCATCAACGTCGGTTCGTCGTCGTGCAAGTTCGCGCTGTATTCGGTTTCCAGCGGCGCCGAATCGGTGGTGGCCGAAGGCGCAGCGGATCGGATCGGCTCGAGCCGCGGCACCCTCAGGATTCGCGACGCCAACGGCCGCCCGATTGCCGAATCGGATCGCGATCTGGCACGCTCGCAAATTGCCGTCGATGCGCTGTTCGACGAGTTCGAGCGCCTGAAGTTGCCGCGCCTCGACGCGGTCGGACATCGAATCGTCCACGGCGGCGCGCATCATGTGGCCCCGGAGATCATCACGCCCGCGCTGATCGCCGATTTGAAACGGCTGATCCCGTTCGCACCGCTGCACATGCCGGGAGGAATCGAAGGCATCGAGGCGGTTGCCGCGCGGCATCCGAAACTTCCGCAGGTGGCGTGCTTCGACACCGCGTTTCATCGTGGAATGCCCGACCGAGCTGAGCGCTTGCCGTTGCCGCGCGAACTGTGGGACGCGGGAGTGCGGCGCTATGGCTTCCACGGAATCTCTTATGAGTACATCATGCAGGCTCTGGGAGCTGACGTGCCGGGGCGCCTGATAATCGCGCACTTGGGCAACGGGGCGAGCATGGCCGCAGTCGAAAACGGCCGTCCGCTCGACACCACGATGGGATTCACGCCGGCGGGCGGCTTCATGATGGGGACGCGGCCGGGCGATCTCGATCCGGGCGTGATTCTTTATCTGCTTGAACAGAAGGGTTACGACGCCGCGCACCTAAGTCGGCTCGTGAATCTGAAGTCCGGCTTGCTCGGAGTCTCAGGACTCAGTTCCGACGTGAAGACATTGCTGGACGCGCGGGGGGCGAACGCGGATGCGGCAGAAGCGATCGAAATGTTTTGCTATCAGATTAGAAAAGCGATTGGCGCACTGGCAGCCGCACTCGGCGGATTGGATCTGCTGGTCTTCACCGGCGGGATTGGCGAGCATGCCGCCGCGGTACGGGCGCAAGCCTGCCAGGGGCTGGCGCATCTCGGGCTTGCGATCGATCCGCGACGCAACCGCTCCAACCAGGACACGATCAGCTCCGCTGGCAGCCGATGCCGCGTGCGGGTCATTCCCACCAATGAAAATTCAATGGTCGCGCGGCACGCGGCTCGGCTGGTATTTCCCTCCGACTGACCCAACTATTTGCTGGCCACAAGATCGCTCGCGGCGGTATAAATCAGTCAGGCAATTTTTTTCAGCTCTGCAACTTTTGCTGGCAACATCCTGAAGAGGGCGGACGGCGATGAAGCTTTTTTTCGCACCGCAGACCCGGGCAATACGGCCCCTGATCATGCTCGAAGAACTCGCAGTGCCCTACGAGATAGTGCTGATCGATTCCAACGGCGGCGGGCACAAGGGCGTCGAATATCGAAAAATTCACCCGCACGGCCGCCTGCCGGCGCTGCAGGACGGGACGCTTACGATGTTCGGGTCGGCGGCCATCTGCGCGTATCTTGCGGATAAGTTCCCGGACAAGCGGATGGCGCCGGCGCTGGGAACTATGGAGCGCGGGATGTACTACCAGTGGATGTTCTATTCGATGGCCGCTCTTGAGGCGTACGCGCTCAGCCGTGAGAAGATGAAGGAATGTTTCCTGCTTCTCGATGGCATGCTCGGCGGACGGGAATTTATCCTGGGCGACAAGATCACAGCGGCGGACGTAATGATCGGCTCGGGGGTGATATGGCTCGACGCGCGGCACCACCTGCTGGATGACTTCCCGTCGCTGGACGCCTACGCAAAGCGCTTGATTGCAAGGCCGTCATTTCAGTGCGCATTCACGGTGCCGGGCGAAAACGCGCGCCAGTAAAATCCCGAAAATGTACGGACGATCCAGGGTCAAGCGCAGCGACGGCAATTCGCTGGCGGCCCGAACTCGAACTTGCTCAATTGATGGACTTTCCGGCGCGTGATAGTTGATTGGGTCCGCTGGCGACTACGACAGAGGGCGGGGCGGCGTACCCAAGTGGTTAAGGGAGAGGTCTGCAAAACCTCCATGCATCGGTTCGAATCCGATCGCCGCCTCCAGTTATTTGCACGCGAGCCCGTGGTTCTAGCGGGCGAGAGGCTGAGTCAAGTGATGGTCCGGCTTCACCTCTAACTTGACCAGGCAGGGGGGGCCGTCTTTGCCGTAGCAGAGATTGCTTACTTCGCCGAGTTTTGTTGGATCGCGGTCGTCGTGTGTGTAATCGGGACATATCCAATGGCCGCCCGATCCCCGGTAGAGAGCGACCGCGAAATATCTGCCCGCCGCAAGATTCCCGGCCGCCGGGTCGCCGCGCGCCGCTATATCGCGCGAGCCCACGATATCGAATCCGTCGTGCGCCGCGTCAGGCGAGTACTGCATGAAGAAAATTCGCCATTGCCGTCCGGGCTGCGCCGTCACCTGGTATTCCATCGAGCGATCGGACGAGAACACCGGCTTGTCGCGGCACAACCACGGCCGCGCCTGTTCCGCGAAGGCGGGGCTTGCGATCAGCATCGCAATCGTCGCGGCGGTCGAGAAGTATCGTCCAATTCTCAAAATTTTCATGTCCTTTTTCCCCGGCCCGCGATCGCGATGATACGGCCGACGATCTCGCCGAGGTTGGAGTCCTTGGGCGTGAAGACCGCTTTGACGCCAAGCTCGAGGAGCGCCTTACGGTCGGCTTGCGGGATTATTCCGCCCATCACGAGGCTCACGTCGCCGGCGCCACGACTTTTGAGCAGATCGATCGTCTCCCGCGCGATGGACATGTGGGCGCCCGCGAGACTCGATATCGCGAGCACATCGACGTCTTCCTCGAGCGCCGTTGCAACCATCTGCTCCGGCGTCTGCTTGAATCCTGCGAGGACCACTTCCATCCCGGCCTGCATGCACGCGTGAGCGAGCAGCTTTATCGCGTTGATATGTCCGTCGAGGCCCGCCTTGCCGAGTGCGATGCGAATTTTGCGTGGCGCCACCGGCACCTTGAGCGTGCCGATGCTGGCGCTGGTTTCGAGAATGGGCGGCGTGTAACGGCCGCGGCTGACGCGCACGAGCGAATCCGTCCATTCGCCGACGGTGCCGCCGGCGTGGGCGAGATCGATAGTCGCTTCGATGAGTCCGCGGTCGCCGCTACCTGCCGCGGCGCGTTCGAGCGCCTCGCGAGCTTTCGACACGGCGGTCTGGTCGCGCGCCGCGCGCCATTTTTTAATCGACTCGATACGTTCTTTTTCCTTGAGCGCATCCGCGCCGTGATCCGCATTGCGCCTGGGCGGGGGCGTGAGTCCGACTTCGCCGGTGAAGGCGTTGACGCCGATTTGCACGATCTCGCCCGACTCGACTTTCCTATGGCGCTCGGCAAGCTGGCGCGTCAGTTCGCCGCTGACTATTGAAATGGCGCGCGAGTAGCCGGCCTCGCGCAGCCGAATCGCGATTTCGCGCGCGCGCGCGGCGGTCTCGGCGGTGAGCTTCTCGACAACTTTGCTGCCCTCGAAAATATCGCCATAGCCGGCCAGCCCCGTCTCGTGCATCAGAACCTGCTGCGTGCGCAAGCTGAGCGTCTGCTCGGATTGGTCGGGCAGGGCGAGCGCCTCGCGAAAGCCCGGCAACTGGAGTGCGTTCACGCGCGCGCCGGCCGAGATGACGACCGGGAGCGCCTCGTAGGCAATGCGGATGATGTTAACTTCGGGCTGCGGTTCGGTCAGCGTGAGCGAGCGCACCTGGCATCCGGCGCGGAAGGCGACGTTCTCGACCCCGTACTCGGTGGAGCAAAGCTCCGGCCAGAGTTTGAAGTACGCGCGAATCTTGCAGATCTCGGGGATCAGCTCGATGCCGCTGTTGATGAAAAATGAAATGCGGCGGACGGTCTGCTCGAACGCGGCCGCGTCGAGCTTGGGGCGGATCGCGTCGAGGATCAGCAGCGCGTTGCCGAATGCGTAGCCGATTTCCTCGGCCGGACCGGCGCCGCTCTCCATGTAGTGGTAGCCGCAACAGTTAATCGGATTCCAGTTCGGCACGCGCTCGACCGTGAATCGAATCAACTCGGTGGAAAGGCGAAACGACAACTCCGGGTGAAAAATCGAGGTCCCACGCGCGACAAATTCCTTGAGCAGATCGTTCTGCGTGGTACCGCGCAGCTCAGTCCACGGCACGCCGTGCTTTTCCGCGACGACGAGGTAAAGCGCCAGGATGAATGGCGCGGTCGCGTTGATCGTCATCGAGGTATTGATCGACTGAAGCGGGATTCCCTCGAACAGCCGCTCCATGTCATTCCAGTGGCAAATCGAGACGCCGGCTTCGCCGACTTCGCCGCGGGCGACGGCAGCGTCGGGGTCATAGCCGTTTTGCGTGGGCAGATCGAACGCAATCGAAAGCCCGCGCTGGCCCTGCTTCAAGTTTGCCAGGAAGCGCTCGTTGGCCTGGCGCGCGTCGCCGAAGCCGGCGTAAGTGCGGATGATCCACGGTTCACGTGCCTTGGGTTCGCGAACTTTTTTTCCGCTTTCGGGCATCGACTCAAGGTTAGTTGTCGAAGCGCCGGGATTCCAGCCGCTATCCGATGATGGGCGATCAGCGCCGATGCATCGCGCGGGGCGCGATTTGATTTTCACGATTGCGGGCAAGATCCGCGGCGATGCGATCAATGAGCTCGATTCCCGAGAGACCGCTATGCTCGGCGATCTCGAGCACCGGACCGCCGGTCTCGGTGCGGATTTTTGCGATTGCCTTGCGCGCTTCCGCCGCGCGATTCAGCTCCGACCTGGCCAGCTCGGCGAGATGCATGAGATCTTTCTTTCGCAAATGAGGTCCGCGGCGGTTCGTGAGCGCCGATATGTTCTCGGCGTCGAACCCGGATCGCGGCGTTCGATTGAAAAGCACGGCCGCCGGGGCAAGATGAATGCGGCTCAAATTGGCGTGAGTCTCGACAGTCTCTGATATCGAAAGACTGTCCGCCGTCGTGACCTGGACGATTGCGCAGTTGCGCCGGTCACGCATCATCCGCGAAATGTTGCCGGCTTCTTTGCCGACGATGCTGTCGCCGAATGTCGAGCGCGCGGCGGCCGGCATCTTGAGCAGGCTCATCGCCTGGCCGCTGGCGGGCGCATCGACGATTATCATGCCGCGGCCGGGCAGCCTGGCGTCGGTCCACCCGGCTTCGTGGCAAACCTTTCCGAGCATCATCAGTTCGCGCAGCCCCGGCGCGGCTTGAACGAAAAATTGATAAAGGCGGCTGGCGAACACGGCTCTCAGCAGCATCCGGCCCGGCACCACCAGTCGCAGATATTCCTCGAGCGCGGCGCGCCCGTCGAGCGTCATCAGCGCGAGATTGGGCGCGACATCCGTGGGTACGAACGACGGCGCAACTCCGAACGTCGCAGCCAGCGGGGCACGCGCGTCGCATTCCATAATCAGGGCGCGCGTTCCCGACATTGTCGCGAGCTTTGCGATCGCGGCGCTCAGGGTGGTTTTGCCGACCCCGCCCTTGCCGAGCACGATCAGCACGCGTCGTGCGAGGATTTCGTTTAGCATTTAAGGGAAGGGGAACCAGCCAGAAGTTACCAGCGGATCAGATTCGCTCCCCAGGTGAGACCCCCGCCGCACGCGTTCAACATCACGATGTTGCCGTCGTGGATTCGCCCTTGCTCGAGAGCCTCGTCGAGCGCGATTGGCACGGACGCGGCGGAGGTGTTGCCGTAACGATCGATATTGGTGAAGACTTTTTCCGGTGGCATCCCGAGCCGCTCGGCGACTGCGGAAATAATTCGCAGGTTGGCCTGATGCGGCACGAACAGGTCGATTTCCTCGAGCTTGACGCCGGCGCGTTCGGCCACCAGCCGGCTGACTTCTTCCATGCTCTTGACGGCTATTTTGAAAAGCTCCGGGCCTTTCATCTGGATCGCGTCATCGGCGCATCGCCGCACTTCCGAGTCGATCGCGGCGCGGATTCCAGTGGAGCGGACCGAGAGCAGGTTCCAATGCTCGCCGGCGGAGCGCAGCAGGCTCGACAGCACTCCGCGATTTCCCGCTTCGGTTACCATCACGCACGCGCCCGCGCCATCGCCAAACAGCACCGCGGTGCGGCGATCGGTCCAATCCACCATTGTCGAGAGCGCGTCGGCGCCAACTACCAGAACGCGCTTGAAGTCGCCCGCGCGCATCTGTGCGTCTGCAACTTGAAGCGCATACACGAAGCCCGAGCATGCGGCGGCAACGTCGAAGGCCGGCATCGACGAAATGCTTAAGCCCTTCTGAATCTGGCACGCCAGCGACGGAAACGCGTACTCCGAGGAAACCGTGCCGACTATGATCGCGTCGAGCTGGCCGGGCTTGACGCCCGCGCGCTCGAGCGCCATGCGGCTGGCGGCGGTTGCGATATCCGCCAGCGATTCGCCCTGGCGCATCGCGTAGCGGCTGCCGATTCCGGTGCGCGACCTGATCCATTGGTCGGACGTGTCCATGTACCGCTCGAGATCCTTGTTGGTCAGAGCGGTGCGCGGCACGGCCCGTCCGGTGGCGACAATTCTTGAGCCCATGGTGAACCGGTTAGCTCTGGCTGGTGGCCCTGAAGGCCAGCGTCGTGTTGGTGCCGCCGAACCCGAATGAATTGTTGAGCGCGATCCGAATCCTGGCGGGGCGCGCCTTGTTGGGCACGTAATCGAGGTCGCATTCGGGGTCGGGAAATTCCTGGTTGATGGTCGGCGGCATCATCCCGCGATCGATCGCGAGGACCGTGTACACCGACTCGATTGCGCCGGCCGCGCCGAGCGTGTGCCCGGTCATCGACTTGGTCGAACTAATCGCAAGTTTCGCGGCTCGCTCGCCGAAGACGCGCTTTACCGCTTGAGTCTCGGCGATATCGCCTTGCTCGGTCGAAGTGCCATGCGCGTTGATATAATCGACCTCGTTGGGATCGAGATCGCTGTCTTCGAGGCACATCCGCATGCACTTGGCCGCGCCGCGTCCCTCGGGCGCAGGCGACGTGATGTGGTAGGCGTCGCTGTTGGCGGCGTAACCGCAGATTTCAGCTATGATCCTGGCGCCGCGCGCAATGGCGGCGTCGCGCTCCTCGAGAATCAGGGCGCCCGAGCCCTCCGCCATCACGAATCCGTCGCGCTCCTTGTCGAACGGACGGCTGGCTTTCTCCGGCTCTTCGTTGCGGGTCGAAAGCGCGCGCATCGCGGCGAATCCGCCCACCCCGAGCGAGGTGATTGCCGCCTCCGAGCCGCCCGTGATCGCGGCGTCCAGGTAGCCGAGCCTGATCATCCTGTACGCCTCGCCGATCGCATGGCTGCCCGACGCGCAGGCACTGGTAGTCGTAAAGTTGACGCCGCGCGCCCCGTAGCGAATCGAGATTTGGCCGGGCGCAAGGTTGCCTATCAGCTTGGGGATGAAGAACGGCGTGATGTGACGCAGACCGGTGTCCATGAGGACCTTGTGGTACTCCTCGATGGTGCACAGGCCGCCGATGCCGACGCCGATCAAGACGCCGACCTGGTCGGCATTGTCGTCGGTGATCTTGAACCCGGACTGGCGCATCGCCTGCTCGGCGGACGCGACCGCATACTGGATGAAGGGGTCCATCTTTTTGATGTCGCGCTTTTCGATCCAGTCTTCCGGATTGAAACCCTTCACCTCGCCGGCGATCCGGGCGGGAAATTCCGAGGCGTCAAAGCGCGTAATCAGCCCAATACCGGACCGCCCCGCCACCAGGGCTTCCCAGTTCTTGTCCACTCCAACTCCGAGAGGAGTCACCAGTCCTACTCCGGTGACCACCACGCGGCGCTCAAGCATTGGTCTCATCAGGCCCGTCATCCTCCATCGAGTTCATCTCTAATCATCTACCAAAAAGCAGCCGTGGTCGAGAATCCGCGATTGCGCCGAACCATACCTTCGGCTCGTCTGCCTTGGCGCTTTAGCGTGCCACGCGCAATCGCCATCGTGCGGGCCTTCATCTTTTCGTAAGAGGCGATTCCGATTTTCAGGGTCTTCATGGGATCACTCCTTCTCGCGGAGCACCGCGTCAACTGTTCTCCAGAAATCAGCGAGCATCCCGTGCGCGCGATTGCCTCCGCGGCGATACGCCGGCCTTGCATCTGAACTTGCACCGATGGAACAATCCAGCGGTGCCGCTCAGCAATCCTGCAGACGATCCGTTCGCAAAACTCGCGCAAAATCTTGGCGAACTCGAGGTTGTGATCGGCGAGCGCGCCGCGGCCCGCGATTGCCCAAGTGCGCGACGGGCTGCGCGACGCGCTTGCATGCCGCGAGCGGGGCGATATGCCCGGGTCGATCGCCGCGATTCGTGCTCGCGATGGAACGGCTGGCCGCGCTCGGCAGCACGCTCGATCCGGAAGAGGGCGCAATGATGCGGTTTATCGCGGAACGATTCACCGCCGCGCTCGGCGCCGGCCACAAGGGTGACGCGAAAACCATCGTGAACGTGATGCGTCACAAAGCCGGCGACACCAAGGACGACGACGACAAGGATTGGTGACCGCGGCCTCGGAATTGGCGTCCGCGCGCGTCCCGCAAGCGGATTCAACAAACATCCCACTAAAGTGAAAAAGTAAAGACCAAAACCGGCGGATTCGATGACCGCCCCAAAAAGACCACGCGGTGGTGACATCTTGGCGACTGCAGCGGAAATCAAAGTGAACCAGTCCGGCCTGGACCAAACCTGTATCAACGCGATTCGCGTGCTGACGATCGACGCGGTCCAAAAGGCCAACTCAGGGCACTGCGGATTGCCGATGGCGATGGCGCCGGCCGGCTATCTGCTCTACACGCGGTTCATGCGCCACAACCCGAAAAATCCAGAGTGGTTCGGGCGCGATCGTTTTGTGCTGTCGGCCGGCCACGGCTCGATGCTCCTCTACAGCCTGCTCTATCTCACCGGCTACGACCTTTCGCTCGACGACATCAAGCAATTTCGCCAGCTCGGAAGCAAAACGCCCGGACATCCCGAGTACGGCGTGACCGAAGGCGTCGAGACGACCACCGGCCCGCTCGGCCAGGGCTTCGGCAACGGGGTGGGGATGGCGATGGCGGCGAAGCATCTCGAAGCACGCTTCGAGCGCGACAAATCGGGGCTGTTCGATCATCGCATCTTCGGCATTTGCAGCGACGGCGACTTGATGGAAGGTGTCGCGAGCGAGGCGGCGTCGATCGCGGGTCATCTCGGGCTGGGCAACATCGTCTATATCTACGACGACAACCACGTGACCATCGACGGACGCACGGAGCTCAGCTTTGACGAGGACGTGTGCAAACGATTCGACGCTTACAAATGGCATACGCAGGTGGTCGAGGATGCGAACGATCTGGCGGCGCTGTCGCAGGCGATCGAAAATGGAATCGCGGAGAGCAACCGGCCGTCGCTGATTCGGGTCCGCTCGATCATCGGCTACGGCAGCCCGCATAAGCAGGGGACCGCGGCCGCGCACAGCAATCCGCTCGGCCTCGAAGAGGTGAAGCTGACCAAGGAATTCTACGGATATCCGACCGAGCCGCCATTCTTTGTTCCCAACGACGTGCTGGCGCATTTCCACGAATGTGTCGAGCGGGGCGAGGAATTGGAGACGGCGTGGAACACGAAGTTTGAGGCATACGCCAGAAAAAATTCCGCCGCGGCCGGCGAATTCCAGGCGGCGCTGGCGAAGGATCTGCCCACGGGATGGGATGCCGAGCTGCCGGTCTTCACGCCCAAGGACAGCCTCGCAACCCGAGTGCGCCGGACGGCCTGATCCACACCATCGCCGCCCGGGTGCGCGGGTTTCTCGGGAGACGGAGGGCCGGCGGCGTCCGCGCAGATCAGTTCGCCCGGCGGCCTGCTTCTGGATGGCGCCGGCAACCTCTACTTTGCCGACACCGGCAACAACCGCGTCCGCCGCCTGGTTCCCCAGGCCGCGACACCCCCCACGCCGGTGGTCCTGCCGCCTCTTTCGGCGGTCGGTGCCGCCAGCCTTAGCCCGGGCCCCCTCGCTCCCGGAGAGATCATCGTCATTTTCGGCGCGGGCCTCGGCCCCGAATCGGGGGTCGCCGGCGCGTTGGACGCGAGCGGCACGCTCGCCAACCTGCTGAGCGGCGCCGAAGTCCGGTTCGACGGCGTCCCCGCGCCCATGTTCTACGCCCAATATGGCCAGCTTAACGTGCAGGTGCCTTACACCATAGCGGGCAACGCGGTCACCCATGTGCAGACGCTCTACCTGGGCAGCCCGTCCGGCTCGCTGGACCTGGCGGTGGTGGCCGCGGCCCCCGCTTTGTTCCCGGTGGCGGTGAACCTGGACGGCTCTCCCAATTCCGCAACCAACCCCACGGCGCTGGGGTCGATTCTGACCTTTTATGCCACCGGCGAAGGCCTTACCAACGGCCCCAACGTGTCCGGCCAGGCTGCGGTGGCGCCCTACCCGAGCCCCTTGCTGACGGTGACTCTGACGGTGGCCGGCTTCCCCGCACAAATCCTGTATGCCGGCAGCGCCCCCGGCGAGGTCGGATTGATGCAAGTGAACGCGCGCGTGCCGGCGGGCTTTATCCCACGGGCCCGGTGGCGGCGGAGCTGGCCGTGGGCAGCGCCGTGGCCCCCGACCTGACCATCTGGCTGAAATAGGCCTCCTGCGAGTCGATTGGTTGGGGAGTCCAGGTGTCGCGGTATTTCATACTCGTGTGTCCGCTAATCGGTATTTTGAGCGTGCGGGAACGGGGTTTTCAAGTGTATACTAAACTGGGGCCTGAAATTCAGGTCCGAGATTCCGATTCCTAAAGGAGGAGTCGCAGTGAATTCATCGTCTCGCCGTAGCTTCTTAGGAACTGGCCTTGCACTTCCGGCACTGGCTTCCGTGCCGTCGGAAATCGGCTCGCCCGCCCAGGCGCCGCCGCGCAGGGCCGCGCGCCGCAGTCCGCCCCCAAGTTTACCTATGGAACCTTGGGGAAAACGGGCATGAAGGTCACGCGCGTCGCCTTCGGTTGCATGGTCACTTCGGACCAGAGCGTGGTCGAGCGTGCCGCCGATACCGGCATCAACTACTTCGATACCGCCCGCGTCTACCAGGGCGGCAACAACGAACGCATGGTGGGGGCGGCCCTCAAGAAGTACCGCGACAAGGTCTATATCAGCAGCAAGACCCCGGCCAAGGACCGCAAGTCGGCCCTGGATAGCCTGGATACCAGCCTGAAGGAGTTGCAGACCGATCACCTCGACGTTTGGCACCTTCACAGCCGCAGCACCCCGGCTGAGGTTACCGACGAACTGCTCGACGCTCAAAGGACCGCCAAGCGGGACGGG
>CAWDLC010000019.1:0-84402 GCA_963803045.1 Binataceae bacterium (SeqCode) | reverse complement strand
GACGACCGTGCCGACCATCATGACCATCATGACGGAAAACATCACTACAGAATGGCGGATCCGGCCGAGCATCCGGCCGTACATCAGATTCCCCGGCCGAGCCCGTTCGGCGGCATCCAGGGCTGCAATGACAACACCGCGAAACCGAACACGAACAGCACCGTGTTGAAAATCAGCATCGAGGCGGCGTACTGCTTGCAGTTCTGCGCTCCGGTATCGAGGCGTTTCTCAAACCATCGCAGGAAGGCCGGCGCATGATATTTGCCGTTCATGATCCAGGCGAGATAACGGCTGAGCGGAATTGCCAGCAGAGTGGTCGTAATCAGCATCAAGATGGGAAGGAGCCACACGATGGTATTACCGTCCTTGCTTCGCGGAATTATTTTTTACTAGTGAAGTTCGCGTTCGTCCTCTCAGATGCATGCAACTATCGTGCTGTGACGCGAGCACGATGTTCATTAGTGTTTTTAGCGAGCAACTAGTTTTTCTGATGCACTATTATGCACTTGCTGCCTGTGACAAGTGCATAGGCATCTGAGATACTCATTAACTATAGTCAATAAAAAAGTGCCGGCATCGAGATAGTTTATTCTCTCGCCGGCACTTCGATGCGGGCTTTTGTATTGTGTACTGGCCCAGCCTTACCTACTCACTGCCTTAGGCCGGAGGCGCGCCGAAGTGCTTGCGCAACTCCAGGTTCACTTCGAGCACGTTAACCATCTTCTCGCCAACCAGCCCATAGAAGGGTGCGGAGACGTCAGCCTGCAAGATCTGTTCGATCTCGGTGCGGACCTGCGCTTGATCCCGTTTCGTGTCCTTGGCCCAGGCGGAAGACACGCGGTCGAGCTGATATTCCGCGTTTTGGAGCGTGATGTTGGGATCCAAGCCTGAGCCGGAAGTCGTAACCATGTCTCCGGGTACATCCTGCAGATCTGCATCGGCGTGATCCTGCCGCCACATATCGAAGAAGTTAGACTCAATGTCAGAGCCGTCTTTGACTGGTTCGATTACTGTTTCGATTTTCCCATCCTTGCTCTGATGCTGCACCGCCGATGGAAATTTGCCGGGGTTCTCCTTCGAGAAACTCTCGAAGAACACGACAGCCAGATCGGGAGCCTTGGGCTCGGGCGTCGCCGGATTGTCTTTGATGAACTGCTGAACCTCTTTAGTATGAGTCTTGCCCCAGTCTTCTACGTACTTGCCGTGGGTGGGATCACCAGTGACCCAGGCCGCCGCGACGGCGTTGTGAGCATCCGCCCACCGCGCAACGATATGCGGCTGGCCACCGAATCTATCCTGTTGGAACCAGGCTTCGATATCAGGCGCCACCAATTGACCTGCTTTTGGCCCGCTCTTGTACTTAACGATCGGACCCAAGGCTTGGGCCACGCGATTGCGTAATAGATAGTTAGAAGCAGCCAGCGCAGACGACGAAGACGCCGAAGCGTCATAGGATGCCGCCGAAGGTCGCGGCTGAAAATACTCATCTTTTGTGAAAGGCTGCGCGATCAGACGCGAACCCACTGGCTTGCCGTCAGGCCCCATGAGCATGCTGCCGTTGGCCCCGAAGAGGAATAGTGTCTGCCCAATTACCCACAGCACCAGGGGATAAATGATACAGCAAATGACTACTGAGAGAGTCAGTAACAGCAGGCTTTTCGATACATAGCGCGACATCTTTGTCACTCCTTCAGTTCACGCCGCTAAGCGGTCAGATGCAGCCCGACCAAAATCAAGTCAATCAATTTGATGCCCGCAAACGGCATTATAACGCCGCCTAGTCCCCAGATGAGCAGGTTCTTGCGTAACAGGGCATCCGCGCCAAGCGGCTTGTATTCCACGCCCTTGAGGGCAACCGGGATCAACGCTGGTATGATGAGCGCGTTGAATATTACCGCCGATAGGATCGCGGAGGTTGGCGAATGCAGATGCATAACATCCATCGCCTTGAGCCAGGGCAGGGTGCCGGCGAATAGCGCGGGCACGATCGCGAAATATTTCGCCACATCGTTGGCGATCGAAAACGTGGTAAGCGAACCGCGCGTCATCAGGAGCTGTTTGCCGATTTCGACGACTTCGATTAGCTTGGTGGGGTTGCTATCCAAGTCCACCATGTTGCCGGCTTCCTTGGCAGCTTGGGTACCGGAGTTCATCGCCAGGCCGACGTCGGCCTGGGCCAGGGCGGGGGCGTCGTTGGTGCCATCGCCTACCATCGCCACCAGTTTGCCTTCCTGCTGTTCCTTGCGGATGTAGGCCAGCTTGGATTCGGGCGTGCATTCGGCGACGAAGTCATCGACGCCGGCATCTCTTGCGATGGTCGCCGCGGTCAGCGGATTGTCACCGGTGATCATGACCGTGCGCACACCCGCCTTGCGCAAGCGGTCCAGGCGCTCCCTGGTGCCGGTTTTCAGAATGTCCTCCAGCACCACCAGCCCGGCGATCTTCGGACCGTCGGCTACGGCCAAGGGCGTAGCGCCTTTGGCCGCGGCCGAGTCTACCAGGCGCTTGAACTCGGCGGGTACAATGCCGTGCTGCCTCTCGACAAACCGGATGACCGCGTCGGGCGCCCCCTTGCGGATCGAGAGGCCCGAGGGAAGGTCGACCCCGCTCATCCGGGTCTGCGCAGTGAAAGGAACGAAATGGGCATCGCGAGCGTTGATTAGGTCCGGCGAACTATTTCGCTGCCGATAGAGCGCGACGATAGTTTTTCCTTCTGGCGTCTCGTCTGCGACCGACGACAACGCCGCCAAACGTCCGAGGTCGTCGGCGGAATACTGCCCAAGCGGAATGAACTCAGTAGCACGGCGATTACCGACGGTTATCGTTCCGGTTTTGTCGAGCAATACGAGGTCGATATCGCCGGCGGTCTCAACCGCTCTGCCGCTCTTAGCGATGATATTGGCCTGGAGCGCGCGGTCCATGCCGGCGATGCCGATAGCGGCAAGCAAGGCTCCGATCGTCGTAGGAATCAGGCAGACCAGCAGCGCCACCAGGGTCGGCGCGTCCGTCCCCAAGCTGTGCAGTGGCTGACTGAGTCCGAGAAAGGCGGTCATGTACAGTTCGGCGTTATAGGCCATCCACCACAGGGGCACTACCACTATCAGGAAGATGAGGGTGAAGGCCGACAGCACCAACGTAAGCGCGATCTCGTTGGGCGTGCGCTGACGCACCGCGCCTTCAACCAGGGCGATCATTCGATCGAGAAAAGATTCCCCAGTGGCGGCCGTGATTCGCACCACGATGCGATCTGAAAGAACCCGGGTGCCGCCAGTGACACCGGAGCGGTCACCGCCTGCTTCGCGAATCACCGGTGCGGACTCTCCGGTGATAGCTGCTTCGTCGACAGACGCGATGCCTTCGATGATCTCTCCGTCACCGGGAATCATCTGGCCCGCCTGAACTACAACCCGATCGTCCGGCCTCAATTCGTTCGATGGAACCTCTTCGATAGTATCTTTGCCGCGCAGGCGATACGCCGGGGTGTCGCGTCGTGCCCTTCGGAGTGAATCGGCTTGCGCCTTGCCACGAGCCTCAGCCAGGGCAGTCGCGAAATTGGCAAACAGTACTGTCAGAAATAGCCATACATCCAATGCGATGAAGTAGGTGATTGGAACCTGGCTGGCCGACTGTCCCATCGCCGCCGCGATTACGAACAGAAGCGTCAGGACGGCACCCACTTCGACGACAAACATCACGGGGTTGGCCCATTGGATGTCGGGCCGCAACATTATGAATGCTTGCGTGAGCGCGACTCGAACCAACTCAGGCGCAAATAGAGCCACGCGTCTGGAGCGGCGAGGCGGCGGAGACATTCCCGGCGTTGTCGGTGGGATTTGTGGCGCCGAGAGTGCAACATCTAGCGTGTTCATCTAAGTTTCCTCGACAGGAGAAATAGTCTTCGTTCAGCCGCCGAAAGGAATCGGGCCAAAGTGCTCGGCCAAGGGGCCAAGCGCGGCCACCGGGAGAAACATCAGGGCGCCGATGACCACGATCGTGCCGAACAGAAGGCAGCCGAAAGTAAACGTATTGTCCCGCAGTGTTCCGAGGCCGAAGGGTGTTTCCTTTTTGTATCCCAGCGCCGCCGCCATCGCCATTGGAGCGACTATCGGCAAATACCGGCTGAAGAGCATCACCAGACCGGATGCTATATCCCACTGCCGGGCTTCTGGAGCGGGACTCGGATTGTTGTTGAAGCCATAGGTTACTCCCAGTCCATCGAAGGCCGAGCCGTTGTTCGCGGAAGAGGATGAGAACTGGTACATGATTTGAGAAAAGCCATGTGCCCCGGGGTTGCTTTCCGCCTTGATCCCCCAGTCGGTGGCCGCAAAAAGGCCCGTTGGCCCCAAAATCATGAAGGGATGGACCAGCAGGGCGATTACCGCGAGCTTCATCTCTCTCGCGCCGATTTTCTTGCCCAGGTACTCGGGCGTGCGTCCCACCATCTGGCCGGCCAAGAAGATCCCGATGATCAGGAACAGAAGCAGATTGATCATGCCCACGCCCTTGCCGCCATATATGCAGTTGACCCACATCCCCCACATCGGCGACAAAGCCGCTATCGGATTCAAGCTATCGTGCTCGCAGTTGACCGCGCCGCAGGTCACGTCCACGGTGACTGCCGCGAACGTCGCGCCGGCAGAGGTCCCGAAACGCAACTCCTTGCCCTCCAGGTTGCCGAGGTGCTGATCGACTGGAAGCCCGGCGACCGTTGGAATCGTCACGGGCAGTTTCCCACCCGGGGCGGTTACACTTGGTATTTCAAACGTCTGACTTGTAGGATGGGCGGTCAGACCAGGATTGGGTTTCAAGGTGTCGTAGTAGATCGCCCATATAATGGTACTGGCCATCAACACGAACATGACCGAAAAGATCACCCAGGCATGGCGTTTGCGATTCAGCATCCGGCCATACATCAGCACCAGGGAAAACGGGAAAAACATCATGGCGAAGCAGGTCAGAAAATTGGTCCAAGCGCTGGGGTTTTCGAACGGGACTGCCGAGTTCATACCGTAGAACCCGCCACCATTGGTGCCGAACATCTTGATCGGAATGACTGAAGCCACCGGACCCACCACCAGGGTCTGTTGCTTGGGCTGACCGTTGTCGGCGATGCCCATCGCCGCCGGTTCCAGGGTCGAAACCTGCTGGGTGCTTGCGAAGGTCATTGGCATCCCCTGCTGCATGAACAGGATTCCAAGTACCAGGCAAACCGGAATGAACATGTAAATGATCACCCGCCACATATCGACAAAGAAATTGCCGACGTGCTTCTCCGCCCGGAAACATCGAATAATCGCGGTTAAGGCGCACAGTCCGACCGCGGCCGAAACGAATTGGTTGAAGATAACGAAGAAGATTTGGCTCCAGTTGGACAGGTGTTGATCACCCGAATAGTGCTGGATGTTGGTGTTCGTTATGAACGACGCGACGCTGTTGAAGATGGCCGTCGGAGCCAATATCCCCAAGCCACGCGGATTAAGCGGTGCGATCGGCTGCACCGCCAGCACGATGTAGCTGTAAATGAACATGGCGGTGTTGAAGATCAGCAGCGCGGCCGCATACTGCTTCCAGTTCTGCCCGCCGCTGTCCAGGCGCTTTTCAAACCAGCGCAGAAAGGCGGGCGGGTTGTATTTGCCGTCCATGATTCAGGCCATATACCGACTCATCGGTATTGCGAGGATCGTGGTGAAAACCATCAACGATATGGGAAGAAGCCACATTGAATTTTACCCGCTGGCTATTTTGGCTATTCTCGTTGGCTATTACTGTCGCGGTGCTTAGAACCACTCCGGGCGAATCAGCGCTACGAACAGGTAGATAACCCCATCGTTCAGAATGAAATTACGCGACAATTCACTTTGCATTGTTGAAAGCCTCTTAGGTCTGTTTCCTGGGTAACCAAGAAACTGAGATCACCGCGCCTGGGGCACATTTGAAGCCGTTTCTTCTCCATTGGCCAATGATTTTTCGTTTCGTGAGGGCGAATCCTTCCGATTGACTGGCGCCAGGCCGCCGCTGGCGTGAGACTTGCTGCTCTACATTTTGAGCGCGCGAAGCGTCGTCGCGGTCGACAAAGCCTTATGAAGTCGATTCGACAAATTCAGCCTCGCCTTTTGACTGCTTTCCTAGGCGCGAAGGTGGATGAGATCTCATTTATGCAAGTGCACCCATTCGATCCCTATGCCACCCAGGAGAACCCCGTCGGTGGAAGCGTGCTATCCTCCGCGACGCAGGAAGCCGGCGGACGCGCGAGGCGGAAGATGGCCTTCACCGCGGAGGAAATGCGGCACTACTTCGCGGTCGAGGCCCTTGAGAAACCCGGGTCCTTCCGCCCCCAGCCGTATCTATATACTTGCGTTCGCTGCAGATGGATTTTTCGCATCAATGATTCGCGCGGCTCAATCATTGCGCTGGACGGATTGGGCAGGCATTTACCCGAACCCGAGAACACGAAACGCGCGCTGACATTTCATAAGGGACCCTGCCCCGCATTTCCTAATATTGAGTTTCTGGCGCCTGAACCACACAACACCATTACGGTTTTCAGTATTTTCTCGAAACTTCTTCATGCTCTTGGGATTCCCACTCGCGGAAGACGGGAAAAGGGGGGGTACCCGCGGGCTGCCGCATCATAACGGATCGGGACTTGTTGTTCTGATTTCCTGATGTCGCAGTCGAATGGCTGCATCACGCGCCGAGAATTCAACAACGAGCAATCTACGATTGGCCCATTTGGGCGCACCGTTTATTCCGGCCTGTTGATCCGTGGCGCGGGTTTCAGAATCGACGTTGTCGGGTTTGAACGCGGGAACTGACTTAGGACAAGGGGCCGACGGTGGACGAAGCACGCGAAGATCCTTATCGTCCGATGCCGCTACCGCTGGCGATTTCGCCCCACTGCTCGAATCGAACGACCCGGTGATGCAACGACTGCTGGAGAAGGCGAAGCGCGCAGCCTTCAGCGACGCAACGATTCTTCTTACCGGCGAGAGCGGTACCGGCAAGGACGTTCTTGCGCATCAGATCCATCGATGGAGCCGTCGCGCCGAATGTCCGTTCGTGACCGTCCACAGTACCAGCCATTCCGAGCATCTTCTTGAGAGCGAGTTGTTCGGTCATGTACGCGGTGCCTTTGAGGGCGCAATCAAGGATAAGCCCGGACTCCTCGAAGCCGCGCACGGCGGATCCATCCTCCTCGATGAAATTTCAGATCTGACCGGACCCCTTCAGACCAAACTCTTGCACTTCATCAAGGAACAGAGTTTCGAAAGGATGGGAAGTGAAAACACGATTACGGTCGACACCCGAATCATCGCTGCATCGAACCACGACCTGGCTTCGGAAGTTGCGACGCGACGATTCCGCGAGGACCTCTACTATCGACTTGGCGTGATCACTTTGCAGGTTCCCGCGTTGCGCGAGCATCCAGCCGATGTTCTGCCCTTGGCGATGCGAATGCTTGCCGGCGCCGCCGCCCGTAACCATCGTCCGGCTCTCCGTCTTTCTCCAGAGGCATCATCCGCCCTCGTGCGCTATCGATGGCCAGGAAATATCCGTGAGTTGCGTAATGTCATCGAGCGCGCGGTCGTTCTGTGCCTGAGCGACGTGGTGACGCCTGAGTATCTGCCAGACGTGCTTTGTAACGATGATTCTCAGCCGCCCTCGACCACTACCCCGTCGGCGAGCCTCGACGACATCGAGCGCGAACATATCATGCGCGTCATCGCGGAAAGCCCAACGCTCGAAAGCGCCGCCAACAAGCTGGGCATCAATGTCTCGACGCTGTGGCGCAGGCGCAAACGCTACGGACTCGATTCAACTCCGAGGAATTAGCGAGTTTCATCTCCGGCGCGGCGTTCCGGAGCACAGGCGGTATACGTAGCTCGGCAAAGAAGTGCGAAACGCCGTCTCAGTGCCCAAGAATGCCTTTCGCATCAGAACGCAAGTCACTCGCAAGGGCCGCTTAACCGCGGGTCTAGGGCGGGCTCAATCGACAGGATACAGACGCTATTTCTGGCGCACTTCGCGGCGAATCAGCTTGCCGGAATCGTCGTAATACTCGACGATGTCGATGTAACCGCGCTCCTGCGGATCGCGCTCCACTTTCCACGCTGGTCTATCTGCTGCGTCGGCCTCTGGGTCTCGTCGATGAACGGAGGGCTCCTGCCATAGCAACGGACTCAGGGTGAATTTCCGACGGCTCTGCCGAATAACCCGATCTTTGTCTCCAGAAATTAGGCAGTCATTTCTCGCCGAGAGCCCACGTCTTAATTAGATGATGGGCGATCGCGATTGGCGACGGCACCCGTAGACCATCCACCTGCTTTCCCTCGATCAGCTCGCGCGCCACACTGCGTTCTATCCAGCGCACTTCGGCGAGCTCGTTCTCGTCCACCTTCGCATCGCGGCTTTCGGCCTTTGCGAAACATCCGATCATCAGCGAGGAGGGAAACGGCCAGGGCTGCGTCGCGTAATAAGTTACCTCGCCCACTTTCACGGCAGCTTCCTCCATCAGTTCGCGCCGCACCGCTTCCTCGATCGTTTCGCCGGGCTCGACAAAGCCCGCTAGCGCGGAAAACATCCCGGGCGCAAACTGCTTGCCGCGTCCCACCAGACACGCCTCACCCTCGGTCGCGAGCATGATGACCACCGGATCGACGCGCGGAAAATGCTCGGCGTTGCATTTGCCGCACAGCCGCCGGTAACCCGCGTCCATCATCTTCGTGGGCGCGCCGCAGCGCGGGCAGAAGCCGTGCCGCTGATGCCAATCGATCATGGCCTTCGCCTGCGCGATGATTGCGGCGTCTTTGATCGAGACCATCGCTGCCGCCATACGTGCGTCACGGAAATAGCCGAGTCCGGCGAGCGGTCCCACGTTCGCAGGGTCGCCGGCTTCCGACACGTCAAGCGCAAATACCGCCCTGTCGCCATCGAGACCCAGAAAGATGCACGGTGCTCCGGCACCCGCGAGCGAATCCGCAATTCCTGGCCGCAACAGGCCAAGCTCGATCGGAGGGCCCGACTTTTCCGGCCCAAGAAGAAACGGCTCGAGGCGCCACATTGGGAGTACAAGCGAAGACAGATCGCGCCGTTTGAACTCGATCCAGTTTGCGTCGGTGCGCTTTTCGCTCGCGCGATTAAGGGGATTACCGGCAAAGGGAATCATTCAGCCTCTCCGAGAAAAGGCCTCATGAAACGAGGCCCGTGCATAAACTACCCCTATTTCGCGACAGGTTGCACGTGCAAGCAGTTCGAGCGCGATTCATGAATGCCGCCTGAGTTTTCCAACTACTCTCGCATTTCGTCGGCGCCTATCCTAAGAAAGACAAATCCGGGAAGTTTTCTCGGACATTCCGGCATCGCGCCAATTTGAATAGGGAAGAATATCGACGTGACCATAGAGGCGGTGATTTGGGATTTTGGCGGCGTTTTCACGACCTCTCCCTTCGAGGCCTTCAACCGCTTTGAGGCCCAACGCGGCCTGCCCAGGGACCTCATTCGAACTGTTAACACCACTAATCCCGATTCCAACGCCTGGGCGCTGTTCGAGCGTGGCGAACTCGATGGCGCCGGGTTTGACCGGAAATTCCTCGAGGAAACGGCCGCGCGCGGTCACCCGGTGCGCGGAGCCGAAGTTTTGCCCCTGCTTTCCGGCGAGGTACGGCCGCGGATGGTCGGGGCGCTGACCGTTTGCAAGCAGCGTTTCAAGGTCGGTTGCATCACCAACAACATGGTCCATGGTCACGGATCAGCCATGGCCACAAACCCCCAGAGCGCCTCGCGTGCCGGCGACATCATGCAGCACTTCGACGCAATCATCGAAAGCTCCAAGGTCGGCGTGCGAAAACCCGACCCCAGGATCTACCTGATGATGTGCGAGCGGCTTCGAGTAGAGGCTAAGGCCTGCGTCTATCTGGACGACCTGGGCATCAACTGCAAGGCAGCGGCGCAGCTCGGGATGGTGGCGATCAAGGTGGTGAGGGAGCCCCAGGCTTTGGCTGACCTCGAAGGCGCGACGGGACTGACCTTCCCCTAACAGGGTGTTGAAAAACTCATATCGAAGGGCGGTTCAGGTCCCGAACCATTCAACACCCTGCGTAAAAACTGGCTTCTTACCTACAACATCTCCCCCTTTGGGGGAGACAAGAGAGAGGGAGCAGGCGTTGAAAATTACTTTTTCAACAGCCTGCTAGGTCAACATCGTGGCACGGCCGATGCGCGATTGGTGCTTGCTTGTTGCGAATTTATGACGGACAAGGAGGAGATGCACGAGGCGCAAGAAGAAGGAGGAGTTCAATGGCAAAATTCTTCAAAAAGATCCTCTGTCCCGTCGACTTCGACGACAACTCGATGGCCGCGCTCGACACCGCGGCGGAACTGGCGAGGGACAACGATGCCGTCCTGTACCTGATGCACGTAATCTCTGTGCCCCTGACAACCACCGCATTGCCGCTTGAGCCGTACGCTTCGGTGTCAACCGAGCCGGCAAAACTTCATCTCGAGAAAATCGTCCGCGAGCGCGTCGGCCGGAAAGTGCGGCATGAAATCGTGGTCAAGATCGGGGAGCCGGCCGATCAGATATCCGCAGCCGCCGAAGACCTCGACGCGGACCTGATCGTGATGGCGACTCACGGCAGGAGCGGGGTGGCGCACCTGTTTCTGGGCAGCGTCGCAGAAAAGGTCATCCGCAGCGCGGGACGTTCGGTCCTGACGGTCAGGCCCAAAGCCTCCGCTGCCGGAAGGGCCGTTCGCAAAGCGGGCGCGGGAGGAGGACGCTTGTAGCGATCTGCATTGGCGAGCTGCTTCAAATGTCCTCGGCGGCTGCCCGCCTTGATCGTCAAACGCTATGAAGACCAAATTCAAGAAAATTCTTTGCCCGGTGGATTTCGATCCTAACTCCGCCGCCGCCTTGGATTTTGCCGCGCGGCTCGCCCGCGAATACCACGGGGCGCTGTATCTGCTACACGTGGTCAAGCTCCCGTTCGAGCCGTCGGAGCAGCCGGTTGAAGCGTTTTTGCCCGAATGGCAGCGCGACGCGCGCGTGCGCCTGGAGAAGTTCGCGGCCAAGCATCTGTCCGATGGGGTCAAGTACCAGGCATCGCTCAAGCGCGGCGATCCGGCGAGCGCCATTCTCGAGGCCGCGCGTGAGCTTCGTCCGGATCTGATCGTAGTCGCGACACATGGTCGCACGGGCCTGGGTCACGCTTTCTTGGGCAGCGTGGCCGAGCGCGTTGTGCGCGAATCGTCGGTCCCGGTCCTGACGGTCAGAAAACATGGTCCCCCAGCCGCTTCCGCCCGTTCATCTGGAGCGGCCAATTCCTGATTCGAGATCGAAAAAAACCCTCCGATACATAGATCTTCAGACGACGGCCTTCGCTTCACCTCAGCCGGGCAAACGTTCGCAGACGCATTTGCGCAGTATGCGTTTTTTCTCAATTTTGAGTAATCCGTTGTAGTTTGCCGGATTCTTACGTATTCTTACGCACAGTGTCGAACATTATCCGTAAGACCACGGAAACATCCCCGGAACCGGCAGACAGGTTGCTGACTGTTCGCCAACTCGCTGCTTACCTGAACCTCAACGAGCGGACCGTGCTCAAATTGGTATCCGACGGGGAGTTACCCGGAGTCAAAATCGGAAATCAATGGCGCTTCCGCAAGGCGATGCTGGACGCTTGGCTCGACGATCAAATGCTGGGAGTCACGCCACGGAGCGTTGACGTTTCCAGAGGCGCGCCCGCAGCGCGCAGGATGCTAAATCTCGCGAGTTGCTTTCAGCCAAGCCACATAATTCCCGACCTGGAGGCCAGCACCAAAACCGGAGTCATCGAGGAGCTGGCGAATCTGGCTAGCCGGCTGAATTTGGTGAGGGACAAGACCTGGTTCGTCGGCGCTCTTATCGAGCGCGAGAATATCATGCCGAGCGCGACCGGTAACGGACTCGCTTTTCTGCACACGCTCAATCGCCATCCCGAGCACGTAGTCAAACCGTTCATGATCTTGGGCCGATCACGCGGCGGCGTCGATTTCGACGCTCTCGACGGTAAGCCCACTCATCTGTTTTTCGTACTCGGCCTTAAGTATCACGAACTGCACCTTCCCTGGCTGGCAAAGCTCCCTCAGATGTGTTCACGACCTGAAACGCTGCGAACCATAATGGCCGCCGTCACCGCCGACGCCATCTTCGCAGCCCTCTCTGACGCCGAGCGTGATTTGGGGATCTCGGCGACAAGCGAGGCCCTGAGAAAACTGCCGTGACCTATTTCGAAAAAAATCTTACCTATCAGCTGAAAGTCGTTGACGTAACAACTGAGATGGAGGGTAGACTACTCAATGGAAGTTAATCAGGCCTGCCAAGTTCGTCCAGGCACTCCTGTCTGGGTCTGGATCGTCCGCGTAGGCAAAGGAAGATGGTGGCCCGGTTCCGTGCTGTCCGTCACTGCCTTGGAACCCTTTCCGATAATCGATACCCGCTTCGAGTGTCGCTCGGTCGGAAGAAACGGAATCGACGGACCAGTGTTCGTTGGCATCAGCACCACCCGAATGCGTTATCTTGAACTCCGCGACCCCGACCTGAAAGGTGCCGATCGACCGAATTTTGTTCCGAGCGCGATTTTCGCCAAACCTGAGGTCGGACTCAACGACGTGCAGCATGCGGACACGATGACTGCAGATGCTCGAGTGTCACTGGCAACTGCCGCCAAGAAGTCTCGATCGAGGAAAAAGACCAAAGCCTCAAATCCAACCAAGGATGCGACTACTGTCGCGATTGAATCATAAAGCGAACGGCAAGGAGTAAGATTGCTTGAATTGTGCAATCTCTTTGCAACGTTCTACATTTAGTATTCGCTTCTTGGAACCCGGTACGTAGGTGATCGCCGCGATGGTTGCCGAGATGGCAACCGAGATCGACGCGGTGCGCCTGCTCTGCCATGGTGCCTTTCTCGCGCTCCGGCGGGGACGCGCGGACGTGGAAGCCTCGATGGCGAAATGGTATGCGACAGAAGCAGCGGTCAAAGTGGCGTCGACCGCGATACAGTGCCTGGGTGCGAACGGACTCGCGACTGAAAACCGGGTCGAGCGATGCATGCGCGACGCACGGATGCTGACGATGCCGGACGGAACAACTCAGATTCAAAAGCTGATCGTCGGCCGCGCGTTGGCCGGGAGATCGGCGATTCGATGAAGGAGCAGGCCATGGCGGGCGGAATACTCGATCTGAAGGGCCGCATCGGTCTCGTGACCGGCGCGGGACAGGGCGTTGGAAGGCAAATCGCGCTGCACCTTGCCGCCAACGGCGCAGGCGGCGTGGTGGTGAATGACTATTACGAGGAACGCGCGAAGGCGGTCGTCGCGGAAGTGGAAAAGCTCGGATGCAAGGGGCTCGCCGCCAGTTGCGACGTGACCGATTTCGCGGGCGTGATCGGCGCATTCGAGCAGGCCGTGCGCGCGTTGGGACCGGTCGACATCCTGGTCAACAACGCCGGGAATTACGGACCCGATCCGCGCAACATTTCCCGCAAGCCGTTCTGGGAGCAATCGCCCAACGAATGGCAGGCTGCGCTCCAGACCAATTTCTTCGGCGTGCTGAACTGCACCCGCGCGGCGCTGCCGGGGATGATCGAGCGTGGTTATGGCCGGATCGTCACCGTGATCTCCGACGCGGGCCGGGTCGGCGAGCCCAATCTCGAAATATATTCCGGCGCCAAGGCCGGCGCTGCCGGATTCATCCGCGCGATCGCCAAGGACGTGGGCCGCTATTCAGTGACCGCGAACTGCGTGGCTCTTGGCACCACGCGCACCCCCACGACCGCGCGTATGCTGGAGGTGGAAGAGTACACGAAAAAGGTGCTGCGCCATTACCCGATTCGGCGCCTGGGCGAGCCGGAAGACGCGGCCAACATGGTCCTGTTTCTCGCCTCCGATGCGTCGAGCTGGATGACAGGGCAGACGATTCCCGTAAACGGAGGCTACTCATTCGCGGTCTAGATAAATTGTGGACGCGCGCGATAATCGCGCTGGCAGGGGGGTTGATGCTGTGCCTGGTATTCGCGGTCATACGCGCACTTCCCGGTCGCCCGGCTGATCGCGCTTATCCAAGCCGCGGATGGTCGGGACCGGAGCGCGCCGTGTGCGAGCGGATACGCGTACATCTTCGGCTGTCCGCCCCGATCAGCCCGGCTTGCGCGCGAGCAACAGCGTTTCCGCCGCCTCGAACTGCTCCGCGCCGCGCTCGTTCATGACCTGCTCGAGAACTTTGTCGGCCGCCGCTCGCAGCGAGTCCTCGATCACCGGCATCCACCGGACCCGGTACCACTCGGCCAACTCAGCTCCTGTGACCGTGAAGGGAAATCGCTTCCACTCCACAGCGAAGCCGGCGGTTTCGTACGTGTCTCGAATCAGCTCGCGGTCGCGAACCCGGGCGCGGCGGGCATCGCCTCCCCGCCGCCCCGCACGCAGCAGGGCGCGCTGCTCGCCGGTGAGGCTCGCGAGCAGTTGACCGCCCATCCTGTCGCCGCCGCCCGCGACCGCCAGCAGTCCGCCGGGCTTGAGAACCACGCCGATCCCGCGCAGGCAGCCGCCAAGGTCGGGCACCATCTGCAAGACGTGGCTGCAAAACACTACATCCCACGCGCCCGTGGGGAACGGCAGCGCCATCGCGTCGGCGCATACCAGCGGCACGCGCGCGCCGGCGCGCTGGCGGCGGTCGGCCTCGGCGAGCATCTGGCGCGAGAGATCCGCGCCGACGATCACTTCGCAGCCGATCGCGTCGCGCAATTCGAATAGGTTCGCCCCGCTGCCGCAACCAAGGTCCAGCAGTCGCGGCGCCCCCTGGATTTCGTCACGCAGCGCGCCAATCACCGCCGCTCGCCGCTTCCCGTAGTAGGCGCCCGCGCCATAGGTCTTCGCGAGACGGCCGAAGTATTGAGCAATTCCCGCGCGCTCGTTGAGTGACTCTTCAGGCATGACCAATTCTTGCCCATCGCGCCGCGCTTTGCACCCACCACTGCCGCCTGAGCGGCTCCATTCAATACCAGACCACGGGTGCGAAGCGAGTCGGCGCATCCAGCCGTCGCGCGCGCATCCGCGCCTTGTGTTATGCGGCTCGATGGTTGTAGAGAATAGCATCGC
This sequence comes from Binataceae bacterium (SeqCode), assembly GCA_963803045.1. GTDB lineage: Bacteria > Desulfobacterota > Binatia > Binatales > Binataceae > Binatus. Next base: position 69,270 of record CAWDLC010000019.1, on the reverse strand, counting down.
GCGGCGCGCGGCGGGGACAACGGGGACGCGTGCCGCACAGGGGACTAATTTATGCCAAACGAGCAGCCATTGGCTTCGGCGGGCCGGATAACCGAGTTCGTCCGCGCGCGCACCTTGATCGAATATCCGCGCGGCGGGTACCGCTGGACCCTGCTGCTGCTGACCATGCTTGCGAGCATCCTCGCCTCGTACGAGTTCCAGCTCGCGCCATTGCTGCCGCTGCTGTTGCCGTACCTGCACATGAGCCGGATCGGCTACGGCTATATGATCACAATGCTGATTCTGCTCGGCGGAATTTCGGCGTTCTACGGCGGACCGCTCGCCGACCGGTACGGCCGTGTGCTGGTGATCGACGTTTGCCTCGCAATCGTTATCGTGTTGGTGTTCGCGAACCTCTTCATCACCAACGTCACGACCTTCGTGATTGTTCGCGCTTCGATGGGAATCGTCGCGGGACTGATGGCGGGCGCTCTCTCGGCGCTGGTGCGCGATATGTCGCCGCGGCTGACACGGGCGCTCTCGTTCGGGATGCTGACCATCGGGCCGGTGGGATCGAGCTTCCTTGTGACCTTCGTCGCGGGCGCGACCCTGCCAATTTATCACACCTGGCAGTCGCAGATCTGGATCATGGGCTTCATTGGGATCGCGCTGTACATCCCGATCGCGATCTGGTTGAGCGACCTGAGCCCCGAGCTGCGGGTGCGGATCTTCAGGAGCGAGATGGCGGCGATGGCTGCCGAGGGCCGTCGCCTGCCGACCCCGGCCGAGCTGCCGTCGAGCATCCGCGACGCGTACGCGCGGCTGCTCAAGCACTTTGAAATCTGGCTGCTGGTGGTCGGGATTCAGCTGTTCCTGATTCTGTACACGGCGATCCAGGCGTTCGGCCCGCTGATATTCACCGACGCGTTCCACTACTCCGCGGCCGACGCGGCGCGGCTCACCAGCTATTTCTGGCTCTCCAACATCGGATCGCTGCTGCTCGCTGGGTTTGTTTCCGACCGGCTGCAGATTCGCAAACACGTCTCAATCATCGGCGCGATTCTGGTGACCGCGCTGACGGCGTACTGGATTCCGATGTTCGGGCACGCACAGCCCGAGCGGACTCTGGCGCTGGTCGCGAGCATGCTGGGATGCTTCCTGGGGATCGCGTACGTGCCGTGGGCGGCGCAGTTCTCCGAAACGCTCGAGGACATCTCGCCCGCGCTCCAAGCGACCGGTTGGGCGTTCTTCGGGCTGGTCGCGCGCGTGTCGGGGGCGATCACGGCGCCGTTGTGTCTCTACGTCGCGGTGCATCACGGCTGGGGCACATGGATCTGGGTCGCGGCCTGCGCAATGATCGGGTACATCATCGCGATGTCCCTGTCGCAGGGCCGCTTCTACCGCGCCGCGAAGGCGGCGGTGGCGCTTGAGACCGCCGCGCGGGAGGCGGGTCTGGCGGCGGCTGCGGTCGGCACCGGCCGCTAGGGCCGCATGGTCCGGGTGCGAGGCCCCGAGCTGGGTCGGAACGATCTCTCAGGCCTGGTGCACGACTAATGGCGGGAGCGTCTCGTCGACATTTGTCGCGATGGTCGCCGGAATTGCGACCGCGGCCATCGACACCGCAGTGTCGGCGCCAAACTCGAAAGTCAAAAATAACACCGATTAGCTATGCAGTGGCGACTCTCTCGAGCCGCAGAGCGAGGAGAAAATAGGCCGATGGACACTTACCGTGAACTCTGTCTCGGGGTCCCGAAAGAGTACGAGTCGCTGCGCGCGACCGCTCATCGCTTCGCGAAAGAAGTGATGCGTCCGGCCGCGGCCGAACTCGATCGCATGGCCGATCCCAAGGATGTCATCGCGCCGGATTCCCCGCTACGACAGGTTCTGAAGAAGGCCTACGGCCTCGGCTATCATGTGGGGGGAATCCCGGTCGCGATGGGTGGGCTGGGACTCGATCCGCTCGCCAGTCACATCCTCCATGAGGAACTGGCGTGGGGATCGGTTGACCTGTCGTTATCTATCGGATGCGCGGGTTTCCCGGCCGGTGTTGCCGCCCGCAGCGGCAATCCCGATCTGTACGAAACCATCGTGAAGCCCTACATCGCGGACCGCGAAGCCGCCTTCATAGGATGTTGGGCTATCACCGAGCCCAACCATGGATCTGATCATATAATGGTAGGCACGCCCGAGTATCACGATCCCAAGGTGAAGGCTGAAGTCGTCGCGCGCGCCGACGGCGACTCCTATGTCATCAACGGCCAGAAGTCGTCATGGGTTTCCAACGGCACCATCGCGACTCACGCCGCACTCTTTCTCAGGATCGAATCCGAACCGCCTCATGCAGCAGTAGGAATGTCCGGCGGCGGCGTCGCGGTGGTTCCGCTCAACCTGCGGGGAGTGTCGAAGGGCAAGCCGCTCAACAAAATGGGGCAGCGCGCGCTCAACCAGGGCGAGATCTTTTTCGAGAACGTGCGCATCCCGCGCCATTACATGGTGGTGAACTCTGATACCTATGAGCAGCACACGACCGCGACGCTGACCGGCGCCAACGGCGGCATGTCCACCGCATTTACCGGGCTCGCCCGCGCCGCATATGAGGCCGCACTCGACTATTCGAGGGAACGCGTCCAGGGCGGGCGTCCCATCTGTGAGCATCAGCTGGTGCAGAAACGCCTGTTCGAAATGTTCACCAAGGTCGAGGCTTGCCGCGCCCTCTCGCGTGCGGTTACCGTTTACAACAGCTCGTCAGGGGCGCCTTCACTCCAACATGCCATCGCCGCGAAGACCTTCTGCACTCAGGCCGCATTCGAGGTGGCCAGCGACGCCGTGCAGATCTTCGGCGGCAACGGGCTGAGCAAGGAATACCCGGTCGAGAAAATGTTCCGCGATGCGCGCGCCTCGCTGATCGAGGACGGCACCAACGAAGTCCTGAGCCTGGCTGGCGCGCGACACATCCTCGCCGAGGCCAATGGCCACGCGCACGCCTAGCAGCTACGGTCGCATTTAGCTGATCGCGATGGAGATCGCCGATGGCGCGGGTACAGGGAGCGATTGAGCAGCTGATCAGGCTGCGCGTGAAGCAGCATCCACACGAAACCTGGCTCAAGTTCAAAGACCAGGAATTTTCGTGGCAGCAAGTGTTGAGTAACATTCATCGCGCTGCCAACGGCTTGCTCGCTCTCGGCATCGCGCCGGGCGACCGCGTCGCGATCATGATGGGGAATCGCCCCGAATTTTTGTGGATACACTTCGCCATCGGTTTCATTGGCGCGGTGAGCGTTCCCGTCAACACCTCGCAGCGCGGCGTGACCTTGCATCACGTGCTCGCGGACTCCGACTCCGCGGCGGTGATCTTCGAAGAGCTGCTGCGCGATTCGGTGATGGCGGTAAAGGACTCGCTGCCGAGCCTGAAAGCCAAGGTGGTAGCCGACGGCAAGGCGGGCAACGGCGTCGATACGACTCTGGACGCCCTGATGGCGCATCCCGATCGGGAACCTGACGTCGATGTTGGCTCAGGCGCCGGTGGCGCAAGCATGATGTACACCTCGGGCACCACCGGGCCTCCCAAAGGCGTCATCGCCAGCGGCGGAGATAGCACTGCCCTCGGTGCGGTGCTGGGCGCTCTCAAGCTGCGTCCCGGCGAGACCATCTACACGGCGCTCCCGCTGTTTCACGGCAACGCGCTGATGATCTCGGGATTCGGCTCGATCCTTCTCGATGCCAAATTCGCGATCGCCGAGCGCTTCAGCGCGTCGCGATTCTGGGACGAATGCCGCAAGTACCACGCCGTCGAGTTCAACACCCTGGGCGGCATGATTCCGATTCTGCTCAAGCAGCCGCCACGTCCCGACGATCGCCAGCACGAAGTGCGTGTGGTGCTCTCGGCAGCATGTCCGCCATCAGTGTGGAAGGAATTCGAGGATCGTTTCGGCGTCAGGATCATCGAAGTTTATGGAATGGTCGATTCGCCCGGCTTCCTTATGAACGACGTCGACCGCGTCGGCTCGATGGGTAAGCCGGTCGGCGAGGTCGAGTTCCGCGTGGTCGACGACAACGACAACCCGCTCCCGGCGGGCAAGGTCGGCGAACTCGTCTTCCGTCATCCCAAGGGCCAGCTCAGTCATTATCACAAGCTTCCCGATGCGACTGCGGATGCATACCGCGGCGGATGGTTCCATTCGGGCGATCTCGCCAGGACCGACGAGGACGGTTTCTATTATTTCTGCGGACGCAAGAAGGCGTCGATCCGGCGCCGCGGCGAGAACATTTCCGCCTGGGAGATCGAGACCGTCGTCAATCAGCATCCCGCAGTGTTGGAGTCGGCGGCCTATGCGGTGCCGTCGGAACTCGGGGAGGATGAAGTCAAGATCGCGGTCGTGCTGGCGCCCAACGCGAAACTTCGCCCCGAAGATCTCATCGAGTTTTGCCGCGGCCGGATGGCCTACTACGCGGTGCCGCGTTTCATCGAATTTATCGGCGAGCTTCCCAAGACCGGCACTGAGCGCATCCAATATGCAGCGCTGAAGGCGCTCGGCGTCGCCGGCGCGTGGGATCGCGAGCAGGCAGGCATCAAAGTCGAACGAACACGCACGCCGGCATGAACCAGCCGCCAGCGGGGCGGCGCAATGGCGGTGCAAAAAAAACTTCCGCGACCCGGGGAAGGACAATGGAATATCAGGAATTAATCGGCACGCGACGTTCGATTCGCTTCTTCGATCCCAATCGACCCGTCGAACAGGACAAGATTCAGAAAATTCTGGAGGCCTGCCTGATCGCTTCATGCGCCGTCAATGCGCACTGGCTGCGCGCAATCGTCGTCAAGCGCGACGACATACCCAAGGCCGAACTCGAGAAGCTCAAGAACCCGGTGCAGGCCACCGTCATTACACTCGCCCCCGTGCATATCTACTTCTATGCCGACCTCGGCGTCGTCAATCGGGTCAAGGGTGCCCGTCTCAGGCAGTTATTCGATGCGGACATCGTCGCTTCGACCCACGGCTGGAGTGTCAAGTTCATCGATGAGGTCGTGTATCCGCAGATCCTGAAGCCGATGACCGAATCGCCGTACTATTCGACCATGGCCGCTTTCGATTGCGGCGTCGCGGCGTGCCAGGGCCTGCTGATGGCGTTCGAGCAAGGGCTCGGTGCGTGTCTTACCTCGTTCACCGCACCCGTCATCGGCGCGATCACCAAGCCGCCCGCGGATTGGTTCCCGCTCTACCAGCTCAACATCGGCTACTCGCTGGAGTCTCGCGAAGCGGGCGGGCAGCGGCCGCGGCCTCCGTTCGAGGAGCAGTACTTCCTCGGCAAGTACGGAAATCCGTTTCCGCGCGATCCTAAAGTCGTCGAGGAGCTGAAGAAAACCAAAATGCTGCAAACGCCGGCGCCGATTCCGGGCCGCAAGGAGGAACTCCGTCGCCTCGCAAAGCAGCTCAATCTGCCGGAGTGATCGCGGGTTCCTTTAGGCCGCCTTCTGCAAGACGTGCACCACGCAGACCGCGCCGACGCCGACCATATGCGCCAGTCCGATCCGCGCATTCGGCTGCTGGCGAACTCCCGCTTCTCCGCGCAACTGACGCGCAATCTCCACCACCTGCCCCGCTCCCGTGGGTCCAATCGGATGGCCCATCGCGAGCAATCCTCCCGAGGCGCTTATCGCGCATTTCCCGCCGATGTCGGCCGCGCCGCTCGCGACCATCCGCACTGCCTCGCCTTCGCCACACAGGCCCATGGCTTCGGCGTACAGCAGTTCTTCGATCGTGAACGCATCGTGCAGTTCGACCACGTCGAGGTCCTTGGGCGAAATTTGTGCCTGCTCATACGCTTGCGCAACGGTTTCGCGAGTGAGTTCGGCATCGAAGTTCTTTGCGCCGCGGTAAACCCTTTCGCTCCGCGAGACTGACGCAATTACACGCACCGCGCGCGCGCGATTGATTCGAAGCTTTTCGATCGCGTCGTCCGACGCAACGATCGCCGCGGCTGCTCCTTCGCCGACCGGGCAGCATTGCAGCCGCGTCAGCGAGCCGGAAATCTGCGGACCGGCGAGCACCTCTTCCAGGCTGACCGCCTTCTGTCGCTGCGCGTACGGGTTGTTTGCACCATTGCGATTATTCTTCACTGCCACAGCCGCAACCTGCTCGGCGGTGGCAGCGTAGCGATTCATGTACTCGTTGGCGAGCAGCGCGAAATGCGTAAACGGAACGATGTAGCGCCCGGCCAGGTCGTGAATGTTAGCCTTTGCCGGAGCCATCGCCACCGGTCCCGGCTTATCCACTCCGACCGCGATTGAGACATCGGTGATGCCGCTGGCGACGTCGAGACAGGCTTGGCGAACGGCGGTCGAACCCGAAGCTGACGCGTTCTCCACCTGCGCCATCGGGATGCCGGTGGCGCCGAGGTAGCGCAGCATCGGGCGACTCGCCGCCATTCCAAGCAGCGCGGTGCCGGTGTATGCGGATTCAACCGAGCGCCACTCGATATTCGCGTCCGAAAGCGCCTCGCGCACGGCGGTCAGCCCGAGTGTGACGTAGGGAGTCTCGCTCATGCGCTGATAGCGATGCAGCCCGATGCCCACAACGTACACGGGACGCATCTCGCGCAGTGTCTTTTTCATCGCTGAGTCTCCTGCTTCGCGAAACGGAGTTCGTTTGCGGGCGCACCGCGCTCGTCATCGGCGGCGGCGACGATAACCGCACGCATCCGATCTCCGATCTTCAAGCCCTGGCCGCTCTTGTGAGTCAGAACCGCTCGAATCGCGGGACCGTCATCAAGAACAATTACACCGACCGTGAACGGAGGCTCGATTCCCTTGCCCTGATGCAGATTGACCGTCGCGAAAGAACTCAGCACACCTTCGCCTTTGAGTGATTTCGGTTCGAGTTTCTCCGGCGATGCGCCGCAAGACTCGCAACCATAGTTCTGTGGTGGAAAGAATACGTAGCCGCACGCGCGGCAGTATCCCCCGTTGAGCATCGGATCGGGCGAAACGGAATAGAGGTTCGATTGTGACGCGGCTGCTTCGGGCATCGGAACGTCTCTCCACGAAAAAAATTCGGTTAGTAGCTTCCCGGCAGCACTACTACTTTCTTGTTTGCCATGTCTCAACCGCCTCGCTGAGCGCCATCATGCATACGCCGGTCGCGAACGGCGCAGTTCCGATTTCGATCGAATTGTAAAAGGCAAAGTCCCCCGGCGGCGTTTGCTGCGACACGCCCGTGAACGCGCCGTGCGAGTCTATCTTCGAGCAAATCGCGCCAAGCGCGCGCGAGTACGCGTGGCGTGCGCGAGCATCGTCGAGACCGGGCAGCCGGGTCCCAATAGCGCGGCCGAGTGCGAGCGCAAATCCGGCCGCCGCCGACGCCTCGAGATACGAATCGTCACGATCGATCACGGTGTGCCACAGGCCGGACTCGTCCTGCAACGAGGCGACTTTATTGAGTTGAAGCGCCAGCGCCTTGCCAATCTTGTCAACCTTTGTAGCGAGCGGTTGAAGCGGGCCGGCCGCCTCGATTTCGGCCAGCACTTGCGGCGCCGCGACCGAAAACCAGCTGTTGCCGCGCGCCCACAAACACGGCGAATGCGATTTTCGGTCAAGGTAGGCGACATGCCAGAAAAGCCGGCTTCCGGGGTCGGCCAGATGATCGTGATGAACGATCATCTGATCCAGCGCACGCTCGAGCATCGCGGGGTCGCCTGAGATTCGGCCGAGTAATGCGATCGCGGGCGCGGTGAAGTAGCAGACGTCGATCCACACTTCGAGCGCCGGTGGATGCGGGACGAAAGCGCCGTCGGGGGTTCGCGCGGCTGAATTTTCCATGAAGCCGACGATCGCGCGTGCATATTCCAGGTAGCGCGGATCATTCGTCTTCAGGTGCAGGTCGAGTGCCGGCAGCGCTTCGGCCGCCCAGAACCAGAACCATCCGTTGGTGCGCGGACCCGCCGCGAGCTTTGGCGCGAACCATCGCTCGGCCGCCTCGATCGGGGCGCTGGTCTTGAGAGCGCGCGCGGCGTAAACGAGGCCGTCGCACGCAATCGCGTCGCCCCAATGAGGCTGCTTGGCGAGCAACTCGCCGCTGGCGCTCGCGGTTAGGCGCTGAGCGCGCGGCTCAGTTCGTCGATTCTAATCTCAGCGGAATCCATGTGATCACCGAGTGCATCGAGAGCGCAAACTTCTTCGAGTCCTTCGCCATCGCGTGGTCTCCACAGCCGTCGGCGCCGGAGATATACTCACGCAAAGGCTGCACCGATGGCGCTTATCAAGTCAAAGACTCCGAAGATCAAAGGGCTTCACGAAGTCGGGCGCTACGCCGTTGGCGTGCAATGGGTCGACGGTCACGACAGCATTTTCCCGCTGGAAAATTTGCGCCGCGGATGCCCGTGCGACGCGTGCAAGGGCAACGTGAACGGTGACGTGCCGCCCGCGAGCATCCGCATGCGGCAGCTTTCGCGGCTGGGCGAAGCGGCAGTGTTTATCGGATGGGCTGACGGCCACGAGACTATCTACACGATGTCCCAACTCAGGAACCTCTGCCGATGCGCATATTGCGTGGCGGAGCCCGAGCGTCCGATCACTGGCGGCTAGCGCGTCGTGCTTGCCGGCGGTTGTTGCGGATGCTTGACGATACTGCCGCGGCCGCTTGAGCCGCTGTTGAGTGCGTCGAGATTTAGCTGCGCGACTCTCAGATTAGGATTGAGCTGGAGGGCCTTCTCCCAGGCTTCTTCGGCTTCGGCGAAGCGCTGCAAATCGTTCAGCGCCATGCCCTTGGCGTTGTAGAGCCGCGCGTTGGCAGGATCCTTGACTATTCCGGCGTTGGCGGCGAGCAGGGCATCCTCAGAGTCGCCGACGCGCAGATACACGTCGGCCAGCTCGATGAAGTTGTTGCCCGACGGATTCAGCTCGGTCGCAGTGTGGTACATGTCGATTGCGGTTGCGCCGTCGCGCAGCACGCCGTAGCAGAAGCCGAGGTCCACGTACGCTGAGTCGTTTCGAGGATCGATGCGCAGCGCCTCATGCAGCTTGTCCATCGCCGTGTGGATTTTCCTGGTATCGACAGGATCCTCGTGGCCGGCCTGCATGATCAACTTTTCCGCCTCGGCGACGACCGCGTCGGATGCGGCGCGGTTGGCGCCGGCCGCGTAGCTCGAAGATGCGATCGCCAGGACTCCCAATGCGGTGATCGCGATGGCGCGAATCAAGACCAGATTCAGTCGCGATTTGTCGCGCCATCGATAAACCATCTTCAGGCCCCCATTCATCCCAATGCCAATGATAATAGGCGCCGCGAGCAAATTGGCAAGATCGAGCCCCCGTTCAGCCCGGCCGGGTGTTTAGTTGTTTCGCGCGGGCTGCTTCGATAACTATTGGCGTGTGCCCCGCGACTCGTTCAATCGCGAGATAGATTACCTGCGGCTATCGGTAATCGACAACTGCAACCTGCGATGCGTTTACTGTATGCCGCTGGAAGGATTGCGCTTTCTTCCCAAAGACGAGTTGCTGACCCCGGCGGAGTTCGAGACCGTCGCGCGCGCCGCGGTCGGCGTGGGCTTTCGAAAATTCCGGCTGACCGGCGGCGAGCCTACCCTGCGGCTCGATATCGTGCAGATAGTCGAGCGGCTGGCACGCGTCCCCGGGGTGGACGGCCTGGCGCTTACGACCAACGGGCTGCTGCTCCCGGAGCTTGCGCCGGCGCTGAAACGCGCGGGGCTGAATCGAATCAACGTGCATCTCGACAGCCTGGACCCCGCGACCGTCGAGCGGCAAATGCGATTGGGCAGCTTCGAGAAAATCTGGCGCGGGATCGTCGCGGCCGAACAGGCGGGACTCACGCCGATCAAGCTCAACTCGGTCGTGACGGCCGGCTACAACGAATCCGACGTCGTCGAGCTGGCGCGCCTGACGCTCAGAGCGCGATTGGCACGTGCGATTCATCGAGCTGATGCCGCTGGGCGGCGGCGAATGCGCCCGGCTGGCGATGAAGCGCTACGTGTCCAACATCGAGACGCGGCGGAGAATCGAGGCGGCGCTCGGCGCGCTCACTGAAATCCCGTCCGGAAATCCGGCCGACGAATCGCGCAACTTCCGGCTTGCGGGCGCGCGCGGCGTAGTCGGCTTCATCAGTCCTGTCAGCGAGCCTTACTGCGGGACCTGCAACCGGATGCGGCTGACGGCGGACGGAAAATTCCACCTGTGTCTGCTCAATGACGACGAACTCGACGTGCGCAGGGCGTTGCGCTCGAACTCAGGCGACGTAATCGCCGACGTGGCGCGAATTCTCAAGCGCGCGGTGAGCTCAAGCCGACAGGACATCACCTGCTCGAGGGCCGCTCGACGCAGGATCGCTCGATGTACCAAATCGGCGGCTGAGCCAGGACACCTCGGGTCTAGCTGCGGTCAGCGTTCTTCGCCGAACAGGAATATCGCGATCGCGATCATCGCGAACATGAAATTCGGAATCCAGGCGGCGATCACCGCGGGCAGCAGCCCCGAACGACCCAGCGCGGACGTGATTCCGAGCGACGTCCAGTAGGCGAAGCCGATCACGATTGCCAACCCGAAGCTGCGGCCCAGACTCAGGTTGCGCGGCAGCGGATCGAGGCTGAGCGCCATCCCGAGCGCGGCCATTATCAGGCACGCCAGCGGCATCGCGTACTTCAGATCGCGATCGACTACGTAGCCGCCCGGGTCGAGTCCCTTGCTGCGCAGATCGGCGATGTAGCGGTCGAGTTCCCACAAGCTGAACTCCTCCGGGTCGAAGCGCAGCAGGCCGAAATCGGCAGGCGTCAGTCCAAGCTCGAGGCGCGTGTCAGTCTTGGTCACCGCGCCGCCCTCGGCGATCTGGAACGAATTCAACCCGGTCTCAACCCATTCGTGACCGTTCCATTTCGCGCTCGACGCATGCTCGAGATCCTTGAGGCCGAAATCGTCGTCGAGTTGATAGTGGGTAATTCCGGCGAGCTGCGACGTTTTTCTGGTCGTAGCTGTCGGCCGAAATGAATCCGTCGCGCACGCGCACCCAGATGCGCCGGTTGGCGAATACCGCCTTGAGCTGGTGCTTCTTGAGTTCCACCGCGTAGATATACTTCGCCTGGCGCGTCGCGGCGGGAACAACTGTTTCGCTGATGATAAAATCAAAACCCGAAATCAACACCGCGACTATCAGCACCGGCACCGCCATCTCGAACCGGCTGATGCCGAGTTGCTGGCAGGCCAGCACCTCTCCCGATCGATTGAGCAGCGCGAAGCCCAGCAGCACGCCGGCCAGGCACGCTACCGGCAGAACCTGCGAGACGATCAGCGGCAGCTTGAGCGCGAAGTACTCCAGCCCCAATAACCCCAGCCCGCCGTAGCGGATCAAATCGTCGAATCGATCGAACATGTCGCCGAGCAGATAGGCCGCAGTGAAGGCAGCCAGGCAAACCATGAACGGGCCGAAGAACTGGCCCGCGATGAAGCGGTCCATCACCGGCGAAAGGCGCGGTCGAAGTCTCATGCGGCCTGCCTGCTGCGTTCGTAGCGCTCGACCAGATCCCAGATGATGTCGCCGGGGCCGCGGCCCTGGTCGCCCTTGTCGGACGCGGCGCGATAGAAGAACCAGAACGCCAGCGCCATGAATACGATGTCGGGGATGCTCATCGCGACCCACGCGTCGAGCTTGCCGCGCTGCGCCAGCGTCTCGCCCACGCGCATCAGCGAGTAATAGAGAAAGAACAGCGCGACGCTGACGCCGAAGCGCTCCGAATGGCCGCCGCGCGCCGGTTTGAGCCCGAGCGAGATGCCGAGCAGCGCGAACAGCATCGTGGCGAACGGGACGGTAAACTTGCCCGCCATCTCGGTCTCGGCGGCGTAGTCCGGTTTCCCTTTGCCGCGCGCCGCCTTGATGTCAGCGCGCAGTTGCGAGTACTTCATTTCGCCCGGATCCTGCTCGCTCACGTCCAGCGCCGCCTCGGGGCTGACGCCGAGATCGTAGGTCTTGAAGCTGGTCATGTGAGTCGCGTTGTCGGCGGGCTCGACGCCGAAGATCGAACCGTCGAACAGCCGCAGTGTGATCGACTTGTTGTGCGCGTCGGGCAGCATCATTCCATGCTTGGCGATTATCGTGTTCTGGTTGTGCGGATCGCGCGCGTCCGAGATCATGACGCCCTTCATGCTGGAGTCGGTATCCGACATCTCGTCGACATAAACGACCAGCCCGGGGAAATTGCTGTTGAAGACTTTTTCCTTCAGCCCGGCGCTGGTCCGGGTCTGGCTGAGTTCGTAGAGCTTGTTGCGCAGATTGGAATTCGCCCACGGCCTCAGCGAGAACGCGAAGTAACTCGAAATCGCGTACACGCAAAGCGCCACCATCATCACGGGCACCGCCAGCCGGTACAAGCTGACGCCGCAGGCGCGCGCCGCGGTCATCTCCTGGTCGCTCGACATCCGCCCGAATCCCATCAACACCCCGAGCAGCACCGCCATCGGAAACGTGAGTTCCAAAAAGGCCGGCATGATGTACCCCATGATCCCCATCACCTCGCCGAGGCTGACGCCGTGATTGACGACCATGTCCATCAGCTTGAGCAACTTGCCCGTGACCAGCGCGAAGGTCAGCAGGCCGACGTCGACCGCGAACGGCGCCAGCACTTCGCGGGCGACGTAGCGGTCGATAATGGCAAATCCCGGGATTGCTAGTCTCATTGTTTGATCCCTGCCGCCGGCAAGGAGTCGCCTCCAAGTCTAGACATCCCGGCGCGCGATTGAAACTTGCGATTCGATTTTCTTCTCGCGGACCGGGACAGCTACTTGCGCGATGCTCTGATAGTATCACCCTCGATGAGAGACTTTCGCGACAAGGGCCGCAATCCCCGCTTCAACCGCACCGCGCCGAGTCCGCCGCGCCGACAATCGCCCGCGTCCAATCCCAAACCTGCCGTGGCGCCGGCCTCGGGCCACGACTATCGGCGTGCGGATGCGGGCGCGGGCGAGACTCGGCACGCAAGCGGCAGCAACCGCGAAATAGTTTATGGCGTCGAACCGATCCGCGAGCTGGTGGCTTCGGCGCCCGGCTCGATTCGAGCGCTCTACGTGAAATCCGGCGACGAGCGGCGCTTCGCGGCTGAGATTGATCTCGTCAGAACCGGCGGAGGCCGGGTCGAATTCGCCGATGAAGCCGGATTGGAGCGATTGGCGGGACCCGCAGCTCGCCATCAGGGGATCGCGGCCCTGATGCGCGAGTACGAGTACACGCCGCTCGAGCAGATTCTCGCCGAGCAGCCCGATCCGATTGTGCTGGTGGACGGCGTCACCGATCCGCGCAACCTGGGCGCCCTGATGCGCTCGGCGGAAGGCGCCGGCGTCGGCGCGATCGTTATTGCGCGGGACAGAACGGTGGGCATCACCCCCGCCGCGGTCAAGTCGTCGGCCGGTGCGTGGATACATCTGAAGATCGCGCGATGCGGTAACGTCGCGCGCACGATCGAGCAGCTCAAACAGGCGGGCTACTGGACTGCGGCGCTCGCGCCCGGCGGGGCTACCTCAATCTACGCGCTCGACACCTCGCGCAAGCTCGCGATCATCGTCGGCTCCGAGGGGCGCGGCGTCCGCGACATCGTGAAAAAGGGCGCGGACTTCGTCGTGGACATTCCGATGCGCGGCAAAGTCGGCTCGCTCAACGTGTCGGTCGCTGCAGCGGTGGCGCTATTCGAAATCGCCCGCCGCCGCTGTGCCGCGAAACAGGCGGTTTAGCGCCTAAGGGGATAATCGCGCTATGGTGTCGCGACGCGCGGCCGGACCCGAAGCTGCAAATGTCGCGGACTAGGCTATCGCGCGGATTGAATCGACCACCGATTGGCGCACGGAACCAAGCGCCGGGACCAGTCCCGCCGCCGCTCCAATCGCAATCGATAAGACAAAGGCCTGCACGATCACTCCTGGCGAAACGATCGCGAGCAGATCTATCGGTCCCAGCGGCAAAAATGCGAAGGGCAGAATCTTCGCGATAAGAAAAGTTGCCGCGCACCCAAGTACCCCTCCCGCAACGCCAAGCAGCGTTGATTCCGCGACCGTCAGGCACAGGATCGATGCGGGATCGAAACCGATCGCGCGCATGATTGCAATTTCGGTACGCCGCTCGCGCACCGCGATCACCACGCTGTTGAGTGCTACTAGAGCGACCGCGGCGACTACGAGTAGCGCCATCGCCCGGAGCATCGCGAACAGCGTGTCGAGGTTGATGAAGTTTGAAACCCATTCCGCTTCGGATTGGCTGCGAGTCTCGGCCGCTGAGTTCGAGAATAGCTCATCGATCGCCGCGATCGCCGAGGGCACCGAATCGGCGCGATCGAGCATGACGTGATACGCATTCACGGTCGGGCTCCCGCCCAGCGACCGTTCCAGATAGTCGCGGCGAAAGAGCAACGTGTCAGGTGGCGCGCTGGTGCCCAGCGTGTCGGCGATGCGCAGGGTCAGGTCCACCGGCACGATCGTGCCTTTGAGGATGATCTGCTCGCCGACGTGCCAGCCGTACTTTTGCATCATCGCCGCCGGCACGAGACACGCCGTCGCGCTGGCGCGGAACTCGCCGGCTCGCACCGAGGTGACGCCCCAATCGGGCCACATCAATTCGGCCTGGTCCGCGTCGACCGCGATTCCGAGCTGGTCGCTGGGACTGCGGTAGACTCCGCCGAAGTACACCAGTCCCGAAGCTGCAATGACGTGCGGTGCCGCAAGAATTTTGCGCTTGTACGAATTGGGCAAGCGATTGAAAAATCCCGAATCGCTCATCACCACGATGCGCCGCGCGGAATCGGGCGTGCTCAGCATTTGGCGGGTGACATTTGGAAGGCTCGACAGCGACGAGTACGTGAACGCCGCCAGAGCAATCGCCAGGACAGTGAGGATCGTGCGCCGCGGACCGCGGCGTAGATTCCTCCACACCAGCATCGCAAACTTCATCACGGGTCAACCAGTTGGCGATGCCGGCAATCACCGAAATGCCGCAATCTGTCCGGCATCAGCCTACGTCGCGACGATCCATTTCCGGGCCTCTGATGCTTCGGCGGTCGTGAAGACTCGCATCTCTCCGGGCATCAGAAAGCGAAGAGCGCCGACCAGATGCCTGATCCAGGCGACGTCGGTCACGATGGCCATCCGTTCCCAGCGTGAAAGATGCTCAATTCCTATTTTGAAGTCCTCCCAACCGGCGCCGAAATCGATCCCGGTGAATTGCGAACCCAGATCGTAATAAAGCCGCAGCTTGGCATTCCGCTTCAGCGACTTGTCTATCGCCGGTATCACCACCTCAAGGTAGTCCTTTCTCGTCACCACTCCCCTGCCCAGGATTCCCACTACATTGTCGGGAAGGCCTTCGATAATCTCGATCATAGCCACTATCCTCCCGTGTTAATTGAGGTCGCGTCCGCGCGCGGAAACAGACCGCGCATCGCGATCGCCGTGCCGCGGCGGATTTCGCTGCGCACCATCTCGGCGCTGATCGCGTCGTTCATCAGGTACGCGGTCATCCAGGTGAAGCACACACCGTAAAGCACGGTCGCCGCCGTCATCGGTTCCATGTCGGACGCGAGAACGCCGTTGCTCCGGTATCGCTCGAGCATCGATGCGAGCTGCGTTACGAGTTGCGTGTCCGCTTCGAACAGTCGCTGCCCCACAGTGGACGGCTCCGCGATCGCGGCGCCGAACAGTTCGCGCCACAGCCGCCGGTCGTCACGCGTAAAGTCGTCGAGAAAAATCTCGGTGAACGCGGACACGGCCGCGACCGGGTCGCGCGGCGGATCGTCAAGGATCTTCCGCCCACGCGCCAGCAGCGACTGCGTTTCACGCCTTACGATCGCGAGCAGCAGGACGGATTTGGAGGGGAAGTAGTTGTAGATTGTGCCCACCGCGAGGCCCGCGCGCGCGGCGACATCCTCCATCGCGGCCTTGGCGTAGCCTTTCCTGGCAAACAGTTTCTCGGCGGCCTGCACGATGCGCCGCTCGCGCTCCTGCTTCTGCCGGTGGCGGAGTCCGGCCGGCCGCGCATCTAAAGATGAACCCATTCATCTTTTATAGACCCTGGCCGCGCCCCTGTCAACAAACCTGAACAGGTTCATCTTTGAGCGCAGCCTCCGGGCTGTGCCAGTCGCGGGCTTCCCCGAATCCGCAGGCTGTCGAGCTAGGACCGTCGAGCCGGCCGCGATTCGCTGGTGGCGGTTGTTTTTGCCTTCGGCTTGGCTTGGGCCGATTTGCGCTCGGCCAAACCCGGATACTTCCGGGCCAGCGCCTTCTTGATCGTGTTCACCCAGTTGGATTCGAACTGGCTCGCGATTTTTCTCATCCCG
This sequence comes from Binataceae bacterium (SeqCode), assembly GCA_963803045.1. GTDB lineage: Bacteria > Desulfobacterota > Binatia > Binatales > Binataceae > Binatus. The sequence continues at coordinate 52,977 of CAWDLC010000019.1, read as the reverse complement.
CCAAGCTGCTGGCTGGCTTCCTTCATGTGCGCTCTCAGCAGTACCGCGCCCTTGGCGAGATGCGGATGCATCCCGTGCACGTTGAGGTCGGACAGCGTCTTGGCAAGCAGCTTCAGTTCGCCCTTGATGCGGTCCGCGTAAAGCCTGGCCCATTGGAGATCGATCGAGGCGCTGCTGGCAGGAGGCTTGAGTTTCGCCATGACAAACACTGTCGTAGATCGGTACCAGCAGCTGCAAGGTTCGCGTTGTCACTTGGGGAACGCGAGGGCGAGTTTTTTTCGCGCCGCAATTGCCGAATGTGACCTGCCGCCCGCGCGCCGTGATGCAAGAAACAGACCCTAAAACGCTCTTCAGCTTGACAGTCGCGGCGGCGGCGAATAACTTTTTCTTTTTAACGTCGTTTGCCGATGTAGCTCAACGGTAGAGCAACTGATTTGTAATCAGGTGGTTGCGAGTTCGATTCTCGCCATCGGCTTGGTCGGCACGATAGCCTTGGGAGGAGAGGTTCCCGAGTGGCCAAAGGGAGCAGACTGTAAATCTGCCGGCTTATGCCTTCGGAGGTTCGAATCCTCCCCTCTCCACCAGTATGATAGTGAGTTTGAAGGGGAGAGCGGGAATAGCTCAGTTGGTAGAGCGCGAGCCTTCCAAGCTCGGGGTCGCGGGTTCGAGTCCCGTTTCCCGCTCCAAAAAAACCATCGGCGATGGGTCGAAGCGGCGGCAGTTTTTTTGGCGAAAGTTTTTTGGGCAGCGATTGGTCCGGTTGAGCGGTGCACGAATGCCCATGTAGCTCAGTCGGTAGAGCACTTCCTTGGTAAGGAAGAGGTCACGGGTTCGATTCCCGTCGTGGGCTTTCCAAATTTGCGCCATGCAGGCGGCGGAAAAGTTTTTTTTCGAGGCGGACGACAATGAGAGATCTGATTTCGCTTTCATGTGACGGTTGCAAATCGCGCAACTACACGACGACCAAGAACAAGAAGACGCAAACCGACAAATTTTCAATCAAGAAATTCTGTCCCAAGTGCCGCGCGCACACGGTGCACAAGGAAGGCAAGGTTACTTGACGGGTCCAAGTTCCAGTGAGCCACTCACGCTCGCTGGTACATTGAAAAAAATGGGTTCGGGGTCGAGTGAGCCTCGACGCCCGACAGTACATTGAAAAAAGGGTCAGTAGCTCTAATTGGCAGAGCATCGGACTCCAAATCCGAGGGTTCCAGGTTCGAATCCTGGCTGGCCCGCCAAAAATGACACGGCTTTACCGGATGTAAATCACGGTCCTTGATTTAGGCACGAAAAATGGATAGTCTGAAAAGTTACTTCAATCAGGGCGTAAGTTTCGTCACGGAAGCATGGACGGAGCTTGCCAAGGTCCATTACCCCTCGCCCAAGGAAACCATGCAGGCCACGATTGTGGTTGTCGGTCTGGCGTTTGTGATGGCTTTGTGGCTCGGGGTGATTGACTTTTTCGCGGTTCGCGGCGTGCAGATGCTGCTCCGCTAGGGACAAACGACCGGGCGCAGGGCCGCTCATTCAAATGACTGAACCGATGACCGAAACCGCCAAGCCCGCGATGAAATGGTATGTCGTTCATACCTATTCGGGTTACGAGCACAAGGCCAAGGCCGCGCTCGAGGAACGGGTGCGCTCGCTCCACAAGGAAGACAAGATAGGCAAGGTGCTGGTGCCTATCGAGCGCGTGCAGGAACTCGGCAAGGGCGGCGCGCGCAAGGTTTCGAGCCGCAAGTTTTTTCCCGGCTACATCTTCGTGCAGATGGTGCTCGACGACGAGACCTGGCACGTCATCAAGAACACGCCGAAAATTACCGGCTTCGTCGGCCATGCCACCAATCCGCCCGAAGTTCCGATGTCCGAAGTCGAAGAGATCGAGCAGCAGATGGAAGAAGGGGCGCTCAGGCCCAAGCCCAAGGTGCTGTTCGAGGTGGGAGAGGCGATCAAAGTCGTCGACGGCCCTTTCCAGGACTTCAACGGCACCGTCGAGGAAGTCAAGCCGGAAAAGGGCAAGGTGCGCGTTCTGATCTCGATCTTCGGCCGCGCAACCCCGGTCGAACTCGACTTTGTGCAGGTAGAGAAGGCCTGAAACAGCAAGAAAACGCGCGATTCGCCGGATGCGCGCGGCCCGTGCGCGCAAGCGGCGTTCGCGGCTGAGCAACCAGGAACGATTTTAAAGTGGCTAAGAAAGTAGTCGGATCGATCAAGCTGCAGATTCCGGCCGGCGCGGCGAATCCTTCGCCGCCGGTGGGGCCGGCGCTCGGCCAGCGCGGCGTCAATATCATGGAGTTCTGCAAGGCCTTCAACGCCCAGACCCAGAACATGCAGGGCCTGCTGATCCCGGTGATAGTCACCGTTTACGCCGACCGTTCGTTTACCTTCGTCACCAAGAGCCCGCCCGCGTCGATTCTGCTGCTGCGCGCGGCGGGAATCGAAAAGGGCTCGCCGATGCCGAACAAGAACAAGGTCGGCAAGGTCACCCGCGCGCAGGTCGAGGAAATCGCCAAGACCAAGCTCAAGGACCTGACCGCGGCCGACCTGGCCGCGGCGGTCAATACCGTTTCGGGTACCGCGCGCAGCATGGGCATCGACGTCACGGATTAACTTGGGCGGGAGCGGCAGTTAAACAGGCAAGAAGATGGCAGGCAAGAAATACAAGGAAGCGGCCAAGAAGATCGATCGCGAACACCGCTACACGCTCGAGGAAGCGGTCAAGCTGGTCGTCGATAACAAGGTCGCCAAGTTCGACGAGACGGTCGAGATAGCAGTCCGGCTCGGCGTCGATCCGCGCCAGGCCGACCAGAACGTGCGCGGCACCATCGTGCTTCCGCATGGAACCGGTGCGGTTGCACGCGTGCTGGTGGTCGCCAAGGGCGAGAAAGAGCGCGAGGCGCGCGAGGCGGGTGCGGACTTCGTCGGCGGCGACGAGATCATAAAGAAGATCCAGGAAGAGAACTGGCTCGACTTCGACCGCGTGATCGCGACCCCCGACATGATGGGCCAGGTCGGACGAATCGGCAAAATCCTTGGACCCCGTGGCCTGATGCCTAATCCCAAGGTTGGCACCGTCACGTTTGATGTCGCCAAGGCGGTCGCCGAGATCAAGGCCGGCAAGGTGGACTACCGCGTGGACAAGGCCGGCGTGGTGCACGCGCGCGTGGGCAAGATGAGTTTCGGCGAGCAGAAGCTGCTCGACAATGTGCGCGCGATCCTCGGCGCGATCGTTCGCTCCAAGCCCGCCAGCGCCAAGGGAAATTACGTTCGCAGCGTCGCGCTTTCCTCGACGATGGGCCCGGGAGTGCGCGTCGATACGGCGCAGGCGGCGCCCAAGGCGCTCGCGGCGGCCGCGTAAGGTCGGGCGGGGAGCTGCCGGGTTTTGGTTCGTTGAAGCTGGGTCGGTATAATTAGATGAAGAAATCAGAGAAAAGCGCGCTGGTCGAAGATCTTGCGCAGAGTTTCGGCCGCGCCAGTATCGCGCTTGTGTCCGAATACCGCGGGATGACGGCGGCGGAATCGACCGAGATGCGCAAGCGCTTGCGCGCCGTGCGCGGCGAGATGCGCGTGGCCAAGAACACTCTGGTCCGCCGCGCTATCAAGGGCACGGCCTACGAGGCGCTCGACAGCAACCTCGGCGGACAGGTCGGGCTGATCCTCAGTTACGAGGATCCGGTCGTACTGGCCAAGACCTTCACGTCATTCGGACCGCTGGGCGAGAAGCTCAAGCTGCGCGGTGCGGTGCTCGACGGCAAGGCGCTCACGCCGGCCGAAGTCCAGGCGCTGGCGGCCTTGCCGCCGCGCGCGGTGATTTTCGGCCAGTTGCTCGGGCTATTGAATGCGCCGGCGACCCAGTTGGTCCGCTTGCTGAATGAGCCGGGCTCGTACCTGGCGCGCGTGATCGACGCGATTGGAAAAAAGAACGGCGTCGGCGCGGTGGCTCCGGCGCCGACGGCATCTCAAGGATAATCTGAGTAGGCAATTAATTCCGCGGTCAAAAAATGCGCGGGCGAAACTTTCACTGAAAAAAATCCTGGGGCGCTCCCACATCTCCCCGGATGCGTGAACAAGGAGAGAAGGTAACATGGCAGAAGCACAACTCAGCCGCGATCAGGTGAAGGATTATCTGAAGAACCTGAGCCTGATCGATGCAGCGGCGCTGGTTAAGGAACTCGAGGCCGAGCTCGGCGTATCGGCTGCGGCTCCGGTCGCGGTGGCTGCCGCTCCGGCAGCCGGCGGTGCGGCCGCGGCGGCGCCCGAGAAGGAAGAGTTCAACGTCGTGCTGACGGGTTCGGGCGACAAGAAGATCCAGGTGATCAAGGTCGTGCGCGAATTGACCGGACTCGGCCTCAAGGAGGCCAAGGACCTGGTCGATGGAGCGCCGAAGGCGGTCAAGGAAGGCGTCAACAAAGCCGAGGCCGAAGAGATCAAGAAGAAGCTCGAAGCCGCCGGTGGCAGCGTGGAGCTGAAGTAGGAAGGACTTAGTCTTTTTGACGCACAACAAAGGGTCGGGAAATTCACGAGGCGCAGGACTGGCAGGCGCGCGCGGATTTCAAACGGTCTTTATCGATGAAGCCGTGGGCACGGGGGAGATCTCTGCGCCCGCGTCCTGTATTGCTTCGCGGCGCGCCGAAGTCTGTGGCGCACGCATGGTGAGGTAGCTGATGGCCCAAGTTCATGTAACGAGCAATCTTCGCATTCGCCGCTCCTTCGGCAAGATCAAGAAGATCATCGAGATTCCGAATCTGATCGAGATTCAGAAACGCTCGTATGACGATTTCCTGCAGGTCGGCGTTTCGACCGAGGACCGCGCGGACGTAGGCCTGCAGGCGGTCTTCAAGTCGGTCTTTCCGATCAAGGATTTCAACGAGACCGCGTCGCTCGAGTTCGTCTCGTACGAACTCGGCACGCCCAAGTACGACGTTGAGGAATGCCATCAGCGCGGCATGACGTACGCGGCGCCGCTGAAGGTCAAAATTCAGCTCGTGATCTGGGACGTCCAGAACGGCCGCCGCTCGATCAAGAACGTCAAGGAGCAGGAAGTTTACTTCGGCGAAATTCCGCTGATGACCGGCAACGGCACGTTCATGGTGAACGGCACCGAGCGCGTCATCGTGTCGCAGTTGCATCGCTCGCCCGGAGTATTTTTCGAGCACGACAAGGGCCGCACCCATTCCACGGGCAAGCTTTTGTACTCGGCGCGAATCATTCCGTATCGCGGCAGCTGGATCGACTTCGAATTCGATCCGCGCGATGTGCTGTACGTGCGAATCGATCGGCGCCGCAAGTTTCCGGCGACCGTGCTGCTGCGCGCGCTCGGCATGACCACCGAGGATCTCCTCAACTACTACTACCGCAAGGACGTAATCGTCCTGGACAGCAAGCAGTACACCAAGCAGTTCGTGGCCGACCATCTGCTGGGTTCGCGGGTCAGCCGCGACGTCAAGGATCCCAAGTCGGGCGAGGTTATCGCGCGCGAGGGCCGCAAGTTCAACAAGGCCATCGTGCGCGCGATGGAGCAGGCGAAGATCAGCGAAGTGCCGATCGCACTCGACGAGATTGTCGGCCGCGTCTCGGCGCACGATATCGTCGATTCCACCACCGGCGAGGTGCTGATTGGCACCAACGAGGAGCTGGCCGAGGAAACGCTCGAGAAGCTCAAGGCGCACGGCGTAAAGAAGATCGAAGTGCTGTTCACCGAAGACGCGCCCGGCGGCGGTCCGCTGCGCCTGACGCTCGCGCAGGACAAGCTCGGCACGCCCGAAGAAGCCGTCATCGAGATCTACCGGCGCCTGCGTCCCGGCGATCCGCCGACGCAGGAAACGGCGACCACCTTCTTCAACAACCTGTTCTTCAACGCCGAGCGCTACGACCTCTCCAAGGTCGGCCGGCTTAAAGCTCAATCACAAGCTCAAGATAGACGTGCCGCTCGAGCAGGGCACGCTGCGCCGCGAAGACATCCTCGAAGTCGTCCGCTACCTGATGGATCTCAAGAACGGCAGCGGCCAGGTTGACGATATCGACCATCTCGGCAATCGCCGCGTGCGCGCGGTCGGAGAGCTGGTCGAGAACCAGTTCCGCATCGGGCTGGTCCGCATGGAGCGCGCGATAAAAGAGCGGATGAGCCTGCAGGATATCGAGACCCTGATGCCGCAGGAGCTGGTCAACTACAAGCCGGCTTCGGCCGTGATCAAGGAGTTCTTCGGCTCCTCGCAATTGTCGCAGTTCATGGATCAGACCAATCCGCTCAGCGAAATCACGCACAAGCGCCGCCTGTCCGCGCTGGGGCCGGGCGGGCTTACCCGCGAGCGCGCCGGTTTCGAAGTTCGCGACGTTCACCCGACCCACTACGGCCGCGTCTGCCCGATTGAAACGCCCGAAGGCCCGAATATCGGACTTATCGCGTCGCTCTCGACCTACGCGCGAGTCAACGAATACGGCTTCATCGAGACGCCGTACCGCGAAGTCGAAAACAATCGCGTCACCGATCGAATCGTCTATCTCTCCGCGCTCGACGAGGAAGACAAGGTCATCGCGCAGGCCAACGCGCAGCTCGACACGCACGGCCGCTTCACCGCCGATCTGGTGTCGGCGCGCATCGGCGGCGAGTTCACCGTGGTCCGCGCCGAGGACGTCCAGTACATGGACGTGTCGCCCAACCAGCTGGTCTCGGTGGCGGCGTCTTTGATCCCGTTTCTTGAAAACGACGACGCCAACCGCGCGCTGATGGGATCGAACATGCAGCGCCAGGCGGTTCCGCTGCTGAAACCCGACGCGCCGCTGGTCGGCACGGGCCTGGAGGGCACGGTTGGCCGCGACTCGGGTGTTACGGTGGTCGGCAAGCGCGACGGCGTGGTCGAAAGCGTCGACGCCGAACGGATCGTGGTGCGCGCCGACAAGCAGACCAAGGATCTGCGCGACGCCGGCGTCGATATCTACAATCTGATCAAGTATCAGCGCTCGAATCAGAACACCTGCATCAACCAGCGCCCCATCGTGGTCAAGGGCGAGCGGGTCAAGTCCGGCGACGTGCTGGCCGACGGGCCGTCCACCGACATGGGCGAACTGGCGCTGGGCCGCAACGTGCTGGTCGCGTTCATGCCGTGGGGCGGTTACAACTTCGAAGATTCGATCCTGATTTCCGAGCGGGTGGTCAAGGAAGACCTGTTCACCTCGGTGCATATCGAGGAATTCGAATGCGTCGCGCGCGACACCAAGCTCGGGCCCGAGGAAATCACCCGCGACATTCCCAACGTCGGCGAAGAGGCGCTCAAGGACCTCGACCAGAGCGGCATCATCCGCATCGGCGCCGAAGTCCGCCCGCAGGACATCCTGGTCGGCAAGATCACGCCCAAGGGCGAGACCCAGCTTTCTCCCGAAGAGAAGCTGCTGCGCGCCATCTTCGGCGAAAAGGCCGGCGAGGTGCGCGATACCAGCCTGCGCGTGCCGCCGGGCGTCGAAGGCACCGTTATCGACGGACGCGTGTTTTCGCGGCGCGGCGTGTTGAAGGACGAGCGCACCCAGGAAATCGAAGTGCTCGAGGCCGAACGTCTCAAGCAGGACGAAGCCGAGGAAGTCCGAATCATCCGCCAGGAGACTCTGCGCAAGCTCAAGAAGTCGCTGGCCGGCAAGAAACTGGCAGGACGCGTGATGTCCGATGAGCGCAAGGAGCTGCTCAAGAAGGGCGATACGCTCAGCGCCCAGGAACTCGAGGAATTGCCGCCGACGCTATGGGGCCAGGTCCGCGTCGAGAACGAAGCGGCGCAGGAGGAAGCTGCGCAGGCAGTCAGCGCGATGAACGCGAACGTCGAGGCCGTGCAGGATCATTACGGAGCCAAGGTCGAGCGGCTCAAGGAGGGCGACGAACTCGCGCCGGGCGTGATCAAGATGATCAAGGTCTTCGTCGCCATCAAGCGCCGCCTCCAGGTCGGCGACAAGATGGCCGGCCGGCACGGCAACAAGGGCGTGCTCTCGCGCATCCTGCCCGAGGAAGACATGCCGTGCCTGGCGGACGGGACGCCGGTCGATATCGTGCTCAATCCGCTCGGCGTGCCGTCGCGCATGAACGTCGGCCAGATTCTGGAAACCCATCTGGGCTGGGCGGCGCGCGAACTCGGCCACAAAATCGAGGAAGATCTGCGCAGACTGGCGTCAGCGCCGCGCAGCTCAAGAAGCGGCTCAAGGAAATCTACCCCGAGAAGGAGAGCCACGAGTTTATCGACGAGCTGGCCGAGCGCCGATATCTTCAAGCTCGCGGCCAAGGCGCTGGCGCGGCGTGCACGTGGCGTCGCCGGTGTTCGACGGCGCGCGCGAAGAGGAAATATTCCAGCTGCTCAAGCGCGCCGATCTGCCCGAGTCCGGACAGGCTACGCTGTACGACGGACGCACCGGGTTGCCGTTCGAGCAGCCGGTGACCGTCGGCGTCATGTACATGATGAAGCTGCATCACCTGGTCGAAGACAAGATCCACGCGCGCTCGACCGGTCCGTACAGCCTGGTTACGCAGCAGCCGCTGGGCGGCAAGGCTCAGTTCGGCGGCCAGCGGCTGGGAGAAATGGAAGTGTGGGCGCTGGAGGCTTACGGCGCGGCCTACACGCTTGCAGGAGTTGCTCACGGTCAAGTCCGACGACGTGGCGGGACGAACGCGGATGTACGAAGCGATCGTCAAGGGCGAGAACACGCTGGAGCCCGGACTGCCCGAATCGTTCAACGTCATGGTCAAGGAGCTCCAGTCGCTGTGCCTGAACATGGAGCTGCTCGACGAGCCGCAGCGCTGCGCAGCAACGGGCTGCTAAGGCCAGGGAGTTAGTAAAGAGATGGAAGATCTCTTCGGCATATTTCGAAAAGCCCAAGAATCCGCTGGCGTTCAACGCGATCCGGATTTCGATCGCGTCGCCCGAAATGATCCGCTCGTGGTCGCACGGCGAGGTCAAGAAGCCCGAAACCATCAACTACCGCACCTTCAAGCCGGAGCGCGACGGGCTGTTCTGCGCCAAGATTTTCGGGCCGACCAAGGACTACGAGTGCAACTGCGGCAAGTACAAGCGCATGCAGCATCGCGGCGTGGTCTGCGAAAAGTGCGGCGTCGAAGTCATTCAGTCCAAGGTCCGGCGCGAGCGCATGGGCCATATCGACCTGGCCGCGCCGGTCGCGCACATCTGGTTCCTGCGCTCGCTGCCGTCGCGCATCGGCACGCTGCTCGACATGACGCTCAAGGAACTCGAGAAGGTCCTCTACTTCGAGTCCTACATCGTCACCGACCCCGGCGAGACGCCGCTGCAGTACAAGGAGCTGCTGACCGAGCGCAAATATCGCGAGGCGCGCGAGCAATACGGCCGACGGCTTCAAGGCCGAGATGGGCGCCGAGGCGATTCGCTCGATGCTGCGCGACAGCTCGACGCTCGACAAGCTGGCCGAAGAGCTGCGCGCCGAGATGAAAGCGACGGCCAGCGAGGCGCGGCGCAAGAAGGTCGCCAAGCGCCTGAAGGTGGTCAACGCGTTTCGCGACTCGGGCAACAAGCCCGAGTGGATGATCCTCACCATCCTGCCGGTGATCCCGCCCGATCTCCGTCCGCTGGTGCCGCTGGACGGCGGCCGCTTCGCCACTTCGGATCTGAACGATCTCTACCGGCGCGTGATCAATCGCAACAACCGGCTGAAGCGGCTCATCGAGCTCAACGCCCCGGACATCATCATTCGCAACGAAAAGCGGATGCTGCAGGAAGCGGTCGATGCGCTGTTCGACAACGGCCGGCGCGGCCACGCCATCACCGGACCGTCCAAGCGTCCGCTCAAGTCGCTGTCCGACATGCTCAAGGGCAAGTCGGGCCGCTTCCGGCAGAACCTGCTCGGCAAGCGCGTCGATTACTCGGGCCGCTCGGTCATCGTGGTCGGCCCGGAGCTCAGGCTGCATCAGTGCGGGCTGCCCAAGAAGATGGCGCTCGAGCTGTTCAAGCCGTTCATCTACAACAAGCTCGAAGAAAAGGGCTACGTCACCACCATCAAGAGCGCCAAGAAGATGGTCGAGAAAGAGGGCAAGGACGTTTGGGATATCCTCGACGAGGTTATCCGCGAGCATCCGGTGCTGCTCAACCGCGCGCCGACGCTGCATCGGCTCGGCATCCAGGCGTTCGAGCCGGTGCTGATCGAAGGCAAGGCGATTCAGCTGCATCCGCTGGTGTGCGTGGCGTACAACGCCGATTTCGACGGCGATCAGATGGCGGTGCACGTGCCGCTGTCGATCGAGGCGCAGGTCGAGTCGCGCGTGCTCATGATGTCCACCAACAACATCCTGTCGCCCGCCATCGGGCAAACCGGTAATCGTGCCGACGCAGGACATGGTGCTGGGTCTTTACTACATGACGCGCGAGCGTCCGCTGGCGCGGGGCGAGGGCAAGAACTTCGCCAACGTCGAGGAAGTGCGGATCGCGTACGATCACGAGGAAGTCGATCTGCACGCGAAAATCACGGTGCGGATGTCGCCGCAGGTCGCAACCGGAATCGCGCCCGCGGTGCCCGAGAGCAACGGCGGGCATCCTCGCGGCAAGGCCAAGGAGCGTGCAGCAGCCGCCGCAGCCGTGATACCGCGCTACGAACGCGTGGCCACCACGGTCGGCCGCGTGCTGTTGTACGAAATCGTGCCGCCCGAGATTCCGTTCACCGAGCTCAACAAGACGATGAAGAAAAAGGAGCTCGGCAACCTTATCGACTTCGTATACCGCCGCGCCGGCGACAAGGCGACGGTTATCTTCGCCGACCGGCTGAAGGACATCGGCTTTGAATTCGCCACCAAGGCGGGAATCTCGATCTCGATCAAGGACATGACGATTCCGCCGCAAAAGGCGCATCTGCTCGACGGCGCGCAGAAGCAGGTCAACGAGATTCAGCAACAGTACAACAACGGCGTCATCACCGACGGCGAGCGCTACAACAAGGTCGTCGATATCTGGGCCGAAGTTCAGGACCAGATCGGCAGCGCCGTTATCAAGGGGCTCTCGACCCAGGTCTTCGGCAAGAACGACGCGGGCGAGACTATCACCGGGCCGTCGTTCAATCCGATCTTCATCATGGCCGACTCGGGCGCGCGCGGTTCCGAACAGCAGATTCGCCAGCTGGCGGGACTGCGCGGCCTGATGGCGAAGCCGTCGGGTGAAATCATCGAAACTCCGATCACCGCGAACTTCCGCGAAGGGCTCACGGTGCTGCAGTACTTCATCTCGACCCACGGCGCGCGCAAGGGCCTGGCCGACACCGCGCTCAAGACGGCGAACTCCGGCTATCTGACGCGGCGCCTGGTTGACGTGGCGCAGGACTCGATCATCAGCGAGGACGATTGCGGCACGCTGGACGGAATCGAGATGTCGCCGCTGGTCGAAGGCGGCGAGATAATCGAGGGACTCGGCGATCGGGTGCTCGGACGCGTCGCGCTCGAAGACATCCGCGACGCGTTCACCAACGAAGTGCTGGTGAGCGCCAACGAGATGATCGACGAGGACAAGGTAAAGCGAATCGAAGACGCGGGAGTCGAGCGAATCAAGATTCGCTCGGTGCTGACCTGCCAGTCGCGCCAGGGCGTGTGCGTGAAGTGTTACGGACGCGATCTGGGCCGCGGGCATCTGGTCAACCTCGGCGAATCGATCGGAATTATCGCGGCGCAGTCGATTGGCGAGCCGGGCACGCAGCTGACGATGCGCACCTTCCATATCGGCGGCACCGCCAGCCGGCGCGCGGAGCAGACCACGCTCGAGGTCCGCAACGAGGGCGTGATGCGGTTGCATGGCGTCAACACGGTCAAGAGCCGCGACGGCAACCTGGTCGTCATGACGCGGCACGGCGAGGTCGTGATCGCGGCGCAGGTCACCGACGAAGGCGGCCGCGTGCGCGAGCGCGAACGCGAGCGCTATCCGCTGGTGTACGGCGCCAAGCTGCGCAAGGCCGAGGGCGACAAGGTCAAGCCCGGTGAGCTGATCGCGGAATGGGATCCGTACACCACGCCGATCATCACCGAGGTTGGCGGCACGGTTAAGTACGGCGATATCATCGAAGGCAAAACGATGGAGGAGCGGGTCGATGAACGAACCGGCGCGCGCTCCAACGTCATCGTCGAGTTCAAGGACCTCGACGTGCGCCCGCGTATCTCGATCAAGGACGCGTCGGGCAAGACGGCCAAGCTGCCCAACTCGAACAACGTCGCGCGCTACTTTCTGCCGGTGGGCGCGTATATCAGCGTGCCCGAAGGCACCGCGGTCGAGCCCGGCGACGTGATCGCGAAGATCCCGCGCGAGACGACCAAGACCAAGGACATCACCGGCGGTCTGCCGCGCGTCGCGGAGCTGTTCGAAGCGCGCAAGCCCAAGGAATTCGCCGTCATCTCGGAGATCGACGGGCAGGTTTCGTTCGGCAAGGACACCAAGGGCAAGCGCAAGGTCGAGGTGACGCCCGAGATCGGCGAGAAGCGCGAATACCTGATCCCCAAGGGCAAGCATATCGCGGTCCACGAGGGCGATGTGGTCAAGGCCGGCGAGCCGCTGATGGAAGGCTCGTCCAATCCGCACGACATCCTGACGATCCTCGGCGAAAAGGCGCTGGCGAAATACCTGGTTGACGAAATCCAGGAAATCTACCGGCTCCAGGGTGTGCGTATCAACGACAAGCACATCGAGGTGATCGTGCGCCAGATGCTGCGCCGCGTGCGCATCAAGGAAGTTGGCGACACGCCGTTCCTGGTCGGCGATCAGGTCGAGAAATGGCGCTTCGACGAGGAGAACGGCCGCGTCCTGACGCGCGGCGGAGAGCCGGCGATCGCGGAGCCGTTGCTGCTCGGAATCACCAAGGCGTCTCTCTCCACCGAGAGCTTCATTTCGGCCGCGTCGTTCCAGGAAACCACGCGCGTGCTGACCGAGTCGGCCATCAACGGCAAGATCGATCGGCTGGTCGGGCTGAAAGAAAACGTGATCATGGGACGCTTGATTCCGGCCGGCACGGGCATGAACTTGTACAACCGGATGGTGGTCAAGGTCGAAGGCGCCGCGGCTGAAGAAGATGTGGAAAAACCGGAGCTGGCCGCCGCTCCCGCACCTGGCGGAGATTGACACGGGGGGCCTGGTCCCGTACATAATGATGTTTCCCCCAAGGGCATAAGTGTCCTTGGGGGGTTTGTTTGAACACCGCGTCCCACTAGAGGCAATCCGGCGAACCGGGTCGGCGCGAAACGAAGGTCGAGCGGTCTCAAGAATCGGCGAGCGTCCAGTGGATACGCTGCTCGAAGCGGAAGAGAACGAGAATTATAACGTGCCGACGATAAACCAGTTGATCCGACAGGCGCGCGTGAAAAAGCGCTTCAAGGTTAAGGCGCGCGCGCTCGAAGGCTCGCCCCAGAAGCGTGGCGTATGCACGCAGGTGAAGACGACTACGCCCAAGAAGCCCAACTCCGCGCTGCGCAAGGTCGCGCGCGTGCGGCTGTCCAACGGGTTCGAGGTGAATACCTATATCCCGGGCGTCGGACACAACCTGCAGGAGCATTCCGTGGTGCTGATTCGCGGCGGTCGCGTGCGCGACCTGCCGGGCGTTCGCTATCACGTGATTCGCGGCACCCTCGACTCGATCGGCGTGCAGGAGCGGCGCAAGGGCCGTTCCAAGTACGGGTCGAAGAAGCCCAAGTAGACTTATATGTCGCGCAAAGGACAAATTCGCGTCCGCGAAATTCCGGCGGACCCCAAGTATCACGACCGCACCGTCGCGAAGTTCATGAACGTCGTGATGGAACGCGGCAAGAAGTCGCTCGCCGAGCAGATCTTCTATCACGCGCTCGATCTCGTCGCGGAACGCTCGAAGGAAGACGGTCTGGTCGTCTTCAAACGCGCGCTCGACAATGTTCGTCCGGCCGTCGAGGTTCGCTCGCGCCGGGTCGGCGGCGCCAACTACCAGGTGCCGAGCGAAGTGCGCCCGGTGCGGCGCAATTCGCTGGCGATGCGCTGGCTGGTTGCGGCGGCGCGCGCGCGCGGCGAGAAGTCGATGGAAGAGCGGCTGGCCGCCGAAATCCTCGACGCAGCCGCCAATCGCGGCGGCGGGGTCAAGAAGCGCGAAGACACACATCGAATGGCTGACGCCAACAAGGCGTTCGCCCACTACCGCTGGTAATCACCGAGTTTTTTTAGATGGCTCGTCAGACACCAATAGAACGGGTGCGCAATATCGGCATCATGGCGCACATCGATGCCGGCAAAACCACCACCACCGAGCGCGTGCTCTTCTACACCGGCATCAACTACAAGATCGGCGAGGTGCACGAAGGCACCGCGACCATGGACTGGATGGTGCAGGAGCAGGAGCGCGGCATCACGATCACGTCGGCGGCGACCACCTGCTTCTGGCGCGACAACCGCATCAATATTATCGACACGCCGGGACACGTCGATTTCACCATTGAAGTCGAGCGCTCGCTGCGCGTGCTCGATGGCGCGGTCGCGGTGTTCTGCGCGGTCGGCGGCGTCGAGCCGCAGTCGGAAACCGTCTGGCGTCAGGCCGACAAGTACCGCGTGCCGCGGGTTGCATTTATCAACAAGATGGATCGCGTCGGCGCGGAGTTCGAGCGCGTCGTGCAGGAGATGCGCGACAAGCTCAAGGCGACGCCGCTGCTGCTGCATCTGCCGATCGGCGCCGAAGAAAAGTTCACCGGGCTGGTCGATCTGATCGATCGCAAGGCGCTGATTTGGGACGAGGATCGGCTCGGCGCGAGCTACCGCGTCGAAGGGATCCCGGCCGACTTGAAGGAGCAGGCCGCGGGATACCGCGACAAGATGATCGAGACGCTCGCCGATCACGACGAGCACATCATGGAGCTTTATCTCGAAGGCAAGGCGCCCGAGCCCGACCAGATTCGCGCCGCGATTCGCGCCGCCACACTCAAGATGGCGATTACGCCGGTGATTCTCGGCTCCGCCTTCCGCAACAAGGGCGTGCAGCCGATGCTCGACGCGGTGGTCGACTACCTGCCGTCGCCGCTGGACCTGCCGCCGGTCGTCGGCAAGGTCGGGCGACAAGATCGAAGAGCGATGGCCGCGCGACGACGCACCGTTCTCCGCGCTCGCCTTCAAGATAATGACCGACCCGTACCTCGGCACGCTGACCTTCCTGCGGCTGTACTCGGGCAAGCTCGAGACCGGCACCTCGGTGCTCAACTCGACGCGCGGCAAGCGCGAACGCGTCGGCCGGCATGTTCAAGATGCATGCGAACAAGCGCGAGGAGCTTAACGAGGTTTACGCCGGCGAGATTTGCGCCGTCGGCCTGCGCGATACCAACACCGGCGACACGCTATGCGATCCGGCCGCGCCCATCGTGCTCGAGTCCATCGAGTTTCCCGCGCCCGTCATCCAGATTGCCATCGAGCCCAAGACCAAGGCCGACCAGGAGAAGCTCGCCGAGGCGCTCCAGAAGCTCGCCAAGGAAGACCCGTCGTTCCGCGTCAGCGTCAACAAGGAAACCTCGCAGACCCTGATCGCCGGCATGGGCGAGTTGCATCTCGAGATCATCGTCGATCGCATGCTGCGCGAGTTCAAAGTTGACGCCAATATCGGCAAGCCGCAGGTCGCCTATCGCGAGACCATCAGGCGCGCCTCCGAAGCCGAGGGCAAGTTCGTCCGCCAGAGCGGCGGCCACGGCCAATACGGCATCGTCGAGCTGCGCATCGAGCCGCTCCCCAAGGGCTCCGGCTTTGAGTTCGAGGACGGCACCAAGGGCGGATCGATTCCGCGCAATTTCATTCCGTCGATCGAAGACGGCGTCAAAGAGGCGATGGAAAACGGCGTCGTCGCCGGCTATCCGATGGTCGATATCAAGGCCATCGTGCTCGACGGCAAGTACCATGAGGTGGACTCGTCGGAACTCGCGTTTAAGATCGCCGGCTCGATGGCGTTCAAGGAATGCTGCGAAAAGGCCGACCCGATTCTGCTCGAGCCCGTCATGGAGGTCGAGGTCGTCACCCCGCAGGAGTTCATGGGCGAGGTGATCGGCGATCTCAGCGGGCGGCGCGGCAAGATTCTCGACATGGAAAATCGCGCCGGCGCGCAGGTCATCGAGGCCCGCGTCCCGCTCGCCACCATGTTCGGTTACGCCACGCGGCTGCGCTCGATGACCCAGGGCCGCGCAACTTACACCATGCAGTTCGGCGCGTATGAACCCGTGCCGCGAAATATTTTTGAGGAGTTGACGGCGCGCGACGCCGAAGGCGGCGATTCGCGCGCGCGTGCATAACGACTCGTGAGCCAAGGCGCTCAATCGGAGGTTACATCATGGGCAAGGCTAAATTTGAACGCACCAAGCCGCACGCGAACGTCGGCACCATTGGTCATATCGATCACGGCAAGACCACGCTGACGGCTGCGATTACCAAGGTCCTCGCGTCAAAGAAGCTCGCCACCTTCACCGCCTTCGATCAGATCGACAAGGCGCCCGAAGAGAAAGAGCGCGGCATCACGATTGCCATCGCCCACGTCGAGTACGAAACCACCAAGCGCCACTACGCGCACGTCGACTGCCCGGGCCATGCCGACTACATCAAGAACATGATCACCGGCGCCGCGCAGATGGACGGCGCAATTCTGGTGGTCGGCGCCAACGACGGCCCGATGCCCCAGACCCGCGAGCATATCCTGCTCGCGTACCAGGTCGGCGTGCCGTCGATCGTCGTCTTCATGAACAAGGTCGACATGGTTGACGACCCCGAGTTGCTCGACCTGGTCGAGCTCGAAGTGCGCGACCTGCTGACCAAGTACGAATTCCAGGGCGACGACGTGCCCGTCATTCGCGGCAGCGCGCTCAACGCGCTCGAACTGCGGATGCGGCAAGGCCGACTGCCCCAACTGCAAGCCGATTCTCGATCTCATGGACGCGGTTGACAGCTACATCCCGCAGCCCAAGCGCGAGACCGAAAAGCCGTTCCTGATGCCGGTCGAAGACGTGTTCTCGATCTCGGGCCGCGGCACCGTGGTCACCGGCCGCGTCGAGCGCGGGCAAGGTCAAGGTCGGCGAGGAAGTCGAAATCGTCGGCTTCCGGGACACCCAAAAGACCGTGGTCACCGGCGTCGAGATGTTCCGCAAGCTGCTCGACGAGGGCCAGGCCGGCGACAATATCGGCGTGCTGCTGCGCGGCCTCAAGCGCGAAGACGTCGAGCGCGGACAGGTGCTCGCGAAGCCCGGCTCGATCACCCCGCACACCAAGTTCGAGGCGTCGGCGTATATCCTGACCAAGGACGAAGGCGGCCGCCATACGCCGTTCTTCACCGGCTATCGCCCGCAGTTCTATTTCCGCACCACCGACGTCACCGGAGTGCTCACGCTGCCCGAGGGCACCGAGATGGTGATGCCGGGCGACAACATTAAAATTCTCGGCGAGCTGATCACGCCGGTCGCGATGGACGAAGGCCTGCGCTTCGCCATCCGCGAGGGCGGCCGCACGGTCGGCGCGGGCGTCGTTTCGAAAATTTTGAAGTAACGGACACCGAAGCAGGGTGCGCAATCGAGCGGAGATGGAGCAGAGCGCTTAACGAATCGGGCGCGGTATTCCCAGGATGAACGACAAGATACGCATACGCCTCAAGGCGTACGACTACCGCCTGCTCGATCAGTCGGTGCGCGAAATCGTGGATACCATCCGGCGCACCGGCGGCCGCGTCGCCGGGCCGATTCCGCTGCCGACCCGCATCGAGCGCTTCACCGTCAACCGCTCGCCGCACGTGGACAAAAAGTCGCGCGAGCATTTTGAAATTCGCACTCATAAACGTCTGCTCGACGTGCTCGAGCCGACCCAGCAGACCATCGACGCGCTGGGCAAGCTCGACCTGGCCGCGGGCGTGGACGTCGAAATCAAGCTCGAGTAGGGCCGATGCTGACCGGATTGATTGGAAAGAAAATCGGGATGACCCAGATGACCGACGCCGCCGGCCGCGTGCGCGCCGCCACCGTGTTGACGCTCGGTCCATGCACCGTCACCCAGTTGAAGACCGCGGCGACCGACGGCTACGAAGCCGTGCAGGTCACCTTTGGCAAGAAGAAGCTCAGCCGCGTGACCGGCGGCGAGCGCGGCCATTTCGCGCGCGCCGAACATCGCGGCCGGAATCGAGATCGGGCGAGTTCGAACGCCGCGGCGAAGGCGAGTTGAAGCTCGGACAGCCGATTGCCGCTGCCGACGTGTTCAAGGTCGGCGACCAGGTCGATGTGACCGGCGTCTCCAAGGGCCACGGCTACGCCGGCGTCATCAAGCGCCACCATTTTTCCGGCTTCCCCGGCTCCCACGGCACCCACGAGTATTTCCGCCACGGCGGATCGATCGGTAACCGCTCGTATCCCGGACGCGTGCGCAAAGGGATGAGGATGGCGGGGCAGATGGGCAATGAGACTGCCTCGATCCTGAACCTCGAGGTGCTCGAGATACTTCCCGACGACAACGCAGTCGTCGTGTCGGGCGCGGTGCCCGGACCCGACGGAGCCTTGCTCGTCGTTCATCACGCGGCCCGCCCGCGCCGCCGCGCGAATGTGAAGGTGGCCAATGCCTGAGCGGACCGAAAATCTATTGCCGGTCAAGCTGCCGCTGTACTCGGCCGCCCATGAGAAAATCGGCGAGCTCGAAGTCGCCGGCACAGTTTTCGGCCGCGACGGCGATCCGTCGCTGCTGCACGAGGCGGTCCGGATGCAGCTTGCCAATCGGCGCGCCGGAACGGCGTCCACCAAGACCAAGGGACTCATCTCCGGCGGCGGCCGCAAGCCGTGGCGGCAGAAGGGAACCGGACGCGCGCGCGCAGGATCGACGCGATCCCCGCTATGGCGTCACGGCGGAACCATCTTCGGCCCGCAGCCGCGCGACTATTCGTACAAAATGCCGAAAAAGGCGTGGCGCGCCGCGCTCTGCCTCGCGATTTCCGATCGCGCCCGCAACGGCAAGCTGTTCGTCGTCGAGTCGCTCGATCTTTCCGAGCCGAAAACCAAAGCCGCCAAGGCCGCGCTCGACAAGCTCGGCCTCGAGCACGCGCTGATAGTGCTGGGCGAAGGCGATGGCAAGTTTTTTCTCGCCGCGCGCAACCTCGCCGCGCACAAGGTGCTCGCCGTCGAAGGGCTTAACGTTTACGACGTGCTCAATTACCGGGAACTCGTGATGACCAGCCAGACCGCCAAGGCAATTGAAGCCCGATTTGCCGGAGAAACGAAATGAACCCCGAGAGTCTGATTCTCGCGCCGATCATCACCGAGAAGGGCACCATGGCCAGCGAAAAGGCCGGCCAGGTGCTGTTCCGCGTGCGCCCGGGGGCGAGCAAGGACAAGATTCGCGAGGCTGTCGAGCATCTGTTCAATGTCACCGTCCTCAAGGTTCGCACTTCGAACTTCATGGGCAAGGAACGGAAAAAAGGCGCAATCAAGGGCCGCCAGATGGACTGGAAGAAGGCCTACGTAACCCTCAAGGAAGGCGACAAGATCGAATTCTTCGAAGGGCTGTAGACGGAACCGCATCGAAGCGCGATGTCCGGAACAGAGTTCGGAGCTAGACAGAAGAGATACTGAAAAAAGCTGAAAAAAGAAAAATGGCAGTCATACAATTAAATCCGCGCACCCCCGGCCAGCGCTTCATGCAGATAGCGGATTTCTCCGAGCTCACCAAAAAAGAGCCCGAGAAAAGCCTGCTGGTCCCGGTCAAGCGCACCGGCGGGCGCAACAATCGCGGCCGCATGACCTCGCGTCATCGCGGCGGCGGACACAAGCGCCGTCTTCGCCTGATCGACTTCAAGCGCAACCGCGACGGTATCCCGGCCGTCGTCTTCGCGCTCGAATACGATCCCAATCGCTCCGCCAATATCGCGCTGCTCCACTATGCCGACGGCGTCAAGACCTACATCCTGGCCCCCGACGGGCTCAAGGTCGGCGCCAAAGTCGAGTCGGGCGAGAATGCCGACATCAAGCCGGGCAACGCGCTCATGCTCAAGAACATCCCGCTCGGCACCGTCGTTCATGCCATCGAGATGAAACCGGGAGCTGGCGCGAAGCTCGCGCGCGGCGCGGGTGTGCAGGCTCAGTTGATGGCGAAAGAGGGCAAGATGGCGCTGCTCAAGCTGCCCTCGGGCGAGCAGCGGATGGTGCAGGCCGATTGCCGCGCCACTATCGGCCAGGTCGGCAATCTCGACCACGAAAATATTTCTATCGGCAAGGCCGGACGCTCGCGATGGCTTGGCAAGCGCAGTCATGTGCGTGGAGTCGCGATGAACCCGGTTGACCATCCGCACGGCGGTGGCGAGGGCAAGTCGAAGGGAAACCATCCCCAGTCGCCGTGGGGCCAGCCCGCCAAGGGCTACAAGACGCGCAAGAAGCAACCGTCGGACAACCTGATCGTTAGCCGCCGGCCGCGCGGGAAGCGTTAATCGTTATGGCCAGGTCACTCAAAAAAGGTCCGTTCGTTGACGGGCATCTGCAGAAAAAAGTCACCGCCGCGTCCGCCTCGGGCGACAAGCGAATCATCAAGACCTGGTCGCGGCGCTCGATGATAACGCCGGACATGATCGCGCTGACGTTCGCCGTCCACAACGGGCACAAGTTCATCCCCGTGTACTGCACCGAGAACATGGTCGGCCACAAGCTCGGCGAATTCGCGCCGACCCGGACCTTCCACGGTCATGCCGGCGATCGCAAGGGCGAAGTGAAGCAGGCTGCCGCTCCCGCCGCACCGGCTCCGGCCGCGGCCAAGGGCGCGTAAGCGGGGAAGTTGTAACAGTCATGGAATCCGTATCGCGAACCCGCTTCATCAGGATCTCGCCACGCAAGCTCGCGCTTGTATGCGAGTTGATCGCGGGCAAGAAAGTCGATCAGGCGCTGTCGATCCTCGAGTTCACGCCCAAGAAGGCCGCTCGGTTCGTCTCCAAAACTCTGCTGGCCGCAATCGCCAACGCGCGCGATCAGCAGAACGTGGACGAGGACAAGTTGTTCGTAAAACGCGCGACCGCCGACACCGGGCCGACCTGGAAGCGATCGCTGACGCGCGCACATATGCATTCGACGCCGATCCACAAACGCACCAGCCATCTCACGGTAATCGTGGACGAACGGGCGTCCTGAGGTCTTCGATGGGACAGAAAGTACATCCGCGCGGGTTTCGCCTCGGCATCATCGAAAGCTGGGACTCCCGATGGTACGCGAGCCACGACTACGCCAAATTGCTGCACGAGGATTTGAAGCTGCGCGATTTCATCAAGAAGCGGCTCTACCACGCCGGCATCTCGCGGATTGAAATCGAGCGCATGGCCAACAAGGCCAAAATAAATATTTACACGGCGCGCCCCGGCATCGTCATCGGCAAGAAGGGCGCCGAAATCGACAAGCTCAAGATCGATATCCAGAAGCTGATGAAGGGGCGCGACTCGTTTATCAACATCCACGAGGTGCGCCGCCCCGACCTCGACCCGCAACTGGTCGCCGAGAATATCGCGCTCCAGCTCGAGCGTCGCGTGGCCTTTCGCCGCGCGATGAAGGAAGCCGTCACGCGCGCGATGCGGATGGGTGCGCAGGGCGTCAAGGTCCACGTCGCCGGACGCCTGGGCGGCGCGGAAATCGCGCGGCAGGAATGGTACCGCGAGGGTCGCGTGCCGCTGCAGACGCTGCGCGCGGACGTGGCTTACGGATTTGCCGAAGCGCGCACGACCTACGGCCAGATCGGCGTGAAGGTCTGGATTTTCCGCGGCGAGGTTCTCACCCGCAAGGATGCGGACGCGAAACGCGCAGGCGCTCCTGCGCAGGCGAATTGACGAACCAAAATGCTCGCACCAAAAAAAGTTAAATGGCGCAAAATGATGAAGGGCCGCGTCCGCGGCGCCGAGTCGCGCGGACTCACGCTCGCGTTTGGCGACTATGGACTCAAGTCGCTCGAGACTTGCCGCATCGATACCCGCGCCCTCGAAGCCGCTCGTATCGCGCTGACCCGCCATATCAAGCGCGGCGGCCGCGTCTGGATTCGCGTCTTCCCCGACAAGCCCTTCACCAAAAAACCGGCCGAAACCCGCATGGGTAAGGGCAAGGGCTCGCCCGAAGGATGGGTCGCGTGCGTCAGGCCGGGCAGGATTCTGTTCGAGATGGAAGGCGTCGATTACGCCACGGCAAAAGAAGCGATGCGGCTGGCGGCGCACAAGCTGCCGATAAAAACAATTATGATCCAGCGCGAGGAGGGCGGCCTTGGAGCTTGATGAACTAAGGCAGATGACCGCGCCGGATTTGCGCGTCAAGGAGCGCGAGGCGCGCGAGGAAATTTTCCGGCTGCGGCTCAAGCTGCGCACCAATCAGCTGGATAATCACGCCGGCTATCGCCGCGCACGCCGCGAGCTGGCGCTCATCATGACTTTGCTCGGTGAGAAAGCGCGCGGCCCGGCTGCGGCGGACAAGAAGGTAGTCAATGCGGGAACGAATTAAACGGCGCGAGGGCACTGTGGTGTCCGCCAAGATGGCCAAGACCGTGGTGGTCAGGGTGGACCGCATGGTCGAGCATGCCTTGTACGGCAAGCGCGTGCGCCGCAGCACCCGCTTCATGGCGCACGACGAACGCGGCGAGTGCAAGGAAGGCGATCGCGTGCAGATTATCGAGTCGCGCCCGCTCTCGAAGAACAAGCGCTGGCGCGTCAGCCGCGTTCTCAAGAAGGCCGCGGGGTAGGGCAGCGCGATGGTACAGGTACAAACGGTTCTGGATGTCGCCGATAACTCGGGCGCCCGCAAAGTGATGTGTATCAAGGTGCTTGGCGGCTCCAAGCGCCGATACGCGTCGGTCGGCGACGTGATCGTGGTCGCGGTCAAAGAGGCGATTCCCAACGCCAAGGTCAAAAAGGGCGACGTGTCGCGCGCGGTTATCGTGCGCAACGGCCAAGGAAATCAGCCGCGACGACGGCAGTTACATCCGCTTTGACGGCAACTCGGCGGTGCTGCTCGACAAGGATCACGAGCCGGTCGGCACCCGCATCTTTGGACCGGTGGCCCGCGAGCTGCGCGCGAAAAAGTTTCTGAAGATCATCTCGCTCGCGCCGGAGGTGCTGTGATGGCGTCGGCGAAATACAGAATCAAGAAGAATGACATCGTGATGGTCGTCACCGGCCGCGACCGGGGCAAGACCGGCAAGGTGATGCGCGTGCTGCCGGAGCGCGGACGCGTCATCGTCGAGCGGCTCAATATCGTCAAGCGTCACAGCAAGCCGCGCGGCGCGCAGAGCCCCGGCGGTATCGTCGAGAAGGAAGCGCCCATCGCCATCTCGAACGTCATGTTTTTTTGCGATCGCTGCAACGCTCCGGTCAGGGTCGGGGTCAAGGTTGCCGCTGACGGCGCCAAGAGCCGGGTCTGCCGCCGCTGCGGCGAAGTGATAGGTAACGACTGATGGCCGACAAAAAGGGAAAGCCCGACAAGGCCGAGCAGCCGCCAAGTCCGAACAGACCGCCAAGTCCGATCAGGCGGCCAAGGCCAAGCGCGAAGGCAAGGCCCGCCAGGCTCAGAGCAAGCAGGCGGCCGAACAAGCCAAGGCCGCGGCTGCGGCGCCGCTGCCGCCCGAGCCCAAGCTGCCGGCCCGCCTGCGGTTCGGTTCGACAATGAGATCGCGCCGGCCCTGATGCGCGAGCTCAAGATAGACAACCGGATGCGGGTGCCGCGCCTTGAGAAGATCACGATTAACATGGCGCTCCAGGAAGCGCGCGACAACGTCAAAATTCTCGACTCCGCGCTCGAAGAGCTGTCAAGTGATCGCCGGGCAGAAGCCGGTGTTGACGCGCGCGCGCAAGGCGATTTCGAATTTCAAGCTGCGCCAGGGGATGCCGATTGGCGTGATGGTAACGCTGCGGCGCGAAAAGATGTGGGAGTTTTTCGACCGGCTGGTGAATATCTCGCTGCCGCGCGTGCGCGACTTCCGCGGCGTCAGCGACAAGGCGTTCGACGGCCGCGGCAACTATTCGCTCGGGCTGAAGGAACATACGATTTTTCCCGAACTCAACCTCGACAAGGTCGAGAAGGTGAAGGGATTGACAATTTCGATCACGACTACGGCGCGCAGTGACTTCGAGGGGCTGACGCTGCTCCGCGCGCTCGGGATGCCGATGCGCGGAGCGGCGGAGCGCGAGGCGGACGCGGCCAAGGCTGCGGCCGCCGCCGAGGCCGCAGCTGCCGCCAAGGCCGCCGCCGCAGCCGCGGCGGCGCTGGCACCGGCGCAGGGGGCATAAGGATAGTTGAATGGCGAAAATGTGCCTGCGGGTTAAGGCAACCCGTGAACCAAAATTCAAAGTGCGCCGGTACAACCGCTGTCCGCTATGCGGACGCGCGCGCGCGTACTATCGGCGTTTCAAAATGTGCAGGCTTTGTCTGCGCAAACTGGCGCTCGACGGCAAGTTGCCGGGCGTGATCAAGGCGAGCTGGTAAAAGAGACGAATCATGTCGCAGACCGATCCGATCGCAGAACTGCTTACGCGAATCCGCAATGCGATGCGCGCGCGGTACAATGAACTCACGGTGCCCCATTCCCGCATGCGCGAAGCAATTTGCCGCGTGCTGATGGCCGAAGGTTTCCTCGGCGGCGTCGAGGTTGGCGGTGAAGTGCCCAAGAAGATGCTGGCGCTCAAACTTCGTTACTCACCGACGCGCGAATCGGTGATTCGCGGAATCGACCGCATCAGCAAGCCGAGCAATCGACGCTACGCGGGCGCCGCAGAGATCGGCAAGGTGCGGGGCGCGATGGGCGTGCAAATCGTATCGACGCCGCTCGGCGTAATGACCGGACGCGAGGCGCGGCGCAGGAACGTGGGCGGCGAAATCCTCTGCAGGGTTTGGTGATCAGCGATGTCGCGGATAGGAAGACTGCCGATTCATCTTGATAAGAGCGTCAAGGCGTCGGTCGCCGGCACGACGGTTAAAGTCGAGGGCCCCAAGGGCAAGCTCGAGCTCCAGCTTCATCCCGGCTTCACCGCCGAGATCAAGGACTCGCAAATCGTCGTGAAGCGGCCGGGCGATAGCAGCGAAGAGCGCGCCATACATGGTCTCATGCGCAAATTGATCGCCAACATGGTCGAGGGCGTCGGCAAGGGATTTACCCGCGTGCTCGAGATAAACGGCGTGGGCTACCGCGCGGAAGCCAAGGGCCAGCAAGTCAACCTGACGCTCGGCTATTCGCATCCGATCGTCTATCAGCTTCCGCCCGGGGTCACCGCCAAAGTCGAGAAACAGGTGACCGTTACCCTCGAGAGCGCCGACCGGCAGCTGCTCGGGACGGTCGCGGCCCAGATTCGCGAACTCAGGCCGCCCGAACCGTACAAGGGCAAGGGAATCAAGTACGCGACCGAGACCATTCGCCGCAAAGCAGGCAAGGCTGCGGCGGGCTCGACCGCGGCATAAAGGTTAGTTGCGATTATGGCTGTAGAGCGATCAGAAAAACGCAAGCTGCGCCAGAACCGGGTGCGGCGCAAGGCGGTCGGCAACGACCAGCGCCCGCGGCTCTCGGTCTTCCGCTCGCTGCATCATATTTACGTCCAGGTTATCTCCGACGAGAGCGGACGTACGCTCGCCGCGGCTTCGACCGCCACCGCCGGCGTGCGCGAGGGGCTCAAGAGCAAGCGCAACCTGGCGGCGGCCAAGGCCGTGGGCAAGGCGATTGCCGAGCGATGCCTTAAGAGCGGGATTTCGAGCGTCGTGTTCGACCGAAACGGATTTCTCTATCACGGCCGCGTCAAGGCGCTGGCCGATGCGGCGCGCGAAGCGGGGTTAAAATTTTGAACGGCAGGCAACGAACGCTAAGAGAAAGCTCTGTTACGCAGCGAATCGATCCGCAGGGCCTCGAGATCAAAGAGAAGGTCGTGCATATCAACCGCGTCGCCAAGGTCGTCAAGGGCGGACGGCGCTTCAGCTTCAGCGCGCTGGTGGTCGCAGGCGATCACAACGGGCTGGTGGGATTTGGCTTGGGCAAGGCCAACGAAGTGCCCGAGGCGATTCGCAAGGGCGTCGATCGGGCCAAGAAAAGCCTGGTGCGCGTGCCGATCCAGGACGGTACAATTCCGCACGAAGTGGTCGGACGTTTCGGCGCGGGCCGCGTTGTGCTGCGGCCGGCTGCGGAGTCGGATTCTCAGGAGCGGCGGCTGCGCTACGACCACGACGACGCAAGGGGCGGCTCCTGCCGTCCTCCGTTTGTTCGATGCCGGGAGGTTCAAAGCGGATTCCAAAAAGGCCTCCGTCCTCTGTGGCATCCGTGAGACGTTGGGATACCAAGTACCTATCTGCATTGAAATCCGCTGATGACAACTCAGCCAAGACATCTGAGTTCAGGGTGACGATATATTGAAATCCGATTTTCTCGGCCAGCCGTGCGCCGACGGCCAAGGCTTCGAGCCGTCTGACGCGGATCGACTCCATCGAAAAGATGGCTGTCATGGATCAAAAAACCCGGCCCGATTTTCTGCCTGGCACACATTAACTGAAGCATCATGTCGAAGCAAAATATTTCCATATTTCCGATACCCCGACTCCGATCACCGGGTATAGCGATTCGAACCTCCGGCCCATTGTTTTTGGCGTGGAACTCGATGCGCCCGGACTCTCCGTACAGTTCCTCAACGATGGCGCTGAATCCTCTGATCGCATCGTCAAGAACAGCGCTTCTTTCCTCAAACTCTTGCCGTAGCCTCGCCACCAAGTTGACACGTTCAGATTCGAGGGAAGAGCTTGTTGACTCTAGTTGGGCTGCCGCCTCGTACCTGCGGCGGAGAGCCTCAACCTCGCCTTGGAGTCTCCCTTGCTCTGCCTGTAGGGCTATGAATTGTTCTAGTGCACCATGTGACTTCAACATTTCCATCAGCTGGGACCGCCGCTGATCAAGTCCTTCCCGCCGCGCCTCGCGATTCTTCACCCGCTCCGAAGCTGCCGAGTATTCCCCTTGCAAGTAGCTGCGGCGGTTGCGCATTACGGAATCGTGGAAAACCAGAACATCCTCGATCCCGTCGCCGCACCAGGTCAGGAAGCACAATGCCCGCCTCTTCATAAAGACGAATCAGATCGTCTGGAGCGGGCGGCGATTCCGCCTCCATCGCGGCTTCGAGGTTCGCAATGTAGGCGCGATCAAGAGTGTTTTCATCGGAAACCCCAGCAATCTCCCGCGTAATCCCGGAAGCTTCCTGCTCGAACGCGTGATATTGTTCGTGGACCCGAAAAGATGATAAATTCCTGATAATGCGCTTCAGCTTCTCGTCCGCGACAACAAGACGAGACCGTAGCGAAGCCGCTGAGTCAAGCACGTCCGTCAATACACCTTGGCCGACAATTCGCTTCAATTCGCGAATCTGCTTCTCCCTTTTGCCTTACCGCTTCCCACTGTTGAGCGATCGTCCAGTCGAAGCCGATTAGAAATGCCAACGCGATTTGAGTCGTCACCGATTGTTCATGCCGGTATTGTTGAGCGGGATCTCGCATGTCCCTCCGCTGTTCTCCCGCCGTACGAAGTATGAAAACAGAGAACGGAAAGTGGGCCGTCGTCCGCTTCCCTCATCTTCTTCGGAGTCAGATTCATCATCAATGGCGAAAAACCCACGTCCCAATACTGTCCGCCAATCCGTGTTCTTTATGACCTTGCGGGGTGGGTCATCCTCGGCCTGCGGTTGCTTCGGCCATTTGGTGGCATCACCACGCTCCAAGATGATTTTCGATGGCTCAGAGCCGGAGCGTGAAACTTGCACGACTTGGTCGAAGACATCAAACTCTAACCCATACGACGACGGTATAAGTTCTGGTGCCCTGAATATGGAGTCCGCGCGGCAGTTTCCCCCACAAATGAAATGAACCAATTCAATGAAGCTTGTCTTCCCCGTGCGATTACGAGTCTGTTGTTCGGTTGCGTCGGGCATTTTATCTGAAAGTAGGATGTTGAGTCCCCTCGCAAAGTGCAGAGTTTTGAATGTCTTGAGGGAGCTAAACACACAATGAATCATCGGGTCGCCCTCCGGTGAGTCCGGCGAATTTGGCCATCTTCAAAATCGATCGCGCCGCACAGATACAACAAGTCGAGCGAATGAAGAAACCATTCATACGGAACTGATTCGAGAAGGCTGCTCTTAGGGTGCCGCACTTGATCCCATAGCCGTGATACGGTCTTGGGCCTGTCCAGTCGTCGAAGAACTTCTGCGCCCACGGAGAGAAGCGCCCGGTCAAGCGCCAGACCTTTGGTAGGAAGAATCATGACAAGGTACCCGTCAATTCGGGCGGCCGCTCAAAAATCTCGCACGCCTCAAAGAAAAACGCCAGAATGGCAAGTGTTGCCGCTTGATGTGATGGGCTCGCGACGCCCGCACCGGCAATGAACCTCTGCAGCCCGGCGAAAATATCGTCTGGGGCGCGGCCTCTCCTTTCAACTCCTGATAGCGCAATCGGAACGCGGCGGCCGTGCGATCGTAACTGGTTTGATCGGCAATACCACGGAGGTATTTTTTCACGAGCTCAGAACGCGTCATGCCGGCCTTCAACAATGTCCCGACGGCTTGCGACAACTGGTTATATTCGAGTTTGTCAGCGGGGACGAGTCTTACATCGACCGCTCGCGGCTCGGGCAGAAGAGCGACGTGCTCCAGCAACCTTTTCACATCCTCAAGCCGCAAATCTACCATCTCCTTCCGGCTTGGCGCAGGACCGAGAAGCTTCGAGATGTCTACCTCAGATAGTTGCTTGAATTCCTGCCGCAGCTCACCATACCCCCACTGGGCAGCGCACACGGGGGCATGTGCCGTACTAAGATCGAGAAGGAGTTTCAGAATGTCCGCTGGAAGGCCATCGATATTGTTGTGCGTAAAAAACCACTTGTCGAAATAATCCTTCCAATATGGAAGCGCTCCGGCGAAATCCTTATTGATCTTGGCCTTGCATTCCGTCATCTTCATTTCGCGGGGTGCATAACACTGAAAGAGGTGTCGCTTGGAAGCGAGATAGCCGTCGTTTTTGTGGTCTCCGAGGTTCCCCCAAGGGCGGACGCGAACAAAATCGCCGGGATATCTCATTTCCATGACGGTTGAGAAGAAGTCCTGAAAGACATCACCCTTAGACTCGACGTACCGAAGGCGAAAGAGGTTTTCGTAGTATGCTGTCGTTAGTTCTTCCAAGGATCAGGCCTCACTTGAGAACTTACGTGAGCGCGTACACGATCGTCTATTTGGATACCCACAGCGGCCACTACTTCCGCCACATCTGAAAGGTCTATCGGTGCATCTGCGGGCCAGCCGTCATTATGTGTCGCGTCTCTTCGGTTTGCCAGTCCCAACCTCAACCTGCATGGCTCTCACCGCACACACGCCATCATGCTCCCCCGCCGTTGCGCGAGCAACATAAAATTCGAGCGGCACCCGGCGCTGACCTTGGCTGCTACTTACCCAGGACAGTATCGATCCCCGCGAGCACTAATTGCAGTTTGGAGGGTGGAAGTTTGCCCACGCGTTTGGTGAGGAACTCCTTATCGATACTGACGATCAGGGAAACATTGGCGACGGAATCTTTCGGCAGGCCGGTGTGACGTGCCCGCAGGTGGACATTTCCCGGGGCCAAGGCCCATTTGAGATTGCTGGTCAGCGGAACACAGACCACGGTGGAAATGCGACTCCGATTTAATGCATCACCCTGCACGACGACAACCGGCCTGCGGAATCCCGGGCCGGAGCGCGCTGGGGCGGGAAGATCCGCCCACCAGATCTCGCCTTGGGAGATTACCACTCGCTTCGCTCCAGGATGCGGCGCGAGGCTGCCGAAACGAAGGGATCATTCGCTTCGCCCACCTCCGCGCACGCCCGGTTCATCGCCTCAGTGACCTCGTCCGGCGCGTGGCGGGCCAAGTATTCCTTGAGCGCATCACCATACAGCCGGCTGCGCGACTTCTTCGCGCGGCGCGCCAGACGCTCCGCGCCATGGTAAACGTCATCAGGAATGGATACGGCAGTTTTCATACCCTGAGTATAACCACATGTCCACCGGGCTGCAAGCGGACGGTTTGCCGGGGGTGTGCGACATAGCAGCGAAAGGGGCGTAGCGCGGGCATCTTGCCCGCTGTCGGCGGGAGCGTCCCGCTCGCGCGATGTGCGCGGGCAGGATGCCCACGCCCCAGCGGGCAGGATGCCCGCGCTACAAGGCACGCCCGTTTGCCGGAAGCGAAGTGGCCCGGGTCTGCCCATCATCGTGGTTACTCGCTGCCAAGAAAGTGCAGCAAGGCTTCATTGAATTGTTTCGGGTCCTGAAGAAACGCGAAATGGCTGGTGCGGGGCAGGATGAGTTCGCCGGCGCCGGGGATGAGACTCGCCATGTGGTCGGTATCTTCGCGTTTGATGATCTCGTCGCGGTCGCCATCCACGATCCAGGTGGGCATAGTGATGCTGCGGAGTTGAGCATCGGAAAAGTTCGGCTCGCGTAGTCCACATCTTGTTCAATTGCTCGCGGAACGCATTGAACTCCGCAGGCGTCGGCGAGAGCTTGCGGTATTCTTCCCGGGTGCGGCTCTGGTAGGCGGCAAACGATGGCGCTGCCCTCGCTGCTTTTCACGCCGGAGAGGTTGGAATTCGCTCCGAAGGCAAAGAGCTTGGTTAACCGCTCGGGATGATGGATGGCGATGTCGAGGCCGATGATCGCGCCATCGCTCCAACCCACCAGCGCGGCTTTGGGGATGTGCAGAGCATCCATCAGCGCAAGCACATCCATCGCCATCAGGTGATAGGTGATCGGCTCGCCATCGCGAGTGCTGCGGCCATGACCGCGGCTGTCAACCACGATCACTTCAAAGTGTGGGGCAAGCGCCGGGAATCTGAAGTCCCCAATAGTTCGAGTTGGCAAGCCCGCCGTGCAGGAGAATCACCGGAGACCCGTGGCCAAATACCGCGTACCACATGCGGATGCCGTTCACCGGGACGGTGCCGCTGCGCTCCGGCTTGGGTAGCGCAGGAGTGGCTGGCAAGCGCTCCCAAGGGTTCTGCGCGGGCGCGGGCAAAGCCACGGTGAGAACGATTAGCAGAAGAATAAGAAGGCGGACACTACGCATGGAGATCAACCGTTTTGACATGGGTTTAGGAACTCAGGCAGCGCGCGAGCCGGACTTGATTGTACTTAGAGAGCGCCTTGCCCACCAGAAGAGGAAGTGCACGCGGACTGCTCACCCCGCCCACCTGACGCGGCGACATCCAACAAAATATGGAGTGCGGAAGCCTTCCCGTTCGAACGCTGATAGCAGTAGTGAACCGCGCAGAGTCGCGGCGAGCAAAAGGCAACAGTTGCCGCTCAGAGCCTCGGCATCCAGATCTACTTGCAACGTCACCAATTTTTACAGACTTGGTCGGGCCATCGCGCTCGCTTGCGGATCGCGCGCGAACATGGCACGATGGGCTTGAAGAAGATGCGATCAGGGCGGGGGACACCATGTTGATGAAAACCGAAAATCGGCCTGTCGTGGTCAGCCCGGGGCAGGAGATTGTTCCGATCAAACGTGTCTCCCGCGCCAGATTTGCCATCGCTTTTGGCGTGGCTGCGATCTCGGATTTCTTATCCATGTGGACCGAATTTGCTCCGCCCATCCAGTGGGTGCTTGACCTGGGAACGGCAGGCCTGCTGTTCCTGATTCTGGGTCGAAGGTGGGCCCTTTTGCCAGGGCTGATCGTCGAAGCCATTCCGGGAATGGGAGTCTTCCCCGTGTGGGTTCTCGTCGTGATGTCGATCATCGTTTACGACGAGATCAAAGGGCACAAGCACTCAACCCTCGACGAACGATTTTAGCCTGGACAGGGCCTGATCCCACTGCGCGGAGACGAGATCGAGGTATTTCTTGAGTTCTTCCATCGGCTCCGGATCGAGTTCAAACCGGCTCTCGCGGCCCGTACGGACGCTGTGCACGATTTCCGCCCTCTCCAACACGCGAAGATGCTTGGTAATCGCCTGCCGGGTAAGCTTGGAGCCCGCGGTGAGCTGAGAGATCGAACGCGGCTGCCCGCGGCAAAGCTTCGCCACCAGCGATAGCCGCGTCTCGTCGCCCAGCGCGGCAAAGACGGATGCATGAGCCTGCCGTTTGGCGGTCATGCTGCTACGGCTTTTGTGCGACATAGCTCTCAATATTCTTCATTTGCTCTGTCCAGCCGCCGTCATTCATGCGGAATGCTTCCAGGCGGCGGTCGCTGGGGATTTTGTCGAAACCGGACTCCGTGAGCAGAAGCAGTGTGCCGGTCGCGGTCTTCTCCAGCCGGAATTCGACGAGCGTGGGCGTCTCCTTCGAGTAATCTATTTTGGGATCGACGGAATAAGGGTGCCAGGTGAAGGAAAAGAGCCGTTCGGGCTCCATCTTCTGCACCACGGCCTCCCATTTGACGTGCTCGTAGCCAGGGTAGGTAATATGGCCGCGCGAGACCTGGCCCGGCACGAACGGGCCCTCCAGTTTCACGCGAAACCACTCGCCGAACTCACGGTAATCCGTCAGCGCCCGCCAGACCCGCGAAACCGGCGCCTTGAGTTCAATACGCTTTTCAATTCGATTGATCCATTGTTAGGCAACCTCCAGGTTGCAGATTAGCGCGGCAGTGCGGAAAACGCAACCTTTTTGTTGCTCTTTTTACTGCCGGGGCTGGAGCTACCATATTTCCAATTGAAATTTCCGGTAGGCGCTGATCATTTCAAAATCGGCGCGGTTGGAGGTGATCAGCCGGGCGCCGTGAGACCGCGCGGTGAGCGCGATGAGCACGTCGAAATGCAGGTCGCGCAGTTTGTCGGGCGTGAAGCCTTTATCCGCGTAAATTTGCCCCAGCAGCCGGCCAGACTCCAGCCAATTATTTTCCGTGGGCGTCAGGATGCGATGGTTCTTCTCCAGCGCTCGCAGGAACTCCCGCTCCGCCGGTTCCGTCGCGCCACGCCACAACTCCGCCAAAACCACGGAAGACGTTCGGATGAGACCGGTCAGCGATTCGATTCGCTGCTGATGACATCCGGTGCGCAGATGATCGATGAAGATCGAAGTGTCGAAGATGACGAGGTTACTCACCGTGACCCGCGAACGAGAGCTTTCCCGCGTGCTTCCTCATCAAGTCCTTGAATCGCTTCAGCGCCACAATCTCCCGGAGCGCTACATGCACCGCCTCCGTCCGGGATTTCACGCCGAGAACTTTTCGGGCTTCGTCCGCCAGATGGGTATCCAGCCTTATCGATGTGAGTGTCACCGCCATGTGCCTACCCTCAAGTGTTGTATATATAATATAGCGTAATCGTATGTACAAGTCAAGCTGAGCATGCGGCTCCGCCGCGCCGTGCTACGGTCGCTACTCCGGCCGCGGGAAATACGTTTACAATGAAAGTGTGAAGATATCCACGCCATGGCTCTTTTTGTTGACCCTCGTGCTCGTGGCGCTGCTTGCGGGCCTTGCTGCTGCCACCGACACGCCCCAAAATCCCAACGCTGCGGACCGCAAAGACCTGGTCAGCGCCGTCAAGCGTTTGGAAAAGAAACTGGGTTTCCGCCGGACGAAGAACTTCCACAAGGAGTCAGCGGAATCCGCCGTCGCTTATCGCTGCTACTACACCGGCAAACTCGAACTCCCCGATTCCTATCAGGAGCTGCAACTGTTGCAGGGAACGAAGGCGGGCTGCCCGCTCGACACGCAAAAATACGATGTGTTCTTTTACCCCATGGACGCCAACGCCAGCGGCAAGACGCCCGTCTCCGCCTCCTTGGCGCACGAGTCGGTGGAACGCTTTCTGGTGGTCGTTCCGCACGAGGATTTCCACGCCAATAAGGAATTACGCAAACTGCCGGCAGCCTGGGGCGAAGCGTCTGCAACCCTGATCGGATTTCTCACCGCCGCCGAAGTGGCGCGGCAGAAGTTTGGCGAGAATTCGGAGGTCTATCAAAACCTTCAGCGCGAGCCGGAACTGTTCGCCCGCAAAGCTGAAATCGTGAATCGCTATCACGCCCAATTGAGCCAGTTGTACGCCGCCGCGCGCGCCGGCCAGATTTCCGAGCACGACGCGCTGGAGCAAAAGCAGCAGGCTTTCGAGGAAATTCACCAGGCGTGCACGGCCATCAGCCCCGAGCCGAAATCGTTCAACCGGTGTCTGGCCGCCAACAACAATGCCGGTCTGGCCTTTGATGAGACCTACACGAAGTATTATCCACTGATGTATCAGACTTTACTTGGCAGAAGGCCGGGAGCTCAAGCCGACGGTCGAAGCACTCGCAAAGGCACTGAACGCCAAGACGGAGGCGGAAGCGTTACAGAATCTGCAAATGAAACGGGAATAGACGGGAAAGTTTCGCCTAGCCCCCAGTTTTCCGGCTTAAGGGCGTTTCACACAGAGGCCACGGAGTGCTCACAGAGGACACGGAGAAGAGCGGGGTTTCTCGCGCTCTGGAGCCATTCTGCGACCTCTGTGAGAAACGCTCTGTAGCGCGAAACCGGAAATCGTCACACTCGGCAATCGACAATGTCCAGTACTTCGCGCCAGCTCCTCCGGCGTGAGCGCCAGAGGATTCCCTTTCATGCTGCTCGCCTTGGCTGCTTCCGCGATGAGCGATCGGCAACGTCTTGTTCCCCGATCCCATAGGCCTTGAGGGGCGGGATTTCGAGTTCCCGGCAAATCTCCCGCGTCCACGCAATTCCGTCCTCGGCGGTGGCGTCGGGCCGCCCCGTGAGCATGCGCGCCACCTCCTGGTAACGGCGCAGCGCATCGCTTTGGGGCGCGCGAGCACGCAGGGCGCGCAGGTTGATTTCCATCCCATAGGGCAGGATGGCCGCGCAAATCGCTCCGTGCGGCGCGGGAAACCTTCCGCCCAGGGGAGCGGCAAATCCGTGGACGACGCCCAAGCCGGCGTTGGCGAGCGCCAATCCGCTGAACAGCGCCGCGAGCGACATATCGCGCCGCGCTTCCGGGTCATGCCCCTGGTGAAACGCCCGGCGCAGCGAACGCGCCGCGAGCGGAATTCCCTGCACGCAGAATCCGTCGGTCACGGGGTTCGAGCGGATCGAAACATAGGCCTCAATCAACTGCGTCAGCGCGTCGAGTCCGGTGCGCGCGGTAATCGCCGGCGGCAGGCCGAGAGTCAGTTCCGGGTCCACCACCGCCAGGCGCGGCAGAAGGAACGGGCTGCGCAGGCTGACTTTCACTTGCCGCGCGGGCACGCCCAACACCGCATTGCGCGTGACCTCTGACCCCGTCCCCGCCGTGGTGGGCACGGCGATGAACGGCGCGGCAGGATTCTGGAGGGCATTCCCCTTGCCCACCACCTCCAAATAATCCATCAACTCGCCGGGATTGGTGAGCAGCGCGGCAATGGCTTTTCCCGCGTCGATGACGCTGCCTCCGCCGATGGCGACGACCACGTCGCACTGTTCCTCGCGCGCCTGCTCGCACTCCCCGGGCAATCAAGTCGACCGTGGGTTCACCCTCGACGGCGAAAGTGAAGCTCTGCGCGCCGGCGGCCTCGAGGTCCGCCCGCAGCCGGTCTGGCTCGCTCCGGCGCGTGGCCGGTCACCACCAGCACCCGGCGTCCCCATTGTTCTTGCCGCCGGCGCCACCTGCCGTATGGCGCCTTCGCCGAAAATGATGCGTGTCGCGGTAGCGAATTCAAATGACATGGACATAGGTGTCAGGTGTCAGGTGCCAGGTGTCAGGTGTCAGGATCAAGGTCAGAGGTCGTGCAGCGCCTGACACCTGGCACCTGACTTCTGACCTTATACCTGTGCAATCTGTGGATTCTTACGCGCTTCACCAGCCTTCCTCGCCCGGGAACACATTCGAGTATTTCACACTGGAGCGCGGCTCCGCCATCAAGGACTCCATCCGGTCGCGCCACGCGGCGTAATGGGCGGTCGCCTTGTGCGCCGCCGTGGCCTCCACGCTCCGATAGGCTTCGACCAGGACGAACCGCGTGGGATCGTCATTTTGCTGCACCACATCAAAGCGCGCGATGCCCGGTTCCTTGCAGGCTCTGGCGCGCATTCTCGATCGTCGCTTCTTTAAAGGCCTCGATGCAATCGGGCTTCACTTTCACGTGCACGTGAACGATCAGCATGATTTATCCTCCTTGCGAGCGTTCACAAGCGCGCCTGCTCGCGAACGCTCGCTTGCCTTACCTCGCCGCCGTCACGCCGAGCGCGAAACTCACTGCAACCGAATCGCCACCGACGCCGTCGCGGCTCGCCGTGCGTCCGGTAGAGATGCAGGCTTCGCACCTTGAACTGAACGTCGAGCCGGGGTCCCATCTCCGCAATCACTTCCTCCTTTAAGCTCTGCGGGAAATTTCCGTAAAGGAGGCTCAGGTGGGGCATAAAGGCAGGCTCGCGGTCTGGGCCAAATGCCTGGCAGGCGGCTTGGTGCGCTTTCCGCAGCGGCTCCGTCAGCGCCGCGTGAACGAAAAGGCAGCGGAAGTATTCGTCGAGGAAATCGATCGTCTTCCAGGCGGATGGCAAAGGGCCGGAGGGCGGCGGCCACGCTGCGCGGACTGGCGAATCAACTCACGGCGCGGACCCACGCACCCCCCCAGCAGCGTTACGTGCGGAGAAAATTCCGGCGCGTCCATACCGGGCACTCAATCGGCGGAGGATCAGCGACAGGCGATCGCACACGTCTCCTCTCGGCATCAACCACAACGAATATCTTTCCCCGGCAGGCTTCTGGGACACGGGCCATACCCGGAAGGTGTAAAGGCTAAAGGGTAAAGGCTCAACGGTGCATCTGCTGCACGCTTTACCCTTTATCGTTCACCCTTTACCCTTCATGCTCCGCGCAGGCGCTCACGGAGATGTTGTTACTGCCCCTCTTTGAGCTCTCGAATCCAGAGATTGCGATACCGCACGGGGTGGTTGTGATCCTGCAACGCGAGCGGGAGCTTTTCCGGCGTCGGCTTATAGGGCGGACGCTGGTGGTGCTCGGTGGGCCCCGTCATTTCCACGTGGTCTTGCACCAGAACGCCGTTATAAGAACACGGTGACATTCGCCTTGCCGCAGCAACTTCCCGCTGGCATCGAAGCGCGGGCCGTGAAAAACGATGTCGTACGTTTGCCATTCGCCGGGCTTCCGCGCCGCATTGACCAGGGGAGGATACTGGCCATAAACGGCGGCGGCTTCGCCGTCGGCATAGGTCACATTATCGTAGGAATCGAGAACCTGAATCTCGTAAAGCCCGTGCAGGAAAACTCCGCTGTTGCCGCGGTCCTGGTCAGTGCCGTGGGGCGGGTTGGGCGTGGCCCATTCCACGTGCAATTGGCAATCGCCATAGGCGGCTTTGGTCCGGATGTCCCCGGTGCCGGGCACCGTGGCGAAATAACCATTTCCTACGGTCCACTTCGCCGGACCCCCATCTTTGACGCTTTCCCAATTGGACAAATCCTTGCCGTTGAAGAGCACGATGGCATCCGAGGGAGGATCCCCCGGATGATCCTGGGTGCTGGCGGTCCCCGGCGTGATGATCGGCGGCTCCGGCCGGTTGCGATCGTTGGGCCCCCATTTTTGCAAAGCATCTTGGGGCGCAGCCAACGGCTGAGTGGTTATCATCACGGTCAAAAGCATGGCGAGTCCCACCGCAGCTTCCCACTAACAAAAGTGCCTTACGCATAGTCTCTTCTCCCTTCCGATATATCTGGTACGGTCCGTTCGCGCGAGCGGCGCTATTGTACCCTGCATTGCCGGGCCAGCGATGGCTGTTTTTTCCGGGTTATGCCTCTGGCGCGGGCCGCGTTTACGTGCGCAAGCGGTTCCAGAGGGCGGCGAGTCCCTCGACCGTAAATTCGGGCGACTGGGAATAGTTGATGATCTGGCGCTCCATCGTGTCCACCATCTTTACACCTTCGGAATCCTGGCGGCCAAGTCGAGCGGGATATTGATCACGCCGTGGTGGTCACCGTGCAGCAGGTCGCCGGGACGCACGGTCAGCCCACCGACGCGCACGGGAGTTCCCACTTCCACGATGTGTACGTAAGCGTGCGAAACCGCAATGTGGCTGGCGAAGAAATGGAATCCCAGAGGCTCCACTTCGTCAAGATCGCGCACCGAACCGTTGGTGACGCAGCCCACACATCCCATGGCCCGGTGCATGTTGGCGTTGACTTCTCCCCAAAGCGAACCCAACCCGGGAGGATCGTCAAGATCCTCCACCACGATCACGCGCGGCGCGGGCACCTTCATAACATCTTGCCAATGCACGCTGGGAGGAATGGCTGCGCCCTTCGCGCCGGGCGTCACCGACTGAATCTTGAGGGTCACGGCGTAGCCCACCATGACGCCCATCTGGGGAAATATGCAGCGAATCTCCGGGCGCATAAATCCTTCGTTGCGAGGGCGCACGTCGAAAACTTCGATGGCGTTTGAGACGGTGGGGGTGTTGAATGCCCGCAAACGCTCGAGCACGGCAGGTTCTAACGGTTCCATGGCTATCTCTCCTTCGTCCAGAACGATTGGTTCGGGCGGCAGACATTATAGTGGCGTCGCCGCAAAAACTATATCAATCTTCCGGCGATTCTAATTTACCTATCGAATCAAATGGCCGCATGTTATCATCCGTGCCGCTACGAAGTTAACTCATGCTTGGATATCACTGCGTGGAACCAATACCCCACCGCTGACCTGGGAGAGCGAGGAACCCATGAGAGAGAAAAAGTGTTACGCAAGAAAGCTGATCTACGCCATCATGGTGCTTTTACTCGGCGCCAGCGCCGCCACAGCGCAGAGCAAATTTGATCCGCTCAAGAGTGGATTTGAGAATCCGCCCGAGGGCGCGCGTCCGCGGGTGTGGTGGCACTGGATGAACGGCAACATCACCAAGGAAGGCATCAAGCTGGACCTGGAGTGGATGCACCGGGTGGGTCTGGGCGGCTTCCAGAATTTTGACGCGGCCTTGGATACGCCGCAGGTGGTGGAAAATCGCCTGGCGTACATGACGCCGGAATGGAAGGATGCCTTCAAGTACGCGACGGTCCTGGCCGATCAACTGGGCCTGGAAGAGGCGATTGCGGGTTCGCCGGGCTGGAGCGAGTCGGGCGGCCCGTGGGTTCCGGGGTCGCAGGGAATGAAGAAGTATGTCTGGAGCGAGACGCGCGTCGAAGGCGGCAAGCCGTTCACGGGCACGCTGGCTCATCCGCCCTCGAATACCGGGGCGTTTCAGAATCTGGGCATTGAAGACGAAGACTCCGCAGCATTTCAAATCGCCGCAGTTCTACGCCGACAGCGCCGTCGTCGCCTATAAAGTGCCGGCCAGCGATGTGCCCATCGCCGATCTGCAGCCGAAGATTACGTCGAGCGGCGGCAGCATCGACGCGGCCCTGCTGAGCGACGGCGACCTGGTGAAGACGACGGCGCTGCCCAAGGCGCCCGAGGGCGAGAAGGCCTGGATTCAGTATGAATTTCCGCAGCCGCAGACGATTCGCGCGCTGACCATCGTGCTGGGCGGCAGGGGCGGTTCGACGGTTTCATGACCTCCCGGCGCAGACACCGGTCAGGCCTTGGAAGCCAGCGATGACGGCCAGACTTACCACGTGGTGGCATCGATCCCGAAGGATGGGACGACGGAGCACACTATTTCCTTCGCGCCGGTGACCGCGAAGTTCTTCCGGGTCACGTTCAAGACGCTGCCGCCACCGCCCTTGCCGTGACGGTTTCGATCCGGAGTCGATGGGCGTCACCATGCCGAAGCCGCCGAAGGAGTACGCCATCGCGGAGTTGGTGCTGCATTCGGGAGCGCGGGTCAACCGGTTCGAAGACAAGGCCGCCTTCACTCCCGTGCCCGACCTCTATCAGTTCGCGACACCCCCCGTCGCTACCGACGGACGCCATTGCCAAGTCCGATGTGGTCGACCTGACTTCGAAGATGCACGCGGACGGCACGCTCGACTGGACCCCTCCCGCCGGCAATTGGGTCATCCTCCGGTTCGGCTATTCCCTCTTGGGAATCACCAACCATCCGGCAACCGCCGAGGCCACGGGCCTGGAAGTCGACAAGCTGAACCGCACCTATGTGAAGAACTACATGAACGGCTACCTGGACAGCTACAAGCAGACGGTGGGCGCGGATTACATGGGCAAGCGTGGCATCCGCTATGTGATTAACGATAGCTGGGAGGCCGGTTCGCAGAACTGGACCGACGACATGATCGCGCAGTTCAAGAAGCGGCGGGGCTATGATCCGCTGCCCTGGATGCCGGTTCTCGCCGGGAAGGTGGTGGAAAGCGCCGAAGCCAGCGACCAGTTCCTGTGGGACTTCCGCAAGACCATTGGCGATTTGATCGCGGACGAGCATTACGGCCAATTGGAGGCAACGCTGCATGAGTGGGGCATGGGCCATTACGGCGAGTCGCACGAGGGCGGACGCGCCTTTGTGGCGGATGGCATGGAAGTGAAGAAGTTCAACGAAGTGCCCATGAGCGCCATGTGGACGCAGCCGCCGGGCGTGAACAAGGAGCAATACGGCTACAACGCCGATGATCGGGAATCGGCATCGGTGGCGCATATCTACGGTCAAAACCTGGCCGCGGCGGAGTCGATGACGGCCTGCTGAGGCGCCTTGGGCGTGGTCGCCGGCGACGCTGAAGCCGACCGCGGACCAGGAACTGCTGAACGGGATCAACCGCTTCGTGATTCACGAATCGGCGCACCAGCCGCTGGTGGGCAAGGCGCCGGGAATGACGCTGGGGCCCTTCGGGCAGTGGTTCAACCGCAACGAAACCTGGGCGGAACAGGCGGGTCCCTGGGTGAACTACATTGCGCGCAGCAGCTATCTGCTTCAGCAGGGGCACTTCGGCGCGGACCTGGTTTACTTCTACGGCGAAGATTCGAACCTGACGGCGATCTTTCGACGATAAGTCGCCGGATGTGCCGGCGGGCTATGGCTTCGACTACATCAACGCCGACGGCTTGATTCACATGCTGAGCGTCGGCCGATGGGCGCATCACCACCAAGAGCGGCATGAGCTACCGCGTGCTGGGGCTTGATCCCTACAGCAAACACATGTCGTTGCCGGTGCTGCGTGCCATTCACAAACTGGTGGAGGATGGCGCCGTGGTGGCCGGTGGGAAACCGACCGACGATCCCAGCCTTGCCGACGACCAGGCGGAGTTCAACAAACTGAACGACGAACTGTTTGGCGGCGGCACGGGCGTGCACAACGTGGGCAAAGGCACGGTGTACGCGGGCCAGAGCCTGACGGATGTCTTCAATGCGTTGAAGGTGGCGCCGGACTTCGACTACACCAAGCCGGAGAGCGACACGCGCCTTCTCTTTGTGCATCGCAAGCTGGCCGATGGCGATCTGTACTTCGTGGATAACCGCAATGACCGCGACGAGACGGTGGATGCAACCTTCCGCGTAACCGGCAAGGCGCCGGAACTCTGGCATGCCGAGACCGGCAGTGCGGAGCCCGTGTCTTACCATATCGCCGACGGCCGCACCACTGTGCCATTGCATCTGGAGCCCTGGGGTACGGTGTTCGTGGTGTTCCGCAAGGCGACGAAGGCAACTTCGCGCACTTTGCCCAAGGTGGTGGAGACGGAACTCGCAACGGTGGAGGGCTCGTGGAAGGTGGGCTTCCAGCCGGGCCGTGGCGCGCCGGCATCCATCACGCTGGACAAGCTGATTTCGTGGACTGACAGCACGGATGCGGGGGTGAAGTACTTCTCCGGAACCGGCACTTACACCAAGACGATTCAGGCTTCGCCGGACTGGTTCAAGAAGGGGGCGAAGTTGTGGATCGACCTGGGCGACGTGAAGAACCTGGCGGAGGTGACGGTGAACGGCAAGCCGCTGGGCCTCGTGTGGCACGCACCGTACCGCGTGGATGCCACCAGCGCGCTGAAGCCGGGCGCGAACGAAGTGACGATCAAGGTGATCAATGCCTGGGTCAACCGGCTGA
Organism: Binataceae bacterium (SeqCode); assembly: GCA_963803045.1. GTDB lineage: Bacteria > Desulfobacterota > Binatia > Binatales > Binataceae > Binatus. The sequence goes on along the minus strand of CAWDLC010000019.1, from coordinate 11,106 downwards.
TCGGCGATCAACAACCCGACGCGACGACGAAGTACACGTTCGCCGATGTGAAGCCCTACAAGGCGAACTCGCCATTGCTGCCTTCGGGACTTCTAGGGCCGGTGCGTGTTTATTCCGTGGCCGCGCAGTAAGGAGATCAGCAGCGGGCAAACCCAAACGCACGACTTTCCGGGGGCCCGGCTTACGCCGCGCCCCCAACTTCGGAGCCTTGGTGGACAGGCCAATCTTCGCGCGGCGGACTCGGTAACGTGGCCGCCCCAGCGCCATCGTCCCTTTGTTGCCTTATAAACCGCCGAGCCTACCCCAAAGGCAAGCCCCCTGAAAATCTCCTCCATCCCCCTCGCAACCAAATTCGTTCGCAGAGCCAAAGGATGATGTGTCGTGGGGTGCAGTGGCATCTTATGGGCCAAATTGGCCGTCAGGTTTGATATAATGGCATGGTTGAGGGAGAGGGCCGTCCGTTATGAGATCGCGAGATTCCGATGGGTCTGGAGTTAGGCTCTGGACGGAATGGTAATTCCTTAGCCTGCTTCTCTCCCCGGCAAAACCGCCGCACTGGGGGCGCCTCGCGGCTCATACCTTGTGGCTTGCCCCGAACGCGTGCGGCAGGGAGTAAATCCCAAATTACTTCCCATCCTCAAAGGGAATTCAAGGGGAATCCGATGGCAACCACTCACGTTGAGCCGAAAGAAGACGCGTCACCCGCCGGGCAAGCACAGATCATCAACGACCTCAGCATCCAGGTGGCGACGGTAAACGGCTCGGGCAGTCAAACCGCCAATCTCGTTTTGCTCCGAGCGATTTTTCAGATGGGGATTCCGGTTTCCGGAAAGAACCTATTTCCCTCCAACATCGCCGGCCTGCCGACTTGGTTTACGATCCGGGCTTCCAAGCACGGCTACATCGCGCGCCGCCAGGATAGCGAATACATGGTGGCGATGAACCCCGAGACCGCCGAAGAAGATGTGCTGGGCCTCAAGCCGGGCGCGGCCTGCGTTTACGACGAGCGGCTGAATTTGAAGCGTCTGCGCGATGACGTGATTTTCTACCCCGTGCCGTTCGATCAGTTGGTGGCGCCGGTGTGCCCGGACGCGCGTTTGCGCAAGCTCGTCCGCAACATGATTTACGACGGCGTCCTGGCGAAGCTGCTGGGCATCGAGATGGAGGAAATCCACAAGGCGCTGCAGAAGCAATTCCGCAAGAAAGCCAAGGCCGCGGAATTGAACTGGAACGCCGCGCGCGCCGGCTATGAATTCGCCGAAAAGAACCTGGTGAAAGCGGACCCCTACACCCTGGAGCGCATGAACGAAACCCAGGGCAAGATCCTGATTGAAGGGAACGCCGCCACCGCTCTGGGTGCGATGTTTGCCGGCGTCACGGTGGTGACGTGGTACCCCATCACTCCCTCTTCCACCGTCTGCGAAACGCTGACCGATTACATGAAGCGCTATCGCATCGACAAAGAAACCGGCAAGGCGACCTTTGCCATCGTGCAGGCGGAGGATGAACTCGCGGCGCTGGGCATGGCTCTGGGCGCGGGCTGGGCCGGGGCGCGCTCCATGACCGCGACGGCCGGACCGGGCATTTCCCTGATGGCGGAATTTACCGGCTTCGGATATTACGTGGAAATCCCCGCGGTGATCTTCGATATCCAGCGCGTGGGACCCTCCACGGGCCTTCCCACGCGCACCGCGCAGGGCGACATCCTCTCCACCGCCCTCCTTTCCCACGGCGACACCAAGCACCCCATGTTCCTGCCTTGCTCGGTGAGTGAATGTTTCACCATGGCCATTGAGGCGTTTGATCTTGCCGAGGATTTGCAGACGCCCGGTATTCGTCATGAGCGACCTCGACCTGGGTATGAACACCTGGATGTCCGACCCCTTCCCCTATCCCACCAAGCCCATCGCGCGCGGCAAGGTGCTGAGCGCCGAGGATGTGCGCCGCATGGGCGGCTTTGAGCGTTACAAGGACGTGGATGGCGACGGCATCGGCTACCGGACCCTGCCCGGAACGCCCGACCGCCTGTGCGGCTGGTTTGCGCGCGGCAGCGGCCACAATGAAAAAGCCATTTACAGCGAGCGGCCCGACGTTTACGTGAACAATGTGGACCGGCTGGCCCACAAGTTTGAAACCGCTCGCCACAAGGTTCCCGGCCCCATCATCGTGGAATCGGAGAAACCCGAAGTGGGCATCATCGCCTACGGCACCAGCCACTGGGCCATCGAAGAGAGCCTTGACCAGTTGCGGCGCGAGCACGATATCGACGCCGGCTATTGCCGCTTGCGGGCTTTCCCCTTTACCCCGGAAGTTCATGATTTTATCAACCGCTACCAGCGCGTTTACGTCGTGGATCAGAACCGCGACGCCCAGATGCTGGGCTTGCTGCGGCTTGGAATCGAGCGCGGACGAGATCGCGAAGCTCCGCAGCGTCCGCCACTATGACGGCTTGCCCGCTTGACGCGCGTTCCGTAACCGACGAAATTGCTTCCCAGGAGGCTCGAAACTAACATGGCAACCACCACGGTTCCCTCTTCCCCATCCGCCAAGACCAATCGCGTGGGCCTGGAGATGGCTCAGTACAAGGGCAACAAGAGCACGCTCTGCGCGGGCTGCGGCCACAACGCCATTTCCGAGCGCATCATTGAAGCCTGCTTCGAAATGGGCGTTGAACCCCACCGCGTCGCCAAGCTTTCCGGCATTGGCTGCTCGTCCAAAAGCCCCGCCTACTTCCTGAATAGCGCCTACGGCGTGAACGCCGTCCACGGGCGCATGCCTTCGCGTGGCCACCGGCGCCTTGCTGGCCAACCGCCACCTCATCGCCATGGGAGTGAGCGGCGATGGCGACACCGCCTCCATCGGCATCGGACAGTTCGTGCACTTGATGCGGCGCAACCTTCCCCTCATTTACATCATTGAAGACAACGGCTGCTACGGCCTGACCAAGGGCCAATTCTCCGCCACCGCCGACATGGGTTCGAAGCTCAAGACCGGGGTCGTCAACGATCTGCCGCCCATCGATACCTGCGCGCTGGCCATTCAGCTCGGCGCCACGTATGTGGCCCGATCCTTCTCCGGCGACAAGCGGCAATTGCTGGCGCTCATCAAGGGCGCGCTCGCCCACAACGGCACCTCCATGCTCGACGTCATTTCTCCCTGCGTCACCTTCAATGACCACGAAGGCTCCACCAAGTCCTACAGCTACGTCAAGGACCACGACGAGCCGGTCGCGGACGTGAGCTTTGTTCCGTTCTTCGAAGATATTTCCGTGGACTATGACCCGGGAACCACCACCAGCATTACCCTGCACGACGGTTCGCAAGTGCTGCTGCGCAAGCTCACCACCGACTACGACCCCACCAACAAGGGCGCAGCCTTGCAGATGCTCACCGAATCCCACGACAAGGGCGAAATCGTGACCGGGCTCTTCTATGTGGACCCCCAAGCGGCCCAACTTCATCGACCTGTTGAATGTGATGGAGGAACCGCTGGCCACGCTCCCGGAATCCAAGGTGCGCCCGCCCAAGGAAGTCCTGGATCAGGTGATGCAGTCGCTGATGTGAGCGAATCATCGGGTCATTTGGCCATCGGGTCATTGGGACAATGAAAAACCTCTGGCGCAGCATTTTGGTTCATCTCCTCACCTAGGACTGCCGATAAGTGAAGCGGGGAAGTGTGTCACGCGGGGAGTGGGTTGTCGGCGCTGCTCGTGCGCTACTTTTTGACGATCTGCCAGGTACCAGACTGCCCACCGAACGGCCCGCTGCCTTCGCCTGTCACTCACCACATGTCACCTTTGGTTTTAATAACTCATTTTCTTTTCACTAACATCACGGGGTTGAAGGCATAACCAGTTGTTTTTTCATTAACTTCACGGGATACATTAAACCCACATCTTTGTTTTCAATAACCTTCAGGCTTCGCTCGTCGATTTGCTGGAGATTTTCCTTCCCCCTCCACGCCACCTGAGAATTGTCTAAACGTCTTAATTTCAATAACATAGATTTCGGCAAAACTTCCTCCAATCAACGCTAACCCATTTTGTTTCTGACATATCGTGGGTACCGCTGGCTTTCTAGCCCGACTTTCGCAGCTCGGAGCCATTCCAGGTGAAATTCGGTGTGGGCATCGCGGTAACTCTTGAAACTTCAATGGGGGTTGTACAAAAGGGCTTGTAGTGTAGACCTACCCCCTTTTCATCTCCGCTCAAGCTTGGCACAATGGCGGCCAGCCATGTACCTGCGTGCGAACAAGCGAATCAAAGACGGCAAGGAGCACCGCGATTGGAGCGTGGAGGAGAGTCGGCGGCTGCGTTCGGGGCGGGTGGTGCAGCGGCGGGTTTTGTATTTGGGCGAGATCAACGACAGTCAGCAGGCGGCGTGGCGCAAGACGCTGGAGGTGTTTGATGAAGCCGAGCAGCGGGCGGCGAGCCTGAGTTTATTTCCCGAGGACCGGGCGCTGCCAGCCGACGCGCTGGACGGCGTGCAGGTGAAGCTGAAGGAGATGGAACTGCGGCGACCGCGGGCGTTTGGCAACTATTGGCTGGGGTGCGAACTGTGGCGGCAATTGGGGCTGAGCGCGTTTTGGCAAGATCGTTTGGGTAAGGGGCGGGAAGAAGTGCCGTGGGCGAAGGTGCTGGAGCTGCTTGTGGTGAGCCGCTTGGTGGCGCCGGGCAGCGAGTTCCGTTTGCACCGGCAGGGGTTTGACCAGAGCGCCCTGGGAGATCTGTTAGGCACGGGCTTTGCCGTAGCGGAGAAGGACCGTTTGTATCGATGTCTGGACCGCCTGGGGGAACACAAGACCGCGCTGTTCGATCATCTGCGGCAACGCTGGCAAGAGCTGTTTCAGGCGCGCTTCGATGTGCTGCTCTACGACCTGACGAGCACCTACATCGAAGGGGAAGGCGAGGAGATTCCCAAGGCGAAGCATGGCTACAGCCGGGATCATCGCGGCGATTGCCGGCAGGTGGTGATCGCGCTGGTGGTGACGCCGGAAGGATTTCCGCTGGCTTATGAAGTGCTGGCGGGCAACACTTCGGACCGCACCACGCTGCGAGGATTTCTGGACAAGATCGAAGCGCAGTATGGACGGGCACGGCGGGTGTGGGTGATGGACCGGGGGGTTCCTACGGAAGAAGTACTGGAAGAAATGCGCACCGGGGGTCGAGAAGTTTTCTACCTGGTGGGGACGCCGCGCGGCAAGATTCAGCAGTACGAAAAGCGCTGGCTGGAATTGCCCTGGCAGAAAGTGCGTGAGTCGGTGGAAGTGAAGTTGTTCGCCGCGGATGGCGAACTGTACGTGCTGGCCAAGAGCGCGGGGAGGCACGCCAAGGAACGTGCCATGCGGCGGCGCAAGTTGGTGCGCTTGCTAAAGACCTTGCGCAAGCTGCGCCGCAGTGCTCCGGCACGCGATCAACTGCTGCTGCGGATCGGCGCGGCTAAAAAGGAAGCGGGACGCGCCTTCGGCTTCGTGCCGATCGGCTTGCCCCAAGAGGGAGAGGAAGTCACCCGTCAGACGTTTTCTTTTCGCTTGGACAAAGAGAAGTTGCGGAAGGCGGAGTTGCGCGACGGCCACTATCTGCTGCGCTCGAACCTGCTGGGAGAAAAGCCGGAAGTGCTCTGGGAACTCTATATCTTACTGACCCAAATTGAAGCTGCCTTCAAAACCTTGAAGAGCGAACTGGGACTGCGTCCGATTTATCATCAAGTGGAAAAGCGCGTGGAGGCCCACATCTTCGTGGCTTTCCTGGCTTACGCCCTGTCGGTCACGCTCCGGCACCGGTTGGCCCCCTGCGCTCCGGGGTTGACACCCCGCGGCGTGCTGGAAAAATTGGCGACAATTCAAATGCTGGATGTCTGCCTGCCCACCACCGACGGGCGCTGGCTGATCATGCCGCGCTATACGCAACCCGAACCAGAGCAGATGCTCCTGCTCCACCAACTTCACCTGTCACTGCCGTCGCAACCTCCGCCACGCATCAAGCCGGCGGAGACCGTCACCGACCAACAGGTGCAGCTCAAAATGTAGTGTAGACCTTCGAGACCGCTTTGCTGAAAATAAACTACTTAGCTGGCGCTTGTCGCCTCAACTGCGAAAGTTGGGCTAGCATTGTTTGGAATCTGTGTTGGATTTGTGCGGATGGAAAATGTAGGGCGCGCCTCGTGGGCCGCCGGAAGTCGGCCACGCCGACGGGGAGGGCAGGCACGAGGCCTGCCCCTACGTCGTGATCGAGTTGCGCAAGGTGGAAATCTCCCAGCCAGCGTGGCGCGAACTGGTTTCGGGTCAGCGGCACTTGGGCGCACTCGGTGAGAAAGCGGCCTATTCCAAACCTGCCGCCTTCACCATCGACCTGAACTGAGACTCGCTGCGGCTGTCGAGAGCTTCGCCTACCAACCTGCCTTGGCGATCGAACAGGAAACTCCTCGGAATACCCTCGACATCAAAATCGGCGCTGGCCTTGCCGCCGGGATCGAGTAGAACCGGAAACGAGTAGCCCTTCTCCGCAATGAACTTGGCGACCACCGCGCGCTCTTCCGTCGAAATGGCCAACACCACCAAACCCTTATCGCCGTACTCGCGATACAGTTTCTCCAGGTCCGGCATCTCTTTGCGGCAGGGCATGCACGAGGTGGCCCAGAAGTTCACCAGTACGATCTTGCCACGCAAGGCGACCCGTGAATAGACTCGGCCGTCAAGAGCCGTGAGCGCAAAGGGGGATTCCTGGGCAAGGCTCTCGCGGAGTTCCAGCAGAGCAAGCGCCGCATCGAGCGCGGGGTCCTCCATGGGAGGCCGCACACCCTCGTAGTGAATGAGGCTCGCGAGGTCAAGGTAGATGCCAGCATTAGGTGGAGCGCCCTTGATCGACTCGGCGAGCGTCTCGGCTACAACCGTCATCGCCTCCGGCCCCATATCCCCTTCGGTAACCTCGCCGCGCAAATTCCAGGCCAGTAGGAGCTTGGTTGCGCCGGGAGGCAACGCACGCACCTGAGACGCCAGATCGATGAGGAGCTTCGCGCGTTCAGGATCAGTAGAGACTTGACCGAAGCGTCCGAACTGCTGATAGATGGCTACTTCGGCAGGTGAGACTGCGGGTTCTTCGCGAGGTGCGGGCGGCAATTTCTCGGTCGCTGGCATCAGCTTTTGCGCAAGTTCAGGATGGCGGGCCTTCAGCCCCCTCACCGCCAGAAAACGGAACTGCGACCCAAGTGGCGCGGGAACCTTCGAGCATATTTCTTCGAAACGCTGGGCGGCCTGTTGGACCGTGCCCGGCCCCGCGGCGCATAGCGGCATACCGATCCACACGAGGGCAGTCCAAAGGAGAAAGCGCATCGCGGCCTCCTTTGGCGATTATTGTACACCCCGCGTGTTCAGTTCTGGATTCATTCTGGGCTTCGTTGCGCTGTTCTCCCACCACGGAACTCCATCTGCGCCGATCACCAGAATGTACCGACGCCCGTCGCCGTTTATGTCCACGACGGGGGCGAAGCTGATCGCCACCGAGACGTAGCGGCGGCTTTACGCCGCCATGGCGAGGTAAACTCGCCGCTACGTAAGCACGTGCCGGGCTCAAGCCCGGCGCTACGGATCCTTGTTGCCCTCCCGCGGGCAGCGCCGTGGCGGCACATGTCGATGGAAATGCCGCAGGGCCGAACCGCGGGCCCTGCGCTACATCTTTCTGTTGCACCCGCAGGGGCAGCGTCAGAATCACTGCTGTGATGAGCATGAGGACGGTCACGGCCGGTCGACGCCGCATGGGCACCTCCCGAGAGCGGAAATCACGACGATCTTGTGTGGGCATTCTACCACGGGAAGTAGCGCCGGGCTTCAGCCCGGCATAGGCCGCCCTAAAGGGCGGCGCCACGTTTAGATTAGGACCTGCCGCCCCTGCTCCTTGACCTCCTGAATGGCGGTTCTAGAATATCTCTATGATCCCACAAGCTTTGCGCCCGTTGTTCTGGGCCACGAACTTGGACAAGTTTGACCCGGTTTCCTCCCTGGCCTACACCATTGCCCGCGTCCTGGAACTCGGCGATGACAAGGCCGTTGCCTGGCTGCGGGACACGTTCTCGGAAGCGCAAACCGTCGAAGTGCTCCGCACCGAGCGGAGGCTCTCCCGCAAGTCCGCGAATTTCTGGGCGCTCATTTACCACATCCCTTTTCGACGACGCAGAAAAGGACCCGGCGCCGGACATGCTCGTGCCCTTTCGTGGGAGGAGGTGAGACAGTTCTTTACCCGAAGGGCCCCGCGTTTACTTTAAAAGAGGGAGGGAAACAAGACCTTCCTGTATCAGACCGCTTTATGCGAATCCCCACCAGCGAAGCCGGAGCAACTCGCCCGTTCCCCCTCGAACGACTAGACGGATGTCACTTTGGGGCTGCGATACTTTCAGCTTACTGTCCACCGTTCGATAAACATCCCAGCCCCCGGTAGGAGAAACCCGGCACGTCCCTAGCAGCAGCCCGCCACTCCAAATCTCGATGGAACACCCCTCTTGATTGCCGCACGCAAACCGCAGGGATAGCGTTGCGTTCACCGGGATATTCCGCACGTTGGGGTAAGCCAGTACTCCCTCGCGGTGTATGCCGCGAACTTCGTATCCATCCTCAGGACACTCTCGCACCTCTGCTCCCACGGCGCTGAAAAAGTCAGCGGCATTGATGCGCTTTTGCGCGACATCATACTGGCCGGCGCCGGTCAGGTTGAGGTCAATCGTCGCGATCTCTCCGTTGTCGCGATAATGCACGTAGCTAATGACGGAATCGCGATAGTATTCGCATGTTCCCGGCCAGGATTGGTCGTTGCAGATGAAATACCATTGGTTGTGCAGCTCGAAAAACGACCCATGCCGGTCGAAGGTTAACCTCTTCCGCAGTTCCGGAGCCGTATGCTCCGCTTTGATGATCGAGTCTTTGTAGATGTACGGGCCGTACGGGTTGCCGGACATGGCGTAGTAACAGCCCCACGATAGGTAATAGATTCCCCCGCGTTGGTGCAGGAACGGCTTGTCATCCAGTTTCCCCGGCCCGTACGGACCCATCTTCCGGTCGAGCAGGATCTTCCGCGGCGTCTCGGCCAGGGAAATCATGTCTTCATTCAACTTCGCGATGTAAAAGTCCCAGCAGCCGAACACAATGTAACTGGTCCCATCTTTCTCCTGAAGGATTCCCGGGTCTCGGGCCAGCGTCGGCGTCGAGCCCTTGGCGATCAGGGGCTTGCCCAGGGGATCTTTCCATGGCCCGGCCGGAGAGTCGCTCCGCACGACGCCAATCTCCTCCGGCCCACGCGAGAAGTAAAAGTAGTATTGCCCGTTACGGCTCATGGCATCGGTCGCCCAGCATTGGTTCCAGGGCTTGCCCCAGTAGGTGTCCTCGGGCCGCAGAGTGCTAACCTGTTGCCAATGCGCGAGGTCCTCCGAATGCCACACCCACCAGTCGTTCATGATGAAGTCGGCGCTCGCCGGTACGGCATCGTGCGTGGCATATAGGTATGCCTGGTCCCCGTAAATGCGGACCTGAGGGTCGCACAAACCCTTGCCGACAACAATGGGATTTCCGCCCCTCGGCGAAGGGCTTAACTGCTCGGCCCTCAACTCTCCGATCCCGAGTTGTCCGGCCCAGCCCGGCAATCGGGAATTCGCTATCGATGCGGCGCCCGCTCTCTTCAAAAAAGAACGTCGGCTGAAGGGCATGGTTCACTCCTAGAAAACCTTGTCATCCTAAGTAGGTATCGCCGAGTGATCCCGCGGTCAGCGGGAGTACTCCGCCATGCATGGTCGTAAATTCTGGTTTTTTTGGCAAGGATTTTTGGATGTCGGGCTTTTGCCTTTTGACTTTACTTTTTTGGCTCCGCCGGGCGGCGCTCCCCGCCCCTGGCGGTGAAAAACGGCCATTGGCCCGGCTCAAAGTGGCGTCCGCAGATCGGCATCATAGGAATATCGGCGGGCACGGTCAGAGATGTGAATCGCAGAGTTGCGCTCTGCGCCAGGCCCGCCTACTGCACTCTGCCCTTAAGTGCCCGGAAAGTGTCCCCGAAGGTCGAACGCCGTTCGGCCCCACCCAACCTGCCCGGCTCCGGCTGTCTACCGTCTACTGCTTTTTGCCTTCCGCCTACTGCCCTCGAACAGCGTCATACGCCGCGGCGTTTGACGTCGATTTGCAGGCGTTTGATTTTCTGGTTGAGGGTGGAGAGGGGGATCTTGAAGCGCTCGGCGGCTTCGGTCTGGCTCCAGTTGGTGCGGTTGAGCATATCGAGGATGATGCGGCGCTCGCAAGACTCCATAACCTCAAACAATGAGCGCCCATCGAGGCTTTCGGCGGGAAAAGAGCCTGCCTGGCTCGAGCCATTGTGGAAGAGTTGCTTGGGAAGAAGTTCCGTCCCGAGCGACGAGCCGGAGGCCAGCACCACGGCGCGCTCGACGGCGTTCTCAAGCTCGCGGACGTTTCCCGGCCAGGCGTAATCCATCATGACCTTCAGGGCTTCAGGAGTAAACTGCAGACCCGTGCGGCTATTCTCGGCGGAGAATTTCCGTAGAAAATGCTCGGCCAATTGGGGAACGTCTTCCTTACGCTCACGTAGCGGCGGCAACTCAAGGGTGATGACGTTCAGGCGGTAAAACAGGTCTTCGCGGAATCTGCCGTCCACCACCATCTTGCGCAAGTCGGCGTTGGTGGCGGCCAGAATGCGCACGTCCACTTTGATGTTTTCCGTGCCGCCCAGGCGCATGAACTCGCGCTCCTGAATGACGCGCAGCAGCTTGGTTTGAGTCTCCACGCCCACGGTCCCGATCTCATCAAAAAAGATGGTGCCTTGGTTCGCCACTTCGAAAAGCCCGCGCTTGGTGGCGATGGCGGAAGTGAAAGCGCCCTTGACGTGCCCAAAAAGTGTACTTTCGAGCAAATCGACAGGCATGGAGCCGGTGTTCACAGGAACAAAGGCCCGATCGGCGCGGGGGCTGGTGGCATGGATGGTCTTGGCGATCAGTTCCTTGCCGGTGCCGCTCTCCCCGGTAATCAACACCGTGGCACGGCTGGCAGCAACCTGGGTGATGAGGTCCATCACCTTCTGCATCTTCTCGCTTCTGCCCACCACGTTGGGCAGGTCATAAC
>CAWDLC010000018.1:0-5592 GCA_963803045.1 Binataceae bacterium (SeqCode) | reverse complement strand
GGAGGGCACCGGAGTAATCGCGGCGGGCGGTGTGCGTGCGGTCGTCGAACTGGCGGGAATCCGCAATATTTTGACCAAGCGGCTGGGCTCGTCGAATCCTCACAACCTGGTGAGAGCGACGCTCGAGGCTTTGGCCGAACTGCGCAGCGTGCAGGATATTAATCGGCTTCGCGGACGCACGCCGAATCATCCCGAAGCTGCCGCGTGATCGAGGTTTACGATGTCCGATAAAATTCGCGTGAAGCTCGTCGGCAGTCCGATCAGCACCAATCGGCGCGTGCGCGAGACCGTCAAGGGGCTGGGCCTGGGCAAAGTCGGAAGCGTGCGCGAGCTCAAGCGCAGCGCCGCGGTCGAAGGGATGGTCAAGCGTCTTAAGCACCTGGTGGTCGAGCTCAAGGATTAAGCTCAGTCATGGATTTGAAGGATTTAAAACCGTCTCCTGGATCGACGCATCGCAAACGCCGGGTCGGCCGGGGAATCGGCTCCGGCCACGGCAAGACCGCAGGCCGCGGGCAGAAGGGACTGGGCGCGCGCTCGCACGGCAACACGCCGCCGAGTTACGAAGGCGGCCAGATGCCGCTGCAGCGACGCTTGCCCAAGCAGGGTTTTCGACGCACGCTGAGGGCCCAGGCGCGCCGCGACGAATTCGCGATTGTGAACCTGTCGCGGCTGGGCGACTTCGCCGAGGGCGTCACGATCGATGCCGCCGTGCTCGCCGCGCGCGGACTGATCCCCGCCGGGCGCAAGGTCAAGATTTTGGGCGACGGCGATCTGAAAAGTAAGATTAAAGTGCGCGCCGATGCGTTCTCGAAAAGCGCGCTGGACAAAATCGCTGCCGCAGGCGGCGTCGCGGAGTTGGTAACGTCCACCGAAAGCTAGATGCTGGATGGGTTTTCAAACGCCTCGCGCATCCCGGAGTTGCGCCGACGGCTGGTGTTCACGGCTTTTATGCTGGCCGTGTACCGTCTCGGCGTGGCCGTGCCGACGCCCGGCATCGACGGGCAGGCGCTCGCGTCGTTTTTCGACGCGGCCAGCGGCACGCTGTTCGGATGGGTCAACCTGTTTTCGGGCGGCGCGCTTGAGCGCTTCTCGGTCCTCGCGCTCGGCATCATGCCGTACATCTCGGTCGCGATTGTCCTTGACCTGCTGAAAATCGCGTCGCCCTATCTCGACGAGCTCTACAAGGAAGGCGAGGCGGGCCGCCGCAAGATAACCCAGTACACACGCTACGGCACGGTGGCCCTGGCGCTGTTTCAGGGCACGATGATCGCGTTCTCGCTCGAAAAGATTCAGGCGCCCGGCGGCGGCAGCATCGTTTACAATCCCGGACCGGGGTTTATCGTGATGACGGTGCTCACCGTCACCGCGGGCACGATGTTCCTGATGTGGATTGGCGAGCAGATTACCGAGCGCGGAATCGGCAACGGCATCTCGCTGATCATCATGGCGGGAATCGTGGCGCGCCTGCCCAGCGCGATCGGCACCACGGCGCAGTTCGTGCGCGAGGGCGAAATGAGCATCTTCTTGCTCATCTTCATCCTGGCAGTCGCAGCCGGCGTGATCGGCGGTATCGTCTACATCGAGACGGCGCAGCGGCGCATCCCGATCCAGTATGCGCGCCGGGTGGTTGGACGCCGCGTTTACGGCGGTCAGAGTTCGCATCTGCCGCTGAAGATCAACACCTCGGGCGTTATTCCGCCGATCTTTGCCTCGGCGCTGCTGGTGTTCCCGGCGACGCTGGCCACCTTCGTTCCATTTCTGAAACCGTACTCGAGCTACCTGACGCCGGGTGGATTCTATTACGACCTGGTTTACGTCGGGCTGATCGTCTTCTTCTGTTACTTTTACACGTCGGTGACTTTTAACCCGGTGGACGTTGCCGACAATCTGAAAAAGTATGGCGGCTTTATCCCGGGGATCCGGCCGGGCCGTTTTACCGCCGACTATATCGATCGCGTGCTGTCGCGAATCACGCTCGGCGGCGCGGTTTACGTCAGCGCCGTGTGCGTGCTGCCGACGATTCTGATCGCGCGCTTCAACGTGCCGTTCTTTTTCGGTGGCACCGCGCTGCTGATCGTGGTGGGTGTGGCGCTGGACACGGTTGCGCAAATCGAAACCCATCTGCTGACCCGCAACTACGAAGGATTCATGCGCCGCGGACGGGTCAAGACCAAGAGGGGCGCCTAGCTGGTGCGGCTTGTGCTGTTGGGCCCGCCGGGTGCGGGCAAGGGTACGCAAGCGCGGGTCCTGGGCGAGCTGTGGGGCATCCCGCAAATTGCCAGCGGCGATCTTTTGCGTGCGGTCGTGCGCGAAAACTCGGAGCTTGGCCGCGAGGCGGCCAGCTACATGGAGCGCGGGCAACTGGTCCCCGACGAGTTCGTGCTGAAGCTGATCGCGGAGCGGCTGCAAAAAAAGACGCCCAGAACGGGTTTATCCTCGACGGATTTCCCCGCAACGTGATGCAGGCCGAGGCGCTGGCGGCGGCACTCGAGCGCGCGGGGCTGAAGCTCGACAAGGTTGTCGCGGTGATCGTGCCGGACGAAGAGGTCGTGAGACGAATTTCAGGACGGCGCACCTGCAGGAATTGCGCTGCGATGTATCACGTAGTCTTCGAGCCGGCCGCTAAAGCGGGCGTGTGCGATAAGTGCGGCGGCGAACTTTATCAACGCGAGGACGACGCCGAGGAAACCATACGCGAACGGATCAAGGTTTATGAGGCGGCGACGCGACCGCTGCTCGATTATTATGGGCGGCTCGGGCTGCTCGCGCAGGTTGACGGAGTGGGGCGCAGCGACGAAATCGAGAAGCGAATTCTGGCCGCAGTTGATGAGCCGGCGGGACAGGCCGGAGCAGGCGTGGGGCGCGCGCGACCTTGATTACTATCAAAACCCCGACGGAAATCGCCGTGATGCGCCATGCGAACCAGGTAGTCGCCGAGATCCTCGAAGCGCTGGCGGCAGCGGTGCGGCCCGGAATCATGACCGAGGAGCTCGATAAGCTGGCCGAGGAGCTGACCTACAAAAAAGGCGCGAAGCCGGCGTTCAAGGGTTATAAACCGGGCGACGTCGTTTATCCGAAGTGCCTGTGCGTGTCGGTTAACAATGAGATCGTCCATGGCATCCCGTCGAGCCGCAAGTTGAAGGCCGGCGATATCGTCGGGCTCGATTTCGGCGTGGTGTACCAGGGCTTCTACGGCGACTCGGCGCGCACGGTCGCGGTCGGCCCGGTGCCGGACCGGGTCACGAAACTGCTGCGGGTGACGCGCGAGGCGCTCTACGCGGGAATCGCGCAGGCTCGCGCGGGCAATCGGATCAGCGATATCGCGCGCGCGGTGCAGGACACGGTCGAGCGGGCGGGGTTTTCGGTCGTGACCGACTTTGCGGGACATGGCATCGGCCGCCAGCTCCATGAAGATCCGCAGGTGCCGAATTATTTCCGTCTCGGGATGCCTAATCCGCGGCTGCAGCGAGGGAATGGCGCTGGCGATTGAGCCGATGGTTAACGAGGGAAGCCCGGATCTGGAGATCCTTTACGACGGCTGGACGGCGGTGACGGCGGACGGTAAACTATCTGCCCATTTCGAGCATTCGATCGCGATTACCGCCAACGGGCCGGAAATCTTGAGCGAGCTCGAAAATGTCTAAGGGCGACGCAATCGAAGTAAGGGAACCGTTCAGGAAGCGCTGCCCAACGCGATGTTCAGGGTGACGCTCGACAATGGGCACAGGTATTGGCTCATATCTCGGGCAAGATGCGGATGCATTACATCAAGATTCTGGCCGGCGACAAGGTCACGGTCGAGTTGTCGCCTTACGACCTGACGCGCGGCCGGATTACGTACCGGATGCGCTAGCGGGCGCGCCGGATAGAGATTGGCGAAATATGAAAGTCCGAGCGTCGGTGAAAAAAATTTGCAAGAACTGCAAGGTCGTGCGCCGCCAGGGCGTGGTGCGCATCCTGTGCTCGAACCCGCGCCACAAGCAGCGTCAGGGCTAGGAAGGGTTTCGCGATGGCACGCATAGCTGGAGTCGAACTGCCCAAGAACAAACGGATGGAGATCGCGCTGACCTACATCTACGGAATCGGCCGGCCGCGCGCGCTCAAAATTCTTGCCGCAGCCAAAGTCGATCCGGCGACCAAGACCGACGACCTGTCGGCCGACCAGCAGGTCCGTATCCGTCAGGCGATCGACACGGACTTCAAGGTCGAAGGCGATCTGCGTCGCGAGTTGCAGCAGTCGATCAAGCGGCTGATGGATCTGGGATGCTACCGCGGGATTCGCCATCGTCGCGGACTTCCGGTGCGCGGCCAACGCACGCATACCAACGCGCGCACGCGCAAGGGTCCGCGCAAAGTTGTCGCGGGCAAGAAGCAGGCGCCGCCCAAGGGCTAGCGCGATCTCAGGACGAGTTTACGGAAAAAGAATGGCTGAAGAAATCAAAGAGACGAAAGCCGCACCCGAAAGGAAGGCCGCGCTGCTGCGACACCCGCGGCTGCGGCCGGCGCCGCTGGAGCACCCGCGCCGCGCCGCGGCGCAAGAAGGTGCGGCGCAACGGTGCCCGAGGGCGTCGCGCATGTGCACGCGACCTTCAACAACACCATCGTGACGATCACCGACCCGCAGGGACCGGTGATCGCATGGTCGAGCGCCGGCTCGGTGGGCTTCAAGGGCTCGCGCAAGGGTACGCCGTTCGCAGCACAGATGGCGGCGGAGGCGTGCGCGCGCAAGTGCTCGGAGGTCGGGATGCGCGCGGTGATCGTTTACGTCAAAGGCCCGGGCGGCGGACGCGAATCGGCGGTGCGCGCGCTGCAAGCGCGCGGGACTGAGCGTCATCTCAATCAAGGATGTGACGCCGATTCCGCACAACGGATGCCGTCCGCCGAAGCGGCGCAGAGTCTGATGCCGGATGCAGTGGAAAAGCGAAACACAGTGAAACAGTGAAACGCACGCGAGTGAAAGGCGTAATCGAGGATGGCAAGGAATCTGGGTCCGGTATGCCGGCTGTGCCGGCGCGAAGGGCTGAAGCTCTTTCTCAAGGGAGAGCGATGCTACAGCGACAAGTGCGCGATCGAGCGGCGCAATTATCCGCCCGGCGCGCACGGCCAGGCGCGCACGCGTTTTTCGGAATTCGCGATTCGGTTGCGCGAAAAGCAGAAGGTCAAGCGCATCTACGGATTGATGGAGACGCAGTTCTCGCCTACTTCGAGATCGCTGAGCGGATGGCCGGGAATTACCGGCGAGAACCTGCTGGTGCTGCTCGAGCGGCGGCTTGACAACGTGGTTTATCGCCTCGGCTTCGCCAGTTCGCTGGCGCAGGCGCGCCAAGTGGTTCGCCACGGCCATATCCAGGTCAACGGCAAGAAAGTCACGATTCCCTCGTACCTGGTGAGTTGGCAGTGTGATCAGCGTGGCCGAGGCGAGCCGCACCAAGAAGGTGATCGTCGAGGCAATCGAGATGGCGCAGCGCCGCGGCGTCCCGCCGTGGATGGCACTGGAGCGCGAACAATTCCGCGGCTCGCTCCGGTCGCTGCCGGCGCGCGCCGAACTGACGATGCCGATCAACAATACGCAACTGTTAAACGTCAACATAA
>CAWDLC010000017.1:0-58578 GCA_963803045.1 Binataceae bacterium (SeqCode) | reverse complement strand
AGACGATGGCGATCTACTGCCTGGTGGTCGCCCTGCTGCTGCTGTTCGCAAACCCTTTCGCGCGATGAATTTCAGTTGGTGGACGTTCGCGCTGCAGGCGGCCAACTTTCTGATCCTGGTCTGGCTGCTCCGGCGCTTTCTGTTCAAGCCGGTCAGCGCGATCGTCGCCCGGCGCAAGGAGGAGATTGCGCGTGGCATGGCGGAAGCGTCGGCTGAAAAGCAAAAAGCCCTGAATCTGCAGCGGGAGCTTCAGGCGCAACGGGCCGGAATCGAAGCCGAGCGTCAAAAGGCGATTGAAGAGCAGGGCGCGCAACTAGCCGCCGAACGGCAAGAAGATGATCGATGAAGCCCGCGCGGAAGCCGAGAACATCCGGAAACAGGCGGCCACGCAGCTCAGCGAAGAGCGCGCCGCCGCCGCAGAAGAGCTGTTTTCGCGGACAATCGAGCTGGCCGTGCACCTCGCGGAACTGCTGCTTCGCGAGCTGGCCATTCCGTCGATCGAGCATGCCTTCCTGAACCGCGTTCTGGACTATTTGGACCGTCTGTCGGCACAGGAACGCGCCGCGCTCATTTCGCATCTGGGCGAGACCGCTCTCGTGGTCACGACGGCTCACCCGCTCGACGCGCGGGAAGAGGCGCAATGGCGCGAACAACTCGGGAAACGGATCGGCGCCGCAGGCGGGCATAAAGTTCAACAGCGATCCGGCGCTTATCGCCGGCGCCGAAATCACGTTGCCGGGCGCAGTTCTTCGCTTCAACTGGCGCGACGCGCTGACCACCGCCGCCAAGGAGATCAATCGCAATGAGCACACGCTGGCTGAATCCGTAAAGGATCGCCTGGGCAGAGCCGGCCGCTTCTGAGTCAGCTCAAGGCCGAGCCCCGACTCGACATGATCGGCCGCGTGGAACGAGTGGGAGACAATGTCGCCAGCGTACGCGGCTTGCCGGAAACGCGACTCGGTGAACTGCTGCTTTTCGAACGATCGGACGGCGGCGAGCCGGTCGTCGGAATCGTGCTGACGCTCGACCCGGATCTAATCGGATGCGCGATGCTTGGCGACGACAGCCGCATCGAGGCCGGCAACCTGGTGCGCGGAACCGGTACGGTCGCGAGCGTGCCGGTAGGTGACAAGCTGCTGGGCCGAACCGTGAACGCGCTTGGCGTTGCGGTGGACGGAGGTCCGGAGATCGAAGCGGCGGGAGTCGAGCCGGTCGAGCGGCCAGCGCCCGCGATCGTCGATCGCGATTTCGTCGACACCGCGCTCAATACCGGCCTTCTGGTAATCGATGCGATGCTGCCGCTCGGCCGTGGCCAGCGCGAATTGATCATCGGCGATCGCGAAACCGGGAAAACCGCGATCGCGATCGACACGATAATCAATCAACGCGATACCGGCGTGGTTTGCATCTACTGTGCGGTGGGACAGAAGACCTCGTCCGTGAGCCAGGTGATCGACGCGGTCAAACGCTACGGCGCGCCGGAGCGATGCATCTTTGTATTCGCACCCGCCGACGACCCGCCGGGGATCCAATGGCTGGCGCCGTATGCGGCCTGCACGATGGCCGAGTATTTCTCAGAACGCGGCGGCGATGCGCTCTTGATCATCGACGATCTGAGCAAGCACGCCGTGATCTATCGGCAGCTCTCGCTGCTGCTGCGAAATCCGCCGGGACGCGAAGCCTACCCCGGCGACATCTTCTATATCCATTCGCGGCTGCTCGAACGCGCGGCCAAGCTCAGCCGCGAGCGCGGCGGCGGGTCGCTGACCGCGCTGCCGATCGCTGCGACGGAGGAAGGCAATCTGGCCGCTTACATACCAACCAATCTGATTTCGATCACCGACGGGCAGATCGTTCTCGAGCCGCGGTTGTTTCACGAGGGGCAGAAGCCTGCCGTCAACGTCGGCAAGAGCGTGTCGCGCGTCGGAGGCAAGACGCAGTCGCACGCGACGCGCAAGCTGGCCGAAAATCTCCGCCTCGAATACGCGCAATTTCTCGAACTGGAAATCTTCACACGCTTTGGCGGGATGGTGGATGAGCGCACGCGCGAGATAATCGAGCACGGGCGGCGAATCCGCGCGGTCCTCACGCAGCCGCAATTCGCGCCGCTGTCAGTCGCGCATCAGGTGGCGTTGCTGCTGGCGATCAACGAACGGCTGCTCGATCGGCTTCCGCTCGACATAGTGAGAGAGATCCAGTTGAAACTCGGTCCTTGGCTGAACGAGCACGCCGCGGAACCCATGCGGCGAATCAACACAGCCGGAGAGTTGGAGCCGCGCACGCGCGCGGCGCTCGTCACGGCCGTCAAAGAGCTGGTGGAACGCTTGAATCACACGGGCGCCGCGCCGGCGAAGCAATAATTCGATGGCGAAAGAACGCGAAATCGCTACCCGAATCAGCTCGCTCAACGAGCTGCTCGAGATAGTTGGGGCGATTCGGGCGATGGCTGCCTCGCAGATGCAGCAGGCGCTCAGCTCGCTGGAAGCGATTCGCGATTACGCCGAGCAGATTCGCGAGGCGTTGTCCGAAGCCGCAACTCTGCTGCCGCCCGCCGGCGTGATTGAAGCTGCGGCGCGACCAAGCAAATCCGGCCTGGTCGTGTTCTGCGCCGAGCACGGGCTGTGCGGCGCCTTCAATGAGCATCCATTGCGCGCCGCCGAACGCGCGAGAGCAGCAAGCGACGGCGGGCTTGCGCTGATCATGGTCGGAACCCGCGGCGCCCAGATATGTCGCGAACGCGGATTGAGTCCGGACCTGGTGCTGCCGATGGCGACGCATTGCGCGGGAGTCACCGGCGCTGCACGCCGTGTCGCGGCTGAACTCTATCGGATGTTCAGCGAGCGCCGCATCGCGGGCGTCGAGGTCGTCTACACACAACATGCCGGTGGTCAGGTAGCGCGCATCGAGCAGCGTCGCCTGCTGCCGCTCGAGATGCCGGTCGTGCAAGAGACTTCGACCAAGCTGCCCCCGATCATCAACCTTCCGCCGCAGCGTCTCTTTGACGACATGGTTGGCGAATATTTTTTCGCAACGCTGGAGAACGCCGCCATGCAATCATTCTTCAGCGAGAACTCGACCCGCTTCCGCGCAATGGAAGCGGCGCATCAGAACATCCAGGACAAGTCCCGCGAACTCACAAAACTGCTACAGCGCCTTCGCCAGGAATCGGTAACCACCGAAATTCTCGACCTGATAAGCGGCTCCGCCGCACTAGAGCCTCAAGTTTAGATCCTGTGCTAATTCCTTTGACAAGCGCGCAACTCGCGGCACACACGCTGAAGGAGTACGGCTTTAAGGTCCCTGCCGTCCATTACTGATATGGCGATAAACTTGGACAAGGAGCGATCGGCTTTACTGATAGTCGACGTCCAATCGGACTTCCTGCCAGGCGGTGCATTACCTGTTGGAGGCGGGGATGAGATCGTGTCACCTATTGCGGATTTGATGGAAGCCGGCCTCTTCGAGCTAATTGTTGCAGTTCAGGATTGGCATCCGCCTGAACACGTCTCATTTGCAAGCAACCACCCGGGGCGGAGAGCCTTTGAGAGCATCGAACTGTACGGCCATGAACAAGTCCTTTGGCCTGATCACTGTGTGCAAGGGACTGCCGGCGCCAACCTGCACCCTGGGATGCCATGGGCAAGGGCGGCTGCGATCATCAGAAAGGCGACGAACGCGGCGATCGATTCGTATAGCGCGCTTCGCAACAATTGGGATCCAAAAGGCAATCGACCGCCGACCGGACTGGCAGGGTATTTGAAGAATCGCGGAGCCGAGGAAATTTTTATCTGCGGTCTCGCTCGCGACTTTTGCGTCAGGTGGACAGCCGAAGACGCTCTCCAGGAAGCTTTTCGGGTCAACGTGATCTGGGATCTTTGTCGGTCGATCGAGCCGCAGCGCGACGATCAGCTTCGCCGTGAGTTGTCTGCGAGTGGAGTCCAGATCATGACCGTGCAAGAGTTCGGCAATCGCTAAAGACGCATTGCACCGTCCGTAGACCGCCGCTGCTCATCGCTGGCCCCAACGGTCGGCTGGACGCAAGCGCGGGATCCAGCGCGGTGCCGATCGGCAGTACTCCTGGTAGTCGCGGCCAAATGTCCGCCTGAGCGTCGGCTCCTCGTAAAGAATTACGAACAAGTGGAATCCGATCGCGACCACAAATGCGTACTCAAGCACACCCAAGTCGCCGAAGAAGAGGGCCTGGCCCACAAGCATCGCAATCACCGCGATATAGGCGGGGTTGCGCACGTGGCGGTAGACTCCGCCCACTACAAGCCGCCGCGTCGGCGCGATCGGAGCCGGAGTCCCGTGTCCCTCGCGCACGAAGCGTGCGAGAAAGTCGGCAAACGCCGGAACCGCGATGACGAACATCCCAAGGCCGATCCATCGGGTTGGCCCGAGCCCGAAAAATGGTGGCCTCAGCTCCCATCGTGAAATCAGGTAGGGGACGAGCCCGACCACCGAACCCGGCACGACCACGGTGAACACGATGGTGCCGAGATACGCCCACAGCGGGGGCCGCGTTGTGTGAGCCTGCTCCATAACCGTGCCAAGCATTGTCGAGCGATCATATCCTGTTCTGAAATCGCTCGACTGAACTGCCTCATTTCACCACTTTGATTCGCCCACTTCTTATCGCTTTCAACAGTGCATTGTAATCGCGCTCGACCACCAATGGCGTGCACGCCTTCAAGGGTATCCGCTACGGCGCGCCGCCCGTGGGTCCGATCCGCTGGATGCCGCCGCAAAGGCCGACGCCCTCGGAGTCTTTCTCGCCAGCGCCAGCTTCGCTAATCTGTCTATTCCCGTCGGCGGAGCAGCGCGATGGAGAGCCACCCTAGCTCAGTTGGTAGAGCAGCTGATTCGTAATCAGCAGGTCGCCGGTTCGAATCCGGCGGGTGGCTCCAAACAAACCCCAACGCGCAGAGCCACAATCTGAATCCGGCCGGTTTCCGGCGTTGCCCTGAATCGGCTCTTAGGCACCCCTAGGCGACCGGACGGCCTTTGTCGGCCCCCGAAATGCCGCCGCTTTCAGAGTTGGCGGCCGTGCGCGATCGCCGATGCCCGATGGGTCGCGCCATGCGCTTTGCCGTGTAGAAGGTACTCGCCGCCCGCCCGTCTGACACCATCGGCAGAAGCAGCGGTTAGGCGGCGGGATGCTCCGCCGCGCGGCGCAGTGTTCGAGCGCCGGCGGCATCGTCGGGATGTGCAAAATCGCATTGCGGATCGTTGCGGCTGAATGACCCCTGTTTCAGGCCAGTTTGAGGGTACTCTTGCGCCGCTGACTGCGCGTCAGCACGAGCGACTTGGAAGGCGAAATAAGCCCGCACTTTGGCGCGGAATCTCTCATCGGGAAATCCCTTCAGAGCCAGTCGAGGCGAAACTGGCAGTGCAGCGGCAAGTCAATACCGATTTGCGGCACAGCTCAGCGACGCTGTCTTCGCCGCGCAGACGCGCAATCACGATCCCGACCTTGTCCTCCGCAGAGTACTGCCGCCGAGCCGCCTGGCGGATGTCCCGCACCGCCTTCTCCGCTTCCTCCGAATGCCGCTCTACTCAACCAGAACAAATTGCTTCGAAGACATCAGACGCCGACAGTGGTCCCGCGATAGTAATGCTGCAAGATTTCTGTGTAAGTCTTGCCCTCATTTGCCATAACTGCCGCGCCGATCTGGCATAGGCCGACACCATGTCCCCAGCCGGCTCCTCTCAAGACAAAGCGGCCAGGCTCTTTGTCTACGACGAATGCAGAGCTGTAAAGATGCGTGCGCGATAAAGCGCGGCGAATTTCCAGTTCTTTACCGATGATGATGTAGTCGCGTTCCCCAGTGATCTTCAGCCGATATATTCGGCCTGAAGGTCCGCGAGCGAGCGCCTGCACGTCGCGAATCGGACCAAGGCCCACGGCAAGCCTGGATCTGATCAGATCGGCGAGTTCTTCGGGCGAGTACGCGACCCGCCAGCGATAGAAATCGCGGGTCTCCTGATCGAATCCGGGGAGAACGCGTGAGAGGAGCTCCAAGTCGTCCGTATTGCAGTAAGCTGCCGGGTTTGAGCGTATCCATGTCTCAGGACTGTAAGAGCAAGATTGCGCCGGGCCGTCGTAGACAGATCTAAGATAGGGAATATCTTCATCTTCCCAAGCGGTCGCAAAGCGCTCGGTTACTCCGCCGCAGCACTTGGAAAACCGTGCATCGCAGATAGTGCCGTTGTAACGGAGAAACTCGCCGGCTGTCGCGCGAACCCCTTCGGCTGCAGCTGGAGAGAACGCTTTGGTGATGCCCTGATACCGCTGGCAGTGGTCGTCGGCACACACATCGAAATCCGGATGCGCTTCGCGGCCGTACCAGCGAAGGATTTCGTGAGAATTGAGACGCTGCCCTCTCCCGGAGCGAGAGGGATTTGCTTTAGGAAACCACAGCCAGCTGCGCGAAATCACCGCGTGAGCTTTCAGCAGTTCAAGCGGACAGGACGCGCTCATCTCGGATGAAATCACGCTCGTGACGTAGTCTTCGAGCGGAACGTCATTGATCACCGTCAGCCCGGCTTCTCGTTTCATGAGGCGAAAAGCCCCGCGGAATACCTGGCGCTCCTTGCGTTCCCAATGAAATCCGATTCCGATCGTGACGTCGTTCAGCGCAAACGCGCACGATGCCAAGTCCGACGGAGTGAGCGTAACTTCAGAAGTAAATCTGTAGCGCCCGGGGGTGTACGGCTTGCCGGAAGTATCCGTAAACGTACCCGTCAATTCGACTTCGACAGCGGATTGTCCTTCGATCAGCCCTACCGATACGTTCAACGCTCACTCTCCAGCTTGCCGGCGACTTCCTGAAACTGACCGTCAGGCAAAGTGACCTCTCGAAAAATCGCGGCGATGGCGTCACCCGTGATTTTTTCGAAATGCTGTGCCAGCGGCACAACAAATATTCCGCACAAATCAATCGATGCCGGACTGACTGTCAGTTCGCCCGTACGAAAGACCTCTGGCCGATGTTTTCCTCGCGGAAACAGATATGTGACCCACTCCCCTCTCTCATGAAAGACCGCGATGTTGACCATCGGTTCTGTTCGTTTGCCAGTGGTTTCCGCGAGCAGATCGATGGCACGATCCATTCGATCGATCAAAGCAGATCGATCCCGCCCACGAAGCAGGAACACATTTCTCCCGTAATTCGGAACAGTGACGCCAGTCAGTCCAGCGGTGTCCTTCTCGATCGGAAACAATCCTCGCGAGCCTGCCTGAAAGTGCATGTGGTCTGGTGCGGATGCTCCGCATTCCGGACCGTTATAGACGACGAAATATCCAGGCAGGGCTGCCGCAAGGTCGAGCATATTTCCGAACTGATTCGCGATGCGCTGCAAGCCGTGTTCTCTGTGAGCGATCGTCAGGTGATGATCCACGATTGGAAACGGATTGCAGTAGATCGTGAAGTCCTCATCGAACTGCAGACCCTCTTCCTCCGAAGGCAGATTCCCCGCACATAGGAAGCAGGGGCGTTTCGCAACCGACTCCCGGTCGACCGACGCCGTTGTACTACCCATACGATGGGGAATGTGACGGATGAAGATGTCGAACCAATCGATCCGTACCGGCCGTGTCTTCGCCCGCGCGAGGCCTTCAATGCCTTTCGCGAACTGCGGCCATGTCCCGCAACTGCCGCTTAAAAAGTTCTTCTATTTCGTGGATCATCCCCGCATTCGAGCCTGAATCTCGATAGTTCGGAGCCAGTCCTTGTATAGATCGTATCGATTCGCAACCTCGAGAGGCAGCGCGCTGTCGCTATTGCCTTCCCAACGGCGGCAAAGATAAACGGACTCGTAGATCCGGCCGATCTCATAATCACGGCTGATGCGCAACGCTACGGCGTAATCCTCGCCATAACTCGACATTCGGAAATCCGATACGGCGCAGAACCGATGTATTGAATGCGCGCGGCGCGCCAAGACCATTGACACGGAGTGCATTGTTTCTTCCGTTCTCGCGACTCCACTCGCGGTGATCGATTAGACCAGGCGGAATCTCTTTCAACGAAAAATCGACCATCGTATAGGAGCCTATGACCATCGCATAAGGTCCAGCTTCAAGTTCTGCAACAATCCGGCGAAGGACGCCGTCATTGATGTACAGGTCGTCAGAATCAAGTTGGATGGCGTATTGTCCGCAGTCCCTGGAGTAAATCGCCTCGTTCCAGCACCCGCCGATTCCAAGGTCCCGGCGTTCGGGAACGATGTGCTTAACACGCGAATCGCTAATACCGAGCAGGATTTCTGTCGTCCGATCCGTCGAATGGTTATCGACGACGATCACATTGAATTCGAAATCGGCGCTCTGGACGAGGGCGCTTTGAACGGCGTCGAGAATTGTCCGCTCGCGATTCCGAACCGGGATGACGACGCTGGCTTTTACTGGAAATGTTTCCGCCGCGGCTGGAACTTTCTCGAATTGCGGCTGCAACCAGGCACCGATTCGTTTGAGATGTGCCGTCGCAATGCGCTCCATTTCGATTTGGTAATCGCGATTGCGCGGATCCACATAGTCGAATTGCTTTTGATCCGTCGGCCGCGCATCAATCATCGACGCGCTGTACAACGGTTCGGGAATCCGCACGATGGCGTGTTTTTCCGAAATCCTTAACCGTAGGTCGTATAGTCCTCCCCATTTCCAGGTGCTGTCGATTCCCGACTCGACGCGCAGCCTGAACCGACACCCCGACTACCGGGCCAAAGTCGAAACTGTCGCGGATGCTCCCGCTTTGATAGTCGATACGAGGATGGCCTGCTGCGTCGGCATAGACCCAGCCGCCGCCGGTTTCACGGATGACCTGCGCCATTCGATCGAACATGCGCGGTCCGGGCTCGATGTTCACACGCGGATCACCGAGAAACAGCACGTCGGAATCGGCAGCGTCGAGGACTCGCTGAATACTTGCGGATGAGTAGTCCTTTGGATAGACGATGCTCACAGCTAATTCTACACCATCCGTTGTGGTTTTGAGACGGACCCACCACCAACGGTAGCTTCGTTCCGTCAAAAATTATTTCAGCACGAAGCGGGCGTCGCCCGATTGCGAGCGAATATCGGGTATCCTGGCAGTTGCCCATACCGCGAGCGTAGCACGCCAAATACATCGGTATCAGGCAGAAAATTCATCCGCAAAACCCGAGCTGAAATCCAAAACTGAACCAGTGCCGTCGTCTTAGTTACTAACTGCAATGCGCCGCGTCACCGATTGCGGCCGCACGACAATGACGCCAGCCATCCGATTTGCCTTGAGAAACTCGCTCAATTCCTGTTCCACGACAATGCCCTGGCTGCGCGACGCGTGACGCATGAAAACTTTTTTGCCATCGCGCACGATGATTCCAGCATGAAACACATCGAGATTCTTGCGTGTTGACACAAAAAAAATCAGATCACCGCTTTGCAAACGCGGTTCGAGCCGTGGCACTGCCGACTTCGGTACACATTTCACGCGAGTCCGCTGTGCAGCAAGTCCAGGTACGACATTCAGAACGCGTTCCCTGCTGACTATCGGGACGGCCGGCATTGAAACCGGCCTGATTATCCCTTCGCGTACATTGTTGCGAATCCAGAGCGTCATATAGTGATTTCGCCGTTCCCATTGAATGCGGCCTTGTTCATACCGAATCTTTCGCAGCCACTCGGTGAAGTCATCAACGCTGGAAGCGCGGGCGAGCGCCACAATTGTTTCGATGTACGTGACACAATCGAATCCATCGAGGGAAGCCCTGAACACTTCGACTGTGTCGGCAGATCCAATCAGCGGATTTGGTTTGTAGGGATGTCCAAGGAAGTGGCGGGAGAGAACGTCAATTCGGCTACCGGCGGAACGATCATACTTCGTTTCCGATAGAAGCTGCTCCACGCGCCGCCGGCTGAGACCTCGTGGTTGCGCGTGCTTCATCAGATTTTCATAACTTCACGGCGGTCGAGACCTACCGCTGGGGGCCTGGCGGCTCAAGCAGCAGGGCGAATCCATCGGCGTCATGAAAATCCGGTTTGCCGGCCGGATGGCGAAGCGCCCAGTACGAGAGCCCATCGCTCGCCTCGATGACCGCCGAGAGCCCGATACGGAGGGAAGCACGCGGGTGGATGGCAGACAGGCGATCGAGCCGGACAAGGGTGTCCAGCTCAAGCCGACTGCCAGTAGAGCGCACGGCAATGTGCGGGCGCATCATTTCGTTCGCAACAGGACCGCCGCTCCGATAGCCGCAGAAGGCGTAGACGGCCCACTCCCCCGACGGGGCGAAGTTGAACTCGTGGTACGCCGGTTGCCCTTCCACCGCGATGAAGGCCTCGAAGCAGGTGTGGCGCCAGAGCTGTGTAGCGATGCGCGGCACGCCCGGCGAAGAGACCCAGATTCGGGGAATATCTCCGTCGAGGCGGAAGGTCATCTGGAGTTCAGCGCTTGCCGAGCGGCGTACGAGCACCCCAATGGCGCGCACCGTCTCAGGGCGTGTCGACGGATGGCACCTGAGGTCGATCCGGTGTTCGACGGTCATAACGGGCTCGGTGGCCGCAACGGGATTGCTCTCCGACCGGGATATGGAGTCAAACTGTGGGCGCTCAAAAGCCTTTGACGCTCCACGTTTCTATTGTTCCGCCTATCGGCCGTTCTATATCGCTGACGCCGCTGTCTGTCGCGCGGCACCACGCCTATTGTATCGCTCACCCCCGTCTAAAACACACGCAGATGGCCAAAGGAAATGACGCCTCTGCAGAGTCTTCAAGGTTGACGTGCGCGTGATCGCTGCTGCCAATCGTCATCTGCTTCGAGATCCAATCCGCGTATAAGCGTGTCATCAGACCCAGCCCCGTCGCGATTGACTGAAAAGGACGGCCTGTTAGAGTGAACAAAGACTGGTGATGGGGTTCACCAAAATCGCTCTGCTCTGAGCAGGGCTGATGACCCCTACCGAGGCCGTAAGGCCGGTAGGGGTTTTTTTCGTTTAGATCCCTACTGGACATCGGTGGCGCGGCACGAGCGGCGATCGAAATAGCGCCCGCGCGAACGTATTAGCGCCGCACGCGAGCCGTGCGATGGAGGCAGTCGAATGCACAACGTCTGGTTCGTAGCATCGGCGTGGATGGGGATCGCGTTCCTTGCAAGCCTGATCTCGATTCGTCTGGGCGTGTCAGTGGCGTTGATCGAAATCCTGCTCGGTGTCGTTGCAGGCAATACCTTTCATATTCAGTCGAACGACTGGATCGGTTTCCTTGCCACCTTCGGCGCGGTCTTGCTGACGTTCCTGGCCGGAGCGGAAATCGATCCCGAATCACTTCGGTCGCATCTCAAAGAGAGCATGGCCATCGGCGTCGTTGCATTTCTGATCCCGTTCCTCGGGGTCCTGGCGTTTGCGTACTGGCTCGCCGGCTGGAGTTATCATCAGGCGCTCATCGCCGGCATAGCGCTGTCCACGACCTCGGTTGCGGTTGTGTACGCCGTGCTGGTTGAGAACGGGCTGAGTCAAACTGAGCTTGGCAAGATGATACTCGCAGCTTGTTTCATCAACGACTTCGGAACCGTGCTGGCGCTGGGAGTGTTCTTTGCGAATTTTAATCGCTGGATGGTGTTGTTCGTGGTGGTGATGGCAGCGATGCTTTATTTTCTGCCGTCGTGGACACGGGGGATTATCAAAAGTTTGGGCGCGACTCGCGTGAGCGAGCCAGAAGTAAAATTCCTCTTTCTGGTTCTTTTCTTCCTGGGCGGGCTCGCGACGATGGCAAAGAGCGAGGCGGTGCTGCCGGCCTATCTCGCGGGTTTGGTCGTCGCCGGAGTGTTCGTCAATGATCGGGTGCTGGTAAACCGGATGCGGTCGATCGCTTTCACGATGCTGACGCCCTTCTACTTCATCAAGGCGGGTCTGTACGTTTCAATTCCCGCCCTGATTCCGACGGCGGGGTTGGTCGTGATATTGCTGGGGATCAAAATGTCGACGAAATTTACAGGTGTATGGCCCCTCAGTTACGGCTTTGGTATTCCGTCGCGCGAGCGCATGTACACGACGATGCTGATGTCCACGGGGCTGACGTTCGGCACCATCTCGGCGCTCTTCGGTCTCGAAAATCACATTATCTCGCAAGCTCAGTACACCGTGCTCGTGACCGTGGTGATCCTGAGCGCCGTGGTGCCGACTCTGATCGCCGAACGCTTCTTCATGCCCGAGGCGGGTGCTGAGGCGGGCCGTGAAGAGCGCGCTCCACATCCGGTTCGCGCCGCTAACGAATAGGAGGATGTTGCCGATGTACCGGAATATTGCCTGCGCGTTCGACGGCTCCGATGGCTCCAGACGGGCGCTGGACGAGGCACTACATCTGGCGCGCGCCGACCAACTGAAGCTGTGGACGATTTTCGTTGAAGAACTGCCGCGCTACACGGGTGCGCCCAGCGAGACGAATGAAGAGCTCGAGCGCGCGGATGCGATCTTCGATAAGCTTCGGCAGGAAGCGCTCGATGCAGGCAAGAAGTACGGTGTCGAAGTGGTCGCGGAGAAGCGCGTGGGCCATCCCGCTCAGGCGCTCGTGCACTACGTGAAGGCTGCCGGCGTTGATCTCCTGGTGATGGGGCACACGGGCCACTCGAAGCTGTGGGGTACGTTTCTGGGGACGACGGCCGACAAGGTTGTGCGTCACGCGACGTGTTCGGTACTCGTCGTCCGCTGAAAGAGGCTGCGTCGAGAAAGAGTTTCTTGCCAGACTGTGAACGGTCAGTGGCGGTGGAGTCCGCCGATAACCGCCAACGAGGAACAGTGGGCTCCGACCGCAGTTGCGAGCAGAGTGTAGACGCTCGGGCTTTCTACTCCTGCCATGCTTGAACGAATACGCTGCCCTTCTTGCCAATGCGGACACATTCAATCCCAGGCACATTGTAGTCCGGACTGCAGATCGGTTTGTCGATCGCCGGGCATTTGTACAGGCCGGGGTTGAGCTGTTGGCACTGGTCGAGATTGAAGGTCAATTCAGTGTGTTTCATGGCCGCGGATTCGGGAGCAGGGGTTGACGACGAACATCCCGCCAGTCCCAACAGCCAGAGCGCTGACACGAAGCCGATGACCACCTTAGTGTTTCTTCCAGATTGAGTCATTTTTGAACCCCCCATCGGTTCGTTCGGGCTTTCCCACCTTGTTGCTGCAAATTCTTCTCCGTAGCAGTGGGGGTGTCAACAAGCCGCAGGAGGATCGGTTATCGCGCGGCGGGCGCGAGCATCGCGAGCGCGATTTTGTGCAGCTCGCGATCGCCAGCGGCGATGATCTGTCCGCCGTCATATGGCGGGCCGCCCGACCAACTCGTCACGATTCCACCTGCGGCCTCGATGATCGGGATGAGCGGTTGGATATCGTAAGGCTGGAGGCTCGATTCGATCACCAGATCGATGAAGCCCGAGGCGAGCAGGCAGTACGAATAGCAATCGCCGCCGTAGCGCCTCATCCGCGCCTTGGACGCGACTTGGCGAAACGCCTCGCGTTCGCCCGGGCCGGAGAACATCGCCGGATCGGTTGCGCAGACGATCGCGTCTTCGAGCCGCCGGCATTCGCGCACCTTTAGCGAGTTGCTCAGGCCGCCACGCCTCAGTTCGGCGCCCAGGCGTGAACCGACGAACGTCTCGCCCGTGTACGGCTGATGCATCACGCCGATCACCGGTCGCTCGCCGTCGTTGAGTGCGATCAAAACGCCCCAATGCAGTTGTCCGATTATGAAGGCGCGCGTGCCGTCAATCGGATCGATGATCCAGATCAGCCGGTCGGTGCCGGCGGCGAAGCCCTGCTCCTCGCCGAGGATTCCGTGGCCGGGATGAACGCGCTGAATCTCGTCGCGGATCGCCCGCTCCGCTGCACGATCGGCGAGCGTCACCGGATCGTAGCCGCTGCCGGCGGTCTTATTCTCAACCGCGAGGCGCACACGAAAATACGGCAGGATCGTGCGTCCCGCGAGGTCCGCCAGATGGCAGGCAAAGGCGGCGTACTCTCCGATCGCGCGATCATCCATCGCCGTCATAGGCCGGTCCGCTCGGAAGCCAGCCCGGTTACGGGACTTCGGTGCCCGCGTCGAGCCACGCGAGCATCAGTTCATTGACCATCGATGGATCGAGCGAGGCCGCGCCGCCACCGTATACCGCGCCGCTGCGCGCGGGCGTCGCGGGCGGGTTCCTGGCGTAATCGACGCCGGCCGCGATGTCTGCGACAAAACGTGTCGCCACTCCCGCAAGCGTCTGCGGCAAGGTGACGCACAGATGAAAGCCGGCGGGCCGCTGAAGCCCGTTAAGGCGCCATCCCCGCTCCGCGAGAAAATCGTTGACATGGAAGATGTCCACGACATCGGAGGTAAACGCGATGCAGTACGTCGGCTTGCCGATAATCTTGAGCTCCGGGATTTTTGCGACTCCTGACTTGATCGTTTCCGCCGCCTTCATGATGCGGCGGGTCGCCTTCAGGTAGCCCTCCTCGCCGAGCGTGACCATCGCAGCCCATGTCGATGCGCTGATTCCCTCCGAGCGGCTGCCGGCCACCGTGGGCGACGCATACAAGCCGCCCTGCCAGTCGGTCATCGCGAAGTACATGCGCCGGCGCAACGCGCGATTGCGATAGAGCACGACCGACGCACCCTTCAGCCCGTAGCCCCATTTGTGCGTATCGCAGGACATCGAGGTGACGCCCGGCAGGCGGAAGTCGAACGGCGGAACGTCATAGCCGAGCTTTGCGATCCACGGCAGGATGAAACCGCCGAAGCAGCTATCAACATGCAGACCGATGCCGGCTTCGAGCGCAAGGTCGGACAGCTTCTCGATCGGATCGATCAGCCCGTGCGGATAATTTGCCGCCGAGCCCGCGATCGCGATGGTGTTGGGCCCGATCGCGCGCCGCATCGCGTTCACGTCGGCCAGGTAATCGGGTCCGACCGGCACGCGAATCAGCTTGATGCCGAAAAAATGTGCGCCCTTGGAAAATGCCGGATGAATCGTCTCCGGCACCACCATCTCGGGCGCTGTGATTGCGCGCTCGGCACGCCCTTTCTCCCGATACGCCAGCATCGGCAGGATGATGCTCTCGGTGCCGCCCGAAGTGATCGCTCCGCATACGTCGGCCTGCGGATCTTTCTCGCGCGCGAGCTCCGCGCCCAGCATCCGCGCGGTCATCGCGATTACCTCGCCCTCGAATTTGGTGCCGCTCGGGCACATGTCGCGCTGCAGCAGGTTGACATGCGAGAAGAGCGCGAACACGCGGTTGAGGTAAGCATAATGCTCCATCCCGCCGTGGTAGTAAGTGCCCGAGATCCGGCCGGTCTGCCAGTGCGCGTTTTCCTGGCGCGCTATGCTGCGCAACTCGCGCATGACCTCCTCGGGCTGGCGGCTCTTGCTGGGCAGCTCGCGGTAGGTCTCGAAGGTTTCGCGATAGGGGAACATATCTCCAAAAGGTCCGGAGGGCGTTTGCTGCTTCTTCGCTGCCTTGGGCATGGAACGACTCCTTAGAGATCTCCGATGGCAACCGGCGAAAAGCGAAACGACCCGGCGGTCGCCGTTCTTATGATCGCCATCGATTTGAATACTAGTCCATCGCCAGGTTCAATCCGACGCGCGGGCGGCCGGGTTGAGGCGCCGGTAGATCGCGCGGTTGCGCTTATAGAACTCGAAGAACTCGCGGAACTGGCGATCGTACAGGCGCCGGTTGATCTCGACGGGCCGATATTCGGCGGCGATCTTCACCCGTGCGGAGATTTCCTCAACCGCGATCTCGCCCAGCGCAGCAAACGCCGCCATCGCAGCGCCCACCGCGTTGGCATTGCGCGGATTGGCGACCTGCCGCACCGTGCATCCGAGCACATCGGCCTGGATCTGGCACCACAGATCGGAGCTCGCGCCACCGCCGATGAAATTGAGCTGCGCGAACGGCCGCCCGATGAACTTCTCGACGTGGCCCTTGAGCCATCGCAGGTTGTACGCGACCCCTTCCATCACTGCGCGCACGTAATGGCCGCGGCTGGTGCGCGCGGTCTGATTGAAGAAGGCGCTGCGCGTCGATGCATCCTCGTGCGGCGCGAGCACGCCGTTGATCCATGGTGTGAAGATCAATCCGTCGCTCCCCGGCGCAACCTCCGTGGCGAGCCGGTTCATGTCACCGTAAACGTCGATGGAAGAATTCGCGCTGCCGGCGGGATACAGGATGTCTTTCAGGAAGTCGAGACTGCGTCCCGCCGCGCCCTGTTCCGCGCTGACCATGTAGCGGCCCGGCAGCGCGGCCGGCATCGCAGTCAGCATGTGGATCGGGTCGGTCTTCTTCGCCGGCACGTGGCAGCTCATCCACGCCGAAGTGCCGACATAGAAGTAGCCCTCGTAGTCGCGCACCGCGCCCGCGCCCAGGGTCGCCGCATGGCCGTCGCAGGAGCCCATCACGACGCGAGTGGATGGCGCGAGGCCCAGATCGGCTGCGACTTCGGGCTTGACGGTGCCGAGCACGGCGTTAACCGGCCGCAAGTCCGGCAACTTGGC
Source organism: Binataceae bacterium (SeqCode) (assembly GCA_963803045.1). Classification (GTDB taxonomy): domain Bacteria; phylum Desulfobacterota; class Binatia; order Binatales; family Binataceae; genus Binatus. The sequence goes on along the minus strand of CAWDLC010000017.1, from coordinate 42,073 downwards.
GCGATCGACGCCGGTCATCGCAAGCAACTCAGGCACGTAGTCAATCCTGTTGGGGTTGCGAATATCGGTCAGCCAGTAAGTGAACATCGTCGCGTACGAAGCCGCGATTTGCCCGGTGAGCCGCATGTTGAGGTAATCCATCGGCTCGAGAAACTTGAAGGTCCGCTCATATATCTCGGGCCGCTCATATTTGATGAAGAGGATATGCCCCAGGCCATCGACGCCCGATTGAACCGGCGCGCCGCCCGTAAAGCGCAGCCATTTGAGCAGCTTGAACAAGCCGTAGCCCTGGACTCGCGGCCATCCGCCGGCGATCGCGCGATTGTATTTCGCGCCGCGGGTGTCCATCCATGAGATCGCGTTGCCGATTGCGGCGCCGTCCTCACCAACGGCCACCGTGACGGCCCACAGCGTGGTGCATGCGACGGCGATGATTTGCGCAGCGGGCACGCGCGCGGCCGCGATCGCCTCCTTCGCTGCGTCACACACGGCGCGCCACCACTCCTCGGGATCCTGCTCGACCGCGCCTCCTGCCATGATCTTCGTGGTCGTTTGGCGCAATGCCGACGCGACGACCTCGCCTGCGCTCGAAACGACGGCGACCTTTGCGCTGCCGGAGCCCATGTCGATGGCGAGCACGTATTTCAGCGCAGAAGAGGAGGGCATCTGAGAGTTCCGCTCGCGGTTGATTTACCCGATGCTCGCACGAGGTTGATGCGTCGCGCGAGTTGCTCAGAATGACCGCATCGCGGAAAATAATCCAGCAGTTCGGAACTCTTCGAGGAGAGCGGAAAGAACGATTTGTTCTTGCGTGAAAGTTGTTTAAGAAAGCCGTTTAAGTAGGATGTATCGTATGGCTGCATGCTGAGCGGGCCGTACAGGAGGACCTCATGCCGCATTGGTACGAGGACAATTCACAATCTATCGGGCACACACCGCTAGTACGGCTCAACCGCGTCGTCGATGGGGCCCCGGCTACGGTGCTTGCGAAGATTGAAGGACGCAACCCCGCCTATTCCGTCAAATGCCGAATCGGCGCCGCGATGGTTTGGGATGCCGAACGTCGTGGACTGCTGGGCCCCGGCAAGGAACTCGTCGAGCCGACGAGCGGAAACACGGGGATTGCGCTAGCCTTCGTCGCCGCGGCCCATAATATCCCGCTGACTTTAACCATGCCGGAAACGATGAGTATCGAGCGGCGCAAATTGCTGATCGCGTACGGCGCGAAGCTGGTGCTCACGGATGGGGCAAAGGGCATGACCGGAGCGATAGCCAAAGCCGAGGAGATCACCGCCTCCGCTCCCGAACGTTACGTTCTTCTACAGCAGTTCAAGAACCCTGCGAATCCCGCGATTCACGAGAGGACGACGGGGCCGGAAATATGGGACGACACCGAAGGTGCCATTGATATTTTCGTGTCAGGCGTGGGCACCGGCGGCACCATCACCGGAGTCTCGCGCTACATCAAGCGCACCAAGGGAAAGCCGATTATTTCGGTCGCTGTTGAGCCGGCTGCGAGTCCCGTGCTCAAGCAGTATCGAGCGGGTGAGCCGCTGAAGCCCTCCGGCCATAAGATTCAAGGTATCGGCGCCGGATTCGTGCCGGAAGTTCTGGATCTCTCACTGGTTGACGAAATCGAACAGGCTACCAACGAGGAGTCGATCGATTGCGCGCTGCGGCTGGCACGCGAGGAGGGGATAATCTCGGGTATTTCGAGCGGGGCCGCGGTGGCGGTGGCCGTGCGGATGGCCCAACGTCCGCAGAACGCGGGCAAGACGATCGTCGTCATACTGCCCGACTCCGGCGAGCGGTACCTGAGTACCGCCCTGTTTGAGGGCCTCTTTGATGACTAAATGGAGCCGGCAATGAACTCGCGAGATGAGGAAGACGATAACGGCGCGATTGCAGGCTCGGATTGGAACCTTGACAGCATCGTCGCCGAGCTGCGCGCCGCCCGCGTTGGATCGCAAGCGGGAGGCAAACGCGAGGAGGCCGCGCCGCTGCCATCGAGGGAGGCGGTGGCGCGCATCATCGACGGCCTGTTCGCGGCGTTTTTTCCGACGCACTTCGTTCTGCCGGATCTTACCGACGAGGGCATCGATTACTTTGTCGGGCAGACGCTCGATGCGACGCTGCGTTCGCTAGTCAACCAGGTGCGCCTGGAACTGCAATTTGCATCCCGGCAACCGGACCAGAGGAGTCGCGATCAAGCGCGGCGGGCGATCCGGATAACACGGGAGTTTGCCGCATGTTTGCCGCGTGTGCGTGCAGTGCTCGAAAACGATATTTTGGCTGCCTACCAGGGCGACCCCGCGGCCAAGAGCGTCGAAGAGGTACGGGTCTGCTACCCGGGCATTTGGGCCATCACCCACCATCGCCTCGCTCACGAACTCTATCTCCTGGGTGTCCCTCTGCTCGCACGCATTATCGCAGAGCTTGCGCACTCGGCAACCGGTATCGATATCCACCCGGGGGCGAAGATCGGTGCGAGTTTTTTCATCGACCATGGTACCGGCGTGGTCATCGGAGAGACGGCAATCATCGGCCGGCGCGTGCGGTTGTATCAGGCCGTCACACTAGGGGCGAAAAGCTTTCCGGTTGGCGAAGACGGCACGCTGATCAAAGGCATCCCCAGGCATCCCATCGTGGAAGACGACGTCGTGATCTATGCCGGCGCTACGATCCTCGGTCGGGTCACTATCGGCCGCGGCTCGACCATCGGCGGCAACGTCTGGCTCACGCGCAGCGTGCCGCCCGGAAGCAACATCACGCAGGCGCAGGTGCGCAGCGAGGAGTTCGATGAAGGCGCCGGGATATGAATGGGCGGCACGTTGGTCGCGTCGATCCCAGTTCTGACCGGTCGATCCACAACATTTTGAAGCAATTACTCTTGTTTGGCGCGCCGAAAACCGCGGTTCAGACCCCGAGCGCCACCCGGCTACGCCCTGCGAAGCGCAGCCGCGGCACGGGTCGGCTCGATCGCGCCGTAGCAGACGATCGGATCGAACAGGTCGAGCATGGTGCGATCGTCGGACAGCAGGCCGCGCATCGGATGGCGCCCGAGATGCGCTTCAGCGAACAGATGCGCGATCACCGCCTTGCGCGCGCTGCCGGAAGTGCTGCAGCTCGAACGCGGCCTCCTCGAGCAGCAAGGCGGCGGAGGCGGCGTCAGCGAGATAGTTGCCGAAGACGCGCGCGCGCAATTGTGCGACCTCGCGATCGAGACGTGAGAGATGCGCGAGCGCTTCGCGCACTTCGCCGAGCGCGCGAGCTACCGTCTCACGCGTGCCGGCAAGCAGAGTGCCGCCAGCCTCGACGCGTGCGCCGAGCGCGGCGAACGCGGCCTGCATCACCTGCTCGCTGCGCAGCGCGCGCAGGATGTCGAGGCAGATGATGTTCTCGGTGCCTTCCCAGATCGTGTTGCTCTGCGCGTCACGCAACTGGCGCGCGAGCGGCCAGTTCTCGACATAACCGTTGCCGCCATGGACTTCGACGGCCTGCGAGGCGAACTCGACCCCGCGCCGGCTGGCGCGCAACTTCGCGACCGGCACGAGCAGGCGCGCGAGCGCGCTGTCGTCCGAGGCGGAGGCGAAAACCAGCGCTGCCGTGGCCTCCAGCTCGACCATCATGCCCACCAGCATCTCGCGCATCATCGGGAGATCGCGCAGCGCGTGGCCGAACGCGCGGCGATGCCAGGAGAAGATCGCAGACTCGAGGAACGAGCGGCGCATGATGCCGAGGCCCATCACGGCGATGCCGCGTCGCGAGTCATTGACCATCTCCATCATGCGGTTGATCCCCTGGCCGTCCATCGCCGTGCCGCCGCTGCCGGCGAGCAGAGACGCTTCGGCATCGATGAAGTCGACTTCGGCGGTGGGCACCGCGCGGGTGCCGAGCTTGTCCTTGAGGCGGCGAATGGAGATGCCGTTGCGGGAGCCATCGCGGCGCAAGCGCGGCACCAGAAACAGCGCGACGCCGCGCAGTCCGTCGGTGCCGCCCTCGGGGCGGGCGAGCGTCGCGATCGCGCTGGCGTCGACATTTGAGCAGAACCACTTGGAGCCGTTCAGGATCCAGCGATCACCGTCGCGGCGCGCGGTGGTGGTGAGCGTGGCGAGGTCGGAGCCGCCGCTCTTCTCGGTCATGAACATCGCGCCGTCCCACGCGTCGTCGAAGTGCTCAGCGGTGAGATGCGGCATGAACTCGCGCTGCACTTCCGGCGGCGCGAAGCGGTCCACCAGGCCGATCACCCCGCTGGTCATGCCGACCGAGCAAAGCATCCCAATCTCGGCCTGCGATAGCATGTAGTTGAGCGCGGTCGGGACCGTCTCGGGCAGCTGGCGGCCGCGGCGGCGCGCTTCACGGTGCAGACGTGGGCCGCTTAGGCCGGCTTCCCAGAGATCGCGTTTGGTGGCGAGCGCGCCGGGATGGTGGTGCACTTCGTCGAGCGGATCACCCCAGCGGTCGAACTTGACGAGTTCGGGTGGATGCTTGTCGGTGACCTCAGCGCGCGCGGCGACCGGACCGCCGCACAGCGCCCCGATCTTGCGCAGTTCCGGCTCGAGCCAGTCGAGATCGGCGGGGTCGAGCAACCGGCGCATCAGAAGTTGCAGGTTGGGATCGATGTCGTACCAGTTAAGTCCGATTGCGCTCTGGAATTCCGCGTAGTCGATCATGGCCGGGTCTCCCGCTGCGGCAAGGTGCCGGAGATGGCGGACGCGAAGCATGGCGGCGCCGCTCTCGATTCAAGAGTTACTCGGGCGCGTGCAAGCTGTCCATCGGAGCGTCGGATTCTCCGCGCGCTCTGCAAGGGCTCCTTGTCGCTTTTATCCGATCGCGAAATTACGCCGGCTGGGCAGCGGCTACCTTTGGAACTTGCGAAAATCCGGCGTGCGCCGCTCCATGAATGCGTCGCGTCCTTCCATGGATTCTTCGGTGCGGTAGTAGAGTCCCAGCGAGATTCCGCCCATCGCTCCGATTCCTTTGATGTGGTCGGTTTCGGCGTTGAAGGAGGCCTTGGCGATCCTGATCGCGGTCGGGCTCAAGGCCAGCATCTCGCGCCCCCAAGCGCGTGCCTCGTCCATCAACTGCGCGGCGGGCACCACCTTGTTGACCAGGCCCATCTCCAGAGCTTCCTGTGCCGAATACTGGCGGCACAGGAACCAAATCTCTCGCGCTTTTTTCTCGCCGACCAGGCGTGTCAGGTAGGCGGTGCCGAATCCGGGATCGACGCTGCCAACCCGCGGGCCGACCTGGCCGAAGCGGGCGGTATCAGCCGCGATGGAAAGGTCGCAGATTATGTGGAGGACGTGCCCTCCGCCGATTGCGTAGCCGTTGACCGCGGCGATAACAGGCTTGGGAATGTCGCGGATGACTTCGTGCAGCGCTTCGACGTTCATCCCGCCGCGATAACCTCCGCCACTGCGCACGGCTTGATCACCGCCCGAGCTGAAGGCGCGGTCGCCGGTGCCGGTCAGAATCACCACCCCGATCGAATGGTCTCGCCAGGCGTCCCTAAAGGCCTCCACCATCTCGTCCACGGTCTGGCCGCGGAACGCGTTGCGGACCTCCGGACGGTTGATTGCGATGGTGGCGATCCCGTCTTGCTTCTCGTAGATGATGTCCTCAAATGCCATCTGCGTCTCCTTCGGCCATGGCACACGCGACCGCGCGACCTTTGCGCCACGGCGTTTATGCTATTCATCCAGAGATTTATTTTCCCCGGAATTTGGGCTTGCGCTTTTCTGCGAAGGCAGTCGCCGCCTCGCGATGGTCTTCGGTGTTAAAGCTCATCATCTCATACGCGATCGATGCGTCCAGGATCAGATTGACCTGCTGCTTGAGCCATTTGTTCACCGCGAGCTTGGTCCATCGGATCGCCCAAGTCGGGCCGTCGGCCAATTCGCGGGCGATTTCCTTGGCCTTGGATAGCACCTGGTCCGCCGGCACGGCGTGGTTGACCAGCCCCATTTTGGCCGCCTCGGATCCGCTGATGAACGTCCCTCGCATCAGGAATTCCTTGGCGCGGGCCGGCCCGACCAGAAGCGGCCAGATCACTGCGCCGCTGTCGCCGGCAACGATTCCGACCTTGACGTGGGTATCGGCGATCCGCGCGGTTTCAGAGGCGACGATAACGTCCGACAGCAGTGCGATGTTCGCGCCGAGCCCCATCGCGTCGCCATTCACCGCGGCTATGATCGGCTGCTCAACGTCGAGCAGGTTCTGGATGATCCTGCGGCCCGCTGCAGCGATCTTGAGCGTCCACTTTCTACCTTCCTCAGTGCCCCAGCGCGCCGCCATCGCCTTCACGTCGCCGCCCGCCGAGAAGGCCTTGCCCGCGCCGGTCAGCAAAATCGCGTTCACTTCCTCGTCGTTGGCGAGGTCGATCCAGATCCGTTCAAGTTCGTCGTGCAGTTCGGAATTGACCGCGTTAAGTGCTTCGGGCCGGTTCAGGGTCACCGTGGCAAGCTTGTTCTCCCTCTCGACCTTGATGCATCGATAGTTCCCGTAATCGATCATGACAACTCGCTCCTCTTCTGATGCTCTGGCGGCTCCCGTCTGCCGCAGTCCGCTACATCTGATGCGCAAACATAATAGCGCCGAATGCGACGAAGGTATCCATAGGTCATACGTCCTGTTAATGCGAGTGGGCCGGGATTATCCACGCATTAGTCGTACCGACCTGAATATTCGCCTTGAGGATTCGCTTCGTGGGGGGGTTAGCGGGCGAAGGCCGCCTTCAAGGCGTCTGCGGCTTGCCGCTGGCCCTCTTTGCCTTTGTCCAGCACGTCGGCGAAGCTAATGAAGCCGTGGGTCACGCCTTCGTAGCGCGTACAGGTGACGTTGACACCGGCGGCGATAAGGCGCTCGGCGAATCGCTCGCCTTCGTCGCGCAGTGGATCGTGGCTGGCAGTCAGGACGAGCGCGGGCGGCAGACCGCTTAAGTTTTTCGCGCGCAGCGGGCAGGCGTAGGGATTGTTTTTTTCCGCGCCGGGGTCGAGGTAATTTTTCGAGAACCATTCCATGTCGGCGCGCGACAGCACGTAGCCGTCGGCGGCGAATTCCTTCTGCGACGGCGTGTCGAGCGCGCAATCAGTGACGGGATAAAGGAGCAACTGGAAGTTGATCGCGGGACCGCCGCGATCGCGCGCCATCATCGAGACCACCGCGGCCAGATTTCCGCCCGCGTTGTCGCCGCCGACCGCCATCCGTGACGGGTCCGCGCCAAGAGAGGCCGCGTTTTCGGCTACCCACTTCGTGGCGGCGTAGCAATCCATCGCGCCGGCCGGAAAAACGTGCTCGGGCGCGAGCCGGTAATCGATCGATACGACCACGCATCCCGCACCGTTGGCGAGCGCGCGGCAGACGCGGTCGTGACTCTCCAAATCTCCGAGCATCCATCCGCCGCCGTGGAAATAGACCAGCACGCCCATCGGCGGACTGCCCTCGGGGGTGTAAACGCGCGCTGCAATTTGGCCGTCGGCGCCCGGAATGTGGCGATCCTCGACGCGATAGATAGCAGGCGGCGGGACCGGATTCGCCTCGAGCAGTGCGCGCATCTTGGCGCGCGCCTGCTCGGCAGTTTCCGCGCGCAGGAAAATCGGGCCGGCCGCGTTGAACGCGTCGAGTATGATTTTCATCTGGGGATCGAGGGCGGTGGCCATGCAAAATCTCCTTGGACCGCGCGTGATCGACGGTGCCCGGAGCGACGATCCAGAGCTCAGCGAGATACTTAAGTTAGGCGGGACTAAGAGGCAAGCGCCGGCCCGCGCCGCTAATCTCCGAAACGGTGAAAGCGGGCGCGCCAATGCGCGCGGGGCTAATTCTCGAAGCGGTGAAAGTCCGCGCGCCAATGCGCGCGGGGCTAATTCTCGAAGCGGTGAAAGTCCGCGCGCCAATGCGCGCGGAACCAGGGCTCGCCGTCGCGCGTGCCGTACACGTCGGCGTTGACCATCATCTCATCGCCGCCGATCCGGCAGTCGAGGTTGGTGGTTTCGTCAACCGCGAACGTCGGCGACAAGCCGTCGGCGCGAGTTTTGTATTCGTCGAAATATAGCCGCGAGCGCATCGACGCGTAGGCGCGACCGTCGGTCGTGATCGGCACCACGTTGCCATGCGGATTGACAATTTTCTCGCTCGGCGCGACGCCGGTCTCGGTAAACGTCAGCGTGAACGGCTGATCGCCGACGCGTTTGTAGCACAGCCGGTAGGTCTTAGGAGTCCAGAAACCGATCTTGTGCGCGCCCGGTTCGCGCCTGATCCAATCGAGTTGATTCACCTGTCCCTGCCAGCATCCGCGGAACACGGCAGGCAGAGCAGAAAGCGCTTGCGCCGTCATCGGTGCGACGTTCACGGGAGCAGCCGGGGCGGGTAGCGGAGGCTGCGCAGGCGCGGGCGCAGGCCTCCACAATTCCTGCGGCAGCAGTTGAATCGTGTCACCATTATCGGCGCCAGAAGGTGCCCACGAGGTCGGCGGCGGCGCCGGACGCGGTGGAATATACGGCTGATTCTGCTGCGCTGGTCCGGGAACCTCGAGGGTTGTCTGCGCGCGGGCGGATCGATTGCCAATCAAAGCCAACCCGCAGGCGAGCGCACATAACATCAGGATATAGGTCCGCATGAAACTTATTTTACTATACACGCATATCGAGTGCCGCGGCTTTGGCGGCTGCGCCGTAGATTGACCGCGCAGCGACAGCTACCATCGGGGAAAGTTCGCAACAGTTTCCAATCAATGCCGGCGCCGAGGAAGATGAGCGATCAAAATGTAAATTTCGAAGCGGCGTGGGTCGTCAGCCCGCCGCCAGCGACCGGACGCCGCGCTCAGGCGCATCGATTGGCCAACGCGATGCGGCGGGTGATCGACCATTTGGTGCAGGTCGCCGCGCCTGAGGAAGACTTATCAGCCGCCGCCGACGCGTTGGAGCGCTACGCCCGGCGTTTGTCGAAATATCCGATCTCGCGCAGCTACGAAGGGTTTGCCGAGAGCGCCAACGCCGGCGACCCGCACGCGTTCTTCGATCACAGCCCGCTGATTGGAATCGCAAATCCGCTTGCGCCGCCAATTCGGCTGGCCGTGCTCGGCAACAAGGTCGAGGGCCGCGGGACGTTCGGCGTCGCATATGAAGGTCCGCCGGGGCACGTGCACGGAGGATTTCTCGCCGCCGCGTTCGACGAAGTGCTCGGAATGGCGCAGTCGCTGACGGGTAATCCCGGGATGACGGGGACGCTTACGATTCGTTATCGGCGGCCGACGCCGTTGCTGACCGAGCTTACCTTCGAGGCGTACGTCGATCGCGTCGAGGGGCGCAAGATATTCACCCACGGAACGTTGTCAGCCAACGGTTTGCTGACGGCAGAAGCCGACGGACTGTTCATCGCAGTCGGGCAGGAGCGCTTCGCCGCGATGGCGGCGCTGCTTACAGAGCGCGCTAATTCGGCGGATGAAAAAAAATTCGCAGCAAAGACCGCGGTCAAGAAGTAAGGCGCGGATTTCAGTCAGCCGGGGCGGACTAATCCAGACAGACCAGCGGACAGCAGCGGCATGATCGTCCATCCCGCCGGCGGCTACTTGCAGTTCACGCTCTTGACCACACGGCGGCCCTCCCCGCCGAAGCGAACGTTGCGCTCGTAGGTGACATCGCATCGCGTGGCATTCACCGGCAAGCGCTGGGAGATCTGCGCCGTGGTATTCGCATACTCGCACTGTAGCCAGTAACCGCGGTCACTTTTCGCCAATTCCCAGGTTTGGATCACGGTGTCACTGGTCGTTTGCTCGCGGTCGGGCACGAGCGATGCTTGATCGGAGGGCGGACCGTCGAAGATAGTGACTCCCGCAACCGCGGTATTGTAGCCGGAGTAAGTAACGGTCCAGTCCGGTGCCGGCGCCGACGCTTTCTGGTCGACGGCGAGCGTTGGCGGACATGTCGCCTGGGCGCACGCGAGATGCGGCGCCGCAATCGCGCACGCGAATGCAATCAGGTTGAGAGTGATTCGCTTCATCTCGTACCTACCGGCATAGGCGCAAGTTTAGAATGCGGCGCTAGCAAAAACGAGTGCGGGACGGAACCACGAAGACAATTCGCACTCCGCCCCGCAGATGGGGGAAAGCCGCTTGCGGCGTCAGCGCCGCGGGCATGGCCGACCGGGTTACCGCTCGGCCCGTGGTCTCTTGTAGTAGGACCTGGCGGGACCCGCGATTATCACAATCGCAACAACCAGTCCTGCCAGCAACGATACTGCTTCCATCATCATGATGATCATGTTCCTAACTCACCTTCGCGCGCGCGCGGATCTTGCGGTCGATCGAACAGCGCAGCGCGATTTCAGGTCGATTGTCCTTTGGCTCGCCGGGCCGCACTTGCGAATCACTCATGCGTTCGTGCCGCGACGCGCGCATCTGTCGAGGAAGTAACTCGAGAACGCTTCGGGAAGCCGATCGAAGTCGATTCGCTCGACCGGTCCTTCCCGTGCGTGGCATGCGATGCGTCTTCTTAGAGGCTCACGAACGAGAGAACGATGTACGCCAGCGTGAGGAATGCGAATGTCACACCGGGCAGTTCGCTCACCAGACTGTTTTGCGCAATACGATTGGCAGCGACAGTCTCGGTCCGCTCCCTTATCTGCTGAAAGCCTGCGAGTCTCTGATTAACCGTGGTAGCAGTCATTTCCCTTGCCTCCCGTAAATTCCGTCCTGAGCAATGGTAGAGCAAGGCTGATGCCAAGAACCGAAGCGTTTATTTCATTGGACTATTTCCACAGACACAGCCTTTATCATTTGCGATTCGCAAAACGTTGGCCGCGAGTCGCGAAAACTCCGCCATTTGCCTAGAGCCCGTCGCTCAAGTCGGCTCATCACTGCGAAGCAGCCGAGCGACTGCATGCAGCGTGATCACGCCTTCAAGACCGTCGGCTATGTTACGAACGCGTTACGCGCGCGATCCCATTTCGACCGCTCCCACAGCGTTACACGGCGATGCCTGAGCGGCGCAGCGTCTTCATCAGATGAACAGATTCAGCTGGCGCAACGCGAGATCATGAAAACGGCGAGCGAAGTGCTGACGGTCGCCGATCACGCGCGGCTGTGGGGTCGCGCCTCTGCGATCGATCCGGGTCGTCGACGCGGCCTGCGGGTTTGGCTTGACGGCGGCGCCCGACTGGGCCTTTAATGCCCGTCATGGCTGGAATTGTTTCCTATGGTTCATACGTTCCGTACCGACGCCTCAAGCGCTCTGCGATCGCCGCGGTCCTCGGCACGCCCGCCGGCAAGGGCGAGCGCGCAATCGCGAGCTTCGACGAAGACAGCGTATCGATGGCGGTCGAGGCGGTTCGCGACGCGCTGAAAGCCGCGCCGCCCGGCGACGTGCAGGCGCTCGTCTTTGCAACCACGACGCCGCCCTACGCGGAAAAACTCAGCGCCGCGGTGATCGGCGCAGCTGCGTTGCTGCCGGCGGAAATTCGCGCATCGGATATGACCGGCTCGGTCCGCGCCGGCCTGTCGGCCCTGCTGCAAGGCGCCGATGCGATCGGCGGCGGCGCCAGGCGCGCGCTCGTCGCGATCGGCGATTGCCGACTGGCAGCGCCCGAGGGCAAAGCCGAGCAGACGACGGGCGACGGCGCGGTCGCCTTCGTGCTCGGTTCGGAGGGCGTGATCGCCGAAATCGAGGCAAGCGCCTCGCTCACGCGCGAGTTCCTGGACACTTGGCGCGCGCAGGGCGAGCGTTTTCCGCATGCGTGGGAAGAGCGCTTCACGCTGACGCAGGCGCATTCTCCCCTGCTCGGTACGGTGATCAAGAACCTGCTGGAGAAGGCGAAAGTCGCGCCGAGCGATCTGTCGAAGGTGATCCTCGACGCGCCCAACGTCCGCGCGGCCGACGAAATCGCGCGTGCGCTCAAGATCGATCCCGCGAAATTCTCCGATTCATTTGCCTTGACGGTCGGGCAAACCGGCGCCGCGCACGCGGGCCTGATGCTCGCGGCCGCGCTGCCAGCCGCCAAGCCGGGAGACAGGATACTGGTCGCAACGGTGGCCGACGGCGCCGATGCGATTCTGCTCCGCGTCACGCCGGCCAACGCCGGCTTCAAGCCGGTGCATTCTGTGGGCCGCATGATCGAGTCCAAGGGCGACGTGTCTTACGCCAACTATCTCAAGTGGCGCGAAATTCTGCCCACCGAGCCGCCGCGCCGCCCGGATCCCGACAGGCCGGCGGGACCGCCGATGATGCGCTCGGAGAAGTGGAAGTTCGGTTTTATCGGTTCGCGATGCACCAACTGCGGGACTCCGCAGCTTCCGCCGCAGCTGGTCTGCGTGAAATGCCATCAACGCGGCAAGATGGAACCCTATCCGTTCGCCGACCGCACCGCGAAAATCGCCACCTACGCTATCGATCGCCTCGCCTATTCTCTGAATCCGCCGACTATTAACGTCGTGCTCGACTTCGCCGGCGGCGGCCGCTTCCTGTGCGAGATGACCGACTGCGAACCCGACAAGGTCGCGATTGGCGACGAAGTCGAAATGACGTTTCGCCGGCTCTTTACCGCGGCCGGCGTCAAGAACTATTTCTGGAAAGCCCGCCCCAGGCGTTAACGCCGAGGAGAAGATCAATGGCAAGCAGAGGAATCAAGGACCGCGTCGCGATCATCGGGATGGGATGCACCAAGTTCGGTGAGCTTTGGGACAAGGGGACGGACGACCTCCTTGTGGATGCCGCGTACCAGGCCTACGAATCGGCGGGCGTCGAGCCCAATGACGTCGACGCCTACTGGCTCGGCACCATGGGCTCGGGAATCTCGGGCCTGACGCTCTCCGAGCCGCTCAAGATTCAGTACAAGCCGGTCACTCGCGTCGAAAATATGTGCGCGACAGGATCGGAGGCGCTTCGGCAGGCGTGCTACGCGGTCGCGTCGGGCGCGTTCGACATCGCGATGGCGATCGGCGTCGAGAAGCTCAAGGACTCGGGCTACTCGGGATTGGTGGGCAGCGCTCCGCCCAACGACGGCACCGAGGGTAGCATGACAGCGCCAGCGTCGTTCTCGCTGCTGGCGCCGGCGTACTTCAAGAAGTACGGACTCGACCCCGACAAGGGCAAGGACGTGCTGACGCGGATCGCATGGAAGAATCACAAGAACGGCGCGAAAAATCCCAAGGCGCAGTTCCAGAAGGAACTGTCGCTCGAGGCAATCAAGAACTCGCCCAAGATTGCCGACCCGCTCGGAATCATGGATTGCTCGGGCGTGTCCGACGGCTCCGCGGCCGCGATCGTCGTCCGCGCCGAGGACGCCCACAAGTACTGCAAGAATCCGATCTACATGAAGGCGCTCTCGTTCATCGCCGGGCCGGCGGAAGGACCGCTGTCGCAGGACTACGATTTCACGACCTTCAGCGAAGTCGTCGCCAGCGCCAAAGACGCGTACGCCCAGGCCGGCATCACCAATCCTCGCGAGCAAATCAGCATGGCCGAGGTCCATGATTGCTTCACTCCCACCGAACTCGTGCTCTACGAGGATTTCGGCTTCAGTCCGCGCGGGACGGCATGGCAGGACGTGCTGGACGGGTTCTTCGACCTCGAAGGCAAGCTGCCGGTCAATCCCGACGGCGGTCTCAAGTCGTTCGGTCATCCGATCGGCGCGTCGGGCCTGCGCATGATGTACGAGATGTGGCTGCAGCTGCGCGGCGAAGCGGGACTGCGTCAGATCAAGAATCCGAAAGTCGGACTGACGCACAATTTAGGCGGCGCGCCGGGCCGATGCGTCAGCTTCGTGTCGGTGGTCGGCAGCCAGATCGGGTAATCGGAGCGTTTTTCACTTGCCTGATCATACGGCCGGCATTGTCGAATGCCGGCCGTTTTTTTTCTCTGCGCACCTACGATGCAGAATGTTGCTCCATTACTGAAACGAGTAGCCACAGTCCTGATCGTGTTAGTGTGTATCTATTATGTCGGCGAGTTTATTTCAGTTAAGTATAGAATTCCCGCGAGCCGCGAGCCTTTTGGAGTCGTGCAAATCAACAAGTATTACGCGGTGCCTCAGAAGAGCGGTAAGACCGAGTTCGAGCCGGGCGAACCGGAGACGCAGACCTGCGTCAACTCGATATTCCCGCACCTGGGTTACAGTCCGTGCTGGTACGTCCGAAGGCACCGAAACCAGCAGATAAATCTCTGACTGCGCCCGGCGGCAGCTTTGGTGGAGGGCAGACAGTCCGGCTAAGCGATAAAAAATTCGATGACGGTTAGCGCCATCGCCGGCCGCTTTTTTGGGGATCGCTCAACGAGTCTTTGAGACGACGCGCCAGGGAGCGAGAGTTCGGTTAAGTTCGTACTGAGGCGGAAAATCGTAAGGGTTTGTGTTCTCAGCGAGCTTGATCAAAAACTCTCGATCGTCAATTCGCAAACCTTCCCACCACGCCCTGGCAAAGTAGGTATTTTCACAATGCGCGAACAAAAACTGGACTAAGAACTCCGCTAGTTTCTGATCATTAAGCGCTATCAATTCTGCCATGTAGGCGCACGCAGACTTCTCTGTCCTCGACCAATGGAACAAAAAACTAAACTGGTTCGCTCTGATATCTACTCCAAACCCAAGGACATCAAGTCGCTCGATTCGGAGAAGTTCTTGCAGCCGTATCCCGCTTGGAGTTCGATTCGGCGTTATGGCCCCGGTCCCAGCGATCGCGAGGCTTCCATCTAGCAAAATCTCACAAGTTTCGAAGTCCGAGTAGTCTTGAGAGCCTAATGCGGCATCCATCTCCTCTTTAGTCTTTCTGAGAGAATTGAGACCCGCTTGATATCCGGCCTCCACAACGCTCATGCGTCGCTGAGTCGAAAATTGATCGAGCTCAGAAATGCCACGATCGATAAGATTCCGAGTTTCCGCGATAACTTTAAGGGCTCGAATTTTACGATAAATCTCCCAACACAGCGCGCGGTAAGCCATAAGAAAAATCTGTTCCTTTGTACCAGAAAACGGAACAGTCTCAAGAGCAGCAAAGGTACTCGCGTCATGTTTGTCGCAAAAAGCTGTAAATGTAGATGCTTGGTGCCAACCTTTCGAATGTAGCTTGATCTTTCCATCGGACCGATATGTAAGTGGGAAATAGGTGAGTACTTTATTGCTCTTATCTTTCAATGCCTTCAGAACACGCGCCCTTTGAAGTGTATGGGCCGCGACCACCTTTCCGCAGGTCTGGGGAGAGGCATCCGGATGCATACACATCGAGTGGACTGTCGTGACTACCTTCGAGGCGATCGCTGCAAAGGGGAGTCGGGCTTCATTGGCGCGGCCAAGATGACACCGCTTGTACTTCCGTCCAGAGTTGCACCAACAAGGATCATTGCGACCCAACTTCTGGCGGCCGAATCGCTCACCTGCAAAGTTGTCGAAGGCACTCATTTGGTTTCGATGCCGAAGTGGTTCCCCTTATTTCTCTAATTCATTGGCAGCAGATTTCGTCAGAAACTCATAAATCGTGATGATCCGACCGTCCTTCTCATGGGGATAAACATCTTCGGGAGCCATTCCGCGCGGATCGTTTTCGACAAGCAACGCTGGAACATTCCGGCCGAACATGAATCCCGAATGGCGACGACTGCCGAAGATCTGTCTGATCCGATACTTCTTCCAGACCGACGGGATGATGGCGCGAACATACTCGCTTTGAAGTTTTTCCGCGGGCATCTCAGAAGTTTCGATCAATTCCACCCGAAACTCTTGGGGCTTTGCGATCACGGTTTCGATCCCTTTGTTGCTGGCCATTGCAGTGCCAAGCTCAGCTCGATTGAAGTATAATAAATGCTTCATAACAAAGCACCCTACCTCCACTCCCTCCCCGTGGTCAAGTGTTTCACCAGTTTCGTTTTCTGAAGGCTCACCTTTAGGCTGCTACCGGAGTCAGTGCGACTCTTCGCCGTGGAGGCGCTTCTTTTAGGCTGCCCGCTCGCGTGCACGGACCTCGCGCTCAATCCGATCAGCCAGCTTGTCCTTGGTGCTCTCCAAATCGTAATGCGCGTGCATATTGATCCGGAACTGCGGCGATGTTCCGAAATATCGGCCCAGCCTGAGCGCAGTGTCGGCAGTGATGATCGCGCTGCCGATAGCTCTTTACAATCTCACACTGCCGGCGAGGCCGCGTGGCCACGGTGCGTGAAATGCCGAAGCCCTATGCGAACAATCTCCGACAGTTTGAAATTGACCAGGTGTCTTGGCCACAGCAATTCCCGCTTATCACACATCGTGGACTCGCTATATTTCGCTATGTCGGCCTTAAGGCCTGCGTGCAAAACCTGGTCGTCCTGCGGCTGGCTGTTCGCAGCCAGCCGGCTTCGCAGCTCGCGCGCCGCTCTGATCCGGCTCGCCACCTGGCGTCCGCGTCGGTTGGTTATGCGGCCGTATTTCAGCTTCAACTCGTTGAGTCGTTCGGCAGCATCATATGTTGCATCGACCAGCTCGGAGCGGCTCATCCATTGGGTCTCGTAGTTCAGGATGCGTTCCCAGGAAGGCTGAAGCAGGAGCTGCCGATGCTCCTCGAGGCTGTGCGCAAATAACCGGTAGCCGAAGCTTTCCGGGTTTTGGAACACCCGGCTTCCCGGATCGACAAATGGCCCTAATGGCGAGATAAAGCACGACAGTCTCCGGTCACTAACTCTGAACAAATGCTCACAGTAAGATATTGTGTCCTGAACCGACTGGTACGTCTGCCGGGGCATACCAATCATGAAGAACACGTCCAGACGGCTGCTGCGCAAGCGAAGGGCCTCGGCGAGCACGCATTCAAGTTGCGCGTTGTCATATGACGGTTCGCCTTCCTGTGCGCGGCGTATTTCATGGTCATGACTTTCGGGACTGATTTCCATGCTCCAGTGGGCAACGGACGCGTCTATGCGGCGGAGAAACTCGAGCGGTGGCAGGTCAAAGAACTCAAAAACGAGTTCATTCGGAACGTCCGCATGATGCAACGCACTTAGCACCTCGTCTGCATAAGCCGCTCCCGCCTGGAGAAGGTCGCCCACAAGGAATATCGGCGCCCGCATGAGGCGCGAGATTGCCACAACGTTGGCGGCGATACTTGCGGGACTGCGAAACGCCGGCCGCGTCCTTTTTGTAAGATGGGCACAGGTCGTCTTCGAGCTGCCGCAAGTTACGCACTCGTAAGCACATCCCTTGACAGTGAATACTGCCGTGATCGGATTACTCCACCATCCGTTAAACGGCATGACGCTCCTGCGATCGCGATAACGCATCGCCATCTCGACCACAAGCTCCGGCCGCAGATCCACATAGTCGAGAGACGGCGGCAGGAAAGCCGTTGGATTAACCTGTGGCGTTCCACCGTCCTTCCATGTGAGATTCGGAATATTACGCAGAGCGCGGCGGTCGCCAAAGGAGTGAAGAAGCTGATACAAGGGTGGCTCGGTGCTGTCACCGCGAAGCACATAGTCTACTTGAGGGTAGGCGATAAGTTCCTCGTGGAAATACGTGGAGGAAAGCCCGCCCATGATGACCGGCGTGTCAGGATGGACCTCCTTCACAACCCGGGCTACCTCCAATGCCCCGTGTGCGTGCGGCAGCCAGTGAAGGTCGATGCCTACGGCTCGCGGGTGAAGCGATGCCAAAAACCGTGGGACCGAGAAGCGCGGTTCATTCATCATGCGCACTGCCAAATTCGCTATGCGCACGCTCATTGCGCGCTCCTGCAGGTAGCTTGCGATGGTAAGAAAGCCGAGCGGATACATCTCGAACACGGGAGACGAAGGAATGAGGTCGCTAACAGGACCGTAGAAGATAGACTTTTCACGAAAGTCATAAACGCTCGGAGGGTGCAGGAGCAGTAAGTCCAGGCTGTCGTCGCGCCGCATAGAGCTGCCTACGGTGTCGCCGTTCCAAGGTTGTCGTTCCATTCTAACACCGGGTTCCCGCCGCGCCCGAGTAGCAATCACCTGAGAAAGAAAATAGAAAAGCTTGTGCACCCCGTAGCTCGCCGGGCCTGACCCCCAGCCGCTGCGTGGAGAAACCATAGCATGAATAGAGTTCCCGATGTCAGTTTGAACAAGGTGCCAGAAGTTACCCTGGCTTTCTGGGTCATTAAGATCGCCGCAACGACTATGGGTGAAACAGGCGCCGATGCCGTGTCGATGACTATGCATCTAGGATACGCGATCGGCACCGCCATTTTCTTCACCTTTTTCATTGTCACTGCCGCTGCTCAGGTCACCTCGAAATCCTTCCATCCATTTCTGTATTGGGCCGTTATCATTGCAACTACTACCGTAGGCACGACGATGGCGGATTATGCGGATCGTTCTCTCGGGGTCGGTTACATCGGAGGTTCGCTGATCCTCTTCACGATTTTGATGCTGGCTCTTGGAATATGGCGGTTTTCCATGGGCTCTGTGTCCGTCAACAACATCACGTCGGCCAAGGTCGAAATGTTCTACTGGACGACGATTCTATTCTCTAACACGCTGGGTACCGCCCTTGGTGACTTTCTAGCCGATGATTCGGGACTCGGATACGAAGGAGGGGCGCTGGTTTTTGCCGGCGCTCTGGTGCTGGTCGCAGCCGCATACTTCTATACCAGGATGTCCCACACGCTGTTGTTTTGGCTGGCGTTTATCCTGACCCGGCCGCTCGGGGCAACGCTCGGCGATCTCCTGACCAAGCCCCATGCGGATGGCGGTTTCAATCTCAGCCGTATCAGTTCTTCTTTAATCATCGCGATTTTTATCTTCGCCTGTATTCTGTTCACGCCGCAACGAGCGGGCAGTCATCCGGGACAGCAGGAAACGAGCCTATGAGAGCAATGACAAATTAATTCCCCAAGTCAGGACACTGCCCGCGCTCACCGCGCACTTTGCAATCTTACTAAACGATCCGGGTTTTCGTTTTCATTGCTTCCTGTGTGATTCTGCAGGGGCGGGCCGCCGCCGTTACTTGCCGATAAATTTGCCGGGCCGCCGTTCGCTGACTGCCTTGACACCTTCGCGATGGTCTTCGGTGCGTAACAGCCACGCCTGCTCTTTGGACTCATGATCGGTCTGCGCCTTGACCGCATCGGCCAGACCCTGGCGCATCGTCGCTCGAGTCGATAAGAGCGCGAGCGGCGCACCTTCCGCTATTTCCGCGGCGAGCGCGCCCGCAACCTCGCGCAAGCGATCCGGCTCCGCGATGAAATCGCACAGTCCCCAGGCGAGCGCCTCTTCACCAGTGATGCGGCGTCCCGTGTAGAACATCAGGCTGGCTTTTTGCGCGCCGATCAAACGCGGCAGAGTGTACGTGAGGCCGAAGCCCGGATGGATGCCGAGCTTGACGAAATTCGCCGCGAAACGAGCCTCGGCAGTCGCCACCCGGAAGTCTGCTGCCAGCGCGAGTCCCAGCCCTCCGCCGATCGCTGCTCCTTGGACCGCGGCGACCACAGGCTTGCGACATCTGAACAGCCGCACCGCCTCGACGTAGAGCGGATTTTCGCCGGCGCGGGCGGCGGTCTCGCCACTGCCCGCATCGCGACTGGCAAAGTTCGCACCCGCACAGAACGACCTGCCCTCCGAACAGAGCATCAGTGCGCGACACTCGGGCTCCTTGTCGAGCGCTTCGGATGCATTAGCGAGATCGCGAATCAGATTGAAGTCGAAAAAATTGTGCGGTGGCCGGTGAATCTCGAGCTGGGCCACATGAGCGTCAAGCGTGACCGATACGTCGCCATATTTGGGTTCCATCGTCTTTGGATGCTCCTTTTGCGGCCTATTGCCCGAAAACTTGCGGGCTGCTGTAGTTTATAGTTCGTTCCTTACAGGAAGGCACGCTCAATGAATACCAACATCGAAAAGAATTGGGATGAATCCGGTGGGGGTGTGTCTGAATTCACCGTCTCGTCACTTGAAACACGCGACGACGTATCGTTGGGGCTCGGCGGATTCGATGCAATTTGCATCGGAAAGCACGACGCATTTTGAAATGCCGCGCGATTGAAGGATGCAAAAAGCCCTGCAAAATCCGCCCTTGCTGCATTGGCACGCGCAGTGCTGATAACCTTGTCGCAAGAGATGCGAACAGATCGGTACGGCCACGCTCTTTGGTTACTTGGGGAACAGTTTCGTCGCTCCGAACTGCGTGCGCATTAACGAACCGCACTAAACTTTACTGACTCGGGAAGCCATTGTGTGGGATTTGATTTCAATTCTCGGCGGCATCGCCTTTTTTGCGATCGCAATCGCCTACGTTTGGGGGTGTGACAATTTATGAGCCCGGTTGAAACCGTTCTCGGCGGGGTGTGCGCCGTCTTGCTGGGTGTTTACTTGATTTACGCGTTGATCCGCCCGGAAAGATTCTGAACCGCACCAGCCGGTACATACCTACATGCTATCCAATTCGATTATTCAGCTCGCTGCTTACTTCCTGCTGGTGACGGCGATCAGCGTGCCGTTGGGCCTGTATATGGCGCGAGTGTTCTCGAATGAGCGCACCTTTCTGGACCCGGTGCTCTCGCCAATCGAGAGATTGATTTACAGGATGTGCGGGATAAACCCCGGTGTCGAGATGGGCTGGGCGGGATACACGGTGTCGATGCTCACGTTCAGCCTGATCTCGATGATCTTCCTGTACGCGCTGCAGCGGCTCCAGTACTACCTGCCGCTGAATCCGCAGGGCCTCGCCGGGGTGCCGCCGGGACTTGCCTTCAACACCGCCGCAAGCTTCACGACCAATACCAACTGGCAGGCATACTCGGGCGAGCAGACGCTGAGTTATCTGACGCAGATGGTCGGGCTGACGTCGCACAACTTTCTCTCGGCGGCGGCTGGAATCGCGATGGCGGCGGCGGTGATTCGCGGGTTCGCGCGCCGCAGCGCAAAGACGATCGGTAACTTCTGGGTCGATCTCACGCGCACGACACTGTGGGTGCTGATGCCGATTTCGGTCATCTTCGCGCTGTTCCTCGTTTGGCAGGGTGTGCCGGACAACTTCAGTCCGTACGTAAATGCGACGACGCTGGAGGGCGCCACGCAAACGATCGCCGAAGGACCGGTGGCGTCCCAGGAAATAATCAAGGAACTCGGCACCAACGGCGGCGGCTTCATGAACGCCAACTCGTCGCATCCGTACGAGAATCCGACGCCGCTGACGAACCTCATCGAGATGCTCGCGATCTTCTCGATCGGCGCGGGCCTGACCCACACTTTCGGCAAGATGGTCGGCGATCGCCGACAGGGATGGGCGCTGTTCGCGGTGATGGCGATCCTGTTCATCGGCGGTGCGGCCACAGCCATCTGGGCTGAGCAACAAGGTAATCCGCAATTCAGCAAGATTGGAATCGATCAACATGCCTCTGCCGCGCAAAGCGGCGGCAACATGGAGGGCAAGGAAGTCCGCTTCGGAATCGTCGAGTCCGCGATGTGGGCGACCGTCACTACCGACACCTCGTGCGGCGCCGTCAACTCGATGCACGACAGCTACACGCCGCTCGGCGGGCTGGTGCCGATGGTCAACATGCAGCTCGGCGAGGTGATCTTCGGCGGCGTCGGCTCGGGTCTGTACGGAATCATCGTGATGGCCGTGCTGGCGGTGTTCATCGCGGGTCTGATGGTGGGCCGGACTCCCGAGTATCTCGGCAAGAAAATCGAGGCGCGGGAAATGAAGCTCGCGATGCTCTATGTGCTAATTTTTCCCGCGGTCATTCTGATACCGACCGCGATCGGGGCCGTCATACCCGCGGGCCTGTCGAGCATTTCCAATCCGGGCCCTCACGGCTTCTCGCAAATCCTGTACGCGTACACCGAAGCGAGCGCGAACAACGGCTCCGCGTTTGGCGGGCTCAACGCGAACGTGCCCTTCTACAACGTGACCATGGCGTTCGTGATGCTGCTCGGCAGGTTCATGATGGCGATCCCGGCGCTTGCGATCGCCGGCTCGGTCGCGGCCAAGAAAACCACTGCCGCCAGCGCCGGGACTTTCCCGACCGACGGCGTCCCGTTCGTGTTCCTGCTGATTGGCGTAATCGTGATCGTCGGAGCATTGACGTTCTTCTGCGCCGACGCGCTCGGACCGATCGTCGAGCAACTGCTGATGATGGCCGGGAAACTCTTCTAGGTCTGGTGTTTCAACCATGAGTGATCGCAAGGCTCCCGCACTTTGGAATCGCGAAATCGTCTCGCGCGCGGCGATCGAATCGTTCGTCAAGCTCAACCCGCGCCTGATGATCAAGAATCCTGTGATGTTCGTCGTCGAAGTCACCAGCGTCATGGTCATGTTCACCCTTTTTCGCGATACGCTGGCTCATCGGATGCCGCTGGCCGGGTTTGAATTTCAAATCGCGCTGTGGCTGTGGTTCACCGTTCTATTCGCAAATTTCGCCGAAGCAATGGCGGAAGGCCGCGGCAAGGCGCAGGCCGATAACCTGCGCAAGACTCGCACCGAAACCCAGGCCAAATTGATCATCGAAGGCGGCCAGACGAAACTCGTGCCGGCCGCGCAGCTCCGGCGCGACGACATCGTAATGGTCGCCGCCGGCGACGTCATTCCCGGCGACGGCGAAGTTATCGAGGGCATCGCCGCGGTCAACGAGGCCGCCATCACCGGTGAATCCGCACCCGTGATTCGCGAAAGCGGCGGCGATCGCAGCGGGGTCACGGGCGGGACCACGGTGATCTCCGACTGGATCAAGGTGAAGATCACCGCCAACCCGGGCGAGACCTTCCTGGACCGCATGATCGCGCTGGTCGAAGGCGCGCAGCGTCAGAAAACGCCCAACGAAATCGCACTCAGCATTCTGCTGTCCGGTCTCACGATCGTCTTCCTGCTCGTCGTCGTTACGCTCTACCCATTCGGGCTGTATGGCGGCACGCGGCTGGCGCTGCCGGTGCTGGTGGCGCTGCTGGTATGCCTGATCCCGACGACCATCGGCGGATTGCTCTCGGCGATCGGAATCGCCGGGATGGATCGCCTGGTGCAGCACAACGTGCTCGCGATGTCGGGCCGTTCGGTTGAAGCGGCCGGCGACGTCGATACGCTGCTGCTGGACAAGACCGGAACTATTACGCTCGGGAACAGGATGGCGGCGGAGTTCATCCCGGTGGATGGCGTGGCAACGCGCGAACTCGCCGAGGCGGCGCAACTCGCATCGCTGGCCGACGAGACTCCCGAGGGACGCTCAATCGTCGTGCTGGCCAAGCGCGAATACAACTTGCGCGGCCGCGGACTCGGCGAGGACGGCGCCACCTTCATACCGTTTTCCGCGCAGACCAGGATGAGCGGCGTCGACATCGGCGGACATCGAATCCGCAAAGGCGCCGCCGACCAAATCGTACGTTTCGTCCAGGAAAATCAGGGCACGCCACCGGCTGACTTGAAGACGATCGTCGAGCGCATCGCGCGCGGCGGTGGAACTCCACTGGTCGTCGCGACCGACGCGAAGGCGCTCGGCGTGATTCATCTCAAAGACATGGTCAAGGAAGGAATCCGCGAGCGCTTCGAGCGGCTGCGTGCGATGGGTTTGCGCACCGTCATGATTACCGGCGACAACCCGCTGACCGCCGCGGCTATCGCCAAAGAATCGGGGGTGGATGACTTCCTGGCCGAGGCCACTCCCGAAACCAAGCTGCGCCTGATTCGCGAGGAGCAGAACCAGGGCAAGCTGGTGGCCATGATCGGCGACGGCACCAACGACGCACCCGCGCTCGCGCAGGCCGACGTCGGGATCGCGATGAACGCCGGCACCCAGGCCGCGCGCGAGGCCGGCAACATGATTGACCTCGACTCGAATCCGACCAAGGTGATGGAAGTCGTCGAGATCGGCAAGCAACTCCTGATGACGCGCGGCGCGCTTACGACGTTCTCGATTGCCAACGACGTCGCCAAGTACTTCGCGATCATCCCGGCGCTGTTCATCGTCGAATATCCGGAGCTGCAGCGGCTCAACGTGATGCATCTGGCGACGCCGCAGAGCGCGATTCTGTCGGCGGTAATTTTCAACGCGCTGATCATCGTCGCGCTGATTCCGCTGGCGCTGCGCGGCGTGCGCTACCGTCCGGTCGGTGCGGCCGCGATCCTGACCCGCAATCTTTTTATCTACGGCGTCGGCGGCGTGATTATTCCGTTCATCTTCATCAAGGCCATCGACATCATAATCGCGGCGCTCCATCTCGCCTGAGGTCAATTCCGTGCGAACATTCATATCGGCACTCGTCGTGACTGCGCTGCTCACCGCGCTCACCGGCATCGTCTATCCGCTGGCAGTATGGGGCATCGCGCAGGCGATTTTCCCGGCCCAGGCGAACGGCAGCCTGGTCGTTGCGGGCAACAAGGCCGTCGGCTCGAGCCTCATCGGCCAGAATTTTTCGTCGCCCCGCTATTTTCAGAGCCGGCCTTCCGCCGCCGGTGACAAGGGCTACGACGCCGCCAACTCGAGCGGCTCGAATCTCGCGCCCACCAACAAGGCGCTGATCGACGCGGTCAAGTTGCGGCTCAAGAACTTCATGGAGAGCAATCCCGCCGCCAATCCGCGCCAGGTTCCAGTGGACCTGGTGACGGCTTCAGGCAGCGGCCTCGATCCCGAGATAAGTCCCGCCGCCGCCAGCCTCCAGGTTGCACGTGTTGCCCACGCGCGCGGCATAAGCGAAGATCAGGTGCGGCAGTTGATTGCCGAGAACACGCGGCCGCGATTTGCGGGAATCTTCGGCGAGCCCGGCGTAAACGTCCTGCTGCTGAACCTGGCCCTCGATCGCGCCGCGGGAAGTCCTGGCGGAACAACTCCCGGAACTTGAATGGAGCGATGAAAAACGACCTGAGCCCGAAGCTTTTCTCGATCTTGTGCCCGAACCTCAACGGGGCCGGCTCAAAGTCTATATCGGCGCCGCCGCGGGCGTAGGCAAGACATACAGGATGCTCGAGGAGGCGCATCAACTCCGCGATCGGGGAGTGGATGTCGTGCTTGGCTTCATCGAAACGCATAACCGCCGCGAGACCGAGGAGCGGATTGGCAACCTCGAGATCGTTCCGCGCCGCAAGATTTCGTACCGCGAAGTTACGCTGGAAGAGATGGACGTCGATGCGATCATCGCGCGCAAGCCCGAGGTTGTAATCGTCGATGAGCTCGCGCATACCAACGCGCCCGGCTCCAGCCACGAAAAGCGCTACCAGGACGTCGAGCAGATCGTCAGCACCGGCATCAACGTGATTACCGCCATGAACATCCAGCACGTCGAAAGTCTGAACGCGCTGATGAGGCGCGTCACCGGCATCGACGTGCGCGAGACGGTGCCCGATTCGTTCCTCGCGCGGGCCGATCAGATCGTTGACATCGATATGCCCATGGAAGCGCTGCGCGAACGGCTGCGCGAGGGCAAGATTTACCCGCAAGAGCAGATCGAACACGCGCTGAAGAATTTTTTCAAGCCGAGCAATCTTGCCTCGCTCCGTGAACTGGCGCTGCAGGAGGTCGCGCGCAGTCTGGACCGCCAGCGCCTCGACCGCGAGTCGCTCAAGCGCGAGGGCGGCCGCCACGCGAACGTGATCGATCGCATCATGGTCGGAATCTCGTCCAACGCCGCCGACACCGGACAGCTGCTGCGCAAGGCTTCGCGCATCGCCGGACAGCTCAACGCCGAATGGTTCGCCGTGCACATCGAGACGCCCGCCGAGTCGGTGAAGAATATCGGCACCAGAGATTTCGTCGCGCTGCTCAACAACATCAATGTCGCGAGCGACCTCGGCGCCGAAACCGTGTGGCTGAAGTCCGACGATGTGGTCAAGGCGTTGATCGACTTCGCGCACGACAAGGGCGTGTCGAAGGTAATCGTCGGCCGGACCCATCAGCCGCGATGGCGCCGGTGGCTCAAGGGCGACGTGCCGGCGCGGCTGGCTGCGGACGCAACGATCTCGACGTGGAAATCGTCGCGACCGAAGAACGGGAGGAATCGCGATGAGCGCGCCGTCGCTGCAACGCCAAATTCGCAACGGCACTTTGCTGATGCTGGCGTTGGTCGTTGTGCTGGGACTCTACACCCTGCCGCGGGTCTACTCGCTTGGCGGCGCAATCCGCGAGACCCTCTATCGCAACTACATCAGCATCGAGGCCGCACAGAACATGCACGCCGCGCTCACGACGCTTCAGATCGCCGAGCACGACGGCCGCGCCAGGGACGTTCTGCCCGGGGCGCGGCAAAATTTCATGCAGTGGATCGACGTCGAGAATCACAACTTCACCGAAGTTGGCGAGCCTGAACTCGCCGCCGATATCGCCCGGCGCGGCAACCAGCTGTTCGCCGGCATCGCCGCGGCGCCGCCCGGCACTTATCACGATCGCGAATTCGCCGAATTGAACGGCCGCCTCGACGATCTGATCGCGATGAACAAGGCCGCCATGTTCCGCGCGGACAGCCGCTCGGTAAGGCTGGGCCGGCGCCTCGCGTACGAATTCGCGGGCGGGCTTGCGCTGGTGCTGCTGGCGGGCGCCGCCGTCTCGTGGGGTCTCGGATGGCGGCTCTCAAAGCCGCTCACGGAACTCACCGAGCGGCTGCGCGGAATCAGTCAGCGCAAGTCGCAGGTGCGGCTTGGCTCCCAGCCGCTCGCCGAGCTCGAAGCGGTCGCGCGCGAGTTCAACCAGATGGCCGAGCGACTCGAGCAGTACGACAAGCTCAACGTCGAGCGCCTGGTTTACGAAAAGAGCAAGACCGAAGCGATCATCGAGAGCCTCGAAGACGGCGTCGTGCTAATCGACACGGAAGGAATCGTTGCGCACATAAATGAGATTGCGTCGCTAATCCTCGGCGTCGATCTTCAGGACGCACTCGGCAGCCCGTTCGACGATCTCAACAGCAACCATCCTCATTACCTCCGCGTTCGCGATGCGCTGCGCACACTTCAGAGGGCCGGGCCGGACGGCCAACGCATTGAAATCGATCTTCACGTGCGCGGCCGCGCTCATTCTTACGTGCTGAAGCCTGTCCCGCTTCATCATACGGTCGGCAAGCCGCTCGGCACGCTGCTGATTCTGCAAGACGTGACGTACCTCCGCGATCAGGATCGCGCCCGTACCAACCTGGTCGCCACCCTGTCGCACGAACTCAGGACCCCGCTCACTTCGCTGGCGCTGTCGGCGGAGCTGCTGAGCCGCGAAATGGCGGGTTCAAGTCCGAAGAGCAGCGAACTGCTGCAGGTGATCCTCGAAGAATGCTCGCGGATGCGCCAGCTTACCGACAACCTGCTCAACCTCGCGCGCGGCGAGATTCCTGCGATCGCCGTCCAGCAAAAGCGTCTCGATCTTGCCCGGCTGGCTGCCGACGTGACCAGGCGCTTCGCAATCCAGGCGCGCGAGAAGCACGTCGAGATCCAGGAGCACATCGAATCGGTGCCCGAGGTTATTGGCGACCCGGTCAAGCTCTCGTGGGTGATTTCAAACTTGCTCGGCAACGCGCTCCGCTACACTCCCGCCGGTGGAACCATCAAAGTCTCGACGCTTGGCGCCAAGCAGGCCACGCGGCTGGAAGTCACCGATTCGGGGCCCGGAATTGCGCCCGAGCTGAAAGACTATATTTTCGAGCGTTTCGTGCAGTACGGTCCTGACGGGCTCGAAAAGGGATCGGCCGGGCTGGGTCTGTCGATCGTCAAGGAAATTGTCGAGGCCCATGGCGGCAGGATTTTCGTCGAGAACGCTGACTCTCACGGCGCCCGATTCATCGTCGAAATTCCCGCCGCACAGGAGATTTGATGGCCAGGCTGCTCATCGTCGATGACGAGCGCAACATCCGCCGAAATCTCGTCTCGTTTTTCGAGTCGCTTGGCCACGAGGTTCGCGCGGCCGAGAACGGCACGCAGGCGATGGCGATGCTCGCCGAGACGCAGTTCGATCTGGTACTGACCGACTACCGGATGGCCGAGATGAGCGGGCTCGAACTGCTCCGTGAGATCAAGCGGCGCTCACCCGAGTGCCTCGTAATTCTGATGACCGCTTATGCGACGGTTGAAAACGCCGTCGAGGCGATGAAGTCCGGCGCCTACGACTATGTCACCAAGCCGTTCTCGCTCGAACAGATTCAGCACACCGTCGATCGCGCTCTGCACGTCAGGATCCTTCAGGCGGAAAATCGCGCACTTCGCAGCGCCATCGATGAGGAGCCGCTGCTCGACTCGCGCAGCCCCGCGATGCAACGCCTGCTCGAAACTGCCCGTCAGGCCGCCGCCAGCGACGCGACTATTCTGCTTACCGGCGAGAGCGGCACCGGCAAGAATGTTATCGCCCGGCAGATCCATCGATGGAGCCGCCGCCAGAGCAAGCCGTTCGTCGTCGTCAATTGCACCACGCTCTCGGAAGAACTGCTCGAGAGCGAGTTGTTCGGCCACGTCCGCGGCGCGTTCACCGGCGCGGTCAAGGACAAGCCCGGGCGGCTTGAGGCGGCCAACGGCGGGACCGTTTTCCTCGACGAGATTGCCGACTTGACGCCGACCCTCCAGACCAAGTTCCTGCGATTCCTGCAGGATCAGAACTTCGAGCGCGTCGGCGGCGAACGCACGATTCACGTCGATGCGCGAATAATCGCCGCGTCCAATCGCGACCTCGAGTCCGAAGTCGCCGGGCATCACTTTCGCGAGGATCTCTATTACCGCCTCAACGTCATCACCCTTCGCGTGCCTCCGTTGCGCGAACGCCGCGAGGATATTCTGCCGCTCGCACAATGGCTGCTGAACGTCGCCGCCGTGCGCAATTCGCATCCCGGCCTGGCATTTTCACCCGGAGCGACCGCGGCGCTCACGCGCTATCGATGGCCCGGAAATGTGCGCGAACTTCGCAACGCGATCGAACGCGGCACCGTCCTGATGCGCGGCGAGACGATCGCCCCCGATGATCTGCCCGATTCGCTGTTTCACGATTCGACCGAGGCTCTCAGCCGCATCCCCAACGCTGCCAGCCTCGACGAAGTCGAACGTGGGCACATCGCGCGCGTGCTCGCCGCCAGTGCTACGCTCGAAGAAGCCGCCGACACGCTCGGCATCAACGTCACGACGTTGTGGCGCAAGCGCCGGCGCTACGGAATCGAATAGTCACAAGTGGCCGCGGTATTCTGAAGCCGCACGCCGAAAGGAGTAATCGTGGAATATCGCAAGCTCGGCAACTCGGGACTCAAGGTTTCGGCCGTCGGACTGGGATGCAACAACTTTGGCATGCGATGCAACGCGGAGCAGACGCGCGCTGTGGTGCATCAAGCGCTCGACGACGGCATCACGCTGTTCGACACCGCCGACGTATACGGCAATCGCGGTGGCTCCGAAGAGCTGCTCGGCAAGGCGCTCGAAGATCGCCGGCGCGAGGTTGTCGTCGCGACCAAATTCGGCATGGCGATGGGCGACGGTCCCTACCTGCGCGGCGCGTCGTACCGCTACACCATCGCGGCCGCCGAGGCGAGCCTTAAACGGCTGGGCACTGACTATATCGATCTCTATCAGATTCACGCCCCGGACCCCGAGACGCCGCAACAGGAAACTCTCGAGGCGCTGAACGATCTCGTTCGCGCTGGCAAGGTCCGCTATATCGGATGTAGTAACTTCGCTGCGTGGCAGACCGTCGATGCGCTCTGGATATCGCGCAGCCGCGGACTTGCCTCGTACATCTCCGCGCAAAACCAGTACAACCTGCTCGACCGCCGCATCGAGCGCGAGCTCGTCCCCGCATGCCGGCAGTTCGGAGTGGGTATCCTGCCTTACTTTCCACTAGCTAGTGGATTTCTAACCGGAAAATACCGGCCCGGTGCCGAGCCGCCAAAGGGCACCCGGCTTTCTCTGATGCAACGGATGGCACAGCAGGCGCTCACCGACGAAAATTTCGCGACGCTCGAACGGCTCGAGAAGTTCGCGCGCAGCCGCGAGCACACGATTCTTGAGCTGGCCGTGGGATGGCTCGCATCGCAGCCGGAAGTCTCCAGCGTAATTTCCGGCGCGACCAGCCCCGAGCAGGTCACCCAGAACGTGAAGGCCGGCAGTTGGAAATTGTCCGCCGAGGAACTCGCCGAAGTCGACAAGCTCACCCGCCGCTAAGTGATAGAGGTTCCCGGTAGGTATCGACTGCTTCCTTTAGATGCCTGACTCTTGGACTCTGCCCATATTACCGCAATGATCACGCGTGACCATCAGTTTAGCGTCTCGTCGCGATGCGAACTGCTGCCGTATCTGATCAGCATTCCGCTAGGACTGTCGCGCAAACAGGCCAAGGATCTTCTGCGCTTCCGGGCGGTGACCGTGAAGCGAATGGCCGCCGTCAGGCATGACACCCAGTTGGAGCCGGGCGACGTTGTGACCATCGCCGCAGGTAAACAAATCCCCGCCGCGTCGCTTGAGCGCCATGGCCTGAAAATAATTTATCTCGACAATGATATCGTCGTGGTCGACAAACGAGCGGGCCTGCTTTCGATGGGATCGGAGGGCGAGAAAGAGAGAACTGCGCATCGGATCCTCAACGAACATCTGAAGGCGCTCACAAAATCGCCGCGGCAACAGGCCTTCATCGTGCATCGACTCGACCGCGAGACCTCCGGCTTGATGATGTTTGCGAGAAATCGGCCGGTCCAGGCGGCCCTTCAGCAGAACTGGAAGAACGTCACCAAAAAATACCTTGCCGTCGTGGAGGGTGTGCCCTCGAAGGCCCAGGGAACGATCCGGGACAATCTTGTAGAGAGCAAGTCATTCAGGATGCATCGCGTCGAGCGGGGTGGAGAGCCGGCAATCACGCACTATCGCGTTCTTCGAACATTTCAAGACAAGTCGCTGATCGAACTTACGCTCGAGACCGGCCGCAAAAACCAGATTCGCGTGCAGCTGGCTGGCCTGGGTCATCCTATCGTCGGCGATCGTAAGTATGGCGTGACCAGCGATCCCGCCCGGCGGCTGGCGCTCCATTCGTGCGAGCTGAAGTTTTGCCATCCAGTGTCGGGCGCCTCGATGGATTTCCGCAGCGCTATGCCAAGCCGGCTGATGGCGCTGATCGAACCGCGCGGAGTCGCACCCGCAAAGTGAGCATCCCCGAATCCCGGAGCGGCAAACAAATGACACTGCAGTGCGATTCTGACGGCTCAACGAGGCTCACGCATCGGACGGGTATCGACGTTCAAAATTCCCAGGAGTTCATGAGGCGCGCGACTGCCCGCCACAGCCAATCATTGGCGGCGTCGGTCACGATTCGCAGGCCGTTGCTTTGCCGCGCGGCACGCAACTTGGATCGATCAGGCGTGAAGGCGTGCTGGGCGCGTCTGGCAGGATTGAGTGAATCAAGTGCCTGATAAAAAAAGCCTGAAAATTGAAACCGCAAGCGTGCCCGCGATCGACATGCGCGCGATTACCCAGCTCGCCGAAAACGACCAACTGGGCGCGCAATTTGTCGCCGATATCATCGACGTATTCCTTGCCGACTTGAGCGAACGCGTACGTACCATCGGCTTGCAGATGAGCCACGGCGACCGCGCCGGAATTGCAGCGACCGCACACGCCGTCAAGGGCAGCTGCGGTCATTTTGGCGCGGTGCGCCTGATGGAGTTGTCTCGTGAGGTCGAAGACCGGGTCAGACACGAACAAACCGATGGCCTTCAGACGGCGATCGATTCCATGGTTGCGGAAACGGAGCGGGTCCGCGCCGCCCTGGAAGCTTATCGATCCAGCCGTGCGCGGCGTTGATGGGCGATCTGCGGCCGCGGTTTGAGCGATTGCAGATCCTCGCGCGCTCAACGCAAGCATCGCTTCAGTCCATCCCTCGAAAATCATATCGACGCCGATAAGTAGCGAACACGGCCTATAACGAATAAAGTGGGCTGGCGTTTGCATGTAAAAAATCATGAATGAAGTGGGTCGCACCAGATTTCTTGCCGAGCTGATCAAGCCGTCGCATTACGACGACGACGGCTATCTCATCCAATGGCGGCGCGGCTTCGTGCCGTCGAGTTCGCTGTCGAGTATCTACGGCCTCGCGCTCGACGCGCAGGCGCGGGCCATTCTCGGCGAGGGCGTTGATCTCGAGATCGCGGCGCACGACGAGACTAACGCGAAAGTCCCGGTGCGTTCGATAATTCGCCGGTTCAAGCGCAACTCGAACCGCGGCGTCGTGCTGCTGATCGGAGTGCAAACCAACCAGTTTGCACGCGCAGTTGATATCGCGCGCGAACTGCGCGCCGCCGGAATCCAGGTCGCGATCGGCGGATTCCACGTCAGCGGATGCCTCGCGATGCTTCCCGAGATGCCGCCCGAGATGAAGGACGCGCTCGCGCTTGGAATCACGCTGTTCGCAGGCGAGGCCGAGCACCGGCTCGACGAGCTGCTCGTCGCGGCATTCGAGAATCGTCTCCCGCCGGTTTACAACTTCATTGCCGATTTGCCGGCGATGGACGGTCAGCCGCTTCCGTTCCTTCCGGCCAAATACGTCAAGCGCTATGCCGGGGCGCTCGGATGCTTCGACGCGGGGCGCGGATGCCCGTTCAGCTGCAGCTTCTGCACGATCATAAATGTGCAGGGGCGCAAGTCGCGTCATCGCAGCGCCGACGACATCGAGCAGTTGATTCGCGCGCACGCGGCGCAGGGCGTGCGGAGCTTTTTCATTACCGACGACAATTTCGCGCGCAATCGGAACTGGGAAGCGATCCTCGACCGCATCATCCAACTCAAGCGCCGCGACCGGCTGAAGATAAACATCATCATGCAGGTCGATACGATGTGCCACAAAATCCCGAACTTCGTGGAGAAGTCGGTGCGCGCAGGATGCAAGAAAGTTTTTATCGGGCTCGAGAATATCAATCCCGACAGCCTCAAGGGCGCATCGAAGGGTCAAAACCGCATCACCGAATACCGCAATATGCTCCAGGCGTGGAAGCGCGCCAAGGTTCTGACCTACGCCGGCTACATCCTGGGCTTCCCGTCCGACACGCCCGCGAGCATCGAGCGCGACATCCAGATCATCCAGCGCGAACTCCCGATCGACATCATGGAGTTCTTCATGCTGACGCCGCTGCCCGGCTCCAAGGATCACCAGGAGATGTACCTGCGCGGCGAGCGAATGGAAGCGGATACCAACAAGTATGACGCCGAGCATGCGACCGCCGATCATCCGCGGATGAGCGCCGCCGAGTGGCAGGATATCTACCAGCGGGCGTGGCACCTGTACTATTCGCCGGCGCACATCGAGACGCTGATCAAGCGGGCAGTCGCCAGCGGAATGCGCACGCGGCGGATGACCTCGATGATTTTCTACTTCTACGGGAGTCACGCCTACGAGCGGGTGCATCCGTTGCAAGGCGGGATCATTCGCCGCAAGCTGCGCACTCAGCGCCGTCCTGGTTTTCCGCGCGAGAACGCGCTCAGGTTTTTTATCCGGCGCGTGCGTGAGATGTCAGCGACCTATGTGCCCGGTCTGTGGTTCTTCTGGCGGCTGGAACGGCTGCGACGCAAGATCCAGAACGATCCCGCGTCGAAGCATTATACCGATGCCGCGCTCAGCCCGGTCGCTGATGGCGAGTTCGGCGCCGATCTCCAGCTCTACCACGCATCGGACTCAGCGCGCCGCGCCGCGGACCAGGCCCGCTCGCGCGTCGAGGAGATGCGGCAGATCGAGATTCGCCGCGCCGCCGCCGGATGATCGCGGCGCATCGATCGCGATAAGGCTCATTGGCAAGACCAGGTAGTTCGCTCCTCTGCCGTCGGGACTATTGGCGGTAAAGCCCGGGAAAGTCTTGTCGGAGCCGTTCGAGTTTCGGCATATCGTTGATGACGATGTAGGGCTGATGCGGGTGCAGAGCCAGGTAGTTTTGATGATATTCTTCGGCCGGGTAGAAGGCGGCGAGCGAAACTACCTTGGTTACGATTGGCTTGGAGAATGAATGTTTGCGTTCGAGTTGGGCGATGTAATCATCCGCCATCTTCTTCTGATCATCGTTCTCATAGAAGATCGAGGACCGATATTGAGTTCCTGAATCCGGGCCCTGTCGATTCAGCTCGGTCGGATCGTGAGCGACGAAAAAGAATACTTTCAACAGATCGTCGTACGAGACCTTGGACGGAGCATAAGTGATCTGCACCGACTCAGCATGTCCCGTCGTTCCGGTGCTGACGGCTTCGTAGTTCGCGGTGTCTGCGCCTCCTCCTGCGTATCCGGAAACGACTTTGGACACGCCCTTCACATGCTTGAAGACGGCATCCACGCCCCAGAAACAACCACCCGAAAGGACCGCAGTAGCGCGATCATTGCGCTGGGCCTGCGCCAAAACGTCGATTGGCACCAGACCGAATAAAACGGCGCCGACAAGCAAGAGCGTTACTATCCACTTCGTTCGCGACATCATCGTTGTGGTTTCTCCGGGCACAGGGCGCGTATATTCCCCCATGTTCGTTCACACTAGCAACGCCGGATACTCACGTCTGGTTTCCCGCAGCAGGTTGAATTGAAGCCACGCCAAGCTTGGATCACAATCAGGAATTCTCAAGGAACGCGGCGTACGCACTAGCTTTTTGACCATCGCTATTGAACTCTGAGCAAATCCATCCATGCGGTTCGTGCCAATACTTCTTGCTTCAGTCACGCTCATCTCCACCGGGTTGGGCGGTATGGCAGCCATTCGGATGCGCGACCGGCTTCATTTGCTGCTCGGCTTCAGTTCCGGCGCGGTGTTGGCGGTAGCTCTGTTCGACATACTGCCGGAGGTCTTCGCTTTCGACCACGGTTCATCGTACATGCCAATCACTGCTCTTGGATTCCTTGCCTTCTTCGGACTTGAACGTTACACGGCCATGCACCGCGCCCGCGAACATCCTCACTTGGTGGGAGCTCATGAGCCGGAGCTTGGCGCAATGTCCGCGGGGGGCTTGGCCTTTCACAGTTTCCTGGACGGCGTTGCAATCGGTGTCGGCTTTCAGACAAGCATCGAGATGGGACTCTTAATTGCGTTTGGCATAATCGCGCACGATTTCAGCGACGGGCTGAACACGGTGACGGTCGTTCTTGCTCATGGGAATACGCCCAGACGCGCCGTTTTCTGGCTGGCAGTGGACATGTTGGCGCCGGTTCTCGGCGCCGCCACGACGCTGGTGTTCAATCTGAAGGCAGGACTCCTGCCGTGGCTGCTTGCATTTTTCGCCGGCTCTTTTCTTTATATCGGGGCCTCGGATCTACTGCCGGAAGCGCGCGAGCACGACTCTCCATTGGTTGGCGTCGCCACCTGTATGGGGATGCTCGCAATTTTTCTGATTACCCGCTTGCTGCGCGGATAGGATTGATTTTCTTGCTGACACATTGCGCCCGTTATCAGTGCGAGGGACGGTTGCCGCCTGATTCACCTACATCAAGCAACCGTTGCAAATGAATTGCGGGAGAATCGCGCCCGCCGTGGCCATCGCGGCCGGTATTCAAAGCGCAGGCTGGTGCATGGCCGGTATGCGGTGGCTTGAACTCTGAGGGCAGCAAACGTTCGCGAGCCGACCACTGAGCGAAGTTGCCGGGACTGCTCGCCAAGACGCGAAATCGCATGCAGACGGTTGCACAGCCACAACCGGAGTCGCAATTTCCGTAGAGCTCGCCTGGCGACTTGACGACCAGATCAAGCGGACGCGTCACCCCGGGTATAATGTCTACGGGGTCCTTCATCCCAACAATCCAGAAGCTGTGGATCACGTCGGCGGAGGCAAGCTCGAGCCGAACGTTGGTAGCGCTTGGAACGTACAAAACATCGCTGGTCTTGATGCCGAGAGAGGGGTAGTCGAATTCCCACCACCACTGATGCGCGACCGCTTTGACTGTGAGTGCAGGCGGGGTCACAGCAGCACCGAGGATTCGAGCGAGAAAGATCGCTCCCGCACAGATGCACGCCAGACCCAACAAGGCTCCGACGAATGGCATTGACGCTTTCATGCGTTCACCTCCTAAAGGTAACCGCCACGTTGGTGCCGTCGCCGGCCGTCACCGGCTCGCGCGCTGCGGCTCGTTCCACGTCGCTCGCGACCCGACCCGGTTCGGCCTTTTGACCTATGTACTGGAGCAATTCACGACCGTTCGCATCGACCAGGAAGAATTCGAGAACGTGATCGACCGTTCCGTCGGGTTCGCGCTTTCGAATCACGTTGAATCGCGCCATCGCGTCTTCGATCTGTGTGGGCGTTCCAGTGAGGAACAGCCATCCGTTAACGTCAGCACCCTGCTTGCTCGCATATGCGAGAAGCTGCGCCGGCTGATCGTGTTCCGGATCGACTGTGATCGACACGATGCGGGCCTCCGTTCCAAGCTTGGGTCCGAGTCGATTCGCGATCTGTTTCATCTGAGCCGTCAGCAGAAGACACGGTCCGGGACAGTTGGTGTAAATGAAATCGAACAGCACCGGTTTCCCCTTCAGCGAGGCCAAGGAAACGTTGCGGCCGTGCTGATCGACCAACGTGATGTCGGGCAAGCAGTCGGAGGTATTGTGCACCTCGAACCCTCCGCGCTCCCCAATATCCTCTCGGCGGCAACCAATTAGAGTCACCACGCTCACCAAGACAACCAGCATCGTCAGCGCGAGGCTTGTACTGGAACTCTGCCTTTTGAGATTAAGGTTTAGCGTTGAGGTCACCTGGATTCCCTGAAGTCCGCGTCGCGGCTTTCTCCGGCAGCAGCGTAAGAACCGCATCGGATAGACTCTTCTCTGTTACCGGGGTTTGGTCGGGTGTGAGCTTCGCGCGCATGACTCCGCTGCGATCTACGACGAATGTGATGGGCAGAGCATCGGGCGGACCGAAATCATTGACTTTGGCGTCATCCAGCATCGCCGCCGGATAGCTGAATGATTGCATGACCTTGAGCACGTCGGATCGATCGTGCGGGCGGTCGGCGCTGAGACCGATCATCTCAAGCCCCTGGCCATGATACCGCCGATAGAAGGCGTCGAGCGCCGGCATTTCCTTGCGGCAAGGCGGACACCAGGTGGCCCAAAAGTTAACGACCACGACCTTCCCGCGCAGCGCACTCAGATCGAATGCCTGGCCGTCCAGTTCGGGCACTACCAGCGCCGGCGCGGTGTTACCGACAGTTGCGGAGGCGAACGCCAATCGCAGCCACACACAGGATCGCGGCAATTCCCGCTCCAGCAGGCCACAATGTCTTTCGCCTCACGATTGCTTTTCCACGCTTCAGAAGCTGTAACTCATGATCAGCTTGGTCGCGAAGGGCGCGGTCAGCTGATAGCCCCTCATGTTTTGAAAAATTGGAATCTCAATGTCTGCGTAAGCCCGGATGACCCCGAGTTTGATCTCGACTTCCCGGAGCAACAATAAAACGGGTGTAGCCGCTGTCGGAGGGATCTGCGTTATTCCCTGTGTCCCGCGTACGGTCAGAGGCGAGAAAGGTGAGCATCGGAGCGAGTTCCTTGAGAGGACCGACTTTGCCGAAGTTGTAGAAGGCTCCCACTGCACCATCGACTTCCCTGCCGGGCGTGTATTGGTCCTGTTCCCAGAGCGGCAAATCGTAGTTGACCTGCACGAAGTAGTTGAAGGGGCGCTCCTTGAAGGTCAACGGCAACGTCCCCAACTGCTTCGGTAATGTTCCGATATGGTAAGCCCCCATGAGAAGATCAGTGCTTCCCGTGCCGATCTGCGTGTCCCGATCGTAGGGCGGATAGTGCCAGTCGCCGCTCGGTACCTTGACCCCCATCAGGAGTCCGGTCGACATGTCCTCCGATAGACCCGTATACATCCCCTGGATCCGGATATCGCCGATGGAGTCGTTCTGGTACCAATGGATGTCGTCGTTGTTGCCCTCATAGGCACCCTTGTAAACGCGCGACCAATAGGGCACCTCGAGCATCACGCCCCAGTCTCCGATTGAACATGTACTGTCCGCCGCTTCCATGAAGTTTGTTCGGATGTACTTGTCGTTATTGTAGAAGGCGGAGGCTGGCTGGGTCGCGTGGAAGTTTATGTACTGATCCATGAATTCATATTGAATCCACACTTGGCCTCCGGACCCCTGCGGAAACAGTGATGCGGTCTCGACCTCGAAGACTCCGCACCCGCATGCACAGGCCCAAACCAGACTGGGCGTTAGACCGACGAGGAAAACGGCCGCCACCAACAAGCGTCTGCACGTTTTTCCGGCGTCACGCACAGAAATGGCCGCGCTAGCCAAAAGGACAGCCTCAGAAATCCGTCGCATAGAACATCTCCCGGCGGACACCTTAATGGTGCCCCGCTTGCCTCAAGGAAAAAAGACTGGCGCCGCGACATTTGCGGCGTCGCAAACATGGTCGAGCGAAAGTTCTTAGACGGGTCGCTTTGGCGGCGGGGTGTCGGGAGCGACCTTATAGTCGACTAGTCGCACCGTCTCCTTTACCGCAGTTGAACCCAGATGGCGGAGAACGAACTCCGGCAAGACCGTCGCAGGGCGTGCAAGCAATGTGTTCGACACGCGGTCGAACATTTGAATCGGCTGGCAAATGTTGATGGTCAATTCTGGATGGCTCGGTCCGGAGACGACGACGAACCCGGTAGTCAATGGGACGCTGGCCAACAACATGACGATGGCCACGATTAAACTCAGGTCCCGCAAGTCCGCCTTTGAAAACAAAAAATGCCTCACACCGCAGCTATCAGTTCTAAAGCAGCCCGCGCTCGCGTTCAAGATCCGCTGGCTTTATGTTCACGGTGTGGCGTCATCCGCCGCGGCAGTTTCACGGGAACTTCTCTTGACACTTCGTGAGCAATTACTCTAAGAGTAGATGCTCATGAAGTCGTACAGCCTGCTGGAGCTGGTAAGGGCTTCCGCCCTGCCGGTCGATACCATCCGCTATTATCAGACCCTCGGCCTGCTCGACGGACCCCGGCATCGCGGCCGCGCTGCAGTCTATAACGATTCACACCTCAAGCGGCTGCGGCTGATCCGCTCGATGTCCGCGCGTGGACTTCCGCTCAAGGTGGTCAAGACCCTCATCAGCAGCCCGAAGAAGGATGTCGTCGATCGAGCGCTGGTCGCCGCAGTCAAGGAGAAGGCCAGCGAGGCGCGTTACACCAGTGCCCAATTCGCGAAACTGCTCGGGGTTCCAAGCGGACTGCTTGATCTGGTGGACAACTCCGAACTGCGCGAGGCAGTTGCGGGCGAAACGGGGGACAACCTTTATTCCGATGTCGACCTCGAGGCCGCGCGCGGTCTCATGCGTTTGCTCGAATACGGCTTGCCCATCAGGCGGCTGCTCGAGGTTGCCGTTAAGCACCATCGTGCGATCGGCCAGACGGTGGACGAGGCAATCGATCTTTTCAACGCGTATGTCCGTGGGATGCAAAGCGAAGGTGATCGCGCCGAGGCTGCCGCCGACGCATTTCGCGAGATGCTGCCGATCGTAGTCTCGCTGGTCGCGCAACACTTCCATCGCTTGTTGGTTGGACGGGCGCTGGCGCGGATCAAGCAAAGCGGCGATGAGAAGGCTTTTCGGGCCGCGCAGCGCACGGCTGGAGAAGTCGGGCTTCGGCTCGCAGTACGATGAATACACCCGAGGCGAGCCCCAAGGCCGCGGTGGTCAAGGCGATGTTTGACCGGATTGCCCCGCGCTACGACCTGATGAATCGCCTCATGACGTTCGGCATGGACCGGCTCTGGCGAAGGGATGCGGTCGCGGCGCTGGCGCTGGCGCGGGGTTCTCGCGCGCTCGATTTGGCCTGTGGCAGCGGGGACTTCTGCGCCGATCTCGCAAGGATTGGCGTCCGCGCCGTGGGCCTGGATTTCTCGGACGAGATGCTGCGCGTGGCGCGAGTGAAACGCCGATCCGCGTGTTCCAACTTGATCCGCGCAGACGCACTGCGCCTCCCGCTGCGCACTGGATCATTCGATGCGGTCGTGTCGGGCTTTTCGCTCCGTAATTTCGCGAATTTGGAAGACCCGTTTCGCGAATGCTTCCGCATCCTGAAGGCCGGCGGCAAGATCGCGCTGCTCGAGGTGGACACTCCCGCCTCGCCCCTGCTTCGGACCGGGCATCGCATCTACTTTCACAAGCTGGTGCCGCTCGTGGGCCGGCTCGTTGATCGCGACGCATACGCCTGGCTGCCGTCCTCCGTGAGTTACCTGCCCGACGAGGCGCGCCTGATGGCGATGCTCACCGAGGCGGGCTTTCGCGATCTGAATAAGCGCCGCCTTCTCGGCGGCGCCGTGCAGTTGATCACCGGACACCGGTAGGCCGATGTATCATCCGGGCTCGATTTTTTCGAAGACAGTTGCGGTCGATGAACCTGTCGATTTGCTCCGCGCGATCCGGCACTCCGGCGCGGCCCCGCTCTTCTATTGGGAACGGCCCGACCACGCACTGACTATCGCCGCGGCGGGCGCGGTTGCAGAGTTTCGAGCATCGGGCGCCGGCCGATTCCGCGATGTCTCCGAGCGCGCCCGCGAGCTTCTCTCTTCGTTAAATCCAGGTCGCAACATTGATCCGGGCGGCGGTCCGCTGATGGTCGGAGGGTTTGGCTTTTCCGATCACGCCTGCCAGGCGCACGAATGGCGCGAGTTTCCACCCGCATGGATCTTCCTGCCAAAGCTTTTGTGGGTTCGCCGTGGCGTGCGATGCACTCTGACCGTTGCCTGGGCAAAGGACGACAGGGATTCGGTTGATCGCCTGCTCGCGCGAGCGCTAGAGGCCCCGCACTCTTGCCATCGGTCTGCAAATCCGCCGCCACTTTTCGAACTCCGGCCATCAACAACAACGCCGCTGGAGCGCCAAGATTGGCGCGAGCGCGTCGAACGCGTCCGCTCGCAAATCCTTTGCGGCGACCTCAAAAAGGTCGTGCTGTCGCGGCGCATTGCGGTCGAAACCGCTTCGCCAATCGATCCTGCGCGTTTCATGGATTCAGCGCGCGCCGCGCGCCCCTCATGCGTCAACTTCTTTGTCAGCGCAACCTCTACCTCGTTCGTCGGTTCCACGCCTGAACGGCTAGTCAAGCTGGACGGCGAAACGGTTACGTCGGCTGCGCTGGCGGGTTCCGTGCCGCGCGGCGGCAACGATGAGGAAGATCGCGCGCTCGGCGATTCGCTGCTCAGTTCGGCGAAGAACCTCGAAGAGCACCAATATGTCGTGAGCGCACTGGCGGCGGCGCTGGAACCCGTGGCCTCGCCGCTAAACGTTCCTGCGCGGCCGGGGCTGATGCTCTTGCCCGAGGCGCAGCATCTGTTCACGCGGATCGAGGGCCGCTTGCGTGAATCTCGCAGCGTCATCGAACTGGCAGGATTGCTTCACCCGACCCCGGCTGTCTGCGGTGTGCCGCGCGAAGCGGCCCGCGCAATCATCGAGCGCGAAGAACCGGGGCGCGGCTGGTACACGGGCGCCGTCGGTTGGATCGACGCCAGGGGGGATGGCGAGTTCGCGGTCGCGCTGCGCGCAGGCGTTATCGACGGGATGATGATGTACCTCTTCGGGGGCGCTGGAATTGTCGCAGGTTCCGACTCCGAAGCGGAATTTGCGGAGACCGAAAATAAGCTGACCGCACTGCTCGGGAGCACCACCCTTGCGTAGTGTAACCTGGTCGGAGCTTTATTTTTCCTCTCCCTGTAAGGGAGAGGATGAAGGTGAGGGTCCTTACACAGCGCGCTATGTTGCGCGCGATTCAGGATTCTGCCTCTTTCCTGAAAGCGTGCTCGGAGGTTACGCAAAGCTCTCCTTGGGTTATGTCATAATTTGAGCAAGAAGAAACTTGACCCGCTTTTCACAGACTCATGCATGGTAGGGAAAGGGGTTTATGAAGATCGGAATTGATAAAGAAGGCCACTTCCAGAAAATACTCGGCAATTTTGGAGAGTACCTGGTGTGCCATTGGCTATCTCGCTCTGGCTTCGAGGTTTGCCGTGTCGATCACACCGGTATGGATGTTTTCGCCTATCACCCAAAGACAAAGCAGCGCCTAGGCATCACGGTAAAGTCGCGAACTAGGATTTCTGGCACGGAAAGTACAAGCGTTTACATATTCAGAAGGAAAACAGGAAACAAAACAGATGACCGCACCAAATTAGGGAACGCATGCAAGACCTTTCAAAGTGAACCGTGGATAGCGGTCTATGTTGAATGCGATGAGGACGGCGGATCTGTTTCTTACCAGCTTAGCCAACTACGACAAGAAGTACAGATCGAAG
>CAWDLC010000016.1:0-17500 GCA_963803045.1 Binataceae bacterium (SeqCode) | reverse complement strand
TCGATTCTTCTCTGTCAGCAAACAACTCCCTCTTCTTCTCGCGAGTCGGTTGCAATCGCTGTCAGCCCGCATCAATAGT
Source organism: Binataceae bacterium (SeqCode) (assembly GCA_963803045.1). Lineage (GTDB taxonomy): Bacteria > Desulfobacterota > Binatia > Binatales > Binataceae > Binatus. The sequence continues at coordinate 17,421 of CAWDLC010000016.1, read as the reverse complement.
GAGCTCTCAGCACTGAAAGAGAAAAGTGTGCTGCTGTGGAGTCGAACCACAAACAGCACAATGCCCAAACGTCAAAGAAGAAGAAAACCGGTAATAGCTAGCTCACTTGACGCGTCCACTCGACAAATCCCTCACACACTCGACGGCATATGAGCTGAAGCAAGAGTGATCAACAAAGAAACACACGACCTTTTCTTCTCATTGCGTGCCTCCACCGCTGCAGAAAAGAAATGAAACAGACAAAATACTGGCGCTTATTCTCCGTCAGCCTGGCAAAGACAATAAAGATTAGAATTTCCTCTGACCATCCTCTTCCTCGCCTTGGTCAGAGCAAGACAAACACAGCCAGCGCTGCTTGGCACTGCTGGCTCAGCAGCATTGTTGCTTCACTCGCCTCCTGCAGAATCGTCAAAACGAGGCAAGAAGCGAGCCGCCCGAGAACCCCTTTCCTCTATAAACGGAACAACTCGCGGGGAAACCAAATCTCTTTTCTCTCTCAGCATCGTCAAAACCAGGCGGAATCGGACTCAAGCGCGAGAACTCAAAAAGAGTTCCTTCCTCTGGTGAGAAACAGCTCGCAGCGAAAGCAGATCTCTCTTTCTTTCTCAGCATCGTCAAAACCGGGCGGAATCGAACCAGCCGACGAGCCCATTTGAGATCTTTCCTCTCATCGGCACCAACACGCAGCGAAAGCCAATCCCTCTTCTCTCTCGGCGTCGTCCAAAACAAGGCGGAATCGAGCCGCCGATCCAACAACTCTCAGTAAAACCAAATCTCTCTTCTAAGCATCATCAAAACAAGGCGGAATCGAACCGCACAGGGCCGCTCACCGAAAACCTACCAGAGCTCTTTCCTCTCATCACTCAACTCGCAGCGAAAGCAAATCTCTCTTCTCTCTCTCAGATCATCAAAACGAGGCGGAATAGAACCAACCGAGAACCAAACAGAGCTCTCGCCGACGAACATCTCTACTTCCATGGGTTCTCACGGCAGGCGGAGTCGGCTTCAGCCCAAATGGCGAGCTGGTTTCGGGCTCGATCGTAACTCTCGTCATCGCAAGACTGCTGGGATGGGCAATCGACGGAGCGCTGGTGGGCGCCGGCGTGGGATTGGCGACGCTCACGGCGGAAAATGTTCCCAAGGGAGCGCTGGGCGGACTGGTGGGCGGAGCGGTCGGTGGAATCGGCTTCGATTTGATCGGCGCGATCGTCGGCGGTGGGATGGCTTCGCGGTTCTTTGGCGAAGCGGTCACCGGCCTTGCGATCGGATTGTTCATCGGGCTGGTACAAGAGCTGACCAAGGCCGCGTGGGTCACGGTCGAGCAGGGCCGGCTGCGCGGACGCCAGTACCGAATCGAAGGTGTGCGCGCGTCGATCGGCCGCGCCGAGGAAAATCCGGTCGGCCTGTTCGGCGATCCCACCGTGCAGCCGCGACACGCCGTAATCGAACGGCGCGGCGCCGACTACGTGATCAGGAATCTCGCGGTCCAGGACGGCACCTTCGTCAACGGCAGTCGAATTGAAAGCGTTGACCTGCACGACGGCGATCGAATCAACATTGGCAGCTACGAAATGATGTTCCATCTGCGCGGGACGTCGGCGCCGGCCCGCCAACAGGCGTCGCTCGCCGTCGATGCGGTGAATCCCGTGCACGTCGCCAGCCGGCTGGCCGGAGCGAAGGCGAAGGTCGAGGGGCCGAGCCTGGTCGACGCGTCGGGGCAGCCCTACCCCGTCCGCTCCGGCTCGGTTACCCGCATCGGGCGCGCGCTCGACAACGAAATCGTGGTCAGCCATTCCTCGGTCTCACGCCATCACGCGAGTATCGAGAATTCCAACGGCGCGTTCGCGGTGAAAGACCTCAACAGCCAGAACGGAACGTTCGTCGGCAAGCGGCGCGTGACCGAGCCAACGCGCGTGAGCGACGGCGACACCGTAAGGTTCGGCGACGCGCAGTTTACCTTCCGTGGCTGAAGCAGAGTTCGAGAAGCCGAGGTTCTGCTCGCGATGCGGTCAGCCGATCGTCGTCGCCGACGCGAGCTTCTGCAAATCGTGCGGTGCGCCGGTAACCCGTTTTCCGCTGCTGCGCAGAGATCCGGGGTTCAGCCCGGTGCTGGCGCTCGTGCTAAGCATCATTCCGGGCGTCGGGCAAATTTATCGAGGCAAACCGTGGCGAGGGATCTTGTGGTTTTTCGGGGTATCGTTTGCCTACAGTGCGGCGCCGCCGCTTGGCCTCCTCCTTCATATCATATGCGCCGCCAATGCGGCCTTCTCCGGCGCCCTTCGCGAAGACATGCTGGTGCTATAAACATGGTACGCCGCCGGGGCACCACAAAATTGAAGCCATGGTTAGATTGCGATTGAACGCATGATTGCGCCCAACACCATCGTCGGCGGCCGTTACCGCGTGATGAAGCCGCTCGGCGGGGGCGGCATGAAGCTGGTCTATCTCGCCGAAGACCTGCGGCTTGCCGCGCGGCCGTGTGCGCTGGCCGAGATGGTCGATAGTTTCACCAGCCCGGATACGCAGAAACAGGCGGTGGCGGCTTTTCAGCGCGAGGCTGACATGCTCGCGCAACTCAGCAACGAACACATCCCCCGCGTGTTCGATCGCTTCAGCGACCAGAACCATCACTATCTCGTAATGGAGTTTATCGACGGGATCACGCTGGAACAGAAACTCAAAGACGCCGGCGGCAAGCTTTCCGAGGACGCGGTTGTCGATGTGGCCTTGCAAGTTCTCGACACGCTCGAGTACCTGCACAACCTGGAACCGCCGGTGATCTATCGCGACCTGAAACCGTCGAACCTGATGCTCACGGCGTCGGGACAGGCCAAGCTAATCGACTTCGGTATCGCGCGCCTGTTCCAACCGCTGAGCAACGCGACGATGATTGGCACGCAGGGCTACGCGCCGCCCGAGCAATATCGCGGCAAGGTCGAGTTCCGCTCGGACCTGTACGCGCTGGGCGCCACGATGCATCATGCGCTGTCGGGCCGCGACCCGGCGCTGAAGCCGCCGTTCAGCTTTCCACCGTTGCGCTCGCTATGTCCTGGAATTACTCCCGCGCTTGCCGATCTGATCGATCAGGCGCTCAAGTACGACGTGGTCCTGCGCGTGGCCGATGCCGCCGAATTCAAGCAGCGGCTGATGGCGATCAAGTCAGGCGTCGCGCCGGCGACGATGCCGCAGCGCAATTCGTCAACAGGGCCGGCGTCGCGCCCACAACTCAAGCTGCCGCTCGGCGGGGTCAAGTCCGCAGAGCAGCAGGCGTCGGCGCCGACGATGCTGAGCAACCAGATCGATACGGAATGTCCGCGATGCGGCCGAGATATCCCGGTCGATTCGAATTACTGCTCGTTCTGCGCCGCCGACGTAACGGGACGATTGTCGGCGCCGGATCGCGGCGCGCCCGAGGCGCAGACCATCGTGCTCGACGACGTTGCTCCGCCGGGAGAGTTTCCGGGTCCAATCTTTCATGAGCGCCGTCGCAGACGGCATCCTGCGCGGACGCTGGCGCTGGTGGTCGGTGGATTTTTTCTATCGGCTACCTGATGTTGCATTCGTCGCAACCGCGGCCTTCCGACGGCGACACCGGACCGGATTACGGCGCGGTTCCGGCAGTGCCGAATGGCGGCGCCCCCGATGCGTCCGAACCGGCGCATACGGAACCGCGGGAGATCGCGCTGCGCCACGCACTCGACGCCCAGGGCTACGCGTCGGTGCATTTCAGGATGGAGGGCGACACGATCGTGCTGTGGGGCACGGTGCCGACGGAAGCCGATCGTCTGATGGTGCAGACGCAGATTTTCCTGGTCGGGCGAATTTTCTCGCTCGAGGACCATATCCAGGTACGCGACACGTTCGCTGAGCCGTAGCATCCACTTGATGATCGCCGATTTACACGTCCACACCAGGCTTTCGTCCGACGCCAGCGTCACGCCGGAGCAGTATCTCGAATTTGCGAAGAGCTCGGGCCGCGGACTCGGCGCGATTTGCTTCACCGAGCATCGTCTGTTTCCGAGCGATCTCGAAGTCGGCCGGCTATACGCGGAACTCGCGGAGCGATTTCAAATTGCCATCTTGAAGGGCGTCGAAGCCGACACCGATCTCGGTCATCTGCTGCTGTTCGGCGTGACCGATGAAGTGATACGCCGATTCGATCTGACGGCGCGGATGCTCAAGAGCGATAGCCTGATCGAAGTGCTGCATCACGAGGGCGGCGTCGCAATTCCAGCGCATCCGTTTCGCGGCTCCGGTTTCGGCTCGCGCCTGGACGCACTGCTCAGCCGTCATGGCGCGGCGCTTGGCGCGGTCGAAGTGTTGAACGGCCAGAACTCGATCGAGGAGAATCGGTACGCGGAGGACGCGGCGCTCAAGCTCGGGCTGACGGCGGTTGGCGGCAGCGACGCTCATTTCGCGACTGCAAAATGGTTCATGACGGTCGCGACGGAGTTCGAACGCGAGGTGCACACGGTGGAGCAACTGTGCACCGAAATCCGCGCCCGACGCGCTCGCCCCTATGTCTTTCCGGGTACGGACTGAGCCGCGGCACGCGCGGGGCTGGCGGGTTGCGCGCTGTCCAACTCGTGCGTGAATTGCCGGATGTCTTGCGGACGGCCTGCCGCGACCAGCTCGTCGCCTGCTTTGAGCGGGCGGTCGGGCGTGACGGGCGCGAATCCACCATCCGGATTGCCCGCGTCCTGGACGGCGAGAACCGTGACGCTGAATCGCGCACGCGGGTCGAGTTGACGCACCGTTTTTCCCGCGGCGTTGGCGGGGACCGTGAGGCGCGTCACTCGATAACCGGTCGCCCAATAGATATTCGGGTCGCGCGTCGCAAGCGTCGACAGAGAAACCGACACGCGGTTGAGGGCTTGTGCGATATGCTGGCCGGTGACGAGACCGAGAAAGCGCCGGCTGTTGCGATCGACGACCGGAATCTCGTCGAGGCCATCGTGCTCCATCAACTGGCTCGCCTCATCGAGGTTGGCATCGAGCGGCACGGTAGGGCCATGCGCATTGGAGATGTCGAATGCGTTGACGAGCGGACCGAGTTCCTGTCCGGCGCTGATCACGGACAACAAATCGCGGACTACGATTGTCCCCGCGAGCTCGCCTTCGCTGTTGACCACCGGCAGGGTGGATTGCGCCGTCTCACCCGCGGTCCGCAGCACCTCCGACAGCGAAGTGTTCTCGGCCACCGCCGTCACGTTCCTGGTGAGGACGGCGCTGACCGGTATGAGCGTCAGCGCTAGGCGCTCGCGGCCGATCTGGAGCGTCTTGCCCGCGCGCGCCAGGCGGAACTCGTCGATCGATTCGGTTTCGATCGCGCGCGCCACGACCAGCGCCGTAATCGTCGCGATCATCGCAGGCAATGCGATCGTGTTGCTGTGCGTCATCTCCCAGAGCAGGAACAGTGCCGTCAGCGGCGCGTGCGTGGTACCGGCCAGAAACGCGCCGAGCCCGACCAGCGCGTACGATCCGCGCGGGCCGGTCAGCTCGGGCAATCAGCATCGCCGACAGGCGCTGGAACAACCCGCCTGCCATCGTGCCGATGAAAAAGGTCGGGCCGAAGCACCCTCCCGGCGCGCCGCATCCAAGCGACACGCTGCTGGCGAAAAACTTCGCGCAGGTCAGGGCGGCCAGCATTCCGATGCCGAACTCGCCCGCCATCGCGCTGTTGATCACCGGATATCCGTCGGACAAGTTTCTGCGGAAGCGAAACCGCAATCACACCGACGACTGCAAGTCCCGCTTCGAGCTTGACCCAAACCGGCAGATTCAGCCGGCGAAACCAGCGTCGGTTGCGTTGAAAAACCGGATGTAGCCTGCCGCGAGGACGCCGAGCGCCACGCCCATTAACGCATACGTCACCATCTCCCAGTAGCTGCGCAGCACGAATTCGGGCGCAAGGAAGACCACCGCGTCGCCGACGATCGCACGCGAAGTGATCACCGCGGTGATGGTGGCGATGATCAGCAATGTCAGGTTGGCGATTTCGGTGTGGCCGAGCAGGACGATCTCCTGCGCAAACATCAGGCCACCGATCGGCGCGTTGAAAGTCGTCGCGATACCGGCGCCCGCTCCAGCCGCGATCAGCACCTTGGCACGATCGGCCGACAACCTTCTGCAGTTGCGCGACCGTCGATCCGATCGCGCCTCCGATCTGAGCGATAGGACCTTCGCGGCCGACCGACGCGCCGGAGCCCAGTGAAAGCGCCGCTCCCGCAGCCTTGACGAAGATCCAGCGGCGCTTGATTCTCGCGGTGCCGAGATTGACCATCTCCAGGAAATCCGGAAAGCCGTAACCGAGCACGTCTCCGGGAAAGAACCGGTCAAGCAGCAGTATTGCGACGCCGCCGCTCAGCAGGATCAATCGGCGATCAGCGCGCGATGCGGTCCGCCGAGCCGCGATTCCGAGCGCGTTCCACTCCAGCACACGAAACAGCCACGAGAAGAATTCGATCAATTTGCGAAAGCCGAGATTTCCAAGCGCGCGCGAGCACGCCCACGGACACGCGCGAGCAGAATCAGCCGAACGTATTCGAACTGGTCGCTGCGCAGCGCAAGAGAAGGCCGTCGCATCAGCAAACCACTCCGGCGTGAGCGCGCTATTCGCCACGAGTCGCCGCTACACGCCAAGGAAACGGCGCGCGACTGCCAGGAACTCGGCGAGCTGATCGTGATGCACCCAGTGGCCGGCCTTGCTAATCGTCACCGGTTCGGCATGCGAAAGACCTCCATGCGCCCGTCCTTGACCCAATCGCCCGCCCACGATTCCGTGCCGCGAATCAGCAGGGTCGGGCAGGCGATGCGGCCCCAGATTTCGGTCGCGTCGCGGTTGTTGAACATGTACGGCGACGTGGCGTGAACGTAGTTGTCGAACTTCCAGGAGTAAGTGCCGTTCTCGTTGCGGCGAACTCCCCAAATCGTGAGATGGCGCGCCTGCTCGCGGCTCAGGTGCGGATTGGCCTCGAGCATGCGCGCCAGAGCCTCCTCGATCGACGGATACTCGCGCACCTTGCGCCGCGCGAGCGTTTGCATCTGGCCGACCCAGTTGATCATCCGAGCGGAGGCCGGCGAGTCCTTGATCATCCGGGTGGCGGACCCATCCCCTCGATCGAAACCACGCGCTTGACCGCGTCGGCATGCGTGCCGGTGTATTGCAAAGCGATTCCGCCGCCGAGCGAGTGGCCGATAAGCGTCGCGGGCTCGCGGGCCACCGCGCTCATCAGCTGCGCGAGATCGAGCACGTAGTCGATCATCGAATAGCCGCTGCCGACGGCCCAGTCGGAGTCGCCGTGGCCGCGAAGGTCGGGCGCGATAATGTGGAAGTGCTGGCGCAGATCGAGCGCGACCCAATCCCAGTTGCGGCAATGGTCGCGGCCGCCATGCACCAACACCAGCAGCGGCTTGTCGGGATTGCCCCAATCGACGTAGTGCAGTTTCAGGCGTTGCGAATAAAAGTAATGCGAAGTAGGCCCGATGATGCTCTCGGCCATGTGCCGGTCTCTCCACACGAGGCTACAGGTTAGGCTGGATCTCGTCGAGCGCCGCACGCGCCGTGCGAATGATGAACTCGATTTCGGCGTCACCGATGATGAACGGCGGCGTGATCATCATCGCGTCGCCGCCCGCCTTCCCCGCCATCCCGGTCGCCGGATAAAAGAACATCCCTCTTCGAATCGACGCGCCGAGCACGCGATTGGTCACTTTTTTTTCAGGCGCAAAAGGCATCCGCGTCGCCTTGTCCTGCACCAGTTCGATTCCCCAAAACATCCCGGCGCCGCGGATGTCGCCTACCATTGGATGCCCCGACAGTTCTTCCTTCAAACTGGAACCGAGCCGGGCGCCGACTTCTGCCGAGCGCTCCACGAGCCGCTCGCGCTCCATGATTGCCAGCACCTCGTCGGCGACCGCGCACGCCACGGGATGGGAGCTGTAAGTGTAGAACATGAAGTCGGCCTTGGCGCGCTCGAGTTCCTCGACCAACGATTCCTTGACCGCGATCATTCCCATCGGCATGTATCCGCCGGTGAGTCCCTTGCCGCCGACCAGGATATCCGGCACGACGTCCCAATGATCGACGCCGAAGCGCCGTCCGGTGCGGCCGAAGCCCGTCATCACTTCGTCGGCTATCAGCAGCACATTGTAGCGCGTGCAGATCTCGCGAATTTTCGGCCAGTATTCCTTGACCGGCGGAACCACGCCGCCGCTCGAGCCCATCATTGGCTCGGCGATAAACGCGGCGATCGAGCCGGCGCCGTTCTTCAGGATCTCTTTTTCAAGCGCCGTCGCGCAGTCGATCTCGCACGATGGATAGGTTTTGCCCCACGGGCATCGGTAGCAGTAAGCCGGATCGATCTTCGGCCAGTCCAATAAAATGTGTTCGTAGTCCGCACGCCGCCCGCTCCCGCCTGCCGACAACGCCGCGATGGTGTTGCCGTGATAAGAGAAGCGCCGCCCGATGATCTTGTTCTTCGATCGTTGGCCGCGAGCATTATGGTAGAGAATCGCGAACTTCAGCGCCGCTTCGACCGACTCCGATCCACCACTGGTGAAAAAGAACCGCGTCAGCCCCGCCGGAGTCCACCGCGAGAGCCGCTCGACCAGCCTCTCGCGCTCGGGCGAGGTCCAGACCGGCACGATGTAATCGAGATTGGCGATCGTGCGCGCGGCGACCTCGGCGATTTCGCGGCGCCCTTGTCCGATGTTGACCACCACGGCGCCACCGCCTGCGTCCAGGATCTTGAGGCCGTTGGAGGCGTAGAGCCATGGACCTTCGGCGCGCTCGATACGAAGTGGATCGTGCGGACCGCGCATGAACATCGGGGGTGGCTGTGGCATAGCGGAATCTTAACCGTGATTCGATCCCGCGGGCAACGCGACGAACCTCGCGCCGCCGCCGGATGACGCGCTACTTTATAGCGCCCGCCTCGCGCCAGCGGTCGAGCTCGTCCTCGCCGTAACCGAGTTCGCCCAGGATTTCGTCGGTATGCTGACCGAGTTGCGGCGCGAGCGACCTTATCGATCCCGGCGCTATTGGTACGGGTTTACCGGCCGCGAAAACGCATTCGGTGATGGGGTGGCGTCCGGATCGTTTTCGGGCGCGTCGAGGATCTGCGGCGGAATCGACTGATCGTTACCGGCGGCATTTTGCTGGTCCATCTGATCGCTGTCGGCGTTCTGATTGTCGTCGGCGTCCTGATTGTCGTCGGCGCTATCGTTTGAATCGCTGTCGCTGTCGTTATCGTTATCGGAAGTGCCGACGTTCGATGGATTGTCCTGAGCGACGACCATGCCCGGCGCCGATTCATGCGCTTGGCGGGTTATCGGCGCGGGATTCGTGGCGTCGCGATTCGAAGCGCACGCCATCGGTGGCGCCACCATCAGAAGGAACGCAGCCGTCAGGCTGATTTTCGGGATCATGCCAATCTCCCCTTCATTGTGATCGACCGCACGGCGTCGTTGCACACGGCTGGATTATAGAACCGCGGCGCGCACACGCGCCATTCTCTCCGCCAGCGACTTGAGCCCTCGCACCATGTGAACGCCGTACCAATGCAGGTCGCGGCCACTAACTATCAGCAGGCGGCGGCTGAGCGCGGGCGGAAGCAGAGTCTTCAACTCGGCGACGTCGGATTCGTCGAATTCATACGGCTCGTCGGGGAGTATCACGATATCGGGGCGGCGTTCGACCGCCTCCGCGAGCGTCATCATTGGATACCGCTCGCCCGCCGACGCAAAGATGTTGTTATAGCCGAGCATCCGCAGCACGTCATGCGCATAGGTGTCGGCGTTGAATGACATCCACGGCTTCTTCCATATCGGGCAGAAAACGCGGAGCCGCAGTTTGCTCCATACCCCGAGCGCCGCCTCGATTCCGCTCACACTGAGCGTGATCTCCCTGGCCAGCGCGGCCGCCGCCGCCTCGCGACCGAGCGCCCGGCCCAACCGCAGGATCGATTCGACTGCACCCGGCACCGTGCGCGGATAAGTCGTGAACACCGGGATTCCCGCGGCGCGCAACCGCTCCACATCCTCGCGCCGGTTCTCCTCGGCGTTGGCGATCACCAACTCGGGCTCGAGCTTCACGATCGCGCCGATGTCGGGGTTCTTGGTCCCGCCAACTTTTGGAATCGACGCAACCGCCGCGACCGGCTCGACGCAGAATTTCGTGATGCCCACGACTTCGGAATTGAACCCCAGCGCGAACAGTGTCTCCGTCCAGCTCGGCACCAACGATACGATTCTTTCCGGCGGGCGCTCGAGCTCGACGCGAAAGCCCATGTCGTCCGCTATTTGCATCGAGGCCGCCATCGAATTGTTCGTCACTTGGCCTTGCGTTTGATGATCGCGTCCAACTCAGTGCGATCGCCTGGCGTCAGTTGTTCTGAGCCGGTACGCGCGTCTGCATTTGATTTCGCGCTCGCCGCCGAGTCGCCCGCGTCGCCATTCCCTTGCGCAGCGGCGGGCGGACTTGCTTCTGTCATCGGCTGCGGCTGATCAGGCGATCGATGTGCGATGTAATGGACGGCCGACGGGATCATCGTTCGTCTCGCCAAGAATCCCAAAATCAGCGCCGCAAGCAAGGCCAGCACAAGGAATCCCGGCCGCCGCATCGTCCTCTTTCTCGCCGGCCGTCTCGTACCTGCGCGCTTTCGCGCGGGCGCCACTCGTACTCGATCCGTCACCTGATTCCTCTCCGCTGCGAGCGACATCAGAAATGCTATCGTACAGGCTCACCTAATAGAACCGCACGAGCCCATCGGGCCATCAGGCGCCAAGTAGATACTTCGTCGATATGGCGCGCCCCGTTGTACCAATCCACGCCGATCTCCTGTGCGCGGCGGCTGATGCGCGCGAGCCGGAAGAAGAGCCTGTAGTGCGGGCCGTAGAAATGGCGCGCGGCAAACGCGAGCTTGCCAAGCTTTGCCCCCACCGCACCTTCGTGCAGGGCGCGATCGTAGGCCCCGAGCGCGCCGGCGTCGCCGTCCAGATACTTGCAGATTGCATTCGCCGCCAGCTTGCCGTGCTCGAACGCGCACGAGATGCCTTCGCCCATCAGCGGATCAACACCTGCCGCGTCACCGGCGAGAATGACGCGTCCGGATGCGTAGCTGTCCCTGGCGTCGAACCATCGAATCGGGAACGAATGCCATCGCGTCGCGCGGCGCTTTAGGCCGTCGAGCGGAAGTTCGGGGAAGGCCGCGACGAGCTCCGCTATCATCCGTGATTGTTCGCCGCTCTTTTCGGCGAATTCGCGTGGGCGCTGATTATAGATGCCAACATTCAGATGCGGGCTGCCGCCGATAAGGCATGGGAAAGACCAGCTGTAGCCGTTGATTCCACCGCTCACGCATCGGAAGTCGAACCGATAACATTTCCGGGTAAATTCGGGCGTGCGCCCGGGATCGACCGCAATGTCCGTCATCAATGCGCGCCCGATTGTTTCCTTGCGAGCGCCGAATACCGCTTGACGGACCCGGCTGCCCGATCCGTCAGCTCCGACCAGCAGTTGCGTTTCGAAAATGCCGCTTTCGGTGCTGACGCGCACACCGCTTAAGTCCTGAGCCACGTTGAGCACACGATCACGCTGGACTATTTCGACTCCCGCCTCGCTTGCCGCGCGCGCCAGCATCGCGTCGAACCGGTCGCGGCGAATCACTGTGCACAGGACATCGCCGCCCCGCGATAAATCGACCCCGCCAACCGGAGTTGCGGCTTCGCCGCGAATCACTTCGACCGCGGGCACGTCGAGCGCAATTCCAAGCTCGTCGAGCGCGAGGATCGTTTTGGGAATCAGGCCGCCGGCGCAGACCTTGAACCGCGGATGCGCCGATTTCTCGATCGCGACGATGCGACCCGCCAGGCTGGGCCGATTCTTCACCAGAAAAAGCGCGGTCGCCAGTCCTGCAGGACCGGCGCCGGCGATCAGCACGTCATATTTTCGCGAGGATTCCATCGCTCGCTTCAACGCCTAGCATCTGGATTCCGTGTGCGAAAGCGCACCGAGCCTCGCTGGCTATCTCCCAAAAACCGCGCGGCGCATCGAGATGCTCGATGCGCCGCGCATTGACTGCATGTGACTTGCTATCCGATTAGCCCTGCGCTGCGCCGGCCGGCTTGATCACCGTGTACAGCGTCGCACCGCCGCGTTGAACCAGCAGCAGCGCAGGCTTCTTCTGGGTCTGCGCTTCTCTTGCCTTGGCGACAAAATCCGCAACCGCGGCAACCTTGTCGTGATTCACTTCCAACACGACGTCGCCCGCCTGAAGACCTGCCTCCGCCGAAGGACTGTCCGGCGCGACCCTCTGAATCACCACACCCTTGGTGCTCTCGAGATGGAACTGCTGCGCGAGCTCGGGCGTGATGTCCCCGACTTGGATCCCCCACTTGCCGCCCGGCTCCTCGGACTTGGCCAACGCCACCTGCGGCTCCTTGCGTTCGCCAATCGTGACCTCGAGATTCATGTGCTTGCCGTTGCGCACCACCTCGACCGGCACCTTCTGATTGACGGGTGTCTGCGCGACCAGCGCGGGCAGCTGATGCTCATCGTTGACCGGATGGCCGTTGAAGCTGAGCACGATATCGCCGCGTTCGATTCCAGCCTTGCCCGCGGGCCCATCCTTGTCCGCGCTGGCGACCAGCGCGCCCTCGGGCCTCGGCAATCCGAACGATTGCGCCAGGTCGGGCGTCACTTCCTGAATTTCGACGCCCAGCCATCCGCGGACCACGCGCCCGTGCGCCTTCAACTGATCCATCACGTTGCGGGCCATGTCGATTGGGATGGCGAAGCCGATGCCGTTGTTGGCGCCGGTGCGGCTGTAGATTGCGGTGTTGATTCCGATGACCTCGCCGCGCGTATTGATTAACGGGCCGCCTGAGTTGCCGGGATTAATCGACGCGTCGGTCTGAATGAAATCGTCGTAGTCGCCGCCGAGGATTCGTCCCTTGGCGCTGACGATTCCCGCCGTCACGGTCATGCCGACGTTGAACGGGTTGCCGATGGCGATTACCCAGTCGCCGACCTCAGTGGAATTGGAATCCCCCAGCGTCGCGACCGGCAATGCGTCTTTCGTATCGATTTTGATCAGTCCGAGATCGGTCTTCGCGTCCTTGCCGATTACCTTCGCCGTAAACTCGCGCTTGTCCTGCAGCGTAACGTGGATTTCTTCGGCGTTACCGACGACATGATTGTTGGTCAGGATGTAGCCGTCGGCCGACACGATCACGCCCGATCCCAGGCCGTGCTGTTTGTATTCGCGTTGACCGCCTTGGCCGAAGTAGCGGCGCAACTGGTCGAACGGATCGCCAGGCACCGTTTCTCCACCGCCGCCGCCGTTGTCGTTATCGCCGCCATTGTCGTCGCCGGGTCCAGCCTGCGGCGGGCCAAACGGCATTCCCGAAACCTTCACATCCTGAACGACGTTGACGCTCACGACCGCCGGTATCATTCGCTTGACCAGCGGCGCGAACGAGGTGATTACTCCGACCTTTTCGTTCGGCTCAGGCGTATTCGGCTGCGCCGGCGCCACATGTACCCCGGGCACCGGAGGCGCCGGCAGGGGCTCCGCCGGCGCTGCCTGTGATTGCTGCGCAGGTGGCGCCTTGGAAGCGTCGGAGCCGGAACCCCAGAAAGGGAACGCGCCGACGCGCGCAAAGGCTATGATCAGGCCGATAAAAACGCCGCCGGCTACGGCGGCGATCCTCTTAACCATGCATTCCTCCTGGAATGTAGCGAAACTCCTGCGTCATGAGGCAGGACAAGTACTGGACCATCTAAACTATCGACGATAAATTTCCGCCGAAATTCAGGCATCCGCCTAACCGCCTGCCGTCCGCGCCGCCGGGTAAAGGCCCTTGCCAGCTCATCTATCAAATCAAATTCGCGGCGCTAATAAAACGCCCCACAATTTGCCACCTGGTCACGGCCAGCACTTTTTCGTAAACCTTGCGCAGGATGCGGCGTCGTCTGCACTGACGCCGGACACCTTGATTCCAGCCGCGTCGAAGCGGGCCTGCTCGCCGCTTGTAGGCTCGAGCAATCTTGGCAGAATGATCCAATGGTCCGCAGTGGGATCGCTGCACCCTGATTCGCGCAAGACTGGTTGACTCATAGCTCAAGTCGAGCTATTGGCTCGATAGGTATGCATGAGGTGTCGTTGACAACCGGGCTGAACGGAACCCGAAGCCGTCGCTTCGGCGGGCTGCTTTTTCCGGGCAAATCGGGGCTGGAATTCAGCAAGACGCCGCCGCGGATGGACGTGAAGTTTCCGATCCTGGGTTTTCTGATGGAGGCGGAGGCAACCGGCTACGACCTGAAGCAGCGCTTTCAGGATCCGGTCGGGTTTTTCTACCGGGTGAGCGACGGTTCGATTTATCCTGCGCTCAAGAAACTCGCGCGCGATGGGCTGGTCAAGCTGCGGATGGAACGCCACGGCCGCCGCGCGCGCAAGGTCTATGCAATCACGCCGCACGGGCGCGAGCATTTCATGCGGATGCTCCGTGAGCCGGCGCAGCCGCTGTTCGTGTTCGACGAGTCGCAGGTGAAGATCTATTTCGCGGCCCGGGCGCCCGAAATCGCGCTCGAACATATGGAGCGCTCGCGGCGCGACGACGAAGCGCTCACCGCGCTTCTCGCCCAGATGGTGACCGACATGCGCCGCGCCGGAGCAAGCCCGGTGCGAAGAATAGTGGTCGAACTCGGGCTCGCGGTCACCGACGCCAAGGCCCACCAACTGGCAAGGCTTTGCTCGCAATTGAAGCGTGAAATACAAATGGAACGATGTGCCACACCGCGGCTCAAACCAACCCGCACCGCCGCGGTCGGCACCGCCGCGGTTGGCACCGCCGCGGTCGGAAAGTGAACCACGGACGGGTTCAAAAGGCAGAACGGCATGGACGAAAAGTACGCAATTGACCTCGAACACGTGACCCGGATCTACAAGCGCGACGAGTTCGAGGTCCGCGCGCTCGACGACGTGACCGTCCAGATTCCGGCCGCACGCTTCGTGGCGATCATGGGGCCGTCGGGATCGGGCAAGACCACGATGCTCAACCTGATAGCGGGAATCGATCACGCGACGACCGGACGAGTGGCGGTCGGCAACGAGGAAATCACCGGCATGAAGGAGCGCGACCTGGCGAGCTGGCGCGCGCGCCATATCGGGCTGGTGTTCCAGTTTTACAACCTGATTCCGGTGCTGACGGCGTTCGAGAACGTCGAATTGCCCCTCCTGCTGACCAGTCTGAGCAAGGCCGAGCGGCGGGAGCATGTCGAGACGGCGCTTCGGGTGGTGGGGCTGGCGGACCGGATGGACCATTATCCGCGCCAGTTGTCGGGCGGGCAGGAGCAGCGCGTCGCGATTGCGCGCGCGATCGTCACCGATCCCACGATCATCGTCGCCGACGAGCCGACCGGCGATCTCGACGCGAAGTCGGCCGAGGAAATCTTGAGCTTGCTGGTCGATCTGAATCGCCAATTCCAGAAAACGATCGTGATGGTCACGCACGACCCTCGCGCCGAGCGCTACGTCGATACCGTCTATCGGCTCGACAAGGGCGTGCTCGCCGGCGTCGAGGCCGGCAAGCGCGGCGTGACGGCGGGAGCGGCGGCGCATGCGTAAGACCGGAGCAGAGAAATAAAGAGAATGCGGTTCATCGTTAGGCGGTCGTTTTCTTGTGTCTTCCTGAGCGCAGCGAAGGAACCCGGATCCGGGATTCTTCGCTCCAGCAGCTTCCGCTCAGAATGACACAAGCGGCACAGCGAACGAGCAGGAACAGTTAGCAATGAAGTACACGGCGCTGGTGTTAAAAAATCTGGTGCGCAGCAAGCGCCGCACTATTCTGACCGTGCTGTCGATCGCGGTCTCGCTGTTTATCTTCTCGGCGCTGGTCAGCGTCCCGACCGTGGCCGACCAGATCCTCGGCAACACTGCGGCGGCCACCCGGATCGTGACGCATAACAAGGCCGGGCTGGCCTACTCGATTCCAATCGCCTACAAGCAACGAATCGTGATGATACCGCACGTCGAGGTGGTGGTGCCGGAAAGCTGGTTCGGCGGCGTGTACCATGAAGTGTCGGATCAGTTTCCGAACATGGCGGCCGATCCCGAACAGGTCGACCTGATGTGGCCCGACTGGGGAATCAGCAAGGAACAGTTCGAGCAGTTCAAAAAAATCCGCACCGCGTGCCTGGTCGGCGGCGAGACGATGAAGCGCTTCCATCTGCACATCGGGCAGCAGATCCAGCTGCGCGGGACGCTACTACCCGTTCAACGTGACGCTGAATATTGTGGGCACGACCGGCGGCAAGGCGCCGCCCAATTTCCTGCTCTTTCGGCGCGACTACCTGGAAGAGGCGGCCGGGCGGCCCGGCTGGCTCGATCTCATCTGGGTCAAGGCCGATAAGCCGGAGAATGTGCCGCAGGTAAT
Organism: Binataceae bacterium (SeqCode); assembly: GCA_963803045.1. GTDB lineage: Bacteria > Desulfobacterota > Binatia > Binatales > Binataceae > Binatus. The sequence goes on along the minus strand of CAWDLC010000016.1, from coordinate 984 downwards.
AGCGGCGATCGATGAAGGCTTTGCCAACTCGTCGGCGGAGACGTTGTCGGAGTCGGAGGCGGCGTTTATCGGCAACTTCATGGACCAGTACCGCACGTTTTTCAGGATGGCGGAGTTGCTGGGATTTATCGTGGTGCTGATGATAGGACTGGTGGCGGCCAACACCGCGGCGATGTCGATTCGCGAGCGGCGCGGCGAGATTGCGGTGATGCGCTCGATCGGATTCCCCTCGCGCACGATTTTGTCCCTGCTGCTGGCCGAGTCGCTGCTGATAGGCCTGGTCGGCGGGATTATCGGATGCGGCGCGGCATGTATCGTGCTCAAGGGATTCTCCGTTGGCACCGCGATGGGCCCGCTCAGCACGGTCCACATTGCGCCGGCGGTGCTGGCCGAAACCCTGGTCGTGGCCGCATTGATTGGACTGTTCAGCGCAATCGTGCCGGCCAGCTCAGCGGCGCGGCGCAATATCGTCGACGCGCTAAGGACGGTTGCGTGAGATGGCCATTCCGCTGAAGTACAACGTGCGTTCGCTGCTGGTGCGGCGCGTCTCGACTGCGATGACGGGCGGTGGAATTGCGCTGGTGGTGGCGGTGTTCGTGATCGTGATGGCGCTGGTGGCGGGACTCAACTCGGCGATTTCCGACACCGGCGACCCGGACAACGTAATCGTGCTGCGCAAGGGCGCGACCACCGAGACCTATTCCGCCATCCAGCTCGATCAGTTCGACGCGATGAAATTCCTGCCGCAGATTCGGCGCGAGCCCGGCGGCGAGGTTGACGCGTCGCCGGAACTGCCGGTGCAGGCGCTGATGGAACGCACCGGCGGCGGGCGCGACAATATCGTGGTTCGCGGAGTTCTGCCGATCGCGCTCAAAGTTCATCCGAAGGTGAAGATCGTCGAAGGCCGGATGTTCAACCCGTCGGTCAACGAAGTGGTCGTCGGCAAGGGCCTGCTGGGGAATTACGAGAACACCGCGCTCGGTT
>CAWDLC010000015.1:0-87469 GCA_963803045.1 Binataceae bacterium (SeqCode) | reverse complement strand
TATGCTGTACCTTTTTAAAGTGCTCCACGCTTTCCCATCTCTTATTCTGCCAGGCCCATTCGTTTCCTTTGAAGGCCAGTACAAGTGGAATTACCGTCCACCCTAAAATAGGCACAAGAACAGGAAAGGGCCACCACACATTGTTGCCTATACCCCATATCCAGGTCAGCAGAAATCCGCCCCAATTCCATTCCCCCAGCCCGGCGGGAACAGCCCCTTTGCTGCCCATGCCCGAAGTATTTTCAGATGTTGTTGGCGTCGGATGAGCAGTAACAGAAGTCCCGGCCGCAACTTTTTTCTCGATGCAGGAATTGCAGAAAATCCTCCCATCATATTCAACTTTGCATTCAAGGCAGACGGCACTGCCGCATTCAACACATATACCTACGGCCTTGCGGTCGTGGTGGTAGTTACATTGCACGGGGCACCTCCTTGTGGTTGATCCTTAGCAGCAAAGTCTGTATTAAATACAGTATATTCAAGCAGGCCGAATAAATCTACCCTTACGACCGAAACGACTGAGAAACTCTGACTATCGACGAGCTATTTAAGATGGAACTCGAACTGCTCTTCGAAATTACCGCCGAACTCGCGCCGCCGCCAATAGTAATTCCAGATACGCCCGAGGGAACGCGCGTCATCGTTCGCGTGAGCGGCGGCAAATTCGAAGGCCCGCGCCTCAAGGGCACCGTGCTCGCCAGCGGTGGCGATTGGTTTCTGACGCGCCCCGACGGCGTCGGCGCGCTCGACGTGCGCATCGTGCTGAAGACGCACGACGATGAAAATATCTACATGACCTGTAGCGGGCGCGCGGAGATGGGGCCGGGCGGCCCGACCGGGCTGGCCGCTGCGCCGACCTTCGCCGCCTCGACCAAGGGCAAATACGCGTGGCTCAACGGCGTGCAGGCGTTCGCCGTCGGCGAAACGACTCCGAGCGGCGTCAAGTACAAAGTATATTCGGCGAAGTAATCCGCGCCCGGTCAGCCGGCGAGTTTCGCGCGCAGGATGTCGTTGATCACTTTCGGATTTGCCTTTCCGCCCATCGCTTTCATCACCGCGCCGACGAAAAATCCGAATAGCTTGTCGCGGCCCGCGCGATACTCGGCCACTCTTTGCGGCTCTGCGGCCAGCACTTTGCCGCATGCCGCCGCGATCGCGCTTTCATCCGATACTTGCGCGAGGCCCAGCTCGGCGATTGTCGCCTCCGCGCCTTTCCCGGATTTTGCCATCGCGGCAAATGCGGTCTTCGCGGCATTCAGGCTTATCTTCTGCGCTTCGACCATCCGCAGCAGCGCGCCGACTTCGGCCGCCGCCGGTACCGCTTCACCGAACGACTTGTCCGAGTCACGCGCAACGCGCAGCACCTCGGTCATCACCCAGTTTGCGGCGCTCTTGCGATTTTTGAGTCCGGGCAGCGTTGCTTCGAAGTAGTCGGCGACGTCGCGATCGGCGATCAACACGCCCGCCTCGTATTCCGTCAGCCCGAGTTCGCGCATGTAGCGCGCTTTGCCTATCCGCCGGCAGCTCGGGCATCGACGCGCGCACCTGCTCGACCATCTCGGCCGGCACAATCAGCGGCGGCAGGTCAGGCTCGGGGAAGTAGCGATAGTCATTCGCGATACTCTTTCGAGCGCATCGGGCGCGTTTCGTTGTGCGCGGGATCCCACAGCAGAGTCTCCTGCGCGACTTTGCCGCCCGCCTCGACAATGTCGATTTGGCGCGCGACCTCATAGTCAATTGCATCTTCAACAAAGCGGAACGAGTTGAGATTTTTGATTTCGGTCCTGACGCCGTATTCTTTCGCGCCGCGCTTGCGGATCGACACGTTGCAATCGCATCGGAAGCTGCCTTCCTCCATCTTGACGTCGGACGCATCGACGTACCGAAGTATCGCGCGCAGTTGGCGCAGGTACGCGCCCGCATCCTCGGCCGAGCGCAGTTCGGGCTCGCTGACGATCTCGAGCAGCGGCACCCCCGAGCGATTGAAATCGACCAGGCTCGCGTTTTCGCCGTGGATATTCTTGCCCGCATCTTCCTCCAAATGGATTCGCGTGAGCCCGATTCGGCGCGGCTCGGCATTCTCAGTTGCCGGCAAATCGATATAGCCACCCTTGCAGATCGGAGTTTCGTACTGACTAATCTGATAGCCCTTGGGCAGATCGGGATAGAAATAGCTCTTTCGATCGAAAATAGAGTAGGGCGCGATCTCGCAATGCGCCGCCAGTCCGGTTCGAATCGCAAGTTCCGCTGCCCGCCGGTTGAGTACCGGCAGCACGCCTGGCATCCCCATGCATACCGGACAGACGTTTTCATTCGGCCCCGCGCCGAAAGTCGTCGAGCATCCGCAGAAAAGTTTCGAGCGGGTCAGAAGATGGGTGTGGACTTCGAGTCCAATCACCGCCTCGTATGCTTCCCGGTTCATTTGCAAATGTCCGTCAGACCGCGGGTGTGACGCTAACACACAGCACGCGGCGGAGGCGACTGTCCTTACGATACCGCCGAGGTTCACTGTTTGGGCGACGGACGTTTTAGAGTCGAAGAGACGGGCGAAATTTCGATACCAGTATAATAATCGCCAGGTTCCTGCGTTGCATCTGGAGCGAGCCGTTCCTTCGCAGCTTTTGCGACGTTCGGGTCCGAGTCGTTGGCCAGTGTCTTAAGATCGGCCTCCGCTTCTGAAGCACCAATATACGAAAATATCACGGCAGCGAGTTCGCGCCTGTTGGGATCCTCGCTTTCTGAATCCTTGATCGCGGTGCTCATCGTCATATCCGAATGAATGCCAAGAAATTGCTCAGCCTTTACCGCTTCTATCCTCAGGCAACCAAGACCGCGGTAATCGGTCTGCGAGCCGGACTCAGCTTTGGCGGGCGGTGAAGGCTCGGGAATGAATCGGGGTGGCTCGTAACCCCCGGAAACTGCTCGATTCCCGACGCTGAAGCCGAAGCTGGGAGGCGGGACCAGGGTCCGGCTCGGAGCCGGCATCTCAGAAACCTTCGGCGCCTGCGCCGCTGCTATCCGCTTGTTGAGGTCCTCGAGGTACCGCTCGTAATAGCTTTTGTATTCACCGCTTACCTCAGCATAGCCATTGCCGGTCCAGGCGAAGATGAGTGGCCAATCACATCCTTCCTCCCGGTACTCACCATAAACTGGAAACCCTATCGGACCGGACAAGACCAACTCCACCTTGCCATCGTGGTTAATGTCCTGCAGGCTCTGGCGGACGCTACCCTCACCCTCCCCGGGCACCTCTGCACTAGTCTCATAGTCGTCAAAGCCGGTCCGCGACTTATCATAAATATTCGTTTCGTTGCAGAATCTACCGTTACCCAGCACGACAACCAGAGAAACATTGCCCGAATGGCGCAGGTCCGCGAAGCTGAAATCACACACCTTGACGTCGCCCAGGTTAGGGACGCCTGCTAAAGCGTACACGAACTCCTCAACCGACGCTGCCGAAGGCGGATTCGAGGCGAGATTGTGAGCGGCGTTCACGGACCAATCGGCCGTCGCTAGGTCGGGTTGCGCCGCCCACAGCGATGACGCGAACCCCCAGCACAGAGCGAGGCATGGGATTATCCGCAATATTTTGCGCATGTCGCCTCGTATGCTTGCCGATTCATTGCAAATGTCCGTCAGAGCGCGGGTGTGCGCGGCTTGAATGCTCCCGTGCGCTCGAATGCGTCGCCCGCGCGCAGGATTGTTTCCTCGGCGAATGGCGGCGCGATCAATTGCATCCCAATCGGCAGATTGTTCGAATCATGGCCGCACGGTATCGACATCCCCGGCAGACCGGCCAGGTTCACCGAAATCGTAAAGATGTCGGACAGGTACATCGTGAGCGGGTCGTCCATCTTCTCGCCGATCTTGAACGCGGTCGTCGGCGCAACCGGCGTGACGATCAGATCGCACTTCTCGAACGCGCGCTCGAAGTCGATCCGAATCAGCGTGCGCACCTTTTGCGCCTTCAGATAGTAGGCGTCGTAGTAGCCCGCCGAGAGCGCGAAGGTGCCGAGCATGATCCGGCGCTTGACCTCGGCGCCGAATCCATGCGCCCGCGTCGTTTCATACAGCGCGATGTTATCCTCGGCGTTGACGCGCAGACCGAAGCGGATGCCGTCGTAGCGGGCGAGATTGGCGCTCGCCTCGGCGGTCGCGACCAGGTAATACGCCGCGATCGCGTAGCTGGTGTGCGGGCAGCGAGATTTCGACCGTCGAGGCGCCGATCGATTCGTAGTTCTTGAGCGCGGAGCGCACCGAGTTCTCGACTTCGGGCTGCATCCCTTCGACGAAAAATTCCCTGGGCACGCCGATTCGGAGTCCCTTGACGTCACCCGTCAGCGCGCGTTCGTAGTCGGGCACCGGACGCGCCGAGCAAGTCGAATCGCGAGGGTCCGGGCCTGCCAGCGTGCGCAGGATTATCGCCGCGTCGCGCACCGATTTCGCAAACGGACCGACCTGATCGAGCGACGACGCGTATGCGACGACGCCGTAGCGGCTGACGCGGCTGTAAGTCGGCTTGATTCCGACCACGCCGCAGAACGACGCCGGTTCGCGAATCGATCCGCCGGTGTCGGTACCGAGCGAACCCAGGCATTCATGCGCCGCGACCGCGGCGGCCGATCCGCCCGACGATCCGCCGGCGACGCGAGCGGTATCGTGCGGATTCATCGTCGGCCCGAACGCGGAGTTCTCCGTCGACGAGCCCATCGCGAATTCATCCATGTTCGTCTTGCCGACGAAAATGGCGCCGTCCGCGCGCAAGCGCTCGATCACGGTCGCGTCGAACGGCGGCACGAACGTCCCGAGGATTCGCGACGCGCAGGTCGTGCGAATGCCTTTGGTCGCGTAGATATCCTTGATGCCGAGCGGGATCCCGCACAGCGCCGGCGCGTTGCCCGCGTCGAGGCGAGCGTCAGCGGCCCGCGCCTGTTCGAGAGCCTGCTTGTCGCACACCGTGATGAACGCGTGGAGCCTCGGCTCGGCCGCGGCGATGCGGTCGAGGCAAGCGCGCGTGAGCTGGGTCGCGGTGATTTCGCGTGCGCGGAGCTTCGACGATGCCTCAGCGATTGTGAGTTTGTTTAGTTCCGATGCCATGCGGAGATCTTGTCAATTAAAGTTCTACTCGATTATTTTCGGCACCTTGAAGTAGCCGCGCTCGGTCGAAGGCGCGTTGGCGAGCATCGCATCCGCGGCGGGCCGGTTCGTCACTTCGTCGTCGCGCATGGGCATCCCTGCCTCGCCGACCTGCGTGGTCGGCGCGACGTCTTTGGTGTCGAGCTCGTTCAATTTATCAACGTAGGCAAGCATTTCGTCCATGTCGGCGCGCAGCCGCTCTTCCTGTTGCGGCGACAATTCCAAGCGCGCCAGACGCGCGACGTGGCGCACCTGCTCGAGCGTTATCTTTGTTCCAGCCATGGCGGTTTCCCGCATCGTAACATTCCGCGCGATCCATGTCAGGGCCGCTCTTCGTGGCAACAGTGGCGGAGGCATGAAGGAAGAATCACCTGCGCGGTGGGCGGCAGGGGCTGCGGCCCCTGCACCCACAGTATCAATCGAAAAGTGCGCCGAAGCGCCCTTTTCTCTCGGTATCTCGCGATTCTCACTGCGCCGTCGCCGCCGCGACCAGTGAAAAACCCCGCGCGTAGCGGTCCGCTCCCCCTCCCGCCAAACTGCGATAAAGTGTTACCCATGTCTCCGGTCGATCAGGCCCTGAGCTGGTTATGGTTTCTCAAGGGTGATCTCGCGAGGATGGGGGCGCTTGGATAAGATGAAGCCGCACAAGTCGATCGCCCGGGCCGTGGCGTGGGTGGCTGCTCTTCGAGGACAGGTTGCGCTCGGCCGCCGGGGCGAGCGCGCTGCTGAAAAGCATCTGCGGCGCAACGGCTACCGGATCGTCGCGAGGAACTTTCGCGCCGCCGGAGCGGAAATAGATCTCGTCGCGATGGACGGCGACACTATCGTCTTCGTCGAGGTAAAGACGCGGCGCTCGCGCGCGGCGGGCGCGCCCGAAGAGGCCGTCGATGAGCGCAAGCAAACGCGGATGCGCCGCGCGGCGGAAGCTTTTGCGACGCGCTATCGCGCGGACGACAGCGCGATGCGCTTTGATATCGTAGCGGTTGACGCGTCGGGCAAGCGGCTGGAAATTGAACTGTTGAGGAACGCATTCTGAATGCTGGATATCAAGCTGATTCGTGAACGCCCCGATTTCGTAAAGGGCGAACTTGCCAAGCGAGGGATCGACCCTGCTGAAGTCGATCGGCTGCTCGAGGCTGATCAGAAGCGCCGCAAACTTCAGGCAGACGTCGATCGACTGCGCGCCGATCGCAAGCGGCGTTCCAAGGAAGTCGGCAGATTACCGCCCGAAGAGCGCGCGGCAGAGATCGCGAAGATTCGGACAGTGGAATTGATCGAAGAAAGGTCGCTACGGCTTCTCAATGAACCCCAGTCGGGCGATTTGGCGAAAAATAGCGAGCGCGACATTTCCCTCATTTTGGGGTACGACCTTGGTCTCGCGGAGAAGCACGTTGAGGAGCTGGCACTTACGATCCCCAACATCCCGCGGCCGTACGTCGTCGTCGGCACGAGCGAGGCCGACAACCGCGTAATCAAAAGCGAGGGAACGCCGCGGAAGTTCATCGCATTCAAGCCGCTCCCGCATTGGGAACTCGGCGAGAATCTTGGAATCATCGATTTCGATCGCGGAGTAAAACTCTCGGGCACGCGTTTCTACGTCTTGAGCGGCGCGGGCGCGAGGCTCGAGCGCGCGCTGATTACGTGGATGCTCGACGTGAAGCGCGAGCAGGGATACCTCGAGATAATCCCGCCCTTGATGGTGAATACTGAGACTGTCACGAGCACGGGGCATTTCCCAAAGAACGCGGACACGATGTACCGCGACATAGAGGATGACTTCTGGTTCATCCCGACCGCCGAGGTTCCCCTGACCAGCCTCCATCGAGATGAAACTCTCGACGAAAGCCGCCTGCCAATTTACCTGACCGCATATACGCCGTGCTTCAGGCGCGAGAAGATGTCGGCCGGCCGCGACGTGCGCGGCATCAAGCGCGGGCATCAGTTCGACAAGGTCGAGATGGTCAAGCTGGTTCGCCCGGAAACGTCGGACCGGGAATTCCACAAGATGGTGGAAGATGCCTCGGAAATATGCCGCCGGCTGCAAATTCCGTTCCGCGTGGTCGAACTGTGCACGGCGGATCTGAGTTTCGCCAGCGCGGTAACCTACGATCTGGAAATGTGGGCGCCGGGATGCGCCGAATGGCTCGAGGTCAGTTCCATATCCAATTGCACGGATTTTCAGGCGCGCCGCGCGAAGATGCGTTTCAAAACCAAGGGCGGCAAACCCGAGCTGGTTCATACATTAAATGGTTCAGGGCTGGCGCTGCCGCGGACTCTGATCGCGGTGCTGGAAAACTACCAGAACGAGGACGGCAGCGTGACTATTCCCGAGGTTTTGCGGCCATATATGGGCGGATTGGAACGGATAGGGAAAAATTGAATGTGAAACCCGCCGTGGGTTTCACACTTCGTTGTGCAGGGGTCAGCCCCTGCACCGTAGTAAGGAGAAAGATGCGGGACTTCGTCCCTGTTAGAAGGCTAAGGGGAAATTGAGCTCGCCGTTATTTTCACGACGCCCACATCTTTGTTTTAACATTGGGTGCAGGGGTCACCCCTGCCGATTTCGCCGAAGATTCGCGGATTCATTGCGAGTTTCAGTCTACGTAACACTCCCGCAATATTAGATACTTATGCTTAAAACAACGGACAGCGCGGCCACGACGAATCGGCCGGCTCCCGACGTGATTGAGCCAGCAAATTCTGAAGGAAGAGATCGCTTGTCCGAATTAGAAGGTTCGATGGCCGACAGCATCCGGGCGGTCCGGCGCGAGGGCGCCAAGGCGGCCGCGCAGGTGCATCTGTTCGGCGATCGGATTTTCAATACTGCGACATTTATTCTTGCGCTTTCGATTCTCGCATTGCTGTTCGGACTTGCTGTTGCGCTGATTGCTGACAGTTTTCCAGCGATTCGGGCGTTTGGCCTGCATTTCTTCATCAGCGCAGAATGGGATCCGGTCAATGAACAATACGGCGCGCTGCCGTTTATCTACGGGACCTTCGTTTCATCGTTCATCGCGTTGGCGGTCGCGGTGCCGCTAAGCCTGGGCGTCGCGCTGTGCCTGAGCGAGATGGCGCCCGACTGGCTGAGCCATCGGCTGGGCTTCCTGGTCGATCTTCTGGCCGCGATTCCCAGCGTCGTGTACGGCCTGTGGGCCGTATTCGTTATGGGTCCGTGGATTCGCGACTACGTCGAGCCGCCGCTCGCGCACTGGTTCGGCTGGCTGCCGTTCTTCCAGGGTCCCAAGGTGGCGGTCGGGATGCTTTCGGCGGGCGTAATCCTTGCCATCATGATCATCCCGTACATTTCGTCGGTTTGCACCGACGTCTTCCGCGTCGTTCCGCATACGCAGCGCGAGGCCGCGCTCGCGCTTGGCGCGACCAAGTGGGAGATGGTCAAGACGGCGGTGATCCCCTACGGCATGACGGGTGTCATTGGCGCGATCATCCTGGGGCTGGGCCGCGCGCTCGGCGAGACGATCGCGGTGGCGATGGTAATTGGCAACTCCGCGCAGATTTCGGCGTCGCTGTTCAAGCCGGCGGCGACTCTTGCCAGCGTAATCGCCAACGAATTCGCCGAAGCTACCTCCGATATGTACGTCGCCGCGCTAATCGAGCTGGGACTGGTGCTGCTGATTCTCGGCATCGTGCTCAACGTCGTGGCGCGCGCGCTGGTGCTCGGGGTGCAGCAGCGCCGCTATCGGGAGACGGGCAAGTAATGGCTGCCGGCGTCAGCAATCTTCACGGCGAGACCAGCTATCGGTATCGCAAGTTCAAGAGCGATTCGATGATGGCGATCACGGTCGGCGCGACCGTCTTGACGCTGATCCCGCTGTTCCTGGTGCTTGGCTATCTGCTCACCAAGGGTGTCGCGAGTCTGAACTGGGCGTTCTTCACGCACATGCCGGCGCCGGTCGGCGAAAAGGGCGGCGGGATGGCCAACGCGATCGTCGGCACGCTCGAAGTGGTGGGGATCGCGTGCCTGATCGGGGTGCCTATCGGGGTCGGCGCGGGTCTCTATCTGGCGGCCAATCGCGCGCGCCAGTTCACCAACTGGGTGCGGTTCTCGGCGGACGTCCTGATGGGTGTGCCGTCGATCGTGGTTGGAATCTTTGCCTACGCAGTGATCGTCCGTCCGTTTGGCGGGTTCTCGACGCTTGCCGGTTCCGTCGCGCTGGCGGCGATCATGGTTCCGCTGGTCACGCGCACCACCGAAGAGATGGTGCTGCTGGTACCGCCCGAACTGCGCGAGGCGTCGCTGGCGCTGGGCGTGCCGCATTGGCGCACGACGCTGTCGGTGGTGGCGCGCACGGCGCTGTCGGGAATCACCACCGGCGTCATCCTGGCGGTGGCCCGAGTCTCGGGCGAGACGGCGCCGCTGCTGTTTACAGCGTTCGGCAACCGGTTCTGGTCAACTTCGCTGTTTCATCCGATCAACACGCTGACGGTTCAGGTTTACACCTATGCCATTTCGCCCTTTGCCGACTGGCAGCGGCAGGCGTGGGCGGGCGCGCTGGTGCTGACGGGGATAATTCTGGCGCTGGAGTTGGGCGTGCGATGGGTGACGGGCGGGGCGGCGAAAGCGCCAAGGTAGCCATGGCTGAAAAACTGGTCGTTAAAAATCTCAACGCGTACTTCCACAAGAATCGCGCGCTTCACGATGTCAGCCTTTCCTTCCAGGAAAACCGCATCGCCGCGATCATCGGTCCCTCGGGATGCGGCAAATCGACGCTGGTGCGATGCCTCAACCGGATGCATGAGGTGGTGCCCGGCGCGACCGCGAGCGGCGAGGTGCTGCTCGACGGAGACAACATCTACGATGACGGGGTCGATCCGGTGCAGGTGCGGCGGCGAATTGGGATGGTCTTCCAGAAGCCGACTCCGTTTCCAACCATGTCGATCGAGGACAACGTCGCGGCAGGGCTGACGCTCAACGGGGTGCATATAAGCCGCGCCGAGCGCGATCAGGTAATCGAGCGAAGCCTGCGCCAGGCGGCGCTGTGGGAAGAAGTGAAAGATCGCCTGCGGCGGCCCGGCGCCAGTTTGTCGGGCGGACAGCAGCAGCGCTTGTGCGTGGCGCGGGCGCTCGCGGTTCGAGCCCGAGGTGCTGTTGATGGACGAGCCATGCTCCGCGCTGGATCCGATCTCGACCGCGCGCATCGAAGAACTATTGCTGGAACTGAAGTCGGCGTACACTATCATCATTGTGACCCACAACATGCAGCAAGCTGCCCGCTGCTCCGACATGACGGCCTTTATGTACACCGGCGACCTGGTCGAATTCGGCGAGACCAAGCAGATATTCACGAATCCCGCCCGGCGCGAGACCGAAGACTATATCACCGGGCGATTCGGCTGATATCGGGGAAGACTAAAATGGATAGCACCCTGCCGCAGCATACCAATCGGCAATACGAAGAGGATTTGCGCGCCTTGCGCGCCGGGCTGCTGAAGATGGGCGGATTGGTGGAGCGTCAAATCGCCGAGGCGATCGATGCACTGGTTAATCGCGACAGCGAGCACGCCCGCGAGGTGATCGCGCGCGACGAGGAAGTAAATCGGATGGACAACGATAACGACGAGCAGTGTATCCGGCTGCTCGCGCTGCATCAGCCCACCGCCAGCGATCTGCGCTTCATCACCACCGGACTTAAGATCACGACCGACCTCGAACGAATCGGCGACAACGCGGTCAACATCTGCGAGCGCACGCTGGAACTGAACGAAGTTCCGCAACTCAAGCCCTACATCGACTTGCCGCGGATGGCGGAGATCGCGCAGTCGATGGTCAAGGACAGCATCGATGCGTTTATGCGCGACGACACCGACCTCGCCGACCAGGTGATCGCGCGCGACGACGAAGTCGATCTGCTCAACTACCAGATTTATCGCGAGCTGCTCAGCTACATGGCCGAGGATCCGCATACCATCGGGTCCGCGACGCGGTTGCTTTTCATTTCCAAGTATCTCGAGCGTATCGCCGATCACGCGACAAACATCGCCGAAATGGTGACGTTCATGGTGAAGGGCAAAATGATCCGTCACGACGAAACCAGGAAGCGGGGAACTTGATTGGCAAGGTGGAGGACGTGAGGCGATGAATCAGACCAGCCAAGCCACGAATGCGGTCTCCGAGGCGCAACACGGAGTTCGCTACCGCGTGCTGATCGTTGAAGACGATGCCGATATTCGCGAACTGATCCGCTACAACCTCGCCCAGGAGGGTTTCATCGTCGAGGAGGCGGCCGACGGGGCGCAGGCGCTCGAGCGCGTCAAGCGCCGCGTGCCCGATCTGATGGTGCTCGATCTGATGCTGCCGGGGATGCCGGGGCTGCAGATCTGCCGCCAGATGCGCGCGGAGCGCGACACCGCGCATCTTCCGATTCTGATCGTCACCGCCAAGAGCACCGAGGTGGACAAGGTGCTCGGCCTGGAGATGGGCGCCGATGATTACGTGGTCAAGCCGTTCAGCCCGCGCGAGCTGGTAGCGCGCGTGAAGGCTCTGCTGCGGCGAGCCAATCCGCTCTCGGAGCCGGACTCCGGCGGCGGCGCGTATGAAAAGGGGCGGCTGCGGATGGACTTCGGCACCTACCAGGTATTCGTGGATGGCCGGCGCAGGGAGCTTGCGCTGCGCGAGTTCGAGCTGCTCAAATTCTTCGTGCAGCATCCGATGCGTGTGTACACGCGCGAACAATTGCTCGACATGGTGTGGGGCCGCGACACGTTCGTCGAACCGCGGACCGTCGACGTGCACGTGCGCCGCCTGCGCCAGCATATCGAGCGCGACGATGCCAATCCGGAATTGATCCTCACGGTGCGAAGCGTCGGTTATCGCTTCAACCCCGAAGCGCTTGGATAGATCACCGACCGTAGGCCTGATCGCAGCGACAGGAACCGGCCTCGCACCGGCAGCTATACTCCTGGTGGTGCTTGCCGCCACCGGAGCGGTGTCGGGCGTGTGGGTCGCCGTCGTAATCGTGCTTGGGCTTGCGCTCGGCGCGATTCCCGCCACCGCGATCGCACGCTCGCTGTCGCGCCGCGCAGAAAGACTGGACGCCGTCGCCGCCGCGCTGCAGGACCGGCGTCCGCCGCCGCATCTGCTGCCCAACGGCAGCGACGCGATGGGCCGTGCGGAGCATCACTTGCTCGACGCTGCCGACGCGATCGTCGCCGAGGTGGATTCGCTGGCCGAGCAGCGCGACGAGTTCGAGGCGATCCTGCGCAGCATGACCGAGGCGGTGGTCGTGACCGGCGCGCGCGGGGAGGTGGTTCTGCTCAACGGCTCGGCCCGGCGCATCTTCGCTCTGGGAGCCGACACCGACTATCGCGGCCGGCCGTTCGTCGAGCTATGCCGCGACCCGCGACTGCAGGAGTTTGCCAGTCGCTCGATGCGATCGGCGGGCAATGACGTCATAAGCGCGGAAGTCAGGATCCAGAATCCCGCGCCGCTTTACGTGAGCGCCAGCGCCGCGCAGATTCGCACCTTGCGCGGCGCGGCCTGGGTGTTCGTCTTCCACGACATCACGCAGCTCAAGTCCTACGAGACTCTGCGCGCCGACTTCATTTCGAACCTCACCCACGAGCTGCGCACTCCGCTAAGTGCGCTCTACGGCTACGCCGAAACCCTCATTGAAGGCGTGGACGATCACGAAACCGCGAAGCGCTTTCTCGGCATCATCGAGCGGCAGGCGCGCCGGCTGGCGCGTTTGCTCGACGACCTGGTCTCGCTTTCAGATCTGGAGCGTGGGCTGACTCCGCTCAAGCTCGAGCAGCTCGAGCCGTTGCGCGTGCTGTCCGAGGCGGCGGAGTTGATGCACGAGCAGGCGGAGCGGCGCGGCCTGCGCCTGGAAGTGAAATGCCCGCCGGGATTGCCGAAGGTGGCCGGCGATCACGACCGCTTGCATCAGGTGATGCTCAATCTGATCGACAACGCGATCAAGTACACTCCGCGCGAGGGCCGCGTCACGCTCGAGGCTCGCGAAGCCGCGGGCGCCAACGGAGCAAACGCAAAGCCGGGTGTCACGCTAGTCGTCGCGGATACCGGCGAGGGAATTCCAGCCGCCGATATCCCGCGCCTGACGGAGCGATTCTATCGCGTCGATCGCGCCCGCTCGCGCGAGCTCGGCGGCACGGGCCTGGGCCTGGCGATCGTCAAGCACATCGTGCAGTTGCATCATGGCGCGCTGCGGATCGAGAGCAAGGTGCATGAAGGCACGACGGTCTCCGTCTGGATTCCCGCCGCGCAGCAGGGGTGAGCAGGGGTGACCCCTGCACCCACCGTTAAGGCCGCCCGCCGTTGGCGGGCGCGGCCTCTGCCAACGGCTTAATAGTGCGCTGCCGTCGCCACGGCCAGGGGTGCGGCCCCGGCTTCGAGTCTGTTTGAAGGTCAGGGGCGCGGACGCCAGCGGCTTGCTCGCGGACCCGCGATATGAAAATTTCTAGGATCCCGATGCGCCATTAGCTCAGTGGATTAGAGCGGATGACTACGGATCATCAGGTCGGGGGTTCAAGTCCCTCATGGCGCGCCATCCATCCGTTGCCGCCTCGGCGATCGGTTGGATGTTCGATGACGGCGGTGACGGGCCGTTCTCGTTTAACAATGTCTGCGAAACGCTCGGCATCGACGGCCAAGCGCTGCGCGCGCGAGTTGGGGGCAACGGCAGTGCAGCGGTTATCGAAACCCCGCCGCGCCGCCGCCTGAACGCGCCGCTCAGTTGCCCCGCTCAGGCTTTAATTTGACTGACGCCGCAGCCGCGAAACCTCGCGGTGGCATTCTTTGCACCGACAATGCTTTCCACCCTGTGATGCTAGATGTGTCCGGTCGTTTGGGAAATCATCAAGCGGTTTCCAATCTCTGCATCTTGAGCAGACCTTACCCGCAGTGCCGTTTTTCACGATGATCGCCGTGCTCGCCCATTGCCTCTAGCTTCTTCAACTGACCTTAGCCGATTCGCCACGTCAGCCGCCATGGTGGGCGTACAGCGCGGGGTCAGATCGTGCCCGGCGGCGAGGTGCCGCGCAATCGCGAACGGCGAGCAGCCAATTTGTGAGCAGAGCACGCAGAATCCTTCGTCCCGTCCCTTTGTGGGCGCGATCGTGGAGCGATGGCGCGCGAGAAGGCGGCGGCCTTATGATGAAGAACATTCGTGGTGATACTAGTGAGAGCAGACCAAGAATCTGATCGACTCAAAAAGCTTCGCCGCTGGATCCTTGAACTGAGGATCATTCGGGACGAGGTAAGGAGTTTACTACTAGGTGCTAAAATCTTTTGGGAAGTCCAGAAAATCTTGGCGGCAAATCCTCGCGCACTCAGCCATCGGCTATTCAACGACTGGATCGCGACCAATCATGGCATTGCGACTGCGGTCGGGATACGGCGGCAGCTCGACAAGGATTCGCGAAGTGTTTCCCTCAAGAAGCTACTGATAGAGATAGAAGCGACGCTACACACGAGTCCTGAACTTCTTTCGCGAGCGAACTTTCTTCGCCACTTCCGACCCGAACTTGAATCTCGCGCCGACGCTCAATTCAGCGAGTTGGTTGGGGCCAACACGACGAGGGTGGAATCCGCATATGTCGAACGGGACATAAAGCGCCTCAGTGAAGTCACTGAGAAAATGGAGCGCTATGTCAACAAGCGAATCGCACATCGTGACGCGCAGGAGATCGAAAGACGGAAGCTTGGTGAACTAGATGAGTGCCTGGGGTTGCTGGAGGAAATAGTAGACCGATACACGCGCCTTCTGACCGGCTCTGGATCCAGCGTTACTCCCGAGTTGCCGCCTGATTGGAGGAGCGTCTTTAAGGTCGCGTGGGCGAGCCCAGCGCGACGAGGGCGACGCGCAATCGGTCCATCCAGCAGAAATTGAGCGTCCATTTGTCGGTCGCGCGCCTATCTGCTAAGTCGCTCTCGCAATGAACCCCCGCCATGCCGCCGCGCTCGCGCTTGTGGGTTGGGTATCTGATGGTGCTGCCACTCCTTGAGAATGATAAAAGGTCTTGGTCTAATGCCCCGCTTAGCCAGTGGGTCATCAATCAGGGTTTCGACACCGCAGATCCGTGCGAAGAAGTTCGCCTAGCGTTGATGCGGCAAAAGCCGGACCGCGATCCTGCCGTGCGAGAACGACTGAAACGCTCAATCCGTGTCGCGAGCGACGATCCACGCCTCAAGGGAAATTAGGACAGCCGCGATTTCAATTTAGGACAATCGACTCGAAACTAGGACAGCGCCGACGGTTGAGGAAGCAGCATCGACGACACTATAAAGAGATTCGGGGGAAAATTCTCTCGCCGGATCAAAAAGTAAACGTCTCATCAAGGGGACAACGGTCATGGAACGCAGTTTCGGTCAGGTGCTTCGCGATCGCCGTCGGCAGCTCGACCTGAGGCAGGAAGAGGTGGCTCGACGGATCAAGACCTCCACTCCGTATATCGAGCATCTGGAGTCGGGCAAGCGTCATCCGTCGGACAAGATCGTAACCCGTCTGGCCGAGGTGCTCGGCGTCGATCGGCGGGAGTTGTTCTTCCTCGCCAGGGGGCGCGCGGAGACTCTACTCTCGAACGATAAAATGGAGGAGCTGTTGCGCATCGCTCTGATTACCGAATTTCTATCGAAACGCAAGAAGTGATCGGCGATCCTGACGAGATCGTGTTAGGGGTTTCCTACCGCCCCGATCACGAGTTTCTCGTATCCATCAGCGTGGTTCCACCGCTGGTCGTCGCGTTTGCCAGATCGAGCTGTGCGCGCGGCACTGCGAGATCGTCATCGAGCGCGAGCGCTCTCGCGGGCTTGAGGATCTGTGATCAATCGGGAAAATTATGATCGATCTATGAACGAACTCACGGCTACGCTCGAATACCGAGCGCAGATGCTTCGCGAAAAAACCTTGGAAACATTGATGGAAAGCAACCGAGCGCAACCGAGGTCATAGGCGTAATCTGACTACGGATCATCAGGTCGGGGATTCAAGTCCCTCATGGCGCGCCATCCATCCCTTGAATTGAATGCCCCAATATCGCAGTGGCACGTTCGTCACGCAGCGCATCGGACGCAGGAGCGTCGCGCGTCCGTACGACCTTCGCCGCGCTGATAGCTGCTAGTCGGTTATCTCGAAAGTGCCATAGTCACCCTTAAGCGTTTTGTCTCTGCCGCAGCCCTTCCATTTGTAAGTGCCTGTGATCTCATATGGCTCGACCAGCAGGTCGCTCTTGAGCGGCGGCCCGCGCCCGGCTGGATAGCGCAGCCTGGTAGCGCACACGCTTGGGGTGCGTGTCGTCGCCGGTTCAAATCCGGCGACCCCGACCAACCAAAATCCTGCGTAATTTTAGCGAGCCTGCGAGCGCTCCAACGTGGCAATGGCATCGCGGGTACGCTTATTCCTTGAGTTTGCCTTTAAAGCTGAACGTGCCCGCGCCGGTATCCTCGTTGTAGATGAAGGTCGCCTTTCCTTTGCCGCTCGCCTCTGCGAACAACCCGCTGCCGTCGGTAATCTCAAACGGAGCATTCTTCGCCTTTATGTTTGTTGGCGTCTTCCCGCAAATCGTGCCCGCAAACATAATGTCTAAGACACCGTCCGAAAATGTATACGTCTGAGTCGAGGCGAACGTACAGCATTCCTTCTTGGCGGCCTTCTTTATTTTACAGTTGTCGAGCGTGCCATCGCCCGTTACACCGCCCGTCCCTAGCCCGCTAAAGCTCGTTACGGTGACGCTGCCGGTAAGCGAAAAGCACTTATCCGCGGAACAAGGCGTGGTGGGGGTGGTATCGAATGTGCCCGAGCCATTGAACTTGATGACGCTCGGCTTCGTCTTCTTCTCGGGAATCGACGAGGCCTCCGCGTCGCCGGCGCCATCGTCGTCCCAGCTCTGCTGAGCTGCGGCCACCGTGCAATCGAACCGGCCGTGCGTGACGAACGCGCGGACATGCCCGATCCCAAACACCGCGAGCAGCGTCGTTACAAGCGTTATGCCAATCCTGCGGTTCATAATTCCCCTCCACGAGAGTTAGTCTAAGTGGCTTCCGTCGCTCGAAGCAGACAAGCGGGCGAACACCAGCCCGTCCGTCTAGCAAATTGCTGCGCGATCGTCCATAGACGCTGAAGTTACGCTCATCACATTGCAATGTTAAATTAGGCTCGCTTATCGCATGCCCCGATTGCGATCCCGCGCCGACAGCAGTTGCGGCGATCGCAAATCTCAAGGGTGGGAGGGCGCTCGCGCTCGACTGCCGGACGCGGCGTGGTGTAACGATCGTGGGGTCCGCCGAAACGTGCCGGGGATAATCAACCGGCGACCGAACAGGAGGAGCGCATCCTGATGTCAGCCGCGCGCGATTTCTCAAAACCATACCGCGTCGATGACGGCCGCAAATTTCGCTTGAAGGACTTCGACCCCGGGGACAGCAGCGGTCTGAAATCGAGAAAGCGCGCCGAGAAAGAATTGGCGCGCGGGATCGAGCGGCTAAGCGATTTGCAGGACAAGCTCTACGCGCAGGACAGGTGGGCAATTCTGATCATCTTTCAGGCGATGGACGCCGCCGGCAAGGATGGCGCCATCAAGCACGTGATGTCCGGCGTCAATCCGCAGGGATGCGAGGTTTATTCGTTCAAGCAGCCTTCCGCCGAAGAACTCAATCACGACTTCCTGTGGCGGACCTCCAAGTGCGTCCCCGAGCGCGGCCGAATCGGAATCTTCAACCGCTCCTACTACGAAGAGGTTCTCATCGTCCGCGTGCACAAGGAGTTGCTCAGGCGAGAACGGACGCCGCCGTCGCTCGTTACCCCGAACATCTGGAATGAACGCTTCGCCGATATCAACGCGCACGAGCACTATCTGTCGCGCAATGGCGTCATTATCCTGAAGTTCTTTCTCAATCTATCGAAGGAGGAACAGAGAAAGCGCTTCCTGAGCCGTCTCGAAGAGCCCGCCAAGAACTGGAAGTTTTCGGCCTCCGACGTCGCGGAGAGAGAACGGTGGCACGAGTACATGGCGGCCTACGAGGAAATGATCCAGCGCACTGCCACTGCGCACGCGCCCTGGTACGTCGTTCCGGCGGATAAGAAGTGGTACACGCGCCTGGTGGTGGCCGACGCGATCATCAGCGCTCTCGAAGAACTCAATCTCCACTATCCGATGGTCGGCGCCGCCAAACGCCAGGAACTGAAAGCCGCGCGCGTCGCCCTCGAGCATGAAGGCGATCGCTGACCCTTGCGCACCCGGCGCTCGGCCGTTACGAATCCGCGGCTAGCGAGTCGCCGATTGCGCGGGACTAGCCGGCGCCGCGACCGTGAAGCCCCACTCATAGAGCTTCCCGGCTTCTTCCAAAGCGACCTTGTAGCTGCCCGGCGCGAGCGGTTCGCGCGGCAGGATCACCGCCGCGCCGCCGCGCCCGAGTCCCGCCCTGGTAACCTGGGTCTGATCCGCGTTGCGGCCAAGGTACGACGCCGCGGTGATCAGACACGTCTCGATCTCGACACCATCGCGCGAGACCAAGTGCGACGACACTTCGAGGCTGCCGTCAGGGCCGTAACCTTGTCCAAGTTGAATCGAGATCGGAATGCCAGTGGGAGCTTTATAGCCGGGACACGAAGCCAACGGATCGGGATAGTCGCCGCCGGGATACGATTGAAAGTTAACGCTGGCGCCATCGGGCGGAAATTCGACGGGCGCTCTCAACCGTCCCGTCTCCAACGGAATGAGTCCGAGGGTCGGATTCCAGAATCGATCGCTCGCGGGTCCGTCGTAGAGCGCAATGCGCACGGATTTCTCCAACGCGAAGCGGTACGGGATCACGATCGCGCACTGACCCGGGTCGCAGTATGCGCCGAGTCCAGCCAGCGAAAACTGCGGTACCATAGGAATCAGGCCGCTGAACGGCATCGTCATCAAGCGATCGACGAATTCCGCGCCGCTAAAGTTGATCTCCCGCGCGGCCAGGATTACCGCGTTCCTGCCTGCTGACGCGCCGTCGTCGGTGTAGAACGGCTTGCCTTTGACCTCCCATCGGAAAGCGTCCTGCGGAGTGTGAGTACGCAGTTGTTGCCCGTCGAGAACGATATCGCCGCCGGCGATTCCGTTCTTGACGAGATAGCGCGCGTGATTGTACGCGCCCGCGCTTATGGCGGGGTCATCGACGATCGGCCGCAGCTTCGCCATCGCGCGATAGTAATTGACCCGCGCCTTGGCGCTGGATGCGAAATCGGGCGGCACTCCGGGCGATGCTGTAGTGGCGGGCTGCTGCGCGCCGGCTCGAATGGCCATGAAGATCGTTGCGACAACAAGCAGAATTCCAAACTTGAAGTATCGCATGAAGTACCGTTCACGGCTCGGAACAGTAGTTCCCCGCGCGCAGGAACTTTGCGTCCTCGTCCGTGACCGGCGGCCCGGTTTTGATATGCGCCCAGGTAACGGACTGGTTCAACGTGTTGATCCCGCATTCAACTTCGAAGATTTCGTCGCCGTTGAGCCTCTTCACCGGAACGAAGAGATTCGCCGTGCGCGTCGTATTTTGCTCGACCGTCCGCGGATCAGCCTGCAACCCGGTGCGGCTCATGTCCACACTTTTGCCGCGGATGTTGTCGCAAATTCGCGCGGGATCGACGCGGCATCCATTCAGTACGACTACGTCCGTCGAACCGCCGCCTCCGCCCGGCGCGCCCTGCGATGCGCACGCCGCGACCGCCGCCGATACGAAAAAAAGGAAAATCAACAAGCTCCGCTGCATGTGAAATCCCTCCAACCTGAGGACAGGCTTACGATCCCACCGCAACCTAGCAGCCCGTCAACCGACTAACAACAAACTGTGTCCTCTATCAAATCAACTGCGCGTTATCTTGAATTGCGCGCACCCCAACGTCGAGTTTGGCAACAGGGTGGGGCGTTGCTAAGGCCGCAGGCGGCGAGACGATTAGCCTCGACGGCGCGCTGCGCAAGCCTGCGGGCGGAATCGCCCTCAAATCGTTGAGGCGTTGCGCGCGACCCGCGTCGCCAGTAGAAACGCGAACGCGGCAAACGCGATCGCAATCGCCACCGACGATCCCATCGGCATCGTCGCGCCGCTCAAGGCCGGCTCCGCAAGATAGAGTCCCCGCCGAAGCGCATCCACCGCGTAGGTCAGGGGATTCAACCGCGTCGTCCACTGAAACCATGCCGGCGCGCCTGCCACCGGAAAGACCGCGCCCGACAGCATCCAGATGGGAAGCAGGAGCATGTTCATAAACGCGTGGAAGCCCTGCGTGGATTCGGTTCGCCACGCCATCGCCAGCCCGATGCTGGTCATCGCGAACGCTATAACCGCCATCATCGCGGCCGACACCGCGATCGCTTCGACGCTGAGGCGGATTCCCGCCAGCGGCGCCATCGCGAGGAAGATAGCTCCCTGCATCAGGGCCAGCGTCGTGCAGCCAAGTGCCTGGCCGAGCACGATCGTCGCGCGTGAGATCGGCGCGACCAGCACGCCCTGCAGAAAACCCTGGCGGCGATCGTCCACGGTCGAGGCGGTCGCGAAGATCGCCGTGAACAGCAGCATCAAAACGATCACGCCGGGATAGAAGTATTGCGCGTAGCCGATGCCGGCCGGCATCCCGCTCGGCTTGAATGACGCTTGCAGGCCGGCGCCGAGCAGCAGCCAGAAAACCAGCGGCGTCGCAATCGCGCTCATCACGCGGATCGGTTGGCGGATGAACCGCACGATCTCGCGCTGCCAGAGCGTTGCGACCTGAAGAAAAATTTCGCGCATCCCTGTCTATTCCGTCTGCGCCGTATTCGCGAAGAACTGATGCCCGGTCAGGTGCACGAATACGTCCTCGAGAGTTGGCTTGCCGAACGAGACCGATTCGATCTCCTCGCCGAATGCATCGATCAAGTCGCGAACCAATTCATGCCCGCGGATTCGTTCGATACGGATCGCGCCGTCCACCAGTTGGCTCCTGAGCTTGAAGCGCTGGAGGATTTTCCGTTGCAGGAGTTCGGGCGCCTCTGCCCGAATCACGACCACGTCACCCCCGACCTCGGACTTGAGTTCACCCGGTGGCGCGATTGCGACCAGCTTGCCCTGATGCAGGATCCCGATACGATCGCATCGCTCCGCCTCTTCCATGTAATGCGTCGTCAGCACGACGGTCACGCGCTCGTGCTCGCGCAGGTGCTTAAGGTAATTCGAAAACTCGCGGCGCGCCGCCGGATCCAGCCCCGTGCTGGGCTCGTCGAGCAGCAGCAGCTCCGGCTCGTGGAGAAGAGCCTTGGCGAGCTCGACCCGGCGCTGCAGTCCGCCCGACAACGTCTCTACCCGGTCGCGCTCGCGCGCCGACAGACTGAGCAGCTCGAGCATCGGCGCAATCCGCTCGCGCAGCCGCCTACCGGTGATTCCATATAGATGGCCATGATACGCCAGGTTTTCGCCGACCGTCAGCTTGCCATCGAGGCTCGGATGCTGAAACACGACGCCGAGCCGGCGGCGCACCGCGCCGGTTTCGCCCGCCAGGTCATGGCCGAAGATTCGCGCACTTCCCGATTGAATCGGCACCAGCGTCGAGAGCAACTTGAACAAAGTGGTTTTGCCGCCGCCGTTGGGTCCCAGGAAGCCAAATATCTCGCCGCGTGCGATCGAAAAAGTAACATCGGTGAGCGCGTCGCGATCGCCGTAGCGAAAGCCGAGAGCGCGCGCTTCGATCGCGCCGGATTCGCCGCCAATCGCGTCGTCAGCGGTCTGCGATGGATTAGAAATTGTCGAGGCACTCATGTTCCGGGAATTGCGGCTCCGATCCTACGGTTCGCCGAGTCCGCCCGCGGGCTGCGTGCCTTGTTCCGGCAGTCCGATTTCGGCGCGATGCCATCCGTTCTGAAAGGCCGTCGTGCGCTCCTCGCTGCTGCCATGCCCCGACGCCTGGCCGACGAAGTCGTCGCCTGTGAGCTGGTAGTAGCGCGTCACTTCGACCGGATCGAGGCGGCGAATTCCGATCCGCTCGAGCGAGTAGCCGGCGAACTGATCCGCCGCGAGTTCCTTATTCTTCACCGGCACCTTGTCCTGACCGGGATCGAAGTCGCCGTGCGCGAGATGGCCGATCTCGTGCGCGAAGATCGCGTACAGCATCGGCCGAATGGCGTCCGGGTCGTCGATTCTCATCCACTGTTGAAGCAGGCTGTCGAGGAACTGCTGGTTGTAGAAGATGCATCCGCCGCTATGGGCGTGGGGCGAGCCGGCTTTGAGCGATTCATAAACCTGAAACTTCGTGCCCCACATATCGTTGAGCTGCGCGACGATCGTCTTGTACGGCTCGCCCGCCGGCCGCGCCGCTTCGCCGCACGGCGTGAGCGCGCCGCCCGCCGCTTTGGCGGCGGGCGCCGCGCTCGCGTCGGCCGGCGCGTTGATCGTATGCCGCTCGACGACGTGCCAATCGTTGTCGTTGTCGGCACGAATCGAATTCGCGCCGACAACGACAACGCCCGCGAGCATCGCGAATGCCGCCAGCGCTGGCGCCATCGCCCGGCGCATGCGCGCGCGCGCATACTGCCGCGCCGTTTCGATTGACTCCCTCAATGGGTTACAGCGCCGCGCGACGAGGACGACACCGACTGCGCGTACTTGGCCATCACGCCGCTCTTATAATGAGGCTCCGGCGCTCTCCAGCTCTTCAGCCGCGTCTTGATCTCCGCATCGGTGAGATCGACGTCGAGTCTCCGCTTGGCGATGTCGAACGTGATCACGTCGCCGTCGCGAATAGCTGCGATCGGACCGCCGACCGCCGCTTCCGGCGCGACGTGCCCCGCCATCAGCCCGTGCGTCGCGCCCGAGAAACGTCCGTCGGTCAACAGCCCGACCGATTCTCCCAGGCCCTGTCCCGACAGCGCCGCCGTGACACCCAGCATTTCCGGCATCCCGGGCGCGCCCCTTGGCCCCTCGTAGCGGATCACGACGACGTCGCCGGCTTTGATCTGCTGCTTCGACACCGCCTTGAACGCATCGTCTTCGCAGTCGAAGACGCGCGCCGGCCCGCGATGCGTCATCCTCTCATGCCCGGCGACTTTCACCACGCATCCTTCGGGCGCGAGGTTGCCCTTGAGAATCACCAGCCCGCCGGTTTCCTTGATTGGCTTCGAGATGGAATGCACGACTTCCTGTCCGGCCGTCTCGCGCGCCGCGTCGGCTTCGACCCCAATCGTTCTGCCCGTCACGGTGAGTTCGCCTTCGTGGAGCAGCCCGGCTTCCTTCAGACGTTTGGCGATGAGCGGAATCCCGCCGGCTTTGTACATGTCGGTCGCCAGGAAGCGCCCGCCCGGTTTCAAGTCGGCGAGCAGCGGGGTGCGCGAGCTGACCCGGTCGAAGTCGTCGATATCGAGCGCGATTCCCGCCTCGTGCGCGATCGCGAGCAGGTGCAGCACCGCGTTGGTCGATCCGCCCGTCATCGCGACCGCCGCGATCGCATTCTCGAGCGCGTTGCGGGTGATTATCTGGCTCGGCCGGATGTCGCGCTTGAGCAAATCGACGGCGAGCCGCCCGGCCTGGAAAGCGCTCTCGGGCTTTTTTGGATCCGTCGCAGGAATACTGTTCGAGCCCATCGGCGAGATACCCAAAAGTTCAGTCGCCGTCGCCATCGTGTTGGCGGTGAACTGGCCGCCGCATGCGCCGACTCCCGGACACGCAACGTCCTCGAGCCGCTTGAGGTCCTCGAGCTTCATCTTGCCCGCCGAATGCGCCCCCACCGCTTCGAACACGTCTTGAATCGAAACATCCTGATCGCCGAAGCGCCCGGGCTGGATCGATCCGCCGTAAATCATCAGCGACGGCAGATCGAGCCGCTGCAACGCCATCACGGTCGCCGGGATTGTCTTGTCGCATCCCGACATCGCCACGACGCCGTCGAACAGATGCCCGCGCACGGTGAGTTCTATAGAGTCGGCTATCACTTCGCGGCTTATGAGCGACGCGCGCATTCCATGCGTGCCCATCGAGATTCCGTCGCACACCGCGATCGTGTTGAACTCGATCGGTGTCGCGCCCGCGGCGCGGATTCCGCGCTTCACGTGCTGGGCGAGATCCCGCAGATGGGCGTTGCAGGGCATGATTTCGATCCACGTATGCGCGACCGCAATCAGCGGCTTGCCCAGGTCTTCGTCGGTGAAGCCGACGGCCTTGAGCATCGCGCGCGCCGGCGCGCGCGACGGTCCATCGACCAGGCCGCTGCTGTTGGATCGGAGCGAATTCTTGTTGTCCTTGTCTGCCATGTTTTTTTGTTTCCTGCCGCGATCGGATCCCGTTGCCGAGCGCGATTAATGACTTGTATAACAGCGCGCGCCCGCGCGAAATCCCGGTTTCGCATCCCCTCTTCATTTAGCGTCAGAATGACGCATGGTCCCCTTGGTCCGCGATGCGCATCGGCGTAACTTTCTCACTTGTCCGGTGCCCCCTTAGCTCAGATGGATAGAGCACAGGATTCCTAATCCTGGGGCCGTGGGTTCGAATCCCGCAGGGGGCACCAATCTCGCACGCATACCTCGATGCCCCCGGCTCCGGATCTAGCCTCTCTCTGTCAGAGAGAGGTCGCGCCAAGTCGTCGAGGCGCGGGTGAGGGTCCAATTACAAAGATGTCCTTTTTTTCTGATGACCGGCATCCGGATTCCTCCGCGATCCCGACCGAAGCGCAGCGACCCCGGATCTTTTCCCGCCTCATTCCGAACTCAGATCGCTTGATTTGCACAACAGCGCGCCCCGCGAAATCGCCCATCCGTAGCCTGATGCGGCGTCATCTCCTTGGTCCGCGATGCGCCTCGGCGTAACCTGTCGGCATCAGTCATCATGAAAAAAGCTGTACCGAAATTCAGGACCGAAGATGCCGAGCGCGAGTTTTGGGCCTCTCACGACTCGACCGGCTACATCGACTGGCGCAAGGCCAAGCGCGTAACGCCGCCCAACCTCAAGCCCTCGTCTCAGACCATCTCGATCCGCCTGCCCAAACCGATGCTGGATCGCCTGAAGCTCCTGGCGAACAAGCGCGACGTGCCCTATCAATCACTGCTGAAGATGTTCGTCGCTGAGCGCCTGAAGGCCGAATTCAAATCCTGACCGCAAACCCGGTTGGACGGAGGGAAATTCTGATGGTCGGAATGTTGCAGATTTTAACAGACTTACTGGCTCTCTATCTGGTGATGAAGGGCTTCGAAATTCTGCAAATAGGATTAGCTTCAGCGCGTCCGGACCGCTCTGGCGTCATCAGTTTCGGCGTGCTGTCGCTGCTTGTGTGCATTGTCGGCGCTGTGGCTTTTACCACAATGCAGGACAATCAAGCCGGATCCGTGAGTAGTTCGATCTCCGCGCCTCGGCTTCCATAGGGCTGCTGGGCGATTTCCGGACGGCTAGCGATTGAGCCGTCACCGCCGATGAAATATCTTGGTGGCTTCGGTGGTGAATTTACCATGAGCACTAAGTTTTACGCATCGTATCGTATCGCGCTCTGGGTCCTCCACCTTGATATCGAGGGCGGGGACCTCGAACAGATGCTGCTGCCTATCGGCCACGCAATCCGCTCATCCATCGAAGCAATCGAGCGATCGGATAAGATGGAAAAGCAGGAGCGGGATTGGCTAATCGACGAAGAGTGCGATTCTATCGAAAACTTCCTTGGGCTCGGGTTCGTCGTCGCGCAGACACAAATCACACGCGTGATCTCGCACTGTAAACGACTTCACGAATGGCACGAGCGCCAGACCAAAAGCAAAGTACTGTTGGGGATTGAGGGAGCCAAGCACGAAATACGTGCGGCGGCGGCCCCGAAAGTTGGCTCGACAAAATATACTGCGGTCGAAGCGATCAACGCTTTTGCTAACTACTTCAAGCATCGCGATGAGTGGCCGCTCGACTGGACGGAATTGCAGCGCGAAGACGAAAAACGGACTGCGGCAATTATTGAAGCCTTTGGCGCCCAGTCCGGTTGCACTGGGAACTTCAGGCGCGGGTATGCGTCGCTTCTCGGCGAAGCGACGGCATTCAACGAGGTCGCGCGACTGGGTGACGTCGTCGGTGGCTGGGCACGCGCTCTGAAGGATGCCTACGAACAAGAGCTCAGTGCGAGCGGCTTCTTGTCGGATATGACGAGCTAGACTGATGCCTTTTGGGGTTGGCGTTACAAACCTGTGCACAACGTCGGCTGTCGACGACTCGATTCAGACACGATCTTCGCTAGACTAGATTCATGCTCAAGCTCAGTTTTGAAATAAATGGGCGGCAGGTGACTCCAGCGAACATCGGGGACGCCCTCGAAGCGGCCATTCTTGAGCAACTAGAGCGCACCATTCATTCAAAGCTGGCTGGAATCCGTGATCCGGAGACCGGCGAATTTCCCACGGTCGCCGTTCGCGGGGGCAGTCTAAAGAACCTTTCGTTCGTCGTAAACGGCTCGCCGGCCGTTGTCGAGCTTGTGAAGCAACGGCTAGGCCAAAGTTTCGAATCGGCGGACGCAGTCGGAGACTCCACAATGACTGAGGAAACCGATGCCAAAAGACAGGCGCCCGTCGCGTTTTTGTGTCATGCTTCAGAAAACAAAGAATTGGCTGAGCGCATCGCGAAGGATTTTCAGCGGCGAGGGATCGATACGTTCTTCGACAGGTGGGAGATTGGCCCCGGAGACAGCATCCGCATGAAGATCGATACCGGGCTTGAAAACTGTACCCATTTTGTCGTGCTCCTGACCCCCGAGAGCGTGGGGAAGCCCTGGGTGAACGCCGAGATTGATGCTGCATTCGTCGCCAAGGTAGAGAGCCGGTGCAAATTCATTCCGCTTCGATCCGAGTTGCCGATAGAACGGCTTTCTCCGCTCCTACGCTCGATGCATGCGCCGGCCTTAGAGAACTACGAAAAAGACATTGGCGAGGTCATCGACTGGATTCATGGCGTTTCGAGAAAACCGCCCCTTGGCCCGCCGCCGCAGACAATTTCGCAAACGTCCGGCAAGCTGGGGCTCTCGCCTGCAGCTGAAGCCATCGTCCGGTTATTCGTCGAGCGATCACAGCACGGCGGCAAATTCGATCCTCAACTCGGTGCGAACGAAATACGTAAAGCAACGGAGCTCGGCGATGATGACATTGTCGATGCCGTCGATGAGTTGGAGGCGCGAGGCCTTGTTGGCCGTTCGAGGACGTTGTCCGACGATCCAATAGGGCTCACGATGCTGTATCCTGAAGCGGCTCTGTTTACCGAGTTCGACCAGTATTTCAAGGACTGGAATCCCTCTGAGGACGCGCGTTTGGTCGCCGCAGAGCTAGTAAACGGACAGGGAACCGCTGACGTTTCTCAACTGGCAGGCAAATTGAACTGGCTGCCGCGCCGAATGAACCCGGCGGTCGAATTTCTCTTCGAGCGGCGACTGGTCGACTCCTCGCGCCTCCTGGGTACACATCCTTGGTCGTTGATGTTCATTCGAAAGAATGCCGCGACGCGCAGATTCGTCCGCGATCGGTAGTCCGGTTCGGTCGGCGAGATTCAATCCTTCTCTACCACAGAAGGCTCGACCAAATTGCACGAGTAGGTCTTGATCACCAGCCACACCTCTTTCCCTTCCTTGATTCGCAACGCGTCGATGGCGCCCGGCGTCAGATGAACCTCGAACGCCGCGCCCCCCGCATCGATCATGACGATCACGGTCACGCCTTCGCGGCGCATCGATAGGACTCGTCCCGGAAATGAGTTGCGCGCACTTAGACCATGCGGCCGCTCGGCGGCAATGATGATATCGCCGGCGCGAATTGCGATTCGCACCCGCGCTCCCGGCTCCGCGCGGCCGAGCGGCACTTCCAGTCGAGTTGCGCTGCCGTCCAACTGACAGAGCATCGTGCCGTGAGCCTCCGCGATGGATTTCACCGTCGCGTCAAAGACGTTTTCGAAGCCGACTAGCTGCGCGATCGTTTCATGGCGCGGCGCCGCGAGCACGTCTTGCGGCATCCCTTGGGCGAGAATGCGTCCCGATTCGAGCACTAACACCCGCTCGCCGAGTGCGAACGCTTCCTCGGGCGAATGCGTGACGTACAGGATTGGAATTGCGTGGTCCGCATTCCAGTCGCGCAGGTCATCGAGAATTTTCGACCGGGTCCCGTTGTCGAGCGCGACCAGCGGCTCGTCGAGCATCAGCGTCGCGGGATTTGTCACGAGCGATCGCGCGAGCGCCACGCGTTGGCGCTCGCCGCCGGAAATCTCATTGGGCTTGCGTGCGATCAGATGCGCGATGCGAAACGACTCGAGCATCCTCATCATTCGCGCGCGCCGCTCGCCGGCCTGCACCTTCGCGATCCCGTATTGAACGTTTTGCTCGACCGTCAGATGAGGAAACAGCGCGAGGTTTTGAAACACGTATCCCAATCGGCGCTCCGCCACCGGCGTGTCGATGCGCGCATCCGAATCGAAGAGCACTCGCGCGCCGAGAGATATCCGCCCGGCATCCGGCCGCGCCAATCCCGCAATGCAATTCAGGATGGTCGTCTTTCCGCTGCCCGACGGCCCAAGGATCATCGTGAAGCCGGCCGACGCCTCGAATTCGGCCTCGAGCGCGAAGCTGTTCGAGAGCCGATGCGTTATGCGAACCGATAGACGGGCGCCGGATGTAGCACTGTTGCCGGATGCCATCGTTCCCAACCGGCCGCTAGCAGGCTGTTGAAAAAGTAATTTTCAACGCCTGCTCCCTCTCTCTTGTCTCCCCCAAAGGGGGAGATGTTGTAAGTAAGAAGACAGCTTTTACGCAGGGTGTTGAAGCGCTTGAAATCGAACCCACGAGTTGCCCCAAGTTTTTCAACACCCTGCTAACGATGCATCGGCCAGACGGCCCAGATTCGGCGGTTGAGCGAATAGGTGATCGACAGCGTGACGAACGAAAACGCCATCAGCAGAAGCGCCATGCGATTGGCGCCGGCGTAGTCGAGCGCCTGCACATGATCGTAAATCGCGATTGAGACCGTTCGCGTCACGCCCGGGATGTTGCCGCCCACCATCAGTACCACGCCGAACTCGCCCAGCGTGTGCGCGAAGCTCAGCACGAAACCGGTGACCACGCCGCCCACCGAAAGCGGGAGCACGATGCGAATGAAAGTGCGAATCCGCGAGGCGCCGAGTATCGACGACGCGTTGATCAAGTTGCGATCCACCTGCGAGAACGCGGCCGCCATCGGCTGGACCGCAAAGGGCAGGCTGTAGATGACCGACGCGATCGCAAGACCTTCGAATGTGAACGGCAATCCGTGGCCCGTGAAGGACTGATACCAGCGGCCGATCGGGCTGTTCGAACCCATCGCGACCAGCACATAAAAACCGAGCACGGTTGGCGGAAGCACCAGCGGCAGCGCGACGATAGATTCGACGAAAAATTTCCATCGCCAGCGGGTGAAGCTGAGCCAGCATGCGATGGGCGTGCCGACCACCAGCAAAATTGCGCAAACGACCAACGCGAGTCGGATGGTCAGGAAAATCGCGCTCCAATCCATCGGTGGTCAACGCGGCGCGGACACTTTGCCTTGCGCCGCAACGACGTCCTTCGGAACCGAGAAACCATATCGCTCCATCAGTGCCACAGTCTCGGGCTCCTTGAGAAATTTCAGAAACTGGCTTGCCAGTTGCTTGTTGCGCGATGATTTCAGAATCACGCCGGCCTGGATGAGCGGCGGATAATCGGCGGCCGGGATTTCGACGTATCGTCCGTTGTCCTTCATCGCGGGCGCGAGCGCAAGCGAGAGCGCGATGATGCCGACGTCGGCGTTGCCGGATTGAACGAACTGAGCAGTCTGCGAGATATTTTCGCCGAGCACGAGCTTACTTTTGATCTTGTCGTAAACCGCCGCGTGGCGCATCGCCGCAACCGCCGCGATCCCGTACGGCGCATGTTGCGGGTTGGCGATCGCGATCTTTCGGATGGCTGGATCGAGCAGCGTCGCAAGACCGCGGCTTAAGTCGAGCTTCGACGCGCTGGGAGCCCACATCACGAGTTTTCCGCTCGCATATTCGTAGATGGTGCCGGGTTCAGCCAGGCCCGCGGCCTCGAGCTTTTCCGGATAGCCAACGTCAGCGGAAAAGAACAGATCGAACGGTGCGCCATTTTGAATCTGGGCGAAAAAATTCCCGGATGAACCATAGGTGAGCTCGATGTTGTTGCCGGTTTCCTTTTGAAATCGGGCGGCGACGTCCTTGAACGCGAACGTCAGGTCTGCCGCCGCAGCGACCTTGATTTCCGCGGCGCCGGCCACGGCGGGGAACCACATATAAAGAAAAGTTGCAAGAGCGAAAAGCGCCCGCAAAACGATCTTTGCGCGCTTCCCATCAAGGACCTGATTCATGAATCGCCGCCCGCGTTTGTGCCGATTGTCAAAGCTTTTTAGCTGCCATAATACTTGTCATAGTGCTTGAATAATTGCACAGTTTTGCACGGTCGCACAGTGGCGGCAGCGATTTCACCCAGGCGAGCATTGATTCGCGCTGACGCTCATCGTTAAGTAAGCCAATGGCGAAGAAGAACAAAATCGCGACATTCGGCGCCGGATGCTTCTGGGGCGTGGAATCGGCTTTTCGCGGGGTCGAAGGGGTCGTCGATGCGGTCGTGGGATACGCCGGCGGCAGTGTTCCAAAGCCGAACTATCGAGCGGTTTGCAGTGGCAAGACGGGACACGCGGAAGTCGTGCAGGTGGAGTACGACCCCGCGCGGGTATCGTACGAGCAACTGTTGGAAGTTTTTTGGCAGATTCACGACCCCACCACGCTCAACCGGCAAGGACCCGACGCCGGCACCCAATACCGCTCAATAATTTTTTATTCCGATGAGCACGAGCGGATGGCCGCGGAGGAATCGAAACGGCGGATCGATGAATCCGGCAAACTCGCGCGCCCGATCGTCACGCAGATCGTGCCTGCGACGGAGTTCTACCGCGCCGAGGAGCATCACCAGCGCTATTACGAGCGGACGGGTATCGCGCCGAGTTGCGCAATACACGGAAGAATCGACTGAAAGGAGCAGACAGATGGCGCTGAGCGCGCGCAATCATTTGAAGGGCGAAGTAACGGACGTGTTGCTTGGAACCGTGACGGCGCTGATCACCGTCAAGGTCGGCAACAACGTGATCGAGTCGGTGATCACCAAGCGCAGCGCCGAGGAACTCAAACTCAAGAAGGGCGACAAGGTGGCGGCGGTGATCAAAGCGACCGAGGTCATGATTGAGAAGGATTAGCCGGCGCCGCGCGCGGCCCTGCTCAGACTAAATCGATGCTGGCCGGTTCCTCGATCACCTTGTTTTCGAGCTTGCCTTGTGCAGAAGGGTTTCGCCCTTGCAATCTGGATGACTCGGAATTCAAGATCGGGGATGACGATTCTTTCGGGTTATTGCGCAAATGACAGGGCGAAGAGACGCAGCCTGCTCAACTACAGCAAATCCGTCGGCTCGCGCTCTTGCAACTCGCGGTCGATCGAGCGGCGCGGCTTCTGGAGACCGTAGTCTCCCTGCCAGAGTGGACGAAATTTAAGGAGCAGGCGGGTCAGTTTTCCAGGGCGCGAGGATCTTGCCTGGCTTATCTCATCTGCCGAATAGCGGATTCCATTTGACGTCGCTGACAGCATCCTCGCGCCCTCCCTGTGCGTTGACGCCCTTCATCCCGCTCATCCCAACCGCCGCCCCCCGTCCCTAGGGCAAGCAATTAATGTGCCACCAGCAATTGATCAATAACACCCGAATAGGCGGCGCGCTCCCGCCATCAGTCAACCTAGAGCTACAAATTGTAGAATTACTGCAACAATCTGCTAGATTAAATCGGTGCTGGCCGGTTCCTCGATCACCTTGTTTTCGAGCTTGCCGATTTTCTCGATCTCGATTCGGACCACGTCGCCCGCCTTGAGCCATTTGGGCGGATTCATCGCGGCAGCCACTCCGCCGGGCGTGCCCGTCGAAACGATCGTCCCCGGCAACAAGGTAAAAACCGTCGACAGCGTCTCGATCTGTGCGAAGCAATCGAAGATCAGATTCTTCGTATTCGAATGCTGGCGCTGTTCGCCGTTGACGAACGTGCGCAGGTCCAGCTTGTGCGGGTCGCCAATCTCGTCCGGTGTTACGATCCATGGGCCAACCGGCCCGTGGGTATCGAACGACTTGCCCAGCGTCATCGTCGGCGCGCGGCGCTGCCAATCACGCACGCTCACGTCGTTTACGATCACGTAACCGGCGATTACCTCGTGCGCGCGATCGCGCGGCACGTGGCGGCATCGCCGGCCGATCACGAACCCGAGTTCGCCTTCGTAATCCAACGCCGATGACGCGCGCGGCAGATGAATCGGATCGTACGGTCCGGTCACACAACTCGATTGTTTGTTGAAGAACATCGGAAACTCGGGACGCTTCATCTTCGTTTCTTCGACGTGGTCCGCGTAGTTGAGCCCGATGGCGAGAAACTCCGGGGGGCGCGCGATCGGCGCCTCGAGCTTGACGCTCGCCAGCGCAATCCGGTTGGTCGAATTCTTTCCCGCGCCCATCGCGCGCTCGGCCGCCGGCGGCCCTGCCACGATGAAGGCGGTCATGTCGCGCGGCAACTCGGGGGCCGCGGCGGCAAGGTCAACGATAGAGTCATCGACGACGACGCCAATCCGCGTCGTGCCGCGATGGGTGAATGTCGCAAGTTTCATTCGGCTCCAGCCACTCCGATTGTTCGGTCAGACTATTTTCGAATTATCGATTGATGCCGGTCGGGTGCCGCATCGTTGCGCGGTCGAGTCCCTTGGCGGCATCGTACTGCTTGAGTTCAGACTCGGGCACGCCGGCGTGATAGTCGCGCGCGAGTTCGTCGGGGTTGAAGGTCACGCCTATCGGATTCTTCTGCATCGCATCGCTGTGGAAGAATTCTTTCAGCTCTTCGACCGAATCGAAATTGTCGATCTGCAGCTCGACCCGGTTGCCGTCGGGGTCGCGATAGTACAGCGACGTGGTCGGTCCGTGATTGATCGTCATGACGGGCAGGATACCGGCCTGCTTGAGCCGTTCGTAAGTGAAAACCAGGTCGCCGAGATTCGCGTAGGTGAATGCCAGATGGTCCAGCCCCACCGAGTGCGGTGGTTTGTCCGCCAGTCCGGGCACTGCGGCGATTGCAATCCGGTGATGCTCGTCGTCGTAGGTAAGGAACGTGAGCATGCCGTTGCTGTGAACGACCTCGGCCTGCAGCACCCTCGTGTACCAATCGACCATCGGCTGGAATTGCTTGGTGGCAAGCACGGCATGGGCGAATTTCGCGGGCACGACGCGCCTGTTCCCGTTTCGGTCATCTGCTGGCTTTGCTGGCATCGCGATTCCTCCCTCGACGGCGTTTCGATTCGCTGCGGGCTCCGAATCCGCTACCCCCTTTTGCAATGATTGACCCGTTGGACAATGGCAGGCAAGGGCGCATTCGGCGCACGCGATGGACCACTGTTCGGCGCGCAGCGACTGCAACCATTGGGTTGCGTTTCGCCGCGAGCGGTGTTAGCCTAAGCGCAACTCGGAGGTTGCACATGACGACAAACACCGATCGCATCGAGAAGAAGGTCCTGTTGCGCGGATCGCGCGAGCGCGTGTGGCGCGCGATCAGCGACTCCAGGCAGTTCGGCAGTTGGTTCGGCGTCGAGTTCGACGGCCCCTTCCTGGCGGGGACCGGCATGACCGGAAGAATTGTTCCGACGACCGTGGACGCAGAAGTCGCCAAGAGCCAGAAACCATACGAAGGGAAGGCGTTCACGATCTCGATCGACCGTGTCGAACCGATGCGGTTCTTCTCCTTCCGCTGGCATCCGTTTGCCGTGGAGCCCGGCGCCGACTACTCGAAAGAGCCAACCACGCTGGTTGCATTCGAGCTGGAAGAGGTCTCGGGCGGCACGATGCTGACCATCACCGAGTCGGGTTTCGACCGGATCCCGCTCGAACGGCGCGCCAAGGCGTTTGCCAGCAACGAGCAGGGCTGGACCGCGCAAACGAAGCTGATCGAGAAGTACCTGGCCCTCTCGGCCTGAACGGTTACCGTGAAGCCATGTCGCGAATGCGCACTTCCGCCGCCGCGAAACTTGCCGAGGCCGCGCCTGTCTTCGCCGCACTGGGTGACGAGACTCGATTGCACATCGTCGCTCGGCTGTGCGGCGGCGGGCCCCTGTCGATCGTGCAGCTGGCAGACGGCGCAACTGTTTCGCGTCAGGCGATCACGAAACACCTGCATGCCCTCGAAGGGGCCGGGCTCGCGCGCAGTTCCCGCATCGGCCGCGAATGCATTTGGGAGCTCCGGACGAAGCGGCTCTCCGAAGCACGGCGGTATCTGGATCAGATTTCGCAGCAGTGGGACGCAGCGCTGGACCGGCTCCGCGCGTTCGTGGAGAAGGAGGAGCACTGAAGCTCGGCCTCGCAAAGAAGTGGAGTGGTCCGTTCGGGCAATCTTGTACCGGCCGCCGACAATCGGCACAGTCTTCCTAAGAGGGGCGCTGGCATGGGCGGCGGAGGTCGAGTCGATTGCCGTGCGGCACCCCGGGGAGACGACGTGACCAGGAACGGAAACTTTTTCAATCTCTACAATCACGATTTCGTCAGAATCGCGGTTGGAGTGCCGTCCGTTCGCGTCGCAGATCCCGCTTACAACGCCGAACATACCGTCACGCTGATCCGCGATGCCGCCGAGCGCAAGGCAGTGCTCGCACTGTTCCCCGAGTTGGGGCTGACTGCCTATTCATGCGACGATCTGTTTCAGCAGCGCGCGCTGCTCGACGCATGCCTTGACGCAATCGCGGGGGTCGTCGAGGCGACCGCGAAGCTTTCGATCGTCAGCGTGGTCGGAGCGCCGCTCCAGATCGATCATCAGCTGTATAACTGCGCGATCGTGATTCATCGCGGGCGGATTCTTGGCGTCGTGCCGAAGACGAATCTCCCGAACTACCGCGAGTTCTACGAGCCGCGGCAATTTGCCTCGGCCGACGCCGCGACCCGCGACGAAATCGACTTGGCCGGGATTCGCGCGGTTCCGTTCGGCAACAACCTCATCTTCCAGCACGAGGAGCAGCCGCTGCTCACGATTCACGCCGAGATTTGCGAGGACTTGTGGGTTCCGATTCCGCCGTCATCATACGCGGCGCTGGCCGGCGCGACGGTGCTGCTCAACCTGTCGGCGTCGAACATCACGATCGGCAAGGCCGACTACCGCCGCTCGCTGGTCACCGGCCAATCCGCGCGATGCCTGGCGGCGTACGCATATTGCGCGGCCGGAGCGGGTGAATCGACGACCGATCTGGCCTGGGACGGCCACGCATTGATCGCCGAGAACGGCAACATCGTCGCCGAGTCCGAGCGCTTCAAGGATCAGCCGCAAGTGGTCTCGGCGGAAATCGATCTCGAACGGCTGTCGCAGGAACGGATGCGGCAAAACACGTTCGGTGATACGGCTCAGCGCGAGCGCGAGCGAGTGCGGCGCTTTCGGCGGATTTCATTTTCGGCGGAATTGCCGCGGCGCGCGAAGATGCTTCCACAGCGGCACTACGAGCGGTTCCCTTACGTGCCCTCGGATCCCGCAACTCGTGACGAGCGATGTGCCGAAGTCTTCGACATCCAGGTTCAAGGCCTGGCGACGCGCCTGCGCTCGACCGGCCTGCAACGCCTCGTGATTGGAATCTCGGGCGGAATCGATTCAACCCACGCGCTGCTGGTATGCGCGCGTGCGATGGACCGGCTCGGCTCACCGCGCAAAAATATTCTTGCCGTCACGATGCCCGGTTTTGCCACCAGCGCGCGAACTCTCGAGCAGGCGCGCCGCCTGATGAAGTCGCTCGGCTGCTCGACCGATGAAATAGACATTCGGCCGAGTTGCATGCAGATGCTCAAAGACATCGGGCATCCCTATGCCGAGGGCAAAGAAGTTTACGATGTCACGTTCGAGAACGTGCAGGCGGGTGAGCGCACCAGCCACCTTTTTCGACTGGCGAACCTGCGCGGCGGGCTGGTGGTCGGCACCGGCGACTTGAGCGAGCTCGCGCTTGGATGGTGCACCTACGGCGTCGGCGATCACATGTCTCATTACAGCGTCAATGCGAGCGTGCCGAAAACATTGATCCAGCACGTAATTCGATGGCTCGCGCAAACTGAAAGCCTCGGCCGCAAAACCAGCGCGACGTTGCTCGAGATTCTCGCCACTCCAATCAGCCCCGAGCTGATCCCCGGCACCTCGAAGGACGGACATCCCAGCCACGACACCGAAGCGGCGATTGGCCCCTACGAGCTGCACGATTTCTTCCTCTACTACACGCTGCGATTCGGATACCCGCCGCCGAAGGTCGCGTTCCTCGCTTACAATGCGTGGCGCGACAAGGACGC
This sequence comes from Binataceae bacterium (SeqCode), assembly GCA_963803045.1. GTDB lineage: Bacteria > Desulfobacterota > Binatia > Binatales > Binataceae > Binatus. The sequence continues at coordinate 51,016 of CAWDLC010000015.1, read as the reverse complement.
GGGCGAGTGGCCGGACATTGCGCGCGAGCGCCGCAACCAGTACGACATCGCGACCATCAAGGGACATCTGCATACGTTTCTGTATCGGTTCTTCCAGTTGAGCCAGTTCAAGCGCAGTTGTATCCCGAACGCGCCCAAGGTTGGTTCGGGCGGATCGCTCTCGCCGCGCGGCGACTATCGCGCGCCTTCGGACAGCGAAGCGACCGCGTGGCTCGAGCAATTGAAGTCGATTCCCGACAAAGATTAGTCTCGCCATCGCTTTCGCGACCGGCTTGCAGGTGTTTCGCGATTCAGTGAAAAGTGAAATTGAAGGACCATTTGACTGCGCAGTGGCACCCCGCGTGCACTCTGCGATGAGGGAGTGAGAGATGCCGAAGCCTTCGCGAACGGTATTTTTTGCCTTGCTTGCGCTGGGTGCCGCCGCCGCGCTCGCCACGCTGGCCACCGCCCAGCAGTCTGCCGCACCGCAGGAATCGCCCTGGGCGATGCGTGCGCCGGCAGCGCCGGTACCGGGAGCGACGCCGGGCCGCGTTTCTGCCCAACCGACGCAGCCTGAGACTGCTACCCCGCAGCAGCGGGAATTCGCGCGCAAGCTGGTCGACGCCGTCTACGCCAGAGATCTCGCCGCGATGAAGCGCCTGATCGCGCCGTCCGCGCTGAAATGCATCGGCACGGACAAGCAGCAATTTCTCGACGACCGGATAAAAAGGCAATTCGATCTTCCGATTGCCAAGAACTATCACCTGACGGTTACCAAGCTGCCGCCAAATGTGATGAATGCGACCAAGTACGTCACCTACCCAATGCTGCCCACTCATCTGATCGGAATGGAATTTCCAACCCAGGACGGCGGCACCGCCACGGTGAAGCAAACGATCGGGCAGGAAAATGGCCAGTGGTACGAGGTACAGCCATGCCCAACGGAACTTGGGATGCAGCGGTTTGCCAGGCTGCAGCAGATGCGGGCTGTCGGTCGCGAACGGGCCAAGGCGGCTATGGCGCGCGTCCAGGAGCCGCTCAAGTCGCAGCTGCTCGCGCTTATCGCCAAGCGCGATAATGCCGATGCGTGGAAGCTCTGCATGAAATCCCTGGGCGTTGACTTTCAGACCGCCCGGGGAATAGTTGCGACGCTCGAGGGTGACAAAGACTGAAGCCGCGAGAGAGCGCTCCGTAAAGTTGCGTCGCTTTTACTAGCGATGTAAAGGGTTCTTGCGTTTAGAGCAATCGTCGCATCGCCTTGTGCCGCTTGGACAATTCGTGGAAAAGACAATCTCGACTGGATCCATCGTAGCCGCATCCAAGGACCAGATTTCCTGCGATCTCGAGGGTGAAGCCGCCATTTTGAATCTCAAGAGCGGGACCTATTTCGGACTTGGCCCGGTTGGCGCGACGGTTTGGAGCCTGATTGTGCAACCGCGCCGAGTGGTCGAGATTCGCGATGCGTTACTCGAGCAATACGACGTCGAAGCCGAGCGATGTAGCCGCGATCTGCTGCAACTGCTCGGCGAACTCCACACGCATGGTCTGATACAGGTCCTGGACGAGCCGGCGTCGGATGATCGGGGCTCGGATGAAGAAAATAGCTAAGTTCTTCGCGTTGCCCGCGTCGGAGCGGGCGCTTCTATTCCAGGCGCTGACGGCGATTGTGGCGATGCGTGCTGGCGTGTGGACGTTGCCGTTTGCTCGTGCGCGCCGGCTGGCTGACGCGATGAGTCATCCGATGCGCGCGGACTCGCCCGGCGATCGCCGGTCAACCTGCGCGTGCCCGTCACCTGAAAAAATCGCGTGGGCCGTCGCGACCGCTAGCCGGGCCGTCCCCAGCGGCGGCAACTGCCTGGTTCGCGCGCTCGCGACCGGCATTGTGCTCAAGCGCTACCGCTATCCGAGCGAACTCAAAATTGGGGTCATGAAACCGGTTGATGGGCATTTCGGCGCTCACGCATGGCTCGAGAGCGGCGGCATCGTGGTGATCGGAGATTTCGAAATCAATCGATACGCGCCACTTGGCGGGCCAGACTCGGTTGGCCGCTAGTCCCGCAAAACCGCCGATGAAGAGCACGCTTGCAGCGTATCTCGCGATGCTGATGCGGGTTTCGCGCTGGCAATTGATCGGTGTGCTTATCGTGACCGTACTGTATTCGCTGAGCGAGGGGGTCGGCTTCGCGCTGCTGCTTCCTACCCTGCAGGTGGCGGGCTTCAATCTCACTGGACAGGGCGAGGCGGGCCGCTACGCGGCGATCGTTTCGAATGCATTCGTTGCGGTGGGACTGCACCCGTCGCTGATTCTCCTGCTTGGCGTATTCGTGATGCTGGTTGGTGCGCGAACGGTGCTGGGACAGATGCAGAACGTGTGGACTTATGCGGTTGAGCAGGAAGTCGAGCATCATCTGCGCCGTCGCCTCTACCGTGCGATTGCGGATGCGAACTGGTTGTTCGTATGCCGCAGTCGCACTTCGGATTTCACTCACGCGCTGACCTCTGAAATCGACCGAATCGGCATCGCCACGAATCTCGTCCTCGTATTCACTGGCGAAGTTGTGATCGGAATGCTCTACATGGCAATCGCGTTTGCGCTGTCGGCCGGGATGACTACATTGGTACTGATCTCCGGCGCGCTTCTGGCGTTCGCTTTTCGCGGTCGCACGCGGGCGATCGAAAACCAGGGCGAGGAAGTCTCCGCAAGCAACAAGTCGCTCTACGCCGCCACCATCGAGCATTTACAGAGCCTCAAAGCGGCCAAGACTTATGGCGCGGAAGCACGTAATTTTTCGATTTTCTCCGATCTCAGCGCCGATGTTGCCCGAGCCAACGTGGACGGTTCGCGTCAGCAGGCGATCGCCGCGACCTGGTTCGAACTCGGCTCGGTCGTAATCCTCGCGGTGGTGCTGTTCGCGTCGATTCAAATTCTGGCGGTGCCGCCAGCGTCAATTCTGATCCTGTTGCTGCTGTTCGCGCGCGTGATGCCGCGAATCATGAGCGGCCAGTACCACTACCGCGCCTTCGTCAACGCGCTGCCATCGTTCGCCAACCTGCTGGATATCGAGACCCGATGCGCCGCTGCCGCTGAGCCTGCAATGCATCCGCACGATCGGCTCTCGCTCACGCACGAACTTGCTGCTGACGGCGTATCGTTTACCTACAGCGCGGGACGCGTGCCCGCCGTGAGAGATTTGAGCCTGGTGATTCCGGCCGGCAAAATCGTCGCGCTGGTGGGGCCGTCGGGCGCCGGCAAGAGTACCGTCGCCGACATTCTGATGGGCCTGATCGCGCCCGACTCGGGGACGCTCAGACTCGACGGCCGGACGCTCGGACCCGAAAGCGTGCGCGGATGGCGCGATCAAATCGGCTACGTGGCGCCCGACACGTTTCTTTTTCACGACACGATTCGCGCAAACCTCAAATGGGCGCGCCCCGACGCCAGCGAGGACGAAATGCTCGCGGCGCTTCGACAGGCGTCCGCTTTCGATTTCGTCGCGGGACTAAGCGACGGGCTCGATACTATCGTCGGCGATCGTGGAATTTTGCTGTCGCAGGGAGAGCGCCAACGCCTCGCGCTGGCGCGCGCATTCCTGCGCCGTCCTTCGATGCTGATTCTGGACGAGGCGACCAACAGCCTCGATTCCGAAAATGAAGGACGTGTGCTTGATGCGATCGAAAGCCGCCGCGGCGAACTCACCGTCGTCCTGATCGCGCATCGCCTGTCCACCATCCGATGGGCCGATCTGATTTACGTGGTCGAAGGCGGGAAGGTGGTCGAGTCGGGCAATTGGTCGTCGCTTAGCGCGCTGCGCGACGGCCGTTTCCGCGCGCTATGGGAAGCCCAGAGTCTGACCGTCTAGTCGACGGGCGAGGAGTACAACTTGAGGTTATCCGACCGGCGCGCGAATGCCGTAATGCGAGAGGGGGGACTTGAACCCCCACGCCTTGCGGCACCGGATCCTAAGTCTTGAACGTGATGTTTTCCGAGATCAGCTCATGTCATATAATGCAGGAAATATAAGGGTTTTAGGCCTACCGGCATCATCTCAGATCCTGTGGATAAATCCGGAAGTGGGCACTAAGTGGGCACTGCCTGACGACACTTTTGGATACTTTTCAAAGTGGCGGAAATCGCGAGTTCCTGCTTTAGGTGAAATCGAAGAAGTCAGCTAAGAACAACGTTCGCGATACGATCACGGGCATCGATGCGCAGGAAACCTCGACTGAAGGGAACGAGATGTAGCCCGGCGATCGGCAATGTACCGCGCTTGCAGGAGCGCACCATGCCAGTCTGGGCTCAGAAAGACGTATGGTGGTACGGATCCTGTAGCGTGGATTTCGACGGGCAGGGCGTGGTAAAGGGGTACGCGAACCGCTGGGGAACGCTTTACGTGCAGATCAAATAGGCGCCTGTGAAAAAAATAAGAAGCGATGACGGAGCAGGATGAATCGCGGCCGCCGCTTGCCAAGGGCCTCTATTTCGAAGGCCCGCGATGGCACCACGCCCGACTGTGGATGGTCGATAGTCTCGCACACACGCTTCTGAGCGTGGGACTTGATGGTGACTGCCGCATCGAATGCGAGATCGGCGGGATCTCGGGCGGCATGGGATGGCTGCCGAATGGCGATGCGGTCGTCACCTCAATGTTCGATCGCAAGCTGCTCACTTTCGCAGGTGGCAAGATGACGACGCTCGTCGATCTGTCGAGTGTGGCAGCGGGGACTATCGACGACATGATCGTCGATGGGGAGGGCCGCATTTTCGTCGGCGATCTCGGGCTCGACATTATGAGAAACATGAACGCCTCGCACGAAAACGGGCAACTGATTCTGATCGCGCCGGGTTCCGATGCCAGAGTTGTCGCTCACGGGCTGCATTTTCCCAATGGGATCGCCGTTTCGGACGATGGCCGGCGACTGGTCGTTGCCGAGAGCGACGGCAACCGTCTGGCCCATTTTAATGTCGGCGCCGATGGATCGCTGGATCTCGTTGGGCGATTCGGGAGCTTCATCGAGCCAGATGGGATCTGTCTCGATCGCGACGGCGCTACGTGGGTAAGTTTGTTCCAGGAGGACGCTTTCGTTCGCGTCGATTCCGATGGAACGATCATGCAGCGAATACCCTCGATCGGCGGGCGCGCGATCGCATGCGTACTCGGTGGCGAGGAGCGACGCACGCTATTCTACATCAGTGCAGAAACGACTCATGAGGATCTCATGCGCGGGAGGTCGACGGCGCGAGTGGATAGCGTTCAGGTGGAGGTGGCGGGGGCAGGGTACCCCTAGTAGAGCCGCCCTGCCATCTGCATCCAACGGAGCGGTCCCCGCGACCGCTATGAAGTTCCCCACCCGAGCTGCACGGCAGCTCCGAGCCGCGGCTCGAAAGGTGAACCAGAAGAGACGGAAGATAGAGCTTGCTCCACTTTTGAAACTCCTAAATGCGTTCTAACCTCGCAATCGTTTTCTCGCCGCGCACATTGCCAGTGTTCAGCGTCGTCTTCGGTTCGATCAAAATGGCGTGAACTTCGTCCTCGGCTACTGGCAGGTGATCGACACCACGAGGGATGACCACGAATTCTCCGGGGCCGACTCGAACCTCGCCGTCGCGCAGCTTTATAAGTAGCCGACCCTTCATAATGAAAAAGAGCTCGTCCTCATTTTCGTGGTGATGCCAAACGAACTCACCTTTCAATTTCGTCAGTTTGATGTACGAGTCGTTCAACTCTGCGGCGATCTTGGGACTCCAGTAGTCGCTGAAAAGATCGAACTTCTCCGCGACATTCACCTTTTCCATACGGCGCCTCCTCCGGTTTAAGAAGACGGGATCGACGATAGGCGGGCACTCGTGTTCCGAGCAAGTGGCACAGAATCTGCTCAAGTGCTGAACCCAGAGGGCGCGAAATTCACAACTCGCGCTCGATCGTTGGCAGCGAGGCGTCGGCATGGAAGGCAGCGTCTATCTCAAAGCGCGGCAGGAATGGGACGAGCGTTACGCTGATCTGGTTCTCGGCAAACGCAACTGGCAGATCACCGCCGCCGGCATGATGGTCATCACGCTTGTGCTGGCTTTCGGAATGGTCTGGGTCAGCACTCGAAGCAAGTTCATTCCATATGTCGTGGAAGTCGACAAGCTCGGATACGCGCTCGGCGCGCCGAGCGCGCTCACCGAAAACACGACTCGGATCAGCACAGACCGGATGGTGCGATACGAGCTGGCGGCCTTCATCCGCAACGCTCGCGAGGTGATCACCGATCCGGCAGCCGAGCACCAGCTGATCGGGCAGGTGTACAGCCGCGCTCGCGGACCGGCTTACAAGTTTCTCGAGAACTACTACCACGAGAACGACCTTGAGCATGATCCGTTCAAGGTCGCTCAGCACCAATCTGTGAGCGTCCAAATCGATTCGATCCTGCCGCTGTCGAAAGCGACGTGGCAGGTGAGATGGACCGAGGAAGAATCAGGCCTCGACGGTTCTCCGATCGCCACGACGCATTGGGAAGCGGCGCTCGACACTACGATCATTTCGGCGACCTCCGACGCCTCGATCCTGGAGAACCCGCTCGGATTTTACGTCACGCAGCTCAATTGGACCGAGCAGCGAAGTTAGGAGGGGATCACGATGAAGGGCATTGGCACATTTGGGTTCGTCGCTCTCTCGCTGACGCTCGCCGCTTGCTCGGCGAAGCAAACGCCACCGCCGCCGCTGACGCTGGTCACGAAAGCAGCACCATCTCCCGAGCCGGAGCCCGCACCGCTAACGGGCGCTCAGATACTTGCGCAGCAGCCCCAAGAGGTTCGGGAGGCGGTCAAACAACATCAGCAAGACGGCGCGTGGCAGGTTTATAAGACGCCGCACCGCGAGCTTTACCCGTATGAAGAAGGACAAGAGCCTGCAGTTGACTGCGCTCCATTGCGAACCACCGACATCCAGCTTGAGCCGGGCGAGACAATTACGGACGTTGCCAGCGGCGACAGCGAACGCTGGCTCGTGACGCCCGCCTCATCGGGCGATCCGCGCAATCCGACTCCGCACCTTGCGATAAAACCCACCGCTGCCGGTATCAGCACCAATCTCACGATCTACACGACGAAGCACATTTACCACCTAATGCTGCGCTCGCGCGCCGGACGCGAAATGCAGGAAGTCGCCTTTTATTATCCTGAGGAACTCCAGCAGGCGATGCAGGACGCCGACCACACAGCCGCCAAGGCGCGCGATGCGCAATCACAGCCGGACGGCGTGGTCGCTTCTCTGGCTTCGCTCGATCCGGGCGCTCTCAATTTTTCGTACACGGTGTCTGGACCAAAGGTGCCGTGGAAACCGGTCCGAGCATTCGATGACGGTACGCACATCTACATCCAGATGCCCGCGACTACAAAGTCGAGCGAAGCTCCCGCGTTGTTGGTCGCCGCAGGCGACGGCAGCGAGATGGTGAACTATCGCGTAAGGGGCGATTACTACGTGGTCGACAAACTCTTCGACCAAGCGGTGCTGGTTTCGGGCGTCGGCCGTGAGCAGGACCGCGTGAGCATCCGGTACACGGGCACGGCGAGGTGAATCATGGCCACGGCAGCGGCAATTGGACCGACCGGCCCGCGCGTTCACCAATCGCGCGGGGGCGGCCCACGGCTGACACGCACTCTGGTTATTGTCGCTGGCGTGGTAATCGCGGCAGCACTGCTTGTGATGATCGTCGCGCTGCATTCGGACTCTCCGGATTCGAGCCCGAGGGCCCGCAGCGACGATGCAGCCGCCGTCACATCCAACGAGGAACGTGCAGCCATCGCGGAACTGGAAGCGAAGGCCAGGAGGCCGAAGCCTGCTGAGATCAATTCTGTTCCACTTCCTCCTGCGTTGCCCGCTACCGCGACGCAGGCTCCTGCTGTTCCCCTCCCAGCGCGTCCACCCAGCAGGCTGGCCGCGTTGCAGGAGGAGGAATATGTAAAGGCGCTCTCCGCGCCCCCGATGGTCCAAGCGTTTCACCACGGCGATACGCTGGAAGTTCCAAGCATCGCGAGTCAAGCAGGGGCAACCAGGCCCTACGAGCTTACGGTCACGCCATCTGGCCAGAGCAACGGCGCCAACGCGATCGCGAGCCTCAAACCGCCAGTGTCTCCTTTTCTGATCACAGCAGGCAGCGTGATTCCGGCGGTTCTGATCAGCGGCATCAATTCGGAACTGCCGGGACCGGTTCTCGCGCAGGTTCGCGAGAACGTCTTCGATACCGCAACCGGACGATGGGTTCTGATCCCGCAAGGCTCGAAGCTCATCGGCTCGTACCAGACGAACGCGGCGTATGGACAGCAGCGCGCGCAGATCGAATGGAAGCGGCTGATCTTCCCGAACGCGTCGAGCATGGAGATACCGGAGATGCCGGGCGCCGACCAGGCGGGCTACGCCGGATTCAGCGATCAGGTGAACAACCACTACCTGAAGACGTTCGGCACCGCGGCGCTCCTTTCCGTGATCAGCGCCGGCCAGATGGTTGGACAGATGGGAGCGTTCGGCGGAGGCACCGGATTCTCCGGGCCCTACGGGTACGGCTACGCGCCGCCGAACCAAATGTCTTTGCTCAGTGAGATGGGCGGTGCGGCGGCGAGTCAGCAACTTGGGCAAGTCGCGCAGAGCAGCCTGCAGCGCGGAATGAACATCCCGCCCACCTTGGAGATACGGCCGGGTTACCAGTTCAACGTGATGGTGACGAACGACCTCGTACTGCCGGGGCCGTACAGGAATTGAAGAAACGGAGAAAGGAGCTGGAGAGATGAAACTCAGACTCAAGGACAAGGATTTACCTCCCGTACAGTTGCGGCTGACATTGCCGGGCAGCCTCAAGGCCTCGCTGGACGAATACGTCGGGTATTTGCGCGACAGCTTGCATCGGGAGACGGACGCCAAGGAAGTGGCGATCGAGATGCTGAAGCATTTCGTTGAGAGCGACCGAGATTTCCGAGGGTGGCGGAGCAAACGGGAAGGGGGCGCGGAGCGATTGGTGCAGAGGGAGGAGAGGAACGGGGCAGCGGGGGCGATGCGTTCGTAGGGCAAGATAAAGGTTTTACCGTACCGTGCGCGCTTTTGAGCATATTCCCCAGATCCGGCGCGGATTTTCTTCCCCGTACCGCATCGCCTTGCCCCGTACCCGAACAATTGCACGACGATCACTGTTTCCGGTCGTCCTCTGCGCGGGAATCGCAATACCAGTCTTGGGCTTCCAGCTTCTGGGTTTGAAGATCGGACTCACGGATAGCGCGTGTCCGCCAGGGATCTACCGGATGGTTAACCGCGCACCGTCGCGCGGCGACTTGGTGCTGGCGTGTCTGCCAGATGCGATCGCACAGCTCGGGCGCTCGCGCGGCTATCTCTTGCGCGGACGCGGTTGCGGCGACGGCATCGAGCCGGTCGGCAAACGACTCAGTGCGCTGCCCGGAGACTCGGTTGAAATCATGCGCGATTACATCGCAGTCAACGGCCAACGTTTGGAACATTCGGCCACGCTTTCGCGCGACAGCCGCGGGGGATCGCTAGACCACGTTGCGTGGGGCCGCTACACGGTGCACCCCGGAGAGGTTTGGCTGTTCGGAACCAAAGACGCGCGAAGTTGGGACTCTCGTTACTTCGGGCCGGTGCCAGGCGAGCTCAGTTCGAGCGGCGCTGGAGCCGGTTCTCACGTGGTGAGTTATGGCGGACGAACTGCACACCAGAGAGCAGGGACTTAGAGTCCATCACCTGGCGAATCTCGGCGGGCTGGTTGCGATTGCGGGGCTGGACCGCGAGCCGCCCGACCTGCTGCTCGGTGGATTACTTGAACTTGCCGCGCGTCTGTCGGACCTTCCCGCCACACGCCGCACGGCGATCGCCTTGGCAGGGCGAGCAAAGCTCGACGCCCGCGCGACTTCGAAGCGTGCTTGGAAGTCGTGGAGCCGATCCAAGGAGCTGCACAGTTTAACGCTTTCGAGCGAACACATCCGGCGCATCATCGGCGCGCTGAACGGCGACGAGCCAGGCAATTCCGCTGAACTTCCGCGAATGATGCTGCGGCTTTTGGGCGGAGAAACATTAGATGAGTGACCTGCTGCGCCGCGACCTTGAGATGCAGCCGCGTCCTCCGCGCCGGCGCGGAGAACAGCATCGCGCGAGGCGATGGTGGCTCGCGGCGGCGAAGCAGCATGGACGGGCAGGGCAGCCCAGCCGTATGAACACGCGTCTCGGACGACAAGGCGCCGGCGTATCGCGAGAGCCTCGCGCTTCCATGCAACGGAGCGTCGTCAAGGTTTCGTACTCGCGCAATACGAGGTCGGCATCGTGGGCCGCGCACGGACGCTATCTCGCGCGGGAAGGCGCGCAGCGTGACGACGCAAAGGGATTGGGCTTCGACGCGATCCGCGAAGACATCAGCCTCTCCAAGCTTCTGGCCGGCTGGCAGAAGTCGGGCGACCCTCGGCTGTTTCGGATCATCGTTTCGCCTGAGAACGGCGCTGAAATGGATCTCAAAGATCATGCGCGGGAGCTGGTCGCCCAGATGGAACGCGATCTCAGGAACGCGCCTCAAGTGGGCGGCGATCGATCATCACAACACCGACAACCCGCACGTCCACATTCTGATTCGTGGCGTCACCGAATCGGGCAAGGCGCTTTCGATTGACCGCCGATACATCCAGTCCGGGATCCGGGACAGGAGCCAGGAGATCGCGAGCCGCGAGCTGGGTCTCAGGGTAGAGCGCGACATTCTGGAATCGAGAGGGCAAGCCGTCACGCGTGACCAATTCACGGAAATAGATCGTGCCCTGCTCCGGCAGGCGAACTCGCGGAACATCGTCACGTTCAATGACGTGCAGCACCGCAACGAAGCCGCGCGCGAACGTCAGGCGCAAAACGTCGCGAGGCTCGGCTTCCTTGAAAGCGTGGGACTTGCGCGGCGCATGGATCAACTTTCCTGGCAGATATCGCCCGACCTCGAACACATGCTCCGTCAGCACCAGCTCTCGATCGACATCATCAAGACGAGGGCGCGCCACCTCGATCAGATTCAGGACCGGCAGGCGCCGCTTCGCGTTACGGAACTGAAACCGGGCGAGCAGGTGACCGGCCGGGTGATCGGCACCGGCCTCGAGAACGAGACGATCGACCGGCGGTATCTCCTGATCGAAGGCAATGACGGCAAGCTCCATTACATCCGCCAAACCCCGGCGATCGAAAAGGCGCGCGGCGAGCAGCGGCTTAAAGTGGGCGCGGTCGTGACCCTTAGCGGCGCGGAGTTCGAGAAGAACGGGCGCAAGGTCATCTATGTTCAGGTTGCCGAGCGAGAGAAGGGACGAACACGCTAATGGCTAATCAGTTGCTACCGTACAGGATGCCAGTTTCCCACACCGTAGCAGAGCGGGACGTACGCCTCGCCGCGACAGCGGCAGTCGCTTTTACCGCTGCGTTCTCGCTCGCGATTGCAACCCAGCACATCGCCGCGCTGCTCAGACATTCCGCAGTGTTGGGCGCACCTCTGGCGACTCTGCCCTTTGTCGGACCCTTTTACCGGCCGTGGAGCATTCTGATTTGGGCATGGGAATGGCAACACGTCGCCGCCGCAAAGCCGATGCTAAGCGCAGGAATGCGCATTTTCGAATACCCAACCTTGATCGTCACAGTCGTGGCGATGATCGCCGTTCATTTCACCCGGTCCGTCGGAGCGAGAACCGACGATCTACACGGTTCAGCTCACTGGGCCGGCAGGAAGGAGATCAGCGCCACCGGGCTGCTCGACCCAGACAGTGGCGTCTATGTCGGCGCATGGCGAAATGGAAGGAAGACTTACTATCTCCGGGATGCGGGGCCATCGCACGTGTTCGCCTTTGCGCCGACGCGCACCGGCAAGGGCGTGGGACTGGTAGTCCCAACCCTGCTCAGTTGGCCCCACAGTGTCGTGGTCCACGACATCAAAGGCGAAAACTGGAAGCTCACCGCGGGCTGGCGACAGAAAGGCCTTGGCAACCTCTGCCTGCGGTTCGATCCGACATGCACTGACACCACAGCAGCACGGTACAACCCGCTCGCTGAAATCCGACTTGGCCCCGAGGAGGTCAAGGACGCGCAGAACATCGCGGACATGCTGATCGATCCGGCCGGTAACGCCCCCCGCGATCATTGGGACCTGACCGCGCACGATCTCCTCACCGGCGTGATCCTTCACGTGATCCATGCCGAGGCCGACAAGACACTCGCTGGATGTCTGAAATTCCTGAACCCGCCAGATCGCGATCAGGAGAAGGCAGTCCAGGCCATGATCGACGCCTCGCACGCCCAAAAGATCACGCACGCCGTGGTTGCCGGAGCGGCGCAAGCGGTGCTCAGCAAGAGCCCCAATGAACGCACTTCTGTCCTCAGCACAGCGACTCGCTGCCTCACTCTGTATCGAGATCCAATCATTGCCGCGAATACGGCCGCGTCGGACTTTTCCATCGCCGATCTGACCCACCACGATCGGCCGGTGAGCCTCTATCTCACCGTGCCGCCATCGGACCTGACGCGCACTCGGCCATTGATGCGCCTCCTGCTCGCGCAGATCGGCGCACGGCTCACCGAGACTTCGCCTTCGAATGAACACGCGGTGCCGATGTGTCGCCTATTGCTGATGCTGGACGAATTTCCCGCGCTCGGACGCCTCGACTTCTTCCAGAGCTCGCTCTCTTACGCGGCAGGCTACGGAATCAAGGCTTACTTGATCGCCCAGGACCTGAGCCAGCTCTACGCCGCTTACGGCCACGACGAATCGATCGTCTCGAACTGCGCGGTTCGTGTCGCATACGCGCCTAACAAGATTGAAACCGCGCGGCTGATATCCGAGATGGCAGGCGCGGCAACGGTGCGCCACGAGCACCGCACTTACTCGGACAGTCGGACCACCGTGTCAGAACCCTCGATACAGCGCCCATTGATCACGCCAGACGAGACGATGCGATTGCCCGAGGATGCGGCGCTGATCTTCGCTCCAGGAAGTCCACCGATCTACGGAACCAAGATTCGCTACTACCTCGACCAGGAATTTTCGGCCCGCGCCAAGCTCGATCCGCCCCGACACTCGGATCGAATCGGAGCCGTTCGCGAATGGCCGGAGACGCCGGTCTCGGGCGCCAATCATAAGAATCGATTCACCGAAGAAGCGAACGACCGACATTCAACCGCGGAGCCGGAGCGCGAGCAGGCTCTGAGGGACTCGGGCAAGGAGTGGCTATTCAAGTGAGAAACAATGCGCGAGAAGTCTCCTGCTATTTGAGTATCGAGGAAGCCGCTCATTTCAGAGAGGCGGCTTCTGCAAACAAAATCTCGCTGTCTCGTTACCTCCGGCAGTGCCTGCTCGACTACGAGCATCTTATCGACAACGGCACCCGAGCACCCAGCGACTTCGTGCTGATCGAGATGGAGCAGCGACTCGGGAGCAGCATCGAAGCGCAGAGTAAGCGGCTCAATTCGCTTTACCACGAGTTGCATGTCTTATTCGCGATGCTCGACCGGCTCGCGTTCGTTTCGTTGGTACACCTGCCCGAGATTCCCGCCGAACTGCGCGAAAGCGCGCTGACGGCCGGAACCCGCCTCTACAACAACTGGCGTCACGCGGTAATGGAACTGACCGAGACCGATTCTCCGACTGCACAACAGACCGAGGAGTCCGCCGACCGGCGACACGACCAACAGGAGAATGGCGATGGGGTTGGCAGCGATTCAATCCACGCGGCTGGATGAGCGGCTCAGGCGCGAGCTTGGCTCCGCCGTGCTGGCGGCTCTCGACGACCCGGACGTGATCGAGATCATCCTCAATCCAGACGGTACCCTCTGGCTCGAATCTCACGGCGGAGGAATGCGGCCCGCAGGAACAAAAATGCACGCCGTTCAGGCGGAGCGGCTGATCGGAACCGTGGCGTTCGCCCTCAACACCGTCGCGAACGATCAACGTCCGGTCATCGAATGTGAACTGCCATTGGACGGAAGCCGCTTCACCGGCTGGTTGCCACCCGTCGTCAGCTCTCCGTCGTTTGTCATCCGAAAACACGCTCGACTCATCTATACGCTCGACGACTATCTCACCCACGGCATCATCGACGCCAACCAGGCAGAAGAGTTTCGAGGCGCCGTCGCCAGACGCGAGAACATCGTGCTCGCCGGCGGGACGGGGTCGGGCAAGACGACGCTGGCGAACGCCCTGCTTCACGAGATGGTTCGGCTCGGAAATCCAAACGAGCGCTTCATCATCATCGAGGACACTCTCGAACTACATTGCGACGCGCCGAACGTGATGCAGCTTCATACGACCGTCGCCGCAGACCTCACCTTCCTTACACGCACCACAATGCGAGCGCGTCCCGACCGCATAATCATCGGTGAAGTTCGCGGCGGAGAAGCGCTTGGCGCTGCTCAAGGCCTGGAACACCGGTCATCCCGGCGGCGTGACTACAGTGCACGCCAATAGTGCAGCCACCGCGCTCACTCGACTGGGCAGTCTCGTTCAAGAGGCGGGAGTACCGCCCCAGCCGGATCTAATCTCACAGACCGTCAATGTTTTGGCCTTTGTCAAGCGAACGCCCAAAGGGCGGCGCGTGACAGAGATGGTTCGCGTTGAAGGCTACGATCCCGCCTTTGGTTTCAAAATCAGTTCGATAGGAGGCCGTCATGAAGTCGATCATCAGTAGGATTTATTCCTGTACCGACCGGTCGCTCAGCAAACTGAGCTACGCGCTCGCCGTTGTAACGATTCTGTGGCCTGCGCAAGCGCTCGCAACCACGGGAGTCGGTACTCTGCCGTGGGATGCACCGCTCGCCACGATTCAGGGAGACCTGCAGGGCACCGTCGCCCACGCCGCGACAACAATAGCCGTCATCGGCTGTGGGCTTACCTGGACCTTTAGCGAGCACGGCACTGGCGCGCGGAAAATGTCCGCCGTTGCCCTTGGAGGGGCGGCGGCGCTCGGAGCAACTCAGTTGATGACGGCGCTGTTTCCATTCGCGCCCGCGCTCTTCTAGGCAGGCGACCGGATCGGATGTGGCGATGGACACCGAGGTTCAACGAACGCTGATCCATCAGGCGCTCACGCGGCCGGTCTTGCTTGGCGGCGCCGAGCGGCGGCTCGCAATCCTGAACTGGCTGATAGTCGCAGCGCTGATTTTCGGCGTCGGCCTACATCTATACACGGTTGCGATCGCGACGATCCTGGGCACCGCGGGTCACTGGGCGCTTCGACAGGCAGCCAAGTTCGATGCGCAACTGAGCGAGGTTTACATCCGGCACTTGCATTACCAGCGGTACTATCCGCCACGCGCCGGGATCACCGCTCCACCAGCGCCGGTTCATCCGGCAGTGCCGAGGCTTCGGAAGTACTAGGAGACAGCAACAGTGTTCAGAGAATTCAGAAACCTTCGGCGCCGGTCAGATCGACTTGGAGGTTTTCCGGACCTCCTCAACTACGCGGCGCTGATAGACCCCGGCATCGTTCTGCTGAAAGACGGCTCGCTCTTGGCCGGCTGGCGCTACAGCGGCCCTGACCTGAATTCCGCAAGTCCCGAGGAAATGACGGCTCTCGTTCATCAGGTCAATGCTGGTCTCGCGCGGTTGGGCGACGGCTGGATGATGAACGTCGATCTCATCCGCAAACCGAGCATCGGCTATCCGGAGGCCGGAGCTTTCCCGGACCCCGTCACTGCGCTCATAGATCACGAGCGCCGGCTTCACTACACGGAGGAAGGTCAGCACTTCGAGAGTCGCTTCGCGTTGACCTTCACGTGGACGCCACCCACCGAGATGCAGTCGCGAGCCGCGAGCCTGTTCTTCCAAGGCCGAAGGGTAACCGATTGGGAGGAGACGCTCGACCTCTTCAGGCGCAGCCTCACGGAAAATGAAGATGCTCTGAGCGCCAGACTCCTGATGCAGCGCATGGACGACGTTGCGCTCCTGTCGCACCTCAACTCCTGCATCACCGCGCGCCCCGATCCCGTCACGCCGCCTGCCCAGGGGAACTTTCTCGACGTTCTGCTCGGCAATCATGAATTCCATGCGGGCTTCCAGCCCATGCTGGATGACCTTCACATTCGCCTGATTGGCCTGACCGGCCTTCCGTTTCACTCGTGGCCCGAGGTCACCGCATTCCTGGATGAGCTTGCGATTGCGTACCGATGGTCGACACGCTTCATCTTCCTTGACCCGGCTGAGGCTGAACGGGCTCTTCGCATCCAGCGCCGCAACTGGTTCCAGAAGCGCCATGGACTGTCCGGTATGATCAAACAGGTGTTCAGCAACGGCGCGTCTCAGAGCTTTGAGAACAAAGATGCGCTGGCGATGGCCGAGGACGCCGACGACGCACTTGCCGAGGCGAGCTCGAACCGGGTCCGCTTTGGTTACTACACGAGCACCATCATCTTGATGGACGAGAATCGTTTGGCAGCCGAGTCCAACGCGAGAGAGATCGCAAAGCAACTGCAACACCATGGCTTTCCCGCTGTCATCGAGCACGTCAACGCCAATGAGGCGTATCTTGGCTCCCTTCCCGGCCACGGCTATCGGAACGTCCGGCGCCCGCTCATCCATACGCGGAATCTCGCCGACCTCATGCCGACTACCAATGTGTGGCCAGGGGAGGAGGTCAACCCCTGTCCCTTCTACCCGGAAAACAGTCCGCCGCTTTGCTACGCCGCGACGACTGGCGGAACGCCTTTTCGACTCAACCTGCATGTTGGCGACGTCGGCCACACCCTGATCTTTGGTCCGACTGGCTCCGGCAAATCAACGCTGCTCGGCCTGCTAATCGCGCAGTTCTTCCGCTATCCGGACGCGCAAGTCTTTTGCTTCGACAAAGGCCTGTCGGCATTTGTGCTGACCAAGGCCGCGGGCGGCGATCACTACGATCTCGGGGAAAGCGAAATCTCTTTCTGCCCGCTCGCGAATGTAAACGACGACAACGAGCGGATGTGGGCGCAGGACTGGCTCGAAACTCTGCTCAACCTGCAAGGCGTGACGCTTCTTCCACAGCATCGGAAAGCCATCTGGCGTGCCCTGCAGCTCTTGGGGGACAGCAGGCCGGATGCCCGAACCATTACCGATCTGGTTCGCTTGCTTCAGGATCAGACGCTCCGCGACGGCCTCGACTTCTATTCGCTTCACGGTCCGATGGGCCGTTTCCTCGACGCCGACAATGACGTACTTGGCAGCAGCCGCTTTCAGACTTTCGAGATCGAGGCGCTGATGGCGATGGGCGAGAAGGTCCTCCTACCCGTAATCACATATCTCTTTCACCGGATCGATCAGCGCCTGGACGGGAGACCGACCCTCATCGTGCTCGATGAAGCATGGGTGATGCTCGCCAACGGTGCGTTTGGTGCGAAGATCGAAGACTGGTTGCGAACGCTGCGCAAGAAGAACGCCGCCGTCGTGCTTTCCACCCAAAGTCTGGTTGAAGTCGCCAACTCGCCGCAACGCGATGTGATTCTCGAGTCGTGTCCAACCAAGATTCTCCTACCCAATCCCGAGGCGCAGAATCCCGTCACTGCCGAACTTTATCGCAAGTTCGGCCTGACGAGCAGGCAGATCGAGATGCTCTCGCTTGCGGTTCCGAAGCGCCAGTACTACTACCTCTCGCCCGCCGGGCGGCGCCTCTTCGATCTGGCGCTCGGAGAGGCCACGTTGGCTTTTATCGGTTCGGGATCGAAGCCGGACATCCTCCAGGCACATCAACTGATCGTTAAACATGGAGATCGGTGGGCGAGCGAGTGGCTTCGCATCCGAGGATTGGACGATTGGGCAGAATACTGGGAGAGCCGCGATACCAGGCACCGCGCGCCATTCACCAAAATTCTTACTGTGAACGGAAATGGAAAGCTCCCCAAGGAGGAACTGCAATGGCACGACGCTTAGCGCTGATGGCCGTAATCGCTTTTCTTCTGACGCCTCCGTCGTCTGTGCGCGCGCAGTTCGGCGGAGGAACGCAGATCGTCTTCGACCCGAGCATGTTCGCTCGGCAACTCCAGCAGCTTCAGCAAGAGACTCAATCCGTCCTCACCGAAGCGCAGCAGCTTCAGTACATGATCAGGAACACCACCGGTGGATACGCCGGCGTGTGGCAATCAAGCCAGTCCATGCTCGAGGAACTGGGCGGGATCATTCAGCAGCAGGGCGGACTTTCGTACACGCTCGGCAACCTGCAATCGCAGTTTCAGCAACAGTTTCCCGGCTACGTTGTGCCACAGAATCCGGACCAACAGGAAGCCAGCAACATCGCCACCACGTTGAACACACTCAACGGCACTCTGGCAGCAGCCCAGGCGCAAGCGCAAAATTTTGCCAACGAGCAGGCGCAATTTGGCGAGCTCGAAGGTATGAACAAGACCGCTGCGGGAAATTTGCAGGCAATCGAGGTGGGCAACGAAATCGCCTTGCAGCAGGTGCAGCAGATTCAGATGCTGAGGCAGCTGGTCGTCGCGATGATCAACGCGCAGAATGTCGTCGCTGCGAATGCGGTCAATCGGCAGGCGGCCGAGGACGCCAGCACCCAGCAGTGGCTTAGCGCGGGTCCGACGATACCGTTCTCATCAACCATGCCCAACAACGGTCTCAACGCCCCTGCCCAATAGACGGGAGCTCTATGAAAGGACTCAAGTTTTGCATACTGACCGTTGCCCTTCTCCTCGGAGCCTGCAATGGCAAATCCGACGACACCAGTGCTCCGCTCGCTGCGCTGCAGTCCCCCAACGCCGCGGAAAACTACGGCGACCAGTTCTGGAACGAACAACTTCAGAGAAAAACGGAGCTTTGGGGAAAAGCGCTCGGCTTTTGCCAGCAGGCCGATCACAAGTTCTTAATCAACTGTCAGCCGGTACTGGCAGCCGCCGCGCCTCGAGTCCCGTTCTCGACGACTATGCCCCCTAACGGCTTAGGCGGCGGACTCGTGCCGGTCCCCTCTCCCAACGCGCAAGAGACTCATTGAGGACTTGCGATGAACAACCTCGACAATATCGGTCAGACGTTTCAGTGGGCAGGCCAGCGCTACATGGCGATCATGCAGCCCTTCGCCGAGAAGATATTCTTCGGCTTGGTACTCATCGAAATTGTCATCACCTGTGTTCATTTCCTCACCGATCAGGAAGATCCATCACGCCTGCTGGTAGAATTTGTAAAGAAATCTCTCGCGTTCGGCTTTCTGTACGCAATGATCGTGAATGCGCCGATCTGGTTCAGCGCAATCATCCAAGGCTTTCAGCAGATTGGGGGACAAGCGGCCGGGATTCCCGACCTTAGCCCGAGCACAGTGTTCAACGATGGCCTCGCGATGTTTCAGACGATCTATCGCGGCTTCGGGAGTTTGGGGTGGTTTCACCTCACGATCGCATCGCTGATTGCTCTCGTAGCGGGGCTGATCATGTTCCTTTCGTTTGCTCTCATCGCCGGGCAAATGCTGCTCGCACTTTCCGAGGCGTATATCGGCGTTGGCGGTGGCGTACTGATATTAGGCTTCAGCGGTTCTCGATGGACGATCAAGTTTGCTGAGGGTTTCCTCGGCTGGATCGTCGGAGTCGGCATCAAGCTTTTTTTCCTATACCTGCTCGTTGGCGTGGGCATGACGATCATTGCCGGCTGGAACTCCGCGCTAACGGGATGGACGGTCGCGGATCCAACGCTCCCTCTGACCATTGCGGGCGGCGCTCTTATCTTTATGCTTCTCACGTGGACGATTCCGAACACCGCCGCCTCGGTCGTTGGCGGTGCCGTTTCGCTAAATCTGAGCCACGCATTCGAAGCCGCGATGGCGGGCTATGGTTTGGGCCGAATTCTCACGAGCCAGAAGTCGGTGGGAGCGGAATCCGGTTCTTCAACTCAAGGCAGCCACTCGCTGGGCGCAAGTCTCGAAGCTGGCGACAGAGCCACCGCCAACAACCACGGCGGCTCGGCCTCATCCCGGCCCACGGTACGGATGCCCGCAAGCGGTAACGTCATTTCCTCGCCCACCCCGAACGGAAGCCAAACGGCCCGTGCTGGTCGCGGCTCGGCTACTCAACAGCCTAGGGCCACCGCCCAGACCGGTCTTCTGTGAGGATCACAAGCTCGCCCGGACTTCGCGATCCCCGGCTTGATACAAAACCTGAAGGACATAGCCACGGGCCATCGCGTCTGCGCAAACGGTTTGACCGTTTGGTGAAAGCATCATTTTCATGAAAGGCTCCCGACGGCGCGGAAGGCGCCGTTCGCACCGGTTCCCCTCGTACTGAAGTTCGAGACTTTCTTATACGGCGCATGGATGACAACGGGTGTCCGTACCGAGGGCAGAGGGTTCCGCCCGCCGCCGCGAGAAACCGGCAGCGCCCGTCCCGGACCTGTTCATTCACGGCGCAAGAACCTACGCAGCTCATATCAATACCGACAATCCCGCCGGCACCATACAGATCATGGAACACACGCGCTAAGCGACTATCAGGCCTAGGCTGTAACCGACGGATCGCAGAGAAGGAATGAGTGATGACGCCCGCGGTTCAATACGCTCAGAATCGTCAGTCTGTTTCATGCCGTGACAGCGTAATATTCGCGCGGACGGCTCGCTAGCCAGCATAGTTTCAAGTTTCGTGATCCCGATCTGAGAGATAGTGGACGCCTGCCGCGATGCCTAGATGGTGTCGGCGAATTTGAGTGTGATCGGATTAACGCCCCGGACGTGCAAGCTCAGCTAGCTCCGCCAGGATTCTGACCCGACCTCTTCGCCTAGGATTAGAGCATTTTTCGACCGAAAGTCGCGCGCCGCACGATATTTCGACCAAGATGACTGGATTTCGACCAAATAGTGTTGTATATTGAATTTCGACATATCACGGAAAAACCAAACGCTTTTCGACCGAGCTAAAGAGTTTTCGACAGATGAACCTTAAAACAGACCAAGTCGCAACCTTTCAGGAAAAAATTGTGCCGAGCGGCACGAAGCTCGCCGGCTTGGCTGCCCTTGCACACGCACTTTCGGTCCAAGCACCCATCAGGCGGCCATCCTGTGTCTCTGAGAAGCATATACGCGGCAGTCATCGGAAAGAAGGTGCCTGGACCGTATTCGACAGGCGATATTGGCCCGGAGACACGTTTGCCGATCACCTGCCGTTCGCTCTCCGGCACGAAGACTTTGAGCCATTGATATTGAAGCGCGTCTTCGAAGCGGTCAGCCCCAACACAATGGAGGCCTTCGTCCGTGCCGCACCATCAGGCACCACCACGCGGCGCGCTTGGTTTCTATACGAAACCCTCACGGACCGAACACTAAAGGTGTCCGATGCGCCGGAGGTCGCTGCGATCGACGTTCTCGACCAGAAAACCTATTTCACCGGCAATCCGCGCCTGTCCAAGCGGCACCGGGTTCGCGACAACCTGCTCGGGACGGGACGCTTTTGCCCAGTGATCCGCCGGACGAAGGCCTTGGAGGCTTTTGTTGCCCGCGACATCGCTAAAGAAGCAGCTCAGACCATCGGCCGCACCGGCGCGCATCTCGTCGCGCGCGCGGCGAGTTTCATGCTCTTGGCCGATAGCCGTGCGAGCTTCGAAATCGAGGGCGTGCGGCCACCGCGCAACCGGCTGGAGCGGTGGGGCCGCGCTGTTCTTCAGGCTGGCAAGAACAAGCTGACTTTTGAAGAAATCATCCGCCTTCAGGCCATTCTGATCGAAGACACGCGGTTTGTGCGCGCCGGTGTGCGCTCCGATGGCGTGTTCCTAGGCGAGCGGGATCAGCAAGGTGGCCCATTACCAGAATTCATCGGAGCCCGGCCCGAGGACCTCAACGATTTAATCGCCAATATGCTGCAAGCAAACGACCGCATGCGCGATGCCGGTCTGGATCCCGTGCTGCAAGCGGCGGCCACCGCCTTCGGATTTGTCTACATTCATCCGTTCGAGGACGGAAATGGACGACTTCACCGCTGCCTCATCCATCATGTTCTTGCCGAGCGGAAATTCACCCCGCCGGGAATGATTTTTCCGGTCTCATCCGTAATGCTCGATCGGATCGATGATTACCGTACAACCCTACAGACTCATTCGAGCCCGCTCATGGCCTTCATTGACTGGCGTCCAACTCCCGACCGCAATGTAGAGGTTTTGAACGAGACCGGCGATCTATACCGCTACTTCGACTGCACGGACAACGCTGAGTTTCTCTATGCCTGCGTTTTGCGGACCGTCCAGCAAGACCTGCCGCGAGAGATTGATTATCTACGCTGTCACGACGAGGCGCTCAGCCGCGTAATGGAAGCCGTCGAGATGCCGGACCGGCTTGCGGAAAATCTCGTTATGTTTATACGGCAAAACAATGGGACGCTGCCGAAGAAACGGCGCGCCAACGAATACAAGAAGCTCAGCGACCGCGAGGTCGGTATGCTTGAAACCATCGTTCGCGACTCATTTGAAGGTTTCGACGAGCGCTCTGACGACGTTCAGGCAACTGGAAATTTTCAACGTCAGGAGAAGCTGACCCCTATCCCCGTTGGAGATGCCGCAGCCAAAGCGGCTTGCGAACGTCATCGCTAACTCATGTAACGAAATGCCCTTTTTTAGTGACCTCGCCGCTTCGGCGAGCATCATTTCAGTCCCCTCCTCATCGGGGATCGGTTTGAAGCATTGTAAGTCTTGGGGTTGTTCAACCTGTTTATTATTATTTCAGTCCCCTCCTCATCGGGGATCGGTTTGAAGCGTATGAGGCAACGTCGCCAACTCCGACCGCGACAGCCAATTTCAGTCCCCTCCTCATCGGGGATCGGTTTGAAGCTTGCTTCTTCTGGTCACGCTCCAGATGAGAGATCCACACATTTCAGTCCCCTCCTCATCGGGGATCGGTTTGAAGCACTGGCGATTGTGGTGGGGGCCACCGGGGTTCTTTCCATTTCAGTCCCCTCCTCATCGGGGATCGGTTTGAAGCCATAATGTGCATACATGAGCCGATGAGGCATCCACATTTCAGTCCCCTCCTCATCGGGGATCGGTTTGAAGCCATTGGTTCTTACCTCGACAGCTGCGGCGGCGCGTTATTTCAGTCCCCTCCTCATCGGGGATCGGTTTGAAGCTCGCCACGAACCCGGTCCAGGCCGTCAAGAGCGCGCCAGATTTCAGTCCCCTCCTCATCGGGGATCGGTTTGAAGCGCAACGGGCGGGCGGACTCTTGAGCAGATCGCCGAGTTGAATTTCAGTCCCCTCCTCATCGGGGATCGGTTTGAAGCGGGCGACGCTGCCGCGCCGCTCTGCGCTGATTAGGAGATTTCAGTCCCCTCCTCATCGGGGATCGGTTTGAAGCTTTAGCGCCGTCGAATCCCGGACCCTCCGAAAAACAATTTCAGTCCCCTCCTCATCGGGGATCGGTTTGAAGCCGCGCCCGCGCGATCTCGGTCATCCGAGCGGCCCAGGATTTCAGTCCCCTCCTCATCGGGGATCGGTTTGAAGCTCGACGCCATCAAAGCGAGCGTGCCCGGTGCCTGAAAAATTTCAGTCCCCTCCTCATCGGGGATCGGTTTGAAGCCGCTGCAATAGTCTCGAAAAATCGCGGCTTTTGGCGGCGAATGCCAGTGGAATTTTTCGCAACACCCAAGTTTGCATCAAATTGGCCTCCTTTTGCGAAGATCACCAAATGTCCGCACAGTAGTTGCGGAATTCGCACGCAACGTCATCGCGCTCGGACCGGCGTTGGGCCGGGCATGTTTTCCCGCTCGATGACCCGGCGCATCTCCACTACTGCGCGCGTCACTTCTTCCCTTTCCTTCACGCCGACCGGCACCGTGACAAGCTGCCGAGACGGTACGAGGTAAACGAAAGCGATTGGCACCGGGCGAGCGAAGTTCTCCTCGACGAGCACAGCGTAGGCGGCGAGCTGGATGCGATGGTTGTAGCGGACACCGCCCTCGGTGTCTTTGAAGTCGACTGGATAGCACGCGTCCTCAGTAACGATGAGCAGGTCGAGCTTGCCCGAGAGTCCGAGCGCAGCCGAGCTTAGCCAGACGCCAAATCGGCGCTCTCCGCTGTCGAGGCCGTAACGCCGAAAGCCCCGGCGCTTCTCCATCGCCTGGACTGCGGCCTCGACAGCTCTGCCGCGTTCCATCTTGTAGGTACGCGCGATCTCTACCGGCATCACATGATGGTAGTACGGGATGCGCGGGCAGTAAGCCCATTGCTTCAGGTCGGTAACCGTCAGCTCAAACTGCCGTGCACTATGATGGTCGATGTTCATTCCAAATCAATGATTCGGACGATTTCGCGCTTGGCCGCAACGTCTTTCTCGCAGATTTGCAGCATCAATACCTTGCCCTCGTTGTTTCCGAGCGTATGGTCGAGCCGTGCGAACATCTCATTACGCCGAGTTGAATCGAGCGGACCGCTGAACACGCTGTACTGGATATGATCGAGGCCGTAATCCTTGCACACGTCGGCGATTTTGAGCCGGATCTTGTCATCGGTGATGTCATAGACGATGAACGTGAGCAGATCTTGGCCGCGCATGAGTCACCATTTGAATGAGAAGGTGCGATAGCTACCGCCTTCGCGCAGGAACGACGCCAGATTGCGCGCCTGGATCTGGATGACCGACTTGAGCTTATAACGCCGTCCGCGGAAGTTTACGTCGCTCTCGATTCGCTCCAGCACGGCCGACGCAACATTACGGCGGGTGTCATCCGTGAGCATTCCTTCATGCGTCTCAATTGCGGTGCCACGCCCGATCAAGGCGATCACGGCCCGATCGACAACCGGCTGGCGAAATTCCTCGACCATGTCGAGCACCAGCGAAGGCTTACCGGGCCGATCGACATGCAGGAATCCTGCGAACGGCTCTAGACCCGCGTTCATGATCGCGCCCCAGACCTGCGTGTACAGAATTCCATAGCCGTAGTTGAGCGCGGAGTTTACTGGATCGGGGGCGCCGCGATGCTCTCTCGACCCGAAGCCGAGATTCTCCGGCACTAGCAGGCGAACGCCCTTCCAATACGTGCGGCCGGCGAGTCCTTCGACCGAGAGCAACGCTTCGCGCGCAGCGTCAATATTCGGTTCGTTGATCCGCTTGGCGTCCGCACGGCCTTTGCCGAGCGACTTCGCGAGCGTACTCAACTCGTCATAGACAGGAGGATTCGATTCCTTGAGGTACTTACCGAAGTATTTGAGGAGCGAGGCCTGGTTGCCGAGCTTGCCGCGAACGATTGACTTGGCGAGCTCAACGCCGCGCGAATCGTTGTAAGCAGCCAACTGTTCGCGCCGTGTCATCACAGTCGCGGTCAGCATGGGCGAGGAGAGCATCGCGTAGGGTTTGCCGGATCGCGTGAGGAACGAGAGGCGAATCCCACGCTCGCAACATGCTTCGACCAAATCGGCGGAGAGGGAGACACCAGGCGAGCCGATCACGATTTCGCCGACCCGGAACAGCGGCAGTTCGACCTCGTCGGGCGATTTCTTGGGCGGTTTGGCCCCGTTACCATCGGGAACCGAACGACGCAGCGGAGGCGGCGGCGTCTTGGGACCTTCAGATGTGAGAACGGTGAGGGTAGGGCGTTTGGCGTTGATGCCGATGGGCAAAAACAGTTGCGGGCCGCCCTCGATCAGCTCAAGTCGCGGTCGGGGTCCGCGGATGACGAGGCGCTCGCCCTTCTTGGCAAGCATCACGCCATAATCTGAGATGATGACAGAGTTCATGGTGGTTCCCCAAATACAATTAATCGTAGCCCGACGCTTCTGTCACAAGCCCCTCATCAGTGTATGGCACCTTAGCAATCAACGCTTGCTCGATCGGGATGCTTATCGATTTTTCCTTCACGTCTAAGGCGAGCAAGCTGATGGAATGGGATCGGTACGAAAAGCTCGGAAGCCCTAAGCGGTTCTCGTTCCATTAGTTGGTCATACTCATTGACGAAGCTCTCGGGAAGGACCTCAGTGCCGTCAAACAGACGATCGAACTGTTCGGCGAGTTCGGGCTTTGACTGGAAAGCGCGCAAGTCGCTTAGGCACGACGCAATGAACTCGTCCCGTCCATATTGCACTTCGGCGATCCAGTTGCGCTCGATTTCCCCCGAGTAAACCCGGTCGAGCAATTCGCCCAGCTTCGATTCGTCGAGCACAGTACCGTTGCAAGGGAGGAGGACATCAATCGCGGCGGTGACGAACGAGTCCCGGTAGACGCCCTGGCCAGAGGCCGGAGACGTGAGAACACATACTGGACAAGGCGGCTTTTTGCGTGCGCGATTGACCCTGCCGAAGCGCTGAATCAGCGCCTCGAGAGGGGCTGGCTCGGTGAATATCGTATCGAAGTCAATATCCAGGCTGACCTCGACAACTTGCGTGGCAACCAGCACGACCGGAGGCACTGCAGTCCGGCGTTCTTTGGTGCCCATCCGCGAGGCCAATATGCGTTCTTTGTGATGTCGATCACGCGAATTGAACCGGCTGTGGAGGATTTCGGGTTGGATGCCATGCTGCGCGAGCAAAGGGGTAAGCAAGCGATGCACGCGCTTACAACGGGAAACGGTGTTGCATACCACCAGCACGGATTGGCCAGAAAGAGCGAGCCCAAACACTCTGTCCAGTATTGAAGCGTCATCGATCCGTCCGGTAACGAACTCGAGGCGATGTCGGGCGAAGCTCTGATACAAGGCTGCGTCGGCGAAAATGTGATGAGGTGCGGCGAGGGAGTCGTTCAGGACCCTTCGCAAGACACTTGGGAAGGTGGCCGACATTACGATGAAGCGCCCACCCAGCTGGCGCGAGAGGTATTCTGACATTCCGAGGATCATCCCTAGACGGGCAGGTTCGTATGCGTGGATTTCGTCAAAGACAAAGAGCCCGTTGGTCGCGTCGGCGATGATCGACTCATATCCGCGGAGCCGAAACGCGCTCCGTAGCAATTGATAAGGAGTAAGGACACGGACCGGATGAAAGTGCAGATGAGCGAGAGAACGTTGGAAGCGAGCAGTCTTCGCGGCAGCTAATGGGTCATAGCGGTCGGTTTCGAGAAGACGACGGTAAAGAGCCTGCGCGGCGCGTGAGTGCTGGAGGGTAACCAGTTGCGGAAAGACCCTTGTGAGCCTGTCGTACATCGCGTTGATGCTTGCTTGATAGGGGAGAACGTAAAATAGTCGGCCGGCCGGGGAATTGCCGCGCTGGTTGGCTGACCAGAGCAGCGCTGCCTCAGTCTTGCCACTGCCTGTCGGTGCGGCCAGCACCGTGTTGCCCTGTACTGTTGCCGCGGTCTTCTGATGACCGTGCAGGCTTTCGGCACGTAGGTTAAGCCGTTCGAGAATCCTAGCTATGTCATGGCCTGGTAAGCGCGGCGGCGTGACGTGGGCTGAGGCCGTGTGATCGGCGAGGAGTACGATGCCCCTGAGTGCTAGCGCGGAAAGGTTCGATGCTGACTCGGATGGTTCTCGTTCAAGGGAATCGAAGAGACTGTGATAACGAGCTAAGGCAGAGTAGGTGCGCATCACTGCGTTCGCGCGAAAATCCGCTGCGGGATCAGACGGAATCGCCGGTGAGATTCCGAAAATAGGCAAACGTGTCCTTGACAACCAGTCCAGAATCTCGGAACAGATGAATTCGGCAAGAGCTGCGGCAACACCATCAGGTATTTCAGCAACAAGCTTGGTTACCGGATCGAAGGGATCATTCTTCGGCTCTTCTGCTTGCGGATAGAGACAGTCGATGGTCGCAATGTCCTTGTGATGCGAAACGATCCCTGCCGCTACCCAAGGAAGATCACCGTCGAAGTCCCTGTGGAGCGCCCAATCGAGGAATGCGAGGGAAAGAACTTCGTGACGATGGCTCCATCGTGTGCCGTTCTCTCTGAGCACGCGCTGAAATCCTGCTGCTGCTTTCCCGAGGTCGTGCAGAACACAAGCAAGAGCTGCGCGATGCCAGAGGCGGATATCACCAACGCGGGCCGCGAGTCCTGGCAGAACATCGAATAACCTTTCCAATCTGGACAAGACTGAGGCTGTGTGCACCAAGAGTGTTTCGCCGGTCGATTCATTCGGATTAGGACTCTTCGCCCATATGTTGGCGAGCACCCTGCGTGACTCCGTGGATAGCATCAGCTGTTCAGGCGAAGGAATGAAATGCCAGCGCACGGTGTGCGCCGCGCCATTGCGGGGAGTCTGGATCGACAAGAAGCTTTGTGCTTTCTCCCTCGAAGCGAAGCATCTGACGGCTGCCTAGGTCACTAGCGGTGCTGGAACCGTCGAAAATGCGATCGCGAAGCACGATATAGCGTTCGAAGGCCGTCTCTCGCTGAGGAGGTGGGGCAACGTACCGAGGCATCAGCACGGTGGTGCCCCGGCCCGTGCGGCGGCGGAAATCTGCAGGGAGAATCGTATCCTCGTAGTATCCGAGTTCCGCCGAGAGAAGTTCGACTCTTTCAACCCTGCCATATGCTGCTAGGTCTTGTGAGCGGCCGAGGACCACTGTGAAACGAGGTTTTCGAAATGCCTCTTCGAAATCGAGTCGATCGACATAAAGCGTCAAGCGGCAGCCGAATAGGAATTGGCGATGCGTTGGTTGCACGGTCGCGCTGGTCGACGACGGGTAGGCAGCGCCGCCGACCGCAAATGGACGGCTACCACCGGGCACAATGATGTGCTGATTTTCGAGGTCTTCTCCTTTGCCCGTGGCCGTGAACGTATATGCGAATCGAAAACTGCGCGGATCGGGGAAGTCTCCAAGCGCGCTCGCAACATGACCATAAATTGTCGCGGGCGGCGGCATATCAAACGTGAGCTGCCGGCCTACCAGAAAATGCGGATAACGGAACGAGCAGACCGGCACTTCCAGTTCTACGCGAAGGACCTCCATTTCAATCGTACCAGGAGTGGTTGCCTTCCTTCGACAACTCGGCGGCAAGTTGCGCCATCATTTCGCGGGGATGCCCCCATCGAAGCTTCGCACCGGATAAATCGTCCTTAGAAAGTTCTTCGACCTTTTTGCGCTGATCGTCGAGATATCCCTTTGCCCACCCGACAAACACCTCTGATAGAATTTGGTCTTTGTACACGCGCAGGACCTCTTTGAGAGCATCGATAACGATTTCTGGGTCGCTTTGAGCGTTGGGGCGAATGATTCTCGCAAAGGGGTTATTCCCTGCCGTGAGCACGGCGCCAATCAGCAGGCCAGGCGTCACATCCGTGTAGTGCAGGGTAAGCTTAGCGCCACCTTCGAGCTCGCCGATTGCCTTGACTAGGGCGGCCACGCGCCGGGCGCGCTCAACGATCGGAAGCCGAAACGCGGGCTGACCGTGGACACTGACTTCCGAGAGTTTTTGCTCTACCGCTAGCTTGACGCGGACTTCATCGAGATTTCGATATCCAACACGCCCACCGTTGAAGAATGTCCCCGCCGTAGACAGGTCCAGGGAAATGAGGCCCTGAAGTGTAGTTCGATAGAACTGATGTTCGTGCGGAACTGGATCGCCGTCGTGCCGCGCCATTGTGCCGAAATCGTCAACGACTCGAACCGGGCCGATTGAGACGAGAGTACCCATTCTGAGGGGCGAGATACGCGTGATCTCACCGGTCACTGGTGTCTGATTCTTTCCCGCCTCCTCACTGCGAGCACCAGCGCGCTTAGATGGCGCGCGCATGTAGCCGAACAGATCGTCGTCCCACCAACGCAACGGATTCGCATCGGTGTATGCGATTTTCGCTTCGCGGAATACGGGAGCCGTCTTCCAGTCCGGAACTGATCGCTCGAGATAGGTTCTCAGCCAATAGCGAACGGCTTGGGCCGACACGTACGGATAGTCGCCTCCGGCGCGGCCTCTGATGCGTTTGACCGCTATTGTATTGTCGGTGGGTGCGCCTTCCTCGGCACCAGCGTTGTTCAGCGCCGACGCTGGAGCCTCGATCAGCATCATTCCAGTCACGAAAGCCATTGGTTCCCTCCCATTTAGCTAGCTTGGTTCGATCTGTCGGCGTCGGCAGACTGCGTATCGGCCGTTTCCTCGGTTGCTTCGGCCAGATCCTTGACCGCGTCTGGTTCTTTCGTGAACCACCCGTCTGCATACAGTTTTTCGATCAATCGAATGAGCACAAGATCGATAGCAAGCCTCCGGTCGATTCTTGGCCGTTCGTCGGCGGCTTCGAAGACGAGGACAAATTCGTCGAACGAGGTTAGGGGAGTCTTTCCCTTGCCCACACGCTCAGCCGAGGCCTTGAGAAGGCGATTCCTAAATCCGGGATAATTGTCTGTCATACAGAGGTTGCGAAAGAGCCGCCGATCATTCTCGGATATGATGTGAGATGCCACTCGGTCTGCGAATTCGCGGACCGCTTCAATCCGGGTGTTGTCCATTCCGAGAACCTCCTTCAGAAACATATGGGTGAGCGGCCAGGAGACAAGTTCGACCTCTCGAGCCGCCGCGTATTCGGCGCGCGGATCGTTCCTTTGTTGCCGCGCGAAACGCCAAGCGCGGCGTAAGAAATATGTTCGAATAAAGCGGCCGGCGCCTTCCGGCAGCCGGAATAAATCTTCATAAAGAAAGTTTCGGTTCTTGCCTGCTTGAGGCGCCGTCGGCTTTTCCCGTTTCGGTCCTTTGCGGGAAGATTTAGTTTCATTCGCGTGCGAAGGCGCGGGGGTTTCCCACGCGCGCGCGACGATTTTGTTCCAGATATCAGAGCTGCCAGCGCGAGAAGCTTTTGCGAGGAACGAAACAACTTCACTCGGAAGTTCGAACAAATCAATATCCGGTCCCTGTCCGGAATTGGTGAGATGGTAAACTGTGACCGACGCACGAGTGCCAGCGTGGCCCGCTGAAGTTGACCGGCCCCTCCTGTGCATTATGTCGATCAATGCATCGACGACGAGTGTCCGAGGCGCTTTGGCGTCTTCGTATTTTTCTCCGGACCTCTGAGCGAGTAGCAGAAGCTTGCGATTGTCTTCGAGAAACCGATGCGCAAATTCGTATGTGAGGCTCTGATCGTCCGGACAATGGACTGCCAGGGCGCGGCCGACGCAACGACGTGCTCCCAGAGGAAAAGCCTGCATGGCCAACAGATAGTCAGCGCTGATCGGCATTCCGCTCTCGCCGTCAGGGAAGAAATTTAACACGCCCTCACCCGTGATGAGGGGAACGTGCTGGCGATTGACAATTCGAGCGGCAGGTCGGCCAGAGAAAACACAGCTCAAATGTGCCGCTGCCGGATCCGGGTCATTCTCGAACCCTTGAAGGATGTCGCGTTTGTAGTCTTTTTTCTTACCTTCGCTGATCGTTGGGTTTACATAAGCGGCGTTAGGAAAAACGCAAGTGAGATATGACAGCAACTTTCCAGAGAAGTACTCGCGCTCCATGAAGCGACTAATCTGCTTAAGGTCGTGTCGCGTTAGCTTCGCCGGGTCGGACTTCTGGGAAAATGCGCAGATGGTCGCGACGCCCACATCTGCTATCGGATGACCTGTGTATCGAAGGGTCATCGCACTCAGACTATCGGTGCGACACCTGCCGCCCTCGGCCACGCGGTGGCGGTACCGCTGGCATCATTTTGACAGAGGAGCACCATTCGATTCCTGTTTTGTCCGATATTTCCCCAAGCCAAATGTAGCGCCGTGGCCGACGTGGACGAACTGTCCGAAGTAGAGGAACTTGCAAAACGGGGCGAAGTCGCCTTCGTAGGTGGCGCGACCCACGATTCCCTCCCATTCCATCCGCCGATCCTGGCGCGAACTGTAGCGCTGCCATCTTGTCCACCTTGTGTCGTCCTGAATCAAGCGAATCGATGCCGCCTGATCGATGAGTTCGCGGAAATCCGCCTTCAGCGGCGCTCCGCAATGAAATCTCGAGAGTGATGACAGCCGACCGAGGAGCCTGCGAAAAAGAATCTGAAATTCCGGGGTTCGTACAAACCGGCCCTCGTGCTTGAGTCTGGTTTGAGTGACAAAGTCGATCATCAGCGGTCCGCCGGGCACCGCTTCCGAGCAGTCTTCGATGCTGATGCTTCCTCCCGATCCGCGTACCAAATTTTCCGACGCAGTGTAGATGGAGCGAGAATCGTCTCCTGTCGCGCCGATTGCGTCGATTCGCCGCAACTCGACCGCCTGCCGTCCGCGCCCAATCTCGTTTACCTCGCGCAACGCAACGACGAAGTATGGGAAGAATTCCTGGGCGCGGCCGACCAGCACAAGCTCGAACGCGACCTCATCTCCGCGCTGAAATACATGTCTGACTTGCCCGTCGCCACCGGTCTGCTGCAGGTCCGCCGGCGCTATCACGAATGGCCGTGGAATATCCTCGTGCGTTCGCAGCGCTTCGGAGCCGGGCGGCGGCGAGGTCTCGAATATCAGGTGATACGGACACCGCGCAGGAACAGGGCAATCAAGGCCGCGAGGCGCTGGGCAGGCGACAGCGCGAAACGCATGCCCAAACGCGCCGCGTAAGGTCGAGCCGAGGTAGCTTGGGAGATCAAGTGTCTCCATCGCCTCGAAGGTGACGCGGTACCGCGTGAACGACAGTATTTGGGGAATGGCAGTCACGCCCCCATCTTCCGCATGCCCGCTTCGATTTCCGCAGCAGGGATAGGTTGGCTTTATTCGGATATCATCTCTCTTGCAATCATCGTCAGTCCCTGGTTTCGGCGGCGTGTTCAGAAAACGACCGATTCCAGGACAAACCCGAACCGCAACGGAATCAACCGCTTGTCAGTCCGAAAAATCCATCCGACAACTCGACATGATCGGATATGCACGCGTCTCCACCACTGACCAGCATCTGAACCTGCAGCGCGACGCGCTTAAGGCTGCGGGATGCAAAAAGATTTTTGCCGACCGCGGCGTCACCGGAAGCGCCGTCTTCCGCCCGCAGTTCGCCCGCGCGCTGAAAGCGCTTCGCCCCGGAGACACGCTCGTTGTTCGGAAGCTCGATCGCCTGGGGCGCTCGCTCTCGCACCTCCCGGCGACGATTGCCGCGCTTGGCCAGCGCGGCGTCAACTTCCGCTCGCTTTCCGATCCGATCGACACCGAGAGCGCGGGTGGGCGTTTCGTGTTGCACATCATGGCGGCCTTGGCCGAATTCGAGCGCTCACTCATCGTGGAGCGCACCCGCGCCGGCTTGGCTGCCGCGAAAAAGCGCCGCATCAGGCTGGGCCGCAGGCCCAGACTCGATGATGAGAAGATCGCGCATGCGCGCCGCCTATCGAAGGCGGCGAATCGCCGGGAGATGTCGCGCGCCGCCTGCGCGTGGCGTGTTCCACGCTCTACGAGTCGCTGCGGCGTACCAAAATAACGACGCGGCAGAGCCGCAGGTCGCGGCGCTCCCCGGTGGAGAAAACGCGCCCCGCATGACCGCCATCCTCTCGCCTCATGAAATAGCCAGGTCCCTCTACGACTCCGGAATCATCGACAGGGGCACGGCGCACCGGCCTCGAACGGCGTATAACCGCTGGGCCGACAGCCGGAAGGCCGAAGGAAGGCGCGAAGGAATCACTGAGGCCGCCCGCAAGGCGAAATTCGTCGTCGCTGGGATCAAGAGTCCCGGACAGCGCGCGGGGCCAGAGAAGATCCTGCGCGCGGTCGAAACTAAAACTATCCACCCCTCGGCGGTGGCCATCTCCTAAGGTTCCCTCCTTTTGGTGGGTTACGAGTCCCGTTCTCTGGATGAGCAACGCAGTCGGGTGACGGCACCGGTGCTCCATTGCGCGCCGGGTCACCTCGCGCGACCCCGGCTTTCTCCGGAATTCGACGGCCTTCCCACGCACGCGTTAGAGCCAACCGATATGCTTCTGCCGAAATTCTCTGCTCTCGCGTCTGCTACGCTGTGAGACGCCCGCTCGGGCTCCGCAAGCTGCGCCGCTCGCGCCCATACCGTAATCCCCGCTGACCCAACCGCGTCTCCGCTTCGCGCCGCTGTGGTGGCGTTCGCTGCGCTAGATACCGTGGAGTGCGTCAAGCGATTTTCATGACTGGCAGCGCCGGAACCCCCGAGGGATTCATCTTCAACATCAAGGCTTTCGCGCTGATGACCCAACATCCGGCGGAGGTATCGCGTCTTCCCAAAGACCTCCGCGAAATGCTGCCGCCAAGCCAACTTCGCTCAGCGCCGTCTCACCAGACCCCTGGGCGAGGTGGTGGAGCTGGCGTTCCAAATGTTCTGGAGTGCGATGGCGCCGCTCAAAGATACGGGCAAACTGGGTATGATTGCGTTCCAGTTTCCTCCATATTTCATCGCCAAGGGGCCCAATTTCGATTATCTGGCGAGCCTTCCGGAGCGGCTGCCCGGAGCTTCCATAGCGATCGAGTTCCGCCATCCCAGCTGGGTTCGCGAGAAAGCTCAGCGTGCCGCCACGATGAAATTTCTACGATCGCATGGGCTCTACTACACCTCGATCGACGCGCCCGAGGACGATTCGATCATACCGTCGTTCATCGAAGCAACCGGCGACCAGTTCTTCTACATGCGCTTCCATGGCAAGAACCGCGAGAACTGGTTCAAGCGCAACATCACGGCGGCCGAGCGCTACAAGTACCTGTACTCGGAGCGCGAGCTGAGCTCATTGGCGAACGGCTTGGAAAAGCTCGATGAACGAGGCGTCAAGCGCGCATTCGTCATCTTCAACAACTGCTATCAGAACTTCGGGATCATGAATGCCAGCACGATGGCCGCGATACTTCGGAGTCACGAGCGGTGAGTCCTACCCCGACTGTCCGCGATCCGAACCCGCCTTCGTGGGCGCGGTCAGTTTTGGGTTCCTGAGTACGCTTCATCCTCGGAGATTGGAGGCAACGCGATGGTGGATTCGAACTGATGGATCTGAATTCGACTAACGGCAGCTAGGTGGACGATCGCCAGATAGGTGGCTCGGCGTTCGTGAGCGCCAGCAGCCGGCTGTGCCTAGGCGACATCCGCTTCGTCTTGCAGCTGTAGCTCGTTTTTTTCCCGCTCAGTGGCCGGCTCGCTCCAGCGCTTCCGGCGCGAGATGTGAGCCACGCTCTTCGCAAAGAAGGACCGGCATCCCCACACATACCCACCGGCGCCAGACCCTTACCTTCCTAAACTGATTTGGGGGGAGAAAGTCCGTCCAAGGCGATGCCGCAATACAGTCGCGAGTGATGCGCTTTCCCGCACGACGCTGAGAAGCCAGGTCATCTGTACAAAGACGCGCATGCGCACCGGCGGAATGGGCATTCGTTCTGCTACAAAAGAAGCGACGAGAGAGAAGCGATCAGTGGCCTGCTTTGCTCATCGCTTCGGTCGTGAGGAAACTCTTATCCACGGCGCCCATGTTGATGTACCAGCATTCGCGCTCAGGCGTGTCCGGTCCGGGCAGGTAGCAAGTGGTCGAGATGCCGGATTGCACGTCGATGCTGGAGGCGGCGACATTGAATTCACGCTTGAACGGATAGACGGCAATCCTGGCGTCGGGCACCGGGCGATCGCGGTAGGTGTTAAGATAAATCTGCACCTTCCACAACTCGCCCTTCCGATCGTAGCTGTCCACGTACGGATTGAACCATCCCCTCGCCGTCGACGTACACGATGGTCTTGGACTGGAGCACGCCCTCGATTCCTTCCGGACGCGGGGTGACTTCGACCACGTAGAGATGGCGTATCTCCCAATCGTCGGGGCATGAGGTGGCGCCGCCGTCGGTGGCGCATGGATGGGCTGGCGAGTTGCGGGCGTGCGCGCAGGCGAGCATGTTGCGATCGCCCAGGTACTTGAAGTTGTACTCCTGAGGCTTGGCGCCGAATCCGCCCACGTGATCGGCGTCCCAGGTCGAAAGTCCCGGCGAGGAACTCATGCTTATCTCGTTCACCCGGCGCACGCGCCGCGTTCCGGCCGAGAAGACCCACGCGTCCTCGCCGCGGTTTGGGTCCCCGCAGCGCTAGCGGATGCCGCCGCTGCCCGCGATCTTCGGCGGGCGCAAGCGTGGGATATGCGCCGACGCGCGACCAGATGCCGGTGGTCTTGAAGTCCGGGTCGGCAGGCAGCGGTTCGACCTCGGTACGTCCGATATCGGAATAGCCGGCCAGATGCCCGGTCTCGGTCAGCAGCATCAGCTCCTGTTGCGCGCCGGGATTTTGCCTCGCCACCTGGCATTCGAAGAAGCGCAGATCGAAGTCGTCGGTCGCGATCGGCCTGAAGTACTGGTTCCACATGATCTTGGTCGCGACATCGGGATCATTGGGATCGAGGAGCGGAAACGGCTGCCCGGCGACGTAGCCCAGCAGGTTGCGATGGTCCGGGGCGAGGCGCACCTGGCCCGAGTACTTTTCGGTCGCATCCTGGTAAGGCGGCGGCCAATCGACGCGGCTCGTCGCCACGATGTTCATCTGCATGCCCTTGGCGACCGCGACGAAGGTGCCGGGACGGACCAGCGAGCGGACCTGCTCCGCATTCTTCGCAGTGATGACGTCGCCTGCCTTGACTTGGGCGTAAAGATTCGAAGAAAGAAAAACCGCAGTGGCGATCACCAGTGCGGTTCGCGATTTGATCATCATCGGGTGCTCTCCATCCCGTCACGACTTTTCGTACGAACCATCTCTCAACGCCAAACCGTATTTCCTCGAACGATTAGTGGGCGAGCGAGAACGAATCGGCGACATTCGACATCCGCTTCGTGTTGCAGCTATAGCTCGTTCTTGCTCTAATCAGTGGCCGGCTCGCTCCAGCGCCTGCGGCGCCAAAAAAGAGTTGTCCACGGTTCCCATATCGATATACCAGCATTCGCGATCGGGCGCGGTCGCTCCGGGCATATAGACGACCGAACTGTAGCCGGTGGTGAGATCCTCGTCGACCAGACCCAACTGGAACATCCGCTTGTATGGATAGATGGCGACTCTGGCGTCTGGCACCGGCCGGTCGCGATAAGTGTTGAAGGTCGCGATAGTCTTCCACAGCTTGCCCTCGTGATCGTACTGATCCGACGCCGTGATGAACCATCCTTCTGAATCAATGTAGAAGACTCGCTTGGGGATCGACAGGTCGTGGCCCGGCTTCGCGTCGGCTTCGATCACGTACAGATGGCGCATCTCCCAGTCTTCCGGGCAAATGGTTTTGCCGCCGTCGAAGGGGCATTGCGGCTCGGGCGAATGCGCGGCGTGCACCGACGCGAGCATCTGCTTCTCGCCCAGGAATCTGTAGTTGAAATCTTCGATTTTGGCCGAGAAACCGAAATACGAATCCGGATCGAGCGTGTTCGCGTAGGCGGCGACTCCGCCGGCTCCTCCCATACCGCCGCCGCCCATAGCGCCTCCGCCGCCTCCGCCACCACCGCCGAATCCCGGCAGCGCCCCTATAGCGTCTGAGAGCACCGACGCAGATTCACGGCGCAGCTTGCGTGTCTGAGGACTGTACACCCAAACGTTGTCATCGACTTTTGGATCGATATGCCGCAGGCGCACCATTCCGAAGCCCCGCAAAGCTTGCGGTTCCAGAAACGGATAGAAGCCGAACCGGTAGCGAATGCCGCTGGCCGCGGCGTCGGGATCGGTCGGTATCGGAGGCACCTCGATGCGGCCGATATTGTTGTAGAATGCGAAGTGCCCCACCGTGTAGTAGCTCAGCGGTGTGCCGGTGGCGTTCTTATCGAAGCTGGCAACCTCGGGATAGCGCATATCGATGTCGTCGCTGTAGAGCGGCCGGTAGCTGAAATTCCACATTATCTTGGCTGCCACCTGCGGATCGTTCGGATCGAGCAGCGGAAACGGCTGCCCGGCGACATAACCCTTGAGCGTGCCGTCGGGGCCGAGCTGGATCTGGGGCGAGTACTTCTCTGTCGCGGTTCTGAAGGGCGGCGGCCACTCGAGTCTTCCTGTCGGCACGATCCTGAGCCGCATACCCTCGCGGACCAGCACGTAGTTGCCAGGGCTGACCAGGTCGGCCACCTTGGATGAATTATCCTTGGTGATCACGTCGCCGGGCCTGACGTCGGCTTGCGCCCGCGCAAACCAGCACAGCATCGCCGCCAACAAGGTTGCGGCCGCGATTCGCAATGGTGACATTCGCATGATTTCCTCCCGTAGTGCGCTGCGCCGATCCGGGCGCGTGAATATCGAGCCTTCCTCAGCACAGTAACTGCCGGTCGCGAAAGATCTGGATCTGCTCGGCAGTGTAACCGAGCCAGGTGAGTATCTCGTCGCCATCAGCGCCGACCGCGGGCGCTGGGCGCGTGGTGCGCATCGGCGTCTTCTCAAAAGTGATCGGATAGCCGAAGATCTTGCTCTTACCCAGTTTCGGATGCAGGTGCTCGATTATGTATTCATTTTCGAGAAGCTGCTGGCTGTCGAACGTTTCGAGGAGGTTGTGTATCGGACCGCACGCAATCTCCGCCGCCTCCAGGATCGCGAGCATTTCCTCGGTTGTGCGAGAGGCGAATACGGCAGCGGCCTTCTCCGGCATTTGCGCGATACGCTCCGCGGCCGCGGGTTCCGCGAGCGATTTCTGGTTCACGTCGGACTCGAACCGCAGATCGCCAAGATCAAGCACCTTATTGAAACGCTGCTGCTGCCGCGCATTGCGGCAACCGACCGCGATGTATCCGTCCCTAGTGCGATAGCTGCGGTAGTAGACGGTACCCAGGGGGTCACCGCGATCTTTGGCTGATTGAAATTCGCCGCCGCTGCCGATGGCGGTGGCGCGGAGAACGTCGCGATATGGCGCTCCGTCCCGAATGAGCGCTCGCGCGCGATCAATCGCCTCGCGCCGCCATTCGCGGTCGGTGTCATCTATCGAGACCAGGCGAAGTATGTTTTGCAGGAGTGATCCGGCCACCATCGAGGTGCTCAGCGCCTGGGCTTCGCCAGTAACCTTCCGATGGTAAAGCGCTGCTAGAATTCCGATCGCCTCAAGACAGAAGGCCGTGACATCGCCAATCGGAGCTTTCTCGGGGGCTGGCATTTTTCCATCGGGTCCGGCAACCATCGAGCCAGCTCCGGATTGCGAGATGATATCGAAGCCCGCCCGGAAGGCTTCCGGGCCGCGGTCTCCGTATGCGGAAACGCGGCTATAAATGATTTGCGGATTGACCTTGCGCAGCGACTCCAGATCCATCCCGAGCTTCTCCGCGACGCCGGGCCGGTAGTTCTGGCACACGACGTCCGCGCGCCGTGCGATCGCATACACGATCTCACGCGCTTCCGGTTTAGACAGATCGAGCGCGATGCTGCGCTTGCTGCGACCTATATTCAGCTCTACCCGGCTCGGCAGATCGGCGCCACTTCTGGAGCGCGCGGGCGGCGGTTCGACTCGGATCACATCGGCTCCCATCTCTCCGAGCAGCATCGTTCCGCCGGGTCCGGCGAGCTGCTGACTCAGGTCGAGAATGACTATTCCGTCAAGTGCTCCCTTCGTCGCCATC
Organism: Binataceae bacterium (SeqCode); assembly: GCA_963803045.1. Taxonomy (GTDB): domain Bacteria; phylum Desulfobacterota; class Binatia; order Binatales; family Binataceae; genus Binatus. The sequence continues at coordinate 11,743 of CAWDLC010000015.1, read as the reverse complement.
GTCTGATTTCTACGCAGACAGCAGTGCACGAGCCACGACCTGATACTTCTGCACTTCGGTGGCACCCTCGTAGATGCGCATCATGCGCACGCGGTCGTACCAGTGCGCGAGCGGAAGCTCCATTGTCGCGCCCATTGCGCCGTGAATCTGAATCGCGCGATCAACGACGCGTCCGACCATTTCGCTGCCCGAGGAACTTCACCATCCCCGCTTCGATTCGCGTGTCCTCTCCGCGGTCGTTCTTCCATGCCGCGTGATGAATTACGAGCCGCGTCTGATGCACATCGACCCACGAGTCGACGATCATTGCCTGGACGGCTTGTTTGCGTGCGAGCGGCTCGCCAAAGACGACGCGATTCTTCGCGTGTTCGATCATCATCTCCACGCACCGAGCGGCGATTCCCACCGCGCGGGCGCCGATATTCATGCGCGCCCTGGAGAGCAATCCCTGAGCGGCGCCGAAGCCGCTGCCTGGTTCTCCAATCACGTTCTCCGCGGAAACTTTGACGGAGTCGAATACGAGTTCGTGGGTGTGCATGCCGCTCAGCATTGGAATGCGTCGCGATACGGATACCCCCGGAGTATTTCGATCAACGAGAAAAAGAGTGATTCCGCCGTGCTGGCGCTTTTCCGGATCGGTGACCGCGACGACAACAAAGAAATCGGCCGCATCGACGTGTGAAATGAAGGTCTTGGTCCCGTTGATGATCCATTTGTCGTCATCGCGGACGCCGGTGGTACGTATCTGACCTCCAGGATCGGAACCTGCGTGCGGCTCCGTCTGCGCAAACGCAAGCCGGCGCTTACCCTTGAGCAGGGGATACAGGTAGCGCTCCTTCTGCGATTTGTTCAGGGCGAGCAGAAAGTCGGGGACGCGGCCGCCGAACTGGAGCGGCACGAGACATCGGTAGTTCTCCTCGGTGACGACGACGTTATCAATCGTCGAGAGCTCCATCCCGCCGTACTCCTTCGGCAGGTTGAGTCCACTCAGCCCTGCTTCTCTAGCGGCCTTTCGTCCAGGTGCGTAGTCCTCGGGCGTCAGCCGCTCGCCGCGCAAGAGCTTCTTCTCGAGCGGCATTTGGTACTTGTCAACGAGACGGCGAATGAGATCCTTAAGTGCGAGCGTTTCCTGAGAAAGCTGAAAATCCATTAAGTGTCCTCGGTTGCTTACGTGTTCTTGCTGAAAATGCGCGCGTAGGTTTTCTGGTTTGCCGCAGCTTGGTCGCGAGCCGCGCGTCTTTCTTCCGGTGTCGCCATCTCCGCGATGGTGCTGCGTTCAAGCTTGAGTCCATCGGCGAGTGGGAGGTTCAGACCGCGATTGACCAGCATCTTCGCCGCCTTGAGCGCGTACGCCGCTCTCTCGATGAAGACGCGAGCCATTTCCTCGCAGGCGGCCATAAGCTCGGCAAGTGGCACGACCCGATTCACGAGACCGATGCGGTAGGCATCGGCGGCAGACCACGGCAATCCGCCGAAGATCATCTCCTTCGCGATGCCTGAACCGACCAGGCGCGGAAGGCGCTGCGTGCCACCCCCCGCCGGGAGAGCGCCGAAACGAATCTCCGGCAGTCCCATCGTCGCGCTGTCGGCCATGATCCGAATGTCGCAGGCGAGCGCCATTTCGCATCCGCCACCCATCGCGGCGCCATTTATCGCAGCAATAACCGGCACGCGCGACGATTCGAGAACCCCGAACATCCCGCGCCGTGGACGGTTGTTCGCCGCCTGACTTTGGGTCGGGACGCGACGGCGCGCCGGATCGCGCAGATCGGCGCCGCCGCAGAAATGGCGTCCCGCGCCGGTAAGGATAACGACGCGGCAGGCCGCATCCGCTTCCACGTCGTCCATCGCGGCAATCACATCCTGCATGAGTTGAACGCTGATGGTATTGGCGCGGTCGGGGCGATTAAGCGTCAGGCGGGCGATGCCGTCATTCTTTTCAAGCAGTATGGTCTCGTAACTCATTTTGATCGGCCTTCTACATCGCGAATGAGTATCCGCCGTTGACCGGAATAGTCTGTCCCGTGATCCAGCTCGAGGCGTCGGAGCTGAGAAACAGGATCATGTTGGCGGCGTCTGCCGGCTGACCCAGGCGCTTGATCCGGTAGACCTTGAGAATTCGCTTGAGTCCGTCTTCGGTGATTCTTCCGGAACGCGAGCCGGGCGTTTGAGTTGCGCCAAGCGCCACGCAATTGGCGGTAATCCAGTAGCGGCCAAGCTCTTTGGCGATTGCACGCATGAATCCAGCCGCGCCGGCTTTTGCCGCGGAGTAGGTCTGGAGATGAGGTTCGCCAACCCGGCCCGCATCGGAAATGACGGTTACGATTTTCCCGTATTGCTTTTCGATCATTTGGGGGCCGGCGACGCGCACACAGTTCAGCACTCCGTAAAGATTGGTGCCGAGAAAAGGCTGCCAGTCTTTGGGTTCCTGCTCCCAGAATGGTTTGCGCGAGACAGCACTGCGAACAGGGCCTGCATTGCCCGCGTTGTTCACAAGGATGTCCACCGAACCGAATCGTTGGCGCGCTTGCTCAAACATTCTGGTTACGCCGTCGAAATCAGTCACATCGCATTGCGCTGCGACTGCTTTGCATCCGAGTTTCTCGACTTCGGCAGCGACGGCTTCGGCGCGCTCGAGGCGAAAGTCATTCACCACCACCGCGCCCGCGTTATGCGACGCAAAGTGGAGGGCCACTGCACGTCCGACTCCCTGTCCCGCGCCAGTTATAAGACCAACGCGACCCTTAAGGTCCACAATGTCACCGTTCAATTACTGGTCCTCCTTTCCCGTTATCGGATCATCATCTGCGGCAGGAAATCGTGCTCGGAGGCCTCGCCGGCATTGATCTTCTGCATGAACGAAGTCTGCGGCGGCACGACCGATCGCACGAAGCCGGGATGGGCGCTGGAAAAATAGAAGCTGCCCGCCAAGTTGAACCGGTTGCCGCCTTCGGGCGCCGGATGCTGACGCCATAGCGGGATGGCCGTCGCGACACGCTCCCCGCCTTCATAGAACTCGGCGGCGAGCCACACGTAGATTTCGCTATCGATAAATATCAGCGTACGTTCCGAAAGGTTGTTCTGGGTCGGCGTCATCTCGAGGACGTAGGCGCGGCGCATCTGGAACGGCTCCTGCGTGAGCCGGTACCAGGACTCCGACGGCGTGATTCCGGCGGGCTCGTCATTAGCGTTCATGCACGCGAGAATCGGCGCGGTGCCCAGCAGGCGATAGGTGTAGATTTCCGTCTTCGGCAGCGCATACGCCCAGTATGGCTGATGGCACTGGTGACAGGCGTTATCGGAATATTCCAGCGCGATTCCCGTCCGGCGGACACGGCGGGACTGCTCGCTGAAATTGTAGAATTCGTCGTGAGCACGGGGATCGAGATATCGGATCCAGATGCCCGCGCCTTCGCCGGGAGACGCGCCGACGCTGATGGTTGACCACTGATTGCACTTGGCTTTCCATTCCACGCCGCTCGAGTTGGAACCCAGCGTCGGGCGCGGATCGACTTCCGTGCGATGTGCGTAACGGAGAAAGTCGAACTTGTCGCACACGTTATCGAACTTGTCGGACTGCTGGAGGCGCGTCGGGTCGTGCGGATCCGCCAGGTAGCCGTTACTGCTCCATGGCGACAGCGAGAAATCATCGGGCAGCACGGGTCCCATGTGCCAGTTGTATGCGATCTTCACCGCCGCTTTCGGATCGTTAGTGTCGATCAGAGGAAAGGGCATGCCGGCGACGTAGTTAATGATGTAATCGTCCTTGTCGAGGCCCACCTGCGGCGAATATTTTTCCGTCGCGCTCTGGAAGCCGGCCGACCATTGAAGCGTGTCGGTCGGCACAACCTGGATTTTGAAACCGTGCTGCACGGCGAGCGCCGCGGCGGCGGGGAGATTCTTCGCGTACGCCGAGGCATTGTCGGAGGTGATGATGGTTCCGGGCGCAGAAGATGCCCCGGCGCCGGCGTCGTGAGCCGCGGAAGGGAGCGCGCTCGGCGCGGTGGCCGGCGCGGAAGGCGATTGCGCGTAAGCAGCGACACCGGTTGCGACGGCGGCTATCGCGGCGAAAAGTGCGATAGACATGCGGCTCATCGTGCGCATGTCGATCTTCTTGAGCGTGGCGATTCGGCTCTAGGTCTCAAATCGACGCTCCAAGTTAGCTTCCTACGGATGATTAAGACTGCACGCTGTGCCGCCGGAGAGTTCTTTCGATATTCAACTGCAATTCACTCGCGGTGCTTTTGAGATCGAAGGCTTGGGGATTTATGAGGCGCTGAAGCGAGATGCCCCGTAGCGTGGCCACCAGTAGCGCAGCCTGTGCGGCAGGATTGACGTCGGAACGGATTTCTCCGGAGGTGATCCCGCGCTGGATATGGGTCTGAAGATGTCGGCGAAAGCCTTCATCGGCTTCCGCCATCTCAGGCCTGATCTCAGGCACCGGAGCCAGGGCTTCGCCGATCAATACGTAAAGAGCGCGCCGACCGGCCGAATCCATAGTGGTCAAATAGTTTTCGACCAGAACCTTCAGGGCTGCCAGACCCGTGAGATTCTCCATTTCTGCGAAGGTCCGGTGGGCGAAATGCGACTGCAGCATTCGCGTGACGGCACGAATCAGCGCCGCCTTCGATCCGAAACGGTTGGAGACCAAGCCATACGTGTAGCCGGAGACCTCACCGACCTCGGCGAGCGTCGTGCGTCCACTGCCCTGGCGGGCGATTAATTTCAGCGCCGCTTCGAGCATTCTCTGGTCGGAAAGCGCGCGGCGCTCGGTCTGCGTGTAGCGTCGGCGCTTGCGAATTGTCGCAGTTTCGGTGTCTGCATCCACGTTCATTAGGTAACATTTTAGTTGATAACAATCAAGTATGTGTTGACAGATAATTTAGTTGAGCGTACTCGTGAATGATAACCAGAGGTACCATGACCGACCTGATTCTCGCTCAGCCAACTCTTTATGAGAGCGGCACCGACGCGATTCCCGCGCTCAAAGGACGCCGTTGCAAATCATGCGGCTATGTTTTTTTTCCGCCGCAGGATTATGGATGTGAAAAATGCGGCGCCGAGGGCGAGCAGCTTACACCGATGAGCTTGCCCGGGCGCGGCATCCTCCATTCATTTGCCACTGTGCATCGTCATCGCGACGAACGAGTCCAGGTGCCGTTCACCGTGGGAGTAATCATCCTCGACAACGGCCCGGCACTAATCTCCCTGCTCACCTCGACCACCGATGAAGGATTGAAAATCGGGGAGCGTATGCGCGCCGTGCTGGCGCCGCTGCGCAAAGACTCGACTGGGCGGCAGATTGTCGAGCTTCGGTTCGGAAGAGAGGGAGTAGCGCAATGACGAAAGCACTCAACCAGATGCGCCCGGTTTACGTTATCGGCATCGGGCTCCATCGATATCAGTACCTGAGCGAAACCACATACGTGACGCTCGGATTGACCGCGGTACGCGAAGCGCTGAAGGACGCGCACATCCAATGGTCTTCGGTGGAATCGGCATACACTGGCACGGCGCTGCTCGGAATGGCGGCATCGCGGCCGATGCTGCGTCATCTCGGCGCCACCGGAATTCCGATGGCGCAGGTGGAGAACGCATCGGCATCGGGATCGACTGCCTTCCGGCAAGCATGCCTCGACGTTGCCTGCGGCATTACCGATGTCTCGATCGCGATCGGAGTGGACAAGCCGGGCGGCGGTGCTGGCCGCGCCGGCAGTAAAGTCGGAATACGCACGCTCGTTGGCGCGAGGGTGGTTCCGTTCACTCACTTTGCGCTGCTGGCGAACGAATACATGAATCGATACGGCGTCACGGCCGAGCAGGTCGGCGCAGTCGCCGTAAAGAACCATCGTAACGGCTCCAACAATCCTTACGCGCAACATCAGAAGGCGGTCACGCTCGACGAAGTGATGGCGGGTCCGCCGATCTCGGGCACGCTCACCCGGATGCAGTGCACACCGGTCGGCGAAGGAGCCGCGGCCGCAATTATCGCATCCGACGATGCGATCGCCCGCCTCGGTATCGATCGCGCGCGCGCGGTGCGAGTGATCGCATCCGTCAGCCGCAGCGAACGAGTCTATGACGTCGCGAAAAACCACGACGCGGAACTGACGCACGAGACCGTATCGCAGGCGTATCAGGAAGCGGAAATCGGTCCGGATGACCTCGATGTTATTGAATTGCACGACGCGTTCGCGATCGAAGAGCTGTTATACGCAGAAGCGATGGGGCTGTGTGGCGAGGGCCAAGCGGTGGCGCTGATCGCGAGTGGCGCAAGCGATATCGGCGGCAAATGCGCGGTAAGCGCATCGGGTGGGCTTCTCGCGATGGGCCATCCGATTGGGCCGACGGGGGTGGGTCAGATTGCGGAGCTTACCCGACAGCTCCGTGGGGAGGCCGGTGTTCGTCAGCAACCGAACGCACGCATCGGATTGGCGCACATGGTCGGCGTCGGCGCGGTGTGCCTCGTGCACATCCTGCAAAGGGCGGCGGAATCGAAAGAGTCACATGCCTAAGAATTCGTTTGGCAAGCAACCTCTTTCCCGCTACGAACGCGCTCATATCGTTGAAGAGTTGCTGTGAGGAAAGTCCATCGTACCGCGGTGGCAGCCATATGCATTGTGTTAACGACCTTCATAGTGCTGTTGCTACCAGCATTCGCTTATTCGGCATCGACGCCAGCGGAACAGTTTCGGATTTTCTACCTCGGGAAAGATAATCTCGTTCGTGAGCGACTGTCTCTCGATCCGACCACCAGCTTCACCGACTTGGCGCATGCGCAAGCCGCAGTCATTCAGGGCGCACTCTGGGGACCCGGTCCGCAACTCGGTCTCCTGAAATTAAGAATCAGAGAAGGGATGGGGTTGGTGCTCATTCTAGGCCCCGATACTTCCCCTGCCGCGCTCAACGCACTCACCGACGGCGCGGTGACTCAAACAGGGGCGGTGACGGATGCGGCCGGTAGCGACTCCGATGAAGCTGTCGAGCGAAAAGCCGCCGCAATCCGGTACGTAGGCCCTCGCCGCGATCCTCTGGCACGATCGCCAAACTGGCGCTCAGCAACCAGAATTCGCGAGCGGAGCATCGTTGTTGCGCTCCGCGCGCGAGTACTGGTAGCCACGACTCGACTCGACACGGTCAGTCCTTCGGCGCCGGTTCTGTTGCGCCTGCGTCTTGGCCAGGGTTTGGTCTACATCTTCACTCCATGGTTGAACCAGGGCGATCAGGCGGATCGCAAGACCAGTTACGCGGCATTGCTTGCGGGAGTATCCGGCGCAGAAAACTATGACCTCCAGAGATGGCCGTATTTCAACTGGCTATTTTACTACCTGAGTCGCGATGTCGGCGGCATAAAGCCCATGCCATATGGTTCGTGGATCGGAGCGCCCGTACCCCACCGCAATGACGCGATTGTAGTCGGCACGATCTTCACAACTCTTCTTTTTCTTTTCGTTGCGGCCTTCTACTTTGTCCGCCGCTATAGTCTCGGGCACTTCGAACTTCTGGACCACTTCCATCGGGACTACGATCATTTGGCAGCGCGTCCTGAGGCTACTTCTCGCAGCCCGTTGCTCGGCGCCGCAAGTATCATCGGCAAAGCCGACCCGCGGTGGAACAAAGTCGGATTTCATCGGCCGCTTAGCGGGTTTCTGTACAACTATTTCCTGGCGATCGGGATCATGATGCCACTCGGGTTTCTGATCACTTTCTATATTCAAATGAATTTCGTGAATCCGCTGGTCGAGGCTCGCGGCGAGTGGTCGATCGTCGGTCAGTTCATGGCGGTGTTCTTCGTGCTTTTGGATTTGGGAACCACGCAGGCGATGGTGAAATATTTTGCCGAATACCGCGTCACCGATCCGCGCCGGGCAATCACATATGTCCAGCTCGCGATCTGGTTTCACATTATCGCCGGAGTCCTCGAGATCGGCATTTTGGGCATGTTCGCGGCCACACTGATGCCTCACAGCGCGCTGGGGTTCCTGAGCTGGATCGTGATTCTGCACCTGGTGATTCAGTTTCCGGGATTGGTGCTGATCTTCCGCGACCTCTTTCGCGCGCTGCAGAGATTCGACTTTTCAATTTTCCTGATCTTGATCTCGTATGTTCTGACCCCGGTAATCCAGATGAGTTGCGGCATCTACATGCGGCGCTGGGGACTGATGCATCCGGTGTTCGGCGAAGGAATGGGAGTGGTGTTCGGCTTTGCGATCGGATCGTTCGTGGCGCACTCTTTGATGATCGCAATCAGCGCGCTCTTTTATCGGGCAGTGGGCTTTCGCATCTCTACCATTTTCCTAGCCCACTTCGATCGCGACACAGTCGTTCGTTCTCTGAGCTATGGATTGAGGCTTTCCGGTGGGCGCGCGCTTGCAGCTGTCAGCACCGCGATTGTTCCGTTCATAATGGGGCGGCGTTTGGACGACTTCGTCGAACTGAACGAACTGTTTCTCGTCGTGTTCGCGCTGACCTTCGGTTATTTGGAAGCCAGCGCATACATCTTCTCGATGCTCATGCCGTCGATCTCGGAGAGCATGGCTGCCGGCAAAATGGCTTTGAGCCGGCGCTACATCGATCAGGGGCTCAGGTGGGGGCTGATAGTACTGGCAATGGTCGGCGGCGCGTTCGTCGCGTCCTCCAACATTTTCATTCGAGGACTCCTGCCACATCAGTTTGCCCGAGCGGCGCTCGTGATCGGTTTGATGCATCTGTGGCGGGCAATTGATTTTTCCAGCCGCCCAGCAGATGAAGTGTTGCAGAGCGCAGGTCGAACGGGACTGATGTCATGGACTCTAGTGGTGGAACATATTTCGCGAATTATGTTGATCGGAGTGTTCCTGGGGGCATTCGGTTTTGCCGGTGTTTTCTACGCTTTCATCTTATCCTCGATATTGAAATCGCTTTTCGCGTGGCTGTTGATGATCAGATTTGTAATCAAGCCTGTCGTTAGCTGGTGGCAGACGCTCGTGAATCCGGCTATTACCGCGATCGTAAACTATTCGATCTTGCGCATTATCGCGATGTCATCGTGGCAAGGAGCGGGACATCCACTGAATACGGGCTTCACCGTTGTATTTACGCTTTTCGCGTCGCTGCCCATCTGCATGTTCGTGAGCGGTCTGCTCGGGTGGGACCGGCAATCGATAGACGAATTCCGCGATGCCGCCGATCTGGTGCCATGGCCGCTAGACCATTTGGCGCGATTCGCACTTTACATCCTGGAGTGGGGTGCGGGCCTCAGCCCGCTGGAAGGAAGATTCCCTAGCAAGTTGAGTGCGGAGGCCGGCGCCGAAGCGGCGGCTCTGAGCGCGCTCGAAGCTCCGCTGAGGTAGACCGAGGCAGGCGACGGCCCGCCAAATTCGTTTGCCTAGCGCCAGGCTGAGACCTGGCCGAGTGGTCGAAGGCACCAGATTGCCAAGGTGGTCGGGGGCGTCTAACGGCATCGGCTCGCATCGCCTCGGATAGGAAAAAATGCGGGGTTTTCCAAAATAGGGGAACCCTCGCATCGTATGAGATTTGCTCGCCTCAGACACAAAAAGACACTTCTTCGGACGACCTATTCCGGGTGGCGTGAGAGTCCTTCTGGACTTTTCAGGATTTGCTTCGCGGCTGCCGAGTACAATCGCGAATCGAATGCGGCTTCCGATTATCGCTGCCCCGATGCATCGCGTTTCGGGACCAGACTTGACTATCACCGCACGCCGCAGCCGCATCATCGGCTCACTCCCGTTCGCTAACGCGCGGTCATCTGAAGATCTCGACGACTGGATGACGCGGATTGGCCGCGAACTCGAGGGAATCGCAGCCGCGCCGTTCTGTCCCAACCTGGTGATTCAGCGTTCGCAACCGAAGGATGATCTCACCTGCATCGTAAAACATAAAGCGGAAATGGTGATCACCAGCCTCGCGTCTGTCATTGAACATACCACGATGGAGTATAACTCCGCGCGCTAGATGCCGTGGAGTGCGTCAAGCGATTTTCGTGACTGGCAGCGCCGGCATTATCGGCACGAAGGGTCTGCGGTGAGTCGCCACGCTCCAGACTGCGGTCAGCAATTTTCGCATGGCGGCGATGATGGCGACTTTTCCTGGTTTGCCTGCGGCCCGGAGCCGTTCGTAGAACTGCCGCAGCCACGGATTACGCCGCACCAATTGTAGAACCACCATGAAGAGCGATTTGCGCAAGCGTGCGTTCCCCAACGGGATCGCCGGCCCTTTCATGAAACGTTTCTTCTCAAATATCTGCATTGTCTCTCCCAATACTCATTATGCAGGGCACTGCCGACCGCATCTCGGACCCATCCAGCAGCAAGATGCTGTTTGATGGAGTCAGTTCGAAGGATAAAACATTGAAACTTTACGAAGGCTTCTACCATGAAATCTTTAATGAACCCCAACGGTCAACAGGTTTTCGCTGGACTTGGAAAACTGGCTCAAACTGCACGTGTGAAGTCATGATTACGCCACCTTAAAAAATACCTTGATGGTGCTATGATATTGTTATGCAGCAGAAAACGGACTGCGCCTGCCCTAAAATCAAATGTGAGCGGCATGGTTATTGTAAAGAATGCCGGGAACACCACTAGTCCAAAACCACCTCGCTGCGAAAGAACATCGGAAAAGAGGTAATGATGCAGTTAATTTATGACCCTGCTAAATCAGGGCAGAGAATGACCATCGTCTGCTTTATTTCCGGCTCGGGGACAAACTATCGTGAAATCGTGGCCCGAAATCCGGAGCACGATTATCTTGTCTTCACCAATCGTCCCGGTTGCGGCGGAACTGCTATTGCCAAAGAAAACAAACACGAAGTCATTGAACTCAGCCATACCCTTTTTCTCAAGGAAGCGCGCCGTAAATATGGTGCGGGCAAGGTCCCACGGAATTGTCCGGAAAGAGTGCAATACGAACAGGAAGTCTCCCGCTTAATCGAAAATAAGCTCGGGAAACAGCCCGATTTAATCTGCCTGGCCGGATTCGACCAGTGGAATACGGACTGGATGATAGATAGATACTACCCCAGAATGATTAATGTGCACCCGGGGGATACCACTAAAAATTATGAAGGCCTTCACTGGATGCCGTCTGCCAAAGCAATTATCGCCGGGGATAAATCGCTGCGGTCAACGCTGTTCATCGCCGATAAAAGCGAAGACCACGGGCCGGTGCTGGTACAGTCCAGACCGCTCGATATCATCCAAACCTTAAACGAATTGGAAGCAAAGGGCGAAAAAGGTCTTATTTCAGGATTTAATCGCATCTCCGGTTTTGTAACCACGCAAAATATCAAAACCTATGATGATTTCAGGGAAAAGGCGGATGCAGACCTGCAGATAATTATGGGACATATCTGTAGTCGTTTACAGGATATGCTGAAAGTAAAAGGCGATTGGGAAATCTATCCTTTTGCCATCCACGATTTAATTGCCACGGGCAGGGTAGCCATTGATGGGCGCACGGTGTACATCGACGGCAAGAAAATGCCGGTCTGGGGATACAGACTGGATGAACACCCCTAGGGTGCCAAAAAACATTTCCAGCGCCCTGGATTACGAAATAACCCCGTGCACTTCCAGCAAATACAAGCGGACTGCCAACCAATACCAAAGTTATCCATTAAGGAATACGGAGCCCGTTTCAATTCTTCGGCTTTTCGAGCCTATTATGCCTGATTTATAAACCGGAATGTTTCCTAACTCTTCACGATCTCAAAGGAAATTTGACCGTTATCGTATTTCAGGGG